>NZ_JAKMHX010000005.1 GCF_022048975.1 Sporosarcina cyprini | reverse complement strand
CGGCTCTGTTGCAAAGATTGGCGGCAGTCAGAGGTAGGCTGTCGCTCTGCGCCGATCAGGCGGCTGCTGCGAAATGGTGGTTGAGCATGCCCATGGCCTCCGTCAGCGCCGAGGGCCCAATGCCAAAAGCTCTCTCCACAAGGCGCACCTCGCCCCTGATGCCGGGCTGCAGGCACCAGGGGCGAGCCTGTCCTTTGCGCAGGGCTCGCATGACTTCGAATCCCTTGATCGTGGCATAGGCCGTGGGGATCGATTTGAAACCGCGCACCGGCTTGATCAGTATCTTGAGCTTTCCGTGATCGGCCTCGATCACGTTATTGAGATACTTCACCTGCCGGTGGGCCGTCTCCCGGTCCAGCTTTCCTTCGCGCTTCAATTCGGTGATCGCTGCACCATAGCTCGGCGCTTTGTCGGTATTGAGCGTGGCAGGCTTTTCCCAGTGCTTCAGGCCTCGCAGGGCCTTGCCCAGGAACCGCTTCGCTGCCTTGGCGCTGCGGGTCGGCGACAGGTAGAAATCGATCGTGTCGCCCCGCTTGTCGACTGCCCGGTACAGGTAGGTCCACTTGCCCCGCACCTTGACGTAGGTTTCATCCAGGCGCCAGCTCGGATCAAAGCCACGCCGCCAGAACCAGCGCAGCCGCTTCTCCATCTCCGGGGCGTAGCACTGGACCCAGCGATAGATCGTCGTATGGTCGACCGAAATGCCGCGTTCCGCCAGCATTTCCTCAAGGTCGCGATAGCTGATCGGATAGCGACAATACCAGCGCACCGCCCACAGGATCACATCACCCTGGAAATGGCGCCACTTGAAATCCGTCATCGTTCCGTCCGTCCAATCTCCGCCAAGCATGCTCAAGCTTCACGATTTTTGCAACAGAGCC
>NZ_JAKMHX010000004.1 GCF_022048975.1 Sporosarcina cyprini | reverse complement strand
TACGAGGACTCTTGCCGACTTACGAGCAGTCTTCCACCACTTATGAGCAATCTTTCGATTATACGAGCACTTTTTGCAATATATGAGCACTCCCGGTCCTCTAACAAGTTGCCAGGCCACTTTTTGATGAGTAGCCCATATTTATGCGTATTCTCCAGTATCTTTAACGCTCACCCATCAACTTCAGCACCACCAGTCAATAAAAAAAAGCCGCTTTGCAGAAGCGGCTTTTACGCAAATCAGAATGCAAGTAGGGAACGTGGGTTGACGGAGACGCCGTCTTGCTGGACCTCGAAGTGCAGGTGGGTGCCGGCTTGGGCGTTCCATTCGTTGCTTGTCGCAGTACCGAGTGGTGCACCTTGGAGCACTTCGTCGCCTTCTTGGACGAGGACGCCGGTGAGTGATCCGTAGATGGTCTTTTTGCCGTCGGCGTGGGAGATCGTGACTTCGCTGCCTTTGAATTGGTCAACGATGACTTGTTCCACTGTGCCGCTCATGGCTGCGACGACTTCAAATGGTTCGTCGTTTACGGAGATGGAGATTCCGCTGTTTGTGACATAGGTTTGATTGAAGACGAGCAAAGCGCTTTCTCTCATGTCGTCGTCAGCTTCCGCGTCATAGTACTCTTGTAAAATGGCCACACTTTCAAGTAGGTCTTCGTTGAATGGGTATTTGAGTACTTCCTTGGATGCGTTCGTCTCGATGATTGTGTCGTCCTCATTGTTGACAACTTCGGCCGTTTCGGTCTTGTCTTGTTTTATGATTGCGTTGTAACCCCAGATCATGCCGACGAATACGACGGCAATACCGGAATAGATGGCTGGCCAGAGCCAACTATTTTTCTTTGTACTCTTAGTCTTTTGAGAAGGGAATTTCGGTTTTTCTTCTCGCATGGTCATCACCTCACTTGCTATTGTTTGCAAGTGGAGGTGTTTTTAAACATTCCGATTCATTGTTTTCAAAATTATTTATCAAGGTGCCCGTATAATAGTGGGCGAGGATCTGTTCGGCGGTCCATCCTTTCTGGGCGAAAGCCTCCGCTCCGTATTGGCTCATGCCGACGCCGTGTCCGTATCCTTGTGTGGTGACATGGACGATTTGATTGGTGACGTCGTAGGCGATGTTGAAGTCGGTGGACGGCAGGCCGAGGGCGTCGCGCATGTCGCGCCCGCTCATTTCAAAGTTGTCGGATACGGCTTTTTGGACGCGGCTGGTTTGATTTCGGACAAGCTGAAGATTTTTGAAGCGATCTGCGGTCCACGTGGAGCCGATGAGCCGGTTCCATTCGGTCAAGGTCATTTCCTTGCGTCGTTCCACTTCGGGTGCGACTGCCGCTTCTCCAGGGCTGTCCACACTTTGCAAATACGGAATCGGGTTGCCGCTATAATTTTGGGAGGCTTCTGTTTTACCGTTCGACGTGGAGAAAAACATGGCTGTGATCATTTCCCCCTCGTATTCAATCACTTGACTGTTCGTCGCTTCAACTGCTTCCCGAAGCTTTTGTTCGTTCCGTTTAAACTCCTTTCCCCATCGTTCTTTCCGCTCCGCTTTGTTTTTATACACTTGGGCGGAAACGGTGGCGGCGATTGTTTTTTTGCCGTTGTCGGTTGACCGGAGGGCGTATGTGCGTGCAGCGATCGCCTGAGCTTTCAATGCCTCGTCCTGGAACGTAGCAGGCATTTCACCGGCGACCACGCCGAGAACGTATTCTTCAAGGGGAACGGGTTCGTCCATCCCCTCCACCGTGATCCAGACGGTGCACGGGTCGTCATACGCCACGTTGGCCGTTTTGTCTGCTGTGAGTGCGGGTTTCAATATGATTGGCATAAAGAATAAGAGAATGATGAATAAAACGGTTAGTAGTTTGTCCATAGTTAACTATATGAGATGGTGCATCAATTATGACCGGTCCGGGCTGGTGAAATGAAAAAACCGCATTCCCGGAAGAATGCGGTTCGATTCGAATGAAACATGGATAAATCCGTTGCTCAGACGAGTTGTGTTTGTTTTTCAGTTGTTTCAGAAGAAACGCGTTCGATGTCCGCGCCAAGCGCTTTCAGCTTCTTATGGAAGTCGACGTATCCTCTGTCGAGATGATCCAGTTCTGTGACACGTGTGATGCCTTCCGCATGGAGACCTGCCAGAATCAATGCGGCGGCAGCGCGCAAGTCAGTTGCGGCTACTTCAGCCCCTTGTAACTTCGACGGACCCGAAATGATAACCGAACGTCCTTCGATTTTGACATTGGCGTTCATGCGGCGGAATTCTTCCACGTGCATGAAGCGGTTTTCAAATACCGTCTCTGTCAATACACCTGTACCTGTTGCTGTCAGCATAAGTGCCATCATTTGCGACTGCATGTCAGTCGGGAATCCTGGATGCGGCATCGTTTTCAAGTCAACCGCCCGCAATGGGTACTTTGCGGTGATCCGCAGTCCTTCATCCAATTCCGTAATATTGACGCCCATCTCGCCTAATTTGGAAATTAACGCAGCATTGTGCTCAGGAACTGCATTTTCAATGATGATATCGCCGCCCGTAATGGCTGCTGCCACCATGAACGTTCCTGTTTCAATCCGGTCTGGAATAATGTGATGCGTTGTCCCATATAGTTTTGAAACGCCTTCGATCCGAATGACATCTGTTCCGGCGCCGACAACCTTTCCGCCCATTTCATTGATGAAATTGGCAAGGTCTACGATTTCCGGCTCTTTTGCCGCGTTTTCGATAATCGTTGTACCTCTCGCAAGCGCTGCAGCAGTCATGATGTTTTCAGTCGCACCGACACTCGGGAAGTCCAAATAAATTTTCGCCCCGCGTAGGCCGTGTGCCGCTTTCGCTTCCACATGCCCGTTGCCAAATGTGATTTCTGCGCCCATCGCTTCAAAGCCCTTTAAGTGCTGGTCGATTGGACGAGACCCAATGGCACATCCGCCTGGCATCGCTACGCGTGCAAAGCCGTGCCGTGCAAGCAAAGGTCCCATGACAAGGATCGATGCACGCATTTTACGTACATATTCAAATTGCGCTTCTGTCGCAAGCTGTTTGCTTGAGTCAATAATCACTTGACCGGCTTCAGGGAAATATTCCACTGCAGCGTTCAAGCTCTTCACTACTTCATTTATTGTTCTGACATCCGAAAGGTTCGGAACATCGCGTATGATATTGGGACCCTCAGACGCGAGTAACGCAGCAGCCAATATTGGCAAGACCGCATTTTTTGCTCCTTCCACACGAACATTTCCGCGAAGAACACGTCCACCATTAATTATGATTTTGTCCACAAAAAGCCCCTCCGACTCCAAAGTTATACTCTTAGCCTTATAGTCACTGTACATTTTATTCACATAAATTAAGCATAAAAACACATACTATTCTACAATGCCCCACCTTATTAAACAAGTAACCGCAGAGCTATTTTCCCTCTATCGATAAGATAGTCTATAATATGTACCCATTTGGCGATTTGTGTCATCCGCTTTCTTGGGCGAATGTCGGCGATAGTATGTAATTTCCTCAAACGTGGATAATTAAACCTGTTTTTGTTTTCATGCCATCGCCCCGTATATGAATGGCCATACACGCGGCGATAGCATGGAGTTCACCGGCAAAAAGTTACAGTTTACGTTATTCATGACAGTTGTTTTTCGGCCTACTAACTCTCTACCCGCTATCCCCTGAAGTATGCCTCTTTTCCAAAATAAATTTTATTGGAAGTAGGTCGGGATCCTTCCTGACCAATAGGATATGTCTAAAAAGAAATTTGATACGGCTGAACCTATCGCAAAACTCAATAAAATGAATAAAAGTTGCGCACGGAACACTTGATTCTTTTTGATGATTTTTTCGGGCATGATGGCTTGAAGGGCGTAAAACGAAAGTCCGATGAAAAAGATGTGGGAAAGGATCGCTAATAAAGGATTATACAATAATATATTGGTCAATTTTCAAGCTCCTTACTCAAACACTAAAAGGGAAAAAACGGGCAGAAAAAGACCTCTGCCCGTCATTCCTACGCACTTATCTCATTTCGTGAACGTTTATCCGGTTAATGGCCCGTTGCAAATCGAGTTCGATCAGCTTGGCTTCCAGATTATCCGCTTTCGCTTGTAGCGCTTCTTCTGCCCGTTTGGCAGCACGCTGTGCACGAGAGAGATCGATATCGGAAGCCTTTTCCGCTTGTTGTGCCAAAACGGTAATGACATCCGGACGAACTTCGATGAAGCCGCCGTGTACAGCGATCGCTTCAGTCGAATTGTCCTTTTTCAGGCGGAGAGCACCGATTTTCAAAGGTGCAACCATTGCGATATGGCCGGGAAGAATCCCGATTTCGCCCGTTTCTGTGGCGGCAATAACCATATTTGCTTCGGTTTCACTAACAGGGCCGTCGGGAGTGACGATATTTACTTTGATGGTACTCATTTTATTCCCTCCTGAACCCTTTTATTAGACCTCTACGCCCATGCTTTTCGCTTTTTCGATAACTTCTTCGATGCGTCCAACGAGACGGAATGCATCTTCCGGAAGGTGATCGTAACGGCCTTCCAAGATTTCCTTGAAGCCTTTGATCGTTTCAGCAACAGGTACGTAAGATCCCGGTTGTCCTGTGAATTGCTCCGCTACGTGGAAGTTTTGTGATAAGAAGAACTGGATGCGGCGTGCGCGTCCTACAACTAGCTTATCTTCTTCGCTGAGCTCATCCATACCAAGGATCGCGATAATGTCTTGAAGCTCACGGTAACGCTGCAATGTGGATTGTACTTGACGAGCTACTTCATAGTGCTCTTCCCCAACGATTTCAGGGCTTAGTGCACGTGAAGTGGATGCCAATGGGTCAACTGCAGGGTAGATACCCATTTCAGAAAGTTTACGCTCCAGGTTCGTTGTTGCATCCAAGTGAGCGAACGTCGTAGCCGGTGCCGGGTCAGTATAGTCATCGGCTGGTACGTAGATCGCTTGGATAGATGTTACGGAACCAACGTTTGTTGAAGTGATCCGCTCTTGAAGCTGACCCATCTCTGTTGCAAGTGTCGGCTGGTAACCAACGGCAGAAGGCATACGGCCAAGAAGGGCTGATACTTCTGAACCCGCTTGTGTGAAGCGGAAGATGTTGTCGATGAAGAGAAGAACGTCCGCGCCTTGCTCATCACGGAAGTATTCTGCCATCGTAAGTCCTGTAAGTGCAACACGCATACGTGCGCCAGGAGGCTCGTTCATTTGACCGAAGACCATCGCAGTTTTGCTGATAACTCCGGAGTCAGTCATTTCATGGTACAAGTCGTTACCTTCACGTGTACGCTCACCAACACCCGCGAATACGGAGATACCACCGTGTTCTTGAGCGATGTTGTTGATCAATTCCTGGATAAGTACGGTTTTACCTACGCCCGCACCTCCGAAGAGACCGATCTTACCACCTTTGATGTATGGCGCAAGCAAGTCAACGACTTTAATGCCTGTTTCAAGAATTTCAACTTGAGTTGAAAGGTTTTCAAATTGTGGAGCTTGACGGTGGATCGGGTCGCGGCGTTCGCCAGCAGGTACTTCCTCTCCAAGGTCGATTACATCTCCAAGTACGTTAAATACGCGTCCTAGTGTTGCTGCTCCGACCGGTACTGAAATAGCCGCGCCTGTGTCAATGACCTCAGAGCCACGTTTCAGGCCGTCAGTCGATGACATCGCAATGGTACGGACTGAGTCGTCACCAAGGTGAAGTGCCACTTCAAGCGTGAGCGTTTCAGCTTCTGCATTCGGACGTTCGATTTGAACCTTCAATGCGTTATAGATCGATGGAAGCTGTCCGTCTGCAAATGAAACGTCGACAACCGGACCCATAACCTGAAGGATTTGTCCTTTATTCATGCTTTTCCCTCCTGTCTTACTTTTCCCGTTCAGTTCGTTCCTCTATTCGAGTGCGGCTACCCCGCCGACAATCTCAGTGATTTCCTGAGTAATGGCAGCTTGGCGAGCGCGGTTGAATACGAGTGTCAACGAATCGATCAATTCGCTGGCGTTATCTGTTGCAGTCTTCATCGCTGTCATACTTGAAGCATGTTCGCTCGCTTTTCCATCCAGCACGGCTCCGTAGATGAGGCTCTCCGCGTATTGCGGAAGAAGCGTTTCGAGAATCACTTCAGCTGAAGGCTCGAATTCATACGAAGACATTGTTGACGCTGGTGAAAGATCCGTGAGCGGAAGTAGTTTCTTTTCCGTCACTTCACTGGAGATGGCGGAGACGAAGTGGTTGTAGTACAAGTACACTTCATCGTATTCGCCTTCTGTGAACATGCCAACAGCACGAGTCGCGATTGTTTTTATTTCATCAAAAGAAGGGTGGTCCGATAAGCCGACGAGGCTATCGACAACGTTGTATCCAAGGCGGTTGAAGAAATCAAGGCCTTTCCGCCCGATTGCGACGATTTTCACATCGTCTTTCGAGTGGCGGGACTCGATCGCACGTTTTACCGCACGCAGCACGTTACTGTTGTAACCGCCTACGAGTCCGCGGTCGGATGTCACAACGATATAACCTGTCTTTTTCACTGGGCGGCTGACTAGCATCGGGTGTCCGGAATCGGATGTCGCACCTGCGATCGCACCAACAACCTCCTGCATCTTATCCATGTAAGGAACAAACGCTTTGGCGTTCATTTCCGCACGGTTCAGCTTGGAAGCGGAAACCATCTGCATCGCTTTCGTGATTTGAGACGTCTTCTTCGTTGAATTAATACGGCTTTGTATATCGCGTAATGATACCACTGGCAATTCACCACCTTATCGTTTATTTAGATCAAAACCCGAGAATCAATTAAGCTTCAGACGGAACAAATGTCTTCTTGAATGCGCTGATGGCTTCTTTCATCACGTCATCGGACGGAAGATCTTTTGTCGTACGGATATGATCCAACACTTCAGTGTGGTTCGATTCGAGCCAGTTGTTGATTTCGCTTTCGAAGCGAAGGATGTCATGTACAGCAACGTCGTCGAGATGTCCGCGTGTGAGCGCATAAAGGATCACAACTTGGTATTCGACTTTAAGTGGCTTGTTCAAGTCTTGCTTCAAGACTTCAACCGTACGTGCACCGCGGTCCAATTTCGCTTTTGTCGCTGCGTCAAGGTCAGAACCGAAAGCAGAGAACGCTTCAAGTTCACGATATGCCGCAAGGTCAAGACGAAGTGTACCCGCAACTTTTTTCATCGCTTTGATTTGCGCGGAACCACCTACACGGGATACGGAAAGACCAGCGTTGATCGCCGGACGTACGCCCGAGAAGAATAGATCCGATTGCAAGAAGATCTGTCCATCAGTGATGGAGATAACGTTTGTCGGGATATAAGCGGAGATGTCCCCAGCTTGTGTCTCAACAAATGGAAGTGCTGTAATGGAACCTGCACCTAATGTATCGTTCAGTTTCGCTGCACGCTCGAGTAGACGGGAGTGCAAGTAGAATACGTCACCAGGATATGCTTCACGGCCTGGAGGACGGCGAAGTAGCAAGGAAAGCTCACGGTAAGCCGCTGCTTGTTTCGAAAGGTCATCATAAACGACAAGAACGTGCTTGCCATTAAACATGAACTCTTCTCCCATTGTTACTCCTGTGTATGGTGCCAAGTATAGAAGTGGAGCCGGTTGAGAAGCGGATGCTGTTACAACGATTGTGTAATCAAGCGCGCCGTTCTTACGAAGTGTTTCGACAACCCCACGAACTGTTGATTCTTTTTGGCCGATTGCCACGTAGATACAAATCATGTCTTGATCCGCTTGGTTCAAGATTGTATCGATCGCAACAGTCGTTTTACCTGTTTGACGGTCTCCGATGATCAATTCACGTTGTCCACGGCCGATCGGTACAAGCGCGTCAATCGCTTTGATACCTGTTTGCAATGGTTCATGAACGGATTTACGAGCCATAACGCCTTGCGCCGGGCTTTCAATCGGACGAGTTTTTGTTGTAGCGATCGGACCAAGTCCATCCACTGGCATACCAAGTGGGTTTACTACGCGTCCAATCAATTCCTCACCGACAGGTACTTCCATAATACGGCCTGTACGACGTACTTCATCGCCTTCTTTAATGCCTGTGTATGGTCCAAGGATAACGATACCTACGTTGTTCGCTTCCAAGTTTTGCGCCATACCCATGACACCGTTTGAGAACTCAAGCAGTTCTCCGGCCATGACGTTGTCGAGGCCATGAGCAAGAGCGATACCGTCACCGATTCGGATAACCGTACCGACTTCGCTTACTTCCATCTCAGACTGATAGTTTTCAATCTGCTGCTTTATCAGCGTGCTGATTTCTTCAGCTTTGATGCCCATGTATGTCACCCCTCAAAATTCAGATTAGGATCCGATCAATTTACGTTGCAATTTCTCGAGCTTCGCGCCGATGCTGCTATCGTAAATTTGATTGCCGATCTGAAGGCGGATGCCTCCAATCAAGCTTGGATCGATGATATTTTCAATACGTAAAGCTTGTTTGCCAACTTTATGTGCAAATGTTGTGGAAATCGAGTTGCTCTCGAGATCCGTCAAAGGACGTGTGGAATAAACTTTTGCATCCGCGATGCCTGCTGCATTGTTCGCAAGTTCATGGAATTCCTCAAACACGTTGAGCACTTCATCCATGCGCTTTGCGTCAAGCAGAACATAAAGCGTGTTCAGGATCACCGGATTGGCACCCTTTAGGACGCCTGCAAGCAATTCTTTTTTCTTTGTTACTGTCAGATCTGGGGAAGTCATTAACTGTCCAAGACCTTTATTTTCACGGAACGCCTTGTTCAATTCAGCCAAGTCTTCCTGAATGGAAAGGGTTTGCCCGTTTTTTTGCGCCAGTTCAAACAATGCTGTCGCATAACGCTTTGCTACAACCGATTGGCTCATCGGCCTTCGCCTGCCTTCACAATCGTTTCTTCAATCAAAGCACGGTTGTCTTCCTCGGAAATTTCTTTGCCAAGTACTTTGGACGCTGCAAGGATCGATAGAGAAACGAATTCTTCACGTACCGCAGCAACTGCTTTTTCTTTCTCAGTTGCGATTTCAAGAGCTGCAGATTCCTTCATGCGGTTTACTTCCGCACGAGCTGCCACGATCAATTCCTCACGTTGCGATTCGCCAAGCTTCTTCGCATTGTCAACAATCGATTGTGCGTTATCACGCGCTTCTTTCAATAGGGCGCGTTGTTCTTCAAGAAGTTTTTCAGACTCAAGACGGCTTTTTTCAGCCGCTTCGATTTCATTGGCAATCAACTCGGCACGCTGATCCATCACACCCATAAGCGGGCCCCATGCGAACTTTTTCAAAAGAACCATAAGGATTGTGAAGAATAGGACCGTGACGATGATATCGCCAAGATTCAGCCGGTCGTTCAAAGCTGCCAAAAATCCAGCGTCAGCTTTCGCTGACAAAAGGACGAAGGATTCTCCAAACACGATTGTTTCACTCCCTTCAAGAGCTTATAACTTTTTCATTTCGATTCGTTATAGAAAGAACACTAATTCTTTATTTTCAATTTCAACTGCCGCCGAGCGACATAAATGAATGGCGAAGGACAAACTAGCGTACTTCGCCATTTAAATAGTATGGACCTATTCTTATTTGTTCATAACGATGAACGCGATAACTGTTGCGATGATCGGAAGGGCCTCAACTAACGCTACCCCGATGAACATTGTAGTTTGAAGCATACCGCGTGCTTCTGGTTGACGTGCAATACCTTCGACTGTCTTAGAAACGATCAAACCGTTACCGATACCTGCTCCAAGTGCACCTAGACCAACTGCTAGTGCTGCTGCTAATAGACCAACTGAACCTATCATTGTGTAATATCCTCCTAATAATTAAATAGTATGTTTTTGCTCCCGTTGCCCGGGTTATATATGTTTAATGGTCCGTGTCCACTTTATGTGCCATGTAGACCATCGTTAACATAACGAAAATGAAAGCTTGGATCGCTCCGATGAATATCGAGAACCCTTGCCAAGCAAGTGCAGGAATCAATGCTCCGGCTAAGCCGAATGCGCTTGAAGCCCCAAGTGAAGCGAGAAGTCCGATAAGGATTTCCCCAGCGAAAATGTTACCGTAAAGACGAAGACCGAGCGTCAGCGTATTCGCAAACTCTTCAATGATCTTCAGCGGTGCCAAGAATGGCATCGGTTGAAGGTATGTCTTGAAGTATCCTTTTACTCCAAGCATCTTCACACCATAGAAGTGCGTCAATACAACGACCATGGTTGCGAGTGTCATCGTAATGACCGGATCGGCTGTCGGTGATTTCCACCAAAGCTCATGATCCCAGACAACTGCCATTGGTAACCCGAGCATGTTGGCTACGAAGACGAACATGATCAACGTAATACCGAGTACATGGAATCGCCCGCCTGTCCTCCAATCCATATTGTTCTTGATAATTCCTTTGACGAAGTCCATGACCCATTCCATGAAATTTTGCATACCTGTCGGCTTAACCTTAAGGTTGCGAGTTGAGAAGAATGCAATCAGGAATACAATTAGGCATGTGATGAATAACATCATGATGTTGGCTGGGTTAAAGCTTAATCCGAATAAAACGAAAGACGGATTTTCATGGTTCACGTTTCGTTCACCTCCCTTGTGCAATCAGATTAAGGATTCTTTGCGTGAAATAGTATCCTATCAATCAGCAACCAGGCATAAGGGATCATAAGGCCGATCACCGTACCGATCAGATTGAATGTTTCGGGCATGGCAAGCGCAATGGCCGCCGCCGCAACTCCGGACGCGAAACGCAAAGGCGTCCCAAGCGAGCTTCTTCCCTTTCCTTCCGTTATAGAACGATCAAATCTTTCCATTCTACGGACAAGTATCCAAAAATTATACAATCCTAATAGCGAACCGAGAATTAAACCCGCAAAAATTGTCTTTACGTCAGTAAAAAACCATCCTAACATAAACAAAGCGAGCAAAAAAAAGAGAGCCTTCTTTTGTCTTATAAAGATTTCTCGCAGCGTATGCATGATAGGTGATTCTCCCGGTTTTATTATTTTGGATGTAATTTTGGCAATGGCCATGCGGCATACCGACGGAACAGGGTGTGTGGATGTGTGATGCTTGGGGGATCGGATCCGCCAAGCTTGTACCAACGCTAGGACTCCGAATAAAGGCCGGAACCTGTAAGTTAAGTAAATTGAATCGCCAATTTCGATTCACCTGGACACGTTGCTATTCACGCAGACGTGACGAAGCGAATAACGAACGATTTGGCATCCAGTGCAAGGATGATAGAATCCACCCGATTGGATGGCAATTCCGCTCAACATATGTACGAATCCCTATCATTCTTACCCTTTGTTAGCATACAATAGGGGCATTTTGATGTCAATTGATTCCCGTGAAATTCTTCACAAACTCTTCTTATTGTCAAACAATCGACATATTTGTTTTAGCAAAAAAAAGTTGCATTTTATAAGAGATTCCCCTAGACACCATTCCCATGAGAATCCATTGAAAAGACGAAGGAATCGGCTGGATCCCTTCGTCTCATCGTTGCAGTTGCCGCGGTATTCTTTTCATTCCTGTCATGCCCGTATGCCAATCCCACGGCTTGTAGTACGGAACGACGCGTTTTGTGAATTCTCTCTGGATTACCTGCTCAAGCGCCCCTTCGACATCTGAATTCAACCGGTCGACATAGGTATCCATCTTCTCCATCATCTGTTCAAACTGTACTGTGTCCGTCAACAGCTCCGACACGTTGTTCCCATCGTTGATAGCAATGGCCACACCGCTTTCCGTCAAGTGCTGTAAATTGATCTGCTCCTGTCCTGGAAGATGATTGCAAATCATAATCGGGATTCTCTTATAGAGCGATTCGGCAATCGTCACCCCGCCAGGCTTCGTTAAAATGGCGTCCGCCTGCTCATATAAGAAATTCATTTCCTCGCAGCTTTCGATATACCCTTTCACCGTTACATTCGTGAAGCCGAAGTGCTCAAGCCGCTGCTTGTATTCGGCGTTGCGCCCGCATAGTAAGGTAAAATGGATATCCGGAAATGCATTCACCAGTGAAGCGATCGATTCGATATCGAATAACCCCGTATTCCCTCCTGCCACGAGCATGTGACGAAGCGGCAGGCTGCGCCGGCGCAAATGGCTTTTAAAGATCTTCTTGACCGGAATGCCAGTGACAAAAATATTCCCCTCGGGCACTCCGTATGTTTCCATTAGCGTGTCCCGGACGCCGGTATGCGGTACAAAATGATACATGACTTCCGATTTCGCCCATACATCATTCAGAAAAAAGTCCGTGTACGCGTTAATGGCAGGAATGCTCGATATTTTCCGTTTGCGGACAAGTCTGCCATAGATGCTCGACGGGAAGGAATGGGTGAACACCAATAGATCCGGCTCCTCTTCTTCAATCAAACTGCGCATCTTCCTTTCGAAATACAGGGGGGAGAAACGGCGAACATGTTTCTTTCCGCCATTTTGCTCGTTCATAATAAAAAAACGGTACGCCTTTTGATAAAATTCCGGAGTTGTATTGATCATTTTCATGTAGAAGGAGGAGACAAATTTTCCAAGCAAGCCGTTGCAATACGTTAAGAAATCGACTGTTTTCAAAGTGGCTCCCGGATACATGTCCAGTATCCGTTCCTCGATTGCCTCCGCCACCTTCGAATGACCGGAAGGGAAACGGAAAAAAGGAAAAATAACAATTTTCAAGTTGAGGCACCTCCATTCCTTTTTTTCTTATAAGCTGTGCGGATCAGTTGGATGAGTAAGATAAGTATTAAAGCAAGACCGATAAAAGGTACATATTCTGCTTTTATTGGCAAATAGGTTGCGGAGAGGATTCCGAGGCCGAAATAAAATCCGACCCATGTAATGGCACCTATAATAGAGATCAAGATAAATTGTTTGCCTTCCATTTTCATCATGCCGGCAATGTAGGGGCTCGCTTGACGCAAGCCAGGTAAGAAAAATCCTAAAAACACCGTCCAGACAGCCCTTTTTCGAAACTTCCCCTGAAAAACTGCCACTTTCTCTTCGGTCAGACCGATATATTTACCAAACTTCCGGATCAGCGCCATGCCGAAAAAACGTCCTGCCAAATAAGCGATGACCATTCCCGTCCCCGCACCCGCCACTGCAGCGAGACTGCTTGTTGCAACATGCAGCTGACTGCTGGCCGCCATCATACCGATCAGGAATAAAAACGATTCCTCCGGAGCCGGAATACCGACAATTCCAAAAAACAAAGCGATAAAAATGACGATATAACCGTATTGGACGATGTATGCTTCAACTACATCCATGGACATAGGAACACCTCCCCCCACCGAACTTTACGAGGTGAGTAGACTTCTATCTTATGCTGCCGGCTTCATCTGCGGTTCGCCTCCCGGCCTAAAGGGACCGCGTCCGCATAAGGGAACTTTGCATTTCATCTGAACCCCGTTGCATAGTACCGGCACGCAGACCATCTCTTCCTATTAAATAGCTCCCTTCATCTGATGGACTGTCATGGAATCTACCATCAATAGGAAATCGATAATTCAAGCAACCCCTGCACCCGCCTTGCGCTGCCGTTCGAAAACTATCTTTCTCAGTTCATATTTTTCTGAAATCAGAATGCAAGCTGGGTGAAGTCTGTTCACAAACAGCGAAGGATAAGCATTCCTGCTCCAGCCATCCGCCATCCACCTTCTTACACACCTATACCCCAAATTTCGTGAATTAAAAAAGGATTGTCCGTGGTAGGACAATCCCAGTTTTTATGGAATCTCTTAGTAACCTGCGCGCATTTTCAGCTGCAGTGAAAATCGCTGCTGCGAAACTGGAAGGCAGCTGTCGCCTCCCCTGCATGCCGAGCGATTCCAAATTCTATACTGACTAGGTAGGTCTATGATAGACCCTCCCCGATTTTATTCAATCGAGGATAAATACCCTTTCAACGCCTCGACAATCCGCTTTGAAGCCTGTCCATCTCCATAAGGATTGGACGCTTTCGCCATTTTCGCATACTCCTCTTCGTCCGAAAGCAAAGCATCTGTCAATTCAAAGATCGCTTCTTCATCGGTTCCGGCAAGCTTCAACGTACCTGCCGCGATGCCCTCCGGCCGTTCCGTCGTATCCCGAAGGACAATGACCGGTTTACCGAGGGACGGCGCTTCTTCTTGGATGCCGCCTGAATCCGTCAAGATGATATGAGACCGTGCCGCAAAATTGTGGAAGTCCAATACTTCAAGCGGTTCAATCAAATGGACGCGCTCGTTATCCGCAAGTATTTCCTGTGCCACTTCACGGACAGCCGGATTCATATGAATTGGATAGATGACCTGAATGTCGTCGTGTTTTTCAAGCAGGCGAATGATGGCGCGGAACATGTTGCGCATCGGTTCTCCAAGGTTTTCCCGGCGGTGGGCCGTGAGCAGGATAAGACGATCGTCGCCGATTTTATCAAAAATCGGATGATGGTATTCTTCTTTCACTGTCGTCTGCAGTGCGTCGATGGCCGTATTTCCGGTAATGAAGATCCGGTCTTCCAGCTTGCCTTCATTCAGCAAATTGCGAGCCGATTGTTCAGTCGGTGCAAAATGAAGATCCGCCAGCACACCAGTCAATTGCCGGTTCATCTCCTCCGGATACGGCGAGAATTTATTCCCAGTCCGCAAACCGGCCTCGACATGGCCGACCGCGATCCGATTGTAGAAGGCCGCCAAACTGCCAATAAACGTGGTCGAAGTATCTCCATGAACGAGCACGATATCCGGCTGCGCTTCCTTCATGATTTGGTCAAGACCTTCCAATCCTCGCGTCGCGACATCGACTAGCGTTTGGCGCTCCTTCATGATATTCAGATCATAATCCGGCGTAATGCCGAATGTATGAAGTACCTGGTCAAGCATTTGGCGATGCTGCGCCGTTACGGTGACAATCGATTCGATATCCTCCGTATGCTTTTCCAATTCCAGTACAAGCGGTGCCATTTTGATCGCTTCGGGACGAGTTCCGAAGATCGTCATCACTTTCCATTTCCGTGTCAAACCACTCACGCCTTCCCCGTTATTTCGTTCCGAAGAGTCGATCGCCAGCGTCTCCTAAACCTGGAACGATATATCCTTTTTCATTCAATTTTTCATCAAGTGCAGCGATATAAACGTCCACATCAGGATGGGCTTCCGTAAAGATCTCGACGCCTTCCGGTGCAGCAATCAGGCACATGAACCGGATGTTCTTCGCACCGCGTTTCTTTAAGGAATTGACTGCTTCCACAGCAGTTCCTCCTGTTGCCAGCATCGGATCCACAACGATGAATTCGCGCTCTGATACGTCAGATGGCAATTTCACAAAATACTCATGCGGCTGCAAAGTTTCCGGATCGCGGAACAGACCGATATGACCCACCTTCGCGGCTGGAATCAATTTCAGAATGCCATCCACCATCCCGATGCCTGCCCGTAAAATCGGAACGATACCGAGCTTCTTTCCTGCCAGCACCTTCGATTTCGCCATGCGGACCGGCGTTTCCACTTCCACCTCATCCAATGGCAAGTCGCGTGTAATTTCATACGCCATCAACGTCGCCACTTCATCAACAAGCTCGCGGAATTCTTTTGTTCCGGTATTTACGTCCCGGATATGTGTCAATTTGTGCTGAATGAGCGGGTGATCAAAAACGTGTACTTTCGCCATATAAATCGCTCCTTTTCGAATGTCCTGTACATTATAACAGAAACCTCCGCCAAGAGGCATTGTCAGCAAGCGCTTTGTTAAAGTTCATGAATGTAGAATTATTTGAGCATTCCTCCGCCGATCCAATGCCATGCGCCAATTGCGTTTATCGACTGAATTTGTCGTTTTTTCGCTCTTCATTTAGTAGGACGGAAAGAATATGAATTGGGTTGCTTGCTTGGTTGGAAATTTTTGATTTGGTTTCAAGAAAATGAAAACAAGCCGCTCAGGGGCGGCTTGTCGCATGGATTATTTATATAGTGGGAAACGGTCTGTCAATGCTGCAACACGTTGCTTCACTTCTTCTTTTACAGCCTCGTCTTCATGGTTTTTCAGAAGCTTCGCAATGATAGCAGCAACTTCCTTCATTTCTTCTTCTTTAAAGCCACGAGTTGTAACCGCCGGTGTACCGATACGGATACCAGATGTAACGAATGGACTTTCCGTGTCAAACGGAATTGTGTTTTTATTCACAGTAATGCCGACGTCGTCCAAGACATGTTCTGCCACTTTTCCAGTGATGCCGAGTGATTTCAGATTGATGAGCAATAGGTGATTGTCCGTACCGCCGGAAACGATATCGACTCCTTCTGCCAATAACCCTTCAGCTAACGCATGCGCATTTTTCTTCACTTGCTGGATGTATGTTTTGAACTCAGGTTTCAATGCTTCACCGAAAGCCACCGCTTTCGCCGCAATGACATGCATGAGCGGGCCGCCTTGAATACCAGGGAAAATCGTCTTGTCAATTTTACGTCCGAACTGCTCTGCAAATTCTTCATTGACCAAAATCAAGCCGCCACGTGGTCCACGCAATGTTTTGTGTGTTGTCGATGTAACAAAATGAGCATGAGGCACTGGATTTGGATGCTCTCCAGCTGCTACTAGACCCGCGATATGCGCCATATCCACCATGAGATACGCACCCACTTCATCGGCAATCTCACGGAATTTCGCAAAATCGATTTCGCGAGGGTATGCACTCGCTCCAGCCACAATCATCTTCGGCTTGTGCTCTAGCGCTTTTTGACGTACATCTTCGTAGTCGATGCGCTCATCTTCCTTGCTGACACCGTACTCCACAAAGTTATAAAGAATACCGGAGAAGTTAACCGGGCTTCCGTGCGTCAAGTGTCCGCCATGGGACAAGTTCATGCCAAGCACTGTATCGCCCGGCTCAAGAACTGTGAAATAAACAGCCATATTCGCCTGTGCACCGGAGTGGGCTTGCACGTTCGCATAAGCAGCGCCAAAAATTTCTTTCAGACGGTCACGAGCGATATTCTCCACAACGTCGACATGCTCACATCCGCCATAATAACGCTTGCCCGGATAGCCTTCTGCATACTTGTTCGTCAAATAGGAGCCTTGCGCTTCCATGACTGCTTCTGTAACAAAGTTCTCGGATGCAATCAATTCGATATTAGCATTCTGGCGTTTCTTCTCAGCCATAATCGCCTCAAAAACCGCCGCATCTTCACGCTTCACATTGCTCAAATCCATGTGTCATTTCCCCTTTGCCTCAAATTTATATATGCCCGGTGAAGTGCCTGGCCTTATAACAAAGCAGGCATCCCTACCGAAGCCGAGCGTCCCTTTCGCTCCAGATGGAAAGGTTCGCTTGGTTTCATTTTTAGTTATTGCTGTAAAGGTTTTGCTTAGAATTATGTAGCCTGATGGAAGTCTAGCAGCCCTTTCGTAGTTCACAGTTGGCCCTTAGAGTTCACATCTTCATATCGTTCTATTACGAATTTATGAGTGCTTGGCCGAGTATCATCCAGGTGCCTAATCAATGCCAAGTCTCCCTTCCGCTATTGGCGGAAAGGAACACCTGGTTTTATTAGTACCTTAACAGTTCTCTTCCAAGTCGCTTCTTTTATAAACCGCCCGCTCGCCGCCAATTAATTTTGGGCGAGTCGTCGCAGCCGTCACGACAGCATCTCCGATTGTTTTAATCGAAGTCCGGATCGGAACAGCGACCGGTTTTAAGTGCATGCCGATGAGCGTCTGGCCAATATCGATCCCCGCATTCGCCCGAACGGATTCCACAGCGACTGCGTCTTCCAAATGTTCAAATGCATAAGCGGACATAGAGCCGCCTGCATGGATGACAGGAATGACTGATACTGGCTCCAGATTAAACCTTTCGGCAGCCTGGCGTTCGATCGTCAAGGCCCTGTTAATATGCTCGCATCCTTGAAAAGCCAGGTGTAGGCGATGTTTTTTCGCAAAAACTTGCAGTGGCGCAAACAATGCCTCTGCCACTTCCAATGCGCCGCCTGTGCCAATTCGCTTACCCGCAATTTCGGACGTGGAGCAACCGACAACAAAAAATGTTCCCGGAACCGGTTTCGCCTGTTCTTCAAACTCCGTTAAAAGCTGTTCCAGCTGCAGTTTCCACAAATGCAATGCATCCATTGTTCCACCGCCTTATTTATCTTCTAATTCCGCAAGCTTCGCGATGCGCCGTTCATGACGCCCGCCTTCAAATGGAGTATCCAGCCAAGTCGCGACAATTTCCCTCGCCAGCCCAGCCCCGATGACCCGCTCGCCCATCGCCAATATATTTGAATCATTATGGCCACGCGTCGCTTTAGCACTAAATACGTCATGTACCAAAGCACAGCGGATGCCCTTCACTTTATTTGCGGCAATCGACATGCCGATCCCTGTACCGCAAATCAGAATGCCCCGGTCAAATTCCCCGCTGGCCACACCATTGGCAACAGGCGAAGCATAATCCGGATAATCCACCGATGCATCGGAATCCGGTCCATAATCCACATATTCCACATTCAATTCATTCAACAACTGCATAATTTCCTGGCGAAGCCGATTGCCGCCATGATCTGAAGAGATAGCGATTTTCATACCGATCCTCTTTTCGTAATTTACTCACAACTCATTCTATCATTGTTCAACAAAAAAACACAGTCCCCGCCATTTATTTCGATGTCGGAAAGGAATGGAAAGGCTTGAGAAACGGGGTTGTTTTGGTGAGGGGAAATGGTGTTTGGAAGGATAGGAGTCGTTCTGGGAACGGATACGATCGGTTCGGGAATATACGAGTAGTTCGGGCGCGGATTCGAGCGATGCCGGAATTATACGAGTGGTTCGCGCGCAGATACGAGTGGTTCGGGAGCGGATACGAGCGGTTCGGAGATTATACGAGTGGTTCGCGCGCGGATACGAGCGGTCAGGAAATTATACGAGTGGTTCGAGCGCAGATACTAGCGGTTCCGGAATTATTCGAGTGGTTCGGGAGCAGATACGAGCGGTTCCCGAATTATTCGAGTGGTTCGAGCGCGGATACGAGCAGTTCAGAGATTATACGAGTGGTTCGAGCGCAGATACGAGCGGTTCGGAGATTATATGAGTGGTTCGAACTCTGCATTCCCCTGAACTAAGGACAATGAAACGTGAAGTTCGAACACATCGTGGGAGCATTATGTATTAGTTGCTCCTGTGTTTTGGCAGCTGCTCGTTTCTCAAATTTGAAATGGCACACGAACCGCGGGAAGTTCCCCATTATTGTATCTTCAACGTCGCGCTGAATGCTTTTGACCATTCAAGGGGTTGATTTAAATAACGGAACTGATTTTTGGTTGCCTGTCATTAGGATCTGCACTGGTTGCTCCTATTGGCAATTCAGCAAAGTTTTACATCGGTGACCTTCTAAGAACTTTTACTACAGCGTCTGTCCCCAAAAGGTCATTCATTAAAACTCCCAATTCTAATAAGAATTCCGCCTTTCTCAAGCCTTGTATGCTTGTAAGGTACATCACTCAATTTCTCGTACTTTTCATTCCAAATGATATTGATGAAATGAGATGATTCGGGAAGAAAACGTTCAGGAACCATGTTCTCGTATCGATAACATTCGTTAGGATATGTTTCATCTAACCCAAATAATTCAAGAACATCTTGTTCAATTGCCATGCAGCCCACTTTAAACTCATACTCGGCATATAACTCTTTAAGAAAATTTGAGAAGTCCTGCATTTCCTCTTTTTTTATTCCAATTTGACCCCACTCCGAGGTATCAAAGATCGAACCATAAAACCAAAAATTAACCATAACTGCATTTGAAGAGACCCGTTCTATTTGTAACGTTGCTCTTCGTTCCCTCGATAAACAGACGTAGACTCTCAATTGCAACGAATGCATGTAAGTTGTTTGGGGGTCTTCTTCGTCATAGGGATACCCTCTATCAAACAAATCCATCATGTCACCGACGTTTTTATCATAGATTTCTATCTTACTTCTGACCTTTGACAATTTCATAATAATTTCCTGTATCGTTTCCTTATTCTCTTCTTTCAGTTCCAACAAGAAACTGACTTCAAGAAACGGACCTCCTTGTAACCACTCGGACTTTCGCATCAGTTCCATCTCCTCCGTTTCATGCATAAGAAAAGAGGATCTATGTTCGTCTGCTGAACATAGTACCCTCTTATTAGTATCGTCTATTTAAATTAACGGGTGAGGTCGAACTGCTTGATGACGTCGTAGAGGTCTTCGGATTGTTTTTTCAACTCGATGGCCATTTGATCGGTTTGTTCGATCGATTTTACCTGTTCGTCGGTGGCGGCTTGGACTTCTTCAGCGCCTGCCGATGTTTCTTCGGCGATTGCGGCAACTTCCTGGGATTGGATCGCCGTCATTTCGATGTTGGCGAGCTGGTTTTCGACGAGTTTGGTGATTTCAACGACAGCGCCGGCCATTCCATTGACCTTGTCCGCCATGGATTCCACATTGCCGCTCGTTTCGTTCGCCCGATTTGCTTCCGCCGCAGCCGTTTTTACTTGCTGCTCAATCTCTTTTACCACTTTAGATACGTCGGACTGGATGGTTTGAACCAGTTCCGATATCATGTGGACGGATTTAGCACTTTCGTCTGCGAGGACGCGTACTTCTTCCGCTACGACCGCGAAGCCTTTTCCATGTTCACCGGCACGGGCCGCTTCAATGGATGCGTTCAAGGCAAGCAAATTCGTCTGGCCCGCAATGCTGCCGACCAATTGGACGATTTCGCCGATCTTCTGTGCGTTTTGATCCAACTGGCGAATGGTTGTCAAAGAGTGTTCGCTCTGCACGGACATGTTCCGGATGCCTTCCACTAGAATTCGGAATACATCGGTTGTCCGTTCCAATTCCTTGAGCATTTCAGCAGAGCGTACGGATGAATCTTCCGCACGGCTGCTTACTTCTGCTGCCAGCATCCGAACGTCCTCGATTGCTTCTGCTGTTTCCTGGATGGCGACTGCGGATGATTCCGCTCCGGCTGAAATTTCAGCAATGGTTGTCGCGACCGCATCGGCTTGTGTTGCAGCTGCGCCCGTCTCTGTTGTTAACCGATCAACCGTATGGGCTGTTTTTTCGAAATTCGTTTCAATTTGTCCGACAATCGTCCGAAGATTAAGGACCAATTGTTGAAACGCTTCCGCCACCGAACGGATTTCATCCGAAGAGCGCGGCAACTCGATATCTGTACCAATTTTCCCATCCGCCACTTGAATGGCCGCCTTTTCTAGTCTCTGCAGCGGCTTGGTCAAGATCGTGCTGAATAATCCAGCTAAAATACCGGACCACATAATTCCTAAAGCATATGTAATGATGTCAAACCAAAAAGGCTTGATGTTTGGAAAGAATTGCGGGCCGATAAAATTAATAAACACAGCACTCGTTGAATAGGTGACGATCGCTAAAATCGTGACGAATAGAACGAGTTTCTTCCGCAATCCGAATTTTTTCCCCTTCTGTCTGCTCATGCCTTACTCCTCCGTCAATTTCTTCTCTAATAAATCCATATACACTGTCAGTTCCTCAAACGTTTCCCGATAGACCAGCAAATTGCCGCCGAACGGATCTTGTACGTCCAAATCCCCATCCGGCTTTGTATACTCCTTCAGCGTAAACAGCTTTCCAACCGCCACGGGGAACCGATGCAGCACGGCCTGTTTATGGCCTTCCGTCATCGTCAAAATGAGGTCGGCCCATTCCACGTCCTCGCGTGAAATCACTCGAGATTCAGCGGTATACGGCATGTCCATCTCTTGGATGAGTGTTTCCGAATGAATCGAAATCGGAAAACCATCTGCCGCATGCAGCCCGGCTGATCGAACCGAGATGCCTGAAATATTTTTGGAACGCAAGATTGCTTCCGCCATTGGGCTGCGGCATGTATTACCCGTACAAATCAAATAAATATTCATGTACATCACCTGCTTATATTTAGAATAACCGAAAACCATGTAGAAAGAAACAAAAAATTTAACGAATACATGACAATATTCCCATAATCAACAACGCAGCACCCGCCAATTTCCTCAATATATTGCGATAGCGTGTCCCAAAATTTCCACGGATCAAAAGTGCTAAGCATGCGAAGAAAAATGACATGGAACCAGAGGCAATAATAAATAACAATTTGTTCAGTTGAAGCATTCCAAACGAAACACTCACCGAGAACGTGTCCAAACTGACCGCCAGTGCAATGAAAAACGGATGAAGCTGCCGTTTCAACAACTCACTGTCATCATTTTGCAAGATCATTTGTATTCCAATCAAAGCGAGCAAGACACCCGAAAGCAGATTACTCCAGACCGAAAATAGATTAAGCGTCAAATGACCCATGAAAAAACCCATAAACGGGAATGCCATATTTAGGACGGCTGTCCATAGAGCGAGCATAAGCCTTCCCTTGCGCAATTGCAATAAAGAGTAGATAACGATGACGTCAATTGTTGTAATACATGCCGCGATTAATTCGACCAAAGAAAAGACCCCCCTGCCTGTCGCATCTGTCCATCCTATGCGACTGCCAGTGAGGTCATTCATCTTTCATTACAGGGGGAATCGTTTTCCGTCTGCAGCTTTTGTCAAACGGTTCATGACGGCAGCACCCACGCCAGACATTTCGGTCTCGGCAGCAAGAATAATATCGGCCTCCGTCACATCACATTGGCGGATCGCCCGGTATAAATTAGCGGCCATTGCTTCCGGCTTATGGAGCGGGCCGACCGCGAAGTACCAATCCGCTTCAGGGATAGTAAATTCATCCGGACCGATGACAGCCACTTTTTTTCCGTCTGCATGCAATAATCGGACCGCTTCCGCTATTTTCGCTTCATCCGGTGCAATGACAAATAGCGGGGATTCCGGTGCATAGTGCATGTACTTCATACCGGGAGCACGCGGGGCTTGATCATCAGCCACACCGCTTTCCGTATAGATCTGGCCTATGACAGATTCGATCATTTCTTTTGTGACGCCGCCCGGACGGAGGATCGCAGGGGGCGACACGGTCATATCCAGAACGGTCGATTCAACGCCGACACCCGTTTCACCACCATCTAAAATAAGTGGAATGCGGCCGTGCAAATCCTTTAACACATGACCCGCTTCCGTCGGAGAAGGCTTGCCACTCCGGTTCGCGCTCGGAGCAGCGAGCGGGCCGTTCAAAGTCTGAAGCAATTCAAGTGCAACCGGATGATCCGGCATGCGCAATCCGACCGTTTCAAAACCGGGCGTCACGCTCGGTGCAATGACTCCCGGCCGTTTATGGAAAACAAGCGTCAATGGGCCTGGCCAGAATTTCTCCATGAGCTTGTAGGCATCATCAGGAATTTGGATAGCGTATTGTTCCACTGCTTCCCGATTGCCAATATGTACGATGAGCGGATTATCAGAAGGACGGCCTTTCGCTTCAAAGATCTTCCGGACGGCCTGCTCATCTGTTGCGAGCGCCCCGAGACCATAAACCGTCTCTGTCGGAAATGCGACAACTCCGCCTTCATTCAAAATATCCACTGCCTGTTGATAACTTTTTTCGTTATCCAACAAGTTATCCACTGTGATGATTAAAGTCTCCATTGTTCGAACCCCCGTTTATACACATTTCATATTAGTTATCCACATTTTCAGTGGATAACTTCATGAAAATAATCCTTTTATCCACTCCCAGAGGAAGAATGTGACCTTTTCTTCTTCCTGTTGTTCTTCTTTCGCCTTTTCATCCGGAAAGCAAACATTTTGGAATAACGCGCACCACCAGTTATCCCCGCGGCCGCTACCAATTGTTAAAATGTATGCTTCATAGGGGGCTTGCGGTGTAATATAAAATCCCGACCGCTTTGCCGGAAAAAGAGCGGCAGTCTTTTGGAATGTAATAGCTTTACCTTCCGCTTTCCATTCCGCGATTCTAGTAATCTCATCTTCCAAACTGTCCATGCGCTTTATAAAATCGGCCTGTGAAGAGGCTTGTGTAAAAGCTTCCTTAATGAGCGGCTCGATTTCCAACCTGATGGATTCCTTTACTTGCTGGTCCGCCGGTGTGTTGGAATTCGCTAAAATCCGGACGCGCAGCGCATCTTTCGGCATATCTTCCCCGGTTAGGAAAAGTATTGCTGACTGGATCATAAATAAGATAAGAATAAATTCGATAATGGAAACCCATTTATTTTTCTTGTTTTCCGAATTAATAATGTTATAGTCTTGCAACATGTCAATCCCCTCCTGACCTCATTGTTGCCAGGGTCAGGAGAGTTTATTCACACAATCTCACAAAATATCATTCGGTCTTTTCCGTTGATGTCTTTTACTGTTTCAATAAACGCATCCGGGAATGCTTGCGAAAACAACGCATGCACAGATTCCCCTTGCTGATGCCCGATTTCAACGCCGATTAAAGCTCGCTTGCCCATAAGACCCGGCAGCTCCTTCGCCAGTCTTCTATAGAAGTAAAGACCGTTCTCTTCCGCAAATAACGCACGGTGCGGTTCAAAGTCGAGAACGGTTTTGGACATCGTTTGCGCTTCCTCCATTGCAATATAAGGCGGATTAGATAAGACCACGTCCCATGCCTTCCCTGCCAAAGGCTCCGTTAGGTCTCCCTTAATAAACGTAATTTCCGCTTGATTCCGAACAGCGTTCCTTTGGGCAACCATCAGCGCCTCTTCACTAATATCGACCGCTGTTACATCTGCATTCGGCCGCTCTTTTTTAAATGAAACAGCAATCGCTCCACTACCTGTTCCAATGTCCGCTACCCGGATCGGTGCTGCGCCAAACAACTTTTCCGCACGTAGCAGCGCACCATGAACGAGCTCTTCGGTTTCCGGTCTTGGAATTAACACATGTTCATTCACTTCAAACGAATATCCGTAAAACTGTTCTTCGCCGATAATATGCTGGACTGGTTTTCCTTCCAGCATTTCATTCAACCCGCTCCAGAAATCGATTTTTTGCCTAGGCGTTAATGGTTCCTGCATATCCGCGAGCAGGGCGGCGCTTGATTTCTCCGTAATAAATCGCATGAGCCATTGGGCCGCATGGGCATCGAGCTCCTTGGATTCCAGCAGGGACTCCGCTTTTTTCAACGCCTCGAAGATTTTTTCTGTCATGCTTGATCCAAACTTTCCAATCGGCGGGCTTGATCTTCCATAATCAATGCATCGATCACTTCGTCCATTTTCCCCTCGATAATTTGGTCAAGCTTTTGAATCGTCAAACCGATTCGGTGATCCGTAACGCGGTTTTGCGGGAAGTTGTACGTACGGATTCGCTCCGACCGATCTCCTGTCCCTACAGCGGATTTACGCTTTTCATCGTACTCCGCCTGCGCTTCCTGCATGAATTTATCATAGACACGGGCCCGCAGGACTTTCATCGCCTTCTCCTTGTTCTTGATCTGCGATTTTTCGTCTTGGCATGAAACCGTGATGCCCGTAGGCAAATGCGTAAGCCGGACGGCAGACATCGTCGTATTGACCGACTGTCCCCCCGGTCCGGAAGAAGCAAAGGTATCGGTACGAATGTCTTTGTCGTGGATTTCAATCTCCACTTCTTCTGCTTCCGGAAGCACTGCAACAGTGGCAGTCGACGTATGAATCCGTCCGCCTGATTCCGTTTCCGGTACCCGTTGAACACGATGCGCCCCGTTTTCATATTTCAATTTGGAATACGCACCAGAGCCGTTAATCATGAAGATGATCTCCTTGAAACCGCCGAGCTCGGTCGGCGAAGAGTCCATCACTTCCACTTTCCAATGGTTCATTTCCGCAAAACGGCTATACATCCGGTACAAATTGCCCGCAAATAGCGCAGCTTCGTCTCCACCTGCAGCGCCACGAATTTCCATAATAACGTTTTTATCATCGTTCGGATCTTTCGGCACAAGCAATAGCTTGAGGCGTGCCTCCAGCTCCTCAATCGAATCCTCCAGCTCGCCGACTTCCATTTTCACAAGCT
The DNA here is from genome assembly GCF_022048975.1 of Sporosarcina cyprini. Lineage (GTDB taxonomy): Bacteria > Bacillota > Bacilli > Bacillales_A > Planococcaceae > Sporosarcina > Sporosarcina cyprini. The sequence continues at coordinate 9,638 of NZ_JAKMHX010000004.1, read as the reverse complement.
CTTTCATGTCATCTTCGAGCGGCTCGTCCAGCATGCCTTTCGCACTCTTCAGCTGCGCGGTCGCTTCTTTATATTCACGGTACGCATCGACCGTATCCTGCAAGTCGGACTGCTCCTTCGAATACTTCCTTAACTTTTCCATATCACTAACAATTTCCGGATCGCTTAGCAATTCATTCAATCGCTCATACCGGTCTTCCACTGCTTGAAGCCTATCAAACATATTGACACCTCATTATTCAGGACTGTTTTGTACGTTTATTGTACGGGATAAAACGGCGTAAATACAGTGATTTATTCGCCTTTCCCCGTTTTTCAAGGAGGAAGCAAGGGATTTTGGAGTTGTTCGCGGATATTTTACATTTGTGCAAGCTTTTGGTGTATGAAATATGGGCATTACCGTCTTCTCTGGGCTCCTGGGAACAATCAAAGCTTCTTTTGAACCGCTCGTTGCATACCTGTTTTTTAAACCGCTCGTATAATCTGGAGAACGCTCGTTTATCTCGTTGAACCTCTCGTATAATCGGGCGACCGCTCGTTTATCCCCTCGTACCTCTCGTATAATCCAGTAACCTCTCGTTTCTTGCTGCGAACCGCTCGTATATCTGTCCGAACCGCTCGATTACACGCGGGCAGGTTTATTTGTTTACACTTTACATAGGCAGTAGCACTTGGTACGGGAAATAAAAAATTCGCGGCAAAATAGTAGATGAAAAACTTCCCATTTCGCGCTAAATGCCCTTCACAAATCAACGGTTGATTTCCACGGTGTTGTATCGTATCAGGTCTTAATTAATAAAGAGAGGCTTCTATACGCCGGCTAGCATTGAAAAACCACCACCCCATCTACCCTCCCCAAAATCCCACAAAAAAAGCAACCCAACCCCCATGGATTAAGTTGCTGTTTCATTCTATTCGATTAGCTGCTTGGCAGCGGTGACGCCGCTTGGGACTTCGTGGTGTTTGCGGCAACGGGCTTCGTATGCTTCGGAAGCACCGACGAGGATGATCGGATCGTCGTAGCCTGCCGGTTTGCCGTTGATAAGTCGTTGGGTCCGGCTTGCGGGAGATCCGCAGACGGTGCAGACGGCTTGTAGTTTGGTGACATTTTCGGCGATGGCCATGAGGCGGGGCATCGGGCCGAATGGTTCGCCGCGGAAGTCTTGGTCGAGTCCTGCTACGATGACGCGGAATCCTTCGTCCGCCAGTTCCGTGACAATGTCGACGATGGCTTCGTCAAAAAATTGAGCTTCGTCAATCGCAATGACGTCTAAGTCTTCTGAAATGTATTCTTTTATTTCACATGAATGGGCGACTGGTGTCGCAATCACAGTTGACCCGTTATGGCTGACGACGGCTTCTTCGCTATACCGGTCATCGATGGCCGGTTTGAAGACTGCGATCTTCTGCTTTGCAAATTGAGCCCGCCGCACGCGCCGGATCAATTCTTCTGATTTCCCCGAGAACATGCTGCCACAAATCACTTCTATCCATCCGCCTTGCATTGTTACGTACATGTCGTTCCCCTTCCAGTCGCTTAATATGTATCGTTGTCTGTCATTAGTTGTCGAATGTATATCATACCCGAAAATCATTTTGAATTGACGTCTTTTCTTTGCGCGAGGAATATGTTATGTGGATAAGCCTGTTTTCCCGACCAATTCTCCCTTTGTTTGTGGATAACTTTACGATAAAACCGGTAATGTGGATAACGTTGTGAGTAACCTACTTCTAATTGTGAATAAATTGTTGGTATGGTTTTAAAAAATGTGCATATTTCTGTGCATAGTTTGTGGATAAATGAAATTATTTTCCCTCAATACTTGCATTTATTTTGTCATATTCGTGTTTTCTTTCGCTTCCAATTTTTTCGCTCTCCAGACAAAATCAAAAATCCGCCATGTGCGTAGGCACACGACGGATTTTGTAATGTCGAGCTTATTATTGGCCTTCTTCTTTGATGCCATATTTTTTGTTGAAGCGGTCGACACGGCCGTCCGCTGCAGCGAATTTTTGGCGTCCAGTGTAGAATGGGTGGCATTCTGAACAAACTTCGACACGGATGTCTTCTTTTACAGAACCTGTTTCGAATGTGTTACCACATGAACAAGTTACTTTTGAAAGTTTGTAATTTGGATGAATTCCTGCTCTCATCGGTCTCTCTCCTCTCGCCCTGAACCATCTGGAACAGAGTATTATTGTAGGGGTTGTCCAATCCATGAAGATTGGCAACAAATTTATAAGACTGATGCCTTACACGGCCCGATATGCCAGCCGTATATGCAGCAGATGGTCGAAACCATACTCTAAGAGTATATCAAAACAGGTGTCCGCATGCAACTAGTTGATTCGAAAAAATATTTCCGATTAGAGCAACCCTTTGCCATTGCGATGGGCTTTCATTTCTTCATTGAGCTTCTCGAAAAACTCTTCGTTCGACTTGGATTGCCGAAGCTTTTTCAAGAAACGCTCCGCAAAATCGGGTGCGTCGGAGAATGTCTTTCGGATCGCCCACAGCTTCTCCAACTGTTCGGAAGGAATAAGCAATTCCTCTTTCCTCGTTCCAGATCTGCGAATATCGAGCGCAGGGAAGATACGGCGTTCGGCAAGGCTTCTGTCGAGATGCAGCTCCATGTTGCCCGTCCCTTTGAATTCCTCATAAATGACCTCATCCATCCGGGAGCCTGTATCAATCAATGCCGTAGCCAGAATAGTCAAGCTGCCGCCTTCCTCCAAGTTACGCGCTGCCCCGAAGAACCGTTTCGGACGGTGGAATGCCGCCGGGTCGATCCCCCCGGAAAGGGTACGTCCGCTTGGCGGAATGACAAGGTTATACGCTCTTGCCAGACGTGTAATGGAGTCCATCAAAATGACGACGTCCCGTTTATGTTCCACGAGGCGCATCGCCCGTTCAAGTACAAGTTCCGCCACTTTGACGTGGTTTTCTGGCACCTCGTCAAACGTCGAGCTGACAACATCCGCTTTCACGGATCGTTCGATGTCCGTTACCTCTTCCGGACGTTCATCAATTAACAGCACAATCAATTCCGCATCCGGATGGTTTGTTGTGATTGCATTGGCAATCTCCTTCAACAGCATCGTCTTTCCGGCTTTTGGCGGTGCCACAATCAATCCCCGCTGGCCGAAACCGACCGGAGAAACAAGATCCATAATCCGTGTGGATAATTTGTTTGGCGTTGTCTCCAGTTTAATGTGACGGTCTGGATATAAAGGCGTGAGCGCCGGGAAATGAACGCGCTCCCGTGCAACTTCTGGGTCTTCCCCGTTTACCGCTTCGACTTGGAGCAGTCCATAATATCGCTCATTTTCTTTTGGCGGACGGACTTTCCCTGTTACTTTATCCCCATTCCGAAGGTCGAATCTACGAATTTGGGAAGCTGAAATATAGATATCTTCCGAACTCGGAGAATAGTTGATTGGACGTAAGAATCCGTATCCTTCCGATTGGATGATTTCCAAAACCCCTTCCATGAAGAAAAAGCCTTCTTGTTCTGCTCTTGTTTTCAAAATAGCAAAAATGAGCTCTTTTTTCGTCAGCTTGCCATAATACGTGATCTTGTACTGCCTGGCTAATGAATACAACTCTTTCAGCGTCATATTCTCCAGTTCAGCGATTGTCATTACTGTCATAAGTTTGGCACCACTCTTTTTTTAATTGATAGGTTATGTGAGGTTGTTGCAGTTGGGTAGGCGATCCTTTTCATAGAAGTTTGCCCGGCCAGAAAGCCGGGCAGTTGAGGTTGTTATCTAGGAAATTCCTAAGAGTCTACCGTGGATAACTCGTACCTTATGTCTTTTTCGTTTAATCAAAGCACCAGTTTCGGTTTCTTCTGCATGCTGTGACGTCCTTCGACGAAGCGGATGGTTCCTGATTTGGAACGCATGACGAGCGAATGAGTTTCGCTGTAGCCGCCTGTGAAGCGGACTCCACGAAGCAATTCGCCATCTGTAACGCCCGTTGCTGCGAAAATGGCGTCATCCCCTTTGACGAGGTCTTCCATGCGAAGTACTCGGTTAATGTCGATACCCATTTTCTTGCATCGTTCCACTTCTGCGTCGCTCGTTGGCACGAGACGTCCTTGGATTTCTCCTCCGAGACATTTCAAGCCGACTGCTGCGATAACGCCTTCCGGTGCTCCGCCTAAGCCGAATAAAATGTCGACGCCGGTGTCATCGAATGCCGTGTTAATGGCAGCTGCGACATCCCCATCGTTAATGAGTTTAATTCTCGCACCCGCAGCGCGGATTTCTTCCACGATTTTCGAGTGACGGTCCCGATGAAGGATCGTGGCGACTACATCTTCGATATCTTTGTTCTTCGCCTTCGCGACTGCACGCAAATTGTCGGTGACAGATGCGTCGATATCTACTTTGCCGACTGATTCTGGGCCGACTGCGATTTTATTCATATACATATCTGGCGCATGCAATAGATTGCCTCGGTCTGCAATTGCAATAACCGCCAAAGCATTCCATCCGCCTGATGCGACAATGTTCGTTCCTTCGAGCGGGTCGACTGCGACATCCACTGCCGGTCCGTGACCCATCCCTAGTTCTTCACCGATATAAAGCATCGGCGCTTCATCCATTTCCCCTTCACCGATCACTACGACTCCTTGCATCGGTATCGTATCGAACACAGTGCGCATCGCGGTTGTTGCGGCATCATCCGCTTCATTTTTTAACCCGCGTCCCATCCAGCGGGAAGCTGATACTGCCGCCGCCTCTGTTACACGTACTAATTCCATCGATAAACTGCGTTCCATTGTAAGTGTTCCTCCCGGGTTTACGGTCTATTGATCCAATCCGTAAGTTTTGTCATCTAATAGTATAGCACAATACGGTCTTCCTGAATCAATTGCGTTACACCATTTCTCATGATGCTATGCTATTTATTCTTTCACGACGGCTTCTTCCGGAACCGTCTCCTTCCAAATATCCGCCCCAATGCCCTGCAGCTTTTCAATTAACGAGCCATAACCGCGTTCAATATGCTGGATTTCCTGAATTTCTGTTTCTCCGTTTGCCACAAGCCCTGCAATGACTAGTGCAGCACCTGCGCGCAAATCGGACGCCCGGACTGTTGCCGCTTCCAGCTTGGTCGGTCCTGACAAGATGACTGATTGGCCTTCCACCCGGCTGTCCGCATTCATGCGGCGCAATTCATCGATCTGCTTAAAGCGGGCCGAGTAAATCGTGTCCGTCACGACGGATGAGCCGGCCGCCTGTGTGAGCAAAACGGAAAACGGCTGCTGAAGATCCGTTGGGAAACCTGGATAGACAAGCGTCTTGACGTCAACCGCTTGGAGTTTCTCAGTTTTCGGAATGAAAATCTGTTCTTCCCCTTCCTCGACTTCGACACCCATTTCACGCAATTTCGCCGTCAACGCTTCCACATGCAGTGGAATCACATTATCAATCGTAATCCCGTCGCCGGCAGCGGCTGCCATGATCATGAACGTCCCCGCTTCAATCCGGTCTGGAATGATCGTATGCTTCGTTCCATTCAGTTGCTCCACGCCATCGATCCGGATGACATTGGTGCCCGCACCTTTGATCTTGGCGCCCATATTGGACAGCAGAGTGGCCACATCAATGATTTCCGGTTCCTTTGCCGCGTTTTCAATGACGGTGCGCCCTTTTGCAAGCACAGCTGCCAGCATGATATTGATCGTGGCTCCGACGCTGACAACATCCAAATAAATCTTGGCACCGCGCAGTTCATCTGCCCGTAAGTAGATGGCCCCGTGTTCATTTGTCACTTTCGCACCAAGTGCTTCAAATCCTTTGATATGCTGATCGATCGGACGCGGACCTAAATGGCAGCCGCCCGGCAGGCCGATGGCAGCATGCTTGAAACGGCCAAGCATCGCGCCCATCAAATAATAGGAAGCACGAAGTTTTTTGACGTTCCCGTTCGGCATCGGCATGGCCACCATTTCACGTGGATCGATGACCATTTTGCCGCCGCTGAATTCAACCTGTCCACCAATATCCTCCAGGAGTGTCTGCAATGTGAACACATCCGAGATTTCAGGGAGTCCTTCAATCGTTACAGGAGAAGATGCCAGGATGGAAGCCGGAATCAGGGCGACCGCGCTATTTTTAGCTCCACTGACCTTTATCTTACCGCGTAAAGGCTTCCCGCCTTTGATTTTGTAAACGTCCATTACTGTCTCCTTTTGGTAAATCACTTATGTCCTCTTGCTTCCCAATCCTTTAGAAACTGTTCGATCCCTTTATCCGTCAGCGGATGATGGAATAATTGCTGTAGCACCTTGAATGGAGTTGTTGCAATATGTGCACCTGCAAGTGCTGCGTCGGTAATATGCTGAGGCCCACGGATGGATGCCGCAATAATTTCCGTATCGATGTCATGAATTGTGAAGATGTCCGCAATCGTACTGATCAGCTGAATCCCTTCCTGGCCGATATCGTCGAGTCTGCCAAGGAATGGCGATACGTATGTAGCTCCTGCACGCGCAGCCAAAAGCGCTTGGTTGGCACTAAAAATAAGTGTTACATTCGTTTTGATGCCTTCTTGGGAGAACACAGAACATGCTTTCAATCCTTCATGCGTCATTGGCAATTTCACTGTAATATTCGGTGCGATTTTCGCAAGTTCGCGGCCTTCCTTGATCATGCCTTCCGCATCTAGCGCGATCACTTCCGCACTGACAGACCCAGGCACTAGCGCTGTAATTTCACGTAAACGGTCATGGAATGAAACATTCTCCTTCGCAACGAGTGAAGGGTTTGTCGTCACTCCCGATAGAATGCCCCAACTGTGTGCTTCCTTAATCTCTTCAAAATTCGCTGTATCAATAAAAAACTTCATTCCATAATCCTCCTTGTTGAATTCTCATGATTGTTCTGAAAATGAATCCTGATGGTAAAGAAGGAGAATGCACCCCATGATGCTTCTCCTCCTATTTTTAGATTCGCTTATGCTTTTTGCGAGCTACCGAATTCACGCATTTTGCCGATAACGGTCTTTTTGATGGCATCGCGCATTGGCGCCAAGTATTTACGTGGATCATATACGTCCTGATCCGATTTCAACACTTCGCGGACCGCTTTTGTGCCCTCGATTTGATTTTCCGTGTTGACATTAATTTTTGCTGTTCCAAGCGAAATGGCGCGTTGGATATCTTTTGTCGGGATGCCAGTACCACCGTGCAAAACAAGTGGCAAATCGGATTGTCCCGAAATTTCTTCCATCTCTTTGAAGCCGAGATTCGGTTCACCTTTATACGGTCCATGAACTGAACCAAGTGCCGGAGCTAGGCAATCAATGCCTGTCTCGTCCACAAGCTGCTTGCATTCTGCAGGGTCTGCGTAGATGACGCCGTCTGCTACCACATCATCTTCCTGGCCGCCCACGACGCCCAATTCTGCTTCGACGGACACTCCTTTTGCATGTGCGTATTCCACAACTTGCTTCGTAATTGCTATATTTTCTTCCAAAGGTTTCGAGGAAGCATCGATCATGACGGAAGTGAATCCTGCATCGATCGCCTCTTTGCATTTTTCAAAGCTGGAACCATGGTCAAGATGGATAGCGACTGGAACCGTGATGTTATAATCATGCATCAAGCCTTTCACCATGTTGACGACAGTTGTGAAGCCTCCCATGTAACGGCCGGCCCCTTCTGAAACTCCCAGAATGACAGGAGATTTTTCTTCTTCCGCAGCTTGAAGAATCGCCTGTGCATATTCAAGGTTGTTCAAATTGAACTGACCGATTGCGTACCCTTCTTTTTTTCCTTTGATCATCATTTCCTTCATTGAAACGAGTGCCATGGAATTTCCTCCTTTGGATAAATGAACTTTGTTATAAAGTGTATCATTCACGTTATTTACCTCATTAATCATAACAAAAACAGACAGTATTTACTACTGTCCGTGTTTGCATTGGTTTCATGTCTATTTGTCGTTTTCAATAAAAAGACTGAACGCCCATTTGCGGCTGATCAATCCTGCTCAAACATTCCGAGAACGGCATCGCGTACTTCGTAAATATTAAAGGGCTTCGTAAAATACTTCGCTGCCCCCAGATCGATGGCATTTTCCGTCAGTTCAATTTCCCCATAGGCTGTCATCATAATCACCGGAACATCCGGCCATCCTTTTTTGATCCGCTTCAACACTTCAATTCCGTCCATGCCAGGCATTTTCATGTCCAACAATACACAATCCGGTTTTTTCTCTTCTACGGATTGAAGTGCCTCTGCCCCGTTTGCTGCAAGCCGCGTATCAAACCCCTCCCGCTTAAAGACCTCTTCGAGTAATAGTCTGATTCCGGTTTGGTCATCGACGATTAACAAACTTCTCACATGAAGCACCCCTTTTTATACTATTACTCCCCCATAGTACTTATTTGACATGACATGAGTAAATCCTTCTTTCTCTTGCAAATTATCTTGGCTTTGAGACAATCTGGTGTGAGTACCATCCCTATCCACTCATCATAGCACGTAAAACGGGATGTATTGCTATGGTTCTTGGAGCGGACATCTTATAATAAAACGCGAGGTGGTATTTGTGAAAATATTGACGACCCAAATCGGCGGTTTATTGCAACGCATCGGTTCAGCTGGCGAGGACTCTATCGAAGAGACGGCACGTCTTCTCGCTCAAGCAGCCATCGGAGAAGGACGTGTTATTTTCGCCGCGTTTGATGAAATGGAAGCCGTCCTGCTTTCTGCCCAATTTGGAGCGGAGCCGTTCCAGGGGGCAGTCCGTTATGAGAAGGATATAGATATCCAATCGGCCGACCGCGTGTGGATCCTGACAAGATCTGCACAAGATGAGCGCGCTTTGGCATTGGCCCGGCATCTATCGGAACAATTCATTCCTTTTGCGGTGACAGCAGGAGAGAAAGCAGATGACCAAAACGAGCTTTCCGATTTGGCTTACACGTATATTTCATCCGGTTTAACAAAAGGCCTGTTGCCCGGCCCGACCGGCGAACGAATCGTCCAGCCGCACGCTTTGGCTGCGTTGTTCATTTATGAAGCCGTGAAAATGGCCTATGACGAAATGGTATCGGACGAGGATTAAAGTTAGCAGAAGACTCCACATCGCGATGTAGCGGTGTGGGGTTTTATTTGTAATAAAAGACTTGCTGCCGTAGACGGCTATTTTCTTTTAATTCTGGGTTATTTGTTATTAATGGGTACTACATATGGATGAACCCCAATTAATCAGTTCGAACGACAATTTAACGGGATGAACGCCAGATAATAGAATTGAACGCCAGTAACCACGGATGAACGCCAGATAATCGAAACGAACGCCAGTAACCGCGGATGAACGCCAGATAATCGAAACGAACGCCAGTAACCACGGATGAACGCCAGATAATCGAATTGAACGCCAGTAACCACGGATGAACGCCAGATAATCGAATTGAACGCCAGTAACCACGGATGAACGCCAGATCATCGAAACGAACGCCAGAAACCGCGGATGAACGCCAGATCATCGAAACGAACGCCAGAAAACGCGGATGAACGCCAGATAATCGAATTGAACGCCAGAAAACGCGGATGAACGCCAGATCATCGAAACGAACGCCAGAAAACACGGATGAACGCCAGATCATCGAAAGGAAC
>NZ_JAKMHX010000038.1 GCF_022048975.1 Sporosarcina cyprini | reverse complement strand
GCGGAAATCAACATTTTCTATTATTACTTCCATTGTAAAAGAAAAAAGACTGTAGGCAAACTCTGTAATTTCTCGAGTTTGTCTACAGTCTGGGACTCTGTCGTATCTTGACAGAGTCCTTTTTTTACGTATTATTAAAAATCTTTTTCTGACACATGCGAGCTACGGTAGAACGTAAAGTTGCCGGTCGCCAGGCGTTTGCTTGTTTCATCCGCAATCCGCTCGTGGCAGGTGTCACACATATAGGTGTTGATCGGATGATTGCGCAGCTTCTTTGTGAGCGGCAGATCATCCGGTAGTTGACCGATTTCATCGCATAAGACGCATTTTACACGCATCTCCTCAACTCCTTCAAATTGGTATTAATCCACACGGATCGCTGTAACACCCTTGATTGGGTTATCGCGATTCGACCCGTCACGGAAAAGCACATAGACGGGACCGCCTTCTTTAACGGGTTTTCCTTCAATACTATATTGAAGAATCATATCTACTGCATCCTTAAGAGGGAAAGTATGCTCCCCCTCACCGGTTACGAATGAAAACGTAGTGGCGCTTTCTCCGGGTTCGGCGTTTTTAATGAAAGGTTCAAGCAGCATGCCAAATGTGCCTGTCAGCATTTTTTGTTTTTCGTATTTCTTCTCGGTCTTTAAAGTAGGAGGGAACGTAGCCCCTTCCATAATTTCGCGGGACCAATGCTTGCCCATCGCTTCTTTATACTCTTCCATTTCGTCCCGTTCTACATGCTGGTCAGTAAAAAAGGTATCGAGATCAAGTCTTCTATCGTCAAAAATCCACACGGTCGGATCTAACGTGATACTAAATTTAACATTTCCTGTCACAGGGATAATTGTTTCCACTTCACAGAACCTCCTACATAATTAAAACGTCATAATGTAAGTATACCGCTTTACTTCATCGGAGGAAAGTCATTTACCATTCCCGGCGGCCAAGGGAAACACTTGCATTTTATCTTATCAAAAGATACAATTTACGTATGGTCACCATGTTGGAATAATAGGTGAATGGGGGCGTCCTCATGGATATAGAAGTGCGAGAGACATATCAAGAGAAAGCGTTAAAGCAACTTCAGGCAGATGCCGAGAAGATCGCTCAACTCATCAAAGTGCAGATGGATCATTTGACGATGCCTCAATGCCCACTTTATGAAGAAGTGTTGGATACGCAAATGTACGGGTTATCTAGAGAGATTGACTTCGCTGTCAAGTTGGGCTTGATCGAACGCGAAAAAGGAAAGGAAATCCTCTCCTTGCTTGAAAAAGAAATGAATGTCTTGCATGAATTATATACAGACAAATAGACGTAAGACTCAAACTCGTTAAAGGTTTGAGTTTTTTATTTAATGAAAACGGGGAATTGCCATGAAAAATTACGTTAAAAGAATGATTAAGAACTTCGATTTTCCATTATTTTTTACATATGTGCTGCTCTGTTCGTTCGGTCTTGTCATGATTTACAGCTCCAGTATGGCTTGGGCGGTAAATAAGTATGGATATGCTCCGGATCATTTCTACAGAAAGCAGCTTATTAACCTTACAATTGCGGCCATTGCTTTTTTTGTTGCCGCCTTTTTCCCGTTCCAAAATTATAAAAGGAAAGGGTTCATGGTCTCCTCTGTCGTTATCATGTTTTTCCTGTTAATCTTAGTCCATTTCATTGGATATGGTGGGGATGTCGGAGCGCAAAGCTGGATCCAACTGCCTAAGCTAGGTAGTATTCAACCATCGGAAGTGGCCAAGCTTGTTATTATCATTTATTTTGCGAGCGTTTTCGCGAAAAAATATGAAGCTGGAACGATTGATGATATTAATAGATCGATTGCTCCGCCGGTTTTCATCTTAATTCTAGCTGTTGGTTCTATCATGACAGAAACGGATATCGGGACTTCTTTTATCATTTTAATGGCAGCTTTGGCGGTGCTGGCTTCCAGTGGCATTAAAGTACGAACCTTTGGGAAGATCTGCGGTTATATTGGCCTGGCAATGATTCCAATGGCCATCGGCATTTTCTTGGCATGGGATAGCATTATGACTCCTGGCCGGAAAGGGCGGATCCTGTCTTTCTTGAACCCGTTTGACTATATGCAGGGATCGGGCTATCAGATTGCAAATGGGTATATCGCAATCGGAACAGGCGGAGTGAAAGGACTCGGATTGGGGAATTCGATTCAAAAACTCGGGTATTTGCCTGAGCCGCAAACCGATGTCATCATGGCTGTCATTTCAGAAGAAACAGGTATCCTAGGTACGTTTATTGTTATTGGGGGATTAGGATTTATCGTGCTGCGTGCCCTTTTCATTGCAATGCGCACAAAGGATCCGCAAGCAAGGATGCTTGCTGCGGGGATTGGCAGTGTCATCGGCATCCAGACATTTGTCAATATTGGAGGGTTAACCGGCTTGATTCCACTGACTGGTGTGCCGCTCCCGTTTATTAGTTATGGCGGAACTTCAATTATTCTGTTATCTTTAGCTTTAGGAATATTGATGAACGTGTCAATGTTCGTAAAATACAAAAAGAATACTAGCAAAGGGAGTGCCTGAAGTGGAAATGGGAGAAATTAAGAAAATTCTCGTAGCAAACAGAGGCGAAATCGCCATCCGTATTTTCCGTGCTTGTACAGAGCTGAAAATACCGACTGTCGGCATTTATTCTGCCGAAGACAGAGGTTCTTTCCATCGTTACAAGGCTGATGAGTCCTATTTGGTCGGCGAGGGGAAAAAACCTATTGATGCGTATTTGGATATTGAAGGAATCATCCAAATCGCAAAGGAATGCGGTGCAAATGCTGTTCATCCAGGTTACGGCTTTCTGGCTGAAAACGTCCAGTTCGCTAAGCGTCTCGAAGAGGAAGGCATCATATTCATCGGTCCTAAATCAGAGCATCTTGATATGTTCGGCGACAAGGTCAAAGCGCGGGAACAGGCGATTCGCGCAGGCATTCCCGTAATCCCGGGCAGTGACGGGCCAGTAAAATCGATGGAAGAAGTCAGTTCTTTCGGTGAGGAATACGGGTATCCGATTATCATAAAAGCTTCCCTTGGAGGCGGGGGACGTGGAATGAGAATTGTCCACGATGCCGGCGAAGTAGCAGAAGCATATGAGCGCGCAAGATCCGAAGCGAAATCTGCGTTTGGCTCTGATGAAGTATATGTGGAGAAATATATTAACAAACCAAAGCATATTGAAGTTCAAATCATAGGTGATACATATGGCAATGTCGTCCACCTCTATGAACGGGATTGTTCGATTCAGCGACGCCATCAGAAAGTCGTGGAAATCGCACCATCTATCTCTCTTGATGATGAATTAAGAAATGCGATCTGTGAGGCAGCTGTCGTATTGATGAAAAATGTTTCTTATGTCAATGCCGGAACAGTCGAGTTCCTCGTGTCGGATGGAAAGTTTTATTTTATTGAGGTGAATCCTCGAATCCAGGTGGAGCACACCATTACAGAAATGGTGACAGGTGTCGATATTGTCCATGCGCAAATCCATATTGCGAATGGCAGTGATTTGCATGAAGGCAAGGCGGCTGTACCTAAGCAGAATGAGATCCCGCTGTTCGGCTATGCGATTCAATCTCGCGTCACGACAGAAGATCCGTTGAACGATTTCATGCCGGATACTGGAAAATTGATGGTGTACCGGTCAGGCGGCGGATTTGGGGTAAGGCTGGACGCCGGAAACGGTTTCCAAGGAGCTGTTATTACGCCTTATTATGATTCCTTGTTAGTGAAAGTCTCTACATGGGGCACGACTTTTAGAGACGCGGCAGCTAAAATGGATCGCAATCTACAGGAGTTCCGTATCCGCGGAATTAAAACGAACATTCCGTTTCTTGAAAATGTCGTACGGCATGAAAGCTTCCTGACAGGCAATTATGATACAGGATTCATCGACAGCACGCCGGAATTGTTCGAGTTTCCGGTTCGGCTTGACCGAGGCACCAAGCTTCTAAACTATTTAGGAAACGTAACCGTAAACGGTTTTCCGGGAATCGGCAAGCAATCCAAACCGGTTTTCCATCCGGTTCGTAAACCGGCAGTCGATCTATCAACTCCGCCAGCTCCAGGAACAAAGCAAATTCTAGATGAGCGTGGTGCGGACGGACTGATCGAGTGGGTGAAAAGCCAAAAAGATGTCCTGTTGACAGATACGACTTTCCGGGATGCCCATCAATCCCTCCTGGCAACGCGTGTGCGGACATCCGATCTTCTCAATATTGCATCTGAATCTGCTCGACTTATGCCCGATCTGTTTTCCTATGAAATGTGGGGCGGCGCCACGTTTGATGTTGCGTACCGATTCCTAAAGGAGGACCCATGGGACAGGCTGGAAAAATTGCGGAAACAAATTCCGAATGTATTGTTCCAAATGCTGTTCCGCGGAGCCAACGCGGTAGGCTATTCCAATTATCCTGACAATGTTATCCGTGAATTTGTCAAAAATGCAGCAGAGGCGGGAATCGATGTCTTCCGCATATTTGACAGTCTTAACTGGATTAAAGGGATGGAAGTGGCAATTGAAGCAACGAGGGACGCAGGTAAGGTCGCTGAAGCGGCTCTATGCTATACAGGTGACTTGTTGGATGAATCCAGAGCGAAGTATACTGTGGATTATTATAAGAAGATGGCGAAGGAATTGGAAGCTACAGGAGCTCATATTCTGGCAATCAAAGATATGGCAGGATTGTTAAAGCCGGAGGCAGCTTATCGTTTGATTTCAGAATTAAAAGACAGCATATCTATACCGATTCACCTTCATTCTCATGACACGAGCGGCAATGGAATTTACATGTATGCCCGAGCGATCGAAGCTGGCGTCGATATTGTCGATACAGCACTTGGAGCCATGGCTGGACTGACATCCCAACCTTCCGCCAGCTCATTGTATTACGCCTTGCAATATGGCAAGCGGAACATCCGAGCAGACGTGAAAGCACTGGAAGATCTGTCGTATTATTGGGAAGATGTACGAAAGTATTATCAGCATTTTGAAAGTGGCATGATCAGTCCGCATTCCGAAATCTATGTACACGAAATGCCGGGAGGCCAATATTCCAACTTGCAGCAGCAGGCGAAAGCAGTGGGCCTTGGCGAACGATGGGAAGAAGTGAAAGAGATGTATTCCCGCGTCAATATGATGTTTGGCGATGTCGTGAAAGTAACGCCTTCGTCTAAAGTAGTCGGGGATATGGCATTGTTTATGGTACAGAACCAGCTGGATGAGGAAACTGTCATCACGAGAGGGAAATCAATCGACTTCCCTGAATCGGTCATTGAATTCTTTGAAGGGTATATCGGGCAGCCGTATGGCGGATTCCCGGAAGAATTACAGCGCATCGTCTTGAAAGAAAGAAAGCCGATCACTGTGCGGCCGGGTGAACTGCTGGATGATGTAGATTTTGAAGCAATCAAGCAAAAACTGGAGGGCATGGTGGAAGGGCAGGCAACGATGCAAGATGCACTAGCCTATGCGCTATATCCAAAAGTATTTGAAGAATACTCTGCCGTGAAAAAACAGTTCGGCGATGTATCAGTCATCAGCACACCAGAGTTTTTATTCGGAATGCGTCTCGGCCAGGAAATCGAAGTGGAAATCGAACGAGGCAAAACGTTGATTGTGAAACTCGTTTCTATCGGCGAACCACAGTCCGACGGTACACGGATCATCTATTTCGAAATGAACGGCCAGCCGCGTGAAGTGCAGATCCAAGATATGAGTGTGGAAGCGGACGTCGTACGTAAGCAGAAAGCGGATCCATCGAATGATACGCATATTGCGGCGACAATGCCGGGCACTGTGCTAAAAGTGGCCGTCTCGGCAGGCGCAAAGGTGAAAAGGGGAGAACACTTACTCATCACCGAAGCGATGAAGATGGAAACAACCATCCAAGCACCGTTCGCGGGCACCGTCAAAGCCATCCACGTCGGAGCAGGCGAAGCCATCTCGACAGGCGACTTGCTGCTTGAATTGGAACATTAAGTAACTAGAGCAACTTCATAAGTGAATGTGTGAAACAGGCGGAGAAAAACGAGTTGTTTTTCTCTGTCTTTTTTCTATATCCGTCGCCCGATGCACTCGTTTCTTCCACCAAGCGCTCGTATCCGCTGTCGAACCACTCGTATATTCTTTTAATCGCTCGTATCCGCTGTCGAACTGCTCGAGTATTCTTCTAATCGCTCGTATCCGCTGTCGAACCACTCGTATCCGCTGTCGAACCACTCGTATATTTCTTCAAATCGCTCGTATGCGCTGTCGAATCACTTGTATATTTTTCCAATCGATCGTATCCGCCGTCGAACCACTCGTATATTCTTCAAATCGCTCGTATGCGCTGTCGAACCACTCGTATATTCTTCAAATCGCTCGTATCCGCCGTCGAACCACTCGTATATTCTTCTAACCGCTCGTATTCGCTGCCGAGGCACTCGTATATTCCTCTAACCAACAGTGGAATTCTTCATAAAAAAAGGACTATCCCGAAAGTCAGCATCACTGACGATCGGGATAGTCCCATTTCCATATTATTTGTCCCTTTGGCGGCTTCGTGAAATTAGCAAAACCATATAAGTCAGCAATCCGAATAGTAATGTGACAAACAAGGAATGCAACAACGCCAAGTACAAGTTCAGTCTTGTCAAAACAACAGATGCTCCTGCGAGAACTTGCAAGCAGACGAGAATGAAAGCGATGATCCATCCCCAATAAATGATACGTGAGTTTTTATAATTCCGGTACGCATGGAGAGCTATGATGGCAATCCAGATGAAAATCAATGCTGCGGCAAATCGATGGCTCATTTGGATCCATTCCCAAAAGTTTGCGGGAAGCTGGAAGTCTCCATTACGGCACATCGGCCAGTCGGTACAGGCAAGTTCAGATTCGGTATGCCGTACAAGCGCTCCGGTGTAGATGACGAGATAAGAATAAATTGTCACGCCAATCGTATGCCATCGCATTTTTTTACCAATGATAATCTTGTCCGCATCGAATTTCTTATCCACTTCAAATATCAGAAGTGTTAACAGGAACACGGAGGCAAATGAAATGAGTGATATGCCGAAATGCAGAGCGAGAATAAAGTCTCCTTGGCCCCAGAGTACTTGGGCGGCTCCAATCAGTGCCTGAAGAATTAAAAAGAATAAAGCCATGAACGAAAGGAATTTTGTCTCGCGTATATGGCCGATCGATCTCCACGACCACACAGATAAGATGAGAATAAAGATTCCAACTGCCCCGGTGACTAACCGGTGGGAGAATTCGATGAGCACTTCTGGTGTGATTTCATCGGGAATCAGTTGTCCGTTGCAGCCAGGCCAATGACGGCCGCAGCCCATGCCGCTGTCTGTTTTTGTGACAAGCGCACCGCCGAGGAGGATTAGAAGCATCCCGATCGTGGAGGCGACTGCAAACCACTTTAAATATTTATGATAACGCAAATTTAGCACCTTCTTTGTGAATGATGACCATCGTGCAAAAAGGCCCTGTTTTTTGATGATAGCGAAAAAGCCGGCAAAAAACAACGTCCATTGGGTGAAAAGTGAGCATTCTATGTCCTTTTCACAAATTGTTCATAAAAAAGCCCCTTTAACTTCACAAAAGGTATACGGAAATGATTTACTATAGATAGGGTGAAGGGGTAATTATGTCGAAGTATTGCGCATTCTTAGCTGTTTTTTTGTTTAAGTATAGAAATCGGCGCAGGATTTCGATATAGTTAAATATAGTGGCTATTGCCGACATCATGGAAAGGAGGGTAACTATGTCAAACGGTCGAACGATATCAACGTCCACTGAAACGTCCGTCGAATCGGCTTCCTTATTAAAAGATTTTCTAGCACTCATTAAGATCGGCATTGTCAATTCAAATCTCATAACGACATTTACAGGCTTGTTCTTGGCAATCCGGCTGGCTGATAAGAGCTTCATCCAAAACTTGGATCTGCTTATCTACGCCTTGCTTGGTACTGCTTTGATCATTGCCGGGTCTGCAGCTTTGAATAACTTGATTGACCGGGATATCGATCCCATCATGTCAAGGACAAAATCGCGTCCGACGGTGACTGGGCGATTCAATGCGACGGCTGTGTTGGCACTTGCACTCACTTTCTTGGCAATTGGAGAAATCATGCTGTTCCTTGCATCCGCTGCAGCAGGATGGCTGGGGATTGCAGGCATTTTCAGCTACGTTGTGCTCTATTCCATGTGGTCCAAACGGAAACATGTGGGCAATACAGTAGTAGGAAGCTTGTCAGGCGCGATTCCGCCGCTGATTGGTTGGGCTGCAGTTGAGCCGTCCCTTGGAATGGGCGCGTGGGCTTTGTTTTTAATCATGTTCGCTTGGCAGCCGCCGCACTTCTATGCGCTTGCTATGCGAAGAACAGAAGAATACCGTGCCGCGAACATACCGATGCTGCCAGTTGTAAAAGGTTTTGCAAGAACGAAGAGATCGATATTCGGATGGATTCTGATCTTATTCCCATTGCCATTCCTATTGTCTGAACTTGGCATCGGATTCATCATCCTAGCCACACTATTGAATGTAGGCTGGCTATACTTAGCGATCAAAGGCTTTAAAGCAAAAGAGGATCTGAAATGGGCGACTTCCATGTTCGTTTATTCTTTGAACTACATGACGATTCTTTTTGTTTCCATGATCATCTTTTCTATTTTCATTTAAAGGCGGGAATTTCTTCTTTTTGACAGGAATTCATTATAGAGAGGTCTAGCGTCCTCAGTAAAAGAAAACATTTTTTAGAAAGAGAGGTATACGAAGCGATGATGAAAGGACTCAAAAAATGGCGTCTCTTTTCTCTATTAGCAGTTCTTACGGTTTTCCTTGCAGGATGTGGACAAGAAGAACTTTCCACGCTTCTTCCGGCTGGTCAGGTCGGTAAGGATCAGTTCAATCTACTGCTATTATCATCAGGAATCATGTTACTGGTCATTATTGTTGTAGTAGCAATCTATCTGATCGCCCTATTCCGTTTCAGACGTTCGAAACTAGGTGAAGATCATATTCCTGAACAAGTGGAAGGAAGCCATACGCTTGAGCTTGTATGGACGATCATCCCGATTCTTCTTATTTTGCTTCTTGCTGTACCGACAGTTTATTACACGTATAAACTTGGAGATGTTTCAGCAATGGGAGCAGTTGATGATGAAGGGAATCCTGAAAATCTAGTTGTCGATGTTACAGCTAAATTATACTGGTGGGAATTTGAATACCCGGATCTAGGTATTGTAACTGCACAGGAACTCGTTGTACCGACAGATGAAAAGGTTTACTTCAATCTACTTGCTGCTGATGTAAAGCACTCCTTCTGGATTCCAGCAGTTGGCGGTAAGATGGATACGAACGTTGAAAACGTCAACAAATTCTATTTGAAATTTGACAAAGATTCCACTGACCTGAAGGACGGCGTCTTTTATGGTAAGTGTGCGGAGCTTTGCGGACCGTCTCACGCTTTGATGGATTTCAAAGTTAAGACTATGCCTCGTGCTGAGTTTGATAAGTGGGTTGCAGCGATGCAAGCAACGAAAGATGAGCAAGTTGTAGCGAATCCGCAAGGTGAAGAAGTATTCGAAGCAAGCTGTATTACTTGTCATGCCAACTCTGGAGTAGGTGAGAGCGGTGCGTTCGGACCGAACCTTGCTACTTTCGGGGATCGCAACCGGATTGCCGGTTATATGGACCATACAAAGGAAAAATTGATCGAGTGGATCAAAGATCCTCAGGAACATAAACCAGGCAACACAATGCCAGCTTTCAAAGACCAGCTTTCAGATGAAGAACTGGACGCGTTGGCTGAATACTTAATGGGATTATCAGTAGAAAAATAATTTCCACTTGAATTTGTAGAGGAGGTAACAAAGTGAGTTCAGTTGCTCAAAAAAAGGGTTTTGGCGCAACGCTATGGGATTGGCTGACAACAGTCGACCATAAGAAGATCGGAATCCTTTACTTCCTTGGAGGCGGGTTCTTCTTCGTTGTCGGCGGAATCGAAGCGATGTTGATCCGTTGGCAGCTCCATAAGCCAAACAACGATTTCGTCAGTGCAGGACTTTTCAATGACTTGATCACGATGCACGGAACGACGATGATTTTCTTAGCGGCCATGCCGATTTTATTCGGATTTATGAATGCCATAGTACCGCTTCAAATTGGAGCACGGGACGTTGCGTTCCCATTTATTAACTCGTTAGGTTTTTGGATGTTCTTCTTCGGAGGATTATTCCTGAATATTTCTTGGATTTACGGTGAAGTGCCGGATGCAGGATGGACTTCTTACGCGTCCCTATCTCTTGCATCACCTGGCCATGGTATCGATTTCTACGCTATCGGGCTTCAAATAGCCGGTGGTGGTACGTTGATGGCGGGGATCAACTTCCTGGTTACAATCATTAACATGCGTGCACCAGGTATGACCTACATGCGTATGCCATTGTTTACATGGACGACGTTTGTTGCGTCTGCGATGATTCTCTTCGCATTCCCTCCATTGACAGTTGGTTTGTTCTTCTTGACATTTGACCGCATGTTCGGAGGTAATTTCTTCCATCATGCGATGGGTGGAAACACGATCATTTGGGAGCATATTTTCTGGATTTTCGGTCACCCTGAAGTTTATATTCTTATTTTGCCAGCCTTCGGTATTTTCTCTGAGATTTTCTCTACATTCTCAAGAAAACGACTGTTCGGTTATCCATCCATGGTATTCGCGACTGTCCTTATCGGATTCCTCGGATTCATGGTTTGGGCTCACCACATGTTCACAGTTGGTCTAGGACCGACAGCGAACGCAATCTTTGCAGTTGCTACAATGGCGATCGCTGTTCCGACAGGAGTTAAGATCTTTAACTGGCTCTTAACTATGTGGGGCGGAAGCATCAAGGTGACAACACCAATGTTGTATGCACTTGGTTTCATCCCATCTTTCGTAATGGGTGGAGTTACAGGTGTCATGCAGGGTGCTGCGCCACTTGACTATCAATTGCACGATTCTTACTTTATCGTTGCCCACTTCCACTACGTAATCGTTGGTGGGGTTGTGCTTGCGATCTTGGCAGCGACTCACTACTGGTGGCCAAAAATGTTTGGTACGATGCTGCATGAAGGCCTTGGAAAAGTGACATTTGTGTTCTTCTTCATCGGCTTCCACATGACATTCCTTATCCAGCACTGGTTAGGATTCTGGGGTATGCCGCGCCGAGTATGGACATTCATGGACGGCCAAGGATGGAATATGGCGAACTTCATCAGTACGATCGGTGCTGTTCTTATGGCAATCGGCGTTATTGTACTCGTCATCAATATCATCATTACATCTGTTAAAAATGTTCGGGTATCCAATGACCCATGGGGTGACGGACGTACACTTGAATGGGCGATCGAATCTCCGCCTGTTTATTACAACTTCCCGACAACACCGCTTGTCCGTGGATTGGATACAGTTTGGATCGAGAAAATGGAAGGAAATGAAGCCGGTTATACAGCAGCGGAGCCTGTTAAGGATATCCACATGCCAAACGGTTCCATCATTCCGTTATTCATGTCTTTAGGTTTGTTCGTTGCAGGTTTCGGTGCGATGTTCCGTACGGAAACAAGCTGGGGACTTCCTGTTCTCATCATCGGTCTGGCTTTCACATTTGTCTGCATGTCTGCCCGTTCATTGATTGATGATACTGGCTATTACATTAAAAAAGATGAATTGCTTCGTGATATGAAGCGCAAAGGAGGTCAAGCATAATGGATTTGAATAAAAAATTCACTCCAGAAACATGGCCTGATCATCCGGAAAAAGCGACACTTGAAGCGAAAAATAAGTTTGTCGGCTTCTGGCTATTCCTTGGCGGAGAAACAATTCTCTTCGCGACTTTGTTTGCGACGTATATTGCACTTAAAAACTCCGGGCCAAGCGGTTTCGGTTTTAGTACGCAAGAACTTTATGAATTGCCACTTGTTTTTGTTATGACGATGTTGCTTTTAACATCTTCTTTAACAAGTGTTTATGCGATGTATCACCTGCGGAACTACAATTTCAAAAAGATGCAGCTTTGGCTTGCAATCACAGCATTGCTAGGCCTTGGCTTCCTCATCCTTGAAGTCTATGAGTTCTCCCACTATGTGAAAATCGGATTCACTTATGGCAATAGTGCCTTCAGTTCTTCCTTCTTCACATTGGTAGGAACTCACGGTTTCCACGTTGCGATTGGTCTTGTTTGGATCACATTACTTATTTTCCGTAATGCGAAAAGAGGCTTGAACCTTTATAATGCAACTAAGTATTACACCTTCTCGCTTTACTGGCACTTCATTGACGTTGTGTGGGTATTCATCTTCACTGTAGTCTACTTGATGGGAGTGATAGGTTAAGATGGCAGAGATCGAAGTTTACAAAAGGACGCCTGCTGAGCAGGCCATGTTGAAGAAACGGGCAAAGCAGTCGATGAAAGGCCAAATCATGATGTTTTCCCTCATGATCTTCTTGACTCTTATTTCGTTTTCGATGGTTGTCGCATTTGAAAGTGGAGTAGCTGGTTTCTCCAAATACTTCGTTGTTCCAATGCTGATGCTTTTCGCGGCTGTCCAAGTCGGTTTACAGTTGTATTATTTCATGCATATGAGTGAAAAAGGCCATGGCATTCCACAAATGTTCATGTTTACAGGAGCGCTATTCGGTTTCCTCATTCCATTGACTTTCGCTACAATTGTTTGGTGGTAATCAAAAACTCCACGGATTTCAAATCCGTGGAGTTTTTTTATGAATTTGCATGTCTAATTTGTACAATTGCAAATGTCAAAGTTCGTTCATTGTCATCGAAGACGGAACGTTCTATAATGGGGGTAGTCTGAAAAAGGAGCGATGGCATAATGCCTTTAAGTATTTTTGGGTTTCGTGCCTTATGGAGTCCTTATTTTTTGTTCTTCATACTGGCTGGTATTGTTTTATATTTCCTGCTGACGAAAAAATGGAGGAATCGGTTTGAAGGCAGTGAACAGGTGACCCGCAGGGAGATTACCTATTTTCTTCTTTCCATGTTTCTTCTTTATGTGGTAAAAGGTTCTCCAATGGATCTGCTCGGACATATTCTATTCTCTGTCCATATGGCGCAAATGGCCATCCTGTTATTAATTGTCGCACCGTTTTTCATCATCGGTATACCGGATTTTATTTGGAAAAAGGTCTTATCCGTTTCAATTATTGACCGTATCGTCCGGTTGTTTACCAAACCGATTATTAGCCTGATGGTTTTCACACTGATGTTTTCGTTATATCATTATCCGTTAATTTTGGATTATATTAAGCTCAGTCTCGTTCTTCATGCTGTTTTTACCATCACTTTATTCATAGCTGCACTATTCCTTTGGTGGCCAATTGTTAACACACTGGAAAGCCAGCCAAAGCTTCACGGATTGAAAAAAATTGGCTATGTTATTCTAAGTGCTATTCTTATAACACCTGCATGTTCTCTTATCATTTTTGTGGACGTGCCTGTGTACGAAACGTACTATAGCGGAGAAGCTTGGTTGAAAGCGATGGCACTATGTGTTCCGCCGGGGACTTTGTCGGGCTTATCCATTTCAGGTCCTGAGCTCTTTACGAATATGCCAACATTATATGATCAGCAATTGGGCGGTATCATTATGAAAGTGATCCAGGAGCTGATTTATGTTGTTGTAATCGGAAAGATTTTCATCCAGTGGTATCGTGACGAGCAAATGAATGCAGATGAAATTACGAAGAAGGCATTGATTGACCGTCAAAACCTGGAGTATCATAACTAAATTGCACAATTTCTAGACGAGGGGATTCCAAATGAACGTTCCTTTATTGCCAACGATTAGTACTTTTTTTATTGTGTTATCCGCCATTTTTGTTGCAATTGGCTGGAATCTGATTCGACAAAGAAAGATCGAAGCGCATAAAAAAATGATGATAGCTGCTGCTGTATCAGCATTGATCTTTTTTATCATCTATCTTTCCCGAACGGTGTTCATTGGCAACACTGCTTTTGGCGGACCAGAACATTTGAAAATTTACTATACGATCTTTTTAATATTTCACATCACCTTGGCGACTGTCGGTGCCGTCTTAGGGATTTTCACACTTGTCGCAGGGTTTAAAAACAATTTGGCTCGGCACCGGAAATTAGGACCGGTGACCAGCATTATCTGGTTTTTCACTGCGATCACAGGAGTTGCTGTTTACTTGCTTCTGTATGTGTTTTACCACGGCGGGGAGACAACTTCCGTCATCAAAGCCATTTTAGGATTATAAAAAACGCGCTGCCTTTACAAAGGCGCGCGTTTTTTTATGCTTTCTTATATTTTGAAATTCATTTTGATAATGCCCGCTTCACGGGCCGTGTTAAAGAGGATGACAATGAGCGGACCAATAAAGAAGCCGAGAAATCCAAATAGCTTCAAGCCAATGAACATTGCAATCAATGTCGGCAGCGGGGAAAGGCCGATTTGATTCCCCATCACTTTCGGTTCTACCGTTCTTCGGATAATGAGCAGGATGACTGCAAGAACAGCCAGCTTCGTTCCCATTCCGACATCTCCGCTAACAAGCTGATACAGCGACCAGGGAGCGAGTATGATGATTGATCCTAATATAGGGATAACATCGATGATCCAAATTATCAGTGACATGACGACCGCATACTTTGGAGTAATTACGAGAAGGCCCACAAATGTGACGGCTAGGATGATCAAGCTGACAAGCAATTGGGCTTTCATGAATCCGAAGATGACAGAGTTCAATTTAGACATCATATATCGGACTTTCTTCGCGGTATCGTCGGTTAAATGACGGAAGAACATCTTTTTTAAATCCGGCAATTCGAGCATGAATAAGAAAAGGGCAATCATAAAGACGATCAAGCTGACAAGGAAATTAGGGATTTCGCCTGCCAATGTCATGATTTTATCGGAACTTAACAAACTGGTTAAAGAATTCCGAAGGGTCACGATCATTTTATCAAATTCGTCTTGAATGGCTTTTACAAATTCAGGAGGCATACCGGCTGTATAATTTGACATCTTGCTCTGCAAATCAATCCAGACACCAGAGAGCTTATTTAAATGATCCGGTGCATCTTTTGTAAATTGAATCAATTTACCGATCAGGGAATTGACAGTGTAGTATAGTAAAGCTGCTAATAAGGCGACAAAAAAGATGTAAATGGTGATAACAGAAACTTTCCGTTTCCACTTGAATTTTGTTTCAACCAATTTAACGAGCGGTTCAAATACCATAGCGGTAAGCAGGGCAATAATGATTGGTACGGAGACGGGCAAAATGAACAGGCAGATCAGAATGAGAGCTATTATGGAAAGCGCAAAAATGAGAATTCGTTTTGTAAACCAACGGGACAACGGCAATTCCTCCAATTAATTCATTGTTTCCATTATAACCAAAAAAATGAGGAATGAATAGGCAAAAAAAGCCGGAGAACGTGTTGTTCCCCGGCTGTAACGAATTATTTTGCCAAATTAAAAGTTTGAAGTTCTTCATACACTGCTTTAAGCGTCGCTTTGCAGTCTTTGATTAAGCCTTCTGGATAGACTTCGTCTTCTCCGTATTCAACACCATGTGGATAGTAATGCTTGCCCACAGCCGGTGTTTTCAAATGGATGACGGCTTCACGTGTGCCGATATCCTCGTCGGGTGTATAACCGAAAACACGCAAATAGTAAGTGCCTTCTTTGATCACATATTTTTTATCATACGTCACCCGCTCATAATCCCATTGACCCGCACGGATCAGATCATGCTTTGTCATAACTTCATCCAGAACGGACAATTCGGCAACGATGCCTTCGATTCCAGTATTTAGAATGTCCATAATACAAATCCTCCTTCACTCATAACCAGTCATTTGCCTATACTTCATAATCATAGAACAAATTACCGGTAGTTGCAATGACAACATTGTGTCATGAAGGATTCGTACAGCATTTCAATGGGTTTCATCGTTAGCTCTGCTACTATGTATTCAAGAACTTGGATGTCAATCAAAGCGTCCAATTGTCAGTCGAATTGGAATCTATTTGCTCCAGCTTACATAATGTTATCTGAAAAATGCCGGAATAAGCAAAAAGGGTGTAAAACTCATTCTCTCTCATGTTAAAGTAGTACTAATAATCATGAATCGAAAGTAGGGCGCAGTCGAAGTGAAAGTTATTTGGAAAATAGCTCTGTTACTCGTCATCCTTCTCGGCCTATTTTATTTGATGGATACGCGTATAAAAGAGAATGAACCATTAGAATCGCCTGTCAAGCACGGCACGGCAATACCGGTTCCAGAAAAAGAATTGAATAGCCAAGTTGCTGGAGCGGAACGGCCAGGCCAAGGCTTATCCATTTTTGTCGGCAAAACGACTGACCAGCTCATTAAGAAGTATGGAGATCCTGACCGAATTGAGCCGTCCGCATACGGTTATGATTGGTGGATTTATTCAGAAGAGCCGTATTTTATGGCAGGGGTGAGCGGAGACCACATCAATCAAGTGTTTAGTGCTGACAGCCAAGTCGATATGAGCCCATTCACAATCGGCCAGGATGTCAATCAAGTATATCGCTCCACGATTATAGAATCGGAAGTGGATGTGCAGCTAGGCTCTAATCTTTATATGTTTTCATTAAAAAGTGAGGATATTGCCAATCGGGCGCTCGTGAAATTCAAGGATTTGTATGCTCAAGTATACGTCGATGAAGAGGATGCCAAGATCGAAGGAATCCGTTTTATCGAGCCGGAGACTCTGGTCATTCATCAGCCATATGATATGGAATATAGCGGAGAAATGATCAGTATTTCTCCGCCTTCAGCTTCCATGCAAATGGAAGTGGACCGTGCCATGGAACGACAAGTTTTTGAATTGACAAATGGATATCGGAAAAATCATGGACTGACCGAGTTGAAAAACGATTATTGGCTTGGTGTTCTGGCACGAGAACATAGTAAAGATATGGCTCTGGAGAATTATTTTTCGAACGAATCCCCTTCCACCGGCACGCTTAGCGACCGCTTGAAGACTTCGGGCATTGTGCAACGCAAAGCCGGCGAAAATATTGCATTCAATTATGTGGATGCCATTGAAGCTGTGCATGGTTGGCTGAATTCATCAGCTCACCGTCAAGTGTTGCTGGATAAAGATTTTACACATTTAGGTACTGGGGTATACGGCAAATATTATACTCAGGACTTTATCCAGACCGAAAATAAAAAGAAAGAAAGCCTTAATCCGAATACGGAATGATCCACGTTCCTTTTTCAATCGTATCGATGCCTCTTATATATAGGGGCATCGATTTTTTATGTGCATAAATAGCAGCGCGTTTCTGGATGATGGGACGCGCCTCCTCCAGCAGCGGAAGTAATTCCGGAATGGTGAGACGGTCGATTTTCTTGCTCTCTGACGAACGTTTTGGATCGGTTGTCATAACGCCTGGCACATCTTTAAAAAATTCCACATGGGTGGCCTGTAATGCTGCTGCCAATGCAACAGCGGTCAAGTCACTGCCTCCGCGGCCGATTGTCATAATCTGACCACGCTCGTTGACTCCCTGAAAGCCGGGGATGATGATGCAAGCGGATTCCTTCAACCCATCAATAATCATGGTCGGATCAATATCTGTAATGATGCCGTCGCCAAATTCTCCTTCTGTCCAAATGCCTGCATGGATGCCGTGCAAGACTTGATTGTCGATGCCCGCTTCAATTAACTCGGCTGATAATACAGCGGAGGCGATAATTTCTCCGCAAGACGCGGCCAAATCTGATGCCGCTTTTGAAAAATTGAAAGCATCGGTCAGCCGCAGCAAGCTATCGGTGGAATAGGGATCACTTCCTCTGCCGATTGCTGAAACAACTACAACGACATTTTGATGATCCCTAATACCGTCAGCGATATGCCTAATGCATTTTTCTCTCGTTTGTTTATCTTTCATGGCGACGCCGCCAAACTTCTGAACAATCATTTCGGCCCCCAACTTTCTTCGTGACGTTCGTTTAATGCCCTACATACGATAAAGTATAGTTCGCTCTCAATATATTCGTGTCGATTCAAATTTGTTCGGGAAAGGGGAGAGGACTTCTGTTACTTTCGGAGCTATTAAAAGACTGGCCTTGTCAAGTGCTTGGAGGTATTCATACCAAGGTAAAAGGGGTAACTGAGCATTCGACGAGGATAAGCGAAGGGTACCTATTTGTAGCAAGGAAGGGTGGGAAGACGGACGGGATCTGTTATGTCGAGGAGGCGATTGAGAAAGGCGCTTGTGGTATTGTGATTGATCGCAATGCTGCGATGGAAATAAGGGATCAAATGTCCATCCCGCTTATTATTGTCCCGGATTGCAGGAAATTCATTTCTTATGCGAGTGCAAGACTGGAAGGGAATCCGTCGGAATTATTGACGATAGTGGCCGTCACAGGAACGAACGGGAAAACAACGGTGACGCATTTTGCCAGCCAGTTGCTGCAGATGGCTAACGTGAAAACGGCAGTCATTGGAACGACGGGTATTTTCATTGATGGCCATCAAACTGTCACCTCATACCCAGAAATGACAACGTTGCCGCCGGAACATTTTCATCAGCTGCTGAAAGACCTTGTGGATGCAGGTGTAACTCATGTTCTCCTGGAAGCCTCCTCCATGGGGCTGGCCACAAGCAGATTAGCCCACTGCAACATTGATATTGGCGTATTTCTTAATATTGGCATCGATCATTATGAGGAGCATGGAGGGAAGCAGCAATATTTAGATTCCAAAAAAATATTGGCGTATCAGGCGAAAACGTTGATTGCCAATTCGGAAGATGAGTTATGCAAACAAATGGTGGCTGATGCGAAGGTGCCTGTCCATTACTTTGACTATGGAACGATCTGCGGGGAGCAGATTGATGAGGAGCTGATCCGTCTGCAGCTCCCGGGAAGGCACAACCGAATGAACGCGATGGCAGCGCTCTCGGTACTGCGTATACTTGGTTACGAACTGGCAGACATTCTTCCGTTAAGTCAATCACTGCAGCTGCCCGAGGGACGATTGCAATCTCTTCAACAAGATGGCATTACCGTTTATGTTGATTATGCTCATACACCGGATGCACTCGAAAATGTACTCCAAGCATTAGCAGGTGAGTGTTCCGGGAATTTGATCACGGTCTTTGGCTGCGGCGGGGACCGAGATCATGGCAAGCGTCCAAAAATGGGGGAAGTTGCCTCAACGTATTCGACGAAAGTTATCATTACTTCCGATAATCCGCGATCGGAAAATCCTTCTCAAATTATTGAAGAAATATTACTTGGAATACGTATGAAGGAAAATGTGCATGTCCAAGTTGATCGAAGAACGGCCATCTATGAAGCGATTGCACTAGCGAAAACCGGAGACGTTGTCCTAATCGCAGGAAAAGGGCATGAGAAGACACAATACACGAAAGAAGGAGTCTTTCCATTTTCCGATTATGAGGTAGCGGCGGAGGCGTTTCAGAACAGATAACGAGCCTATTGGAAAAGAGTAGTACAGAAAAGATGCGGGGGAACCCATTTCTTTGGTATAATTGCTTGGAATGGAGGGGTTGTCTCAATGATGATGACGGATGAATGGCTGAACATCATCGAATGCGCGGAAGAACTCTCCGAGATGATATTGCGTTCTGATGTCGCGGCGGAATATCGGAGGGCGAGCCAGGCAGTTTACACGGATAAGAATTTGGTGAAAGCGATTCAATCGTTTACAGATTTGAAAGAACGATACGAAGAAGTACAGCGCTTCGGAAAATACCATCCGGATTATAATATAGTAATGAAAAGCATCCGTGCCGACAAAAGGGCACTCGATGTAAACGAACAGGTCGCAGCTTTGCGTCTGTCCGAGAATGATGTACAGCAGTTGCTGGATGAAGTCAGCGCAATCATCGCCCAGTCTGTTTCGGTGGCGGTAAAAGTCCCTGCGGGCAATGGTTTGTTCACGACTTCGTGTGAAGGCGGGTGCGGGTCGGGTGGAAGTTGTTCCTGCTCGGCTTGATGGCGTAATCCAAGTGATCCTGCACGAAATAAAGAAGACAATAGGGCTATCCAGAAAGTCAGAGACCTCTGATTTTCTGTGATAGTCTTTTTTTAGGTAGCTGAGGTGTGCACAGAGTGACATATTGGCGTTCACTTCGATTTAATGGCGTTCGTCGAGACTTATTGGCGTTCATTTGGATTTAATGGCGTTCGTTGAGACTTATTGGCGTTCACTTCGAATTAATGGCGTTCGTCCAGACATATTGGCGTTCACTTCGATTTATGGGCATCCAGACTGACTTTCTGTTGTTCAGGAAAATGACCACACTATCATCTACTTTCAAATGGTATCCATCAGTTATCAAACTCTTCAATCCCCCGATTGTAAGCCAATTATTTTGTTCTACATACTAGAGGGATTTCTACACAGCCTCAGACAAAAAAATCAGCGGGAAAAGAACGAATTGTTCTGCTCCCGCTGATTTATTTTTCTCTATAGGTTCTGTTTCATTTGGAACCTGGATAACCCGATGCTAAACTATGAGACTTTACACCAGTCTATTGTTCTGCTGATTGGACCAATTTCATCATGGCAGAAGGGTTGTCTGTTATGAAGCCGGATGCTCCGGCACTCATAAGTTTGGCTGCTCGTTCCGTGTCATTTACACCTTTATAATACACTTTAATATTCAATCCTTTAAGAAACTGGATGAAGGCTTCTGTACGTAACGAGAAGACGCCTTTCTTATTGGATAAGCAGAACAGGTCGGCGTTCGGTTTGTATAAATGGCCGAATTGGCTTGTGAATGAAGTATATGCTTTCATTTGTTCATCATTGCCTGCGCCAATGGCCACTTTGTTTTGGGCATAGAGATTGAAGCGATCCGTTTGCTCATCGAATGGGCTTGTGACGGCTACACGATCCTGGTCGCCGGTCGTTTCCAATAAACGCCATAATTTGGATGGCATCAGGCTGCCTTCATATGTGTCAGGCGAGTCTTTAATCGTAATGACAAAAAGGAGATGCGGAAATGCGGCGAGAAGCTCTTGTAAGCGTAAGATTTTTTCCCCTTTTCCTCGGTATGCATACGCTCCGTCTTGGTCTTGGAACATATATCCGGCATCGGCGCGATTTAATTCTTCCCATGTGTAATCGGCTACTTTTCCGGAAAAATCCGTCGTTCGATCGGTCATTTCATCTTGGAAGACGATAATCTCCTCGTCTTTTGTCAGCCGGATATCGATAGCAAAACCATGCACACCGGTTTCCGCTGATTTTGAGAAAGCGGCCATCGTATTTTCTGGTGTTTCGACAGAGCCGCCATGCGCGGCCAATACGACGGTTTCATTGAATTCCAATGCGGTTTTCGGTTCCCGTGGAACTTGTTTGGATACGACTTTGGATGCTGCCCATGCCGCTACGCCGGCAGCTCCTACTGTTAATGCGATTGTCGTCTTCTTTCCCATTTCCTAACCTCCTTCCAAATTTCAACGGCTACTCCTGCCTATATTATAGGCGAAAAGAATAGGGCTGTCAGCAATGTTCAGTTGCAGTGCTTTTCCTACCTATGGTATCGTATGGAGTAGGAAAAGAGGGAAAATTTTATGATTGATCGACAAGGAATCGTTGTGTATCTTCAGCACTTGAAGCAAGCGAAATCATTTCGAAAATACGGTCATGTCCATTATATTTCACGTCGAATGAAATATGTCGTCCTGTATTGTGATCGGGATGAAGTGGAAGCGACCATCCGAAAAATTGAACGGTTGCCATCTGTGAAAAAAGTGCTGCCATCCTATCGCCCATTTGTCAAAACGGAATACGAAAATGCGAAACCGGACAAAGCGAAGGAATATGACTATAAAATTGGGCTTTGATCGTTACTGCAATGGCGGCAGTAAATGGTTCAGCCGTAAGATGCCGATAATGTACTGATAATAGAGCGAAGCTTCGGCGAAGGCGGTGGAGTGCTGCAAATCAATCGGAATCGGAGTGCATCCATTCTCTTGGGATGCCTGTTCGAACAGCAGCCTCCTTTTCGGCATTTTCTCGTCCTTCTGCAAAATCCCTTCCCTGCAAATATAAATAGGCATGAAGTGGCCCTCTCCAGCTGGATGGAAAGCGGCAGCTAGGGAAATGACATTTCCTTTGTCAGTCGCGGCGGAAAAGATAAATGTGCGATGGAGGCGCCGAGCATTTGTATTCATCAGTTCAATCAATTCAAACACGTCGGAAAAGCCTTCACCAAGTTCGATAAAACGTTGCTGAAGCATGAACAGACACTACCTTTCAAAAACTAGTTGTACGGGTATCATAACATGTATGATTCCTCGTGCCTATCATTCCATGTAATGAGGTGCCATCGTTGAAAATCATCATGAGGACACTAGTCCTTCTCGTTTTAATCAATGCCGTATTATTGTATATGCATTACTCCCAAATGGAAGGCGCTGCAGGGAAAGGCTCTGAAACCGCCACGTATGATCAGGAAATCGAAGTGACTCAGCGGAACGATGGACTGTATATCCGGCAGCATTTCAAAGGGCTTGAAAATGGCAGATATGAAATTGTCTGGCCTGAACAAAGTGAGAATGAAGCATGCTACATAAAAGACAAATCATCCTGCACTCGGATGAATGATTCTGTAACCGCCATCTTGGAAGGGGACGCTGCAGAACAATCCATATCATATCAAATCCCGATTAAATCATCTGATTCCTCTAATCTCTATGAGAATTTATTCGCAAAATTGAGGAATGGGACAGTTGGGACCACCATGCTTCATGTCACGGATGAAACAAATTCAGGCGGCGTCTGGATAAGTGAATTGGATCGGATCGGTACGAAAAAACTAAACCGAATTGAATATACAATGTTCTATGGCAATGGAAAAGCGGACCTGCTTTACTGGCAGAACAAAGAGCTGCCGGAAGCATATCGAAGCGAACAAATTTCAATCTTTGGAAATGGTGTCCATAAAGAACAGGCGGCTCGATTACAAGGGTTGCTGAAAAAAGTGGACGCTCCTCATATGACCGTTGTCGTTGGCGCGAATCAAAAGCCGTTCATGAAAGGACGTCTGGTCTTGACTGATCAAGTGGATACAGAGTTGCTTGAAGGCCGGTTAGTCCAATATGGGGTAATGGCCCGCTA
Source organism: Sporosarcina cyprini (assembly GCF_022048975.1). Taxonomy (GTDB): domain Bacteria; phylum Bacillota; class Bacilli; order Bacillales_A; family Planococcaceae; genus Sporosarcina; species Sporosarcina cyprini. Next base: position 295,660 of record NZ_JAKMHX010000038.1, on the reverse strand, counting down.
CGGTATTGCAAGCAGTGAAAGAATGACGGCGAACATCGCAGCTTCCTTACTGATTGGCGAACCATATGGGAATGGTGCGGCCAAAAAAGCGTATGAAAAGATCACAGAAAAACTGTCAGCTACTCAATTGGAGCAATTGAACAAAAAATTAGGCAGCACCTCAAAATTAGAACCTCAGACAATGGATCAGCTTATCGGGGAAGTCAGCGGCTTAAAGACTACATTTTTAGAACATGCAGCGGACGAACAGTATGGTTTCTATTTTGAAGATCCTAGAGAATTGAAAATCAACGGAGAAAAAGCGGAAAACATCTCGGTTCTATTGGAAGACGGACAAGTATTTTACTCAGGTAAAGAATTTTTCAGTCAATTGGGCTACACACTGGAATCTAATCAGCAGTCCATCTATGTCACAAATGAATCAAATAAATACAGATTCTCTTTACGGGATCCTTTCTATGTGTTGAACGAAAGAAAATATTCGTTGCGGACGGAACCATACAAAAAGATGAATGGGACTTATTATTTTGAGGAAGATGCAATAAAAAGAATTTTTTCTTTAAAAATTGAAAAGACCGATGGGGCAATTGATGTCAGCTCTGCAGAGGGCAAGGAAGGGGAAACCGATAAATGAGAATTGTTTCGGGATCTCGGCGTGGCATTCCATTAAAAGCTTTGCCGGGTGATACGACAAGACCTACGACAGATAAGGTGAAGGAGTCCCTTTTTAACATGATCGGCCCGTACTTTGATGGTGGAACGGCAGTTGAACTTTTTGGCGGCAGTGGATCTTTGTCTTTGGAGGCTTTATCGAGAGGCGCGGATCAAGCTTATGTGTTTGAGCGAAATGCAAAAGCCTGTGCCATTATTAAAGAAAATGCTGAAAAATGCCGGTTCGTCGATGAGTTGGCCATTTTCCGCACGGATGCACGCAATGCTGCAAAAAAATTGAAGACGATGGATGTACAAGCAGATCTGCTGTTTGTGGATCCTCCTTATGCAAAAACGGAGTTTTACGGCTTAGTCAATGATTTTATCGAGCTGGAGCTGATGGCACCCGAAGCGATTATCGTCTGTGAACACGACAAGAAAATGGAGCTGCCTGAGTCGTATGGTGATTTCTCTAGAGTGAAGCATGTGGTCTATGGCAGCAGTGCGATTTCGATCTATAGGAAATGAGGTTTCAACATGACAAAAATAGCAGTAGTCCCCGGAAGTTTCGATCCGATTACGAACGGCCATCTCGATATTATTGAAAAAGCGGCAAAAGTGTTTCCTGAAGTCCGGGTGGCAGTAATGAATAATTCCTCAAAGAATCCGTTATTTACGGTGGAAGAACGAATACAGCTCATTCGGGAAGTTACGTCCGCCCATTCGAATGTAATGGTCGAATCGTCTTCCGGGCTTCTCATCAATTATGCCAGGAAGGTGGGCGCCTCAGTGATCGTCCGTGGTTTGCGGGCGGTATCCGACTTCGAATATGAAATGCAGATCACATCAATGAACAGAATGTTGGATGAAAGCATTGAGACGTTTTTCGTCATGACGAAGAATAATTATTCGTTCCTCAGCTCGAGTATCGTCAAGGAAGTTGCCCAGTACGGTGGGGATATTTCGGCCCTCGTTCCGGTTCAAGTGGAAACAGCGCTGAAAAAGAAATTCAATCAGTAACGAATGGTAAAAGGACGGAGGAGCGTGTTTGCATCCTCTCGTCCTTTTTTTATCGTCTAAAACTGTTATGTGTAGATTAAAAACAAAATGAGCGGAACTGCGATCACGCTCCAAAGCCGGCTTAGCAAATAGGGCTTCAATGAGAGATTAGCCGCCTTTGCAATGACGTAGACTTGCATATGGATGCTCAATCCGTTGACAGAGATGATGGCTGCGATGATGAAGGGATAAAAGCTCATCGAATAAAAATGATCTGTCGCGGACTGGACCCCGGAGGTCATCTCAAAAAGGGACAAAACAATCGTTTTCGCTATGCCGATATCTACAGTGAACGCAGATGAGGCGGTCGTTGTTATGACATTTCCTAATGAGGAGAAGAATATGACGGTAGTTGCTACAAGTATAATGACAGAGGAGCTGTCTTTTATCGCATCAAGCAAAGGTCCTGAACTTTTCGTTTTCGTTTGGATTACTCGTTCTTCTTGTCCCTCCTCCGCACGCAAAAGGAAGAGAGTCAGCAAAAAAAATATTAAATTTGCAATATGAATGGCGGCTAACAATTTCCAGCCTGACTGGACGTTGCCAAATAACTCTGTCCCGACGAAGCCGATGATAAACATTGGACCTGGCGCATGGCAAGCGGCAAGCAGTAAGCTGCTCTCTTTCTTCGATAGCTCTCTGTTTTTGTACATTTCTGTGACCGTAACCGCGCCGACTGGAAACCCGCCGAAAGAGCCGAGCACGTAAGCCTTCAAATAGCTTTTCCAACTTTTTGGCCGTTTCCCGGCAGAAGGTGTCTTCAATAGCCACTGTGTCAAAATGATATACGGAAGTAAATAAGGCAATAGCGCATTTACAAAAAGGTAGGCGCCAGCTTCTGCACCGTCATGGGCCGTTCCGGGCTGGAAAATGAACAGCAGGATCAATCCCCATATAATGATGATGTTAATCATGTATCGGATGGGTGCGTAAGAGGATACTAGTCATTGGAAGCTGCTCCTTTCGAAATAAATTTACACGTTCGATAGCGTCTGAAGAAATTGGCAAAATGCTATACGAAACAGTGCGTGTGGGATAATATGGAGAGAGTTAAATTGCTTTGCCGAATGTTCTTTGCCATGAATATAACTTCCTGATTTACAGGAACCACTTATATATATGTGTGAATGGAACAGGCTATTAATGGAGGTGTGCTTTTATGAAGATGAGAAAGCTGGGATTGTACGGCGTAATCGTTGTCGTATTAATTTTCTTGTTTTTTTACCCGTTGGACTCATATATTTCGAAGCCAGGAGGTGCGTATGACCTTGCACCACTTGTAGAAGTGGCTGGAGGCAGTGATCATGAAAGCGGGACATTTAATTTAATGACAATCGCCATAGCGAAAGCAACCCCGCTATCATACGCCTTTTCCAAATTCTCCGACGAACGTAAAATTATGCCTGTCCAAAAAGTTCGGCGAGAAGGGGAAAATGACAAGGAATATAATATCCGGCAAAGAAAACTGATGTCCGATTCACAATTCAATGCAATTACGGTTGCCTTTGACCGTACCGGCCTGCCTGTCAATATACAATTTGATGGTGTCTTTGTCGTCATGGTGCTTCCTGGCAGTGCGGCAGATAATATTTTGGAGGTTGGGGATAAAATACGATCTGTTGACGGCAAGGAACTGACTGAATCGGGCCAATTTGCTGCTGTCATTTCTGAAAAAAAAGAAGGCGACAAGGTGGATTTGTCTGTTGAGAGAGGCGATAAACGCATTAATCTCACTGTCGTATTGAAAGAGATACCGAAAGCGGAAGGTAAAGTCGGTTTGGGGATTCAATTCCAGGAAGATCGTCTGTTGACGACTATACCGGAAGTGAAATTCAGTACGGGAGAAATAGGCGGCCCATCTGCAGGACTAATGTTTACACTGGAAATCATGAACCAATTGACAGATGAAGATTTAACAAAAGGCTATCAAATCGCCGGAACTGGCGAAATGCTCTCGGATGGAACAGTGGGCAGGATTGGGGGAGCGGAGTTTAAAGTGATGGCGGCGTCCAAAGATGGAATCGAAATCTTTTTTGCTCCGGACGATGAACTTTCAGAGGAAGTAAGAAGTGCCAACCCGGGAATCAAAACAAACTATGAAGAAGCCGTTGCAGCGGCGGAAAAAATAGGCACGAAAATGAAAATCGTGCCTGTGAAGACAGTGGATGACGCTCTCGATTATTTGAAGAATTTAGAGCCTAAATGATTAGAGGATATGAGGCCGGTTAAGGTAATCCGTTCCCAACGTTGCACTCCCTTTATCTTGTGTCATAGCTAATGCATAAATATCTGATGCCCGAATATCAGCGGTTAAGGAAGGATCTTTAAAGGAGGCTGCTTTGCTGACCAATGGGAGCTTCAATTCCTTTTTGGTGCGGTTTAAGTAGTCTCTTCCGTTTGCTGTCATGCCGAGCAATCGCAAATATGACGCATGAGGTATTTCTTCCCGCATACTTGTGGTGAAGCCTGTAAGGATGTGTGTGATCATCCGCTGGATGCGTGTCCACGTGTAACGCTTTGACTTAACTTGTTCCATGAAACCGCTAAATGTTTGATTCGACAAAGCGGCTTTATAGATTGAGTTCTCCATTCCTTCTACAATCTCAGCAATGGAAGTGAGCCGGGAAGCCCCTTCTCGGATAATGATCAACCGCAAAGAAGGATAGAAATATTCCCAGCTCCCGAAAGCCTCCCGCTCTTGCTGCCATTTATGCAATAAACGCTCCGAAGCTTCGGGAAGAAAGCCGGATACTTCTTCCAAGGCGCCGCTTGTGAAAAACGTTTTGCGGATGCCTGTAGCGCTCGCTATGGCGTTACCGGCGACAGCATCATCATGATACTGGGCGACGATTCGTGGGATGGTGACAGGAGTCATAGATGAACGGATTTCCTTCGCCGCTTCCATATAATGATAACCTAGGATGTTATTCGGTTTCGTCAGATCGACCGGCGGATCTGTTTTTTGGGCATCCTCAAGTATGTGCTTGTAGGCCTCGTTAAGGGCTTTCGGATAACTCATCCCGCAAGACATGGCTTCCTTGACGGCTGCCTCATAGCTGACGCGGTGCTGGTCAATCAATTCCATGCTTTCAAGGAAAGGCTGGATCGTGCCATCCTCGCTTCCGAAACAATAAGCATGGCAATGGGCTGCATCCAATATTTCGATCGCCCCTTTCGCAAAAACGGGCGCATTTGCAGTAGCAAAGCGATAAGGCAATTCAAAGACAAGATCAACGCCGGACTGTAAAGCCATTTGAGCACGAGTCCATTTATCGACAAAAGCAGGTTCGCCCCGCTGAAGGAAGTTTCCGCTCATCACAGCGATCATTACATCCGCACCGGTCCGCTTTTTTGCTTCCTGGACATGATGAAGATGCCCGTTATGAAACGGATTATATTCCACCACTATTCCTGTAGCTTTCAAAGTGACCATCCTTTCGGTATAATGTTAGATAGATTATACCTTTGTAGCAATAGGAGTGACAAGAAAAAATCTTGACATCCCTTTTTATGCATATTATAATCAACAGTGTTGTCTTGAGGTGATAGACATGAAATGGTCCATTCATCAATTACAGAAATACAGGCAAGGTTCTATGCCGCTTGACGAAGCGGTGAATCTTGAATCCGTCAAAGAACGGAACCCTGAAATCAGGGATATTACGCCTGTTCACGTAACTGGTAGCTGCACCATTGGTTCAAAAAAATTGACTTGCCGATTTAAGTTGGAAGGGAAGATGATTCTTCCGTGTTCTAGAACATGGGAAGATGTCGAATTTCCTTTTACTGTTGAGTCGGACGAGCAATTCAGTTGGGATGAAGCTGTCCTTGCAACGGATGATTCCATTCATCCGGTTGTAGGTGAAGTGATCGATCCGACCCCGATTTTGGAGGAACTTGTTCTTCTGGAAGTGCCGCTTCAAATATTCGGCGATACAGCTGAAGAGATGAAAACGGCGGAGGGGAAGGGCTGGTCCTATACTACGGATGAACAATACAATGAACAGCTCCAGAAAGAAAAGGAATCGAAAGTGGATCCGAGACTTGCAGGATTGGCTAAATTTTTTGATTCCGACAAAGACTAGGCGATCATAAGGAGGTGCCCCCGATGGCAGTACCAAAGAGAAGAACATCTAAAACAAAGAAAAGACTTCGTCGTACACACTTCAAATTACAAGTACCTGGCATGACAACTTGTGAAAACTGTGGCGAAATGAAATTGGCACACCGCGTTTGCAAATCTTGCGGTCATTACAAAGGTAAAGAAGTTGTAGGTGAATAATCAAGATTCGCTTGCAAATTGCCCTTCCCGATAGACGATTCCTCGTCCCGGGCGGGCGGAAGGCCACCGAGAGACCATGGCTCCGGTGGCTTTTTTCTATTCAAATATAGATTAGAAAGGGATGGCTGGAATGGATTATCTAATAGAGTTCACTGATCAGACCGCAATGTTTACGATCAATCGGCCCGAAATGCGGAATGCTATTAATTCCAACGTGATGGAAGGGCTGGAAAGCTTCGTTGCGGAAGTGGAAAAGAACCAAAGTATCTCGTTTGCGGTCATTACAGGAACTGGGGAAAAAGCATTTTGCTCTGGCGGCGATCTTTCGGAATTTCATCAGTTCAGAACGGCGGAAGATGCTTACCCGATGTTGAGCAGGATGGCGGGAATCCTTTATCGTTTATCTACGCTGCCGGTGCCTGTCATTGCACTTGTCAATGGTGCGGCTGTCGGCGGAGGGTGTGAAATTGCTTCGGCATGCGACTACCGACTTGTTTCTAATAAGGCCAAAGCCGGCTTTATTCAAGGGACCCTTGCCATCACAAGCGGCTGGGGCGGGGCCACTCAGTTGATCGAAAAGATGGCCAGGCACGATGTCATCCTCCGGTTTGTAAGTGAAGCTTCAGTTTTAGAGGCATCACGCCTAGAGGAGCTCGGCTGGGCTACTGAACAATACGAGGGAGATAAGGTACAGGCGCTTGAGCAATTCTTAAAAAGAATGGCTTTGATTCATCCTTCCGTTCATAGAGCGTATAAATCACTACTCATTCGCTCGTGGGAAGGAAAGGCAGTGAAGCAAAGGATGCTGGAGGAAGCAGAACAATGCGCTCGGCTATGGGAAAGTGATGCACACCACGAGGCGGTCGCCAGATTTCTAGAAAGGAAGCAATAAAACAACTGGACTTTGAATTCGCAGAATAATTTAGTAGTCAAATAGTTGAAAACGGTTACATTGATAGTTTACACTAAAAGGGGGAGAGATGATCAAGTCACTGGATGGGGGTATGACGATGGATAAAATATTGATTGCAAATCGTGGGGAAATTGCACTCAGAATCGTAGAAACATGTAAAAAGCTCGGCATTTCTACAGTTGCCGTATACTCGGAAGCCGACAAGGAGGCGCTCTTTGTAAAAGAGGCGGACGAGGCGTTTCCGATTGGTCCTCCGCCTGTTCAACAATCGTACTTAAAGGCGGATGAAATTATCGGAGTAGCGAAAACGAGCGGTGCACAAGCGATTCATCCTGGCTACGGCTTTTTATCCGAGAATGCAGACTTTGCCAGGAAAGTCCGGGAAGCCGGGTTAGTTTTTATCGGTCCTGATGAAGAAACGATCGAACGGATGGGAGATAAGATCGAATCACGCAAAACCATGCAGGCTGCCGGGGTGCCGGTTGTACCAGGGACAGACGATGGAGTGGCCACTCTCGATGAGGCGAAGCAAGAAGCGGGGAAAATCGGTTATCCCGTCATGCTGAAAGCAAGCAGCGGCGGTGGAGGTATCGGTATGGTGCTCTGTCAAAATGAGCAAGCGCTCAGTCAACAATTCCAAACCGTGAAAAACCGTGCGAAAGCTTATTTTGGTGATGATGTCGTGTTTCTTGAAAAATATATTGAAAACGCGCGTCATATAGAAGTCCAAATTTTCGGTGACCACCAAGGCAATATTGTCCATCTTTATGAACGAAACTGTTCGGTTCAGAGAAGGAATCAAAAAGTTATTGAGGAATCACCGTCTCCTTCCTTATCTGAAGATGTCAGGGAGAGACTGCTGGCTTCTGCTGTGGAAGCGGCGAAAGCGGTTCATTATAAAAACGCAGGGACAGTGGAATTCATTGTAGGGGAAGATAACAGCTTTTATTTCTTAGAAATGAATACCCGCCTGCAAGTGGAGCATCCGATCACGGAAGAGGTGACTGGACTGGATCTTGTCGAGTGGCAGCTTGAGGTGGCAAAAGGAAATCCGTTGCCGATAACTGAGCAGCACGATATAGAAACTACCGGCCATGCTATGGAATTTCGACTGTATGCGGAAGATCCTCACACATTCATGCCATCTCCCGGCTCGCTGCAAAAGCTGGATTGGGGTAATGCAGATGGAGTCCGGATTGATGCCGGGTATCAGGAAGGGGATCAAGTGACGCCTTTCTATGACCCGATGATTGCGAAAGTAATCATTCAAGCAGAAAATCGCGAAGAAGCGATTGAGCGATCGAAGACGTTTTTTGCACAAGTTGGTATTGAGGGGCTGAAAACGAATTTGCCTCTCTTTAAGGAATTTATCGAGTCAGAGGAATTCAAACAAGGGGATTATCATACGAAAGTTTTGGCTGATTGGCTGAAAACGCATAAAGGGGAGTTGGCGAAATGACAGAAGTGAAAGCGGCGATGGCAGGAACTGTATTTACAGTGAATGTGTCAGTCGGAGATGAAGTAGAAGCAGGCCAGGTCATAGTTGTACTGGAATCAATGAAAATGGAAATTCCTGTTGAAACGGAGTCTGCTGGCAAGGTGACTTCCATTAACGTGAATGTCGGGGATTTTGTTAATGAAGAGGATGTTTTGGCAACTGTAGAAGCTTAATAGAGGAAAAGGGTTGACGGAAGGGGTAATGATTCATGACGAAGACAACAGAGGGGCCGGCATATAACGAGAAATTGCAAGAGAAACTGCAAACGATATTTCAAGGTGGCCATTCGAAATATCACGAAAAGCTTAAAGAGCAAAACAAGTTATTCGTCAGAGACCGGCTGGAATTATTATTCGATGACGGAGAGTATATGGAAGATGGCCGGTTTGCCAATTGCGAAGCGTCTGATTTGCCGGCGGATGGCGTGGTCACTGCGATGGGGAAAGTGAATGGGCAAACTGTATGTGTGATGGCGAATGATTCCACTGTTAAGGCCGGGTCGTGGGGATCCCGGACAGTTGAAAAGATTATTCGCATTCAAGAGATTGCAGAAAAGAACCGAGTGCCGATGCTTTACTTAGTGGACTCTGCCGGGGCAAGAATCACCGATCAGCTGGATATGTTTCCGAACCGGCGCGGTGCTGGACGTATTTTTCATAACCAAGTCAGATTATCGGGGTTCATTCCGCAAATTTGCATTTTGTTCGGACCGTCGGCAGCTGGCGGCGCCTACATCCCTGCGTTTTGCGATATTGTCATCATGGTAGACAAAAATGCTTCTATGTATTTGGGCTCTCCACGAATGGCTGAAAAAGTAATTGGGGAAAAAGTGACGCTTGAGGAAATGGGCGGCGCGAGAATGCATTGCACGGTTAGCGGCTGTGGAGATGTCTTGGCTGCTGATGAACATGAAGCAATTGCCGAAGCCCGCCGCTACTTGGCCTTCTTCCCTGCAAATTATACGATGGATCCGCCCGTCAAAGAAAAGGTAGAAGCAAAGGCAGGACGGACGCTTGAAGAAATCATTCCGGAAAATCAGAATGCGCCGTTTGATATGTATGAGGCGATTGATGCCATTATTGACGCGGGCAGTTTTTTTGATATTAAAAAACGGTTTGCGCCAGAAATCATTACAGGGCTTGCCAGGATTGAAGGACAGCCCGTGGGGATTATTGCAAACCAGCCGAAAGTGAAAGGTGGCGTCCTCTTTGTCGATTCTGCGGATAAAGCGGCAAAATTCATCAATCTATGTGATGCGTTTTCGATTCCACTTGTCTTTCTTGCTGACGTCCCGGGATTCATGATCGGAACGAAAGTAGAACGTGACGGAATCATCCGTCATGGGGCTAAGCTGATTATGGCAATGAGTTCAGCGACTGTCCCTAAAATTTCAGTCATAGTTCGAAAAGCGTACGGAGCCGGACTTTATGCAATGGCTGGGCCAGCTTTTGAGCCGGATGTCTGTATTGCACTGCCGACCGCGCAAATTGCGGTAATGGGACCGGAAGCAGCTGTCAATGCTGTATATTCCAATAAAATCGAAGCCATCGAGGATCCTAAAGAGAGAATGGCGTTTGTTCAGGAGAAACATAAGGAGTATAAAGCCGAAATCGACATTTACAAAATGGCATCTGAAATGATTATTGATGAAATTATTGCTCCCTCCGATTTACGGATGGTTCTCGCAGAACGGTTCCGCTATTATTCAACTAAGAATATTCCGTTACCGCCTAAAAAACATCCTGTATATCCTGTATAATTAAAATTTGTACGATAGAAAAGGTCCGCCTGATTGCCAAGGGGGGCCTTTTCGAGTAAAGGAGGATGGCAAAATGGATGTTGTAATCGCAGGGGCAGGTTCCATCGGGCTGCTGTTCGGCTCCTTCTTGGCTGAAAAAGGCCACCGCGTTACGTTTCTTGTCAGACGTGCAGAACAGGCGGAACGTTTAGTAAAGGAAGGGCTAGTTAAGTATAGGAACGGGCTGGAAGTTTCCAGACAAGAAGTGAAGGCCATCCTTAATGAAGCCGACATTCCGGAAGATGCATTCATAATTGTTGCGGTAAAAACGGGAGGGATTACCGAGGTCGTCAATAAACTGAGGAGTCTTCCTAATCCACTGCTGTTCATTCAGAACGGACTGAGTCATTATGAAATGGCGATGAACCTGGACGCAACCTCTAGAAGCATGGCATTTGCAACAGTTGAACACGGGGCGGAACGATTAGGTGATAACATGGTGGCCCATCATGGCATCGGATTCACCAAAATTGCTGTGGGCCGAGGTATCGAAACTGATTTTCGTTGGTTTGAAACGCTCCAATCTGAAGTGTTTCCCGTTGAATTTCATCCGAATGCGGAAAAACTGCTGCTTCGTAAGGTCATTGTCAATTGCTTGATTAATCCATTAACAGCCATCTTGCTTCAGAAGAATGGTGAATTGCTGCGCAATCGACAAAGCAAGGAACTGTTTGACCAGTTATACGATGAGATCATGGCTGTCTTTCCTGAAATGAAAACGGAGCTGCCGTATGATCAGGCATCAGAGATTTGCCGAAGAACCGCATCCAATACATCTTCCATGTTAACGGATCGCATGCGAGGCAATCGGATGGAGATTGATGCGATTGTCGGTGCGCTCATTAGAAAAGCCGAGGCTCGCGGCGGAGCATTGCCAATGTTGTCGATTTTTGAGAAACTATTAGTAGCAATGGACGGAGCGGGAGGTCTCAAGCGGTCATGGGAGGATTAATTTCAATTGTCATTGGCATTCTTATTTTGTTTCCATTTATCGTAACGTTGCTTTATCTTTTATTTGTCCGGCAAACGGGAAGAGCTTCACGGAAATCATTTGGGCAAGCGGCCGATATTACAACGCCATTCCTCTTTCTGGCTGTCTATATTGTTTCAGATTCCATCTTCGGATCCCATGCAGGTATTTATGTAGTAGTCATCGCTATCATTATCGCAATCTGCTATGCCGTGATCGAGAGGCTAAAAGTGAAAGAGTTTGAAATCATGCACTTGCTGAAAAAGATCTGGCGGTTATTTTTCCTATTGCTTGTCATTACATATGCGTTGCTTCTCATCATTGGGTTAGTGCTGAATATTATAAGTCATTTAAAATGATTTGCCCTGAATTCAAGACTTTCAGTGCGTAAGTTTTTTAACAAGCGGGTTGTAATGTTATACTCTGTGCATACGAAGAAAAAAGGGGCATGAATGATGGAACTTGAAACACAGTCACTGCCGATTACAAATAAAGTAATCGAGGCGTATTATCATGATCAGCAATTCATACATACATTTTTTGATTACGAACTGAATGAGGCATCTTTCCGAGACCGTGCGCAGGAGTTGACAGAGAGGACATTCAAAAGGAATGAACTTTCCGAGGTGATCCGTTCCTTTATGGGACCGTTTGGCATTTCAGAACAGGCGGACCTCCATCTCCGTGAACTGGCATCCGATGCACTCGCTGTTGTGGGCGGCCAGCAAGCGGGAATATTGACGGGTCCGCTTTATTCTGTCCATAAGGCGATTACCGTCATTCTGCTGGCTAAAAAGCAAAGAGAACAACTGGGAATCCCTGTCGTTCCTGTATTTTGGATTGCAGGGGAAGATCATGATTTGAATGAAATTAATCATGTCTACACACATAGCCGGGGCCAGGCGGTAAAACAGCAATATGAGGAAAAGTTTATTTTTAAATGGATGGCTTCAGATGCCGAATATGATAAAGAGTCGATGAGGCAGTACGTTCAAAGTATCTTTTCCAAGTACGGAGAGGCTAAGTATACGAAGCCATTATTGGCGGAAGTGCTTTCGGCAGTTGAGTCGGAATCCACCTTTACTACCTTCTTCGTCCGGCTTATGAATGGAATGTTCAAAGAAGAAGGCTTGTTATTCATCGATTCGGCTTTTGAAGGACTGCGGAAATTGGAATCCGATTATTTTATCCGGTTGATTGAAGAGTCCGAGCAGCTGGCAGAATTGATAGTTCAACAAGAATCGATGTTTTCCGAAGCTGGTTTGGGCCAGCCCATTTTTGCTGAAAAGGATGCCGCCAATCTTTTTTATATTCATGAAACAGGGCGTATTCTTCTCACAAGAGATGAGGGTGATTTTGTCAATCGCCAGACCGGTGTCCGTTTCACAAAAGAGGAACTGGTAGTCATTGCGAAAGAGAAGCCGGAATTGCTAAGCAATAATGTTGCGACAAGACCCATCATGCAAGATCTTGTTTTTCCGGTCCTATCGTTTGTCGGCGGGCCAGGGGAGCTATCTTATTGGGCATTATTAAAAGAGGCATTCCACCATATGGGGATCCGAATGCCGCTGTTTGTGCCAAGAATTTCAATGACACTTGTTTCCCCACAAGCTGCCAAAGCGATGATAAAAACCTCCCTTTCATTTGATGATGTAGTGGGTGGACGTCTCCAGCCAGCTTATGAGGACTATCTTTCCTCCTTGCAAAACGAACGGCTGGACAGCGTATTAAATGAAACGGAAGCATTGCTCGAAAAGCAATACGAGGAAATGTCGCTGACGTTAGATGCAGAAGATGAAGGCATGAAGCAAATCCTGCTAAAAAACATAACGTTCCATAAAAAACAGTTGGACTTTGTCAGAAGAAAATCACAAGAGTCAATCCTTTTGAAGGACGACCAGGCATTGCGCCAATATCTCATCCTGGAAGGCGAACTGTATCCAGGCGGCTCCCTGCAGGAAAGGGTGTACACTCCGTATATGTTTATGAACAATTACGGACCGTCTTTAATACAAGATCTTCTTAACATGCCGTTTGAACTCGATGGAAAACATTATCTTGTCTATTTATAAGAAATTAATTTGGGATTGACTGCTGAGTATGTAACAATAACAGGTGTGGCAACTACAATTCCTCGCTGAGCAGTTAATTAAACTCGAAAAAGCCGCTTTCGTTTTGTGTAGGTGGCTCTGAAAAGCGATCGCCTTGAATATGTATCGATTTTTTATGAAATACGCATTATTCATGTGCAAAAAAATAATTAGACTTTGACTATGTCCTGACCTCTTGGTAATTGCCAAGAGGTTTTTTATGTTCATTTATGAAAATTGTCTTCCCGACATTGTTGATTTATGTAAAAATCTCAATGAAACAAGTACTATTGACACATTTTCATAGGAAAGAGGATTATGGGTGGAGGAATGTGGAGGGATGTGGTACATTAAATTCATATAGTGGGGTGAAGAGTATGTTCATGGGTGAATATCAACATACTGTCGATACAAAAGGTCGGCTGATTGTCCCGTCTAAGTTCAGGGAACATTTGGCGGATGGTTTTGTGTTGACCCGTGGATTGGATAATTGCCTCTTCGGTTACCCTATGGATGAATGGAAGCGACTGGAGGAGAAGTTGAAAGCGTTGCCCGTTACGAAAAAAGATGCTCGTGCATTCGCAAGATTTTTCTTCTCAGGTGCCACTGAAGTCGAAATAGACAAGCAGGGCCGGGTCAATATTCCATCTTCCTTGCTCAACTATTCAAAGATTGAAAAAGATTGTGTTGTCATCGGGGTTTCCAGCCGGATTGAAATCTGGTCAAAATCACTTTGGGATTCCTATTACGATGAATCTGAACAGTCATTTAATGAAATAGCGGAAAACATTATCGACTTTGACTTTTAACTTTGTCGATTATGGAAGCGCTATTGAACACACACAGAAAGAGGGCGGTTTCGATTTTTAACCATGTTACAGTTTTGCTTCATGAAGCCGTCGAAGGCTTACATATAAGAGAAGATGGTATTTATGTGGACTGCACACTTGGCGGTGCCGGCCACAGTTTAGAAATTGTGAAAAGGCTGTCACCTAAAGGCAGGCTGATCTGCTTCGATCAGGATACAACGGCGATTGAGGCGGCCAAGGTGACGCTCAAAGATTATTTGGACAGGGTTACATTCATCCGTTCAAACTTCCGATATCTTAAACAGGAATTAGAAGGCATTGGTGTCACTGAGGTAGATGGTGTGTTGTACGATTTAGGCGTGTCGTCTCCACAGCTGGATACGCCTGAGAGAGGGTTCAGCTATAATCATGAAGCGCAATTGGATATGCGCATGGATATGGATGCTGACTTAACTGCCTATGACGTCGTAAATGAATGGCCTTTTGAAGAGCTGGTCCGTATTTTTTATCGCTATGGAGAAGAAAAATTCGCAAAGAATATTGCGCGTAAAATCGAAGAAGCGCGCAGTAAACAGCCGATTCAAACGACATCTGATCTGGTTGAGCTTATTAAAGCTGGCATACCTGCCGCTGCTCGCAGAACAGGTGGACACCCAGCCAAACGGGTATTTCAAGCGATTCGGATTGCGGTCAATGATGAGCTGGGTGCAGCAGAAGATTCGATTTCCGATGCAATCGGGCTTTTGAGAAAAGGCGGCCGTATTTGTGTCATTACCTTCCATTCATTGGAGGACCGTCTATGCAAAACGATTTTTAAGGAAGCTTCCTCCTTACCGGAACTTCCACCAAATTTGCCGGTCATCCCGGAAGGAATGGAACCGATACTCAAACTAGTATCACGAAAGCCGATCCTTCCAAGCGAAGAAGAAATAGAGGAAAATAAGCGTTCGAGATCTGCGAAACTGAGAATTGCAGAAAAATTGTAAAGGGGGAATAACTGATGGGATTGGCCCAAAAGAAGTTGCAGACATATAGCAATCCGGCAATTGAGACGACGAAATCGCCGATTCAACAACCTTCACAGCGTCCTTCAAGAAAACTTTTTTCTAAAGGTGAAAAATTTCTCTTTATGGTGTTCGGCGCCGTTGTCATCGCTTTTTCCGTAATGATTTTGCACACGCAAGCGCAAATCAATGATACCAATAAGGAAGTGCAGCTCATTAACAAACAAATTGAAGAAACTACAAAACAGAATACAGAGTTGTCCTTCCAAGTAAGTGAGAAATCTACATACGAAGTCATTTGGGAGAAAGCGAAAGCGCTCGGCTTGGACCTTAACGAAAAGAACGTGAAGGTAGTGTCTGGACAATGAAGAAGATATTTCGATTTCAATGGGGAGCCTTTCTGATGTTTGTAGTTTTTGGGGGGCTCTTTTTTCTATTAATGGTCCGATTTTTATCCATTCAGATTACCGGACAAGCCGAAGGGCGGCCGCTCGCCGCAATGGCCGCTTCTAAATATGCGAGAGAAAACGTATTAAGGGCGCAGCGCGGCGAAATCGTTGATCGCAACGGTGAACTGATTGCATCGGATACGATAAGCTACCGGCTGTTTGCTGTCATCAGCGACAAAGCGACTCCAAACGGATCCAAGACGCTCTATCATGTCGTGGATTATGACAAAACGGCAGAGGTATTGAGCCAATATATTGCCATGCCGAAACAAGAGATTTTGCAGAAGCTGGAAAGTGCAGCGAATAAGGAAAAAGTGCCTTGGCAAATCGAATTCGGTAAGGCCGGGAACGGCATCAATCACGAAACGATGGAAAAAATTAGAAAAGCGATAAAGAGAGAAGGCCTTACCGGAATTAACTTCATGGAAGAGAAAAAGCGGCTTTATCCAAATGGAAATTTCGCTTCTTACCTAATCGGTTTCGCTATGCGTGAAGAGCAAAAAGATGGCTCTTATAAGACTGTAGGAAAGATGGGGCTGGAAAAGACGTACGATAAGGAATTGACAGGCACTGATGGGAAAGTCGATTTCCAGTCGGACGTATGGGGTTTTATCCTCCCGAAAAGCGAGAAAATCATTACCTCGCCACAAGACGGAAATGAAATTCATTTGACGCTTGATAAAACAATCCAAAATTTTGTTGAAGATGCCATGTCACGGGTGGAAAAGGAGTATTCGCCGAAAAAAATGCTTGTTATTGTGGCGAATCCAAAAACCGGTGAAATCTATGCAATGAGCCAGCGGCCGTCCTTCCATCCGGGTACAAGAGAAGGGTTGACGGAAAACTGGTTGAATGAGGCAGTGGAAACGACAGTCGAACCAGGTTCCACAATGAAAATGTTTACACTTGCCGCCGCGATTGAAGAAAACAAATGGGATCCAGCAGCTAAATATAACTCTGGACAATATACGATTTACGATCGTACAATTCGAGACCATAATCGTGTGGGCTGGGGAAGCATCACATTTTTAGAAGGGTTCCAGCGTTCTTCAAACGTGTCTATGGCCTACTTGCTAGAGCGTTTAGGAGATCGTAAGTTCATAGAGTACTTAGAGAAGTTCGGCTTTGGAGAAAGGGTAGGAATAGATCTGCCGCACGAAGCAGCGGGGCATATTTTGGACAGCTATCCATCTGAACGATTGACAACATCATACGGACAGGGCTCCACAGTGACACCGATTCAAATGATTCAAGCTGCAACCGCCATAGCGAATGACGGTGTGATGATGAAGCCATATGTCATTGACGAGATCATTAACCCAAATACAGGTGACACAGTTCAAAATCACAAGTCGGAAGAAAAGGGACGTCCGATCTCAAAAGAGACAGCGAAAAAAGTACGGGACATTTTGGCGTCCACTGTTACGTCAGAAGTCGGAACGGGACGGAAGTTCGCAATTCCTGGGTACGATGTCGGCGGAAAGACAGGAACTGCAGAAATACCTGATTCCCGAGGTAAATACTTGTCAGGCGATGGAAATTACTTGTATTCATTCCTAGGGATGGCACCGATTGATGATCCGCAGCTCGTCACTTATGTTTACGTCCAACAGCCTCAATTAAAGCCGGGTGAAATTGGATCGGATCCGGTATCAAAAGTATTCAAGCCGGTTATGGAGAGCAGTTTGAAGTATTTGAATATCGTACCTGAAAATGTTGAGAAGACTGAGACCTTCAAGCTGGGTGATTATGCAGGGAAAGATTCGGCAACAGTCATTGAGGGATTGAAGGAAAAAGGAATCCGGCCGGTGCTCATCGGCGAAGGCGGAGAAATTGCTTCGCAATATCCGAGTGAAGGGACGAAGCTGACAAAGGATTCATTAGTGCTTTTGAAAACAGCTGGAAAAACAGAGCTACCTGATTTCACTGGCTGGTCAAAAAAGATGGTTCTGTCCTTTAAACAGCAATCCGGACTCGATATTCGGTTAAATGGGGACGGTTTCGTCATGGAACAAAGTTTGTCGCCCGGCACGGTTGTGAACACCAATGAACCATTGGTTATTATTTTACAGCCTCCAAAAGAGCAGTACGAACAGCAGGAAACAGAAGACGAAGAAGAACAGATTATCGGTGGTTGACGAATAGGAGCGTCCACACATTCATAGGTTGTTATAAAAAACGGAAGGTGTGGAGTCCTGCGAAAAGCCATTACCATTCAATCGAAAAAGAGAATCCGCGCTGTATTCGTCCTCTTTCTCATTGCATTGCTGCTAGTTGTCGGAAAGCTGTTTCATGTACAAATTATTAAGCACGAATGGTTGAAAGAAAGAGCGGAAGCGAATTGGGACAGGGAAATACCCTTTGGTGCCGTTCGGGGGAATATTAATGATCGCAATGGCAAGATGATTGTGGGAAATCAATTGGCCCCTACCTTGTATTTTATGCCATCCCAAAACAAGGACATTGAAAAGAGTGCAGCCCTTCTGGCCCCGATTTTAGGAGCTGATAAAGAAAAATTACTTGAAAAAATGTCGAAAAAGGGATACATGAACAAATTGGCGCCTGAAGGCAAGAACATTACGAAGGAACAAGCAGATGAAATTGCCAAGCTTCAAATAGAAGGGCTGTATACAGGCGTAGATTTTATCCGTACGTACCCATATAAAGATTTACTGGCCCGTCTGATCGGGTTTACTGGCTACGATGGTGATGGCCTTGCAGGAATTGAATTTGCATATGATGAATTTCTTAAAGGTACAGGAGATGTCATCCGGATGTATACGGATGCAAGGACAATCCCGCTCCCTCATGTAGATGACGGGTTCCAAACAGGGAAAAACGGTGCTACAGTTGAACTGACTATTGATTTGGAAATGCAGCAGATCGTGGAACGGGAATTAATGCAGGCGATGGAAAAGTATGATGCGGCGCAAGCGCTCGGCATCGTTATGAATCCGAAAACTGGTGAAATTTTATCGCTGGCCTCTTTTCCGACTTTTGATCCCGCCAATTACCAAGAAGCTGATCAATCGATTTACAACCGAAATCTGCCGGTTTGGATGACATTTGAACCGGGCTCGACATTTAAAATTGTTACGCTGGCTGCCGGATTGGAAGAGAAGGTCATCGATCTACATAATGATCACTTTAATGATCCGGGCTTTTCCATGGTAGCAAATGCGAAATTACGATGTTGGAAGCGTTCCGGTCATGGACATCAGTCCTTTTTGGAGGTTGTGGAAAATTCATGCAACCCCGGTTTCATTGAAATCGGTCAGCGCCTTGGAAGTGAAAGACTGGATAAATATATTCGAGATTTCGGTTTCGGTGAATCCACTAATTCAGGAATAGCGGGCGAAGCGAAGGGAATCCTATTTTCCAAAGAAGCCTTCGGTCCTGTTGAACAAGCGACCACTGCGTTTGGCCAAGGGATATCAGTTACACCAATCCAGCAGGTGCAAGCTGTTTCAGCAGCCATCAATGGGGGTAATCTTTATAAGCCTTATATCGTAAAAGAGATAAAGGACGAGAAAGGGAACACGATTCAGTCATTTGAGCCGGAATTAAAAAGAAGAGTCATAAGCGAGGAGACATCAGCACAGGTGCGGGAAGCATTGGAGTCTGTAGTCGCAAACGGTTCTGGCCGGAACGCCTTTACAGATGGTTTGCGGGTCGGTGGAAAGACAGGGACTGCCCAGAAAGTCGTCGACGGCACATATAAAGATGGAGACTATATCGTTTCCTTTATTGGTTTTGCACCAGCGGATGATCCGGAGCTGCTCGTCTATGTCGCAGTGGACAGTCCTCAGAACTCGATTCAGTTCGGCGGTGTCATCGCGGCTCCCATTGTGGGACGAATCATTGAGGAAATCGCACCTTTGGCTGGCATAACAAAAAGAGAGGGTCAGCTGGAGAAAGAATACAGATGGGGTGACCCACTTACGCATCGTGTTCCAGATCTTACAGGCATGACGAAAGGAATGATTGCGAGACAGCTGCATACGTACCGGATTGAGTGGCATGGGGATGGCGAAGAAGTGAAGTATCAGCTGCCTGCTGCAGACACTTTGATGCAAGTGGATGATGTCATCCATTTGTATACGGAATGAGTTAAGAATATCTGTGTCTTGCTAGGAAGTCCTCATCGATCGTATGGAAAAAAGAGTGGGGACTTCCAAGTATAAGTGGTAAAAAATTATAGCGCGATATCAATATTTACTTTAAGATGATAGAAGATCTTGTTTCAAAACAATTAAGGAGAACTTACTATGACACTCGTCACTACTTTATCGGCAATCGCCGTTACATTTGTATTGACAGCAATCATTGGTATTGCTGTCATACCAATACTTCGAAAGTTGAAATTTGGCCAGAGTATAAGGGAAGAAGGCCCGGAAGCTCATCAAAAGAAGGCAGGTACGCCGACGATGGGCGGCCTTATTTTCCTGATTTCGATCATCATTTCAATGTTCGTTTTATCATACATATATGAAGATGTGTTGACTACTCAGACGATTGTCTTGATGCTTGTGCTGGCCGGTTTCGGGATTATCGGATTTTTAGATGACTTCATCATTGTCGTCATGAAGCGGAATCTGGGCTTGACATCGATCCAGAAATTGATCGGCCAAATCATTATTGCCATTGCAGCTTTCTTCCTGTTGAAAATGGGGCCGTTCGATACGACATTGCAGATCCCTTTCACTGATATTAAACTCGAGATGGGCGTATTTTACGTCGCGTTTCTCGTCTTTTGGCTCGTAGGTTTTTCTAACGCAGTCAATTTATCAGATGGTTTAGACGGTCTCGTCGCTGGTACATCCACGATCGCATTTGCTGCTTTTGGTGTGCATGGGTTGTTTTATGAACAATACGATATTGCGATGTTTGCTTTTGTCGTTTCGGGAGCGATGCTCGGCTTTTTGTTGTTCAACATGAAACCGGCGAAAGTATTCATGGGAGATACCGGATCTCTCGCACTGGGAGGGGCGCTGGCTATGTTGTCTGTTCTCGTTAAACAGGAACTGCTCCTTCTATTGATTGGCCTTGTCTATGTCATTGAGACATTGTCCGTAATGATTCAGGTGGCAAGCTTTAAATTGACTGGCAAACGTGTGTTTAAAATGAGCCCGATTCATCACCATTTTGAATTGTCCGGCTGGTCGGAATGGAAAATTGTCGTTGTGTTCTGGGGAGTTGCTTTACTCTCGGCCTTATTGCCAGTCATGTTGGAGGTGTTATCATGAAAAATCCCGATCAATTTTCAGGAATGAAAGTTCTCGTGCTTGGACTTGCAAAAAGTGGATTCGCTGCCGCCAATATGCTTCATGAAGCGGGCGCAGAGATTGTAGTCAACGATGCATCTCCTGAAGAGGGGAATCAAGAAGCGCACCTCTTGAAAGAAAAAGGAATTGAAGTCATATGTGGAGGACATCCGCCTGAAATCCTGGAGTTCGGCTTTGACCTCGTTGTGAAAAACCCGGGCATCCCTTATTCAAACATAGTTATTGAAAAAGCGATTCAAAAGGGGATTCCGGTCTGGACAGAAGTGGAACTCGCTTACCGGATTAGCGAAGCCCCCGTTATAGCCGTAACAGGTTCGAATGGTAAAACGACGACTACCACACTTCTTTTCCATATCTTAAATATTGGCGGAAAGAAACCGCTGATAGCTGGAAATATCGGAACGGTTGCTACTTCTGTCGCGCAGGAAGCACATTCTGATCAGTTGATTGTCATGGAAGTTTCCTCCTTTCAATTGGCTGGAACAGAGATGTTTAAGCCGCATATTGCCATTTGGACGAATTTATACGATGCCCATTTGGACTATCATGGCTCGCCCGAGGCTTATGCACAGGCGAAAGCGAATATTACAAAGAACCAAACTGCCGAGGATTATTTAATTTATAATGCGGATCAGCCTGAGCTGTTGGAACATAGGAAAGACAGTCATGCTACGATGGTGCCATTCTCGCTTTCAGGGCGAAC
Source organism: Sporosarcina cyprini (assembly GCF_022048975.1). GTDB lineage: Bacteria > Bacillota > Bacilli > Bacillales_A > Planococcaceae > Sporosarcina > Sporosarcina cyprini. Next base: position 274,149 of record NZ_JAKMHX010000038.1, on the reverse strand, counting down.
AGAAAGCGGCATCTCTGCAGATGAACAATTTATTTATTGGAAAGGCGAGCCTTATGCGGAGCGCGCCATGATCAAACTGCCGGGCAGGCATAATCTTGAAAACATACTGGCAGCAACTGCTGCAGCTATTTTGATGGATTGCGATAAGGAAACGGTTGAGGATGTTTTGAGCTCATTTACAGGCGTCCGCCATCGTATGCAATTTGTGAAAGAAATAAAAGGCCGCAAGTTTTATAACGATTCCAAGGCAACCAATACTCTGGCTACAAAGAGCGCGCTCTCTTCATTTGAATTGCCAACGATCTTAATTGCGGGCGGGTTAGACCGGGGCCATAGCTTTGAGGAATTACGGCCTCATATGACGCATGTCAAATCCGTCATCGCAGTAGGGGAGACGGCAGAGCGTTTTAATGAGTTTGCCTCCTCCTGTGGTATCTCGCAAATTACTGCAGCTGGCACGATGGATGATGCGATCCAGCAAGCGTACGGGCAATCGGAGCCAGGAGACGTAATTTTGCTTTCTCCCGCCTGCGCAAGCTGGGATCAATATAAAAACTTTGAACAGCGGGGGGATGCGTTCATAGAAGCGGTCATGAAGCTGTAGAGCGGCTTTTCTTATTTTAAAAACGGAAGGATGCGTTCACTGGAGCAGAAACTGAAAGCGGCGTTTGTCATTTCGGCAGTGGCGCTGTCGTTCATCGGGCTTATTTTTGTCCATTCGGCAGGTTCTTACTGGGGAAAAATCCATTATGCCGATTCGTCACCGTTCATTGTCAAACAAGGAATCTATATGGCAATATCATTCGGGGTTGCCTACCTGATGATGAAAAGTCCTCTTCTGTCGAACTCGACATTTTGGACCTATTTCTACTACATTGCGATTATTTTGCTAGCTGCAGTGCTGATTCCTGGCATTGGTGCGGTTCGGAACGGATCGCAAAGCTGGATTGCTCTCGGACCTTTTAGCATACAGCCGGCGGAGTTTGTGAAGGTGGCGCTCATTGGCAAGCTGGCTTGCAGCATGAGAAAGCCGAGCGGAAAAAATCCTTTTGAAATCAAGCACTTTGTTCTCATTTTGCTGCCAGCCGCTCTGATTATGATGCAACCTGATTTAGGCTCAGCCGTCATCATGATTGTATCTGCGTTCGTCATCTTGTTCATTGCTGGCTATCCATTAACGTTTTTTGGGCTGCTAGGTGTCGGCGGAGTAGGTGCATTTATTGTCCTGATCGCTTCTGCCGCCTATCGGATGGATCGGATTAAATCTTATATTGATCCTTGGAGCGATCCGTTAGGAAAAGGATTTCAGGGCATTCAATCCTTATTTGCCATCGCGCCTGGCGGGTTGTTTGGGCATGGCTTCGGGAATAGCCGTCAAAAGTATTTATACTTGCCTGAACCTCAAAATGACTTCATCTTCTCCATCATCGCAGAGGAGACCGGGTTCATCGGAGCAACAACGTTATTAATCCTGTTTGGAGTCTTGTTGTTTTCGGCATTCGGCATTGCCATACGAACAAAAACGTTCCATGCGTTTCTCATTACATCCGGGATGGCATCAATGATCATTTTTCAAACCTTTTTAAACACCGGTGTCGTGTCAGGACTATTACCAGTCACAGGAGTTACATTGCCTTTCATCAGTTATGGAGGATCCTCTCTTTTGACAACTTGGATGGCAGTCGGTACCATTTTGCATTTTGCATTCTATCGGGAACAAAGTAGATAAGGAGGGGACAATATGGACAAAGTCATAGATATTCAAGACAGAATACCATCCATGCGTGAAAAACGCCGAAGAAAAACGAATAAAAAGTTCATCTTCATATTGGCTGTGTTCTGTATTGCCCTTCTATTCCTGCTTTATTTCCAATCGCCACTAAGTAAAATCGGCACCGTTCATGTGAAAGGCGCTGAGTTGCAGGACGAGAACTTCTATATACAGGAAAGTGGGATTGAAACAAATGGCTCCTTGTGGGGATTTAAAATGGATGAGGCTGAGCATTCACTAAGAAAGCTGGAAGGCGTAAAACAAGCAAAAGTTTCGAGGAAGTGGTTCCATGATGTTGAGATTTCAATCACAGAATGGAAAACTGTCGCGTATTTAGAAAAGAAAGGCCAGTACAGCATTTTGCTGGAGAATGGGAAGGCGTTTCATGCCGGGACGGTGAAGCCGGATGTTCCCATTTTGTCAAACGTGGATGACGTAGAACTAGCAAAAAGAATTATTAAACAAATGTTGAAAATGGACAAGAATGTCTCGCAGTTGATTTCAGAGATCATTTATGCGGGAGATGAGGTCGATCCGGACAGTCTGGTAATTTATATGGACGATGGATATGAAGTACATGCGGAGATCCCATCGCTGGCAGAGAAGATGGATTATTATCCAGAAATTACTGCGCAGTTATCAGGCTATGAAAAAGGTATAATCGATATGGAAGTCGGCACCTTCTTCACTCCGTTTAGCGAAGCGTATGGGACTGGAAAGGAAGGTGAGGTGGATGAAGAAGAAACCGAATGACGATAAGCGGAAAGGGGGACGGCACATTCTGTTTCCGTTAGTCTTTCTTGTTCTAGGATTCATTTTCGCTTTTTCTTACCGGATGTTGGGCAATCAGCACGATGAGGAGTCTTATCAATACCCTTCCCTCATGCAGGAGGAACGATACCGGGAAGAACTGATCGAGCAGCAGGAAAGGAACAAAGAGCTGGCTGACGAAATAGCTTCCAAGCAAGAGGTGATCCGGAAGGCAGAACAATCTTTTTCTGAAAAGGAGAAGGATCATGAAGGGCTTGTAGAAGAAGCACAAGACTTGCGGCTTCTGCTTGGCGCCATACCGTCTACTGGATCTGGCGTAAAAGTTACATTGAAAGATGCTGACTACAATCCGGTTGAACAGAATCCGAATGATTACATTGTTCATGAATCCCATATTTTGCGAGTCATTAATGAGTTGCGGATATCAGGAGCCCAAGGGCTGGCGATCAATGGTCAACGGATCACTTCCAATTCGTCTATTAAGTGTACAGGCCCCGTCATTACGATTGACGGAAGAACATTTCCTGCGCCATTCGTCATCGAGGCTGTAGGGGATTCAGATGTCCTCTCCTCGGCATTAAGTTTGAAAGGCGGCGTACTGGACGGACTGGCAAGGGAAAACATCGTTGTAACACTGGAACAGCTGAAAGATATTCGGTTGCCTGCACTGCGGAATGAAAGATAAGAAAAATGGCTGAAGGGGGGACGGTAACAATTGAAGAGATCGATCGGTTGGAAATTTTCAGTCGTCCTGCTCATCATCGGCTTTATGGTGTCCATCCAATATAATACGGTCAAACATCCTGAGGAACGTGATACAAGGGATATATGGGCAATCCGCCAAGAATTGGCGGAGGAGAAGAAGACGCACTCCGAACTGTTGAAAGAAATCCGTGAGTTGGACAAGACGATTGCGTCCTATCAGTCGATGACGGAAAAGAATACGGGACAAGCATTGGCGGATACGGTGGATAAACTGCGTCAGCAAGCAGGTGAGACAGATTTACAGGGACCCGGGCTCATTATAGAGGTTAAGCCTTCTCCCGAAAGCATCGCGTATGGAATGCCAATCACGAGCATTTCATCAGACTTGCTCAACCGTTTTGTCAACGACTTGAACCGATTCAAAGGCCATGATCTTGAAATTGACGGGAAACGGTATACCATACTGAGTTCCATACGGGACATCAATGGCATGACGGCCGTTAATGGTCTGGATGTCGCTACTCCGCCTTTCAAAATAAAGATTGTGACACAAACAAAACAGGATTGCGAAAAGCTCTATAATTATCTGCTGGCTTCATCCATCCATGATGACTTTTACTTGGAAAACCTGATCATGGAAATTAGTGAGCCGCAGGAAGAGGTAGCAATCCGCGGATGGCCAGAAAAATTTGAAAATCTGTATTTAGAAGAACTTCCGAAAGGGGAATGACAATGTGGTTGCCGTTATTAGGACTGTTGCTCGGAATATCGCTTGGTCTTCTATCAGATATTCAGATACCGCAAATTTATGCAAACTATTTATCCATAGCGGTATTGGCTGCATTGGATACACTTTTCGGCGGCATCCGGGCACATCTCCAACATATTTATGATGACAAAGTGTTTATTTCCGGATTTTTCTTTAACATCGCGTTAGCAGCCGCGCTTGCCTTCCTTGGCGTGCATTTGGGCGTTGATCTGTATCTGGCTGCGGTATTTGCATTTGGAGTCAGATTGTTCCAAAATATAGCGGTTATTCGTAGGATCCTTCTGACCAAATGGACGGATCGGGGGAAGGTTTCTGAGGCGAATGATTTGAAATGAAAGGATTTGGGTTGCCGATGGCGAAAATATTTAGACAATACGACTATAATACAATAGAATGGAATGTAAGAGTTGTTATGGGAGGTGCCATGTAATTGAGTCAATCTACTATCTATGTATCACTTGATATAGGATCTTCTTCCGTCAAAGTACTGATCGGGGAAGTCAATGGCGGATCCCTGCATGTTATCGGCGTGGGCAACGTCCAATCCGCTGGCATACGGAAAGGGACGATCATTGACATTGACGCGACTGTGCAGTCAATCCGTAAAGCGGTTGACCAAGCAGAACGTATGACCGGTATGCAAATCCGGGATGTGATCCTTGGAATTCCTGCGAATGGCGTTATTTTGCAAGACGTCAAGGGAGTCGTCGCAGTCAATTCCGAAAACCGTGAAATTACGGATGATGACTTAGGTCGCGTCATTACATCCGCGCAAGTGATGTCTGTCCCGCCGGAACGAGAAATTGTCAATATTATTCCAAAGCAGTTTATTGTGGATGATTATGATGAAATAAAAGATCCGCGAGGCATGATTGGCGTCCGGCTTGAAATGGACGGTACGTTAATTACAACATCAAAAACATTGGTGCATAATATTTTGCGCTGCGTGGAACGTGCAGGCCTGACGATTCGAGAAATCTATTTGCAGCCGCTTGCGGCAGGCACCTTTGCATTAACGGATGATGAAAAAAATCACGGTACCGCTTTTATCGATATCGGTGGCGGTTCAACAACAATTTCAATCTTTAGGGACAACCGTTTAATTACAACATCGGTTCTTCCGGTCGGTGGAGACCATCTCACAAAAGATTTATCAATTATTTTGAAAACACCGACAGAACAAGCAAGAAAGATCAAACATCAATATGGACATGCCTTCTATGATGATGCGTCCGATGATGAGCTGTTTGAAGTACCGGTCATTGGAGCGGATTCCAAAGATCAGTATAGTCAAAGATACATATCGGAGATCATTGGGGTCCGGCTTGAAGAGCTATTTGACCTTGTGCTCGAAGAGTTTTATCAAATGGGCATCCGTGATCTGCCGGGTGGCGTCGTCTTGACTGGCGGCACAACAAAGCTGGAGGGCATCTTACAGCTGGCCCGCCACGTTTTGAAAACTAGGGTTAGAATTCATACGCCAGAGTACATCGGTGTTCGTGAACCGATGTATGCAACGGCGGTGGGTCTCATCCGATATGCTTACATGGAAGATGCTTACTTCGGAGTATCCCCATCCTCTCCTGCAACTGTGGTGGATGAAGGAATTGAACGAGGACAAGTCAATGTGAAGAAACAAGCAAATGACCGTCCGAGAGAGAAGAAATCATCATTGATAAGCAAAACGAAAAAATTCTTTGATGGATTTTTCGAGTGACTGCGAAATTTTACTTTGTTAAGAGAACTAGGAGGAGAGACGGATGCTAGATTTTGATACAAATATCGACTCGCTTGCTGTCATTAAAGTGATTGGCGTAGGCGGAGGCGGAAACAATGCGGTAAACCGGATGATTGAGCATGGAGTGCAAGGCGTGGAATTTATTGCGGTCAATACTGATGCGCAAGCGCTTAAGCTATCACACGCAAGCGTTAAACTTCAAATTGGGGCAAAACTCACGAGAGGTCTTGGTGCAGGGGCCAATCCTGAAGTTGGTAAGAAAGCAGCAGAAGAGAGCAAGGAACAGATTGAGGAAGCTCTGCGCGGCGCTGATATGGTGTTCGTTACAGCTGGCATGGGCGGCGGAACAGGCACAGGTGCCGCACCGGTTATCGCCCAGGTGGCAAAAGATCTTGGTGCATTGACTGTCGGTGTCGTGACTCGTCCTTTCACTTTCGAAGGAAGGAAACGCTCGACTCAAGCAATCGGCGGAATTTCAGCGATGAAAGAATCGGTCGATACACTTATTGTCATTCCAAATGACAAATTGCTCGAAATCGTCGATAAAAATACACCGATGCTGGAAGCGTTCCGTGAGGCGGACAACGTACTTCGACAAGGTGTACAAGGTATTTCCGACTTGATCGCCACGCCAGGTCTGATCAACTTGGACTTCGCGGATGTCAAGACAATCATGTCCAATAAAGGCTCTGCTTTAATGGGTATCGGTATGTCGACTGGCGAAAATCGTGCGGCGGAAGCGGCGAAAAAAGCCATTTCCAGCCCATTGCTTGAAACATCCATTGATGGGGCAAAAGGCGTCATCATGAATATTACAGGTGGCTCCAACCTAAGCTTGTTTGAAGTGCAGGAAGCTGCGGATATCGTAGCGTCTGCATCGGATGAAGATGTTAATATGATTTTCGGTTCGGTCATCAATGACGATTTGAAAGACGAAATCATTGTTACAGTCATTGCCACTGGCTTTAATGAGGAACAACTTACACAAGTGCGTTCCAACCGAGGTGGAGGTTTTAGCAGCACTCGTCAACGGGAAGCGCAGCCTGCCCAGCAAGCCGCTCCTGCAAGACGGGAAGAACCGCTTCAGCACCACACGCAATCCGAACCGCAGCGGCAACCGCAGCAAACGAATCAGCATGAGGATGCGCTCGATATTCCGACGTTCTTGCGGAACCGCCAGCGCAGACAATAAAATCAATAAGAAAGGACTTCCAGCTATTTCGGCTGGGAGTCCTTTTTTGTCTGTAACTAGGTGAAACGAAAGAGGCTGAACCAGGCATCTGTAATATGTGGCCTGTCGAATAATCGAAGAAAATAAATTCCCATTCCGACAAACATTTCATGGACCAAGTGTTATCCTAACCATCAAGGGAGGGTGGTTCATGTATGGTGAGCTGATCATCGCGATTAATATGGTTTTTAATTTTGCCGTGCTTTCTTTTGCGAACAAGACAGGAAACCTGCAGGCCGCCCGTGGACGACTTTGGTTCGCCTCCTTTGCAGGTGCCTTACCCGTCACATTATTTTCATCCTCTTTCATCAGCATGATTATCTCGTTTCTGCTCATGACATTTTTTGCTTTTGGGAAAGCCTTGGCCGTATGGCGGAAAGCGGTAGGAATTGTCTTAGTGGGTGCCTTGTTTTCCGGTGGCCTGCTGACCGTTTATTCCGCACAGTCCTTTCCGCTGCCGGCTTACCTTTCTGTCTTTCTTAGTGCACTCATTGCTTTCATTTCATTATCAATCTTTAAAGGAAAATGGCTGGATGTGCGTGTGGCTAAGCAGATGGATGACTTTGCTTGCATGTCAACTCTGCGAATATGGAAACAAGACATTCGGATGCAGGTGTTCATTGACACCGGCAATAGTTGTACAGAGCCGATGACAGGAGCGCCGGTGCATTTCGTTTCCTATCGGGCGGTAAAACAGATGATCCCAGAGGATTTAATTGGCCCGCTCGAACAATGGAACCCGAAAAAACTGGCTAATGTAAGTTCTTTTCCAGCTGAATATCAAAAAGGGATCCGGCTGATCCGCCTTACTACAGTACAAGGAGTAAGCTGGGCAATCGGATTTAAGTACGAGTGGTGGAGATTGGATGAGGGTGATCAATTGCAACCCGGTTATCTCGTGCTGACAAAAGAGGACAATCGTTATCCGGATGGGGCGGACGCAATATTACACGTTTCTGCTATGGAGTCCATATCAAAGGAAAGGGGAACTGCGCATGTGGTATAAGTTGAAGAGTTGGTTGTCGATCTTAACAAGTTTTTTCCGGAGAAAACGGGGCACCTTTTATATTGGGGGCCATGAATCACTTCCGAAGCCATTGACGAGGGAAGAAGAAGCGCAGACAATCCGTGCATTCATGGAAGGCGATATGGAAGCGAGAGATACATTAATTGAAAAGAATCTTCGACTAGTCGTCTATATTGCAAGACGTTTTGACAATACGAATACTCATATCGAGGATTTGATCAGTATCGGGACAATCGGGTTGATCAAAGCGATTGAGACATTCAAAAGCGACAAAAACATAAAATTGGCTACCTATGCTTCAAGATGCATTGAAAATGAGATTCTTATGCACTTGCGCAAAACGAACCGAACCAAATCAGAAATTTCCTTTGATGAGCCTCTGAATTCAGATGCAGACGGCAATGAATTGCTGTTATCTGATATTCTGGGTACGGATGAGCATATTATCATTGATGATGTCGAAAAAAAATTGGAAAGGCAGCATATGATTGAAGCGATCATGCTGCTCGATGAACGAGAGCGTTATATTATGGAATGCCGGTTTGGCCTGACGGGCCAGCTTGAAATGACGCAGAAGGAAGTGGCGGAGTTATTAGGCATTTCCCAGTCGTATATCTCCCGGCTTGAGAAGAAAATCATATCGGATTTACGTGATCGATTGAATCATCCGATTGCCTGATGGTTATAATTGGCGCTTCCCTTTTTCGCATATTCTGTAATTCGGAGGACAAACTATCCACTACAGTCATCTACAGAAAGCGGAGGAAAAGCGAATGATGCGTACTAGAGTGGAAATCTGCGGTATCGATACGTCCAACTTGCCATTACTGTCGAACGAAGTGATGAAAGAAACTTTTATTCGGCTTCAAAACGGTGACGAATCAGCTCGGGAAGAACTTGTCGTCGGAAACCTACGATTAGTACTAAGCCTCGTTCAACGCTTTGCATATCGCGGTGAACAGGCGGATGACCTATTCCAAGTCGGGTGCATCGGCTTGCTAAAATCGATTGATAACTTCGACTTGAAACATAACGTCCGGTTTTCAACATATGCAGTTCCGATGATCATCGGAGAAATCAAACGGCATTTGCGTGATCATCATGCAATCCGTGTTTCCCGATCCTTACGGGATATTGCCTACAAAGCGATCAAGGCAAAAGAGCAATATATTAACGAACACCAAAAAGAACCCCGGATATCGGACTTGGCTGAAGCGACCGGCATCCCGGAAGATGATATTTTATTTGCCTTAGATGCGATTCAAGATCCTATGTCACTTCATGAGCCGATGAACAGCGATGGTGGCGATCCGGTATTCATTATGGATCAGTTGCAGGACAAAACCGTATCGGAAGAACGATGGCTCACCTATGTAGCTGTGAAAGAAACAGTATCCGAGATGAGTGAAAGGCAGCAGCTGATACTTTCAAAACGGTTCTATCTGGGCCAGACCCAAACGGAGATTGCAAAGGAACTCGGCATTTCCCAAGCTCAAATCTCCCGTCTTGAGAAGAATGCAATCAAAATCATACGTGATGGCATGGAAAGTAAAAAATGAAAATGGCAAGTTGAAGGCGGTTGGATTCATTCCAATCGCCTTTTGGATGTTTTGTAGCAGAACGGGGAAACATGTGGCAGCTATGCTGTCGTTTAATTATGCGCAGTTTAGGAACTGTTATGCTCAATTGGTCTGCTCTCGACAGTAGACACAGATCTGTTTGTTGTTTTTCGTTACTCGGAAATCTTTTTTTACTCCTTAAAAATCACAATTAGCAGCTAGGTTATTTCTAAAAGGCTTCTTCTTCGATCTAGTGCTTGTCCTATTGCTTTTTTTGCCGGCTCCTTCATATCTTAGTAAGAAGGGAGGAGAGGCAATGAAATTTACAGATTTACAGAAGAAGGAAGTCATCGAAGTGAGAAGAGGATCATTTTTAGGATTTGTCCAAGACGCCACAATTGACATTAAAAGTGGCAAGGTTGATTCACTGCATGTAGGAGGTGCAGAGCGGTCGTTTTTTTCTGATTCAAAAATGAAAGATTTGAAACAGGTCAAGTATGCAGAAGTGGTGACGATCGGAAAAGATATCGTTTTAATTGGAAAGAAAAGTGAGAACGGATAAGCTAAACGTTGATATGTGCGTGTTTGCTTGATACAATAAAGCAAAGTAGAAGAAAAGTAGTGATAATTGTATGGACGCACTCAAGAGTCGAATTGATCATATTGAACAAGAAATCATAGCTGCTTGTGAAAGAAGCGGACGCCAGCCTTCTGACGTTACGGTTGTCGCGGTGACAAAGCAGGTTTCTGCTGAGAGGGCAAAGGAAGTTATCGCCGATGGGATTGTCCATTTAGGCGAAAATCGCGCTGAAGGGCTTCTAGGAAAGCGGCAAGCGATTACAGATCATGTCATCTGGCATTTCATCGGAAATGTGCAAAGCAGAAAAGTGAAGGATTTCATTAATGAAATTGATTATTTGCATTCCTTGGATCGCCTCGGATTGGCAAAAGAGATTCAGAAACGGGCAGATCAACCGGTCGACTGCTTCGTCCAGGTCAATGTTTCAGGAGAGGAAAGCAAATCCGGTTTAACTCCTGATGAGGTCGGTACATTTTTAGAAGATCTTGCTGTGTACGATAAAATCCGTGTTGTCGGCTTAATGACAATGGCGCCTTTTACGGAGGATACGGATTTCATTCGCCAGGTTTTCCGTTCGCTACGGGAGCTGCGTGATGAAATGGCAGCAAAGCAGCTGGATCATGCTCCATGCCAGTTGCTGTCCATGGGCATGTCGAATGACTATACAATTGCAATTGAAGAAGGCGCGACTCATGTCAGAATCGGAACCGCGTTAGTCGGGACAGAGAGTGAGGGATAACAGTGAGCATGAAGAAAAGATTCGAGAAATGGTTCTATTTAGAGGACGAAGAGGAATTTGAGCAAGAACGTTCCGTCCAAGTGCAGCAACCAGTGCAGGAACCTCCTAAACGTGTGAATACTAGAAAGCAGACTGCAAACGAACCTCAGCCGACTGGCAATATTGTGAGCTTGCAAAGCATCCAAAAATCCTCAAAAGTTATTTTGGTGGAGCCGCGGGTGTATGCGGAAGCGCAGGATATTTCCGAGCACTTGAAGAACAAGCGTGCTGTCGTTGTCAATCTGCAACGGATCGAAAGAGATCAGGGAGTCCGCATTGTCGATTTCCTAAGCGGAACCGTCTACGCACTTGGAGGCGACATCCAAAGGATCGGCACGGATATCTTCTTATGCGTCCCAGAAAACGTCGAAGTAGCCGGCTCCATAACCGATTATTTTGAACGATAGAAATTAAATGAGGTGTGACAGTCATAATGGCCGTGTTACTATATAAACTATTTCAACTAATTATGTATGGTATTAATATTTACAGTATTCTACTTGTGATCTATATTTTAATGTCATGGGTACCTGCTTCCAGGGAAACAAAGATTGGGATCTTACTTGGGAAAATCGCTGAACCGTATTTAGGGTTTTTCCGTAAATTCATTCCGCCCTTTGGCATGATCGATTTTTCCCCTTTGGTTGCGCTGTTCGCGCTAAACCTTATCGGAAGAGGCCTAGCGCAGGTCTTCATGATCATAATAAATTCTCTCCTCTAAGGGATAAAGCTGTACAGTCCTCACAATTGGGTGAGGATTTTTCTATATAGAGAGCAAAAAGGAGTTTCGACATGGATTCGATCATTCAGCATTTCAGAAAAGATGAACAGCCTTTCATCGAAATGGCGTCTGGCTGGGTTAATGAAGTAGAGAATACGTATTCTCCGAAGCTGACGGGATTTTTAGATCCAAGGCAGCGTTTTATATTGCAGACGATCTCACAAGGAGCCGGATTGCTCTCTTCTTCAGATGGAGGATTCCGAGAAGCGGAGAGGCAGCGTGTTCTTCTATATCCCGATTATTATGAGCCTGCACCAGAAGATTATCAGATTTCAGTCTTTGAAATTCATTACCCTTCCAAGTTTGTCCAATTGGAGCATCGTGATGTCTTAGGTTCATTAATGGCGCTTGGCATCGATCGGTCAAAGTTCGGCGATATTCTAATTGACAATGGACAGGCTCAGCTGGCTGTGGCAAACGAGATGAAGGATTACTTGAGAGCTAATTTTGATTCAGTCGGCCGCTCGAAAGTCAGGCTAGATTCTGTCGACACACCTGAAAAATTGTTAGCATCGACCGAACAATGGCTGGAAAGTTTGCATATCGTAAGTTCGCTTCGTTTAGATGTCATTGTGGCTTCCTTGCTGAATTGTGCAAGACAAAAAGCCTCTGCATTAATACACGGAGAAAAGGTAAAAGTCAATTGGACGACCCGTGATCAAACGTCTTTTGAAATCAATGAATTGGATATGATTTCGATCAGGGGGGCAGGCAGATTTAAAATTTTGACGATTGAAGGCAGGACAAAGAAAGACAAAATTCGTCTGAATATTGGTAAGTTAGAATGATTTTTCAGACAATCGAGCGAAAAACTACTGCTTTCTTTCCTGCCAGTATGTATAATAGAATAGAATACCTGAAAGGGGAGATCCACTAGATGGCACTGTCACCACTTGACATACATAATAAAGAATTCAGCCGCGGATTCCGCGGATATGATGAAGATGAAGTGAACGAGTTTCTGGAACAGATTATGAAAGACTATGAAAATGTCTTGGATGAGAATAAGAAATTGAAAAGTGACCTGAAAGAAACGAAGGAGCAGATTTCGCATTTCAACTCGATCGAAGAAACGCTCCAAAAATCAATCCTTATTGCCCAAGAGGCTGCTGAGGACGTGAGACGCAATTCGATGCAAGAATCCAAGTTGATTATTAAAGAAGCGGAAAAGAATGCAGACCGGATTGTTAACGAAGCACTTTCCAGAGCACGCCGGATCGCTCTGGAGATCGAAGATTTGAAAAAGCAGTCCAAAGTTTTCAGAAACCGTTTCAAAATGCTGATCGAAGCGCAGCTTGATTTAATCAAGACAGAGGATTGGGATCGCCTGATGGAATATGTTCCAGATACAGAAAAGCTCGAAGCGGCTGCTGATCAGGAATGAAAGCTTGACTTTTCTTTTCATTCACAACTATAATAATGTGCATATAATGAACGACAGGCATTGAAAGAGACAGTACTTTCCGATATTCACGCATAGCGAGCCGGGGTTGGTGGAAGCCCGGACGTAGATACGGAGACGAAAATCACTCTGGAGCCGGATTGAAGAAACGCAATCCCGGAACACCCCGTTACGGTGGCTGAGAGGCAGTGGGCAATCGTCCATTGCAACTAGGGTGGTAACGCGAGACTCATTCCTCGTCCCTTTATGGGGACGGGGATTTTTTTGTTTCTCGGGCTCGGTGCGGTTTCAATAAATATGATTTAAAACATTTGAGGAGGAATTTTGATGGAGTACAAAGATACGTTGCTCATGCCGCAGACAGATTTTCCGATGCGCGGTAATTTGCCGAACAAAGAACCGGAAATGCAAAAGAAATGGGAAGAAATGGACATTTACAAGAAAGTGCAAAAGCGCACGGAAGGTCGTCCTTTCTTCGTTTTACATGATGGACCTCCTTATGCAAATGGAGACCTCCATATGGGGCATGCACTGAACAAAGTGTTAAAGGACATGATTGTCCGTTATAAGTCGATGTCCGGCTTCCATGCGCCTTATGTTCCAGGCTGGGACACTCACGGCCTTCCGATTGAACAGGCACTGGTCAATAAAGGGGTTAACCGGAAAGAGCTATCTGTAGCGGAATTCCGGAAAATGTGTGAAGACTATGCATATAGCCAAATTGATAATCAACGTACGGAGTTTAAGCGGCTCGGAGTTCGTGGCGATTGGGAGAATCCGTATATTACGCTGAAGCCTGAGTTTGAATCTAGACAAATCGAAGTGTTTGGCGAGATGGCGAAGAAAGGCTATATTTACAAAGGCCTTAAGCCAGTCTATTGGTCTCCGTCCAGTGAATCTGCACTTGCTGAAGCGGAAATTGAATATAAAGATAAGAAATCACCATCCATCTATGTTGCATTCCCGATCAAAGATGGCCGCGGGGTCGTAGAGGAAGATGTGAAAATCGTCATCTGGACAACGACACCATGGACAATTCCTGCAAACTTAGGAATTTCATTGCACCCTGAATTCTCGTACGCTGTCGTCGAGACGGGCGGGGAAAAGTACATGCTTGCGAAAGACCTCGTTGAACATGTGGCGAAAGATATTGGCTGGGAAACATATGAAGTTCTAAAAGAAATCAAAGGGTCCGATTTGGATCGTGTCATTGCGAAACATCCTATCTATGATCGTGATTCTCTCGTTATGTTAGGAGAGCATGTCACGGCTGAAGCGGGTACCGGCTGTGTCCATACAGCTCCGGGACACGGGGAAGACGATTTTTATGTCTCCAAGCAATATGGAATTGAGGCGTTTTCACCGATCAACGACCGTGGTGTCATGACGGACGAAGCTCCTGGATTCGAAGGTATGTTTTATGAGGATGCAAACAAAGAAGTGACGAAGAAATTGGATGAAGTCGGCGCGCTTTTGAAGCTTTCTTTCATTACACACTCGTATCCGCATGACTGGCGTACGAAGAAGCCTGTCATCTTCCGTGCGACTGCGCAATGGTTTGCTTCCATCGAATCATTCCGCGGTGAATTGCTTGAAGCGATCCGCAATACGAAGTTCACACCGGAGTGGGGCGAAACTCGGCTTTATAACATGGTACGTGACCGCGGAGACTGGTGTATTTCCCGCCAGCGCGTCTGGGGTGTTCCGATCCCTGTATTCTACACGGAAAACGGCCAAGAAATCATTACGGACGAAACGATTGCACATGTAGCAAAATTGTTCCGAGAGCATGGTTCAAATATTTGGTTTGAATGGGATGCGAAAGAACTTCTGCCAGAAGGCTTTACACACGAAGGCAGCCCAAATGGACAGTTTACAAAAGAAACGGATATTATGGACGTTTGGTTCGATTCCGGTTCAACACATCAAGGTGTCTTAGTAGAGCGCGATGACCTTGTTTACCCTGCGGATCTTTATTTGGAAGGATCCGATCAATACAGAGGCTGGTTCAACTCCTCCTTGACAACAAGTGTTGCCATCAACGGCATTGCACCTTACAAAGGGTTATTGAGCCATGGCTTCACACTAGACGGCGAAGGCCGAAAAATGAGTAAATCACTCGGCAACACGATCGTTCCGGCGAAAGTGGTAAATCAACTCGGTGCGGATATTTTACGCTTATGGGTTTCTTCTGTCGACTATACGGCAGATGTCCGGGTATCCGATTCAAACTTTAAGCAAGTGTCTGAAGTGTACCGTAAAATCCGGAACACACTCCGTTTCTTGCACGGCAATACGTCGGATTTCAATCCATCTGTTGACAGCGTGACGTTCGCAGACTTGCGGCCAGTCGATCAATACGTGTATGTGAAATTGCAAGATTTGATCAAGGAAGTGCACAATGCATACGAAACGTACCATTTTGCAGATGTTTATCATGCAGTGAACAACTTCTGTACGAATGAATTGAGTTCGTTCTATCTTGATATTGCGAAAGATGTTGTTTATATCGAGGGGAAAGATCATCCACATCGCCGTGCAATGCAAACGGTTATGTATGAATCGCTTGTCACTTTATTAAAACTGTTATCACCTATTCTTCCGCATACTGCAGATGAAATGTGGGCTTATTTGGAACACGTCCAGGAAGAAAGTGTTCAATTGGTCGATATGCCGGAAAGCTTAGAGCTGGAAGGTGCTGAAGAGCTTCGTGCGCGATTTGCAAAATTGATGCTCGTGCGTGATGATGTATTGAAAGCATTGGAAGAGGCACGGAATGCAAAAGTGATCGGAAAATCACTTGAAGCGAAAGTGACCGTTGCCTTGCCGGACAAGATGAAAGGCATCTTGGATGCTGGAGATATCGATTTGGCGCAGTTCTTCATCGTCTCTCAATTTGAAGAAGGGGCGATGGATCAAATGCCAGAGGCTTCCTTGCAATTGGATAACGCAAGCGTCCTAGTTGAGAAGGCGGACGGAGAGAAATGTGAAAGATGCTGGACCATTTCTGAAACAGTCGGTTCGGATGCTGAACACCCAGCACTTTGTGCACGATGCGCAAACGTCGTGAAAACATACTACGTGTGAGAGTAGCAGCTGCAATAAAATAATTTTACAAGGAACGGCGGAGGAACCGATCAGGACCTCCGCCGTTTTTTGAATGAAAAATTATTTGATATAGCGATCTTGTTTTGACTCACATTTCATTTCCTCCTTCTTTTTGTGGTAAAATGAATCAGAATCTGTCGGACGGGGGTTTAGTTGAGTGGTTATTTACTACGGAATTGCCATTGTAGTCATCCTGCTGGATCAATTGACAAAATGGCTTGTTGTGAAAAATATGGAACTCGGTGAGAAAATCACCATCTGGGACCCATATATCGGGCTTTTATCGCACCGTAACCGAGGTGCGGCATGGGGGATGCTGGAAGGGCAAATGTGGCTATTCTATGTGGTGACACTGCTGGTTGTCGTGGGCATCATTTATTTCTTCCAGAAGGAAGGCAAAACGAATCGCCTGTTTGCAATCAGCCTCATGTTTCTGCTCGGTGGTGCCATCGGAAACTTCATAGACCGGATTTGGCGCAAGGAAGTAGTCGACTTTGTGGACGTTCTCATTCCAGTTATTAACTATGATTTCCCGATTTTCAATGTGGCAGATGCCGCATTAACGATTGGTGTCGTATTAATCATTATTCATGTCATAGCGGAAGAAAAAAAGAATAAGAAAAAGGTGTCTTAATGGAACAACACGAAATACAAATAACAGAGCAGCTGGAAGGGAATCGAATTGATAAAGCACTTTCCCTCTATAATCCAGACTGGTCTCGCACGCAAATTCAACAGTGGGTGAAGGACGGGGCTGTTTTAGTAAATGACATGACCGTAAAACCCAATATGAAAGTAAAACAGGGTGATCTCGTAACAGTTACGGAGCCTGAACCTGAAGAACTGGATATAGTCTCGGAAGATCTTAATTTGGATATCGTATATGAGGACAGCGATGTGCTCGTCGTCAATAAGCCGCGCGGCATGGTCGTCCATCCTGCGCCAGGCCATCTTTCCGGTACGCTCGTAAACGGTTTGATGCATCACTGTACGGATCTATCCGGCATCAATGGCGTCCTGCGCCCTGGTATTGTCCATCGGATTGACAAAGATACTTCAGGTCTTTTGATGGTGGCGAAGAACGATAAGGCACACGTATCTCTAGTTAACCAATTAGTGGCTAAAACCGTGACCCGTGTCTATACTGCGCTTGTACATGGCCATATCCCGCATGATAACGGTACGATTGATGCTCCGATCGGACGGGATCCGAGAGACCGTCAAAGCATGACGGTTGTTGATCATGGCAAGCATGCAGTGACCCATTTTAAAGTACTCGAACGCTTCGGTGATTTCACTTTAGTTGAATGCCGGTTGGAGACGGGCCGGACTCATCAAATCCGTGTGCATATGAAATATATCGGGTATCCGCTTGCAGGTGATCCGAAGTATGGGCCGAAAAAGACAATTGACTTCGGCGGACAAGTCCTTCATGCCGGCATCATCGGCTTTGACCATCCTTCAACGGGTGAATATATGGAGTTTTCCAAGCCATTGCCGGAGGACTTCCAGCAACTGCTTGAAAAAATGCGAGAAGAAAAGCATTGACATCGGAAATAGATGGCAGTATACTAATCACAGCAAATGAATAGCGATACCTTTAAAGACAGTCCAGAGAGGCTGGGAAGGTTGCACGGAAGTACAGTAGAATTGCTGCGCGCAATTCGTGTATGAATTTTTCTGTACGTATGCCCTCCCGCCATAAATGGCTGGAGGGTTTTTTATGAAATCAATTGAACAATCGGAGGGGTGCGATTTGGTAGAAAAAGCTAGTATTCTTGATGAACAAGCCATCGCAAGGGCGGTCACAAGGATTGCACATGAAATCATTGAGCGGAATCGGGGAATTGACGAATGTATTCTGGTCGGAATTAAAACAAGAGGGGCTGTATTGGCAAAACGTCTTGCGGACAAGATAGCACAGATCGAAGGCCGGCCAATTCTTACGGGTGAGTTAGACATCACGTTATATCGGGATGACTTGCAACTCAAACATGAAAGCCAGGAACCGGAAGTGCACCAAGTAGATATTCAGCACGACGTTAACAATAAAAAAGTGATTCTTGTGGATGATGTTCTCTATACGGGCAGAACAGTCCGCGCCGCGATGGACGCGGTTATGGATTTGGGCCGGCCTGCCGCCATTCAACTTGCGGTGCTTGTAGACCGGGGCCATCGTGAATTACCGATCCGGCCCGATTTTGTCGGAAAGAATATCCCGACATCGAGCGAAGAGCGCGTTGTCGTCAATGTCAATGAAGAAGACGGCAAAGATGGCGTCACTATACACATTAAATAGAGAATTGGGTAACGGAGGTACAGGAACATGAGCGACAAAGTTTTGGATGTACATGAAAGACCTCAAGCGGGCAAATGGTTGGTTCTTAGCTTGCAGCATATGTTTGCCATGTTCGGAGCGACAATATTAGTGCCAACGTTAGTAGATTTAAGTCCGGCGATCGCCTTATTAACGAGTGGAATTGCAACAATAGTATTCGTGCTGGTCACAAGATTTCAAGTGCCTGCATATTTAGGATCATCATTCGCCTTCATTGCACCTATTATTGCGGCGACGAATACAGGCGGTATAGGAAGTGCCATGATCGGAAGCTTGTTTGTCGCACTGGTCTATGCGCTCGTGTCGCTGGTCATATGGAAAACCGGTTATCGATGGATTATGAAAATCCTGCCGCCGGTTGTGGTAGGGCCGGTCATTATGGTAATCGGACTCGGCGTAGCGCCGGTAGCTGTGCAAATGGCCAGCATGATTGAAGTGGACGGCGTTCAAACGTACAGCCTTCTCCATTTTTCTGCAGCACTTGTTACACTGCTGACATCGATTATCTGCCTGATGTTTTTCCGAGGCGTCATTAGCCTGATGCCGGTATTGATCGGAATTGTTGTTGGCTACTTGTATTCTTGGCAAATCGGCATCATCAACTTCGCACCGATTAAAAAAGCGGACTTCATCCAAATTCCTGAGTTCCTGATCCCAGGTGTCGATTATGAATTCGTCATCACGCCAACACTGCTCGCCATCATGGTGCCGATCGCTATCGTAACCATTTCTGAGCATATTGGACACCAGCTTGTCCTCGGACGGGTTGTGGAACGGGATTTCATTAAAAACCCAGGATTGAACCGTTCATTACTTGGTGATGGATTAGGGACTTTCATAAGCGGATTGCTCGGCGGACCTCCGAAAACGACTTACGGTGAAAACATTGGGGTTATGGCAATCACGAAAGTATATAGCGTTTATGTAATTATCGGCGCAGCTGTATTCGCCATCCTGTTTTCCTTCATGGGTAAAGTGATGGCTGCCATCACAACGATCCCTACTGCGGTTCTCGGCGGCGTGTCCATTCTCCTCTTCGGTATCATCGCCTCATCCGGACTTCGGATGCTGGTAGATCACAAGGTGGATTTCGGAGAACAGCGCAATCTGGTCATCGCTTCCATTATCCTTGTCATTGGAGTAGGCGGCGCTTCCATCCATATTAGTGAAACATTCCAAGTAGGCGGCATGGCGCTGGCAGCGATTGTCGGAGTTGTTTTGAACCTTGTGCTTCCTGGAAGAAAGAACGAAACAATGATGGATGAAACTGAATAAGTAAGACCTTTTAACATTGTCCAGAGAGGCAAGGAAAGGTTCGATTGACGGTGACATGCCCCTAATTATTGGGGGAATGGCAGACCCGTCTCTTTAAACGAGCCTTTCCACCACTGGAAAGGCTCGTTTTTTCATAAGCATGGAACATATGACGACACAACAAAGCAGGCGAAGGTTGAACAATTAGGAGGGAACAAAAATGAAACATCTACTATCTATGAAACATCTTTCAACTGACGAAATCATGATGATCCTGGAACGTGCAGAGCAATTTAAGAAATATGGAATTCGTCGAACACCATCTCCATACATAATCAGTAATTTGTTTTTCGAACCGAGTACAAGAACTAAAACGAGTTTCGAGATGGCGGAGTTGAAATTGGGTCTTGATGTCCTTCCGTTCGAACCTGGATTCTCCAGTGCATTAAAGGGAGAGAGCCTTTACGATACGGTGAAAACGTTGGAAGCGATCGGCTTGGATGCATTGGTTATCCGGCATCCGGAAGATGGTTATTATGAGCCGCTGCTCGACAACGTTAATGTTTCATTGATCAATGCGGGTGACGGCTCTGGCCAGCATCCGACGCAGTCCTTACTAGACTTGTACACGATCAAAGAGGAGTTTGGCAGTTTTGAAGGCTTAAAAGTATTGATCGCAGGGGATGTTGCCCATAGCCGGGTAGCCCGTTCCAATGCGGATGCTCTGAAACGGCTTGGCGCGGAAGTTACGTTCCTTTGCCCGCCAGAGTGGGCTGGAGAGTTTGACTGTGTAGATTGTTGGGATGAAGTCATTAGAACAAGTGATGTCGTTATGCTCCTTCGGGTTCAGCATGAACGGCATGATGAGCAAACGTCACTGACGAAAGAAAGCTATCATGCACAGTACGGACTCACGGTTGATCGGGAGTCGATGATGAAAGAGAAAGCAATCATCATGCACCCGGCACCAGTCAATCGAGATGTAGAAATAGCAGATTCCTTAATTGAATGCGGACGTTCCCGCATATTCAAGCAAGTTGAAAACGGTGTTTACGTAAGAGCGGCAATTCTAGACATGATATCAAGGGGGAAACAATGAAATGAATACGATTCTGACAGATGTCCAGCTGATAAATAATGAAGGAGTTGCCGTTACGGCAGATATTAAAATGAAAGACGATGTAATTTGCGAGATTGGCCAGAATTTAGATCGTCAGGATGCGACAGTCATTGCAGGTGAAGGACTTTGGGCAGCTCCAGGATTCATCGATGTGCATGTGCATTTGCGTGAGCCCGGCGGCGAGCATAAGGAAACGATTGATTCCGGAACACTTGCAGCTGCCAAGGGGGGCTACACGACAATCTGTGCGATGCCGAATACAAGACCCGTTCCTGATACGAAAGAAAATCTGGCGCATGTCAATTCGCTCATTCGTGAAAATGCACATATTCGTGTATTGTCTTATGCTTCCATTACGATTCGGGAAGCAGGGAAAGAGCGAACAGATCTGGCTGCACTAAAAGAAGAGGGAGCATTTGCCTTTACAGACGATGGTGTCGGTGTCCAGCAGGCTGGAATGATGTACGAGGCGATGCAGGATGCAGCCAAACTGGATATGGCCATTGTTGCTCACTGTGAAGACAATACATTGATATACGGCGGTTCCATGCATGAAGGAAAGCGAAACAAAGAACTTGGTTTAACAGGCATACCTTCCATCGCTGAATCTGTGCATATTGCAAGGGATATTTTGCTGGCGGAAGCGGCAGGGGCACATTACCATGTATGCCACGTCAGCACAAAGGAATCAGTGAGAGTCATCCGGGATGCGAAAAAGGCGGGAGTCCGTGTGACGGCTGAAGTCACGCCTCACCATCTCTTGCTATGTGAAGATGATATTCCGGGCGATGATGCAGATTGGAAGATGAACCCTCCGCTCAGAAGCAGCGAAGATCGCGACGCACTTATTGAAGGCTTGCTGGACGGGACGATCGATTTCATTGCGACAGATCATGCTCCTCATACGGCTGAGGAAAAGGCAGCAGGGTTCGCGAAGGCACCATTCGGCATTACAGGATTTGAGACAGCTTTCCCACTGTTGTATACGCACTTCGTCAAGAAAGGCGAATGGACTTTAAAACAATTAGTAGATTGGATGACTGTGAAGCCAGCTCGTGTATTTGGCTTGCCATATGGAACAATCGAAGTCGGAGCTAAAGCGGATCTAGTCTTGCTAGATTTGAATAAAGAACAGACCATCGACCGTTCGACATTCATTTCAAAAGGGAAGAACACGCCATTTGACGGCTGGACATGTTTTGGATGGCCGGCGACAACAATCTTCGAAGGCAAAATCGTTTGGAAGGATGGGGAATGATGAAGACAAGATATCTCGTATTAGAGGACGGCACTGTGTTCAAAGGGGAAGCTTTTGGATCTGAGAAGGCTACCATCGGAGAAACGGTTTTTACGACAGGAATGACTGGTTATCAGGAAGCGATATCTAACCCATCCGGTTATGGCCAAATTGTAGTTATGACGTATCCAATGATCGGAAATACAGGCATCAACCGAGACGATTATGAATCAATCGAACTAGCAATCAACGGAATCGTTGTCCGGGAATATAGCGACGAGCCATCCAACTTCCGTAGCGCCATGACGTTAGGCGACCTTCTGAAACTAAAAGGGATTCCGGGTATCCAAGGAATTGATACGCGAAAGTTGACCCGTTTGCTGCGTGAAAAGGGCCCGTTGAAAGGCAAGCTGACAGCGGCAGGTGAAGAATTGGATGCTAGTTTAGCCATTGGTGAAGCAAAGGCATATGAAATTCCTGTAAACCAAGTCGCTTCCATTTCAACAAAGAAGCCATATTCCAGCCCAGGACAGGGTAAGCGTGTTGTCGTCATCGACTTCGGTTTGAAACATGGGTTGCTGCGAGAGCTGAACAAACGTGACTTTGACGTAATTGTTGTACCATATAATACTTCGACTGAAGCTATTCTTTCGCTTGTGCCGGACGGTATTTTATTGTCTAACGGACCTGGCAATCCGGAAGACGTAGAAGGGGCAGCAGATACAATCAAACATCTTATCGGGAACGCGCCAATCTTTGGTATCGGGCTTGGCCATCAACTACTTGCCATGTCATACGGAGCAAAAATCCAAAAGATGAAAAACGGACATAGCGGCGGGAATTATCCAGTGAAGGACTTGACGACTGGAAGGACAGAACTGACTTCCCAAAGCCACAGTTATGTGCTGGAGGAATCCTCCATCGCTTCAACACCACTTACCGTTACGCACCGGGCGCTGAATGACGGAACAATCGAAGGGATCTGTCACGAAACGGATCGTGTATTCTCGGTCCAATTCCATCCGGAGGCATCGCCAGGACCGCATGACGCCAGCCATCTGTTTGACCGCTTTGACAACGTAATGAATGCCAGCACTCGAAAGGAGAATTTCAATGCCTAAACGTCAAGACATCCAAACGATCCTCGTCATCGGTTCAGGGCCGATTGTCATCGGTCAAGCAGCAGAGTTCGACTATGCAGGAACACAAGCATGCCTGTCTTTAAAAGAAGAAGGATACCGTGTTATTCTCATCAACTCCAACCCGGCGACGATCATGACAGACACGGAAATTGCAGACAAAGTTTATATCGAGCCGATCACACTCGACTTCGTTAGCCGGATCATCCGCAAAGAACGCCCGGATGCCCTCCTTCCGACACTCGGAGGACAAACTGGGCTCAATATGGCGATTGAACTTCAAGAATCGGGCATTTTGGATGAGCTAGGCATTGAAATCTTGGGGACGAAATTGGATGCGATCCATAAAGCGGAAGACCGCGACTTGTTCCGCACGCTGATGAATGAATTAGGCGAACCGGTGCCGGAAAGTGAAATTGTTCATAACTTGCAGGAAGCACAGGCCTTTGTAAAGGAAATCGGCTATCCGGTCATCGTACGCCCGGCCTTCACATTAGGAGGCACTGGCGGCGGCATTTGCTACAACGATCAAGATTTAGAGGAAATCGTCACAAGCGGCTTGAAATACAGCCCCGTGACGCAATGCCTTCTTGAAAAATCCATTGCTGGTTATAAAGAAATAGAATATGAAGTCATGCGGGATTCTGCCGATAATGCCATCGTCGTTTGCAATATGGAAAACGTCGACCCGGTCGGCATCCATACAGGCGACTCCATCGTCGTCGCGCCATGCCAGACGATGACAGACCGCGAAAACCAGATGCTTCGGAATGTATCACTTAAAATTATTCGCGCGCTTAAAATCGAAGGCGGCTGCAACGTGCAGCTCGCTCTGGACCCGCATAGTTTCAACTATTACATTATTGAAGTGAATCCGCGGGTAAGCCGTTCTTCTGCCCTAGCTTCAAAAGCGACAGGTTACCCAATTGCCAAGCTGGCTGCAAAGATCGCAGTCGGCCTCACATTGGACGAAATGAAAAACCCGGTAACCGGTTCAACTTACGCGTGCTTCGAGCCGACGATCGACTATATCGTCAGTAAGATTCCTCGCTGGGCGTTCGATAAATTTGAATCTGCAAAGCGAAATCTTGGCACGCAAATGAAAGCGACGGGCGAAGTGATGGCGATCGGACGGACATTCGAGGAATCGATTTTAAAAGCAGTCCGCTCATTGGAGACTGGCCAATTCGGCCTTTCATTGAAACACGCAGATGAACTGACGGATGAATGGATTGAAAAGCGGATCAGACGGGCTGGGGATGAGCGGCTCTTCTTCATCGGTGAGGCGCTGCGACGCGGAGTGACAATCGAGACAATCCATGACTGGAGCCAGATCGACCTGTTTTTCTTACGGAAACTAGAGAAGATCGTGGCAATGGAAAGGGAGTTGCAAGCCGATCCATTCAACGTAGATGTTCTTTATAAAGCGAAGCGAATGGGCTTTTCTGATGTGACGGTTGCTGCATTATGGAATAAAGAGCAACGGGAAGTATACGATTTCCGTAAAGAAAATGGGATTATTCCGGTGTATAAAAAAGTCGATACATGCGCGGGTGAATATGAGTCAGATACGCCGTATTTTTATGGAACTTACGAGGAAGAGAACGAATCAGTTAAATCGGATAAGAAAAGTGTTGTCGTCCTTGGCTCAGGTCCAATACGGATTGGGCAAGGCGTCGAATTCGACTATGCGACAGTCCATTCCGTATGGGCAATCCAGCAAGCGGGTTACGAAGCAATCATTATCAACAACAATCCGGAGACGGTATCAACAGACTTCTCGATTTCGGATAAATTATATTTCGAACCTCTGACAATTGAAGATGTCATGCATATTATCGATTTGGAGCAGCCAGAAGGAGTCATCGTCCAATTTGGAGGGCAGACAGCCATCAATCTAGCTGACGCATTGGAAGAACGGGGAGTCAACATTATCGGCACATCCCTTGAAGATATCGACCGAGCTGAAAATCGAGATAAGTTCGAGAAGGCTCTTCGTGAAATCGGAATCCCACAGCCGCTTGGCAAAACAGCCGTATCTGTTGAGGAAGCAGTCGTTATTGCGAATGAAATCGGCTACCCTGTACTCGTCAGACCATCTTATGTACTCGGCGGACGGGCGATGGAAATCGTTTATCGGGAAGAAGAATTGCTCCACTACATGGAACATGCTGTGGAAGCGAGCCCGGCGCATCCGGTTCTGATCGACCGCTATTTGACAGGAACCGAAATTGAAGTGGATGCCATTTGCGACGGAGTCAATGTATTGATTCCAGGCATCATGGAACATATTGAACGCGCTGGCGTTCACTCCGGGGACTCGATCGCCGTTTATCCGCCGCAAAACCTATCGGCATCGATGGTGGAGACAATCGTCGATTATACGAAACGGCTTGCAATCGGATTGAACATCAAAGGGTTGCTTAACATCCAATTTGTTATCTCGGAAGGCCAAGTATATGTTATCGAGGTAAACCCGCGTTCCAGCCGGACTGTACCATTCTTAAGCAAGATTACAAATCTGCCGATGGCCAATATCGCAACGAAAGCCATACTTGGCCAATCCATCACAGAGCAAGGGTATAAGACAGGGCTTGCCCAGGCTCCAGCCGGGGTTTATGTCAAAGTGCCGGTATTCTCATTCGCTAAGCTTCGAAGAGTGGATATCACGCTCGGACCTGAGATGAAATCAACGGGAGAAGTTATGGGGAAAGACATTACACTTGAAAAAGCTTTATATAAAGGACTAGTTGCAGCCGGCATGCAAATTAAAGAGTACGGCTCCGTGCTGATGACTGTATCCGACAAGGATAAAGAGGAAATGGTTGACCTCGCTGAAAGATTCATCAAGATTGGCTATCGGATTTTGGCGACGGAAGGCACAGCGAAAGTGTTGGAAGCTGCCGGAATGAACGTAAAAACAGTAGGGAAAATAGGGGCGGAAGGTCCGACTTTATTGGATGTGATCCAAAAAGGGGAAGCACAACTGGTCATTAACACATTGACGAAGGGCAAACAGCCTGAGCGTGATGGTTTCAGAATTCGCAGGGAGTCTGTTGAAAACGGAATTCCATGCCTGACGTCCATCGATACGGCGGATGCTATGCTCCGTGTGATTGAATCGATGTCCTTCCAGACAGACCATATGCCAAAACAACAGGTGGTACTATGATTATTCAAGAGCAAATGAAAGTCGTACGGCACGCTGAAATAGCCGAACATATTTTTGAACTGACACTAGCCGGAAAACTGGTCGGGGAAATCTCTTCCCCTGGCCAGTTTGTCCATGTCCGCGTATCTGAAACAATGGAGCCTTTGCTTAGAAGACCCATATCAATCGCCTCGATAGATAAAGAATTATCCCAAATGACGATTATTTATCGAGCTGAAGGACGAGGCACAAAGCTCCTCTCGAGCAAATTAACCGGGGAAACTGTAAATGTGCTTGGCCCTCTAGGAAATGGTTTTCCTGTCGAAGAAACAGCTGCTGGCGAAACGGCTGTTTTGATTGGGGGAGGCATCGGTGTTCCTCCATTATATGAATTATCGAAGCAACTGACGGCAAAAGGCGTCAAATGCATCCACATCCTTGGATTCCAGACGGATGCGGTATGTTTTTACGAGGAACAGTTCAAACAACTGGGCGATACGTATATCGCTACGGTAGATGGATCTAGAGGAACACAAGGTTTTGTCACGGATGTGATGGCACAATTGGATAACGATTTTGCTACGTATTACAGCTGTGGCCCGATGCCGATGTTACAAGCAGTGCAAGCTACTTATTCGGAGAAAAAAGGGTTTCTGTCATTTGAACAACGGATGGGTTGTGGCATTGGCGCCTGCTTCGCTTGCGTTTGCCATACAACCGAACAAACAGGACAGGACTATGTCAAAGTTTGCTCGGACGGTCCAGTATTTCCAGCGGGGGTGGTCTCCATATGAACAGATTAGCAGTGAAACTTCCTGGCCTGGAGTTAAAAAATCCGGTTATGCCAGCATCTGGCTGCTTCGGTTTCGGAAAAGAATACGCGAATTTCTATGATTTATCGAAGCTCGGCGCTATAATGATCAAGGCGACGACACTGGAGACAAGATTCGGCAACCCGACACCGCGTGTGGCGGAGACGGCTTCCGGCATGCTGAATGCAATCGGCCTGCAAAATCCAGGTCTTACAAGCGTCATGGAAAATGAATTGCCTTGGCTCGAACAGTTTGATGTTCCCATTATTGCGAATGTGGCAGGAACGGAGACAGCGGATTACGTAGAAGTGGCAAAAACCATTTCGACGGCTCCTAATGTGAAGGCATTGGAATTGAATATTTCCTGTCCGAACGTCAAATGCGGCGGCATCACTTTTGGAACCGATCCAGTACAAGCTCGTGATTTGACGGCAGCTGTGAAAGAAGTATCAAAAGTGCCGGTTTACGTTAAACTATCTCCAAATGTGACGGATATTAAGGAGATCGCCAAAGCTGTTGAGGAAGGCGGCGCAGACGGACTGACCATGATCAACACACTTATCGGCATGCGCCTCGACCATAAAACCGGCCGCCCGGTCATCGCGAACGGTACAGGCGGATTGTCCGGCCCTGCGGTCAAACCGGTCGCCATCCGGATGGTGTATGAAGTGAGCCAGATGGTTAATATTCCAATCATCGGAATGGGCGGTATCTCGGAAGCCGATGATGTTATTGATTTCCTATCAGCAGGTGCGAGTGCTGTAGCTGTCGGAACAGCCAATTTTGTCGATCCTTTCGTTTGTCCGAACATCATTGAGGAATTGCCAGCAAAGTTGGACGAGCTAGGAATAGGCCAACTATCTGAACTTGTAGGAAGGAGCCATCGATTATGAAAACATCCCCGATCATCGCATTAGATTTTGATTCCGCTGAAAAGGCGTTTGCATTTTTGCAACCGTTTGATGGAGATGTAAGCGTTAAGGTGGGTATGCAGCTTTATTACAAAGAGGGGCCATCCATCGTAGCGAAACTGAAAGAGCTTGGATTCGATGTTTTCCTGGACTTGAAATTGCACGATATCCCAAATACCGTAAAATCCGCTATGGAAGTTCTGGCCGGCTTTGGCGTTGATCTTGTCAATGTCCATGCGGCAGGTGGAAAAACGATGATGGAAGCCGCATTGGAAGGCCTGGACAAAGGTACACCGGCAGGCTTGAAACGTCCAGCTCTCATCGGCGTCACACAGCTCACTTCGACAGACGAAAAGCAAGTCGCAGAAGAGCAGCTGATCCGTGTGCCGCTTGAGGAATCTGTTCTTCACTATGCAAAATTGACGAAAGCAGCCGGTTTGGATGGAGTAGTCTGTTCAGTCCACGAGTCAGCTGCTATAGCAGAAGCGTGTGGCCGAGAATTTTTGAAGGTCACGCCAGGCATCCGTTTGCCGCAAGGAGACACACAGGACCAGAAGCGGATTGCGACGCCTGAAGAAGCAAGACTTGCAGGTTCTACCCATATTGTCGTCGGACGCGCCATCACTGGATCGGCAGAACCGAAAGCGGCATACGACCTAATAAACGCTTTATGGAAAGGACAGAACTAATTATGAGTCAAAAGGAAATTGCTAAAATTTTGTTGAATGTCGGTGCAGTTGAATTAAGCCCGAACGATCCCTTTACATGGGCATCCGGTATTCAATCACCTATATACTGCGATAACCGGTTAACAATGTCCGATCCAAACGGCCGCAAACAAATCGCGGAAGGACTTGCTGAACTAGTTCGCACTCATTTCCCAGAAACTACTTTAATTGCCGGGACAGCAACAGCAGGCATACCGCACGCTGCGTGGGTTGCGGATATCCTTGGGCTCCCGATGGTTTACATCCGCTCGAAAGCAAAGGGACATGGCAGAAGCAAGCAAATTGAAGGGAAAGCGGCTGCAAATGACAAAGCCGTCATTATCGAAGATTTGATTTCCACTGGAGGAAGCAGTTTGAACGCAGTAGAAGCTTTACGGTCAGAAGGAGTCGAAGTGACGGGTGTCGTTTCAATCTTTACATATGAATTGGCAAGCGCGGACTCTGCTTTTTCTGAAGCAGGGCTCGTCTACAAAAGCTTGACTAATTTCGGTTCATTAGCAGAAGCTGCAGTTGAAAGCGGAGCAATCAGCAATGAATCAATGGATGGACTGCTGGCGTGGCATGGAAAGTTGAAAGAAGGCTTGTTGTAATAAAATAAGTTGTGAATGCAAAGCGTTATGTCTTTTCACAGGGCATAACGCTTTTTTACGCAGGATTCGACAGTATATACCTATTTTGTAATTGATGGTAAACTGAATGGTGTATCATGGTGAATGAGGTGAAGATCAACAGATGAAAAAATTGATGAGATTTGCATTTCTCATTCTCGTTGCAGCTGTACTGGTGACCGCGCCGAATGCAGAAGCCAATGAACGCCGGGCAGTTCAAGAGGAGAGGGTGACTCCCTTTACCGATATTACAAATGAGTTTTGGGCTAAAAATGAAATTATGTGGCTAGTAGATCAAGGAATCATGACGGGATATCGCGATTTGCAATTCCGCCCATCCACTGCGATGACGATGGGAGAAGCAGCGCAGGCATTCAATCGTGCTAAATCCATACCAGGATTGCCAGATGAATCAGGTAAGGGTTATGAGAATGAAGAATTGCTCATACAAGCGATGCATAACGCTGGAATTTTTCAAACACCTGCCAATGGCTTGTTGACGAAAGAGAGCGTAATGACAATCGGCCAGTTGAAAACGGCAATTCGCCAAGCCTTCGAGTTAACTGATGATAAGATAGAGGAAATCTGGCCAGCTGACAGTCAAAGACAAGGAAAGGCTGCGTTATTCAGAATCAAAAACCCGGTTCAGAAAAAAGCGTTGCTTGAAAGAGGAGCAGTCGACCGTGCCACCTTCTCAGCCGTGCTTTACAATGCGATGAAAGAAAAGAACATGGGACCTGACGATAAAAATTATGAGTTGTCGGCAGCAATTCAATCACCAGACTTTTCTCCTGCAATAGGGCGAATGCATTTAGAGAAGGTTTCATTTGATGAACATCCAATCTACTTGCGTTCCGAAAAACCGATCCAATTTACAGGTCATACCCGAATTGATAACGATTTCTCCAGAGATAATACTTATCTTTACGAGGTAGGCGAAGAAGGAACAACGATCGAATTGACCGTTCGATCATTTGATAATGGGGACTACTTCCTGTTCTCCAAGCTGGAAAATCCAACGGGCGAAGCGGTTACGGTCGATGTCTTGCAAAAGGAAAACTACGTGGACAGCTATGAGCTGTACCGGTTTGACCAGCATCCAATTAAACGGAATAGCGAGGATTTGTTTAATGCAGATCTGACATCCTATCCAACGGGCGTCCTTCGTTTTCTCAATGAGGACGGGTCGGTGCAGGAGCGGATGGTTGGCCAATCCTACCGTTCCAGGCAGCTTGCAATGGACTATGCGGAAGGCGGCCATAGCCGGATGCGTGAACTGCTCGCCGAAGAGGAATCATTGTCATTTACCCAAGTCGGCTCCACTTTTATGTCCGTCCATGCCTTGAAATCTAAAGGGAATGACATAGTCGATCAATGGTATTTGAATTCGGAGAATATGCTCTTCAACAAAGATGCACATCGGGAATCATGGATGCTAGAGAGCGCACAATACTATAAGAAACGGAACAATTGGTATACTGCGATCGGCCCCTTCAATAAGATGGTGACGACAACAGAACCACTGCCGGAAAATGGGCAGGGGTACGGCAGAAGTTTGTTGCTTATGAAAGAAGATCGGGCAATGACGTTGTTCCATGAACAGCAGGACCGATACTTTGAAAACTTGATTTATAATGCATTCGTTAATTTGAAAAACTTCAGGGGCGATAAGCCGTATTGGGAAACGGAAGTGACGAGTACGTATCTGAAAGGGCTATATGGCATCACAGCTCCGTTCATTGACACCCGATTCAATGAACAGATCGCATTGTTTTATTATCGGAGCGGCGATGAGTTCGATATTAGCGAGTATAAAGAACCGCTACGAAATTATGCGGATTTATTAGTCTCACAAAAAGAGCAGGGTCATGTAATCCCTGTCTCTAAAGATGCGTACTATATTTCGGACTATTTCCCGATCATACAGGAAGGACCGACGCACGCGTCCATGAACCACGTACTCGGCGGCATGAACATCCTATTGATGGCGTACAACGAATTCGGGGACGATAGGTACTTGGAAACGGCAAAGTCGATCCAAAATGCGATCGTCATTAACAAGGATGATTGGATTCGGGATAACGGGGATATTTGGTATCGCATCTCACCGGACTATGGCTATAAAGGCGATGATTACAAGCATTTGACCTTAGAGGACCTCATCAATTCTTATAGCTTATGGGAGCCGATCGATCCAAGCTTTCTCCCTGTACTAGAAGAGATGATCGCATCCAAAGCGTCATATTTGTCTAGTGAAAAACTCGGCTATACAACGAAAATCAAAAATGGACTTAGCAAACTCGGTTTGCTGAAATACTTGCCGGATGGTGAGGAACGGACAGACGCGCTGTAAGTAAGTGATTTACTTCATGCTACAACTAGCGGACTGCAGATGAGCTCGTGGTATAGCGGGTTTGTTTGTGGTCTGTTTTTGTGTTGGAATTAATTTTGGTGGGGGCTACTGGCGTTCAATTGGATTACTTAGCGTTCGGCAGGAGTTATTGGTGTTCAATTTGATTAATTGGCGTTCATCCGGAGTTATTGGCGTTCAAATCATTTATCTGGCTTTCGTTCCAGTATACTGGCGTTCAACTCGATTATCTGGCGTTCATTCCGGTATACTGGCGTTCAAATCATTTATCTGGCGTTCGTTCCAGTATTCTGGCGTTCAAATCATTTATCTGGCGTTCGTTCCGGTATACTGGCGTTCAGCTCGATTATCTGGCGTTCGTTCCGGTATACTGGCGTTCAACTCATTTATCTGGCGTTCATTCCGGTATACTGTCGTTCGGCTCATTTATCTGGCGTTCAACTCGATTATCTGGCGTTCGTTTCGGTATACTGGCGTTCATTCCGGTAAACTGGCGTTCAACTCGATTATCTGGCGTTCATTCCGGTATACTGGCGTTCAACTCAATTATCTGGCGTTCATTCCGATATACTAGTGTTCAGCTCAAATATCTAGTGTTCATTAAAAATAATGGGGGCCAACCGCCAATACTTACTTCGATCCTAAATATTAAGTATCTCCCCAAACACACAAAAAAACAGGAATGGAAGCAATCTCTCTTTCCATCCCTGCTCAAATTGCGAATTATTTTTTCAGCTGTCTCACCAAATCTTCATCCGGTGTCACAAATATCGTTTTTTGTTCAAAGTAGATGACAAAGCCGGGTTTGGCACCGCTTGGTTTTTTGACGTGTCGGATTTCGGTGAAATCTACTGGGACGGAAGCGGACTCCCTTGCTTTACTGAAGTAAGCGGCAAGTGTTGCGGCTTCTCGAATGGTCTCTTCATCCGGTTCGGCCTCATGGATGACCACATGCGATCCCGGTATATCCTTTGTGTGCAGCCAGACATGGTCACGAGAAGCTGTTTTGAATGTGACATAGTCATTTTGCTTATTATTTTTACCGACGGAAATCGGAATGCCTGCACTTGAAACATATTTCTCCGGAGATGGTTTCTTCGGTTTTTGCTTCTTCTTCAGCTTGCGCGCTTTCATATAACCCAGTTCGGCAAGCTCTTCTCTAATCTCATCAATATCTTCCGTGGAAGCCTGCATTACTTGCTGCTTGATCATTTCGAAGTAATCTATATCCTCTTTCGCTTTTTCTAGCTGTTCAGCAATCATGATGAGGGCGTTCTTCGCTTTTACATACCGGGCGTAATACCGCTGCGCGTTTTCGATCGGTGTCTTTCTCGGGTCTAGCGGGATGGTGACTGTTTCACCTTCTGTATAATAGTTGTCTACAGTAGCTTCTGTTTCTCCCTTTTGGATCGCATAGCTGTTGGCTGTCAATAATTCGCCGTACAGCTGGAAGGTATCCAGCTTGCTGGCTGCATCCTGTTCTTTTTGCAATTTCTTCATTTTCAATTGAAGTTTCGAAATTTCATTGTCGAGCCAGCGTTCCAAATCTGCTGCCTGGGATTTTACGCGTTCACGCTCCGCCCGTGCAAAATAAACTTTATCCAATAGCGTGCCGAGCGTTTCAAAATAAGTTAAAGTTTCGTCTGCATGTGTTAACGGAGTGGCCGAAAATGACATTTTGCCATTGATGACTGCGTAATTGGGCTTTGGCTCGGTTCCGTTAAACGATGCAAGGAAGTTTTGATAGATTTTGAACCATTCGTTTTTGGGAGTAGATCGCAATCTGTATAAAAGCTCCTCAGCATTCAGCTTGGAAAATCCGGACAGAGAGCTGACAAGGTCTCCAGCTGCTTCAAACGACGCGAATAATTGGTCGAATTCTTGCTCTGTTAGAGTAAACGGATTCGTCTTCTCTTGTGGCGGTGCCGGTATATACGGCTGTCCCGGCAGAATCGTTCGATAGCTGTTCATGGATGGAGGCAGATGCTTCATGCTGTCGACAATCATATTCCGGGAAGGATCAATCAATAAAATGTTACTATGGCGGCCCATAATTTCTATACTCAGCACACGTTCCATGTCATCCCCGATTTCATCCTTCGCACGGATTGAAAGATTGATGACGCGGTCTGTGCCGGCTTGTTCAATTTTAGTTATCATACCGCCTTCCAAATGCTTCCGTAGGACCATGCAAAACATCGGCGGTTCCGCCGGATTAACAATCGTCTCCTCTGTCAATTGGATTCTTGAGTAGGAAGGGTGTGTGGACAAAAGTAATTTATGATTTCGATTGCCCGCTCTGATATGCAAGATAATTTCCTGTATGTTCGGCTGATGGATCTTTGTAATCCTGCCATTTTGAATCTGCTGAAGCTCTGAAGTGACTGCAGCAGTGAATAAACCGTCAAATGCCATAATGAATTCCTCTTTCAAAAAAATCGTTTAGTCCCATTTTAGCACTCTATTGAAGAGATATGTTATAATATGAGTATGCTGTTTAACAAATAACGAAGTTGTTAAGCCTAAGGATGCTTGAAAGGCATCTGTCCGTACGTCTGCTGTTTTCTTGCGAGAGTGTAAACTAGAATGAAACGGGACGAATTTGAGAATACATAAGAAGAGGGATTGCATGTACAAACAACGTGGCTTGTTGATCGTTCTTTCCGGCCCTTCCGGCGTTGGCAAAGGGACGGTGCGAAAAGAACTGTTTTCACAACCGGATACGAATTATGAATACTCGATTTCCATGACAACGAGAAGCCCTCGTGAAGGCGAACAGGATGGAGTCGATTATTTCTTTAAGTCCCGTCAGGATTTTGAACGGCTGATCGGGGAAGGAAGATTGCTGGAATACGCCGAGTATGTTGGCAATTATTACGGCACTCCGCTTGACTATGTGAATGAAACACTGGATGCAGGCAGAGATGTGTTTTTAGAAATTGAAGTTGTCGGTGCCGCACAAGTGCGGGAAAAAATGCCGGATGGTTTGTTCATCTTTTTGGCACCACCCAGCTTATCGGAGCTCGAGGACCGGTTGGTCGGAAGAGGCACGGAAAAAGCAGACGTCATTGCGAGCCGCGTACTAAAGGCGCGGGAAGAGCTTGAGATGATGAATCTGTATGATTATGTTGTGGAAAACGACGAAGTTTCCAAGGCCTGTGACAGAATTAATGCAATTGTCATGGCAGAACACTGCCGCCGGGAACGCGTTGAAAAAAGATATCTACTTATGTTGGAAGGGGAATAAATTCATGTTATATCCATCAGTCGATTCATTAAAAGAGAAAATTGACTCTAAATACACTCTTGTGACACTTGCTTCGAAACGTGCAAGAGAGATGCAGGAGACGAGAGAAGTCCTTCTTGACTACTATCGTTCCCATAAAAATGTTGGCAAAGCACTTGAGGAAGTGGCTGCGGGTGTCCTTTCCATACAGGCACAGGATGATTCCATCGTATACGAAGACGAAGTCTGATCTTTCAACCTGAAACGGTTAGTTCCATATACCAAGCTACGCTCCCTTTGAATTGTTTCTTAGGGAGTTTGTCGTTTTTAAATGAAATGCATGAGATTGGACGGACAGCCATCCGTACCGATAAGCACCGCCGTATACTCCATGCCCCGCACATGTAGGGGCGTCAGGAAGCAACAGTGGTCTGAAACCTTACAAAAGAAAGTTGCCGATATGTAGAAAGGGTGGAATGGTGTTGTTGAATAAAAACATACTCCTCTGTGTAACTGGCGGGATTGCAGTATACAAAGCGGTTGCACTCGTCAGTAAATTGACGCAAGCTGGTGCGCAAGTGAAGGTGATCATGACAGAATCCGCCATGAAATTTGTCACACCGCTTTCCTTCCAAGTGTTATCCCGAAATGATGTGTATTACGATACGTTTGATGAAAAAGATTCGCGAGTCATCGCCCACATTGATTTGGCGGACTGGGCGGATCTTGTTGTCGTTGCGCCAGCTACGGCAAATGCCATCGGGAAGATCGCGAATGGTATTGCGGATGATATGGTAACAACGACGCTTCTGGCCACAACGGCAGATGTCTGGATTGCACCAGCGATGAATGTTCATATGTATGAAAACAAGGCTGTCATGCGGAACATTGAGACGCTGCATCAGGATGGCTACCGTTTCATTGAACCTTCAGAAGGGTTTTTGGCTTGCGGCTATGTAGGGAAAGGGCGATTGGAAGAGCCGGAGAAGATTGTCTCCTTGATTGCTGAACACTTCAACAACAGCGAAAAGCCACTGCCGCTGCAAGGAAAAAAGGTGATCATTACAGCCGGTCCGACACGTGAACGAATTGATCCGGTCCGCTATGTGTCCAATTTTTCCAGCGGGAAAATGGGATATGCCATGGCGGAGGCCGCTGCTGCTTTAGGTGCAGAAACGATACTCGTATCAGGACCTGTCTGCTTAGCGAAACCACAAGGCGTGAAAGTCATCGATGTCGAGAGCGCCAAGGAGATGCTCGAAGCCGTCCTCTCCCACTATGGAGATGCGGATATCGTCATTAAATCGGCGGCTGTCGCGGATTATCGTCCTGCTGAAGTCAAAAAGCAGAAGATGAAAAAGAAGGATCAGCAAATGGCTTTGGTGCTTGAGAAAACGACGGATATTCTCAAAACCCTTGGAGAGAGGAAAGAGCGACAGCTGCTCGTCGGATTTGCGGCTGAGACAGTCGATGCCATTGCATACGGACAATCCAAACTCGAGAAAAAGAACTTAGATTATATCATTGTGAATGACGTGACGGATCCGGGTGGCGGATTTGGAAGCGATACGAATGTCGTGACATTGTTATCGAAGAATGGCACCCATAAGCCATTTGGGGCGATGGCCAAGCCTGTGTTGGCCAAAAAACTATTTGAGTCGATCATGGAAGAGGAAGAAGTGATGCCGCATGATCGCTGAGGTCATTGTCGATGTGGCAGCTTATCCAATTGATCGACCATTTGACTATGAAGTTCCTACGCATTTGGAGTCGGTCATTCAGCGTGGATCGCGAATCAAAGTGCCATTCGGTCCAAGGGCTGTGCTCGGCTATATTGTGAATCTAAAAGAAGAAAGTGATGTGCCGGCAGATAAATTGAAGCCGATTGCCGAGCTGATTGATTTGGAACCGGTTTTATCAGAAGAGCTGTTACAGCTGTCTAAATGGCTTGCGGAGAAGACGTTGTCATACGAGATCGACGCATTGCAGGTCATGCTGCCAGCAGCGATGCGAGCGAAATATGAGAAATTCATTACGGTCCATCGGATGGAAGACATTCAAGATGAGGAATTCAAGCAGTTCATTGGAAATAAAACAAGACTTCCCTTAAAGCAGGCGGCTGGTTCTGCAAGCCTTTTGAGGAAGCTGAAGTCCTATGCGGCTGAAGGAATTGTATCCGTAGATATTGCCATCGGCCAGCAGACCGAAGTGAAAAAAGCACGTGTGGTCACGATGGCAGACCGTGAGACCATTACTTCCCTGCTCAAAACGATCCATCCGAATGCAAGAAAGCAGAAGGATCTGCTGCACTGGATGGCGGAACGGGCCGGACAGACGATAGCTGCGGTTTCCGTCATTGAGCAATCCGGTATTCAAAATCCTGCATTAAAATCGGTTATTGAAAAAGGCGCAGCAACGGAAGAGTATGTGGAAACGTACCGCGAACCGGCGGCTCCTCGCTTGAAAGATACTGCGATTCCCATTTCATTGACAGACGAACAAGCGCTATCTTTAGCGAAAGTGACGGCAGCGTTCGATCAGGGCAGCGCCGAAACTTTCCTTTTGCATGGCATAACAGGAAGCGGAAAAACGGAAGTGTATTTGCGTGCCATCCAACACGTCATGCAGCAGGGGAAAGAAGCGATTGTACTCGTTCCTGAAATTTCATTGACGCCTCAAATGACAGCACGGTTCCAAGAGCGTTTCGGCGAATTGGTCGCTGTCATGCATAGCGGGTTATCATCAGGTGAAAAATATGATGAATGGAGAAAAGTGCACCGGGGAGAAGTGAAGGTCGTCGTCGGTGCCCGCTCTGCTATTTTTGCTCCGTTTGAAAATCTAGGACTGCTTATCTTGGATGAGGAGCATGAATCGACGTATAAACAGGAGGATAATCCACGTTATCATGCACGTGATGTAGCGATCTGGAGGGCGCAATATCATCATTGTCCCGTTATCTTAGGAAGTGCTACTCCTTCGCTTGAGTCATTTGCTAGAGCGTCCAAAGGGGTTTACACGCTTCTCACCCTTTCAGAGCGGGCCAAAAAACAAAGTTTGCCGACGGTCCATGTTGTCGATATGCGGGAGGAATTAAAAGAAGGGAACCGTTCGATGTTCTCTGTTCCGCTTGCCGAAGCGATGAGACAGCGCCTGGAGAACAAAGAACAGACCGTTTTATTTCTAAATAAACGTGGATTCTCTTCCTTCGTTCTTTGCCGCGATTGTGGAACGGTCGTTCAATGTCCGAACTGCGATATTTCATTGACCTATCATCGGGCAAATGAATGTCTGAAATGCCATTACTGCGGCCATGAAGAGTCTGTTCCGCTTGAATGCCCGGAATGCCAGAGCGAGCATATCCGTTTTTTTGGAACGGGAACGCAAAAAGCCGAGGAAGAGATTGCAAGATTGCTTCCCGAAGCAAGAGTATTGCGCATGGATGTGGACACAACAAGGCAAAAAGGATCGCACGAACGGCTCTTGCGCCAGTTTAGTGAAGGGAAAGCGGATATCTTGCTCGGCACTCAAATGATCGCGAAAGGATTAGATTTTCCGGCAATCACACTCGTTGGTGTACTTGCAGCAGATACAACATTGCACTTAGCTGATTTCAGAGCGGCCGAGAAGACGTTCCAGCTGATGACACAGGTGAGTGGAAGGGCAGGCAGGCATGAACTGCCCGGAGAAGTTTTCATACAAACCTATTCTCCTGAGCATTATGCCATTGAATTATCGAAAGCCCAGCAGTACGAACCTTTTTATCAACTGGAGATGGCGTCAAGAAAGCAATACGGTTATCCGCCCTTTTATTATATTACCTTGCTGCAATTTTCCCATGAAGATTTACTGAAGGCGGTGGATTTTGCTGAGAAGGGCACTCGGTTTTTGAAAGACAATCTCTCGCCGGATACGGTCATTATCGGACCTGCTGCCGCAGCAATCAGCCGTGTGAACAATAGATATCGATATCAATGTTTGCTAAAATACAAAAAAGAACCGAAGCTGACGGAAACTCTCCAGCAGCTGATTAAAATCTATCGTACCGATTGGATTAAATCGGGATTACTTATGTCGGTAGATGTTGATCCAACATCCATTTTTTGAAAAGAGGAATTAAATTGGCCATATTGGAAATTGTGAAGCATCCTTCACCTATATTGACACAATCATGTAAAGAAGTAGTGGCGTTTGACGAAGAGCTGGCAACCTTGCTGGATGATATGCATGACACCATGGTAGCTGCAGACGGAATTGGATTAGCTGCACCGCAAGTGGGCAAACCAATCCGTGTAGCGATCGTCGACATGGGCGAAGGAGACGACGTAATTGAAATGGTGAACCCCGTCGTAACTGCGGTGGGCGGTTCAGAAGTCGAAGTGGAAGGCTGCCTCAGTTTCCCAGGACTATATGGTGAAGTCGAACGTCCGTTTTTCGTACGGATTGAAGCGCAAGAACGGGACGGGTCGCTGTATCAATTAGAAGCGGAAGATTATGAAGCGAGAGCTATCATGCATGAGATTGATCATCTCAATGGTGTATTGTTTGATACGAAAATCCTGCGAGTAGTAGATCCTTCGGAATTCGAGGAGGAGCCAGACGACCTGGAGGAGGATGAGCAGAATTGACGAATATCGTATTTATGGGTACACCCGACTTCTCAGTCCCTGTACTTTCCATGCTAGTAGACGAAGGCTATTCCATTTTGGCCGTCGTCACGCAGCCTGACCGGCCAGTTGGCAGAAAGCGTGTGTTAACGCCGCCCCCTGTTAAAGAGGAAGCAATCCGGCTTGGGCTTGATGTTCTCCAACCTGAGAAGTTAAGAGGTTCAGACGAATTAAAGAAGCTGGTCGAGATGGCCCCTGATTTGATTGTTACCGCAGCATATGGTCAAATTTTGCCAAAGGAGCTTCTAGATGTCCCAAGACTCGGCTGTATAAATGTTCATGCGTCCTTGCTGCCAAAGTATCGGGGAGGCGCACCGATCCACCAGGCTGTTATGGATGGGGAAACCGAAACGGGTGTAACGATCATGTATATGGCAGAAAAACTGGATGCTGGTGATATCATTTCCCAAGTCACTGTTCCGATCAAAGAGAATGATGACACAGGCATGATGTTCGATGCTTTATCGGCAGCGGGCACTCAGCTTTTAAAAGAAACGTTGCCATCCATTTTGAATGGGACGAATAAAAGAATACCGCAAAACGAATCCGAAGCCACTTTTGCACATAATATATCTCGGGAACAAGAACGGATTGATTGGAATAAACCGGGCGAGGCTATTTACAATCAAATCCGCGGATTGCACCCTTGGCCGAACGCCTACACAACCTTTCTAGGTGATAATGTGAAAATGTATAAGGCTGAAAAGGTGCACCGTAATTCGGCTGCCTGGCAACCAGGCACCATCATCTCCATTGATAAAGATGAAATGATTGTTCAATGCGGCGATGATACAGCATTGTCAATTAAAGAGCTGCAACCAGCAGGGAAAAAGCGCATGGCGATCGACGTGTTCCTTAACGGCGTCGGTTCCAAATGGCAAGTAGGAGACCGTTTCGAATGACAACTAATAAAAAGAAAATATGGAATGGCAATGTCAGAGATGCTGCACTATCCATCCTGTTGGAAGTGGCAAACAATCAAGCCTATAGCAACCTATTGCTGCATAAGACAATGGAGACTTATTCGATTGCACCGAAAGATCGGGGATTATTGACTGAATTGACGTATGGCACCTTGCAGAATAAAATGACGCTGGATTATTACGTGAAGCCGTTTGTCCGAGGGAAATTGGACAAATGGGTGAAGGAACTTCTTCGATTGTCAGTCTATCAACTCGTCTATCTTTCTAAAATACCTCCGCATGCCGTTGTGCACGAAGCGGTGGAAATTGCGAAAAGAAGAGGACATAAAGGGATTTCTGCGACTGTGAACGGTATTCTCCGTTCCATCCTGCGCGAGGGTGTACCTTCGGTGGAGGAAATTGAAGACGACATTACGAGATTGTCGATAGAGACAAGCCATCCCGAATGGCTGCTGCGCAGATGGATCGATCAATACGGCAAAGAGAGCACCATTGCGATGGCCAGCAGGAACAATATGCCCCCGACTATGACGGCGCGTGTCAACACGATGAAAACGACTACGGAAGAAGTAATGAAACAGTTGGCGTCTGAAGGGTTTCAAGTGATGAAAGGGGAAGTAGTGCCGGAATGCATTCGTGTCGCTGGAGGAAACTTGGCGAAAACAGAGGCGTTTGCAAATGGTTTAATTACTATCCAAGATGAAAGCTCCATGCTGCCCGTACTCGCTTTAAATCTGGAGCCCGGGATGTCTGTTTTGGATATGTGTGCGGCTCCAGGAGGAAAAACGACATTCATTGCAGAAAAGATGAAGGATGAAGGGAAAGTGTTCGCGCACGACTTGCATGATCACAAATTATCCCTTATTACGTCGAGCGCCAAGCGGCTAGGATTGGAATCAATCGAAACAAGAAGCGGTGACAGCAGGAAGCTGACGGAAATCTATCCAGCTTCATCTTTTGACCGCATTTTGTTGGACGCACCGTGTAGCGGTCTCGGGGTCATCCGTAGGAAGCCGGAAATTAAATATAATAAACAAGAAAGTGACCTGCATGATTTGGCGGGAATACAAGCCGAATTGCTGGATACTGCTTACCACTTAATTAAGGAAGATGGCATCATCGTCTTCAGTACTTGTACGGTTGATCAAATAGAGAACATCGGGTCCGTTTCCGAATTCCTGCAAAGACATCCTGATATGGAAACGATTCCGCTGGAACATCTGGTAGGGCATGAAACAGATACAATAAAAGGGGACATGCTTCAAGTCTTGCCTCACCATTTTGACAGCGATGGCTTTTTTGTAGCTGCGCTGCGCAAGAAAAAATCGGAGAGATAAAAGGAAATCTTGGGGGGGTACAATTGGTGCAGTATGAATTCAGGACAGATATCGGGAAACGAAGGTCCGTTAATGAAGACAGTGCGGCGGTATATGAACTACCAGGGGGGCCTGTGCTAGCCATTATTGCTGATGGAATGGGAGGCCATCGCGGTGGTGAACTGGCCAGCACAACAGCTGTGCAATCGATCGGTGAGCAATTCAAGTCAATTGAGAATCCAAAAGCCATGGATGAAAAATCATGGATTTCATGGCTGGAGGATGTCATCACGCAAACCAACCTGGAGATCTTTAAGATGGCTGAAGCGGATGAGCAATACAAAGGAATGGGAACGACGCTCGATGCGGTAATAATTTTCGAATCGTCTTGCATCATATCCCATACAGGCGACAGCAGAGTGTACAGAGTGGACAAGAACGAATTGAAACAGATTACGAGAGATCATTCGTTCGTCAATGCCTTATTGGACAGCGGTGAAATTACGGAAGAAGAGGCCGCCAGCCATCCGCAACGAAATTGGATCATGCGTGCAATCGGAACGGAGAAAACAATCGAGCTCGATTTTTACTCCATCCACTTTGAGGATGGTGCCTATCTGCTTATATGTACAGATGGATTAAGCAATAAAATCGAGAATGAAAAAATGAAAGAAGTTGTCATGTCAGAATTGCCGCTTTCGCAAAAAACGGAGCAGCTAATTGACTTGGCGAATGATATGGGCGGAGAAGACAATATTTCGGTCATATTAGTCGGCCCGTTCCGCTCGGAGGTGAGTTAACAGTGATTGGCAAACGAATTGGTGGACGTTATGAAATCATAAGAGGCATCGGCGAAGGCGGCATGTCGAAAGTTTATTTGGCCCATGATATCATTTTGGATCGTGATGTAGCGATCAAAGTGCTTGATTATGATTTTGCAAACGAAGAAGATTTAAAAAGAAGATTCCAGCGGGAGGCTTTATCCGCAACAAGCCTGACCCATCCGCATATTGTTAATATTTTCGATGTTGGCGAAGAAGATGAGCTGCACTATCTCGTCATGGAGTATATCGACGGCCGGACATTAAAAAAGTTCATCCAAACGAATGGTCCGCTTCGCCCTGAACAAGCTGTCCACATTATGAAACAGCTTGTTTCCGCGATAGCAAACGCCCATCATAACGGGATTATCCACCGGGATATTAAACCGCAGAACATTTTAATGGATCAAAACGGAGATGTGAAAATCACCGATTTTGGCATTGCGATGGCTTTGAATTCAACAGCA
Organism: Sporosarcina cyprini; assembly: GCF_022048975.1. GTDB lineage: Bacteria > Bacillota > Bacilli > Bacillales_A > Planococcaceae > Sporosarcina > Sporosarcina cyprini. The sequence continues at coordinate 230,843 of NZ_JAKMHX010000038.1, read as the reverse complement.
CATACGAAGACGAATTCGGTTCTCGGAACGGTCCATTATTTGTCCCCAGAACAGGCAAGAGGCGGCATGGCGACAAAGAAATCCGATATTTATTCGCTCGGCATCGTGTTCTATGAATTATTGACCGGGGAGCTGCCATTCTCGGCGGAAACAGCAGTTGCGATTGCTTTGAAGCATTTGCAGGAAGAGACGCCTTCAGTGCGTGCGCAATTCCCATCGATTCCACAAAGCGTTGAGAATGTCATTTTGAAGTCAACGGCGAAGGATCCATTTAACAGGTACCGCTCGGCCGATGAAATGTACGAGGATCTATTGACTGTCTTATCCTCAGAGAGGGCAAATGAAGCGAAATTCATGGAACCGGTGGACAATGATAAAACCCGTGCCATCCCGATTGTTAACGAAGCGCAGAAGTTCGATCACGCGGAAGAGACGAGAAAATTAGAACCTGTAACGCCTTCTGCGCCTGCACCGCAAGAGAAGCAGAAAAAGAAGAAAAAGAAAGGGCCGATTATCGCTGGTATTCTCGGCGGAATTCTTCTCGTTATCATGCTCCTGCTGTTCCTTCCTGGATGGCTTGGCCCCAAGAAAGCTATTGTGCCAGATGTAACCGGTGAAGAAGAGCGTGCGGCAATAGAGATCTTGGAGTCGGAAGGGTTTAAGGTAGATGAAAAGATCGAAGAAGTTTCGAATGAAGTGGAAGCAGGAAAAGTAATCCGCACGATCCCGGAAGGTGGCAAGAAGCGGGACGTCGGCACTGCCATTGTGATCTATGTCAGTCAGGGCAAGGAAACGATGGTCATGGCAGATTACAGAGGGCAAAGCTATGAAAATGTGAGTAATCTCCTTTCCGAACGATTTAGAACGATCAAGTCGGAAGCGGAATATTCGGATGAGCCGGAAGGGACTATTATCGGTCAGTCACCGGCTGGAGATGAAGAGGTCGTCCCTGAAGAAACGGATCTCGTATTCACGGTCAGTAAAGGTCCTGAATTGGTCACCGTTCGAAACTTGGAAGGCTATACGGAGGGTGAACTCGATGCGTATCGCAAAGAGAGTGGGCTAGAAATTAGGGTTGTTAGTGAGGAGTTTAACGATACTGTGCCTGAAAAGCAGGTTATCAGGCAAACCCCTAGTTCTGGCGCACAATTGAGAAAAGGGGAAGCGGTGAAGGTAGTCGTTTCAAAAGGTAAAGAAAAATTGCCGATGAAATCATTCCCCCGTTCAGTAACCATCCCATATGAACCACAATACAACAGTAATTCTGATGAGGATGGAGAAGAGGAAGAGGTTGCACCTAAACCTCAAGTAGTTCAGATCTATCTTAAAGACAGAACTCACTCCATGGACGATGTCTATGATGAGTTCGAGATTTATGAGGACACGAAAAAACAGTTTACAATCAATCTGGATGAGGGCCAAACGGGCGGCTATCGTGTTGTACGCGACAATCAAATCATAGAAAATGTTACAATCAATTACGAAGATAAAGAATGATTCAGAAAGAGGGATTGGATGCCGGAAGGATTAATTATTAAAGCGATCAGTGGTTTTTATTATGTTGAGCATGAAGGAAGAGTGATTCAATGCAAAGGCAGGGGAGTATTCAGGAATCGTGGGATCAGTCCGCTTGTAGGCGATCTGGTTACTTTCCATCAAGAGGGCGATAATGATGCGACGATTACAGAAGTCCATGATAGAAAAAATGAGCTCGTGCGCCCGCCCATTGCAAATGTCGATCAATCTTTGCTTGTGTTCTCGATCATAGAACCTGATTTGAGTCTCCACTTGTTGGACCGATTTCTTGTCATCGTGGAATCGCTTGGTATTGAGCCGATTATTTGCTTGACAAAAAGAGATATTGCTGGGGAAAAGCAACTTGCTTTTGCTGATTCAGCTGTATCTTATTATAAGAAGATCGGTTACGATGTGCTGGAAACCCATAGGGATGATTCGTCTCTTTTGGCATCGCTCCAACCTTATCTTTCTGAAAAGACGACCGTTCTCGCCGGCCAGTCCGGCGTTGGCAAGTCTACTTTATTAAACACACTTCTGCCTGAACTGCAGCTAAAGACAGGTGAAATATCCGAAGCGCTAGGCAGGGGGCGGCATACGACACGCCACGTGGAATTGATAAAAGTGGCGGGTGGCCTTGTCGCGGACACGCCTGGTTTCAGCTCGTTGGATTTTGAACATATCGAACGGGAAGAGCTGCGCCATTATTTTATTGAAATGGATCAACTATCCTCCGAATGCAAATTCCGTGGATGTCTCCATCTGAAAGAGCCAGGATGTGCAGTAAAACGAGCTGTTGAGGAAGGGGAGGTACTTCAACAGCGGTACGACAACTATTTGCAATTTCTACAAGAAATCACAGACCGAAAGCCGAGGTATATGTAATCATGGTTAAAATTGCTCCGTCCATCTTATCTGCTGACTTTTCAAAGCTTGGGGAAGAAGTGAAAGAAGTTGAAAAGGCAGGCGCGGAACTCATCCATGTAGACGTCATGGATGGCCATTTCGTTCCGAATATTACAATGGGTCCAATCGTAGTGGAGGCACTGCGGCCTGTCACAACCCTGCCATTGGATGTCCATCTGATGATTGAGAATCCGGACAACTACATTGAACAATTCGCAAAAGCGGGTGCTGATTATATAACAGTCCACGTAGAGGCGTGCCGCCATCTGCACCGTACGCTGCAATTAATCAAATCCTATGGCGTGAAGCCAGGGGTCGTCTTGAACCCGCATACGCCTTTAGAAACGATCCAGCATGTGCTGGAGGACATCGACATGGTTTTATTCATGACAGTGAATCCTGGGTTTGGCGGACAGAAATTCATTCATTCGGTTCTGCCGAAAGTGGAACAGCTATCAACGATCATTCGTGAGCGCAACTTATCCATCGAGATAGAAATTGATGGAGGAATCAACGAAGAAACGATTGTTCCTTGTGTGAAAGCGGGTGCTACCATTTTTGTGGCGGGATCGGCGATCTATAATGAGGCAGACCGGGCGGAGGCATTGCAACGCATCAAGTCAGCCGGCGAAAGAGCTTTGAACGAATGAGCCAGGTCGTCGTCTGCTCAGGCGGCCCGGAAGAGGATTTATGTGATTTAACTGTATTATCAAAAGAAGATACTGTATTCATTGGTGCCGATCGGGGAACTCTTTATCTGTTAAACGTGGGAATCCTTCCGATTGAGGCAATAGGGGATTTTGATTCAGTCACGAATGTGGAATACGAAAGAATTTCTCATTTTGTACCTGTCGTGACGAAAGTAGAATCGGAAAAAGATGAAACGGATACGGAATTGGCCATACAGCGTGCATTAACTCTCGACCCGCAACATATTTTGATAACAGGTGTGACTGGAGGGAGATTGGACCACTTCGAATCGGCCCTCCATCTGCTGTATCGCATGCAGTTGATGCATCCGAAAAAAAGATTTACCATCCGCAGTAAATCCAATGAACTGGCTATTTTATTTCCAGGAGTTCATCGGATGAACAAAGAAGATGAACTGGAGTATGTATCATTCTTTTCTTTTGGCGGGGCAACGGTGGAAGGTATGACATTGACTGGCTTTAAATATGAAGTCGCCAATGCGCTACTTGAAACAGGCATGACTCGATTCACAAGCAACGAAGCAATTTCAGAAGTTTGTACTATCTCGTTCCGAAAGGGCATATGTTTAATGGTAAGGAGTTCAGATTCCTGAAAGGAGCCGGGGAATTGAGAGTCTATACGTTCACAATGCCGAAGTTTCTCAGTAGTTTTGTTAGAAAATGCATGGTCGTCATGAACAAAGAAGAGAAGCAAGCGACAGCGTCTTCTAACAATCGGACAAAGAAGAAGAAAAAAGAAAAAACGCCAGGCTGATTTCCATCGGCTTGGCGTTTTACTTTTTTGTTTTGAAGGAAAAGTGCGTTGAGACAATCCTCAAACGCGTTGAACTTTACCTGATTTAAGGGCTCTAGCAGAAACCCAAACACGTTTTGGTTTACCATTTACAAGAATACGGACTTTTTGAAGGTTTGCACCCCATGTACGTCTGTTTGCATTCATCGCGTGTGAACGGGAATTACCTGAACGTGCTTTACGACCAGTAACTACGCATTGTTTAGCCATTTTATTTCCTCCTCGCTATTGTTGATTAAGCGATTCACTTTATCATTCGCATACCATAATACTTTATCATAGGACCTATAGGCTTGCAACCTTTTTTGGAGTCTCTTTCAAGGAGTAATACTTTACACTTCTTTTTGTAAAGAAGATCTATATGTTGCTGAAAAGTATGACAATGCTACACAGAAATATCGGTTAACGCGAAATTGCCGGTAACTCCGCCTGAACGCCAATAAATCAAGTTGAACGCCAATAACTCCGGCTAAACGCCAATATCTCCAGCTGAGCAGCAGTTATATCTGACCGAAAAACAGTTAGTATCCAGCTCCAGTGCCCAGCGTCTAGCAGACTTCGACTGTTCCGACTTCGATAAGTCAACATCGACTCGTTTCACTTCGCCGTGTTTCCTTTATCTTGTCGGAAAGTCTCCAGTCTGTACGACTCATCCAGCTGCGAGGGACAGCCTCTCGGGTCGCTTCGGTCTTGGATGTAAGGCAAAAAGCGCCTTTCATCCAAGCCCTCCGACGCACACGACGTGCTAGTGCCGACGTTGCCGCAGGACGCGGCGAGTTTAGTCGGCCAGCGCCTGTCGAGGCTAAGCGGCCCTCTCCGCTTTAGAGACATTCAGCTGCGGCGCCTAGCCCCTCAAGGTCATAAGCCAGCTTGGCTGCATGTCCAAAGATCGGACATTCCGCCAATCCGGCTTATGCTTGTCGGGGCTGATCAAGGCGCCTCCGCTTTAGAGACTAAACGGGCACTTCCGCTTTTTTAACTCGACGCAGATTCTTCTATACAGTTAGTATCCAGCTCCAGTGCCCAGCGTCTAGCAGACTTCGACTGTTCCTTCTTCGATAAGTCAACATCGGTCCGCTTTGCGTACCGTGTTTCCTTTATCTTGAAGGGAAAGTCTCCAGTCTGTACGACTCATCCAGCTGCGAGGGCCAGCCTCTCGGGTCGCTTCGGTCTTGGATGTAAGGCAAAAAGCGCCTTTCATCCAAGCGCTCCGACGCACACGACGTGCTAGTGCCGACGTTGCCGCAGGACGCGGCGAGTTTAGTCGGCCAGCGCCTGTCGAGGCTAAGCGGCCCTCTCCGCTTTAGAGACATCCAGCTGCGGCGCCTAGCCCCTCGAGGTCATAAGCCAGCTTGGCTGCATGTCCAAAGTTCGGACATTCCGCCAATCCGTCTTATGCTTGTCGGGGCTGATCGAGGCGCCTCCGCTTTAGAGACATCCAGCTGCGGCGCCTAGCCCCTCGAGGTCATAAGCCAGCTTGGCTGCATGTCCAAAGATCGGACATTCCGCCAATCCGTCTTATGCTTGTCGGGGCTGATCGAGGCGCCTCCGCTTTAGAGACTAAACGGGCACTTCCGCTTTTTTCTTAACTCGATGCAGATTACTCTGTACAGTTAGTATCTAGCTCCAGTGCCCAGCGTCTAGCAGACTTCGACTGTACCGACTTCGATAAGTCAACATCGACTCGTTTCACTTCGCCGTGTTTCCTTTATCTTGTCGGAAAGTCTCCAGTCTGTACGACGCTAAACGGGCACTTCCGCTTTTATTTAGTGTATAGTACAATTAGGGAAGTTTATAAAGGATGCAGGAGGGACGTAATTATGTCAATCGAATTGAAGAACGAGTACGGTAGAATCGATATTACGAATGACGTTATCGCCCAAGTGGTTGGAGAAGCGGCTGTGGAATGCTACGGTATTGTCGGCATGGCTTCCCGGCACCAGATTCGTGATGGGCTTACTGATATTCTTCGCAAAGAGAATTATGCCCGTGGCGTCATCGTTCGGAATATTGGTGATGAGACACATATCGATATGTATGTCATTATCGGATATGGGACGAAAATCTCGGAAGTTGCTTACCAAGTGCAATCCAAAGTGATCTATACGTTGAAGAAGACATTCTCGCTGACGGTCGGATCAGTCAATATATTTGTTCAAGGGGTTCGGGTAACGAACTAGAAGGAGGATTTAATTTCGATGATCTCAGTAGATGGTTTGAAATTTGCGGAAATGGTGAAGATGGGTGCTCATCACCTTCATGAAAATGCCGATTATGTGGATTCGTTAAATGTGTTTCCGGTGCCGGATGGCGATACAGGGACGAATATGAACTTATCCATGACGTCCGGTGCGAAAGAGACGGAAGCGAATCAATCGGAGCATTTGGGTAAAACTGCACAGGCTCTATCCAAGGGGCTGCTGATGGGGGCGCGGGGTAATTCCGGCGTTATCCTGTCACAGCTGTTCCGCGGTTTTGGAAAAGCTGTGGAGCATGAAGCGACATTGACAAGCCAATCATTTGCGGATGCCCTTCAATATGGCGTGGAAACAGCGTACAAGGCTGTAATGAAGCCGGTGGAAGGGACCATTCTGACGGTCGCGAAGGACGCTGCCAAACAAGCGGTGGCCACAGCGGCGAAAACCCAAGATCTAATCGAAGTGATGGAAGCGGTCGTCACAGAGGCGAAAGCTTCTTTGAAACGCACTCCTGATCTGTTGCCCGTTTTGAAAGAAGTTGGCGTCGTCGATAGTGGTGGACAAGGTCTCGTTTTTGTATACGAAGGGTTCCTAGCGTGCTTGCGAGGAGAGCCGCTGCCAGAGCGTTCCGTCATCGATTCAATGGATGACCTGGTGAATGCCGAGCACCATCGCAACGTACAAGATTTTATGAATACAGAAGATATTGAGTTCGGCTATTGCACGGAATTCATGGTTCGTTTTGAGCAAGAGAAAACAGCGGCAACGCCTTTTGAGGAAAATGCGTTCCGTCAAGATCTCAGCCAATTTGGAGATTCTCTTCTTGTTATTTCGGACGATGAGCTTGCGAAGGTGCATATTCATACCGAGCAGCCGGGCGAAGCACTCAATTATGGACAAAAGTATGGCTCGTTGATCAATATTAAAATTGAAAATATGCGCCAGCAACATGCGAATATTGTAGGCAGCTCGAATTCATCAGCTCCGTCTGCCGGTAAAGGTGCTGAAAGGCATCCTTATGCGGTAGTGACTGTGGCGATGGGAGAAGGCGTTGCCGACTTGCTTCGTAGCATCGGAGCTTCCGTTGTGATCGAAGGCGGACAGACAATGAATCCATCGACGGAGGACATTGTCAAAGCGGTTCAGGATGTGCAAGCGGAGCGTGTCATCATCTTGCCGAACAATAAAAACATCGTGATGGCTGCCAATCAAGCAGCAGAAATTGTAGGCATCGAAGCAGGCGTTGTGCCGACGAAATCAGTTCCGGAAGGTCTTGCTGCGATTCTTGCTTTCAACCCAGAGGCTACTGTTGATGACAACGTACAATCGATGATTCAAGCAGCTTCAGGTGTGAAGACAGGGCAGGTAACGCATTCTATCCGCGATACGTCCATTGATGGAGTAGAAATCCACAAGGATGACTTTATGGGGATTGCAGGAGGGAAGATTGTCATTTCCACACCTGCTTTGGAAGAAGCAATGAAGGAATTGATCAATTCTTTGATTGACGAAGACGATGAAATTGTTACCCTCATTTATGGTGAGGGCGTTACAGAAACAGAGGCGTCAGCAATGGCAGACTTTATTGAGTCAGCCCATGATCATGTGGAAGTGGAACTCCACAATGGAAAGCAACCGCTTTATCCATATATACTTTCAGTTGAATAATTCATACGGCATGCCAGAAATTCGGCATGCCGTTTTTTTGTGGATCTCATCAGTGAAAAAGTAGTATGATATAATAAAACAGAACATACATTCCGTATAAGGTCATTTCCTTTATCTCTCCATGAGAAGCGTGAAACGTTGGTCGTTCATTCTTTTTTGTCAGAAACTATTATATCGTGTAAAATGAAGAGTAGAGTTTTGGCTTTCATAAGGGGGAGAAATGGCATGAAATACAGATCGGTTTTTGAGATTATCGGTCCAGTCATGATTGGGCCTTCATCATCACATACAGCAGGTGCTGCCAGAATCGGCAGAGTGGCGAGGGATCTTTTTGGAAGGCAGCCGAAGTGGGCAAGAATCCATCTATATGGTTCATTCGCTGAAACATACAAAGGTCACGGCACGGATGTGGCGATCATCGGCGGCCTATTGGATTATGATACAGATGATGAGCGTATCAAAACCGCCTTCGAGGATGCTGCAGAAGCTGGCATGACCTATGAATTCATTCCGGAAGAGGAAGAAGCGGACCATCCGAATACCGCACGTATTGTTATTGGAGACAGCAAGGGAGAAATGGAGTTGGTCGGCATCTCGATCGGCGGTGGAACGATGGAAGTGACAGAGTTGAATGGATTCCCATTGCGGCTGTCCGGACATTATCCTGCTTTGCTCGTAGTTCATGATGATCGTGCAGGTGTCATTGCCGGCGTTTCCAATGCCATTGCAGAACAAGGCATGAATATTGCCCATATGGAAGTGGGAAGGAAAGAAAAAGGGAAAATGGCTTTGATGGTTATCGAAGTCGATCAAATCTTTGATGAAACGTTAATCAATCAATTGCAATCCTTGCCGAATGTTACACAAGTATCTACATTGGCTAACTAAGGAGGACTCGAAATGGATATTTTATTCAGCTCCGTGAAAGAGCTTGTCTCTTTGGCGGAAACTCAAAATAAACCGATCTCTGAAATTATGATTGAGCAGGAAATGCTGATTACCCGCCGTTCGCGTGAAGAGATCATTGCCCAGATGGAACGGAACTTGACGGTTATGGAACAAGCGGTGGAACAAGGACTGAAAGGCGTACAATCGACTTCCGGCTTGACAGGTGGAGATGCAGTGCTTTTGCAGAACTACATTGCAAGCGGCAAATCGCTTTCTGGTGATTTGATTCTGGATGCAGTGAGCAAGGCGGTCGCTACAAATGAAGTAAATGCCGCTATGGGCATGATTTGTGCGACGCCGACAGCTGGCGCGGCAGGAATTGTACCGGGAACCCTTTTCGCTGTTAAAAATAAATTGAACCCGACACGTGAGCAGATGATCAACTATTTATTTACGTCTGGCGCGTTCGGTTTTGTCGTTGCGAATAACGCATCGATCTCTGGTGCGGCAGGCGGCTGCCAGGCAGAAACAGGTTCTGCGGCATCCATGGCGGCAGCTGCTATTGTTGAAATGGCTGGTGGCACACCGCAACAGAGTGCGGAAGCCTTTTCCATCGTTATGAAAAATATGCTCGGGCTCGTCTGCGATCCGGTCGCCGGACTCGTTGAAGTGCCTTGTGTCAAACGTAATGCGATGGGTGCTGCTAAAGCGCTTGTCGGTGCTGATATGGCGCTTGCGGGAGTGGTCAGCCGGATTCCGACAGATGAAGTGATTGATGCTATGTACCGCATTGGACAAACGATGCCTTCTGCCCTTAGAGAAACTGCAAAAGGCGGACTTGCTGCGACTCCGACAGGAAAGGCTTTGGAAGCGGAAATCTTCGGAAAGGATCAGTCTGCCCGTGACACTGTCAAGTCTTGATCCTGTCACAGCGCTAAAGGGTGTCGGTAAAGCGACGGCGGAGCAGTTTCAAAAACTAGGCATCGAGACGATCGAAGAGCTGATTCTTACATTTCCTTATCGTCATGAGGATTTTAGGATAAAAGATTTGGCTGCCACGCCTCACAATGAAAAAGTAACAGTGGAAGGAAGGGTCGAAAGCGAGCCTTCCGTTCTTTTCGTTGGAAAAAACCGTTCCCGGTTGCAAGTTCGTGTACTCGTCGGAAATCATCTGGTCAAAGCGGTTTTTTTCAATCAGCACTATTTGAAGGACCGGCTGGAGATCGGCATGATTGTGACCATCACTGGAAAATGGGATCGTGGACGGCAAGTTATTAATGTGAGCAACTTTTCGGAAGGACCAAAAACGGCTCAAAATGACTTTGAACCTGTTTACAGTTTAAAAGGTGTGATGCATCAGAAAACTTTTAGGAAGTACATGAGGATTGCTTTGGATACAGCTGCCCATGAATTACAAGATCCCATTCCTTCTGATATCCGAACAGCTTACAAACTTCCATCTCTCACAGAGGCATTGGAATTGATCCATTTTCCGACCAGTCTTCAGGATGTCAAACACGCAAGACGCCGTTTTGTTTATGAGGAATTGCTCAAATTCCAGCTAAAAATGGTTGGGATGAAGAAAGTCCGGAAAGATCGAGATCCTGGTACAGTGATCCCCTATGATATCAACAAACTGAAAACCTTCATTGCAGCTTTGCCTTTCGAACTGACAAATGCACAAAAGAAAGTGGTTAACGAAATCTGTGCCGAGTTAAAAAGTCCTACACGCATGAATCGCCTCTTGCAAGGCGATGTTGGATCTGGAAAGACAGTCGTAGCGGCAATCGCCCTTTACGCAGCAGTTACGGGCGGTTTTCAAGGCGCCTTGATGGCTCCGACGGAAATATTGGCTGAACAGCATGCGGAATCACTTTCCGCCTGGTTTCAACCCTTAGGCGTGAACATCGCCTTTTTATCAGGGTCGACAAAAGGAAAAGTGAGAAGGATCATTTTAGAACAGCTAGAGGCCGGGGAGATTGACATTTTGATTGGTACACATGCCTTGATTCAACCGGAGGTCACCTTCCGTAAACTTGGCTTAGTTATTACGGATGAACAGCATCGCTTTGGCGTGGAGCAGCGTAGGGTGCTGCGTGACAAAGGGATTAGCCCTGACGTTTTATTTATGACGGCAACCCCTATACCAAGAACATTGGCAATTACCGCCTTTGGCGAAATGGATGTATCGATTCTGGATGAAATGCCTGCGGGTCGGAAAAAAGTGCAAACCTTCTGGCTGAAGGAATCGTCGATCCTGCCCGTCTTGCGAAAAATGGAGAAGGAATTGCAAGCGGGCCGTCAAGCATATGTCATCTGTCCTCTTATCGAAGAATCGGATAAACTTGACGTTCAAAACGCAGTGGATGTCCATGCGCAGCTCACTGCCCATTTTGCTGGAAGGTATAAAATCGGCTTGATGCATGGCAGGCTGCATGCAGATGAGAAAGATGAAATCATGCGGGAATTCAGTGAGGGCAAGATTAATTGTTTAGTCTCCACGACCGTCGTTGAGGTAGGGGTCAATGTGCCAAACGCGACCTTCATGCTCATTTATGACGCGACTCGGTTCGGCTTGGCGCAGTTACACCAATTGCGCGGAAGGGTCGGCCGGGGGGCGGATCAATCGTTTTGTGTGCTGCTGGCGGATCCGAAAAACGAGGAAGGTAAAGAACGCATGCAGTCTATGACGGAGACGAACGACGGCTTTGTGCTTGCTGAAAAGGATTTGGAATTGCGGGGGGCCGGAGAATTCTTCGGCAGAAGGCAAAGCGGCTTGCCGGAATTCAAAATGGCCGATCTCGTCCATGATTATCGTGCGCTTGATACAGCAAGACATGATGCGGAGCGGTTGCTCGAAATGCCTGCATTTTGGGAAGAGCCGGAATACGTGCTGTTGCGGGATTATTTGCAGGCGTCCGGCGCATTAAGCGGTGAGCGGATCGACTGAACGAAGCCTTTGCTGATTCAATTGTCTTGTAGGAAAGTGACGGGAAAACAACTAGTTCGCCCGTCACTTTTTTTATGTGATTTGACCTGTCAATCAATACCCCCATCTTGCTTTTAACGTAGTAAGTCTGCTTTCCTATCGGTAGTGCTAGGAATATACAACCCTCTTCCTGCGGCGAATCATGAAACCACATAAAAGGCTGTTATGGCATATGAAAATGGGTCACGCCAATCCGATTCATGCTTGCAATCTTATTTTACTCTTTATATACTGATATTAGTACCAAGTGCTAATCCGGAAGGGTGAATGGGTTGAGGATTCCTAAAAAGGAAAGGCAACATCGTCTCGGGGCGTTGCTGGATGAAAATCCGTTTATGACTGATGAGGAGTTATCCAAACATTTTCGAGTCAGCGTGCAGACAATTCGCTTGGATCGCTTGGAATGCGGCATACCTGAGTTGCGAGAGCGTCTGAAAAGTGTAGCTACCCGTTCGTTGGAGGCAGAACTGAAATCGATGCAGTCTGATGAGGTTTTCGGTGAAATCGTCGATATTGAACTGGACCGGCGTGCGGTATCCATTTTTGACGTTACTTCGGACCATGTTTTTCAGCGCAGCGGCATTGCTCGCGGCCATCATTTATTCGCTCAGGCGAATTCATTGGCGGTTGCGGTGTTGGATGATGATTTGGCGTTGACGGTTGATTCGAAATTGCATTTTCATCGCCCTGTTCGAGCCGGCGACCGTGTGATTGCAAGGGCGATCGTGAACTATGATCTTTCAACCGGAAGACGGACGGTTGTCGAAATTACTTCCTCCGTTGAAAATGAACTGGTGTTTTCGGGTGAGTTTCAAATGTATCGTTCTGGTACAGATACGAGGAGGGAATCAAATTGATCATCGCTTTGGATGGGATGGGCGGAGACCACGCACCTAAGGAAATTATAGCCGGAGCGCTTCAAAGCCTTCGTGCATTTGACGATATACATATACATATTTATGGGGATGAGAAGGCCATGGCCCCGTTCCTAGAAACACATGACCGGCTGCAGGTCATTCCATGCAGTGAAAAAATTGAGGCAGAAGACGAGCCCGTCCGCGCGATTCGCAGGAAGAAGGACGCTTCCATGGTGAAAATGGCGCAGGCTGTCAAAGATGGAGAAGCCGATGCCTGCGTATCGGCTGGTAATACCGGTGCCCTTATGGCGGCAGGCTTATTCATTGTCGGCCGCATTGACGGGATTGATCGTCCTGCTTTATCTCCTACACTTCCAACCCTTGATGGGAAAGGGTTTGTCCTGTTGGATGTCGGTGCAAATTCGGATGCCAAGCCAGCTCATCTAGGCCAATATGCAGTTATGGGAAGCATTTATGCGGAAAAGGTGAGAGGCATCGCAAATCCGCGGGTCGGGCTGCTGAACATCGGGACTGAACCAGGCAAAGGGAATGAATTGACGAAGGCGGCTTTTGATATGCTGTCGGAAGCACCCATCCATTTTGTCGGTAATGTGGAAGCCCGTGATTTGTTGGAAGGCGTGGCGGACGTCGTAGTGACGGACGGCTTTACAGGAAACATGGTCTTAAAGACAATTGAAGGAACAGCAGCTGGATTCTTTTCCATGCTAAAGGGCGTATACGGAGCTTCATTCAAATCGAAGCTTTCCGCTGTTCTCATCAAAGATGGCTTGCGTGAATTAAAACATAAAATGGACTATACAGAATATGGCGGCGCCGGCCTGTTCGGGCTGGCAGCTCCGGTTATTAAAGCCCATGGCTCGTCCAATAGCAATGCCATTTTGAATGCGATTCGGCAAGCAAGGACCATGGTTCAGCATAATGTTTGCAAAACAATACAGGATACAGTTAGAGAGGCGGAGAAAGAATCATGAAACTAGCATTTATTTTTCCGGGACAAGGATCTCAATCGGTTGGGATGGGCACAGAGCTGGCTGCGGCTGATGAAAACAGCGCAAGCCTCCTCCGCCGTGCGGATGGCGCACTTCCTTTCAGCCTGAGTGAACTGATTGAGGAAGGGCCTCAAGAGAAGTTGACGTTGACATATCATGCGCAGCCTGCGTTGCTTGCAGTCGGTGCCATGATTGCTTCCAAGCTCAATGATGCGGGTATTGTGCCGGATTATACAGCCGGCCATAGTCTTGGTGAATATACGGCTCTTGTCGCATCAGGCGTGCTTGCGTATGAAGACGGAGTATCTATCGTCCACCAACGGGGACTCTTTATGAATGAGGCAGTTCCTGCGGGAGAAGGGGCAATGGCAGCGATACTCGGCTTGGACGCGGATGCAGTGAAAGTGGTGACGGACGCCATTACAAAGGAAGGCCATGTCGTTCAGCCGGCTAATTTAAACTGTCCCGGCCAAATCGTTATTTCGGGAACGAAAGCAGGAGTGGATCTGGCGTGTGTGCAGCTGAAAGAAGCTGGGGCAAAGCGGGCAATCCCTCTGGATGTCAGCGGGCCGTTCCATTCAGCGTTAATGCAACCGGCAGCTCAAAAGCTTCAGGAGGCATTGGATCAGTTAACTTGGCAAGATGCAGCGATTCCTGTTGTGGCTAATGTTTCAGCAGAACCAGTGACAGATTCAGCGGAAATCAAGAAGTTATTAGTTGAACAGCTCTATTCCCCTGTTCGGTGGGAAGAATCTGTCCGACAATTAATTGACCTTGGCGTGACCCATTTCATTGAGTGCGGCCCTGGAAAAGTATTAAGCGGTTTAGTTAAGAAGATTGATAGAAGTGTTACTGTCATGCCGGTTTATGACAACGATACATTGCAAGCTGTCATTGAAGCTTCGAAAGGATGGTCGTAATGGGGAAATTTGATGGGAAGACTGCGATTGTAACGGGCGCATCCCGGGGAATCGGAAGAGAAATTGCTCTGCGTCTTGCAAAAGAGGGAGCGAACGTAGTCGTCAACTATAGTGGCAGCCAAGGGAAAGCGGAAGAAGTGGTGGCAGAAATCACTTCATCAGGCGGCCAGGCGATCTCCGTCCAGGCAAACGTTGCGGATGCGGAAAGCGTGAAAGCGATGATGGACGAGACAATGAAGCAATTTGGTTCCATTGATTATCTAGTAAACAATGCGGGAATCACACGCGATAATTTATTGATGCGCATGAAGGAAGACGAATGGGATGATGTCATGGCCATTAATCTCAAAGGTGTCTTCTTGTGTACAAAGGCTGTTACCCGCCAAATGATGAAACAGCGGGCCGGCAGAATTGTCAATGTCGCTTCCATCGTTGGCGTTTCAGGTAATCCGGGTCAAGCCAACTACGTGGCAGCGAAAGCTGGTGTCATCGGACTGACGAAAACAACGGCAAAGGAGCTCGCCTCCCGCAATATTACAGTGAATGCTGTTGCACCGGGGTTCATTACAACGGACATGACCGATGCTCTTCCTGAAGACGTGAAAACACAAATGCTTTCGACGATCCCTCTTGGTAAATTAGGCGATCCGCAAGATGTCGCGAATGTAGTCGCATTTCTTCTTTCGGATGAAGCGGCGTACATTACGGGACAAACAATTCATGTAGACGGCGGCATGGTCATGTAATTTATCAATGAATGATTGGATTTCCTGTTTAAATCCTTAGGCAATTTCAACTCCGGGGTATTTTGGACGGGCACTATCTTTGAAAGGAGGTGACTAATTTGTCTACTGTACTTGAGCGCGTAACGAAAGTGGTTGTCGACCGTCTTGGTGTCGATGAAAGCGAAGTGAAACCTGAAGCTTCTTTCCGTGATGATCTTGGCGCAGACTCTTTGGATGTCGTTGAGCTAGTTATGGAATTAGAAGATGAATTCGATATGGAAATTTCTGACGACGATGCTGAAAAAATCGGCACTGTCGGCGATGCAGTTAGTTATATCGAAGAAAAAACAAAATAAGAAAATACTTTTCTCCGATTGAGACCCTTTCATTTCACCGGCTGCCGGATTGAATTGAAAGTGTCTCTTTTCGGTTTTGCATGTGCTGCGTGAACGAGGTAAAATGAAAACACCATGAAAGAAAGGCAGATCGTTATATGACACAAAATCGCAATCAAAAAAGCAAATCGACTGGAGGCTCTTTGCCTGTGGCAGAGCGGAAAAAATTTGAGGAACTCCAATCAGCATTAGGAATTCAATTCAAGGACGCCTCACTGCTGTACAACGCATTCACGCACTCGTCCTATGTTAATGAACATCGAAGAAAACGATTTACCGACAATGAACGACTGGAATTTTTAGGAGATGCCGTATTGGAATTAGGTGTTTCCCGATTTTTATATTCTACAGAACCCAATATGTCAGAGGGCCAATTGACAAAACTTCGAGCGGCTATCGTTTGTGAACCCTCACTCGTCACTTTTTCAAATGAACTGAAATTTGGTGACTATATTTTATTAGGGCGGGGTGAAGAACAGACAGGAGGAAGAACGCGTCCTGCTCTGCTGGCCGATGTGTTTGAAGCATTTATTGGTGCTTTGTTCTTGGATCAAGGAATGGAAGTTGTAACGAAGTTTTTGGAGAAAGTCGTTTTTCCAAAGGTTGGCGTCGGTGCTTTTTCGCATGTGATGGATTATAAGAGCCGTTTGCAGGAAATTGTCCAGCAAAATGATAATGGGCAGCTTCATTACGAAATTATTGAGGAGAAGGGTCCTGCGCATGCGAAAAAGTTCGTGACCGTTGTCAGATTAGATGATCGACAGCTTGGAACAGGCATTGGAAAATCGAAGAAAGAGGCCGAGCAACAGGCTGCCTGCCAGGCAATTCAAGTATTGCAGGGGAAAGGCAACGAAGGAGAGAACTGAGTGTGTTTCTGAAGAGATTAGAGATCATTGGATTCAAGTCGTTTGCGGAACGGGTCGGCATTGACTTTGTACCGGGAGTGACAGCAGTTGTTGGACCGAATGGAAGCGGGAAGAGTAATGTAACGGATGCGATCCGTTGGGTGCTCGGTGAGCAATCGGCGAAATCGTTGCGTGGTTCAAAAATGGAAGATGTTATTTTTGCCGGCAGTGATTCACGTAAACCACTCAATTTTGCTGAGGTTACGTTAATTCTTGATAATACGCAAGGTCGTTTTCCTCTCGATTACTCTGAGATCAGTGTAAGTCGAAGGGTTTTCCGTTCAGGCGAAAGCGTATATTTGTTGAATGGTCAACAATGCCGTCTGAAGGATATTAACGATATTTTTATGGATTCAGGTCTCGGCAAGGAAGCGTTCTCCATCATCTCCCAAGGCCGAGTCGATGAAATCCTCAATAGCAAACCAGAAGATCGCCGGAGTATCTTTGATGAGGCGGCGGGTGTATTAAAATACAAGACACGCAAACGGAAAGCGGAGCACAAGCTGTTTGAGACGGAAGATAATTTAGATCGGGTGCTGGATATTCTTAAAGAGCTCGATACGAGAATCGGGCCGTTGCAAAAGAATGCGGAAGCAGCTGAGAAACATCTTGCCCTGTCTGAGCAGATGCGTGCAGCAGATGTGCAGTTATTAAATTTCGATGCTTTTCAGTTGAAACATGACATCATCGGTGAAATGGAAGAGCTGGATAAACTTCAAGCTCAAAAGACCGAGGTGGACAGCGCTCTAAAAAAGCTGGAGGGAGAGGCAGAGGAAACAAAAGCTTCCCTTGCTGAAAAGGATCAACTGCTCGATGCACTCCAAAAGCAATTAATCGATTTGAGTGCGGCAGCCGAAAAATGGGAAGGACGCCGCCTTCTATCACTCGAACAGCAACGGAATGCTGAGCAGCATTTGGAACGTATTACGAATGAATTATCCGTTGCGCAAGTTGAAAATGAGGAAACTGTCAATAAACTTGAACAAACGAAAGAAAAATTACAGAAAATCCTTACCGAGAGCCAATCAGTTAAAAAAGAAATGGATGAGATTTCTCAAGTTCTGAAGCGTTCTGTCAGCGAGACGGAAAAGGAAATTGAGGAACTAAAATCGACTTATATCGAACGGTTGAATGAAGAAGCGACTATCCGGAATGATGTAAAGCATATTGAAGAACGACTGCAGGGAGAAAAGCTGTCAACCGATCGAATTGTGCAGCAAACCGCACTATTGCTAGAACGCCGCCAACAGTTGGAGGAGGAGCGGGAAATCCGCCAGTCGAAGTTTGAATCATTGACGGCTCGTCTGAAGGATAGCGAAAATCAGTACAAGACGGCGATGGATTCATTGCGTTCTACCGAAAAAGATTTGGCAGAACAACAGCAATTAATGCAAACCGCTTTGAATAAACAACATGAAATGCAGGGCAGATTGCGTGCCTTGCGAAGTTTGGAATCGGAGTTTTCAGGCTTCTATTCAGGTGTTAAAGAAATTTTAGTTGCCAGGAAAGCGGACAAGTTGACTGGGATTGACGGAGCGGTCGCTGAACTAATTTCGGTCTCGCCTCCATATGCCAAAGCGATTGAAATCGCTCTTGGAGGTGCAATGCAGCATATTATTACGGAAACCGAACAGGATGCCCGCAAGGCAATTGCCTATCTGAAATCAAGAAATGCGGGCAGAGCGACCTTTTTGCCGAGAGACGTCATGAAGCCGAGAGTTCTTCCGGAGGCGTCCTTACAGGTCGCAAAGCAGCATCCGGAGTATGTAGGAACGGCAGACTCGCTCGTTTCCACTGCGGATGTCTACCGCGTCATTGCCGCCAATCTTCTTGGAAACACGATAGTCGCGAAAACATTGGCCGGAGCTTCGGCAATTGCCAAAACGATCGGCTATAAATACCGAATCGTTTCACTGGACGGCGACGTCGTGAATGCGGGCGGATCATTGACCGGAGGCGGGGTGAAAGGACAATCCTCCGTCTTTTCAAGGAAAGCGGAGCTGGAATCCCTGCAGAGCCATCTCGATAAAATGTCCAAATCTATCGATATTGGAACGGAAAAAATTAGTGATTCGAAAATGAAAGTCGCCCAGCAAATGCACGAAGCGGACAGTTTGCAAAAGGAACTTGAAACGATAAGACAAGAGAAGGCCACAGTCGAAAACCGCATGCGCGAAACGATGATGGAGATCCGTACGGTGGAGTCGGAAATCGCCACATCGGAAATCGGCATGAAAGGGGCGGAAACGGCAGGCTCAGAGCTGGCGGCTAAACGTCAGCATTTACTTCAAAAGCACCAAACAGTAAAAAACGATCTGGAAACATTGCAGGCTGAAATATCACAATTGGAACGGCTGGCTTCTGATCGCAGGACGGAAGAGGCAGCATTACTAGCCCGTAATTCCGAATTAAGAGAACGGGCAGCCGTCCTTAGAGAACAGGTCACTTTCCATCAGACTTCCGTTTCCGATATGGAAAGACTTTTACTCGACATTCAACGCAAAGTCGATCGCTTAACAGAAGAGCGCCAATTCCTTTCCGGCAAAGGAAAAGGGAACGACTATACGCCGGAAGAAATAGAAAAGAAGATAGAAGAATCGGCCTCCGCGAAAAAATCGATCGAATCTAAAGTGGATGAGGAGCGGGCAGTTAGGGTTCTTCTCGCAGAAACACTGCAGGAAAAAGAGGAATCGCTCAAGAAACTGCGTGCAGAAACAGATCGACTCGTCAAACTGTTGAATGATCTAAATGTCGTGCTTTCCAGGCTGGAAGTCAAATATGAATCGGTCACAAGCAGATTGCTGGATGAGTATGGCTTGTTCCCTGATATGGAATCCGTATTGGAAGATTTTGATGCACAGCAAATCCGTCTGCAAGTCAACGGGCTGAAAGAAGAATTAGAAGAGCTTGGGCCTGTCAATCCAAGCTCTATACAGGAATTCAAGGAAGTGTCAGAACGGCATCAGTTTCTGACGGAGCAGCGGAACGATTTGCTGGAAGCGAAGAAGACGCTGACTGAGGCAATGTCTGAAATGGATCGTGAAATGGAAAGCCGGTTCTCGACTACTTTCCATGCTGTGAAAAGCCGTTTTCATATTGTTTTCAAAGAAATGTTTGGCGGTGGGGATGCGGATTTGATTCTGACTGAACCGGAGAATTTGTTGGAAACGGGCATTGAAATAGTAGCCCGGCCGCCAGGGAAGAAATTGCAGAGTTTAAGCCTGCTGTCTGGCGGAGAACGGGCACTCACTGCAATTGCACTGCTATTTTCCATTATCGAGGTCAGACCGGTTCCTTTTGTCATTCTGGATGAAGTGGAAGCCGCTCTCGACGAAGCGAATGTAATAAGGTACAGTAAATATTTGAAGAAGTTTTCCGACAATACGCAGTTCATCGTCATCACACACCGGAAAGGGACGATGGAAGGTGCGGACGTCCTATATGGCATTACGATGCAGGAATCAGGCGTCTCCAAGCTGATATCGGTGAAGCTTTCAGAAGTGCCGGTTGAGGCGATGAGCTAAAATGAATGGATAAGAGGAGAGAGTGCATTGTCTTTTTTTAAGAAATTAAAAGAAAAAATAACGGGAACGAACGAAACCGTAACAGAAAAATTCAAAGATGGATTATCGAAAACTCGAAATTCATTCACCTCGAAGGTTAATGACCTTGTTGCCCGATTCCGGGAAGTGGATGAGGAATTTTTCGAAGAGCTGGAAGAACTCCTCTTGCAGGCGGATGTCGGCGTGGAAACGGTTATGGAATTGATCGATGAGCTGAAGTTTGAAGTCAAACGGAAGAACATCAAAGATACAGCGGGCATCCAGTCGATCATCTCGGAAAAGCTGGTGGAAATCTATAATGCCGGCGACGAAGAAACGAATGAGCTTAACTTGCAGGACGGAAGGTTAAACGTCATTTTAATGGTCGGTGTCAATGGAGTAGGAAAAACGACGACCATCGGCAAAATGGCTGCCCGGTTCAAAGCGGAAGGGAAGTCGGTCATGCTTGCAGCGGGAGATACGTTCCGTGCTGGCGCGATCGACCAACTAGTCGTCTGGGGAGAGCGTGTCGGCGTGGAAGTGATCAGGCAATCCGAAGGTTCTGATCCGGCGGCTGTTATGTATGACGCAATTCGTTCGGCAAAAAACCGTAACGTGGATGTGTTGATTTGCGATACAGCCGGCCGGTTGCAAAATAAAGTAAATCTGATGAATGAGCTTGAAAAAGTGCATCGTGTCATTGGCAGGGAGATTGAAGGGGCGCCGCATGAAGTGCTTCTCGCGCTAGACGCGACGACGGGCCAAAACGCTTTGATTCAAGCGCAGACTTTCAAGGAAGCGACAGATGTGACAGGAATTGTCCTGACGAAGCTTGATGGGACTGCGAAGGGCGGTATCGTCTTGGCTATCCGGAGCAAGTTGAATATTCCTGTTAAGTTCGTCGGACTTGGAGAAGGCATAGATGATCTTCAGCCGTTCGATCCGGAGAAGTATGTCTATGGACTTTTTGCGGAAGGTTTGGAACGGGAAGAGGAGCATTGAGCTCTGTAAGACAAGTAATTTTACTTGACAGATATGCAGTTCAATACTAATATACAGAGGAAGGCTAGGCGAGGAGGTAGGCAACTATGTTGGAAAAAACGACTCGCGTCAATTTCCTCTTTGATTTTTACCAATCGCTGTTGACCGATAAGCAAAGGTTGTATATGCAATTATATTATTTGGACGATTTATCTCTTGGCGAGATCGCCGAGGAATACGGTGTTTCCCGGCAAGCCGTCTATGATAATGTACGTCGGACGGAATCGATGCTCGAAGATTATGAGGAAAAGCTGAATCTATTTTCGAAATTCCAAAGCAGGATGGACATCATTGAGCGTCTGGAAGAATTGCTCGATGATCAACAGGATACATCCGAGGAAATGCGGAGATTGGTGAGCCGATTAAAAGAACACGAGTAGGGGGAGTCTGTGCATGGCATTTGAAGGTTTAGCCCAGCGCCTGCAAGGGACGCTTCAAAAGATTACAGGTAAAGGCAAGATCAGCGAGGCTGACGTCAAAGAGATGATGCGTGAAGTGCGCTTTGCGCTCATTGAGGCAGACGTCAACTTAAAGGTAGTTAAAGAATTTATCAAGACGGTAAGCGAGCGGGCCGTCGGGCAAGATGTCATGAAAAGCCTGACACCTGGCCAGCAAGTTGTGAAAATAGTAAAAGATGAATTGACAAACCTGATGGGCGGAGAGCAGAACCCTATCCAATTCTCCCGCAAACCACCGACTGTTATTATGATGGTCGGATTGCAAGGGGCAGGTAAAACGACAACGACCGGTAAACTTGCGACTGTTTTGCGTAAACGGCATAATAAAAAGCCGCTTCTCGTCGCTGCGGATATTTATCGGCCTGCCGCTATTCAGCAATTGGAGACATTAGGGAAGCAACTGACAATCCCAGTCTTCTCAATGGGCACCGAGGTTTCTCCTGTGGAAATTACTCGTCAGGCATTGAAGGATGCAGAAGAGAATCATCATGACGTCGTTATTATCGATACAGCCGGACGCCTGCATGTCGATGAAGCATTGATGCAAGAATTAAAAGACATCCGGGAATTAAGCAAACCAGACGAAGTTTTCCTCGTTGTCGATGCGATGACAGGGCAAGATGCTGTCAACGTTGCGAAATCATTTGATGAAGCAATCGGCATAACGGGTGTCGTGCTGACGAAACTTGATGGGGATACCCGTGGTGGAGCAGCGCTTTCCATTCGCTCGGTTACGCAAAAACCGATTAAGTTCGTCGGGATGGGCGAGAAAATGGATGCCCTTGAGCCATTTCACCCGGAACGCATGGCTTCCCGCATACTAGGTATGGGCGATGTCATGTCTCTGATCGAAAAGGCGCAGGCGAATGTCGATGAAGAGAAAGCAAAAGAGCTGGAGCAGAAATTCAGAACGCAGACGTTTACGCTGGATGATTTTCTGGATCAGCTTCAGCAAGTTCGGAAAATGGGACCTCTTGATGAATTGTTGAAGATGATGCCTGGGTTTAATAAAATCAAAGGCATCGAAAACGCCCAGGTCGACGAAAGTCAAATGGGCCGAGTCGAAGCGGTCATTTATTCCATGACCAAGGAAGAAAGAACGACGCCTGAAATGATTAATGCCAGCCGGCGCAAACGGATTGCCAAAGGATCCGGGACATCCATTCAGGAAGTAAACCGTCTGTTAAAGCAATTTGAAGAAATGAAAAAGATGGTCAAACAGATGACCAATATGCAGCAAAAAGGCAAAAAGAAGATGAAAATGCCTGGTTTTGATTCGTTTTTCAAGTGATAATAGAACAATCAGCAGGGTGTTAAGAAAAAACACTTTACAAACATGAGAAAGCTTGATAATATACTATCTTGTGTGAAACTATTCGGAGGTGCAAGTAAAAATGTCAGTAAAAATTCGTCTTAAACGTATGGGAGCAAAGAAAACTCCTTTCTATCGTATTGTAGTAGCAGATTCACGTTCACCACGTGATGGTCGTCAAATCGAAACAGTGGGAACATACAATCCACTAACGAAGCCGGCTGAAGTGAAAATCGATGAAGAACTAGCGCTTAAATGGCTTCAAAATGGTGCGAAACCATCAGATACAGTTCGTAATCTGTTCTCTGAACAAGGCATCATGGAGAAATTCCACAACGCAAAATACGGTAAATAATCAGGAGGGGTGGACATGAAGCAGCTGATTGAAACAATTGTTAAACCGTTAGTCGATCATCCGGGAGATGTCCAAATCGATGTCGATGAACAGTCACATCGGATTACGTACAAACTTTCCGTGAATCCCGAAGATATGGGAAAGGTGATCGGGAAGCAGGGACGTGTGGCGAAAGCAATACGTACTATTGTTTATTCAGCAGCAGGAAGTCACCACGGTAAGAAAGTTTACCTAGACATAGTCGACTAAAGGAAGGAACTTATGTTTCTTCCTTTTTTCGTCTACACTGATTCTGTCCAATCAAAGCATTGGAGGATCGGCTCCTTATTATGGGACTTAAAGGAAGGTGAGCAGCATGCAATGGTTTAATGTCGGGAAAATAGTGAATACGCATGGGATTCGCGGTGAAGTCCGGGTTATCTCACGGACGGACTTTCCGGAGGAACGGTATGCGGTCGGAAGTAAGCTGGCTTTATTTCTTCCGAATGAAAAGAAGCCTTTAACGTTAACAGTGGCGACACACCGCCGCCATAAGAATTTTGACCTTCTTACGTTTGAAGGCCATATGAATATTAATGATGTAGAGAAATATAGAGATGGTATCCTAAAAGTATCTGAAGAGCAGCTGGGCGATTTGGAAGAAGGCGAATTTTATTACCACGAAATCATTGGCTGTACGGTCTTTACGGATTCAGGAGAAGAGCTCGGGAAAGTGACCGAAATATTGGAAACGGGTTCTAATGATGTTTGGACAGTGACCCCTGAAAAAGGAAAACCACATTATATTCCGTATATCGAGGACGTCGTAAAAGAAGTGGATATCGAAGAGAAGAAAATAATTATCGAGCCAATGGAAGGCCTTCTCTCATGATGAAAATCGATGTGTTATCGTTATTTCCTGAGATGTTTGAGGGGGTTCTTCAATCTTCTATCATGAAAAAGGCGCAGGAGAACGGAGCTGTCTCGTTCGGAGTCGTCGATTTCCGGGAATATTCTCCGAATAAGCATAAAAAGGTTGACGATTATCCATACGGCGGAGGGGCGGGAATGGTATTAAAACCAGAACCTCTCTTTGCGGCGGTTAAGGAGTTAACTGCAAAATCGGAGAAACGTCCACGCATCATTCTAATGTGCCCGCAAGGCGAAACGTTCACCCAGAAAAAGGCCGAAGAACTGGCTTCGGAAGAGCAGCTCATTTTCCTTTGCGGCCATTATGAAGGGTACGACGAAAGAATCCGCGAACATCTCGTCACGGATGAGCTGTCGATTGGAGATTTCATTTTAACAGGCGGCGAGCTTGCCGCCATGGCGATGATCGACAGCGTCGTCAGGCTGCTTCCAAATGTGCTTGGGAATTCCGATTCCCCTGTACTCGACTCCTTCTCTACCGGCTTGCTTGAGCACCCTCAGTATACACGCCCAGCGGATTTTGAAGGGATGAAAGTGCCAGAGGTGCTGTTGTCCGGGAATCATGCGGAAATTGAAAAATGGCGCGAAGAACAGTCGCTCAAACGGACATATGAACGTAGAAAAGACCTGCTGGAAACCGCCCCGTTAACGGCTCATCAGCAAAAGGTTTTGGAACAGCTGAAACGGCAAGAAAATTGAATGAGATGCCTTGCACCATAGCACATTCTATGGTACTATCTACTATGTGCTTCTATGTGAAGCCGTACTGACTGGTGTTCCGCTGCACAGGAAATGTTGCAAGAGCATCTGTGAATAAGGAGAGAAAAACATGCAAAACATTATTGCAGAAGTAACAAAAGATCAACTTCGTTCTGATCTTCCAAGTTTCCGTCCTGGGGACACTGTCCGCTTGCACGTGAAAATCATCGAGGGTACTCGCGAACGTATCCAAATCTTCGAAGGTGTTGTAATCAAACGTCGTGGAGGCGGAATCAGCGAAACTTTCACTGTCCGTAAAATCTCGGGTGGTGTTGGTGTTGAACGTACATTCCCTGTACACACGCCAAAGATTGCAAAAATCGAAGTGACACGCCGTGGTAAAGTACGCCGTGCGAAATTGTACTACCTTCGCAACCTACGCGGAAAAGCTGCACGTATCAAAGAAATTCGCTAATCATACGAACATCAGAGAAGGCCTGCAATATGGCCTTCTTTCTTTTTGCCTGGAGTACGGATAAAAGGTACAATAACTATAGGAAGTACTCAGGAGGTTCAGACAATGAAAGAGAAAAAGACGAAAAATGAAACACTGGAATGGATAAAAGCCTTACTGATTGCTTTCGGGCTTGCTGCCATCATACGTATTTTCTTATTTACGCCTATCGTAGTGGACGGCATTTCTATGATGCCGACATTGGAGGACGGGGATCGGATGATCGTCAATAAAATCGGCTATACCATCGGGACGCCGAACCGTTTCGATATCGTCGTCTTTCATGCACCCGAACAAAAGGATTATATCAAGCGGGTCATCGGCTTGCCGGGAGATACAGTGGAATACAAGGATGATGTCTTGTATGTGAACGGGAAAGCCTATGACGAGCCGTATTTGGATCAATACAAAGAGACGGTCACAGATGGTCCGTTGACAGAAGACTTTACACTGGAAGAGAAGATTGACAGGAAAACCGTTCCGGAGGGATATGTTTTCGTAATGGGTGATAACCGAAGAAAAAGTAAAGACTCCAGACATATTGGCGCTGTGCCAATTGATGAAATCATTGGCAGTACAAAATTTATCTTCTGGCCCATCGAAGACTTCGGCATGGTGAAATGATGGAAAGGGTTTGATGATAAATGACCATTCAATGGTTTCCGGGTCATATGGCGAAAGCCAGAAGGGAAGTTACCGAGCAGCTGAAGCTGGTCGATATTGTTTTTGAATTAATAGACGCGAGATTGCCGCTGTCCTCCCGAAATCCGATGATTGATGAAGTGCTCGGGCAAAAGCCGCGGCTGCTCATATTGAATAAAATGGATTTGGCTGATGACAGGGAAACAGCCAAATGGATCCGGTATTTTGAAAGTAAAGAGATCCATGCGGTCGCCATCAACTCGTTTGAAGGAAAAGGGCTGCAAGCCGTTACGAAAGCTGCAAAAGAAATCCTGGCACCTAAGATTGAGCGGATGAAACGGAGAGGAATCCGGCCGGGAGCAATACGGGCAATGATCGTCGGGATTCCGAATGTAGGAAAATCAACGCTGATCAACCGGCTGGCCAAGAAGAATATTGCCAAAACCGGAAATAAACCCGGCGTGACAAAAGCACAGCAATGGATCAAGTTCGGAAAGGAACTGGAACTCCTCGATACTCCAGGAATCCTTTGGCCTAAATTCGAGGATCAATCGGTCGGCTACAAGCTGGCGCTGACAGGTGCCATCAAGGATACGATTGTCAATATGGAAAACCTGGCTGTCTATGGCCTGCGGTTTCTGGAACAACACTATCCTGAACGGCTTTCCGAACGCTATCATATTAGTACGGTTGGCGAAGATATCGCTGCTGTATTCGATAAAGTCGGTGAAAACCGGAAAGTGTATGCGGCTGGCGGAGAAATTGATTATGAAAAAGTGGCCGAGTTAATTGTACAAGATATTCGAAATGAGCTCCTAGGGAAGCTGACATTCGATTTTGTGAGCGAGATGGAAGAGCAAGCTGATGCAATGATGGATTAATTGCATCAGCTTTTTTGATTTGTCATAGGCTGCGGGATGGATAAATGGGCCTTTTCTTAGAATGGGTATCGATTCTTACGTTATTTTGTCGATATAATAGGCTAAGGAACAATACTAGTGTCAGAAGGTGTACGGATGAAAACAATAAAGGAAATTGCCGAGCGGCTGCAAAATACGGAAGTGCCTGAGTCGTGGATGGTTGAATTAGCAAAAGATTCTCGGGCTGGAGTGAAAAATGAACTGAAACGCTGGCAGCGCCGGTATGAAAAACGATTGATTAAAGAAGCGGCATACATGGAAAAAGTACAATTTGACGAATCGTATAAACGGTTCGATGGTGCAATGCTGGCGGGAATTGATGAAGCCGGAAGAGGGCCTCTTGCAGGACCGGTCGTTTGTGCGGCAGTTATCTTACCAAAAGAAACGGAAGTACTTATAGGACTGGACGATTCAAAAAAAATTCCGAAACACGAGCGTATCCGTCTGGCGGAATTAATTAAACAAATCGCCATCAGTTATTCAATACATATACAAACTGCAAAGCGCATTGATGAACTGAATATTTATTCTGCAACAAAAGCATCAATGGAGACTGCAATCGCGGAGCTGCATGTCCGTCCGGATGTCGTCCTTGCTGACGCAATGCCCCTGCATACCGGCTGTGAGGCTGTCTCTGTCATAAAAGGGGATGCCAAAAGCTTGGCGATCGCAGCTGCTTCAATCCTCGCGAAAACAACAAGGGACGACTTGATGGAGCAGTTCCATGAAAAATATCCGATGTACAATTTTAAGCAAAATGCAGGCTACGGAACGGAAGAGCATGTGGAAGCCTTATATGCCTATGGCCCATGTGAAATTCACAGAAAAACGTTTGAACCGGTAAAAACAGTAATGGAAAGGGGCTTGTTTGCTGATGAGCCATCCGATGATCAATCAAGTCACAGGAGGATCCTTCGCACAAAATAATAGTAAGCCGATTGTCCTGCGGGAAGGCCAAATGTTCCACGGAAGTGTCAAACAATTATTCCCCGGCCAAATGGCTGAAATTCAAATCGGAAACAATCGAATGCTTGCGCGATTGGAAGTTCCGATGAAAGCGGGCGACGCCTATTATTTTCAAGTGGAATCGGTCGAACCCGAGTTGCAATTGAAAATCGTTTCGGGTCCCATGCAATCGAGTGAAAGCCAAGGAAAACAAATTGCGAGTTTACTGGAATCTTTGGACCTTCCAAAAACAAAGGAGATGCAAAGTCTTCTTGCTTTCATGTTGAAAAATAAGATTCCCGTTTCGAAGGAGCAGTTAATTCAGGCTGAAAAATTGCTGGGAACCATTGCCGGCAAGCAACAGACAGCCGCCCTTGCTGCTATTGGAAAACTAATGGAATTGAAGTTGCCCCTAACGGAAACCAATTTCAGCGCTATTCTCGGTGTAGTGGGGAAAGAACCGCTGCACCCGTTGCTTCAAGCATTGCAAGTAGTGTTGAGTGAAGATTCTTCCATCCCTCCCGCTACAAAAAATACCCTAATGGACTCCTTGGCAGCCGTAACGAAAGGCGGCCATGAAGCTGCAGCAAAATTGATTCTAAATGAAGCAATCCTGAAGTTGATAGATAAAACAGTACCGAATGAGGAAAGGTTCCAAGTGTTACAATGGCTGAAAAAAGCGGATCTCTTGCCTGCAAGGGCATCGCTAGCTAACTTTCCAAGCATTCTCCATGACATAGTAGCCGGCCGTGTGGAATCAGCGCCAGCCACTGTCCCCCAAAACCTCTCTGGAATAAGCGCTTTGGAAACAGGCAGCGTAGAACGTATGACGCAACAGACAATGCCGCCTGGCAGCACGGACCGAATCGTGGCCCTGTTACAAAATGTATTACATTCATCCGGAAAGGATCCTGCCGCAGTTACTTTATTGAAAAATGAACTGAAGTTGGCGACCTGGCTCTCAAACGAACAAAAGGCTTCTATTAATATGGCAACGGAACGATTGCAATCAACCCAGGCAGGTTCCCTTGCAGAGCCACTACAACGACTGACCGAAATGGTTGTCCGTGCCGTCGTAGCGCACCATACGGCGCAGCCGCTTATGCAAGAGACAGATCCGATGACCTCCCTGCTGGCAGGCAATAAGACTGGGCAGGAGCTGCGCAATCTCTTTCAAATGGCAGCCGAGTCCAGTAATCCGGCTGTTCAAGGGCTGGCGAGTGAAGCGAATGAGAAGTTGGCAGAGAATCTCAATGGTCATTTAATAAAAGATGCGATGCAAACGATCGCAAAGTCTTTTGGCTTGCAGTATGAAGCTGGTCTTGCCAATAAGGACTCCGATGCAGCAGCCCAGCTGGCGCGCTCATTAAAACCGCAATTGCTCTCGCTCATCCATGACCCTGCTGCATCTCCCGCTGTGCGGGACTTGGCGGAAGCGGTCATTGCCAGGTTCAATGGACCTTCCCTGCTATCCGGCGAAACATCCTTGAACTACCAATTGATCATGCAAGTGCCCATTTCATTTTTCGGTAGAAAAATCGACGCTACGCTGCAATGGAACGGGAGAATGAAAGAAAACGATCAAATCGATCCGGATTATGCAAGAATATTATTTTACTTGGATCTTGAAGCGCTTGACAAAACGATTGTGGACATGCAGGTGCAAAGCCGGATTGTGACTGTAACGATTTTTAATGAAAAAGCAGAGCTGAAACCGGTTGGTGATTTATTTACAAACAGATTGAGAGAAGGGTTGGAAAATGCGGATTATCATCTGTCTGGTGTGTTTTTCAAACCCTTTGCCGAAGAGATGAGACAAAAACCTGCCGAGCAGAGCAGGGAGAACGGGATTGATTTCAGGATATGAAGGAAAACAAACATAAGCGGCATGAAGCGGTCGCCTTATCCTATGATCCGGGTTCTTTAGAGGCTCCCAAAGTGGTTGCGAAGGGGAAAGGCAAGATTGCAGATAATATTTTGGAAAAAGCGATGGAGCATGGCGTACCCGTTCAGCAGGATCCTACGTTAATTGAACTTCTTGGAAATCTAGATGTAAATGAAACAATTCCGGAGCCATTATACCAGGCAGTGGCCGAAGTGTTTGCATACATTTACCAATTGGATAGGGAATATGGAAAAAACAGTGTGAAATCTGTCGAAAATCATTAAATCTGCGAAAGACAATTGTGGACATTATATGACAGGTTTACTACAATAGATAGGGCAGTAAATAATAGTTACAAGTTCGATTGGAGGATGTAAGATGAATATCCATGAATATCAAGGAAAACAGCTGCTAAGAGACTATGGCGTCGCTGTTTCAAACGGTCGGGTAGCATTCTCTCCCGATGAAGCTGTAAAAGCGGCTAAGGAACTCGGTACGGATGTTGTCGTAGTAAAGGCACAAATCCATGCAGGCGGCCGTGGTAAAGCGGGCGGAGTCAAGATTGCTAAGAATCTTGATGAAGTGCGTGAATATGCAAAAGAATTACTTGGGAAAACACTTGTCACTCACCAGACAGGTCCAGAAGGCAAGGAAATTAAGAGACTTCTAATTGAAGAAGGCTCTGACATCAAAAAAGAATACTACATCGGCCTAGTCGTTGACCGTGCCACTGATCGCGTTACATTAATGGGATCAGAAGAAGGTGGTATGGACATCGAGGAAGTGGCTGAAAACACACCGGAAAAGATTTTCAAAGAAGTAATTGATCCGGTTGTCGGCCTTACTGGTTTCCAAGCAAGACGCATGGCATTCAACATGAACATCCCATCCCATCTTGTGAATAAAGCGGCAAAATTCATGACGGGCCTTTATCAAGTATTCGTTGAGAAGGACGCTTCCATCGTTGAAATTAACCCACTCGTCGTAACTGGCGATGACAATGTACTCGCTTTGGATGCAAAGTTCAACTTTGACGACAATGCCTTGTACCGTCATAAGGATATCGTAGAACTTCGCGACTTCGATGAAGAAGATGCGAAAGAAATTGAAGCTTCCAAATATGACCTAAGCTATATTTCCCTAGATGGCAATATCGGCTGCATGGTCAATGGTGCAGGACTTGCGATGGCTACGATGGATACAATCAACTATTACGGCGGTTCACCCGCAAACTTCCTTGACGTTGGGGGCGGCGCGACAGCTGAAAAAGTTACAGAAGCGTTCAAAATCATCCTTTCTGATGAGCACGTTAAAGGAATTTTCGTCAATATCTTCGGCGGTATCATGAAGTGTGACGTAATTGCTGAAGGTGTCATCGCAGCTGCTAAGGAAGTCGGCCTTGAAGTACCTCTTGTTGTTCGACTTGAAGGGACAAATGTCGACAAAGGTAAAGCTCTATTGAACGAATCAGGACTTAACATCATCGCTGCCGATACAATGGCTGATGGTGCACAAAAGATTGTTGAACTCGTAGGCTAAGAAAGGCAGGGACAAACAATGGCTATTTATATTAATAAAGATACTAAAGTGATTGTACAAGGTATTACAGGATCTACAGCACTTTTCCATACAAAACAAATGCTTGAGTATGGTACAAAAATCGTCGGCGGTGTTACACCGGGTAAAGGCGGCACAGAAGTGGAAGGCGTACCTGTCTTCAATACAGTTGAAGAAGCTGTAAAAGCTACAGGGGCTAACGTTTCTGTTATTTATGTACCAGCTCCATTCGCAGCTGATGCGATTTTGGAAGCAGTGGATGCAGAATTGGATATGACAATTTGTATCACTGAACATATTCCTGTTCTTGATATGGTAAAAGTAAAGCGGTACATGGAAGGCAAGAAAACACGTCTTGTCGGCCCGAACTGCCCAGGCGTCATCACGGCTGACGAGTGTAAAATCGGCATCATGCCTGGCTATATCCATACGAAAGGCCATGTTGGTGTTGTATCCCGCTCTGGTACGCTTACGTACGAAGCGACTCACCAATTGAGCCAAGCTGGAATCGGCCAGACGACAGCTGTTGGTATCGGTGGAGACCCTGTTAACGGCACGAACTTCATCGATGTTCTAAAAGCATTCAACGAAGACCCTGAAACATACGCTGTTGTAATGATTGGGGAAATCGGCGGTACTGCTGAAGAAGAAGCGGCAGAGTGGGTTAAAGCCAACATGACGAAGCCTGTTGTAGGCTTCATCGGTGGACAAACTGCACCTCCAGGAAAGCGTATGGGTCATGCTGGCGCTATCATTTCCGGCGGTAAAGGAACTGCTGCTGAAAAAATCAAAGCGATGAAAGAAGCAGGTATTGAAGTAGCGGATACACCATCTGTAATCGGCGAAACTTTAATTAAAGTCATTAAGGAAAAAGGCATCTACGACAAGTGTAAAACTCATTAATGACGAATGCAGTATGCTGTAATGGCATACTGCATTTTGCTATTATTTCTAAGGAGGTTGACCAATTGTACAGTCCATTGGAGCGCCAGCTGCTCCGCCTGCATTATATTTATCCTGTTCCTTGGAATCGGATCCAGCCACTATTCGAGATAGACCCCGAACTGGAAAGGCTGGCTGCGATGAAGCCTGAACTGCTATCGCGATTGTTGCGACTACCTATCAGCAAAGCCGAGCGATTGAGCGATCGGCTACGAGAACTTGACCAAACCCCTTTAGATCGCCTATATCGCCAAGAAGGCATTACCCCCATTCCTATCACACATTCCCACTACCCGAACGATTTAAAGCGGCTTATTGATCCCCCGGCAGTCCTCTATGCAAAAGGGGACACTACATTGTTCAGTGCCCCTGCAAAAATATCGATCATCGGCTCGAGAAAGGCTTCGGAATATTCCAGAACGGCCCTCTCTATGATTGTTCCTCCGCTGGTAAAACACGGCATAGTTATCGTCTCAGGACTGGCAAAAGGTGCTGATGCACTTGCCCATGAAGCAGCAATTGAGTATGGCGGTCAAACAATTGCCGTGCTAGGCAGCGGCCATTTTCATGTATATCCTAAAGAAAATGCAATGCTTGCTTCCAGAATTGCAAAAGATCATCTGCTTGTTACGGAATACCCTCCATACGTGCAGCCTGCCAGATGGACCTTTCCTATGAGAAATCGAATCATTAGCGGATTAGCGGATGCTGTGGTCGTCACAGAGTCCGCGGAGAGGAGCGGCACGATGAGTACGGTAGAACATGCCCTCGATCACGGAAAGGTCGTATACGCGGTTCCAGGGCCTATAACCTCTCCTTTATCGATCGGTCCGAATAAATTAATCGAAGAAGGAGCAAACCCTGTCTGGAACGGCTTTCAAATCATCGAAACTGCCTTCTGAGAAGGAGCTTTTTGGAGGTCTTGATATTGAAAAGGTTGATTTTAATTCAAATCTGTTATACATTTTGCAACAGATATTCTTTTAAGTTGCCAGCAGAAAAAGGTATGCTGGTTAGAAGATAACAAATAATATACTTTTTTGATTAAAAGGGTACCTCTTGAGGAGGAGCAAAGTTATGGCGGATTATTTAGTAATAGTGGAATCCCCGGCAAAAGCGAAAACCATTGAACGCTATTTGGGGAAAAAATATAAGGTGCGGGCATCGATCGGTCATTTGCGTGATCTGCCGCGCAGCCAAATGGGTGTAGACACCGAAAATAATTACGAACCGAAATATATTACGGTACGCGGAAAAGGGCCTATTCTGCAAGAGTTAAAAAAAGATGCGAAAAAAGCTAAGAAAGTCTTTCTCGCGGCTGACCCGGATCGCGAAGGGGAAGCAATTGCTTGGCATTTGGCTCATCAGCTCGGCATCGATATTGATTCGGATTGCCGCGTTGTATTCAATGAAATAACGAAAGATGCCATTAAGGAATCTTTTAAACATCCACGTCCAATAGATATGAATCGGGTGGATGCACAGCAGGCAAGGCGTGTATTGGATCGTCTGGTCGGTTATAACATCAGCCCGATCCTTTGGAAAAAAGTTAAAAAGGGCCTATCAGCAGGTAGGGTTCAATCTGTAGCTCTCCGTCTGATTGTTGACCGGGAGAAAGAAATAAAAGCTTTCCAGCCTGAAGAGTACTGGTCCATCGGAGGTAAATTCCAAAAAGACGGCAGTTCATTCGAGGCTGCGTACTATGGCAACACGGAAGGAAAAGTTAAACTATCGACAAAGGAACAAGTCGACGAGGCGCTGAAGACTTTGAACGGGGACATGTTTGAAGTTGTAAACGTTATCAAAAAGGAACGGAAAAGAAATCCTTCGCCGCCATTTACTACATCTTCATTGCAGCAAGAGGCCGCACGGAAATTGAACTTCCGTGCACGGAAAACAATGATGCTTGCCCAGCAGCTGTATGAAGGGATTAATGTCGGCAAGGAAGGCAGTGTCGGTCTGATCAGTTATATGCGTACAGACTCTACCCGTATTTCCGATACAGCAAGATCTGAGGCAGTTTCATTTGTTGAGACGATGTACGGCAAGGAGTTTGTCTCGGTGCCTGGGAAGCCGAAAGG
The DNA here is from genome assembly GCF_022048975.1 of Sporosarcina cyprini. Classification (GTDB taxonomy): domain Bacteria; phylum Bacillota; class Bacilli; order Bacillales_A; family Planococcaceae; genus Sporosarcina; species Sporosarcina cyprini. Next base: position 196,562 of record NZ_JAKMHX010000038.1, on the reverse strand, counting down.
CAAGGAATCAGCCAATACTCAGGATGCCCATGAGGCGGTACGTCCGACTTCTGTCATGAGAACGCCTCAATCAATGAAGGAATACCTTTCTAGAGATCAACTTCGTCTGTATAAATTAATTTGGGAACGGTTTGTTGCCAGCCAAATGTCTCCTGCTATTTTGGATACAGTCACTGCAGACTTGCTAAACGGAGATGTGAAGTTCCGAGCGACTGGATCCGAAGTGAAATTTCCGGGGTTTATGAAAGTGTACATCGAAAGCGACGAAGACCAGGAGGAAGAGAAAGAGTCTATTCTCCCGCCGTTGGAAACGGGTGAAAAGGTGAAAAGTCTCGAAATCGAGCCGAAACAACATTTTACCCAACCGCCTCCTCGCTATTCAGAGGCAAGGCTTGTCAAGACACTGGAAGAACTAGGAATAGGCAGGCCATCGACATATGCGCCAACTCTTGATACAATTCAAAAGCGAGGTTACGTCACATTAGATGCCAAACGCTTCGTTCCTACCGAGTTAGGTGAGATTGTCCATCAGGCGGTCAATCAGTACTTCCCGGATATTATCGATATTGAGTTTACTGCTGAAATGGAAAAGAGCCTGGACGATGTTGAAGAAGGCGAGGTTCCGTGGAAGCAAGTCATCGATGAATTCTATCGGGATTTCGAAAAGCACGTCCAAGTGGCTGACGAAGAGATGGAGAAAATCGAAATTAAAGACGAGCCTGCCGGGGAAGATTGCGAAAAGTGCGGCTCTCCGATGGTATTTAAGATGGGGCGCTTCGGGAAATTTATGGCTTGTTCCAATTTCCCGGATTGCAGAAATACGAAAGCGATCGTTAAGCCGATCGGCGTCACATGTCCTTCCTGTAAAGAAGGCCAGGTCGTTGAACGAAAGAGCAAAACAAAACGGATTTTCTATGGCTGTGACCGTTACCCTGAATGCGAATATGTATCATGGGATAAACCGATTGCACGTCCATGCCCGAAATGTCAAAATACATTAGTTGAAAAAAGATTAAAAAAAGGCATTCAGATACAATGTACGGAATGTGATTATAAAGAAAACGTGCAAGAATGATGCAGGAAAAGAGTGAGGAAATGCGTCCAGTCGTAAACGTAATAGGAGCCGGCCTGGCAGGAAGTGAAGCGGCATGGCAGATTGCGTCCCGAGGTGTAAATGTCCGATTGTATGAGATGCGTCCTGTCAAACAGACACCCGCACATCATACGGATAAGTTTGCGGAACTAGTATGCAGTAATTCACTGCGTGCCAACAATTTAACGAACGCTGTCGGGATTATCAAAGAAGAGATGAGACGGCTGGGCTCCCTAATCATCGAGTCCGCAGATCAATGTGCAGTACCTGCTGGCGGGGCACTTGCTGTAGACCGTCATGAATTTGCAGGCAATGTGACCGGGCAAATTAAAAATCACCCGCTGATTGAAGTGATTAACGAAGAAGTGACAGATCTCACGCAACTGCTGGAAGGGATCACAGTGATTGCGACGGGGCCTCTGACATCTCCTGCATTAGCAGAGAAGATCAAGGAGCTGACCGGGGAAGAATACTTATACTTTTACGATGCGGCTGCGCCGATCATTGAAAAGGATTCCATTGATATGGAAAAGGTATATTTGAAATCCCGTTATGATAAAGGAGAAGCGGCCTATTTAAATTGTCCTATGGACGATGAGGAATTTAAAAGGTTTTACGATGCACTCGTATCTGCTGAAGTAGCTCCATTGAAAGAGTTCGAGAAAGAAGTGTATTTTGAAGCGTGTATGCCGGTGGAAGTACTCGCCCAACGTGGAGAAAAGACATTGTTGTTTGGGCCGCTAAAACCAGTTGGCCTGGAAGATCCTAAAACAGGGAAACGTCCAAGAGCGGTCGTCCAGCTAAGGCAGGATGATGCAGCAGGTACACTGTACAACATCGTCGGCTTCCAGACGCATATGAAATGGGGAGCACAGAAAGAAGTCATCCAATTGATTCCTGGTTTGGAGAACGTGGAGATTGTTCGTTACGGTGTCATGCATCGCAATACTTTCATCAATTCTCCAAAGGTGCTAAAATCGACATATCAATTGAGATCAAAAGAGAATTTGTTCTTCGCTGGTCAGATGACTGGTGTGGAAGGATATGTGGAATCCGCCGGTTCCGGGTTAATTGCCGGAATTAATGCCGCCATGCTGGCGCTGGGCAAGGAACCGATTCTTTTTCCTAAGGAGACGGCACTTGGAAGCATGGCACGATATATTACAGAAGCCGATCCGAGAAATTTCCAGCCGATGAATGTCAATTTTGGACTGTTTCCTGATTTGGGTGAACGTGTCAAGTCAAAAGTGGAGAGAGCGGAGAAACATGCCGGAAGGGCGCTGGAGGCGCTAGAAAGTTTCCGTACATCCGTTACATTGTGATAGCGGGCTGCCCCTGATTACTGGGGCAGCTCTTTCCTATTGTGGAAAATTAAACAGTTTAGATTCCAGGAACAGGAAAAGGATAGCCTGCGTAATTTGAATAAATTGTGACGATCCGGTGAATACGTAACATAAACCCTTTTAACTCAATACGAATTGATTGCGGCGGGAGTGTCGATTGCTGTATAGTGAATCGTGGATGACTTTTGAATAGAGTAAGTAGTCGACATTTTCGAGTATTCATGTAAAAAGTTGGATTCTAAAGATTACCACAAATTACTATTTAAAAACTATTCAAATCTTTTCAAACTTTGTTATAATGTATATGTGAGTGATTCATTCTGGAGGTGAATTGCTTGACCGATGTGACCAAAGAAGCTTTTGCTGCGTATATTTCCTACATTCGACTTGAGAAAAACTTTTCATCTTTCACTGTTTCGGAGTATGAAAGGGATGTCACCGAGTTTTTTGCATTCATGGATGCGGAAGGGATTTTTAATCTTTCGGATGTTACTTATCCAGTAGCGCGGTTATACGTAACGAAACTGTATGATAACGGATTTTCACGGACGACCATATCCAGAAAGATCTCCTCGCTGCGCTCGTTCTACAAGTTTGCCAATGCTCGTTACGGGGTAAACGATAATGCATTCCGATTGTTGCATCATCCGAAGAAGGAAGAGCGACTTCCGGCTTTTTTTTATGAGGAGGAAATGGGGGAACTTTTGGCTGCCTGTGGTCTGGATGACAAAAAATCATTACGCGACCGGGCGCTTTTGGAGCTGCTCTATGCGACTGGAATGCGTGTCAGTGAATTGGTCGCCTTAAAAATTAGGGATATCGACCTGTCGCTTGGGATTGTTCTCGTAATGGGGAAAGGAAGAAAAGAGCGGTACATACCTTTTGGCAGTTTTGCTTTATCGGCTTTGGAAACGTATCTCGCTGATGGCAGGCCGCTGCTGATGAAAAACAGGCAGCATGAAGCTCTTTTTGTCAATATGCGAGGCGAACCGTTGACCGATCGGGGCGTACGGCATGTATTGAATGAATTGATGAAGCGTGCCTCCCTCCATACGAAGATCCACCCACATATGATCCGCCACTCGTTTGCAACACATTTACTGGCAAATGGGGCGGATATGAGAACAGTCCAAGAATTGCTTGGGCATAGCCATATATCTTCAACTCAAGTGTATACACATATTACGAAAGAGCACTTGCGGAAAACGTATATGAATACACATCCGCGTGCATAGGAGGGTGAGTGAAGTGATGGAATTCCATTCAACGACCATTTTTGCAATACGGCACAAAGGAGTATGTGCCATGTCAGGAGATGGACAAGTGACAATGGGGGAATCTGTTGTCATGAAGCATACGGCCAAAAAAGTGAGACGGCTGTTTGGGGGCAAAATCCTTGCTGGATTTGCCGGGTCTGTCGCTGATGCATTTACGCTGTTTGATCTTTTTGAAGGGAAATTAGCCGAATTCAACGGAAATCTTGAACGTGCTGCTGTCGAGCTGGCTAAAGAATGGCGGGGAGACAGGATCCTTAGAAAGCTGGAGGCTATGCTGCTAGTGGCGGATGAGAGCCGGTTATTACTCGTATCTGGGACGGGTGAAGTCATTGAGCCCGATGATGGTATTCTTGCCATCGGATCCGGCGGCAACTATGCGCTCGCAGCTGGAAGAGCCCTAGCTAAATATAGCGGAGACTCATTAACTGCTGAACAAATAGCGAAGGCTGCACTTGAAACGGCGGCTGAAATTTGTGTGTACACGAATGATCAGATCATAGTGGAGGTGCTTGATTGATGAGAAAACAAGAATTGACACCTCGGGAACTAACCGCCTATCTAGATCGTTATATTGTTGGGCAGGATAATGCCAAAAAAGCGGTTGCCGTTGCGATCAGGAACAGATACCGGCGAAGTCTGCTGGATGAAGAGGAAAGACGGGAAGTTATTCCCAAAAACATTTTGATGATTGGTCCGACCGGTGTTGGGAAGACTGAAATAGCAAGGAGAATTGCGAGACTGGTCAATGCTCCGTTTGTTAAAGTGGAAGCGACAAAATTCACTGAGGTGGGATATGTCGGACGTGATGTTGAATCGATGGTGCGTGATTTGACAGAAGCGAGTGTCCGTATTGTCCGGGAACAGCAGCGCGAAGCAGTAAAAGATGAAGCGGCAAAGCATGCCGAAGAGCGACTTGTGGAATTGCTTGTTCCTGAAAAGAAGAAAAAGGGGAATATGCAAAACCCTTTTGAAATGCTTTTTGGCCAAAAAGTCGAGCAAGAACAACCAGACCAATCCGAATTAAATGAAGTAAAGCAGAAGCGATCTGATATATTGGCCCGTCTGCGAGCAGGGAACTTGGAAGAAGAATTGATTACAGTTGATGTAACAATGCAACAGCCCTCCATGTTTGACGCCCTGCAAGGTTCAGGAATGGAGCAAATGGGAGCGAGCATGCAAGACGCGCTCTCCTCTCTCATGCCGAAAAAGACAGCCAAAAAGAAGATGAAAGTGAAAGATGCACGAACGGTATTAGAAGCTGAAGAAGCGGATAAGCTGATTGATCAAGACGAAATCGCCAGAAAAGCGATTGAACTGGCGGAGCAATCCGGCATCATTTTTATCGATGAAATGGATAAGATCGCAAGCAAAGGCGGTAGTGGAGGCTCTTCAGCAGACGTTTCGCGGGAAGGTGTGCAGCGTGATATCCTGCCCATCGTTGAAGGATCCACGGTTACGACAAAATACGGAGCGGTCAAGACAGACTTCATTTTGTTCATTGCCGCAGGTGCATTTCATATGTCGAAGCCTTCTGATATCATTCCGGAATTACAAGGGCGTTTTCCAATCCGGGTGGAGCTTGATAAATTGTCGAAAAATGACTTTGTCAGGATTTTGAAGGAGCCTGATTTCTCTCTTGTTCGACAATATGAGAAACTTCTGGCAACTGAAGAAGTGCATATTGAATTTGCAGAAGATGCAATTGAACGAGTGGCTGAGATTGCGTTTGAAGTAAACGACAATACCGAAAACATCGGGGCAAGACGCCTTCATACCATACTCGAAAAGCTACTGGAGGATTTATCGTATGAGGCGGCCGAAATTGGACCTTCCACGATCAAGATTACAGTGGCTTATGTCGACGAAAAGTTGAAAAACATCGTAAAAAACAAAGATTTGTCACATTTTATCCTTTAAGAAGAACATTTTAGTTTATTTAATGATTAAAAAGCTTTAGAATATTCTTTAGTGGGATGTCCATAATTTTAAGGAGGAAAAGAAAAATGGCTTTATTAGCTAAAACACGTCAAATTAATGCAATGCTTCAAGAATCAGCAGGGAAACCGGTCAATTTCAAAGAAATGGCGGAAAAATTGAGTTCTGTCATTGAGTGCAATGCATTTATCGTCAGCAGAAAAGGAAAATTGCTTGGTCTTGAAATTCATCAGCAAATTGAGAATGAGCGGATGAAGAAGATGTTTGAAGACCGCAAGTTCCCTGAAGAATATACAAAAAAATTATTTGAAGTAAATGAAACGTCTTCTAATATTGATGTATACAGCGAATACACAGTGTTCCCAGAAGAAGAGCGCGAACTGTTCAAAGACGGCTTGACTACAATCGTTCCGATCATCGGAGGTGGAGAGCGTCTTGGCACATTAGTATTGGCAAGACTGAAAGAGGAGTTCACCGAAGATGATTTGATCCTTGCTGAGTATGGCGCTACAGTAGTCGGCATGGAAATCCTTCGTGAAAAGGCTGAAGAGATCGAAATCGAAGCCCGCAGCAAAGCGGTAGTTCAAATGGCGATCAATTCCTTGTCTTACAGTGAACACGAAGCAATCGAGCATATCTTTAAAGAGCTTGATGGCAATGAAGGTTTGCTTGTCGCTTCAAAGATTGCGGACCGCGTTGGAATCACTCGCTCCGTTATCGTCAATGCCCTTCGTAAATTGGAGAGCGCTGGCGTAATCGAATCCCGCTCCCTAGGAATGAAAGGAACGTACATTAAGGTATTGAACAGCAAATTCCTTGAAGAGTTGGAAAAACATAAAAACTAAAAAAAATGAGAAGGCCTCATCCAACAGGGTGAGGTCTTTTTTTGTCGAAAATGAAATAGATGGTACTTAAATACTATAAAAAGATTGCTGACTAACTTGAGTTTTTGTACCTAAGAACCATTCAAATTTGCGTTTATATAATTAAAAAGGCTGTTTGGAACCATAAGAATTTCATCATAAATTATAGACAAATTCCTTCCTTATCCGCTACAATGAATTATATGTCGTATTAAGTAGATTTATATATAAAAAAATAATATTCTTAATAATAGTTTACTAGTATAAGAAGGGGTGGCTTTATGAATTTATACGGTTCGACCATGTCGTTGTTAGAACGGGGGCTGGATTTTTCTTCGACGAAAGGGAAGACGATTGCTCAAAATATCGCAAACGTTGACACACCAAATTACAAAGCGAAAAGCGTGAGCTTTCAAGAAGTTTTCGACAGAGAGAAGTCGAATGTTGTCAAAGCGTACCGAACTAATAAGCTGCATATTGAATTTGCCGAAAGAACACCCCATGCAGGCGTCTTCAATTATTCAAATTTCCGTTATCGGCAAGACGGAAACGGAGTCGATATGGATAAAGAGCAAGCGGACTTAGCTGCGAACCAAATTTATTACAATGCGCTGGTTGACAGGTTGAATGGTAAATTTAACACACTGCAAAATGTTATTAAGGGAGGACGTTGACATTGAGCATCTTTCATAGTCTGAATACATCGGCATCCGCATTGACTGCACAGCGTCTTCGGATGGATGTCATTTCATCCAATATGGCTAATATCGAGACGACGCGAGGAAAAATGGTCGATGGGGAATGGCAGCCTTACCGCCGCAAAACCGTCTCCTTCCAACCTCGTGAAGGCCAATTTTCTTCCATGCTACAAGCGGCTATGGGAAAACAGTCTACAGGGGCAGCAGGATATGGAGTGACGGTCTCCTCTATAAAGGAAGATACTGAAACCCCCTTCCAACTTGTCTACAATCCATCCCATCCTGATGCAAATGAAGATGGCTATGTCCAAATGCCAAATGTAGATCCACTCCGTGAAATGATTGACCTCATGTCCGCGACAAGATCATACGAGGCAAATGTAACCGTGTTAAATGCCAATAAAGCAATGCTGATGAAAGCCTTGGAAATCGGCAAATGATAATAATAGATAAGGAGATAGTGAAATGCCTATACAATCAGTCCTGAATTCCGGGAATATCGCAAACGTAATGAAGCCGGTTGTTCAACAAACACCCCATGAGGCGGAGAAAAGCTTTGGTGCTTTTTTGAAAGATGCCATCCAGGATGTCAATAACCAACAGATCGAATCAGATCGGCTGACACAAAAGCTGGCATTGGGCCAAGAAGTCGATTTACATAATGTGATGATTGCTGCACAAAAGGCTTCGGTAGCTTTGAATGCCACGATGGAAATCCGAAATAAAGTTGTCGAAGCATACCAAGAAATCATTCGTATGCCAGTCTGATGAAATGATAAGCAAGTACGGATTTCTTAATTATGTAAGCTGACCGGGGGATTAGAATGAAAGAAAGATTGGCGAAGATCCGAGCTGACATCAGTCAGTTCTGGTCCAGTCGGACAAAAACTCAAAAAACTGTATATATCGGCTCTGCTGTAGCGGTAATCGCACTGGCTGCATTTTTAACCTACTTTTTGTCAAGAACGGAGTATGTCACGCTCTATAAAGATGTTTCACGTGCGGAAATTGGCCGGATTAAAGAAGAATTGGATGCACAAGGGGTGCCTAACGAAATTGCACCAGGCGGAACCTCAATTCTTGTCCCGAAAGAACGAGTGGATGATTTGCTCGTTTCCCTGGCTGCAGAAGGATTTCCTCATTCCGGCACGATAGACTACTCGTTTTTCTCACAAAATGCCGGTTTTGGAACGACGGACAATGAATTTAATATGATCAAGTTAAGCGCGATGCAAACTGAATTGGCCAACTTGATAAAAGGAATTCAAGGCGTTCAGGATGCAAAAGTAATGATCACGCTGCCAACTCAATCCGTCTTCCTGAATGAAAGTGTCCAAAATGCCAGTGCATCCATCGTGCTCAAAACGGAACCTGGTTATCAATTTACAGAACAGCAGATTACTGGACTATATAATTTAGTATCGAAAAGCTTACCGAATTTATCAACTGACGACATAGTCATTATGAATCAATACTTCGAATACTACGACTTGGAGTCAGGAAATATGGCGAGTGGACCGAACGTTACGGACCAAATGGCTATTAAAAAGACCATTGAACGCGAATTGCAGCGAAAAGTGCAGATGATGCTTGGTACGATGGTCGGACAAGATAAAGTAGTCGTCTCCGTCACGACGGATATCGATTTCAAACAGGAAAACCGGGAAGAGAATCGTGTTGAACCGATCGATGATGAGCGGGACAGCCTAGCGATCAGTATTCAGCGGGTAACAGAGACTTTCTCCGGAAATGGCACTGTGGCTGGCGGAACACCTGAAGGGGAAGACCCGACAGATAATCGTACAGGTTTTGTCGAAGGAAATATGTCGAACGGCGATTACGATCGTCTGGAAGAAACCATTAACAATGAAGTGAACCGTATCCGGAAGGACATTATTGAAAGTCCATATAAAATCCGGGACATCGGTTTGCAAGTGATGGTAGAACCGCCGAATCCACAAGATCCTGCTACGATGACGGCAGAAGTGAGAAACGACATTCAAGACATTCTGCGCACAATCATTCAGACATCGATGGACAAGGAATTGGTTCCAACTGAAGCGGATGACGCTTATTGGAACAGTAAAATCGCATTGTCTGTTCAAACATTCAACGGAAAAGCGATTGCTGCTTCCGACGAGCCGGCAGGTATCCCTTGGTGGGTTTATGCAATTGGTGCAGCTCTTCTAGTTGTTATCGGCATTCTAGTCTTCGCTTACATCCGCAACCGGAGAAAAGAGCGGGAGCTGGAAGAAGAACTGATTATGGAAGAGCAGCGGGAGACGTTAAATGTTGACGACATCAATGTGGAACATGAAACAGAAGCAACTGTAAGAAGAAAGCAGCTTGAAAAGATGGCAAAAGAGAAGCCGGAAGAGTTTGCGAAATTATTGCGGACTTGGATTGCCGAGGATTGATGGAGGGATGAATCGTGGTTAAGAAAGAAAAGGGCATGTCTGGTAAACAAAAAGCGGCACTCCTCCTCATCTCGCTCGGTCCAGAAGTGTCTGCGGCTGTCTATAAGCATTTGAATGAGGAAGAAATTGAACGGCTGACACTCGAAATCTCCAGCGTTAAAAAAGTGGACAGTTCTGTTAAAGAAGAAATTATTGAGGAATTCCATAATATTGCACTTGCGCAAGATTACATTACACAGGGCGGTATTGGCTACGCAAAGACCGTGTTGGAAAAAGCACTCGGGAAAGAACATGCCCAAGCGATTATCAATCGTTTGACCTCTTCCTTGCAAGTTCGTCCATTCGACTTTGCAAGACGGGCAGATCCAGGACAAATACTGAATTTTATACAAAACGAGCATCCACAAACCATTGCACTGATTTTATCTTACTTAGAGGCGGAGCAGGCAGGAATGATTCTGTCCTCCTTGCCTCAAGAGGTACAGGCGGATATCGCCAAACGGATCGCTACGATGGATTCGACGTCACCGGAAGTCATCAGTGAAATTGAAGCGGTACTTGAAAGAAAGCTGTCTTCTACAGTGACGCAGGACTTCACAGAAACGGGCGGTGTCGATGCGGTTGTTCAAGTGTTGAACGGCGTGGATCGTGCAACGGAAAAAACAATCCTCGATGCGCTTGAAATACAAGATCCGGAACTGGCAGAAGAAATCCGGAAGAGAATGTTCGTATTCGAAGATATTGTTACATTGGATAACCGGTCTATTCAGCGGATCATCCGTGAATGTGAAAATGAGGATCTTATATTGGCAATGAAAGTATCCAGCGAAGAAGTCAAAGAAATTCTTTTCAAAAATATGTCCCAGCGCATGGCGGAATCCTTCCAGGAGGAAATGGATGTTATGGGGCCGGTTCGCTTGCGTGATGTGGAAGAAGCGCAAAGCAGAATTGTTTCGATCATCCGCAGATTGGAAGACTCCGGTGAAATTATCATAGCCCGAGGCGGAGGGGATGACGTCATTGTCTAAAATCTTTCGATCTATCCACACGATTTCCGAGGCGGCGAATATTAAAGAGATTGCAATCCGAAATCTGCGCCCGCCTGCACCGGAAGGCGTGAAAGAACAACTGACAATGGATGCAGTACTGAAAGAACGAGATCTATTATTAAGCGATGCAAGACAAGCGATTGAACTGGAAAAGAACGCAATCGAACAAATGCGTGAAATGGCTTCAACAGATATTGCCGCGATGCAAGAAGCATGGCAGCAAGAAAAGAATGTATTGCAGCAGCAAGCTTATGAGGAAGGATTCCAGGTAGGTTTTGAAGATGGCCGGAACAAAGCGCTTGCAGAGATGCAGGACGCAATTCATCGCGCCAACAAAGTAACCCAGATGTCCCAAGAAAATTCAGCGAAGTATTTAGAAAGCCAAGAACGAGTCATCTTAGATCTCGCCATTTCAACAGCAGAGCGAATTTTAGGTTTAAAGCTGGAACAAGACGATGAAGCATTTTTATCGATCGTCAAAAGAGGTTTGAAGGAAGCCAGGGAAATGAAAGAAATAAAATTGTATGTTTCATCGGAGTACTACCCATTGCTTTCTGAAAACCGGACGGAACTTGCAGCGATTTTCCCTCCAGATGTCCCTTTCCTGATTTTTGCCAATGAGGATTTTGATTCCACCGAATGTACGATTGAAACGAATCACGGACGGATTGTCGTCTCTGTCGATGAACAGTTGAATGAATTAAAAGAAAAACTCGTGGAAATCTTGGAAGGCGGAGAATGAAGTGAAAAAAGCGGGAGAATTATCCGAAGTCATTCCTAAGCTGAATACGTTCAGGAAATACGGCAGGGTAGCACGTGTCGTAGGACTGATGATTGAGTCGCAAGGTCCGGAGAGTTCCATTGGAGATGTCTGTCTCATCCATTTGAATCATAAAGGAAGCGGGGAGTCCGTCATGCTGGCGGAAGTTGTCGGCTTCCGCGAAGAAATCGTGATCCTCATGCCTTATTCCAATATCCATGATATTTCAAGCGGCTGCTTAGTAGAGTGCACCGGCAAACCACTGGAAGTAAAAGTCGGCATGAATTTGATCGGCAAAGTGCTGGATTCCTTAGGAAAGCCGATCGATCAAAGTCCGTTGCCAAAAGGCTTGGCGACTGTAAGAACAGAACAGGAACCGCCCAATGTTTTGAGCCGGAAACCGATAGATGAAAAACTGGCGGTAGGAGTGAAAGCGATCGACTCAATGCTGACAGTCGGTAATGGGCAACGTGTCGGGATCTTTGCAGGTTCTGGCGTCGGGAAGAGTACATTACTTGGCATGATTGCTCGAAATACGACAGCTGATCTAAATGTCATCGGATTAATTGGTGAACGGGGACGGGAAGTTCGGGAATTCATTGAACGGGATTTAGGGCCGGAAGGATTAAAAAGAACAATTGTTGTGGCTGCTACCTCCGACCAACCTGCATTGATGCGCATCAAAGGAGCTTTCACGGCAACAGCCATCGCTGAATACTTCCGTGACAAAGGGATGAATGTCATGCTCATGATGGATTCGGTCACCCGCGTTGCCATGGCACAAAGGGAAATCGGATTGGCTGTTGGAGAACCACCTGCAACCCGGGGTTATACGCCTTCTGTTTTTTCGATTCTGCCGAAATTGCTTGAGCGTTCTGGAACGAATGATAAAGGGGCCATCACGGCGTTTTATACCGTTCTTGTAGATGGCGATGATATGAATGAACCAATTGCAGATGCGGTGCGAGGAATTCTTGATGGCCATATTGTTTTGGATCGTACACTTGCCAATAAAGGACAATATCCAGCCATTAATGTGCTAAAAAGCGTCAGCCGGTTAATGAACCATATTGCCAGCCCAGAACACGTCAAGGCGGCCGAAAAACTTCGAGAATTATATTATACGTACGATAAATCCGAAGATCTTATCAATATCGGAGCCTATAAGCGAGGAACATCGAAAGAAATTGATGATGCGATAGAATACGAGCCACTCATCACGAAGTTCTTGAAGCAAAGCTATAACGAAAACGTGCAAATGGAAGACAGCATTGACGAATTGGTTTCACTTGCTATGGGAGGCGGTATGTGATGAAACCTTATCATTATCGATTTGAAAAAGTGCTCGCATACCGTGAGCAAGAAAAAAACGAAACCGAAGGCGAATATAAGCTGGCTATTGAGGAGTTTGAAACAATAGCTACGGAGCTTTACGACTTGCTGAAGAAAAAAGAGGATATTTTGGATGAGCAGCAGGAAAAAATGGCGACAGGCTTTTTCATTACAGATATCCATCATTATGCACGCTTCATCGATAGCTTAGAAAAGCGGATTGAAACTTTGCAGCCGCTCGTCATGAAAGCCCGTTCCAAAATGGTCTGGTACGAGAACAAGCTGCTTGAGAAGACGATCGAAGTGAAGAAATACGAGAAGATGAAGGAAAAAGATCTCAATCGATATCAATTTGAAATGCAACAATCCGAAGCAAATCGATTAGATGAACTTTCCACTCAGCAATTCACTAGAAAAGAAAATGGGTGGTAATGTGGTCAAACAAACGAAACAAAAGACAGAGGAGTTTTCCACAGGGGAAAAGAAGTCAATCGGCATTTTTCAGGTGTTGCTGCTTTGGGTCTTAATCCCTCTCCTTTTCGCGTCTGCTGTTCTTCTAATCATCGCCAAAGTGGCTGATGTCAATGTGTTCGATAAAGCGGGCGAATGGACTAAATCAATTCCTTTCTTACAGAAGGATGAGGACAAAGAGAAAGCTCAGACGGATCTCGTCTTAGGTGAAAGGGTCGTTTCCCTCCAAGCAGAAATTCAGAATAAAGAAGCGGAATTGACAAAAATCCAAAGCGATTTGGAGAAGGCAAATAAAGATAAAGACAACTTGCTCGCAAAACAACAAGAGTTGCTTGCGGAAATCGAAATGCTGAAGTCGGCTAAAAACGATTCACAAAAAGACATGAAAGAAATCGTTTCGACGTTTGAGAGCATGTCAGCCAAGTCAGCTGCACCGGTAATAACAAAAATGAGTGATGCAGAGGCAATTCAGATTTTGTCAAAACTGAAACCGGACACATTAGCGTCAATTTTAGAGAAAATGTCACCGGAAGATGCCGCGAAGTATACAAGCCTTCTAACGAAATGACGATAGTAAGGGTGGAAGCCTGAAGGGAGGTGAAAAAGAATTGAATATCGGCTCTTTGCAAAATTTATTGGGCGTTACGTCACAACAACTGACTTCATCTCCCGGAACAAGTGCCGGCCAGGGCAGCCAATCATTTGGTTCTGTTTTTGCTAGCGCAACGTCTCTTTCAATCAACAATTCAGTGGGCCAACAAACAGAAGCCGGGAACCAAATGGATGCCATCCAAGCGATATTTAACGCATTGGATCTACCTTCACTTGAAGAGGCTTTGGAAGCGACCAATGGCACTGAAATGACATTACCGGAGAATGGACCGTTCGTTTTTAAGACGATCAAGGAGTTTGCAGATTTACTCTCACTTGATGCAGACAGCCTAATGGGAAGTTTGAAGACATTATTACAAGAAGCAGGTCTTTCAAAGGAAAAGTTGGAACAACTGGATGATGAAACACCATTATGGACGCTAATCGGATTCGTGGACGAAGTGGCTCCCCGTTTTTTTGCAAATTTATCCGACTCTCTGTCTCAAGCGACAAAGAACGTGGAGGGCGCATCCTCAATTCAGGTTTTAACTTTGTTAAAAGCGTTTGAGATTGTTGCTCCGAAAACAGACATGGTTCTCTCACAAGAGCAAAAACTAGCCAGCCTGCAATTTAGTTTGTCCCAATCGGGAACTCGGATTACGGAGACTCTCGAAAAAGGTTCAAACAATAAGGTTGAATTCATGCATCTGATGCAAAAAACACAATCTATTCGTATCTTGACAGATTCAAGCCAAAGTGAACAGCCGAAGGATCAGTCGAATTCTCAAAGCAAATCCGAGCAGCCAGTTCATTCTGCTCATCAGGCTGTATATCCAACGGTCTCCAAGAGTGAAACGGTGACAGTTCAGACTGGGCAAACGCAGGAGAATCGAAGTGAGACACTGATGAAGGAAATGCAATTACTTTTCAAGAGAGCCAACTTTGGTCAAGCCGGCGGTTCAAATAGAATGCTGATCAAGTTATATCCTGAGCATCTGGGACAAATTCGAATTGAACTACATGAAACGAATGGCATTATTTCTGCGAGAATTCTTGCTTCTACAGCACTTGCCAAAGAAATGTTGGATAGCCAGATGCATCAATTGAGACATGCATTCAATCAACAGAACGTTCAAGTGGATCGTATCGATATTACTCAATCGGTTCAGGAACCGACAAAAGAACGGGAACAAGCTTTCAATGAACAGTACAAGCGCGAACAGCAAGGTGAGGATAGCAAGAACGAGCAATCAACTGAAACAGAAACCTTATTTGAGGAATATTTAATCGAATTGGAGGTGTAACAGTGGTAGAACAGAAACCCATTACGGAATCGATGTTTTTAATTAACAAACAAAGAGATCAGCGGAAAACAGGACCTGGCACAATGGATAAAGACGCGTTCATGAAAATCCTTATCGCCCAGCTACAAAACCAGGACCCGACCAATCCAATGAAAGATAACGAATTCATTGCTCAAATGGCTCAGTTTTCTTCCTTGGAACAGACGATGAACTTAGCAAACTCATTTCAAAAGTTTGCAGAATCTCAAAATCAGTCTCAGTTGATTCAATACAACGAATTTGTTGGTAAAAATGTTCGTTGGCATGAGCTTACGGATAAAAAAGACGAAGACGGAAAGCTGATTGTCAATGAAGGAACAGGCGTTATCAAATCCTTGAAATACGTAAATGGATCGGTTGTATTCACGATGGCAGACGGCAAGGAGCTGACACCTGGAAACATTTCAGAAATTATGTCTGGCGGAACTGGCAGCAATAGTTTAGTGGAAGCGAGCCTGCTGATTGGCAAGACAGTCGGATACATGGATGGGGAAGAAGAAAAGACTGGCGTTGTCACGTCTGTCTCGAATAAAGAAGGAAAACTGGAATACATTTTAGCCGATGGTAGCCGAATTGACGGAAATAGTTTCGTCTCCATCAGCCAATAGAAAAGGGGCGATCGTATGGATCAACTAAACATCCATCGCGTTCCATCTCAGCCGTTCATCCGCCAAGGAAAGTCGTTACAGCCTGCACCAAGTCCGAAGCAGTCATTCTTGGAACAGCTTAATGACGCCATTCAAGCGCAGCCGTTAAAAATTAGCAAACATGCCAGCGAAAGATTGCGTGATAGGAACATTCACATTACGGATGCCGAATGGGCGCAAGTCACTGAAAAAGTGAATGAAGCGAGGCAAAAAGGTATCAAGGACTCACTGGTTCTCATGGACAAAGCCGCGCTAATCATCAGCGCGAAAAATGCAACAGTCATCACGGCTATGGATCGCATGGAAGCGAAAAATCAACTCTTCACAAATATTGACGGCACGATTGTGCTGAACTAAGGCAGGACCTCCAAAAGAGGATGCCATCGTACTGCCGACCGACAGAGGCAGCTACAACTTACAATCCGAGAGGGGAAAATAAAGATGTTACGATCGATGTACTCAGGAATTTCAGGGCTTAAGAATTTCCAAACGAAGCTAGATGTGATTGGTAATAATATTGCGAATGTCAATACTTATGGGTTTAAAAAAGGACGAGTGATTTTTAAAGATTTAATTTCACAGACTGTTGCTGGTGCCTCAAGTGGGAATGCATCACGTGGTGGTGTTAATGCGAAACAAGTTGGCCTTGGTTCGCAAATTGCGGCGATTGACACTCTCCACACAGGAGGTTCTACACAATTTACAGGGAATACGTTAGATTTAGCGATTGCTGGCGATGGTTTTTTTCAAGTTGGTGAGATGTCTGGAACTACTCTTGGTAACGTTCAGTATACAAGGGCAGGAAACTTCTATATGGATAACAAAGGGTACTTAGTTGATGGAGGCGGAAAATATTTAGTCGGAGTTGGAGGTTCAACTACAGGTACTTATGCTCCAGTTACTAAAGATGATCTCATAACTGCACCAACGGTTGGAGCAACACCAACTTATACGCAAATTTTAATTCCTACTACAGCACAAAGCATGAGCGTGGCACAAGATGGTGCAGTTTCATTTGTTGATGAGGATGGTTTTTTAAGATACGCGGGACACCTTGTTCTTGCGAAATTCCCAAACCCTGGTGGTATGGAAAAAATAGGTGGTAATTATTTCCAAAAATCTTCTAACTCTGGGGATGCAACAGTGAATATCCCTACACAAAGTGGTATAGGAGATCTTGAATCAGGTTTCCTTGAAATGTCCAACGTCGACTTATCCGAAGAATTCACTGAAATGATCGTTGCACAGCGTGGATTCCAGGCGAATACGCGGATTATCACGACTTCAGATGAAATTCTACAAGAGCTTGTTAACTTGAAACGATAATTTCAGTCTATCTACTAATTTATCGTAACTTGATTGAAGCCACATGCGGCGGCTTCCATGGGCAGTGTAGTCCTTCATTAAAATCGAAGGTCGCGTGGTTCCCTTGCGTAAGCCACCGCATTGGGCTGAAATCAAACAAAGAGTGTTTGCTTGGTTCCGATAACCTGTTCAGCCTGGTTAGCCCAGCTGAATTACTAATTTTTTCAAAAAGCTTCTCAATGAAATTATTAATTTTTTTATATACTACTAATCAACTAACACTTATAATAGGTATAAAAGGAGGGTCGGGCCGGCTCTGCGCCCGGCCCCTTACATATGATACAAGTCACACGATTGAACGGCACGACGTTTACGTTGAATGCACTGTACATAGAGAAAGTCGAATCGTTCCCCGATACGACGATCACGTTGACGACCGGCTCTAAGTATGTCGTCCTCGATCCGATAGACGAAGTCAATCGCCGTATCATCGCATTTTATCAGTCGGTTCAGCTTTTATCGAATCCGCACATCCGGGGGGAAGAAGATGAAGAATAAAGCACTTACGATCACCTTGATCATTTTAGTTGTTATTACACTTGTTGGGATTGTCGGCCTCATTCTCGCTTTGCAATTTAATAAAGGCGCGAACGGACCAAACGAACCATCGATTGATCAAATCATTGAAGCGTCTGTCGATGTACCTGAAATTACGACGAATCTATCTGGCAGCCAGTTTATTCGCATTTCATTAAAAATCCAAACGGATAACAAAAAAGCCGCGGAAGAGTTGGCAAAACGTGATTTCCAAGTGAATAACATCGTCATTCAGGAACTCTCTGAAATGACTCCTAAAGATCTGGAAGGCAAAGCCGGGAAACAGGCTTTTGAGGACTCGATCAAATCACAATTGAACCCGCTTATGCAATCGGGGGAAATTGAAAAAGTATATATCGTTTCCTATATCATCCAGTAAGTGTAGGATGGATTTGTTGAAGTAAGTACCGGGGGAGGTGGCCTTATGTCGGGAGATATTTTATCCCAAAGTGAAATTGATGCTCTGTTGTCCGCGTTGTCAACAGGGGAAATGTCGGCGGAAGACATGAAGAAGGACGAAGAAACCCGGAAGGTGAAAGTGTATGACTTTAAGCGTGCTCTTCGGTTCTCTAAGGATCAGATCCGCAGTTTAACGAGAATTCACGAGAATTTCGCCCGGTTGTTGACGACTTATTTTTCTGCTCAGTTGCGGACCTATATTCAAATTAATGTCGCCTCTGTCGATCAGATCCCTTTTGAGGAGTTTATCCGTTCGATTCCGAACATGACGCTGATTAATATTTTTGAAGTTCCCCCTTTGGAAGGGAATATCCTTATGGAGGTCAATCCGAATGTTGCCTATTCCATGCTGGACCGATTAATGGGAGGCATGGGTGAAGGACCGGGCAAAGTGGATAATATGACCGAGATTGAAACGAAGATTTTGACGAATCTATTTGAACGGTCATTTGACAATTTGCGGGAAGCCTGGTCAGGCATTATCGAAATTGATCCGTATTTGACCGAAATGGAAGTGAATCCTCAATTCCTTCAAATGATTTCACCGAATGAAACGGTCGTGGTCATCTCGTTCAATATCCAAATTGGCGAATCTAGTGGAATGATTAATATTTGTATTCCGCACGTTGTCTTGGAACCAATAGTGCCAAATTTATCGGTTCGTTATTGGATGCAAACAAATAAGAAAGAACCATCACCGGAACAGAGCCAGCGTCTAGAGAAACGGTTGAAGCAGGCGACATTGCCGGTTATTACCGAGCTGGGTCAAGGAACAATCTCTGTTGAAGACTTCCTCTATTTGCAGCAAGGGGATGTCATTTCGCTGAATAGCAAAATTGACGATCCGCTTACAATAAAGGTTGGCGATTTGCCGAAATTCATTGGTCAGCCAGGGCATTTACGGAAACGTATGGCTGTCCAAATAATAGATACATGGAATGGAGGGGATGAAGATGATGAGTGATAATATTCTTTCTCAGGAAGAAATCGAAGCTCTGCTCAGAGGAGAGCCCTTGCCGTCTGGTGACGAGACAAAGGATTCCCCGGCAGATATTCGTACCGAAGATCATTTAAGTGCAATTGAACAAGATGCGTTAGGCGAAATCGGAAATATTTCATTCGGCAGTTCTGCCACCGCGCTATCCTCCTTGCTAGGACAGAAGGTAGAGATCACAACGCCTTCTATTTCCGTCATCGACCGTTCCATATTGGAATCGGAATTCATTCATCCTTATGTTGCGATCCAAGTGGAATATACAGAAGGCTTGAATGGAATCAATCTACTTGTCATTAAACAGAGTGATGCGGCTATCATCGCTGATTTGATGTTAGGTGGAGATGGACTTAGCCCGCAGGAAGAATTAAATGAGATTCATTTAAGCGCGGTGCAAGAAGCGATGAATCAAATGATGGGATCCGCCGCGACTTCTATGTCGACGGTCTTTAATAAAAAGGTGGATATTTCTCCGCCAACGATCGATTTGATGGATGTTCAGGCAGATGAGGGGATGGAACATATCCCAGATGAAAATCCACTCATAAAAGTTTCATTCGAATTAAAAGTCGGCACCTTAATCGATTCGAATATTATGCAATTATTCCCGCTCGATTTCGGAAAAAAATTAGTAGGTTCCTTGCTGGACGACAGTTCGAATGATGAGGCGGCTGCAGCAGTGGAAGCACCGGCAAGACCAGTGCAACATGAACAGCCGTATGTTCAGCAACAGCCGGGGTATGAGACAGCTCATGACCCGTTTCCATACCAGCAGGATCAGCAAAGCATGCCTAGTTTTGGACAGCCCGCAACACAATTGCCGCCACGGCAGCATAGCCCACAGCCGCAAGTCCATGTCCAACAGGCTCAATTTGCGAATTTCGAGACACCTTCGTTAAGCCAATCGGAATCGAACAATTTGAATATGTTGCTTGATATTCCGCTAAATGTGACGGTCGAACTTGGCCGCACGAAGCGCTCTGTGAAGGAGATTCTTGAATTGTCGAGCGGTTCCATTATCGAGCTGGATAAGCTGGCTGGAGAACCGGTTGATATTCTTGTTAACAACCGGCATGTTGCCAGAGGAGAAGTCGTTGTCATCGATGAAAACTTTGGCGTGCGGATCACAGATATTTTAAGTCAAACAGAACGATTAAATAATTTACGATAGAATCTAGGAGGCTCCCTTACATGAGTAAACGTATTTTAATAGTAGACGACGCTGCTTTCATGCGCATGATGATTAAAGATATTTTAACGAAAAACAATTTTGAAGTTGTCGGTGAAGCAGCCGATGGCGCACAAGCGGTTGAAAAATATTTTGAACTAAAACCGGATCTTGTCACGATGGATATTACAATGCCCGAAATGGATGGAATCGCAGCGCTAAAGGAAATTAAAGCAAAGGATCCGTCTGCTACCATCATCATGTGCTCAGCTATGGGTCAGCAGGCGATGGTTATTGATGCAATCCAAGCGGGTGCCAAAGACTTTATCGTTAAGCCGTTCCAGGCAGACCGGGTAGTCGAAGCAATTCAAAAAGCCTTAGGATAAACGAATGAAGAAATCAGTCATTTTCCGTTTGTTATCAGTGCTCTTGCTTGTTGCCATAGTTTACATTCATGACGAATCAACCACAGTAGTAGCGGCGTCCGATTCTAGCAAATTTGTCTCGGATTACTATGGTAAAAATACTGGACAAGACGAAAAACCTGATACCGAAAATGAAAAATCAGCTGCTAACCGTCCGAAAGGCGGGGCAGCTGATGGTACGTCTTGGCTCGATTTTGGCAAGACACTAGTCGCCTTTGTTTTCGTAATCGGTCTGTTATTCGCCTTGTTGAAATTCATTAACCGCAAAAATAAAGCCTATCAATCAAATAAATTAATGAAAAACTTAGGCGGCTTGGCATTAGGCCAGCAAAAATCCATCCAACTTGTAACCATCGGGGACGCCTTCTATATTGTAGGTGTTGGCGAAAATGTTGAGTTGCTCAAGGAGATAACAGATCCTGATGAGATCAACCGTCTTCAACAATACTTCAAGGAAAGTGATGATTTGCCGACTGATGGATTATTAGACCGCCTCTTCTCAAAGGCATTTAAGAAGGTGGCACCATCAACCTCAAAAGAGGCGGAGGGCACGAGTCAGTTTGGACAGCTTTTTTCTGAGCGGATTGAGCAAATGAAGGCGGAAAGAAAGCAGCATATCAAGCGGTTGGAGGAAAAGGAGAGCAGAAAAGATGAATGAGTTTGTGCAATTCTTCTCGGATAGTAATCCGGAAAATGTTTCAACATCCATCAAAATGCTCCTTTTGCTCACAGTTCTGTCTTTAGCGCCGGCTATTCTTATTCTAATGACATCATTTGCAAGGATCATAATCGTTCTATCGTTTGTCAGGACGGCACTAGCCACGCAGCAGATGCCTCCGAATCAGGTGCTTGTCGGTCTAGCCATGTTTTTAACTTTCTTCATAATGGCACCGACTTTTCAGCAGGTGAATGAAACCGCTTTGACTCCACTGTTCAATGAGGAAATTACATTGGACGAAGCATATGAAAATGCGAGCCTGCCTTTTAAGGAGTTCATGAGCAAGCATACAAGGCAAAAGGATCTGGAGCTATTCCTCCGATACAATGAAGCGGAACGTCCTGAAAAGATGGAAGACATCCCGCTTACTATGCTCGTTCCGGCATTTGCACTTAGTGAACTGAAGACGGCATTCCAAATGGGATTTATGATATTTATTCCTTTTCTCGTGATTGACATGATTGTGGCGAGTGTTCTGATGTCCATGGGTATGATGATGTTACCGCCTGTCATGATCTCTCTTCCTTTTAAAATATTACTTTTCGTCTTAGTCGATGGTTGGTATTTAATCATAAAATCGTTGTTGCAAAGTTTTTAGCGAAATGAACTGATAAAACAGGAGTAGTCAGGAGGGTCCATATGTCGGGAGAAATGGTCATTTCCATCGCCGAACGCTCGGTTTGGGTCATCCTATTGGCTTCAGGCCCATTATTAATAGTCGCGCTGGTGACGGGTTTGCTCGTCAGTATTTTCCAGGCGACGACGCAAATACAGGAACAGACCTTGGCGTTTGTCCCAAAAATCATAGCAGTCCTTGTCGCCATTATCTTTTTCGGCCCATGGATGTTATCACGTGTTACCTCGTTTGCTTCCGATATATTTGATAACCTGACTCGGTTTATCGGGTGATTGAATGGAACAGTTTTTACCATCCATCCCGTTGTATCTGTTAATTTTGACGAGAGTATCAGCATTTATCTTAACCGTTCCGTTATTTTCATATCGTGCGATCCCCGCTACGCACCGCATTATTTTTGCAGCGCTGCTCGCATGGATGATTGTCTTTACGATGGATGTTCCGCCGATTGAAATCGATGGGGCCTATTTTCTCCTCGTTATGAAAGAAGCAATGGTCGGTCTGTTTATCGGGATGATCGCCTATATTGTGATCTCTGCCATACAGATTGCCGGAGGATTCATCGACTTTCAAATGGGGTTTGCCATCGCAAACGTTATCGACCCTCAAACCGGCGCTCAGTCGCCTTTACTCGGGCAGTTTTTCAACGCACTTGCGCTGTTGTTGCTGCTGACGCTGAATGGCCATCATATGCTGCTGGATGGCATTTTTTATAGCTATCAATTCATAGCGGTAGATCATCTGGTGCCAGCATTTGGGGATGAACGATTAATCGAATTCGTTGTCAAAACGTTTGCCATGACCTTTGCCATCGCTTTTCAAATGTCCATCCCGATTGTCGCCACTCTTTTTTTAGTGGATTTGGCACTTGGTATTACGGCACGGACAGTTCCTCAATTAAATATTTTCGTAGTCGGTTTTCCAATCAAGATTGGGGTTAGTTTTCTAGTTCTTGCTACAATGGCTGGCGTTATGATTGCCGTCATGCAGAAGTTGTTTGAAGTAATGATGTCCTCCATGCGTGGGTTGATGATCATTTTAGGAGGTGGCTGATTTGTTGCTGCGGCTCGATTTGCAATTTTTTGCCGGTGAAAAAACAGAAAAAGCCACGCCTAAGAAGCGTCAAGACTCTAGAAAAAAGGGACAAGTTCTAAAAAGCCAAGATGTGACAAGTGCCATCGTATTGCTGTTTGTTTTTCTCTTTTTGTTTTTTGCTGCCGGATTTATGAGAGACCATCTTTTTGTTTTTTTTGAACACACCTTCAATGAATACATATCCATTGATCAATTGGATCATGAGGGTGTCATGCTCATCTACTTGCAAATGGTAAAGCAAATGGCTTACATTCTCCTGCCTGTCATGTTAATTGCCGTGATCGCAGGAGTTGCAGGGAATCTGGTCCAGTTCGGTCTGCTTTTTACAGGGGAACCGTTGAAGTTCGATCTAAAAAAAATAGATCCTATTAAGGGCCTAAAAAGAATATTTTCCGTCCGAGCATTAGTTGAACTACTGAAGTCATTATTAAAAATATCGTTTATCGGCTCGGTCACCACCTTCATTGTCATGATGAACATTGACAAAGTCCTTGGGCTTGCATTCAAGACGCCCCACGATACACTCGTAACGGTCGGACAACTAGTGGCTCTTATGGGGATCGTCGCATCATTTGTTTTATTATTCATATCGGTTTTGGACTATTTTTATCAAAAATATGACTACGAAAAAAACCTTCGCATGTCAAAACAAGACATCAAGGATGAATATAAAAATACGGAAGGCGATCCCATTATCAAGTCTCGCATCAAGCAGCGCCAGCGTGAAATGGCGATGAGGCGTATGATGCAGGAAGTTCCAAAAGCGGACGTCGTCATTACGAACCCGACCCATTACGCAATTGCATTGAAGTATGATGACAAGGATATGGATGCGCCGGTCATCGTAGCAAAAGGCGTTGATTTTGTTGCTCAAAAGATCAAATTGATTGCCAAAGAACATGATATTGTCATGGTGGAGAACAGGCCGCTGGCACGGGCTCTATACGATGAAACGGAGATCGGGGACCGCATTCCGGAACAATTTTTTAAGACGGTCGCCGAAATATTGGCCTATGTATACCGGATACAACGCAAAATATGAAATTATTTTGAGAAAGTGGGGATGACATGCAGTTCAAAGATATCGGAGTGTTAGCAGCGGTCATTATGATTGTTGCTATGCTCGTCATCCCGTTGCCTCCTTGGCTTCTTAGTTTTCTGATCATTATTAATATCACATTAGCCTTGCTTGTCCTCCTGACAGCGATGAATATGCAAGAGGCATTGCAGTTTTCGATATTCCCCTCGCTTTTACTATTGCTGACCCTCTTCCGTCTAGGCCTGAATGTGTCGACGACGCGGGCCATTTTGTCCGAAGGGGATGCCGGCGGGGTTGTAGATACATTTGGAACATTCGTAACAGGCGGCAATATTGTAGTCGGGCTCGTCGTCTTCGTCATATTGATCATCATTCAGTTTATCGTCATTACAAAAGGGTCTGAACGGGTTTCGGAAGTAGCTGCCCGTTTCACACTCGATGCTATGCCGGGTAAACAAATGAGTATTGATGCAGATTTGAACGCAGGCATGATTTCAGAAGTCGAGGCACGTATGCGAAGAGAAAAGGTCAGTAATGAAGCGGATTTCTACGGAGCGATGGACGGTGCCACCAAATTCGTAAAAGGGGATGCGATAGCAGGGATCATCATCGTAATGATCAACTTGCTTGTTGGGATGATTATCGGTGTTGCCCAAATGGGATTGCCATTTGCCGAAGCGGCTACTCAATTTTCTCGTCTGACGGTAGGTGACGGGATCGTGTCACAGATTCCGGCGCTTCTTATTTCCACTGCGACTGGTATTGTAGTTACCCGAGCGGCTTCCGAAGGCAATCTTGGTATGGATATTACAAAGCAGCTTTTGGGGCAGCCGAAATTGCTCTATGTCGCTGCAGCTACCATTGCGTTACTCGGATTGGCTACACCTATTAATGATGTTGTAACGATTCCAATCGCTGCGGCATTAGCTGCGGGTGCCTATTTCATGTCCCGCAAGCCTAAGGAAGATCCGGAAGAAATGTTTGAGATGGAAGAAGAAGTCGAGACGGAAGGGATGAAGAGTCCCGAGAATGTCGTGAACTTGTTGAATGTCGACCCCATTGAATTTGAATTTGGATACGGCCTTATCCCTCTCGTGGATGCCCAGCAAGGCGGAGATCTTCTCGACCGCGTAGTCATGATCCGCAGACAGCTGGCGCTGGAACTCGGGCTCGTTATCCCGGTTGTTCGAATTCGGGATAATATTCAACTGCAGCCTAACGAATATCGGATCAAGATTAAGGGAAATGAGATGGCACGGGGAGAATTGCTGTTGGATCATTACTTGGCCATGAGCCCGGGTGGAGATGACTCCATTGAAGGCATTGATACAATTGAACCGTCGTTCGGCCTTCCGGCAAAGTGGATCACTGAATCTGTTAAAGAAGACGCCGAAATTATGGGATATACAGTTGTTGACCCGCCAAGTGTTGTCTCTACCCATTTGACGGAAGTAATCCGGGCAAATGCGGCAGATCTCATTGGTCGGCAAGAAACCAAGCAGCTTGTTGACCATGTTCGTGAAACGTACCCGATTCTTGTGGATGAACTCACACCTACTCCTTTATCCATTGGAGAGATTCAAAAAGTGCTGGCTAAGTTATTAAATGAACATGTATCGATCCGTAATTTACCGATCATCTTCGAAACATTAGCCGACTACTCGAAGTACACATCAGACGTGGATCTTTTGACAGAGTATGTACGCCAGTCGTTAGCAAGACAAATTACAAACCAATATTCGACAGCCAGCCAATCATTGAAAGTTTTGACGGTCTCAGGAAAAGTAGAAAAGCTGATTGCGGACCATATTCAACAAACGGAACAGGGGAATTATCTTTCGATCGACCCTTCCGTTTCCCAAAACATTTTGGAGTCGATTGCCCGGGAAGTGGAGAGGGTTGCTTTGTTAGATCAATCACCGATCATTCTATGTTCTCCGGCAATCCGTATGTATTTAAGACAAATCACGGAAAGATACTTTCCGCAAATTCCAGTCCTATCCTACAATGAGCTGGAGGCTTCAATAGAAGTACAAAGTGTTGGGGTGGTGGATATTTAATGAAAATGAAAAAGTATACTGCCAATACAATGGTTGAAGCGATGAAGAAAGTCAGGACGGACTTTGGAGAGGATGCAGTCATCCTGAGTTCGACTGTTGTGAAGTCGAAAGGCTTCCTAGGTCTGTTTCAAAAAAAATCGGTCGAAGTGGTGGCGGGCTTTGATGAGCCTGCTGCGAAACCGGTTCAGCCAGCAGTTTCGATTGTTCCGCAAGCGGTTCCCGAGATGGCGTCTAAACCTGATCTCGATTTATCGAAAGAAATGAAAGAAATGAAACGTCTGCTGAAGCAAATGCAGCAAATGAGTAGCATGGATCAGTATCCAGATGATCTTAAACCACTGCTATCCCATTTGGATAGTCAAGGCGTAGACCGTGGTTTGATTGATCGGATTGGAAATGAAATTTTCTCGAGAATGAAAGCTGAGAAAAGGGATTTTTCCCTTACTGAGCAGGTCGAAGCTACAAAAGCGATTCTTCGTGAGGAGTTTGGAATGCTGCCATTCGGCGGAACGGATTTTTCAAAGAAATATGTGAATGTATTGGGCCCGACCGGTGTTGGCAAGACCACAACGATTGCAAAAATTGCAGCCCGGGCTTTATTGGAACGTAAAAAGAAAATAGGCTTTATTACGACGGATACATATCGGATTGCTGCAATTGAGCAATTGCGCACATATGCAAATCTATTACAAGCGCCAGTTGAGGTTGCTTATAACTCGAGTGATTTTCAATCGGCAGTTGAAAAACTGAATGACCGCGATTTGTTATTTATTGATACAGCGGGCCGGAATTACAAGGAAGAGAAATTTGTCCGTGACCTTCAGTCACTTGTCGATTTCTCCTTGGAAATGGAGTTGTATCTAGTTCTTTCTGTTACCTCAAAAGAGGAAGACATGAAAGCGATCATTGATCAATTTAAATCATTGCCGATCCAGCGTTTCATCTTTACCAAAGTAGATGAGACAGGCTCCATCGGCCCGATTTTTAACTTAATGAAAGAATATCAGATGGGCGTTGCGTATTATACGGACGGTCAGGAAGTGCCTGAGGATCTTGTAGAAGCTAACTTGGATTCTCTCATTTCCCTGCTGATGAAAGGTGTTTCCCATGCGTGATCAAGCTGAAGCATTGCGACTTAAAATGTTGAGAGCACAGGGCGGTTTGGCACGATCCATTGCAGTTGTCAGCGGCAAGGGCGGTGTCGGCAAGTCAAATTTCTCGACTAACTTTGCCTACGCCCTTCAAAATTGCGGGAAAAAAGTAATCATTGTCGATATGGATATCGGAATGGGCAATATTCATATTTTGCTTGGCGCTTCACCTGCCTACAGCTTGAAAGACTATGTCAGCGGCCAGAAAACCCTTCAAGAAGTCATCACGATGGATACGGAAGGTCTTGCTTTTATCTCGGGCGGTTCCGGACTTGATAGCGTACTGGACTGGTCAGAGGAAATGTTTAACCGGTTGCTGGAAGCTTTTGGCCAATTGCAGCAAGAATACGATTTCATCTTATTTGATATGGGGGCCGGAGCGACCCAAAGTTCAATTGATCTGATTATTGCAGTTGATGAGGTTATCGTCATTTCGACTACAGAACCTACTTCCATCACGGATGCCTATTCGATGATGAAATTCATCTATTTAAAGGATCCGGAGAAGCGTTTCCACTTAGTCAGCAATCGCGTGGCTAAGCAGGAAGAAGGGTTGGAGGCCGCAAGAAGACTGCAGTTTGCAATGACGAAATTTTTGAATAAAGAAACAACCATTTTAGGTTTCTTGCCGGAAGATCCGGCTGTTCATACATCTGTTGTTGCTCAAAAGCCATTTCTTCTTTACTATCCGGATGCCCCGGTATCCAGAAAGATGAAAACGATTGCGACTGCATTTGCTGGGATTACAAGGGAACTAGAGACTTCAAGGGAGCAAAGTTTTCTTGGCAGATTAAAAAGTCTTTTTTCGAGAGGGCGTGGATAGAATGCGAGACTTTCGGAAAAAAGTGCTCGTTGTCGATGATTCCGCTTTTATGAGGAAATTGATATCAGAAATGCTTTCTTCCCATCCTGATCTCGAAGTAATCGCAACTGCCCGAAATGGCAAAGATGCGTTGGAAAAAGTTCAATTATTGAAACCTGATGTCGTATCCATGGACATAGAAATGCCCGTTCTGAATGGTTTGCAAGCGTTGAAACGAATTATGGAAACGAATCCGGTACCGATTGTCATGCTTTCCAGTACGACAGAAATAGGGGCGGCCAACACGATGACAGCTATGGAATATGGAGCTGTCGACTTTGTTGCCAAGCCTGGCGGGCCGATTTCTTTGAATTTAAAAGATGTAGAGAGAGAAATTATCGAAAAAGTCGTAGCTGCTTCCAAGGTGAAAATCACCACATTGACCCAAAAGGCAGGCGGCAGCCAGCAGAATTCGCCGGAAAAGGTGCCCCCGCTTGTACAGGAGGCACATGTTCCTAAAGAAGAGCAGTGGAATTCGGCAGTACTAAAGAAAAAGATTACCAAACCAACTAATACTTTTGTTATAATAGGTACATCGACCGGTGGGCCGAGAGCCCTACAAGAAGTTCTGACAAAACTCCCTTCCGATATAGGTGTGCCTATTTTAGTAGTGCAGCATATGCCGCCCGGATTTACGAAGTCTTTAGCAGATCGCTTGGATGGTCTCAGCAGCATTCATGTCAAAGAGGCTGCAGACGGAGAGTTGCTTTCTGCAGGAACGGCATATATTGCTCCCGGTGGTAAACATTTAAAAATCGTAAAAGTTGGTACCGCTTTTTGTGTCCGTCTTGATTCTGAGGAACTGCCGAGAATGGGACATCGTCCATCCGTGGATGTTTTGTTCGAATCAGCCGCCGCAATCCAGGATGCCCGATTTGTCGCCGTCGTTATGACAGGCATGGGCCATGATGGAAAAGCAGGCATGCAAATATTAAAAAAGAGCAGGAATGCTATTTGCATAGCCGAGTCAGAGAAAACTTCTGTCATTTATGGGATGCCAAAAGCGATCATTGAATCAGGACTTGCCGATCAAGTTGTTGATTTACAAAACATTGCATCGACAATCGTGGAAAGCCTAAAACAATAAGGGGGCATTTAGTGATGGAAACGAATCAATATTTGGAAATGTTTCTGGACGAAAGTAAAGAGCATCTTCAATCATGCAACGAACATTTGCTGGAACTCGAAAACAATCCTCAAGATTTGGCGATTGTAAATGAAGTCTTCCGATCTGCTCATACATTGAAAGGCATGTCTGCAACAATGGGATACGAAGACATTGCCGATTTGACTCATAAAATGGAAAACGTTTTGGATGCAATTCGGAATTCTAAAATTGAAGTGACGACCGAAATCTTGGATGTTGTGTTTAAAGCAGTTGATTATCTAGAAGAAATGGTGCTGGATATTGAAGCCGGCGGTACAGGCAAGAAGGATGTATCAGAGCTCGTCTCCATACTCAATCGAATCGAAGCGGGGGAACCTGCAGCTGAAGCGCCTTCGGTAGCTGAAACTGCAGCCGCTGTCTTAGAGGAAGCAACGGATATTCCGGCGGCTCCAGCTATGTATTATGATGAATTCGAATTAACAGTTATCGGCCAATCGGCAGAACAAGGGTTTACAGCGTATGAAGTAACCGTTGAATTGCGGGAAGACTGCCTTCTCAAAGCGGCCCGTGTCTTTATGGTCTTTGAAATATTGGAGAAGTCCGGTGAAGTAATCAAGTCCATTCCCAATGTTGAACAATTGGAGAATGAAGATTTTGATGAAAAATTCACTGTTGTTTTATTGACAAAAGAAGATGTCGGTACTATTTCCGCCAAAGTGATGAAAGTTTCTGAAGTTGAACATGTTCAAGTGCTGCCGATTTATGTGGATGCTATCAAAGAAGAAAAGCGTGCTAAAGAAGATAAAGCTTCCAAGGTAGTTGCAACCGAGAATGAAACTACGCAAAAGCCGGCGAAAGAAGAAACAGCTAAACAGCAAAGCAAAAGAAGCACTGCTTCGAGCCATTCCAATAAAACAATCCGTGTGAATATCGATCGCCTGGATGTATTAATGAACCTATTCGAAGAATTGGTCATTGACCGTGGGCGTCTGCAGTCCATTGCAACTGAACTGCATAATCCGGATTTAAATGAAACAGTGGAAAGAATGACACGGGTTTCCGGAGATCTCCAAAATATCATCTTGAATATGCGGATGATCCCAGTTGAAACGGTATTTAATCGATTCCCTAAAATGGTTAGACAATTGGCAAGGGACTTGGACAAAAAGATCAAATTGGAAATCATCGGTGCGGAAACGGAGTTGGATCGGACTGTAATCGACGAAATTGGAGATCCGCTCGTCCATCTTATCCGTAATGCTTTGGACCATGGAGTTGAAAGCCCCGCAGAGCGCATTGCAAAAGGCAAGCCTGAAGAGGGAACTGTCACGCTGCGTGCGTACCATTCAGGAAACCATGTCTTTATCGAACTGGAAGATGACGGCGCTGGCGTTAATCGTGAGCGTGTCCTTGCCAAAGCGTTGGAGAGAGGCATTATTACAGAAGAATCTGCAGCAACTATGACGGATAAACAAGTGGCTGAACTAATTTTGGCTTCCGGTTTTTCCACTGCAGACAAGATTACTGATGTGTCAGGCCGAGGCGTCGGGCTCGATGTGGTAAAGAGTACAATCGAATCGCTTGGCGGCTATATTACCATTGATTCCAAAGAGGGGCAAGGTTCCCTTTTCCAAGTGCAGCTGCCATTGACGTTATCGATTATTTCGGTCATGTTGGTAGAATTGGATAAAGATATTTATGCGATTCCGTTGTCATCGATCATCGAAACAGCAATCATCCAAACATCGGATATTATGAATGCGCATAATCAAAAAGTCATTGACTTCCGAGGCAATATTGTCCCGTTGGTCAACCTGAAGGATATTTTCGAAATGGAAGACGGAGATGTTCGTTCAGATGGCTTCCAATCTGTCGTCATAGTCCGAAAAGGAGAGAAGCTGGCTGGATTGGTCGTAGACTCCTTTATTGGCCAGCAGGAAATTGTATTAAAGTCCCTGGGTAACTACTTGCAAAGTGTCTTCGCGATTTCTGGAGCCACTATTCTCGGAAATGGCCAAGTCGCCCTGATCGTAGATTGCAATGCACTAATAAAATAGGAAGGGGAGACTGACATGCCAGAGTTAGTCGGACAAGATACTGTAAAATCCATCGTGTTTCAATTGTTGGATAAGGAATATGCGATGGAAGTCGATGTCGTAGAAGGTATAGAAAAATTGATGTCCATTACCCGCGTGCCGAAAACACCCTCTTATGTAAAGGGAGTTATTAATCTGCGCGGTGTCGTCACACCGATAGTGGACTTGCGGGAACGATTCGGTCTGGAAACAAAAGAGATGGACGATAATAACCGGATCATTATTGTTTCCTTACAGGATTTTGAAGTGGGCTTGATTGTAGATGCGGCGAATGATGTCATCGATATCCCTCTTCGTTCCATCGAACCGCAGCCAGAAGTGGTCGGATCGGTAGAGTCTGAATTCATTTCAGGCGTGGTGAAGTTAGATAAACGCCTTTTAGTTATGCTGAATCTAGATAAAGTGCTGCAGCCGTTGAAACGGGTGTCTTCTGATGAATACTAATAATCCGATCACGGACATGCATCTGGATGTGCTAAAGGAAATTGGGAATATTGGAGCAGCCCATGCGGCTACTTCCTTATCCCAATTGCTTGGCAGAAAAATTGATATGCATGTGCCGAATGTGCGGCTCGTTTCTTTTGATGACATGTTTGAGATGGCTGGCGGATCCGAAAAGATTGTCGCGGGCATCTATTTACGAATCGAAGGCGATTTATCGGGTAGTATGTTTTTCGTTCTGCCTATCGAATCGGCCAACCATTTTATTCAAAGGCTTATTGGAGACGAATCATTTCATTTCAATCAGAATCCAATTCCTGAAATGGGCGTTTCCGCGATGCAGGAATTAGGCAACATCCTGTCAGGCTCCTACTTGTCGGCCTTATCGGATTTCACAGGGCTGAATATCTACCCGACTGTACCGTCGTTAAGTGTCGACATGGTAGGTGCCATAGTCAGCTTCGGCCTTATTGAAGTTTCACAGTACAGTGATGAAGTCATCGTCATTAATACAAAACTGCAAGAAGAAGACGAGGACGGATCCACGAGTGTGGACGGACATTTCTTCTTGATGCCGGATCCGCCATCCTATTTGACCATTTTCCGTTCGTTAGGTGTGTTGTAACATGGAGGCGTTGAAACGAGTTGTCCGGGTCGGCATTGCCGATCTGAACATTGCAAAGGAACCGGAAACGATCCGTACGTCAGGGCTCGGTTCGTGTGTCGGTGTTGTGCTATATGATGAAAAAAAGAGAATTGCCGGCCTGCTGCATGTCATGCTGCCTGATTCCAGTCTAGGCAAATCGGACAAAATCAATATGGCGAAATTTGCGGATACCGGAATTTATGCACTCATGGAAGCACTAAAAGCGGAAGGGGTGCGTCCGCTGGCATTGAAAGCGAAAATAGCCGGAGGTGCACAGATGTTTCAATTCGGATCCAGTGATACCATCCGGATTGGTCCGCGCAATGTGGAAGCCGTAAAAAAAGAACTTAGCAGGCTGTCTATTCCGCTTGTCGCAGAAGATACAGGCGGGTCCAGCGGCCGGACGATTGAATTCGATCCAGCTACAAGCATCCTGAGCATCCGGACAGTGAATGCCGGTACTCATGAGATCTGATTGGATGTTTTATATCGTAAATGGCGGCTGAACGATTCAGTCGCCTTTTTTCGCTATGATTTGATATACTTAATACATAAAAATTGTTGTGATATTAATAGATTCATTCTGGAAAGCGAGGGGTTCGATGTCCAGCCAGAGTATGACAGAAGAAGAATGTTGGAGGCAATGGTTAACGGATAGGGATGCCGAGGCGGGCGATATGCTCGTACGGAAGTATACTCCTCTCGTTAATTACCATGTGCAGCGAATCAGCTCAGGGCTTCCGCGGAATGTTTCGCGAGACGACATAAAAAGTTTGGGATTTCAAGGCCTGTTCGATGCTTTGACAAAGTTCGATCCGGGACGCGATTTGAAATTTGATACGTATGCCTCTTTTCGAATACGCGGTACGATTATCGATGGCCTGCGGAAAGAAGATTGGCTGCCCCGTTCCGCTAGAGAGAAATCGAAGAAGATGGAAGAGGAAATTATCAGGCTTGAACAGAAGCTGCTTCGGCATGCTACACCGGAAGAGGTGGCTCAGCATCTGGGATTGACGGTTGAGGATGTTTACCAAACTGTCCACGAAAATTATTTTTCCAATATCTTATCGATCGATGAAAGGATGAGCGATGAGGAAGAGGATAGCCAAAAATCGTTTGTCATTAAGGATGAGACGCAAAGAACACCCGAGCAAAGTGCCATGATGAATGAGCTGGTTGGAGATCTGGCTTTGAAAATCAAGCAGCTGAACAAAAATGAGCAACTCGTCTTAAGCTTGTTTTATACCGAAGAGATGACCTTGACAGAAATAGGTGAAATTCTTAATCTCTCTACTTCACGCATTTCTCAAATCCATTCCAAGGCATTATTCAAACTGCGGAAATTGCTGTCGCCAGAAATTATTGACGGGGGGATCCTATGAGTCTTAAGGGCATAGAACTTCAAATCGCGATTCCTAAAACCTTCGACGCCGGCAAAATGGCAGAGCAAAAGCAGCAGCTGATTCAAGCAGGACAAGACCATGCGGGTGTATTAACGGAAAAAGAGCAAGTCAAAAATCGGGAAACGGTAATAAAATCAGATCGCTCCGCCAAAACCGATTCCGATTCCAAAAATGGGGACTCGGAACAAACACCAAGAGAACAGTCCCAGCAGAAGAAAAACAACAATAATGAAAGTGAGATGGCGCATCCATACAAAGGTGCTTTCGTCGACTTTACGGGGTAATCAAATATGGTCATTTTTTTAATTATCTTATTCATTTTACAGCTTATCACTTTTTATTTTATTGCTCTCCTTTTCATGCGTATGGCCAAATTCGACAAACTTGAAACGAAGCAGCAAAAGCTGATGTCCGAAATGGATGATACTATAGCAGCCTATTTAACTGAATTAAAGGATGAGAATGACCGGCTGATCCGCCTGTTAGAAAAACGGATGGTTGACGAGGTGGAGCTGTCTGAAAAGGAAATCAGAAAAGTAAAGGCCCAAACTGCTCCTGCTCCATCGGAAATGAGGCAAAATCAAAAGCCTGTCATTCCGGTTCAAGTGGCTCTTCAGTCTTATAAGTCCTACTCAAAACCATCGGAACCTGACAACCAAGACGAAGAGGATGATCGGACAAGAGCTTTAAATCTCCAAAAGAACGGCTGGTCTGTGGAAGAAATCGCCCGTGAGCTTGGAAAAGGGAAAACGGAAATTGAATTGATATTAAAATTCAAGTGAACCGAGTTGCATTCGACAAAAGCTTATGGTATAGTATCAAATGGTGTTACTACACACGTATGTGGATGGCGAAGAGGGTGCCGGAAGGTAGCTTCGCTGGATGAAGCATGCGGAGGAAACTAACCAAATAGGAGGAAGAACAAATGTCTGTAATTTCAATGAAGCAATTGCTTGAAGCAGGTGTACATTTCGGACACCAAACACGCCGTTGGAACCCAAAAATGAAGAAATACATTTTCCAAGAGCGTAACGGTATCTACATCATCGACTTGCAAAAAACTGTAAAGAAACTTGAAGAAGCATATGACTTTATGCGTCAAGTTGGTGCTGACGGCGGGAAAGTCCTATTCGTCGGTACAAAAAAACAAGCGCAGGAAGCGATCAAAGAAGAAGCAGAACGCGCTGGCATGTACTACATCAACCAACGCTGGCTTGGTGGTACACTTACAAACTTCGGCACAATCCAAAAGCGGGTTGCTCGCATGAAGAAAATCGAAGCTATGGAAGAAGACGGCACATTCGCAGTACTTCCTAAAAAAGAAGTATCTCAACTTAGAAAAGAACACGAACGCCTTGTTAAATTCCTTGGCGGTATCCGTGACATGAAATCTTTACCGGATGTCATCTTTGTTGTAGATCCACGCAAAGAGCGCATCGCGGTTGCTGAAGCGATCAAATTGAACATTCCGCTAGTTGGTATTGTCGATACAAACTGCGATCCTGATGAAATCGATTATGTCATCCCAGCGAACGACGATGCAATCCGTGCAGTTCGTCTTCTTACAAGCAAAATGGCTGATGCGTTGATCGAATCAAGACAAGGCGCAGACGAAGAAGTAACGGCAGAAGAAGAAGCAGAAACAGTAGCTGCAGAGTAATAGTTCAAATGAAGAGACGATAAGCGGCCAACCCACTTATCGTCTTTTTTAAAGAGCAACTGCAAGATAATCTTACTATCAGGAGGAATGGAAAATGGCAATTACAGCTCAAATGGTTAAAGAATTGCGTGAAAAAACAGGCGCAGGTATGATGGACTGCAAAAAAGCACTTACTGAAGTGAATGGTGACATGGATGCTGCAGTAGACTTCCTTCGTGAAAAAGGTCTTTCTAGCGCTGCTAAAAAAGCAGACCGTATCGCTGCTGAAGGTACAACATATATCCTAGTAGACGGTAACGACGCTGTCATTCTTGAAGTGAATGCAGAAACTGACTTCGTTGCGAAAAACGAAGCTTTCCAAACACTTGTTAAAGAACTTGCTGAGCACCTATTGGCTGCAAAACCTGCATCCATCGAGGAAGCAATCGAATCAAAAATGTCCAATGGCTCATCTGTAGCAGACCACATTTCTAATGCGGTTGCAAAAATTGGAGAAAAAATCACACTTCGCCGTTTTGAAGTGCGCACTAAAACAGACAGCGATGCATTTGGTCCATACCTTCACATGGGTGGACGGATTGCAGTTCTTACAGTTCTTGAAGGAACTACAGATGCAGAAGCGGCAAAAGACGTTGCGATGCATATTGCTGCATTGAACCCTAAATACATTTCCCGCGACCAAGTTTCTGAAGAAGAAGTTGAGCATGAGCGCAAAATCTTGACAGAACAAGCTTTGAACGAAGGCAAGCCTGAAAACATCGTTGCGAAAATGGTAGAAGGCCGTCTTGGCAAGTATTTCGAAGAAATCTGTGTTCTTGACCAAGCGTTTGTTAAAAACTCAGACCAAAAAGTTGGCGATTTCGTAAAATCAACTGGCGGCACATTGAAAGAATTCATCCGCTATGCAGTTGGTGAAGGAATCGAAAAACGCGAAGATAACTTTGCAGATGAAGTAATGAGCCAAGTAAAAGGCAACTAAGCTGTCTAAAACCTTTGAAACGCAATATACTATATGGAGTAGGGAACACTTCGATGTGTTCCCTATTTTTCGAGAAAACTGAGTAGATGGAGGGTACATATGAACGTCCCAAAATATAAACGGATTGTCTTGAAACTTAGCGGAGAGGCACTCGCGGGAGATAAAGGCTACGGTCTTTCCCCAGAAATCGTGAAATCTGTTGCATCACAAGTGAAAGAAGTCGTCGATCTAGGTGTTGAAGTTGCAGTTGTTGTTGGCGGCGGCAATTATTGGCGAGGCAAGGTCGGTAGCGAAATGGGAATGGATCGGACCACTGCTGATTATATGGGTATGCTCGCGACAGTCATGAATTCATTGGCGCTTCAAGACTCGTTGGAAAAGTTGGGAGTTGAAACACGTGTTTCTTCTTCAATCGATATGAGACAGGTAGCTGAACCATATATTCGACGCAAGGCGATCCGGCATCTGGAGAAAAAGCGTGTTGTCATTTTTGCAGCAGGCACGGGGAACCCGTATTTCTCCACAGACACGACTGCCGCATTGCGTGCGGCCGAAATAGAGGCAGACGTCATTTTAATGGCGAAAAACAATGTGGATGGTGTGTATTCAGCTGACCCGATGAAAGATGAGACAGCTGTCAAGTATACTGAGCTCTCCTACTTGGAAGTGATTAGCCAAGGGTTGGAAGTGATGGATTCCACTGCGTCGACCCTATGTATGGACAATGATATCCCTCTCGTAGTATTCTCGATAATGGATAATGGAAATATTAAAAAAGCCGTACTCGGTGAACCGATTGGTACGGTTGTCAGGAGGAAAGGGTAATGCCGAAAGCAGTTTTGGATCAAACGAAGGACCGCATGGATAAGGCGATCGCTGCTCTTACTAGAGAGCTGGCATCCATTCGTGCAGGACGTGCGAACGCATCTTTGTTAGACAGAATTACAGTCGATTACTATGGAGCCCCAACACCGTTGAACCAAATGGCGGGAATTTCGACGCCGGAACCTAGATTGCTTGTCATTCAACCGTATGACAAGTCAATCCTTGGCGACATCGAGAAAGCAATCATGAAGTCGGATATTGGAATTACGCCTTCAAACGACGGATCGATTATTCGTCTTGCTGTACCTGCGTTGACAGAAGAGCGCCGTAAAGAACTAGTCAAATTGGTTAAAAAAGAAGGAGAAGACTCCAAAGTCGCAATCCGAAATATTCGCCGTGATGGTAACGACGAATTGAAGAAGCTTGAAAAAGCCGGTGAGATCACGGAGGACGAACTTCGCCGTGAAAGTGATGAAATCCAAAAATTGACTGATTCATTTATCGAAAAGATCGACAGCATCGCAAAAGATAAAGAAAATGAAATTATGGAAATCTGATAGAAGAACTTTCTATATTCCGGGACGTCCTACTTTCAGGACGTCCTTTTCACTTGTTAATACGGCCGTGAGCCATGCAGGGTAGAGACGGAATCAGAAAGCTAAAGCTGCACATTCATTGCTCCTATTGTTATGATATTGCGCATACAATAAGAGTAACGATAATAGGGCGAGAACTTAAAATACATATTTAATAATGAATCATTTCGGCTATAAATGGCTACATCTCTGCAGTGAGGAAGCGGCGGAAGTGTATGAGGATCAAAAACGGTGGAACAATCAGTTTTAATAAATGAATTTTCCTATCCAGTTTGATACGATAGAATGTGTACTTGCTCAAAAAGTTGCCGAGTGGAGGAAACGAGATGCTTGATAAATTATTGCGAAAGAAAACGGTTGAGGTGGATGCTTCGCTTACAGATCGATTGCAAGCCATAAGAAGCAGGCAGATACCTGCGCATGTCGCAATCATCATGGACGGCAACGGGAGATGGGCAAAGCAACGAAATCTACCGCGTATTGCGGGCCATCATGAAGGAATGAAGACAGTCCGGAAGATCACCCGTATTGCGAATGAAATCGGAATAAAAGTACTGACCCTTTATGCATTTTCAACAGAAAATTGGAAACGTCCCAAGATGGAAATCGATTTTTTGATGAAGTTACCAGGCGAATTTTTAAGTACATATTTACCCGAGCTAATTGAGCAAAATGTGAAAGTGGAGATGATCGGCAACTTTGATGCCCTGCCGGATCATACAAAGAAAGCGATTATGACAGCTGTCGAAAAAACTTCGAACAATACAGGTCTCATACTTAATTTTGCAATGAATTATGGCAGTAGATTGGAACTCGTCAACGCGGTGAAGGAGATTGCCGATTTGATTAAGAATGATAAGATGGGAATGGAAGATATTAACGAGTCCATGATCAATTCCCATTTGATGACGGCACATCTGCCGGAGCCGGACCTGCTGATCCGGACGAGTGGCGAAGTGCGATTATCCAACTTCATGCTTTGGCAGCTGGCTTATGCTGAATTTTCCTTCACCGATGTGCTTTGGCCGGATTTCGATGAATCATGCATGCTGCAATCCATCGAAGAATTTCAAATGAGAAACCGCCGTTTTGGAAGTGTGGAAGGAGAACGGGAAAAGTGAAACAGAGAATATTGACAGCCATCGTTGCGTTAGCCCTATTCGTTCCTCTCGTGCTGATCGGGGGATTCCCATTCACCATTGCAATTTATGTGATTGCGACTGTTGGGCTATATGAGTTATTCAAGATGAAAGAGATGAATATACTCTCGGTGGAAGGTTTGATCACATGGCTAGCGATGGCCATTTTGCTGATCCCGTCCGAATGGGCGGCAGACGTGGAGCAGGCAATCGGCCTTACAAAAACGGAAATGACCTTTGCTCTCGTTCTGCTATTGTTGATTTACACGGTCATTGCTAAAAATCGTTATACTTTTGACGATGCCTCTTTTTCCGTACTCGGTGCGTTGTACGTGGGAATTGGATTTTATTACCTTATTGAAACCCGCTTTTTTGGACTGGAGTATGTGATGTATGCACTGCTCGTCATCTGGTCCACTGATTCGGGGGCTTATTTTATCGGCAGGAAAATAGGCAAACGGAAATTATGGCCAGAAATTTCCCCGAATAAAACCATAGAAGGTTTTATTGGCGGAATCATCTGCGCCATCGTTTTCGCCTGCATATTACAAGCCATTTATCCAATCGCCCCGTCTTATGTATCCCTGATCCTCATCACCATTGTGGCGTCGATCGTCGGGCAGTTGGGGGATTTAGTTGAATCTGCATTGAAGCGGCATTATCAAGTAAAAGATTCAGGAAAGATCCTCCCGGGACATGGGGGGATTTTGGACCGGTTTGACAGTCTCCTGTTCGTGTTACCGCTCCTGCATTTCCTACATCTAGTCGGTTAACTGAAAGGATGACAATAGTGACATGGTAAAACGTATTAGTTTACTCGGGGCAACGGGGTCCATCGGCGTCCAAACATTAGATATCATTGAATCAAATAGGGACAAGTTCCAGCTGGTTTCATTTTCAGCTGGGACAAACATTGCGAAAGTAAGGGAAATTGCACAAAACCACCAGCCAGAAATCGTTTCCGTCCTGCGGGCGGAAGACGCCGAATCATTGCAGCGTGATTTTCCGGAAATCCGTATCATGCACGGCAAAGAAGGGCTGATGGCCGTTGCTTGCGAAGCGGGCCCGGATTTATTGGTGAACGCTGTCATCGGCAGTGTGGGACTAGAGCCTACATTGAAAGCGATTCAATCTCATATTCCAATTGCCATTGCGAATAAGGAAACGCTTGTTGCAGCCGGTGAAATTGTTATGAGGGAGGCTGCGGAGCGAAATGTTCCGATCTTGCCTGTCGATAGTGAACACTCCGCCTTGTTCCAGTCCTTGAACGGGGAAAATCCGAAGCGAATCACACGATTGATCCTTACGGCTTCAGGAGGCAGTTTCCGAGATCGCACGCGTGATGAATTAGCAGGTGTCACGGTGGAGCAGGCACTCGCTCATCCGAACTGGTCGATGGGGAACAAGCTGACGATCGATTCAGCCACTATGATGAATAAAGGGCTGGAAGTAATTGAGGCCCATCATCTGTTTAACATGCCGTTCGATCAAATTGATTGTCTGCTACATAAAGAGAGCATCATTCATTCGATGGTCGAATTTGAGGATACAAGCATTATGGCGCAGCTAGGCTCTCCTGATATGAGAGTCCCGATTCAATATGCGATGACATATCCGGATAGAATACCGATGAAAAATGCAAAACGGCTTCGTCTGGAGGAGATTGGGCTTCTTCATTTTGAAAAAATGGATTTTGAACGTTTTAAAGCATTGGCCCTCGCATATGATGCAGGGAGAGAAGGCGGCACGATGCCGGCTGCGATGAATGCGGCAAACGAAGTAGCGGTCCAATTATTCATGGAAGGCCGGATCTCCTTCCTTCAAATCGAGGAGCTAGTTGAAACTGTCATGGCGAAGCATCAGAAAATCGCCCATCCTGATTTGGAGACGATACTTCAGACAGATGCCGCCTCCCGAAAAATGGTGTATGATATAGTTACGAGACTGCAGTAAACTTTTACATTTCTGCAGGGAAAGCAAGCGGGAACCGTCTGTGCTTTTAAAAGGTTGCCCGCAGATTAAAAGGCCGGCTTGGCCAGTAAGGTGGTTTTACATGGAAACCGTTATTGCGTTTATCGTCATTTTTGGATCGCTCGTCTTTTTTCATGAATTGGGGCACTTTTTATTTGCGAAAAAATCGGGCATCATGGTCCGGGAATTTGCAATCGGTTTTGGTCCAAAAATCTTTTATTCAAAAAAAGGTGAAACATTATATACGATCCGTCTGTTGCCGCTTGGCGGGTATGTACGGATGGCTGGCCAGGATTTCGACACGGTTGAACTCCAGCCGGGCTACCGCGTCGGACTGCTTCTCAATGACAAAGATGAAGTAGAAAAGATCTATTTGAACCGCAATGTTTCGGATCCGAATATTATGTTCCTTGAAACGGAATCAGCAGACTTATCAGAGAAGCTTTATATCGAAGGTTATAACGATTCAGAGGAACTCGTCCGATTCCCGATTGCACGAAATGCTGTCATACTGGAGAAAGGGCAAGAGACTATCATTGCCCCTTATGATCGTCAATTCGAATCAAAGCCGCTCGGCAGTCGGGCGATGACCATTTTCGCAGGTCCTTTGTTCAACTTTATCCTGTCTTTCTTTCTTTTTATTGCGATTGCTTTGCTGATTGGGGTTCCAACGAACGAACCACGCATCAATGAAGTCATGCCGAATTCCGCTGCAGCAAGTGGCGGAATGCAAGCAGGAGACATGGTAATCGGCATTAATGGGAAGAAGATTGAAAAATGGACAGCGTTTACCGATATTGTTCAAAAGAACCCTGGCAAGGAGCTCGAGCTTACTGTACTGCGTAATGGCCAGCAAGAGACGTTGCGTGTTACACCTTCCGTCATCGAAGATTCCGGAATGGAGTTCGGCCAGCTCGGAGTAAGCACAGAGCCTGTTTATGAAAAAAGTATCGTCAAGTCCTTTGTTTACGGGGGAGAGCAGACATTTTACTGGATCAAACGGATATTTGAGCTGCTAGGTCAGCTGGTGACAGGTAAATTCAGTATCGATGCGTTATCAGGACCAGTCGGTATTTATAAAACAACCGAGTCTGTTGCACAATTTGGGATTTACAGCCTGATGAATTTTGCAGCGATCTTGAGCATTAATCTCGGCATCATGAACTTGCTTCCTTTGCCGGCTCTAGACGGCGGACGGCTGCTGTTCTTCCTGTTCGAAGGGCTGCGCGGCAAACCAGTTGATAAACAGAAGGAAGGCATGGTTCATTTTGTTGGCATCATGCTTCTGATGGTTCTCATGCTCGTCGTAACTTGGAACGATATCCAGAAATTTTTCTTCAACTGATATCGAAAGTGGTGGAGTCTCGGATTTCCGGGACTCCATTACTCGCTTTTAGAGCAACTTGCATTTATTGACCAAACAAGCGATTTATTGGAACAAAACAACTCAAAGTTATTGGTGAAAAGGTGGGGTACAATGAAACAATCACGAACGTTCATACCGACAATGAGGCAAACACCTGCTGACATCGATGCCATTTCACATCAGCTGTTAGTAAGAGCAGGCTATATCCGTACGAATGCAAGTGGTGTTTTTACATTTCTGCCTTTAGCCCAAAAGGTATTACGCAAGATCGAAAATGTAATTCATGAAGAAATGGAAAAGATAGAGGCTGCAGAAATGGTTATGCCGATACTGCAACATCCTGGCGATGCCTTTGGCGATGATGCTTTTACTCTGCAAGATCACCAAGGAAGGGAGTATGCTCTTCGTTCATCTGACCAAAATTCAATTACTGCACTCATTCAGGATCATATTGCTTCCTACAAGCAGCTCCCTGTAACGCTTTATCAAATTCAAAAGCAGTTTCGCGATATTCAGCGTCCGAGATTTGGATTGCTGCATAGCAGGGAATTCGTTTCGTTGGACGCTCACTCCTTTCATGCGGAACCTACTAGTTTGCATGACATGTATGAGCAATTTAATCAGGCATACTCAAACATTTTCACTAGATTGGGATTGAACTACAGAGTAGTGAATGCTCAAATAGGGATGGATGCGGAACAGGGAAGTTCCATCGAATTCATTGCGATGTCATCCATTGGGGACGATATTATCGCTTACAGTGATTCATCTTCTTATGCTGCCAGTTTAGAGTGGGCGGAAACGAAGCCTGAAGAACAGACAAGTGAGATTCGGATGAAGGAGATGGAACGAGTCGCTACGCCGAATGTGCATAAAGTGCGTGAAGTGGCGGATTTCCTTAAAGTTCTACCATCCCATATTATTAAAACATTACTTTATACAATTGATGACGAAATGGTAGCCGTGCTATGCAGAGGAGATCATGAAATTAACGATCGGAAATTGACACATCATATGAAGGCCATGCGAGTCAGTCTGGCCACACCGGAGGAAGTGCAGCGTCTTTTTTCGGCTGAACCGGGATCGATCGGCCCAGTTAAACTGCCAATAGGTGTGAGAGTTGTCGCGGATCTCGCTGTCGGCTCCATCGTCAATGGTGTTTGTGGAGCCAATGAGACAGGCTTTCATTTCATACATGCGAATCCGGAAAGGGACTTTGCGGTCGATTCGTATTTAGATTTGCGTTTTGTCCAGGAAGGCGATCCCTCTCCTGATGGATTAGGAACCATCCAATTTGCCAAAGGAATAAAAATTGGCCGTATCTCCAAAGAAGGAGCAGCAATCAGCCAACTTGCCAAAGCTGAGTTTCAAAACAACGAAGGTGAATTCCAGCCTTATCTCTTGGGCGCCTATCACATCGGTGTATCGCGCTTGCTCGCTGCGCTCGTCGAACAATTTCATGATGACAATGGAATCAAATGGCCCAAACAGCTTGCTCCATTTGACATCCATTTACTCACCGTAAATGACGAGGATGAGACACAGCGTCAATTGTCTGAAGAACTTTATTATCTGTTGAGAACCTATCGATACGAAGTTTTATATGATGATCGGCAAGAACGGCCCGGTGTGAAATTTGCAGATGCGGATCTGATCGGTGTTCCCATACGCCTGACCGTTGGAAAGAGAGCAGCGGAAGGAATAATTGAAATCAAATTCCGCGAGACAGGAGAAACAGTAGAATGGCAGAAGGAAGAAGTGACCGAAAAATTGCAGTCGTTCTTCCATGTTTAATTCGACTCAAGGGAAGGCTGAGAAACAGCGCTTCCCTTGTTTTTCCCTGGCCGAATAAGTAGTGTGTCTGAATGAATGCTTTCTACATAATAGCGAATAGATAGAATTAGATCCTGCGGAAATTGCAAAGCTGGAGAAACGAAAAGCATGATGGGATCAGTTCATGCGTTGGGCAGACACATCAAGCATGTCGAGTTGCTGGCGGTTTCCTTTTAATGTTTTGCTTCGCGCATAACAAGATCGCAGGCAGAAAGGAGGATGTCCCATGGACGGAAAAATGAAATTAATGACTTTGTTGCAACAAATTAACATGACCGATGATCAGTTTGTCGTGCATTTTGAGAATGCCACGTTAGAGCGGCTGGCGATTCATAAAAAATCGAGGATATGGCGGTTTGAAATTGTAAATGACAAGCCATTGCCGATTGCGGTCTACAAAACTTTCAAACAGCGGGTTTTGGATGCTTTTGCATCGATTGCGACGATTCAGCTCCACGTTACATGCCAGGAAAGAAGGATGGATCAAGAGCTGATCACCAGCTATTGGCCGTTGATTCTGGAAGAAATACAAGATATGTCACCTCCGATTCGTGAGCGCCTCAGCAATCAACGTCCAGAAGTCAAAGGGGAAAAGC
Source organism: Sporosarcina cyprini (assembly GCF_022048975.1). GTDB lineage: Bacteria > Bacillota > Bacilli > Bacillales_A > Planococcaceae > Sporosarcina > Sporosarcina cyprini. The sequence goes on along the minus strand of NZ_JAKMHX010000038.1, from coordinate 151,574 downwards.
TCATGCTCGGTTCGGGTACTGAGTTTGAAATGCAGACATTGAAGAATAAATATGCAAAGTTGCTAGCTGATGTCTATGGCACGTTCGGGTTTCCTTCCCTGTTATTCGATTTTCATTTGCAAGAAGAAAACAAGGAGGAAGAAGAAGCGCGCCTCGCATTCATGGCAGCCCGGCAAGCGGAAGAAGAGGCTTATGCCCTAAAAGCGCTGGCTTCTATGCAAGAACGCGACACAACTAAGAAGGACAGCCCTGAAAACAACAGGCCGTTTATCCTTGGTGTGCCAATCAAACCAGATGAACCGATCCTTGACATTAAGACAATACAAGACGAAGAACGCCGCGTGACAATTGAAGGGTATGTATTTGATGTCGAAGTGAGAGAGCTTCGAAGCGGACGTTCCTTGCTGACAATTAAAGTAACAGATTACACCGATTCCATTCTCGTCAAAATGTTCTCCAGGGACAACGAAGATGCCGAATTGATGAAAACGATGAAAAAAGGCGCGTGGGTCCGAGCGAGAGGAAGTATACAAAATGATACGTTTGTGCGGGATCTGATCATGATGGCGCAAGATATCATGGAAGTTCCGCCGATTGTCAGAAAGGACAAAGCGCCTGAAGATCGAAAACGGATTGAATTGCATGCGCATACGAATATGAGCCAAATGGATGGAGTAACATCCGCATCCGCACTCGTAGCCCAGGCTGCGAAATGGGGCCATCCTGCTGTTGCCATAACGGATCACGCCAATGTCCAATCGTTCCCTGAAGCTTATTCGGCCGGGAAAAAGCATGGCATAAAAGTCCTCTTCGGTTTGGAGGCCAATTTGGTCGATGATGGGGTTCCAATCGTATATGATGAACAGCATCGCAAGCTGGAAGACGATACATATGTTGTGTTTGACGTGGAAACAACAGGTCTTTCTGCTGTATACGACACAATCATCGAACTCGCTGCGGTAAGAGTGCAGAATGGGGAAATTACCGAACGGTTTGAACGGTTTGCCAATCCGCATCATCCGTTGTCTTCTACGACAACAGAATTGACGGGAATTACAGATGACATGGTGAAAGATGCACCGGAAGTGGAAGAAGTTATCCGTGACTTCAAAGCGTTTATTGGGGATTCCATACTCGTTGCGCATAACGCCTCTTTCGATATGGGCTTCTTTTACGAAGCGAGCAAAAAGTCTGGTGTCCATGACAAGAACTATCCAGTCATCGATACGTTGGAACTGGCCCGCTTCCTGTATCCAGAATTACGAAATCATCGGCTCAACACCTTGGCCAAGAAATTTGATATTGAATTGACACAGCATCACCGTGCCATCTATGACACGGAGGCAACCGCATACTTATTCGTGAAGCTTATGAAGGATGCCGCTGAAAAAGGAATTGAGTGGCTCGACGACTTCAATAAGAACATCGGAGAAGGGGATGCCTATAAGCGATCTCGACCATCCCATTGCACCTTGTTAGTTGCCAATGATACAGGCTTGAAAAATTTGTTCAAACTCGTTTCCTACTCGCATCTTAACTATTTCTATCGGGTGCCCCGGATTCCACGCTCGTTATTGATGAAACACCGTGAAGGCCTGCTGGTCGGATCTGGCTGTGATAAGGGAGAGGTATTTGAAGGGCTGATGCAGAAGTCGCTTGAAGAAGTAGAGGAAATCGCCAAGTTTTATGATTACCTTGAACTGCATCCGAAACCGGTCTATTCCCATTTGGTCGAACTGGAATTGATTCGCGATGAATGGAATATGGAAGACATCATGCGGAAAATGATCAAATTGGGCAAGAAGACGGGCCTTCCGGTATGTGCGACAGGAAATGTACATTACATTGACGAAAACGATGGGATGTATCGGCAGGTTCTTGTTCGTTCCCAAGGCGGCGCAAATCCATTAAACCGCCACTCCTTGCCTGCGGTCCACTTCAGGACGACGAATGAAATGCTCGATGAGTTTTCATTCTTGGGTGATGAGATTGCCGAGCAGATTGTTATTGATAATCCTAAGGCCATTATGGAACGCATTGGGGACGTAAAGGTTATTAAAGACGATCTCTATCCGCCCGCTATCGAAGGGGCAGATGAGGAGGTACGCCAGCTGACATACGATATGGCCCATAAAATATATGGTGAAGAGCTCCCTGAAATTATTGAGGCACGAATAGAGAAGGAATTGACTTCAATTATCGGTAATGGATTTGCGGTTATTTATCTAATTTCACATAAACTGGTAAAGAAATCATTGGATGACGGGTACCTGGTCGGTTCCCGTGGATCGGTCGGTTCTTCCCTAGTAGCGACCATGATGGAAATTACAGAAGTGAATCCGATGCCGCCACACTATATTTGTCCGTCTTGTAAAACTTCCGAGTTCTTTGATGACGGATCGGTCGGGTCTGGTTTTGACTTGCCCGATAAAGCTTGTCCGTCGTGTGGAACGATGTTCAAAAAAGATGGCCAGGATATTCCGTTTGAAACGTTCCTAGGATTCAACGGTGATAAAGTTCCCGACATCGATTTGAACTTTAGCGGAGAATATCAAGCGCACGCACATAACTACACGAAAGTACTTTTTGGTGAGGATTATGTGTACCGTGCGGGTACAATCGGAACGGTTGCCGAAAAAACTGCCTATGGGTATGTCAGAGGCTATATGAACGACAATAATCTTCACCTCCGCGGTGCCGAAATCGATCGCCTTGTGCAAGGTTGTACCGGCGTAAAACGTAATACGGGGCAGCACCCGGGCGGAATCATTGTTGTGCCGGATCATATGGAGATTTTCGATTTCACGCCAATCCAGTATCCTGCTGATGATACCGGCTCGAGCTGGCGGACGACGCATTTCGACTTCCACTCCATTGATAACAACTTGTTGAAACTGGATATTCTCGGGCACGATGATCCGACGATGATCAAGATGCTGGAGGATTTGTCAGGAATCGACCCGAAAACGATTCCGCCGGATGACAAAGGGGTTATGGCACTCTTCAGCGGCACTTCGTCACTCGGAGTCACAGAGGAACAGATCGACTGTAAGACAGGGACACTGGGCGTGCCGGAGTTTGGTACCCGATTTGTTCGTCAAATGTTGGAAGAGACGAAGCCGTCGACATTTTCTGAGCTCATTCAAATATCCGGCCTGTCGCATGGTACGGATGTATGGCTCGGCAATGCACAAGAGTTAATTCAAAATAAAATCTGTGAATTATCTGATGTAATCGGCTGTCGTGATGATATTATGGTGTACTTGATTTACCAAGGGCTGGAACCGTCCATCGCCTTTAAGATCATGGAATCGGTTCGGAAGGGGAAAGGGCTGACGCCTGAATTCGAAGCCGAAATGAAAGCGAACAACGTGCCGGATTGGTATATCGATTCCTGTAAGAAAATCAAGTACATGTTCCCGAAAGCCCATGCGGCCGCCTACGTTCTCATGGCGCTTCGAATTGCCTATTTCAAGGTGCATCACCCGATCATGTATTATGCCGCGTACTTTACGGTACGGGCGACTGATTATGACCTGGTAACCATGACCAAGGGACCGGCCTCTATCCGTGCGAAAATCAAAGAGATTAATGACAAGGGATTGGAAGCCTCGCCGAAAGAGAAAAGCTTATTGACTGTATTGGAAATTTCACTTGAAATGTGTGAAAGAGGATTTTCCTTCGCGAAACCAGATTTGTACAAGTCAGATGCCACGGATTTCATTATCGAGGATAATAAACTCATCCCGCCGTTCAATTCAATTCCTTCACTCGGGACAAACGTCGCCAAAATGATTGTAGAAGCCCGAAAAGATGGGATTTTCCTTTCGAAAGAGGATTTACAGCAGCGGGGGAGAGTTTCGAAGACAGTCGTGGAATACATGGATACCCTTGGTTGTTTGGAAGGGATGCCAGACACGAACCAGCTATCACTGTTTTAATTTGCAGACAGGAAAGCGCGTTACAATTCACCAGCCATGCACATTATTTGCATAGAAGTGCACCAGGTGGTATAATTGTAGCAACTTTTGCTATAAGTCTCGCGTAAAAAGAGTGGGGTTTCCCGCTCTTTTCTGTTGTCTATACTTATTTTACCTCGCTCGGCTGAATTTGACCTATCCATGTATCAGGTACAAAAGCCGGAGAGTCGGCAGGTGCGCCGGGGCGATAGCGATTAGAATTCACGTTCGGGAGGTTTAAAATGAGTAAAATAACAGAAGAAGTCGAACAGCTTGTCAAGCCGATTGTAGAGGATTTCAGCTTGGAGCTGATCGATGTCGAGTTTGTGAAAGAAGGAAAAGACTGGTTTTTACGTGTCTATATTGATACCCCAGAAGGGAACATCGATATTGAACAATGTGCGCTCGTCAGTGAAAGGCTGAGCGAAGAGTTGGACCGGACCGATCCAATCCCACAAAACTATTTCCTTGAAGTTTCTTCACCAGGGGCTGAACGTCCTCTCAAAAAAGAAGAGGATTTTCAAAGAGCTGTCGGCCAATATGTGTTCGTCAAAACATACGAGCCGGTGAATGGCATGAAAGAGTTTGAAGGCTATCTGCTTTCATACACTCCCGAAAAAGTGGAGATCCAAATGCGAATAAAAACGAGAAAATTAACAGTGGAAATTGAAAAGGAAAAGATTGCATTTGCACGTCTGGCAATCGATTTTTCCGCATAATTGAATTTAGGGGAGTGAAGAACAATGAGTAGTGATCTACTCGATGCATTGACAGCTCTTGAGAAACAGAAAGGCATTTCAAGGGATGTATTAGTGGAAGCAATTGAAGCGGCACTTGTGACTGCTTACAAACGGAATTTTAACCAAGCGCAAAATGTCCGGGTTGACTTGAACCTTGAAAAAGGGACGATGAAAGTCTACTCCCGCAAAGATGTTGTGGAAGAAGTCGAAGACGAAAGACTTGAAATTGCGCTGGAAGATGCACATATGATTAATCCTGCCTATGAAATCGGCGATATTGTCGAGGAAGAAGTGACGCCGCGTGATTTTGGACGAATTGCAGCGCAAACAGCGAAACAAGTTGTCACGCAGCGTGTCCGTGAAGCGGAACGCGGGTTAATCTACGATGAGTATGTGGACCGTGAAGATGATATTGTCAACGGGATTGTAGAACGGCTCGATCAGCGCAATATTTATGTTGGGCTAGGCAAAGTGGAGGCTGTCCTTCCTGTAGCAGAGCAGATTCAATCGGAATCCTACCAGCCCCATGACCGGATCAAAGTCTACATCACAAAAGTGGAACGCACATCACGCGGTCCACAAGTATTCGTATCTCGTACACATCCGGGATTGCTTCGCAGACTTTTTGAAATGGAAGTGCCTGAAATCTATGACGGCACAGTTGAAATCAAATCCATCGCACGGGAAGCAGGAGACCGCTCGAAAATTTCGGTCCATACGAATAACGAAGAAGTTGATCCTGTCGGCTCATGCGTAGGCTCAAGAGGCGCCCGCGTCCAATCCATTTCAAACGAATTGAACGGCGAGAAAATCGATATCGTCGAGTGGTCTGAAGACCCTGTTGTTTTCGTTGCGAATGCATTGAGCCCTTCTAAAGTGCTGGATGTCCAAGTGAATGAAGAAGAGAAATCCACAACTGTTGTCGTTCCTGACTATCAATTGTCTCTTGCAATCGGGAAGAGAGGCCAAAATGCCCGCCTTGCAGCTAAGCTGACTGGCTGGAAAATTGATATCAAGAGTGAAACAGATGCACGCGAAATGGGAATCTATCCTTCTGCCGGTCAAAACATCTTGTTCCAAGAAGAAGTGGACGTATATAGCGCGGAAGAAGATGGCGACGATGTGTATACCGACGATCCATACAGCATGGAAGAGCCGGAAGCGGACGAAGCGATCGATCTTTACGCAGATACAAATGATGACAATTGATATGGGAGGCTGACTTCTCATGACGAATAATCGTAAAGTGCCTTTGCGCAAATGTGCGGCGACTGGAGACATGTTCCCTAAAAAGGAAATGATCCGGATCGTACGTACGAAGGAAGGCGAAGTCTCGGTCGATTTGACCGGAAAGAAATCAGGTAGAGGCACCTATGTGTCGAAGACGGAATCCGCTGTTGAGGCAGCACGCCGTAACCATTCAATTGAAAAGCAATTGGGCGTGGCAGTCCCTGAGCAGGTCTATGAGGATTTACTGCATGCCATTCGCCGAGAGGCTCTGAAATGAGTCACACAGCGGCTATCTATCAAACATTGGGCATGGCGGCACGTGCCAGGAAAATCGTCACAGGCGAAGAGCTGGTCGTTCGTGAAATCAGAAACGGCAAAGCCAAACTGGTGATCGTGTCGAACGATGCTTCAAAAAATACAATGAAAAAAATTACGGATAAATGTAATTCTTATAACGTTGAGAAGCATGTCCTAGGTTCCAGAGAAGAACTTGGGCATGCTATCGGTAAAGAGTCGCGGGTCGTTCTCGCGTTAACGGATGCCGGTTTTGCCGGGAAGCTATCCGGGCTCCTCAACGAATCTAACCGGGGGTGGGCTAATGACGAAGATACGTGTACACGAATACGCGAAGAAAGTGAATCGGACGAGTAAAGAAGTCATTGAGGAATTAGGAAAGATTAATGTGAATGTTTCCAATCACATGTCTATGTTGGATCATGATGCGACAGCTAAATTGGATGCGAAATTCGGCAGAAAGAATGAAGGACAGCCTGCAAATGGCGCTCCTGCAAGAAATAAGCAACCGAACGCACAGCGTCCTGCAAACCGAGGCGATCAAAAGCAAGGCCGCAATTCGAATGAAAACCGACCAGGCCAACGCTCCGGTTCAAATGGCCAAGGAAGACCAAACCAAGGCCAAAACCAAAATCAAAACCAAAATCAAAATCAAAATAAACCTCGTCCAGGTCAAGGCGGTACACAACGCCCGGCTGGCCAAGGCAATGGCAACAAACCAGGCCAAGGTCAAGCTAGACCAGGTGGCCAGGGTGGCCAAGGCGGCAATCGTCCGCAATCCGGCCAGCAACGTCCGAATAACCAGGGTGGCGGCAATCGAAATCAAGGTCAAGGCGGCAACCGCAACCAAGCACAAGGTGGCCAGGGTGGCCAAGGTGGCAATCGTCAAGGCGGAAGAGGCGGTCGTCCACCAGCAAAAGGGATCAACCAAGGAAGACGGAGATATCGTCCAACGACTCCAATGCCAAAAGTTGAAAAACCGTTGCCGGAAAAAATTACGTTCTATGAATCGCTTTCTGTTGGCGAGCTAGCTCAAAAATTAGGCAAGGAACCGTCTGAAATCATTAAGAAATTATTCATGCTTGGGGTTATGGCAACTATTAACCAAGAGCTGGATAAGGATGCAATCGAATTGATCTGCGCAGACTATGGTGTGGAGGTTGAGGAAGAAATCCGCATCGATGTGACCGATCTTGAAATTTATTTTGAAGAAAATGAGGAAGTGGAATCCGGTGAAACGGAACGCCCTCCTGTCGTTACAATCATGGGTCACGTCGACCATGGTAAAACAACATTATTGGACTCCATCCGTGATACAAAAGTGACACAAGGGGAAGCAGGAGGCATCACGCAGCATATTGGTGCTTATCAAATCGAGGAAGCAGGGAAGAAAATCACCTTCCTTGATACTCCGGGTCACGAAGCCTTCACAACGATGCGTGCACGCGGTGCCAGCGTGACGGATATTACCATCCTCGTTGTTGCCGCGGATGACGGCGTTATGCCTCAAACCATTGAGGCGATCAACCATGCAAAAGCTGCGGAAGTTCCAATCATCGTCGCAGTAAATAAAATGGATAAGCCAAGTGCTAACCCGGATCGTGTTATGCAAGAGCTTACCGAGCATGGCCTCGTTGCGGAAGATTGGGGTGGCGACACAATCTTCGTTCCGATTTCCGCATTAAAAGGCGAAGGGATTGAACAGTTGCTTGAAATGGTCCTCCTTGTCTCTGAGGTGGCAGAATTGAAAGCAAATCCTGGAATCCGTGCGCGTGGTTCAGTCATCGAAGCTCAATTGGATCGTGGACGCGGCTCTGTTGCAACCTTGCTAGTACAAAATGGTACATTGCATGTAGGAGATCCAATTGTTGTCGGAAATACATTCGGCCGTGTTCGTGCGATGATCAATGATGTAGGACGCCGGGTAAAAGAAGCGGGACCATCGACTCCAGTCGAAATTACTGGCTTGAACGATGTTCCGCAGGCAGGTGACCGTTTTGTCGTCTTCGAAGACGAGAAGACAGCCCGTCAAATCGGGGAATCGAGAGCGGGAGACGCTCTTCAAGAGCAACGCGTTGAAAAAACGCGTGTAACGCTAGATAACTTATTCGATCAGATGAAACAAGGCGAAATGAAAGAGCTTAACCTGATTGTCAAAGCAGACGTCCAAGGTACGGTCGAAGCAATGGCAGCTTCATTGATGAAAATCGATGTAGAAGGGGTTAACGTCAAGATCATCCATACGGGTGCAGGTGCTATTAATGAATCTGACATTTCACTTGCTGCGGCATCCAATGCCATCGTCATCGGATTTAATGTCCGTCCTGACGTCAATGCGAAGCGTGCAGCGGAAGAGGAAGGCGTCGACATTCGATTGCACCGCGTCATTTATAAAGTAATCGAGGAAATCGAAGCAGCCATGAAAGGTATGCTGGATCCGGAATATGTGGAAAAAGTCATTGGTCAGGCAGAAGTGCGTGAGACTTTCAAAGTATCGAAAATCGGAACGATTGCCGGCAGCTATGTCATTGACGGCAAAATCACAAGAGATTCTGGTGTACGTATTGTCCGTGACAACATTGTTGTCTTTGAAGGTGAATTGGACACATTGAAACGCTTCAAGGACGATGTGAAAGAAGTGGCGAAAGGCTACGAATGCGGTATTACGATTAAGAACTTTAATGACATTAAAGAAGGCGACATCATCGAAGCCTACGTAATGGAGGAAGTCAAACGGGTATGATTGTCTATGCGGAATGTTCATTCTTCATTCCTGACATCAGCTCGCTGAAGGGAAAGCGCTCTGTCCTGCAACGCATGATGGAACGTGTGAAAAATGATTTCAATGTATCCGTCGCAGAAGTAGATTACCAAGATCTATGGCAGCGGACGGTCATTGCACTCGTTTGTGTCGCTTCAGCAAAAGAACCTGCAGAGGGAGAAGTCAGGAGAGCCATACGTTTCTTGGAATCCAATCCGGAATGGGAACTGACAGATCTTCAGCTGGAATACTATTGAATTTAGAATCGGGGTGAGCGTGCATGACAATGCGATCGAACCGAGTTGCTGAGCAGATGAAGAAGGAACTTGGCGAAATCATCGGCCAAAAGTTGAAGGATCCGAGAATCGGATTTGTGACTGTCACAGACGTCGATGTTACTGGTGATCTACAACAAGCGACTGTATTCATCTCTGTACTAGGCAGCGATTATAAAAAGGAAGAAACGTTAAAAGGTCTTTCTAAAGCAAAGGGATTCATTCGTTCGGAGATCGGACAGAGGATCCGGCTACGGAAAACACCTGAAATCGAATTTGCGTTTGACGATTCTGTAGAATACGGAAATCGGATTGAATCTTTGCTCCGCCAAGTGCGGGATGACGAACAATAATTGAGTGGAGGAAGTCGTCGCCATTGAGGCTTTCGGCTTCCTCTATTTACTACATACGAGCTGTTGGCGAGGAGGAACGTCATGGATGGAATTCTTCCATTGTGGAAAGAAAAAGGGATGACGTCTCATGACTGCGTATTTAAATTGCGCAAAATACTGGGCATGAAGCGGATCGGCCATACGGGAACGCTGGATCCGAGTGTGGAAGGCGTCCTTCCTATTTGTCTTGGACAGGCGACGAAAGTGGCCGAATATATTACAGATGCCGGGAAGGAATATATTGCTGAGGTGAGTATCGGCTCCTCAACGGAAACAGAGGACGCAGACGGAGAGAAAGTAGCAGTGGACAGCTCTTTTAAATCCATTTCAAGAGCATCCGTAGAGCACGCCTTGAAGCAACTGACCGGTGAGATTACCCAGGTGCCCCCGATGTATTCTGCCGTCAAGGTGAATGGCCGCAGACTGTATGAATATGCCCGAAAAGGTCTTGAAGTGGAACGACCCGAGCGGAGAGTCATGATTTATGACATTGAACTGCTGGATGAACGTGCGCAATTTGACGGGGAAGAGATTACATTCATGATTAAGGTTGCATGCGGAAAGGGTACTTATATTCGTACACTTGCTGTTCAGATCGGCGAGTTGCTCGGATATCCCGCTCATATGTCTTCACTCGTGCGTACCATGTCGGGAACTTTTACAAAGTCTGAATGTTTGACGCTGGAAGAGACGAGAGAACAATTCCTCAAAGGATCGCTTGATGCATTCATCAGACCTCTTGAAGATGCCTTGGCTGAGTTTCCTACTGTTGAACTGGATGCCGGCTTGCTCGGCAACATTAGGAACGGTCAAGTATTACAGCGCATAGCATTGCTTGAAGATCATGAGAGAGTTGTTTTTACACATGAAGGAAAAGCTGTGGCCGTCTATAAAAATCATCCGGCAAAAGCTGGCATGATGAAACCGGAAAAGATGTTTGCTTTTCAATCGTAATACCTATCCAGAAAGGAGGATCGAAATGGAAATCTTTGAGTTGGACTATCCTAACAATACAGCAGTAGACGGGCAGGATGAGTACTCCTTAGCCATCGGTTTTTTTGATGGTTTGCACAAAGGACACCAGCAGGTCATTGAGAGTGCTGTTCAAAAAGCAAAGGAACTTGGTATCCATTCTGCAGTCATGACATTCAATCCACATCCATCCCATCTTTTTGGCAAAGGCAAAGAAAAAGTCGGTTACATAACACCTTATGAAGAAAAAGTGAAAGTGCTAGAAACTTTGGGGGTAGACACCTTATTCATCGTCCGATTTGATTGGGAATTGGCATCCTTATCACCTGAGCAATTTGTAAATATTTTCATAAAAGGTTTACATGTCAAACATGTCACGGCCGGATTTGATTTCACATTTGGCTCAAAAGGCGCCGGAACGATGGAGCATATGGCTCTTCTCTCAGAAGGTTCATACGGCACTACGGTAATCGAAAGAGTGGAAGAGGCGAACGAGAAAATCTCTTCTACCCGCATACGAACACTGCTTGCGGAAGGAAATGTCGAAAAGACGGCGGAATTGCTTGGGCGTCCTTTCCGTACAACAGGGAAAGTGATCCATGGTGAAAAGAGGGGACGGCTTCTAGGTTTCCCGACTGCCAATATTGAAACAGACGAAGAAACGATCCTGCCTAAAAACGGGGTATATGCTGTATTTTTTACCGTTCAATCAGAGAAACACCTTGGCGTTTGCAATGTCGGCATTAAGCCCACCTTTAAAAATCCAGGTGAAATGAAGCCGCTTATTGAAGTGCATGTGTTGGATTTTGATGGCGATTTATATGATCAGGTTGGCTCGGTCGATTGGATTGCTTCGATTCGCAATGAACAAAAATTTGCTTCCGTCGACGAACTCGTCGCGCAAATCGGGCGGGATAAGGAAACGGCACGCAAGTTATTGGGAAACATCACTTCATAATCTGTTGTGCCTGTTTCCGCTTTTGCTAGCAGCCTTTGGAAAAGAAATTGTTAAATGACATCATTTACGTGCTCAACTAGTTGAAAGTTGCATATATGATGCCGCCATGATATGATGAATCAGTGCTTAGTAGCACAAACCGTTCCTCGGCAAATCGATTCACCAACGATTGCTCGGGATTTGGGGATATTCTTTATTAATTAGGAGGTGAAAAGGATGGCAATTACACAAGAACGTAAACATGAATTGATCAACGAGTACAAAGTTCATGAAAACGATACAGGATCTGCTGAAGTACAGATCGCTATCCTTACAGAAGAGATCAACAACTTGAACAGCCATTTGCGTACGCATAAAAAGGATCACCACTCTCGTCGTGGCCTTTACAAAATGGTCGGTACACGCCGTAGACTTCTTAAGTATCTACGCGAAACTGATGTTCAACGGTACCGTGATCTTATTGCAAAACTCGGCCTTCGCCGTTAATAAGACAAATACGAAAAGCGGGCCTTGCCCGCTTTTTTCTATGAAAAATAAACTTCCATGGAGGCGGACAGATTGTGATACCCGTTATCCAGTCTGCATCCCCCTGCTTTTACAATATTATTTTAAATACTTCGCATAACGTTTCCTTTTTTGATACACTACTACTTAATACATACTACGTATGAACTTTTATTGTTACATTAGAAAGGGGTTCCATTCATGACAGAACAGAAAAAGGTATACACCCTCGATTGGGCGGGAAGACCGCTCACAATCGAAACCGGCCAGCTTGCAAAGCAGGCGAATGGTGCAGTGCTCGTCAGATACGGTGAAACAACTGTACTTTCGACAGCAACAGCATCGAAAAATCCAAAAGCACTTGATTTCTTCCCATTGACTGTCAATTATGAAGAACGTTTATATGCGGTCGGTAAAATTCCAGGAGGCTTTATCAAGCGGGAAGGGCGTCCGTCCGAAAAAGCGGTTTTGACAAGCCGTCTGATTGACCGTCCGATTCGTCCATTATTTGCGGATGGATTCCGTAACGATGTACAAGTCATTTCCCTTGTCATGTCAGTCGATCAAAATTGTTCCTCTGAAATGGCTGCTATGCTAGGCTCCTCGCTCGCATTGTCCATTTCGGACATTCCGTTTGAAGGCCCGATCGCCGGTGTCCATATTGGACGCCTCAATGGGGAATTCATCATCAACCCGACGCCTGAACAGCTGGAAGCAAGTGAGCTCGATCTAGTTGTTGCCGGGACAAAAGATGCCATCAACATGGTAGAAGCCGGAGCGAAAGAAGTTTCGGAAGATATTATCTTAGAAGCAATTATGTTCGGCCACGAAGAAATCAAGAAATTGATCGAATTCCAAGAAAAGATTGTCGCGGAAGTCGGCAAGCAAAAGATGGAGATCGAACTGTTTGAGCTAGACGAGCAATTAATGGCTGTCATTAAGGAAAAATGCGAAAAAGATCTGATCAGCGCGATCCAAACTGAAGAGAAACACGCTAGAGAAGATGCCATTAACGAAGTGAAAGCTCGTGTCATTGACGAATATACGGAAAATGAAGCGGACGATGAGACACTAAAACAAGTGAAAAATGTTTTGGAAAAGCTCATCAAGGACGAAGTACGCCGTCTTATTACAGACGAAAAAATCCGTCCGGACGGCCGGAAACTGGAAGAAATTCGTCCGTTGTCTTCAGAAGTCGGCATTCTTCAAAGAACGCATGGCTCTGGATTGTTCACACGAGGACAGACACAGGCATTGAGTGTTTGTACACTTGGCGCACTTGGCGAAGTGCAGATTATAGACGGGCTTGGCCTGGAAGAATCCAAGCGATTCATGCACCATTACAACTTCCCTAACTTCAGCGTAGGGGAAACGGGACCAATCCGCGGACCAGGCCGCCGGGAAATCGGACATGGAGCGCTAGGTGAGCGGGCTTTAGAAGCGGTTATTCCAGACGAAAAAGAATTCCCATATACGATCCGTTTGGTTGCGGAAGTCCTTGAATCGAATGGTTCCTCTTCTCAGGCATCCATTTGTGCATCAACAATGGCCATGATGGATGCAGGCATTCCGATTAAAGCGCCAGTTGCCGGTATTGCCATGGGATTGGTTAAGAAGGATGACAACTACTCGATACTATCCGACATCCAAGGAATGGAAGACCATCTTGGAGATATGGACTTTAAAGTGGCAGGAACCGAAAAAGGAATTACTGCCCTACAGATGGACATTAAAATTGAAGGCCTTTCCAAACAGATTTTGGAGGAAGCATTGGCACAAGCCAAAATTGGCCGTAACGCGATTTTAAATCATATGCTATCGACGATTTCTGTACCGCGTGGCGAGCTTTCCAAATATGCGCCGAAAATCATTATGATCCGCATTAATCCGGATAAAATCCGTGATGTTATCGGACCTGGCGGTAAAGTCATTAACAAAATCATCGAAGAGACTCACGTCAAGATTGATACGGAACAGGATGGAACTATCTATATTTCTTCGCCTGATTCAGAAATGAATGAGAAAGCGAAGAAAATGATCGAGGATATCGTCAGAGAAGCGAAAGTCGGAGAATATTACATGGGTAAAGTGAAACGGATTGAAAAGTTCGGTGCTTTCCTAGAAATCTTCCCTGGCAAAGACGGCTTGCTGCACATCTCAGAGATTCAGGAAGAGAGAACAAAAGCAGTTGAGGACGTTCTAAAGCTTGGCGATGAATTGCTCGTCAAAGTAATTGAAATTGACAACCAAGGCAGGGTCAATCTGTCCCGCAAAGTCGTTTTGAAAGAAGAGAAAGAGCGGGAAGCTGCACAAAACCCTACAACTGAATCATAATAATACAATACGGAAAGCCCCATCCTGCATAGTGTGAGATGGCGGCTTTTTGTTCTGTCACAGGAGGAACTTATGCTCGAAAAATATACTTGCCCGAACGGGGTTCGCATCGTTCACGAAAAGCTTCCGCATGTCCGTTCTGCTGCAATTGGTATCTGGGTGAAGGCTGGATCCATGCATGAAGACGAATCAGAAGCGGGATTGGCGCATTTTATTGAACATATGCTGTTTAAAGGAACTGCGCAGCGCAGTGCTCGGGACATCGCGGAACAATTTGATTTGATGGGTGGCGACATTAATGCCTTCACATCGAAAGAGATGACTTGCTATTTTACAACAGTTTTAGGGCATCACGCCGAAAAGGCAGTGACAGTCCTTGCGGATATGTTTTTTAATTCCTCCTTTGATCCGGAAGAAATTGAGAAGGAGAAAATGGTCATATACGAGGAAATCGCTTCAGTCGAAGACACGCCTGAAGAGGATGTCGACGAACTATTATGGTCTGATATGTTTGCCGGGCATCCTATCGGCCGGACTGTCGGCGGCAAGGAAGAGACGATCCGCACGTTTTCGAAGGAGAAAATCCAAAAGTTCTTGAATGCTCATTATGTACCCGAGAATATCGTCATTTCAATAGCGGGAAATTATGATGATGGCTTGCTGCAGACTGTTATTAAACTTTTCGGGTCCTATACAAGTAAGCAGAGAACTGTTGTGCCTGCCATGACGGAAACACCGCTCTTTCAATCCGCTGCCAGAAAGAAAGTGAAAGATATTGAACAAGCGCATTTTTGCATCGGTTTTCCCGGTTTGACGATCCGGGATCCACAGCTTCATGATCTCATTTTGCTGGACAGTATAATTGGCGGGACGATGTCATCCAGGTTATTTCAAGAAATCCGAGAAGAGAGAGGGTTGGCGTACTCGGTTTATTCCTATTATTCCGCTTACGAATCTACAGGTGCTTTTGTCGTATACGGGGGAACCTCGCCAGAACGACTGCAAGAAGCGATGGAGACAGTTGAAGACATCCTCTGCGACATCGCTGACAATGGAATCTCCGAGCGGGAGCTGCTGAATGCGAAAGAGCAGTTGAAGGGGAGCTTTTTGCTTGGCCTGGAAAGTACCGAGGCAATTATGCATCGGAATGGCAAGCAGGAACTGATTCTGGAAGACCATAAATCGATTGATGAAGTCGTCAGCTTAATTGACGAGGTAACAGTGGAAAAGGTAAATGCTATGGCATGCAAGCTGCTTAAGGGTCAAAAAGCAGTCTCCATACTCGGACCGCAACTGATTTTGGAAAGTCGATAATTTTATAGAAAATCCCTTTTCCCGGCAGTTTTTTCTTAATTGACTCATATGATAGAGGGAATATGCGGAAAGGGGAGAGAAAATGTTACTGTCAGAGCTCGCCCAGAAAGAATTGATCCAGGTGGAGGAAGGAATTCGTTACGGCTTTTTAGCTGAGACCGATATGATTTTCAATAAAAAGACAGGAGAAATACTTGGTTTTGAAATTAGGAAGAAGTTTGGCAAGAATCCATTCAAAAATCGCGACCAACAGCCGGCTGAATTCATTCCTTGGAGTGAAATCGTGTTAATTGGCGAAAATCGTATTCTTTTTGGAAAAACGCATCATCTGGGGGATTTCGATATTGAAGACTATTCATAAAGAGAAGTGGCTGTTTATTGGCAGTGACCGGAGATTGGAAATTTGCAGCAAGCTTTTCGAGGGGATGGGCATTCCATCCGCCCATTTCAATTCGAATGCATATAGCGAAGAATTAGGGCAGCTGATCGCATCGTTTCAACCGGGACATATCGTTTTTCCTATATTAGAAATGCAAGGGAACATACCGCCAGAATTGTTGGCGACCGGGACCAAGCTATATGTTGGCGTGGCTTCGGAACAATGGGCCGACATTTATCAATCGAGTGGTTACCAGGTCGTCCGATATTTGCAGGAGGAGCTGTTCATTTGGGAAAATGCAATTCTCACTGCTGAAGGGTTTCTCCGTGAGTTTTACAACGGCTCAAATCGTTGCATAAATGGAAAGCACTTTTATGTCACAGGGTTTGGCAAAGTCGGAAAGATGACAGCCAAAGCGATCCAAGCCTTAGGAGGAAAAGTGACTGTCGTTGCAAGGTCTGAAGCACAATTAAGCGAAGCCGTCTCGTTAGGGTATTCCATTCAATCCATCCAGAAAGACTTTAGTGAAGAGGATACAGTTCTTGTGAACACCATTCCCGCACAATGGCTATTCCTGCAAAACCATTCACCGCTCCGTGTCTATGACTTAGCGTCCGCTCCGGGGTGCCTAAAGCCCGGTTCTTTTGCTGAATACTATACAATACACCTTGGGTTGCCCGGGAAACATTTCCCGGATGATGCCGCGCAAGTATTGGCAGAAGCACTTCTAAGGATGGAATAGCGGACGAAAGGGGAATTGGATGCTGCAAGGTAAAAGGATCGGTTTAGGGATTACCGCTTCGCACTGCACCTATGATCAAATCCTGCCGGTCATACAGGAATTGCAAGATGCTGGAGCGACAGTCGTTCCAGTGATTACTCACTCGGTATTGACTGCCGCCACCAGATTTGGGACGGGTGAGGAATGGATTCAGCGAATTGAAGAGGCGACCGGTGAGAAAGTGATTTCGACAATAGTGGGAGCAGAACCATTCGGGCCATCGTCACCGGTCGACTGCATGATTATTGCTCCGATGACTGGAAACTCAATTAGCAAGCTGGCCAATGCTGCCACAGACTCACCGGTCTTAATGGCAGCGAAAGCAACATTGCGCAATGGATCTCCCTTATTGCTCGGGATTTCAACGAATGATGCGCTCGGATTGAACGGAATGAATATTATGAAGCTGCTCAATACCAAAAATATCTATTTTATCCCGTTCGGACAGGATGACCCGCATAAGAAGCCGAACTCGTTAATCTCCGATTTCACTCTCATGGTTCCCGCCACAGCCGCAGCACTTGAAAAAAGACAGCTGCAGCCATTATTAATTATTCACGAGAAAAAATAAAAATTCACTACCGAAATATTTTAAATATGATATAATTCCTCCAATGAATTGATAAGGATGAATGGATGAAAGCGGGTGCGTGCCTTCCTATTGGTTATTTCTGTATATAGGATGCATGCAACCCTGATCCCAATCCTTTTTTCGAAAGGGAGATAGAGATGACAAAGAAGAATATTGCAATAGTCGGAGCAACGGGAGCAGTTGGAACAAAAATTCTTGAAAAGCTGGTGGAACGGAATTTTCCTATGGAATCCGTGAAACTATTGGCTTCCGCAAGATCAGCAGGCACTGAGATCAAAGTGGGAGACCAAACATATATCGTAGAGGAAACAGTACCCGAATCCTTCGAGTCGGTGGATATTGCATTTTTCAGTGCAGGTGGATCTGTCTCACAAAAATTCGCTAAAGAAGCGGTTGCCCGCGGGGCGGTCGTTATCGATAATACTAGTGCATTCCGTATGGATCCTGAGACGCCTCTTGTCGTTCCGGAAGTAAACCCGCATACATTGCAGAAGCATCAAGGCATCATTGCCAATCCGAACTGCTCAACGATCCAAATGGTCGCTGCGCTTCAGCCGATTCGGGAAAAATTCGGATTAAAGCGGATTATTGTTTCGACATACCAGGCGGTTTCCGGTGCAGGTGCGGAAGCGATCGATGAGTTACAGGAACAAAGCCGTCAATTTACCGATAGAAAAAACATTGAAGCGGCCATTCTGCCTTCTGCATCTGCGGAAAAGCATTATCCGATCGCGTTTAATGCCATTCCACAAATCGATATGTTCGGCGAGGCTGGATATACGTTGGAAGAATGGAAAATGATGAACGAAACGAAAAAGATCTTCGGTGACGATTCTATTTCAGTGTCTGCTACTTGCGTCCGTTTGCCGGTAGTCTCTGGTCACTCAGAATCAGTTTATATCGAAGTTGAAAAAGAAGGGGTCACTGTAGAGGATCTTCATCAGGCAATGGCTGACGCACCTGGAGTTACCTTGCAGGATAACCCGTCCACTCAGCTTTATCCAATGCCTCTCTTTGCAGAGGATGAGGATGATGTTTTCGTCGGCCGAGTTAGAAAAGACCCGAACGAAGCTAAAGGTTTTCATATGTGGATTGTCTCTGATAACTTGCTGAAGGGTGCCGCATTAAATTCCGTGCAAATCGCCGAAAAGTTATTGGAGCGCTAAGAAATCAGTTTTCCATTATCTGCAGCCTATTCGTAACAAGATGGATAACCAGGGTATTACGAATAAAGGGATGGTCAGAATGGAACTTGGACAAATTGGAACAGCGATGGTTACTCCTTTTTCACAAGCAGGGGACATCGATTACGAAAGAACAGAAAAATTGATCGAGCATTTGATCCAGAGCGGTACAGATTCCCTCGTCGTTTGTGGGACAACGGGTGAATCGCCCACATTAACACATGCAGAAAAGGCAGATCTGCTAAAATTTTCGATTGATATTGTGAAAAAGCGGATTCCTGTCATAGCGGGAACGGGAACGTTTAATACCGCTGAAACCGTGTATTTGACGAAACAGGCGGAACGATTGGGGGCGGATGGCATCATGCTCGTCGCCCCTTACTATAATAAACCTGATCAAAAAGGAATGTTCGCACATTTTTCCTATATTGCAACCGAAACATCCCTTCCGATCATGCTGTACAACATTCCAGGACGGTCTGCTGTTAATATGCATGCCGCCACGGTCATTGAGTTATCGAAAATAAAAAATATCCGTGCTGTCAAAGAGGCAAGTGGAAGTCTTGATCAAATGGCCGAAATCATTTCCGGGACAGACGCTGGCTTCTCTGTATATAGCGGTGATGATGCACTGACACTGCCGGTGCTTGCAATTGGCGGGAAAGGGATTATATCTGTTGCGTCCCATGTAGTTGGGCCGGAGATGCAATTGATGATCAACTCGTTTAAGCAAGGAAATCAGGACCAGGCGGGAGCGATGCATCGTGCGCTCGTTCCACTTTTCTCAGCCTTGTTTTCTGCCCCAAATCCGGTGCCTGTAAAGTATGCATTGCAAAAAATAGGCATTGAAACGGGAGGCGTCCGACTGCCGCTTAGGGAGTTTGGTGAAGATGCCAGACAATTCGACATTATCTGGGATGAATTTAAGCAAAGTCAGAAACTATTCGTTTAACGAAGTGGCTTAGCGCTTTTATAAGCCATGTGGTGAAATATCATAAGAGCCGAATCAGAGCCGGTCTTTGCAACCGGCTTTTTTTGTTTGTGCTTAAGGGGTTTCGTCACGTATAATGAAACATAGTCGTAATGGACGGGAATTTATAATAGGAGGAAACATTGTGACAAAGACAAAAAATGAATTGATTAGAATCATCCCGCTCGGTGGAGTCGGTGAGATAGGGAAAGCGATGTATGTTGTAGAAATAGATGAAGAGTTGTTCATCGTCGATGCAGGACTGATGTTTCCGGAAGGTGAGATGCTCGGCATTGATATCGTCATTCCTGATATGTCATACATCGAAGAAAACAAAGAACGGGTCAAAGGCATTTTCTTGACACACGGGCATGAAGATGCGATCGGTTCTATTGCATATCTCCTTCAAAAAGTACAAGCGCCAGTCTACGGGTCGAAGCTTACGTTAGCGCTTGCCAAAGAACATTTAAAGGAAATGCCGGCACCTGCGCCAGTCAAATTCTTTGAAGTGACAAATAAAAGCCGGATGAATTTTAAACGGACGCATGTCACATTCTTCCATACAACGCACAGCATACCTGATTCGTTAGGAATCGTCTTCCATACTAGTGAAGGCGCAATCGTGCATACAGGAGAGTTCAAATTCGACCAGTCTGCCAAAGGTAAATATCGCCCAGACCTTTCACGCATGGCGAACCTTGGCGAGGACGGCGTTTTCATTTTGATGTCTGATTCCAATGAAGCGGAGCGTCCTGGCTACACGACTTCCGAATCGGTTATTGAAGAACAGCTCTCTAGCACTTTCTACGCTGCAGAAGGAAGATTGCTTGTTGCACTTTATGCATCAAACTTCATCCGGATTCAGCAAGTCTTCGACAAAGCAGCGGAAACCGGAAAAAAAGTCGCGGTCGTCGGCAAGAGTTTGGAAAGCTATTTCGAAGTAGGCATGCGGTTAGGTTACTTGCAGGTTGATGAAGAGATGGTCATTCCGATTAAAGAAATCGGAAAGTATGAGGATAAGGATATCGTCATTATCGTGACTGGTAATAAAGGAGAGCCGCTCGACGCGCTTGAAAAAATCGTGCGCAATCATCACCGTGAAATTAAAATGAAAAGCTCTGATACAGTACTGATCACATTCACGCCATCACCGGGCATGGAAATTTCAATGTTCCAGATGATGAATGAAATTTCGAAAGCTGGAGCTAATGTTCTTACATCGACAAAAAAGGTCCATGTTTCTGGACATGGAAGCCAAGAAGACTTAAAGATGATGATCAACTTGATGAGACCGAAATATTTCATTCCAATCCAAGGCGAGTATAAGATGCTGATTGCCCATTCCAAGCTGGCGCAGCAGGTCGGTCTTGCAAAATCCCAAATATTCATAGCGGATAAAGGGGATATTGTAGAATATAAAAATAATAAGATGCGCATGAGCGGACGTGTACAAGCAGGCAACGTACTCATTGACGGAATTGGCGTGGGAGATGTAGGCAATATCGTATTGCGTGACCGCAAGTTGCTGTCCCAGGACGGTATTTTCACAGTTGTCATTACATTGAGCCGGAAGCAGAAAAGGATTGCGGCAGGGCCTGAAATCGTTTCGAGAGGTTTCGTTTATGTCCGCGAATCAGAGGAATTACTGGAAGAGTCCAAGAAGCTCGTCAGAGGAATTGTCGAGAAATATGTGAATAAAGATACGTTTGAATGGACAAACATAAAACAAGAGATTCGTGATACGTTAAGTTCCTATTTGTTCCAACAAACGAAGAGACGCCCGATGATTATCCCAATTATTATGGAATATTAATTTTTGCCGGCGAAAACCGAACAGAACAGTCATAGTGACTGATGATATGCTGAAAAGGATTTCCGTGCCGACCCGAGCGGCGGGAAATCCTTTTTTGAAAGGAGGAGGAACATGTCCAAGAAAACGAAGAAGAAAAAGAAAGGCGCGTCTTCTAAAAAGAAAAAAGAGGACGGACTGCACCCGCTGATTTATGAAGTGTCGGGCTTAACGATGATTGGACTGGCCATCATTATCATTTTCGAATTCGGCATTGTGGGCAGAGGGCTGGCATCATTTGCAAGATTCCTCTTCGGAAATTGGCATAGTGCTGTTCCTTTCTTATTAATTGTCCAAGCACTGCTATTCATGATCAAACGGAAGGCAGGCGGCTGGAAAAATCGGATCGTTGCAGGCAGCCTATTCGTTCTGGCTAGTCTGCTGCTGTTCAGTCATATTCACTTATTTAAGGAACTGCACAATAGCCATACACTGCTTTCAAACTCGGCCTTAAAAGAAACATGGAAGGTATTAGTCACTAATGAAGGGATTCAATCGAGAACCGGGGCATTAGGCGGCGGCATGGCGGGTGCCATCCTTTTCGCTATGTTCCACTCATTGTTTGATTCGGCAGGTGCTACGGTTGCAGGTATCCTCTTATTATTGATTGGTATCGTGCTGCTCACAGGCAAAGCGCTCGTTCCGATTTTAGTGGAGGCATATCCGAAAGCTTGGGCCTCCATGCGCGAGCGGTTAGCTAAGAAACCAAAGTCTGTCCCTGCCGGTAAGAAGAATGCGGATACTCGAATGTCAAGGTCCAAAAAACAGATCAGCGAGAGTATTGAAAAGCAGCCGGAGGAAACATTAGCCACGTTTGAGGCAGAAGAGGTTGTTTCGCAGCCGATTATCTCCGCATTCAACGAACGCCGGACGGAAACGCCTGAAGAAGAAAGCCGGCCAGTTGCGCAGCAGGAACCGCAAGAAACACCTGCTACTGAGGGGAAAGACGAGCCTGCGAGCCCATACGACGGAGTTGCCGGAGAAGAGGAGAATACTTCTTATATATTGCCGTCCTCTGGGCTCCTAAAGGAAACTCCCGAGAACGACCAATCAGGGGAATTGAATTCCATTCAAGCCAATGCCCAGAAACTGGAGCGGACGTTTTTAAGTTTTGGCGTCAAGGCGAGAGTGACACAAGTCCATCTTGGGCCGGCCGTAACAAAATATGAAGTGCTTCCGGATACAGGTGTAAAAGTGAGCCGGATCGTCAGCCTGTCGGATGATATTGCGCTAGCGCTGGCAGCTCGGGATATACGGATTGAAGCGCCGATCCCAGGTAAATCCGCGGTAGGCATTGAAGTTCCGAATAATGCAGTGGCTGTCGTCAGTCTCCGGGAAGTCATTGAGGCAAAGGAAAACAACCGCCCTGATTCCAAGCTGATGATTGCGCTCGGACGAGATGTCACCGGCCAAGCGATGCTGGCAGAGCTGAATAAAATGCCGCATGTTCTCGTTGCCGGATCAACAGGCAGCGGGAAGAGCGTTTGCATCAATGGGATCATCATTAGTATTTTATTGCGCGCAAAACCGCATGAAGTAAAAATGATGATGATTGATCCGAAAATGGTTGAATTAAATGTCTATAATGGAATTCCGCATTTATTGGCACCTGTAGTAACTGATCCGAGAAAGGCATCCCAGGCATTGAAAAAAGTCGTATCGGAAATGGAACGTCGTTACGAACTGTTCTCCCATACGGGCACTCGTAATATTGAAGGCTATAATGAACATATTGAGCAATGGAATGAAGAGAACGAGGAGAAACATCCGAAGATGCCTTATATCGTCGTCATTGTCGATGAATTGGCAGATTTGATGATGGTCGCTTCCAATGATGTGGAGGATTCCATTACGAGGCTCGCCCAAATGGCCAGAGCCGCAGGCATCCATCTGATCATTGCGACCCAGCGGCCAAGCGTGGACGTTATTACAGGAATTATTAAAGCAAATATCCCATCCAGAATTGCGTTTGCCGTTTCTTCGGCAGTCGATTCAAGAACCATCTTGGATGGAGTCGGCGCAGAAAAGCTTCTGGGACGCGGAGATATGCTATTCCTTCCGGCGGGTGCCTCGAAGCCTGTAAGGATCCAAGGTGCTTTCGTTTCCGATCAAGAGGTCGAGGCGGTTGTTGATTTTGTCATCGAGCAGCAGAAGGCGCAGTATCAGGAGGATATGATTCCGACGGAAATTGAAGAAATCGCCCCTCACGAAGAGACAGATGAACTTTATGACGAAGCCGTGAACTTGATTTTGGAAATGCAGACAGCTTCTGTTTCCATGCTTCAGCGAAGATTCCGTATCGGATATTCAAGAGCCGCGAGAATCATTGATCAGATGGAAATGCGCGGTGTTGTTGGGCCTTCCGAAGGCAGTAAACCCCGTCAAGTCCTAATAGATAGAAGCGAAGCCGATATTCATTCATAAATGGAAATAGTTATCAGTCTTTTCTTTTTCTTCTGCTTTCAAAATCGGGTGTTTATTTTGTATGGTGAAAATGATATAGTATGGATGATTAGTCACGATGTCACACATCAGAGGTCTAACCTCTTCTGGAGGGAGGAATGCAGTGATGATAAAAGCGGATCCAAGACATTTATATGTTCAAGTGATTGAGCGGCTAAAACAGGATATCGAGGATGGAATCTTCAAAGAGAATGAAAAATTCCCTTCTGAATTTGAACTGTCCCGATCCCTTGGCGTTAGCAGAGCTACGCTTCGAGAAGCGCTGCGTGTCCTGGAAGAAGAGAAAATCATTGTCAGGAAGCACGGGGTTGGTACATTCGTCAACTCCAAGCCGTTATTCACATCAGGCATCGAACAGTTATCCAGCGTATCTTCCATGATATCGGATGCTGGCATGGAGCCTGGGACGATATTTAAAGAAGTGGATACTGTGCTGCCAAATGACGAAATGATGAACAAGTTTGACTGTGGTGCAGGAGACAATCTTATCACTATCAAACGGGTACGCACCGCTGATGGAGATCCAGTCGTATATTGCATTGATCATGTCTTGGCTAAACATCTGCCGAATGGACAAGATGTACTTGCCAATGAATCCATTTTTGATGCGATTGAGCAATCAGGTGACATCCGGATTGTCCAAGCAATTGCGAATATTGAACCAGTTGGCTATGATGACGAGGCTTCTAGCATCTTACGCTGCGGTGTCGATGTGCCATTGCTCGTTCTGCTGCAACATCATTACAGCGAGGAGGGTGAAATGGTCCTGTTCTCGAAAAACTATTTCAGAGCGGATAAATTCAGCTTTCATGTTGTAAGGAAAAGGGTATAAGGTGGGATCCGGAAAAATCCGGGTACACTTTGCAAGACGTTTAGTACGTCGCATAAATACCAAATTATAAAAAACAGGGAGGTCCACACAGTGAGCAAACGTAAATACGGTCTTGCGTTATCATTGGTTCTTGCTGCCGGTACGATTTTAGGGGCTTGCGGAACGGACAAAGACAAAGAGAAAGAGAACAACACATCTTCAAGCGGTGGAAATCAATCCGAATTCTCCGTAGCAATGGTTACTGACGTAGGCGGAATTGACGACAAATCGTTCAACCAATCCGCTTGGGAAGGAATCAAAAAGTTTGGTGAAGATAACAAAATGAGCGAAGGTGACGGCGGTTACGCTTATCTTCAATCAAAAGACGAGTCTGACTATACGTCCAATTTGAACGCTCTTACTCGCCGTGATTTTAATCTTGTTTTCGGTGTAGGTTTCTTAATGGAAGATGCGATTGATACAATTGCTTCTCAACAAACTGAAACAAACTTCGCCATCATTGACGGTGTAGTTGATCAACCAAACGTGGCAAGCGTTCTGTTCAAAGAGCAAGAAGGCGCTTTCTTAGCAGGAGTTGCTGCTGCATTGATGACTAAGTCTGATAAAATCGGATTTGTCGGCGGTATGGAAATTCCGGTTATCGAACGTTTCCAAGCTGGCTTTGAAGCTGGTGTCGCTGCTGTAAAACCTGATATCAAAGTTGATGTTCAATACACAGGTGCGTTTGACAAAGCGGAACTTGGTAAAGCTGCTGCAGGCCGTATGTATTCTTCTGGCGTAGATATCATTTTCCACGCTGCAGGCGGTTCTGGTAACGGTGTATTCACGGAAGCAAAAGAACGTAAAAAAGCAGACAAAGATGCTTATGTTTGGGTAATCGGTGTTGACTCCGACCAGTATGAAGAAGGTAAAGTCGGTGACGACAACGTTACATTGACTTCTATGTTGAAGCGTGTTGACGTAGCGGTTCAAGATATTTCCAACTTGGCGAAAGAAGGTAAATTCCCAGGTGGAGAAACAAAAATTTACGGTTTGCATGACGATGGTGTATCCCTTGCGGACTCCCGTGGTGCAATTCCTGAAGATGTCTTGAAACAAGTTGACGAGTATGCAAAGAAAATTGCTGATGGTGAAATCGAAGTTCCTGAATTCACAAAGTAATTTGATGTACGAATGGTATGGGCCGGTTAAGTCCGGCCTTTATCATTTGGTTATAGAATTGAATTGATAGAGTAAAAGATTTTTGCTTAAAAATCTTTTATTGTGTCAATTAACTGAAACACCTTAAATAAATCACATGAGGAAGTGAAACGATTGGAATACGTCATTGAAATGCTGAATATTTCAAAGCAGTTCGGTAATTTCTTCGCGAATGACAACATCACTCTTCAACTGAGGCAAGGAGAAATTCATGCACTCTTAGGAGAGAATGGTGCGGGCAAGTCAACGTTGATGAACGTGCTCTTTGGCTTGTATCAGCCTGAGGAAGGCGAGATCCGGGTTAAGGGCAAGAAAGTGAATATTTCGAATCCTAATATTGCGAATGACCTTGGAATTGGGATGGTTCACCAGCACTTTATGCTCGTTGAAAACCTAACGGTTACTGAAAACATTATTCTAGGCAGTGAGCCAACGAAAATGGGAACCGTCAATATTAAAGATGCTGCTAAAAAGGTTGCCGAGATTTCAAAATTATATGGTTTGAATGTGGATCCAAATGCGAAGATTGAGGATATTTCCGTTGGTATGCAGCAACGTGTGGAAATTCTGAAAACGCTTTATCGCGGTGCGGAAATCCTTATTTTTGACGAGCCGACCGCTTCCTTGACACCACAGGAAATCGAAGAATTGATTGCCATCATGAAGAAACTGATTGCTGAAGGCAAATCCATTATCTTGATTACACATAAACTTCAGGAAATCATGGATGTTTCCGATCGCGTCACTGTTATCCGAAAAGGGAAAGGGATCGGTACTGTCATTACGGCTGAGACGAATCCTGAAGAGCTTGCCACATTGATGGTTGGCCGGCAAGTGACATTTAAAACCGAAAAAGGGCCTTCCCATCCAAAAGATGAAGTGTTGCATGTGGAAAACCTTGTGGTAACGGATAACCGGGGCATTGAAAAGGTTAAAGGCTTAAACTTGTCGATCCGAGCTGGCGAAATTGTCGGGCTTGCCGGGATTGACGGAAACGGACAGTCGGAGCTGATAGAAGCGATTACCGGTCTGCGCAAGGTGAAGAGCGGTAAGATCAGCATTAATGGAAAGAATATCACTGGGAAAAAGCCTCGTGAAATTACCGAATCAGGCGTAGGGCATATCCCGCAGGACCGTCATAAGCACGGCTTGGTTCTTGACTTTTCAGTCGGATACAACGCCGCTTTGCAAGAGTACTACCACGAGCCATATTCCAAAAATGGCATTATGAACTATAAAGTGATTTCTTCGCATGCGAAGCAAATCATTGAAGAATTTGACGTTCGGACACAGGGCGAGCACGAACTGGCACGCGCCTTGTCAGGAGGGAACCAGCAGAAGCTGATCATCGGCAGGGAAGTGAAGCGGAATCCGGATCTTCTCATTGCGGCATTGCCGACGCGCGGCTTGGATGTTGGGGCAATTGAATTCATCCATAAACGTTTAATTGAGCAAAGAGATAATGGGAAAGCAGTCTTCCTCATCTCGTTTGAATTGGATGAAGTCATGAATGTCTCAGACCGGATTGCAGTAATCCACGATGGACAAATAATTGATACGGTCACACCGGCCGAAACGTCTGAGCAGGAGCTTGGTTTGCTCATGGCGGGCCATTCAAGGGACAAAATCGTGACAGACGGGGAAAATGCCGTTGTGAAAGAAGGTGACGACGATGTCAAATAGGGTTGTCAATATACTCGTTCCTGTCATTTCCATTATTTTAGGCCTCATCGTTGGGGCAATCGTCATGCTGGTGAGCGGATATGATCCAGTCGCTGGTTATATTGCTTTATGGAACGGTATCTTCGGTGATTCATATGCAATCGGTGAAACGATCCGTCAAATTAGTCCATATATTTTGGCTGGACTTGCTGTGGCGTTCGCTTTCCGGACAGGCTTGTTCAACATCGGAGTAGAAGGCCAATTAATGGTCGGCTGGTTCGCTGCCGCATATGTCGGTTCTACATTTGAACTGCCGATGATCATTCATTTGCCATTGTCATTGCTCGCAGCAGCAGTCGCAGGTGCACTATGGGGCCTTATTCCAGGGCTTTTGAAAGCGACTTTGCGCGTTCATGAAGTTATTGTAACGATCATGATGAACTACATAGCTCTCCATACAGTCAACGCCTTAATTAAAGCGGTGTCCGGCGGAGGCTACAAAACTGACAAGATTCAACCGACCGCTTCTTTGCGTTCGGACTTCTTATCCCAGTTAACTGATTTCTCAACATTGCACTATGGAATTTTCGTTGCCCTGGCGATGGTCATTGTAACGTGGTTCATTCTTGAGAAAACAAAAACGGGCTATGAGCTGAAGTCTGTTGGTTTTAACGATCATGCGTCTCAATATGCTGGTATGAACGTCAATAAAAACATTATTCTTGCGATGGTAATATCAGGTGCATTCGCAGGTCTTGGCGGAGCGATGGAAGCTCTCGGCACTTTCGGGAACATGACTTCCCGCGGTGGCTTCACTGGAATTGGTTTTGACGGTATCGCCGTTGCCTTGCTAGGTGCAAATTCACCGCTTGGCGTTATCTTTGGCGCATCCTTATTCGGTTCCTTGAAATACGGTGCGAATAATATGCCGAATGCGGCGAATATTCCTTTGGAGATTGTTTCGATTGTCATAGCACTCATCATTTTCTTCGTAGCCTCGGGTTACATCATCCGTGTTGGTTTACAACGGTTGGCAAAGAAAAAGGAGGCGAAATGATATGAGCTTCTTGGAAGTTCTCTATTTCATCATTCCAACGACCATCGCATATGCGGCTCCATTGATCTTTACGGCTATCGGAGGGGTATTCTCCGAACGTTCCGGTGTTGTAAACATCGGTTTGGAAGGTCTCATGGTCATGGGTGCGTTTATCGGTATCGTGTTCAATCTATTTTTTGTAGATACCTTTGGAAGCTGGACACCTTGGGTCGCCTTGCTCGTAGCAATGGTTGTATCGGCGCTATTCTCCGTCATGCACGCTGTGGCATCGATCTCGTTCCGCGCGGATCAGGTTGTATCCGGGGTAGCGATCAACATGCTTGGGATCGCGATTGCTTTGTTTACAGTGAAAATGATTTTTGGCAAGGGACAGACGGATTTTATCCAAGAAAAGATTCCACGTATTAATATACCGTTCTTACAGGATATCCCGGTTCTTGGTCCTATGTTCTTCAAATCAGTTTACGGTTCTTCTATCCTTGCCATTGCAGTGGCGATTCTCGCTTGGTTTGTCATTTATAAGACGCCATTCGGCCTGCGTCTCCGCTCTGTCGGGGAACATCCGATGGCTGCAGACACAATGGGTATCAATGTAACGAAAATCCGTTACGTCGCTGTTATTATCTCAGGTGGATTAGCTGGTATTGGTGGGGCGGTTTATTCGCAAACGATGACTGGCGATTTCGGCCACGCGACGATTAATGGACAAGGGTTCATGGCATTAGCAGCAATGATCTTTGGTAAATGGCATCCGATTGGTGCAATGGCTGCGGCATTGTTCTTCGGTTTTGCCCAAGCACTTGCGATCAGTGCGGGTTCGATCGATGTGGAATTCATTCAAAAGATTCCATCCGTCGTCTTCCTGATCCTGCCGTATGCCCTTACTATTTTGGCATTGGCTGGTTTCATCGGAAAAGCGAACGCACCGAAAGCGAGCGGTACTCCATATATCAAAGGCAGCAGATAATAAAAATGTTTAGGTCGTCTGAAGCATGAGTCATTCATACAACGCTTCGGCATTATGCTCCTAAACGGAAAACCGTCTGGAAAGATTCACTTCATCCAGACGGTTTTTCTATTGTATTTCGGATACACTAACATTATGCAATCAGGATGCGTTTACTTTGCAACGCAGGATCATAAGAATGTATAGTGAAATAGGGTACTTGGAATATTAGGAAAACAAGAGGTGTTCATATGTTTAGGAAAACAGTTCTGCAAGAAGGCGTTACACTGTATGTCCGAAATACGAAGCAGTTTAAAACAATCAATTTATCAATTAAGTTCAAATCCGATTTGAATGTGGATAAAAACGCAAACCGTGCAGTCTTGGCTAATGTCATGCAGGACTCGAATGCAGTTTACAGATCTCAAAGCGAATTCCAAAGGGCGCTCGATACTCTTTATGGAACCGTCTATTATACGGACGTAACGAAGCGAGGAGACGTACATATCCTGTCGATCAACACGGAATGCGTCAATGATGAATATTTGAAGGAACAGGGTGTGTTCGAAGAGATTCTTAATTTGATGCGCGTTGTCCTGTTCGAACCTAATTTTGAAAATAGTTCGTTCGCTGAAGACGTGGTGCAACGGGAGAAACGCGTTGTGAAAGAAAGAATCCGATCTGTCTATGATGACAAGACCAGATATGCACAAAAACGGATGCTTGAATTGATGAGACCAGATCAACCCGCTTCTATTTCTGCTTACGGCACTGAATCGGCTGTTGATCAAATATCTGCCAAGTCACTTACAACCGCTTACAATGAGATGCTTGCATCGGATGAAGTGGATATTTATGTAGTTGGAGATATCAATGAAGATGAGCTGATCCAAAAAATATCTTCTTTAATTGGATTAAAAGGCCGTACAATTGACCGGCAAGTGACGGAAACTTCCGCTCCTGACGTAAAAGAAGTGCGTCGTGTACGTGAGAAGCAAGAAATGAAGCAAGGGAAATTGCAAGTCGGCTATCAGACACCCATAACTTTTACTCATCCTGACTTCATTAAGATGCAAGTTGCCAACGGGGTGCTTGGGGGCTTTGCACACAGCAAGCTATTCATGAATGTACGTGAAAAGGAAAGTATGGCTTATTACGTCAACAGCGCCTACGCAGCACATTATGGGCTTATTTATGTGCTTGCTGGAATTGATGCGGAGCTGGAAGAAAAAGCGGTCAAGTTAATTGAAGAGCAGCTCGAGGCAATGCGCAATGGAGACATTTCGGATTTGGAAATCACTCAAACGGTTGCGCTTCTTTCCAATAGCATCCGAAGCTCATTCGATTCCGCCAAGGGACAAATTGAAGTGTTTGATCAATATAAGCAATTAGACGAGCATTTTAATGCAGACAATTTAATTTCCAAGTGGGCAACTGTCACAAAAGAAGATGTCACAAAAATGGCATGCAATATTAAGCTGGAATTGGTTTACTTGTTATCGGGAAGAGAGGCGACTGAATGATGGAAAAAATTACGTTTGAAAACTTGCAGGAAACTCTCTACCATGAGAAGTTGGAAAATGGATTGGATGTCTACGTTCTGCCTAAAAGAGGCTTCTCCAAGACGTATGTAACGTTTACGACGAAATACGGTTCGATCGACAGTGTATTCGTGCCTCGAGGTAAAGAGGAAATGGTACGGGTGCCTGATGGAATCGCACATTTCCTGGAGCATAAGATGTTTGAAAAGGAAGAGGGGGACGTTTTCCAGAAGTTCGGTGAAAATGGAGCTTCCGCCAATGCGTTCACTTCCTATACTCGCACATCCTATCTGTTTTCGACGACTGAAAAATTGTATGACAATACGAAAGTCTTGTTGGACTTTGTTCAGCAGCCTTACTTTACGGAACAGACCGTCGAAAAAGAGAAAGGGATCATTGGCCAGGAGATTACGATGTATGAGGATAATCCGGATTGGCGCCTCTATTTAGGGACGATTCAAAACCTATATAAGCAGCATCCGATTCATATTGACATTCTTGGAACGTACGATTCGATAGATAAAATCACAGCAGAACACCTATATGAATGCTACGAAACATTTTATCATCCTTCCAATATGGTCTTTTTTGCAATCGGAGCGGTCGATCCGGAAGAAATGATTGAATTTGTGAAAAAAGATCAATCGTCTAAAACATTTTCTGAGCCGGAAGAAGTGGTGCGTGATAAACATGAGGAACCGTCCGAGGCCGGCATTCCAAGTAAATCGATTAGCATGGACGTAACTAAACCGAAGTTCAGCTACGGCATGAAATGTGACCGGACTGATTTGAATGGCGATGAATTGCTTCGTCAAGAGCTGGCAGTCAGTTTAGCAATGGATATCCTTTTCGGCAGATCATCTGATTTTTATTCAAAAGCATATGCCGAAGGATGGATCGATGAATCGTATGGATATGAATTCAATTTAGAAAAAAGCTTCGGCTTTGCGGTCATTAGTTCGGACACAGAGCACATGGATGAACTGGAGCAGTTGATCAACACGACAATTCAGTCGACTGCAGGCAATTGGTCCATCAGCGACGAAGATTTGGAAAGAGCGCGCAAGAAACGAATCGGACAATATATGCGCTCCTTGAACTCGATTGAATTCATCGCCAACCAGTTTACCCATTATCTTTTTAATGACATGAATTTATTTGATATCTTGCCGGTACTTGAACAGCTGGATGGAGACGACTTGAAAGAGGCATTCGGAACTATAGCAGATCCAAAGAGCCATACTGTCTTTAAAATTATCCCTGCTGGCCAAGCGAAATAACACAATGAAGCATGCTGTCATTTTAGGTGCTTCGGGAGGCATCGGCAGGGCGATCAGCCGGAAGCTCGCATCTTCCGGCTGGTCGCTGTTTCTGCATTATCATACTGGCAAATCGGCAGCCGTTTCTCTTCAAAGGGAGCTCGGGGCCACCTATCCTGATAGTGAATTTATTCTGGTGCATGCAGACCTTTCCCAAAATGACGGAGCGGACATTCTGTCTCAGCAAGTCGGTCATGTGCAAGCCGTTATCGTTTCCAGCGGCCAGACCGTCATGAAATTGCTGACTGACACCACCTTGTCTGAAATGGATGCACTGTGGAATGTTCATGTCAAAAACCCCGCAGCCTTGATTAGCCTGCTGTCTCCTCAGCTGAGGAGTTTTGATCATTCTTATGTGGTTTTCATTGGATCCATCTGGGGAAATACTGGAGCAGCAGGAGAGGTAATGTATTCTGCTGTGAAGGGAGCTCAGCACGCCTTTGTCAAAGCTTATGCCAAAGAAGCCGCCTATTCAGGCATCAATGTCAATGCCATTGCACCTGGATGGATTGAAACGGACATGAATAGCGTCCTTTCAGACGAAGAGAAGCAGATGGTAATCGATCAGATTCCGTTAAGGCAAACAGGAACGCCCGAGCAAGTGGCCGATCTGGCAGATTTCCTGATCAGCGGCAAAGCGGATTATATGACAGGGGAAATTTTAAAATTAAATGGCGGTTGGTACATATAAAGGAAGAAAGAGACGGGTTGCGTCCACTTTTCATTTTTGCTTTAATTCATGTTGGGAATCCGCTATGATAGAACTATGTTGCATCTAATGCGTCCTATTTAAGGCTGCTATGAAGGATGGAGGGAAGTTGAATGGGTGAATGGTATGTGGAATACGAAATTCAAGTAAACCGGCCAGGACTTCTAGGCGATATCGCTTCCCTATTAGGGATGTTGCGCGTCAATATCATAACGATTAACGGAGTGGATGGCGGGCACCGTGGAATGCTCGTTCGAACCGAAAACGATGATCAAATCAAACGCTTTGAATTGATTGCATCCACGATGGAAACGATCCAAGTGAAAAAAATACGCGAACCGAAGCTGCGTGACATTTTAGCTGTGAGACACGGCAGGTATATCCAGCGGGATGTGGATGACCGGAAGACGTTCCGTTTCCTCCGAAGTGAACTCGGCGTTCTAGTTGATTTCATGGCTGAATTATTCAAGCAGGAAGGCCATAAGCTAATCGGAATCCGAGGAATGCCGCGCGTCGGCAAAACGGAATCTGTAGTGGCGGCCAGTGTTTGTGCGAATAAAAAATGGATATTTTTATCGTCTACTATGATTAAACAGACGGTACGCAGCAATTTGGCCGGGGATGAGTTTTCCAAAGATAATATCTTCATCCTAGACGGTATTGTAACCCGAAAATCCGGTGATGAACGACATATGCAGCTAGTCCGAGAGATGATGCGGATGCCTTCCATCAAGGTTGTTGAACATCCTGACATGTTCGTGCAGCATTCCGAGTACGACATGGAGGATTTTGACTACATCATCGAATTACGAACAGATCCAGATCAAGAAATTACATATGAAATGATGGAAAAGAACCATATGATGTCCGACAGCGGACCGATGGGCGGATTTGGAATGTTTAATTTCTAATGTTTAGGTAGGTGATATGAGTGACCGGATTAGGTGATCGTCTCAAAGAGGCGAGAACAGCTAAGGGATATTCATTGGATGACTTGCAATCATTAACTAAAATTCAGAAACGGTACCTTTCCGGTATTGAGAATGAAGATTACAGCATGATGCCAGGATCTTTTTATGTCCGTGCTTTTATTAAGCAATATGCTGAAGCAGTCGGATTAGATGCGGATGAAATGCTGGCGCTTTACAAAGATTCCGCTCCACATGTGAAGCCGGAAGAGGAAGGACAAGTCGCTTCTCCCCCTATGTCGAGAAAGCGAAGTTTCCGTACGAGCAACCGGTTTAATGAAATGGCTCCGAAGATTATTGTGGCGTTATTCATTCTTGTTATTATCGTCGTCATCTGGACTCTATACCAAAAGAGACCGGAGAAACCGTTTGTGGAACCAGACTCAGGAGCAGGCGTCACGATGGAGAGCAAACCGCCTGTAGAGGATAGCTCCAAGCCTGGCAAAGCGGATGGAGATGCAGAAAAAGGTAATGACAGCACTTCTGAAGAGGATGGAGCGGCGACCGAAGAACCGCCCGCTGAAGAAACCGTAGTACAGGAACTCGCCTTTGTGAATACGGCAGGTGAGACCTCAACCTATACCTTGACGAATGCTGAAAAGTTCAACCTTGAAATTAAGACAAACGGCGATTCCTGGATTGCAGTTACGGATAGCGACCAACAGGAACGGACACCGAAGGCGGATATTAGAAAAGCGGGCGAAGTATTGGAAGTAGATGTTTCCGATACAGAATCTGTGCGCATCCGGGTTGGAAGGACTATCAATACTGAGATTTATGTAAATGGAGAACTTCTCAAATATCCTTCTGATCGTGTGACGCAAAATATCATTATTGAATACAAGAAATAAAAATAGTCATCTTTGCGGATGACTATTTTCTTTCAATACATAAATGTTGTAAAGGACAGGTGAGAGCTGTGAATTTACCTAATAAGATTACTGTTGCGCGAATCGTGCTCATCCCGATTTTCATGATATTCATGCTGGTCGATTTCGGCATGGGAAATGTGGCAGTAGGCGGAACCGAGCTGTCTGTTGAACAATTGATTGGCGCTCTTATCTTTATTATCGCTGCGGCAACAGATTGGTTTGACGGCCATCTGGCCCGCAAGCATAATTTGGTCACCAATATGGGGAAATTTCTTGACCCTCTTGCGGACAAGCTGCTTGTTTCTGCGGCTTTGATTATTCTTGTCGAAATGGGCTTGGCTCCCTCCTGGGTTGTCATCATCATTATTAGCCGTGAATTTGCTGTGACCGGATTGCGTTTAGTCCTGGCAGGCGGCGGTGAAGTAGTTGCGGCAAACCAGCTTGGAAAAATAAAAACGGCTACTCAGCTTGTCGGTATCGCATCCCTCTTGCTGAACAACATCTTCTTTGAGGCCATCAATGTTCCATTTGGGACGATCATGCTCTATATCGCTCTTGTTTTCACCATTTGGTCAGGTGCTGACTATTTCTATAAAAATAGACGGGTCCTCCTGGATTCGATGTAAATGGGAGCGGATGAGTCATGAAAGCTGAAATTATTGCAGTCGGATCTGAATTGCTCTTAGGCCAGATTACAAATACAAACGGGGCATTCATTTCACAAAAGTTAGCGGAAATTGGAGTCGATATCCATTATCACACAGTAGTCGGTGACAATCCAAAGCGGCTGGACGAGGCGATCGCCATTGCTCAGCAACGTGCAAATACGATCATTTTCACCGGGGGACTCGGCCCGACAAAGGATGACTTGACGAAGGAAACAATCGCTGCAAGATTAGGTGTCTCCCTAGTTAGCAATGAGGAAGCTCTTACTGAAATCCAAGCGTATTTCAAACGCACGGGCCGCCATATGACGGAAAATAATAAAAAGCAGGCGCTCGTGCTGGATGGGTCTCATGTGTTGCCGAACAGGCACGGCATGGCGCCTGGCATGGCAATGGAAAAGGACGGTATTCGTTACATATTACTGCCCGGCCCGCCACATGAAATGAAACCTATGTTTGAAAAGGAAGCGATCCCTTTTCTGCTTGGCGTGCTGGGGACGAATGACGTGATCGCATCCAGAGTACTAAAATTTTACGGAATCGGCGAAGCGGAACTGGAAGACCGGGTTCAGGCGATCCTCGACAAACAGACAAATCCGACTGTCGCGCCGCTTGCCTCTCCTGACGCTGTTACATTGAGACTGACGGCGAAGGCAGCGTCCCGCGATGCAGCGGAGCAGCTGATGGATCCAGTGGAAGAGGAAATACGGGCGATTGTCGGAGACTTTATTTACGGGATGAATGAGGATACATTGTCTTCAAAGGCTGCTGAATTGCTTTTGAACAAAGGACTGACCATTTCTGCGGCTGAAAGCCTGACTGCCGGATTGTTTCTAGCTGAGCTTGCGGGTGAAGCAGGCATCAGTGCTTCCTTAAAAGGCGGCGTGATTGTTTACAATGAACAGGCTAAAGTGGAACAGCTTGAAATTTCTCCTTCCTTGTTCAATGAATTCGGTGTAGTAAGCAAGGAATGCGCCGCTGCCTTAGCTTTGCATGTTAAAAGAAAATTCAATTCAGACATAGGCATCGGTTTGACTGGCGTGGCGGGACCTGATCCGCACGATAACGAACCTGTCGGAACCGTATGGATCGGCATCGCACTGCAAGATGGCACGGTTGAAACTTATAACCTATCATTATCGGGTTCAAGAAATGCCAATCGCAAGCGAGCTGCCCACTACGCTTTATACTATTTAATTAAGCATCTGCAGTAAATAAATATCTCAGTTTTTGAAACGGGCCAAACTTGTTATTTCGGGCCCGTTTCTCAATTAAAACTAGGATTTACCCCTTATTCTCAATTAAAATCTGGATTTGAAGAAAAAAATCGAATATCCGTTCGTTTTTTATTTGAGTATTTCTCAAAAAAGGAGTATAGTAGAGACAGGAAGAAAAAGAACAACACCTTTTAGGGGAGGAATCATTTTGAGCGATCGTAAAGCTGCGTTAGACCAAGCTTTGAAACAAATTGAAAAACAATTCGGCAAAGGTTCAGTCATGAAACTGGGGGAACAGACTGACCGTCAAATTTCCACATCATCATCAGGATCATTGGCACTGGATGCCGCACTAGGAGTAGGCGGATATCCACGTGGCCGTGTCATCGAAATATACGGCCCTGAAAGTTCGGGTAAGACAACTGTTGCACTTCATGCGATTGCGGAAGTCCAAGCATCAGGAGGACAAGCTGCATTTATCGACGCAGAGCATGCGCTGGATCCAGTCTATGCCCAAAAACTAGGCGTCAACATCGATGAATTGCTCTTATCCCAGCCGGACACGGGCGAGCAGGCGCTTGAAATCGCAGAGGCGCTAGTGCGCAGTGGAGCGATTGACATTATCGTTATCGACTCTGTCGCTGCCCTTGTGCCGAAGGCGGAAATTGAAGGGGAAATGGGTGACTCGCATGTCGGGTTGCAAGCGCGTCTCATGTCCCAGGCACTCCGTAAGTTGTCAGGTGCTATTAACAAATCGAAGACAATCGCAGTCTTCATTAACCAAATCCGTGAAAAAGTCGGTGTGATGTTCGGGAATCCCGAAGTTACGCCAGGTGGCCGTGCACTAAAATTCTATTCCTCCGTGCGTCTTGAAGTGCGCAGAGGGGAAGCGATCAAGTCCGGAAACGATATTAACGGTAACAAAACGCGGATCCGTGTAGTAAAAAACAAAGTGGCACCGCCATTCCGGACAGCTGAAGTCGATATCATGTACGGTGAAGGGATTTCCAAAGAAGGCGAGATCGTGGATCTTGGCGCCGAATTGGAAGTTGTCCAAAAGAGCGGGGCTTGGTATTCCTATGAAGGGGAGCGACTCGGTCAAGGCCGTGAAAATGCGAAGCAGTTCTTGAAGGAAAATCCCGATATCCGGGCTGAAATTGCAAATAAAATTCGTGACTCGTATGGATTGGCAAGCGCAAATTACGTGATTGCCGGCCATGATGAAGAGGAAGAAGAAGAATTGGAACTCTTCCTTGAAAAAGAAGAATAAGAAATAATAGCAGCCGATCTTCCATTTCGTGAAGGTCGGTTTTATTTCAATCCTGCTGCAAATTAATAGAGACATTCAATAGTTAGAAAGTTATTTTGATATTTTATTTCTAAAATTCACTCACAATACGCATGGGTGTGAGCTGACATGTAAAACAAGCCGTTAAATTATGGTGAGTTAGGCTCGTGAATCCTTGACATGTCAAATTTTCATGGATACAATTAGAATTGTATAATTTCACACCAATGAAATGATTATGGCAGTATGTTGCGTTTTGATATACGTGCCGACTGAAAACGAAAAGAATAAGCAGGAGGAGGTGACCTAGATGTTTGAAATAATCATCTCCGCTTTGCTCGGTCTGATCGTCGGTGCAGTTGTTATCTACTCAGTTATGAAAAAAGTGAATGATTCAAAAGTGACGGGTGCCAAAAACTCAGCTGAAATGATCGTCGAAGAGGCGAAACGTGAAGCGGAGGCTTTGAAAAAAGAGGCACTGTTGGAAGCGAAAGATGAAAATCACAAATTGAGAATTGAAGCGGAAACGGAAATCCGTGAAAGAAGAGCGGAACTGCAGAAGCAGGAAAATCGCCTTTTGCAACGGGAAGAAAATCTTGACCGCAAGGATGATGCTCTCAACAAAAGAGAAGCGGGACTGGAGCGCAAGGATGAAGCGCTTTCAGGAAGACAACAGCATATTGAACAGATGGAACGCAAGGCGGAAGAACTCGTTACCGTTCAGCAAGTAGAACTGGAGAGGATTTCGGCTCTGACCCGGGATGAAGCGAAACGAATTATCCTGGATGAGGTCGAGAACGAGCTTTCCACAGATATTGCGGTAATGACGAAGGAGTCGGAACAGCGTGCGAAGGAAGAGTCCGAAAAGAAAGCACGTGAAATCCTATCACTCGCATTACAACGATTTGCTGCTGACCATGTAGCTGAAACGACTGTCTCAGTAGTCAATTTGCCAAATGACGAGATGAAAGGTCGAATCATCGGTCGGGAAGGACGCAATATCCGTACACTTGAAACGTTGACGGGAATCGATTTGATTATTGATGATACGCCAGAAGCGGTAATTCTATCAGGCTTTGATCCGGTCCGCCGGGAAATTGCCCGTCTTGCGCTCGAAAAGCTTGTACAAGACGGCAGGATTCACCCAGCCCGGATTGAGGAAATGGTGGATAAGGCGAGACGTGAAGTTGACGAACTGATCAGGGAAAAAGGGGAACAGACCACATTCGATATCGGTGTGCATAATCTCCATCCAGATTTGATCAAAATTCTCGGCCGGCTTCATTTCCGGACAAGCTATGGACAAAACGTCTTGAAACACTCGACGGAGGTCGCATATTTAGCCGGATTATTGGCTGCAGAAGTTGGCGAGGACGTCACGCTGGCAAGACGTGCCGGATTGCTTCATGACATCGGGAAAGCGATTGACCATGAAGTGGAAGGCAGCCACGTCCAAATTGGCGTGGAACTCGCTACGAAATACAAAGAACACCCGGTCGTCATTAACAGTATTGCTTCGCACCATGGCGATGAAGAGGCGACATCGGTCATCGCAGTG
Organism: Sporosarcina cyprini; assembly: GCF_022048975.1. Classification (GTDB taxonomy): domain Bacteria; phylum Bacillota; class Bacilli; order Bacillales_A; family Planococcaceae; genus Sporosarcina; species Sporosarcina cyprini. The sequence continues at coordinate 111,789 of NZ_JAKMHX010000038.1, read as the reverse complement.
CTTGTCGCTGCAGCGGATGCGTTATCTGCTGCCCGTCCAGGTGCACGCAGTGAAACACTGGAAAATTACATCCGCAGGCTACAAAAACTTGAAGAGATTTCAGAGTCGTATGATGGCGTTGAGAAATCATTTGCCATCCAGGCCGGCAGGGAAGTGCGCATCATTGTGCGTCCTGACCAAATCGATGACATTACAGCTCATCGATTGGCACGCGATATTCGTAAGAGAATCGAGGAAGAGCTCGATTATCCGGGTCACATCAAAGTGACCGTTATCCGTGAAACACGGGCTGTGGAATACGCAAAATAATGTTGGAATCAGGCTTCCTGTACTTCGGTTAGGAAGTCTTTTTCTTTTTATGGAGGACTATAGATGAAAGTATTATTTATTGGGGATATTGTGGGGTCCCCGGGCCGGGATATGGTATTTGATTATTTGCCGCGCTTAAAGAGGAAATATGAGCCGGATGTCATTATTGCCAATGGTGAAAATGCAGCATCAGGAAGAGGTATTACCAAAGCCATTTTCGATGACCTGCTCCGTGCAGGCGTGGATGTTGTCACGATGGGAAATCATACATGGGATCACAAAGAGATTTTTGATTTCATCGATGACACGGATTATTTGATACGTCCAGCGAATTTTTCCAAAGAAGCGCCTGGTAAAGGGATGACGACGGTAACGCGGAACGGTGTCACATTATCCGTCATTAACTTGCATGGGCGGACATTCCTGCCGCCGCATGATGATCCATTTGAAGCCGCCGATGAATTGTTGAATGAAGCCAAACAAATTTCCCCTCTCGTTTTCGTTGATTTCCACGCGGAGGCGACGAGCGAGAAAATCGCAATGGGCTGGCATTTAGATGGAAGAGCATCAGTCGTCGTCGGCACCCATACCCATGTTCAAACGGCCGATGAACGAATCTTGCCACAAGGTACTGCCTACATTACGGATGTCGGCATGACAGGTCCGTATGATGAAATTCTCGGCATGAAAAAAGAGGATGTACTCTACCGGTTCCGTACCAATCTGCCAGTCCGGTTTGAAGTGCCGAAAAAAGGCAGGACTCAACTTAATGCTATTTTTGCCGAATTGGATGACAACTCAGGTAAAGCGAAATCAGTAAGCCGGATTTCCATTAATGAAGACCGCCCATTCATCGTCTAAAAGGCGCGTCTAAAAAGCCCTCCGTTTTCATAGGATGGTCTATGGATAATTTCATTCCATAGACATCGCAAAATAAGGAGGAAACATGGTGAGTCCGTTAAAAGTATCATCCCGCTCGAATCCGAACTCAGTCGCCGGAGCACTCGTAGCGGTCATTCGGGATCAAGGCTACGCTGAAATGCAAGCAGTAGGGGCCGGTGCTCTGAACCAGGCAATCAAAGCAGTTGCCATTGCCCGGGGCTTTGTCGCTCCGAGTGGCGGAGATCTTGTCTGTGCTCCAGCATTCACTGATATCCAAATTAATGGTGAAGGGCGCACCGCGCTGAAGCTGCTAGTCGAAAAACGTATCCGTCAATAGTAAGGTGACGGCAGTCCTAATAACGTAAATAGAAATGGCGAAGAAAAACAGAGAGTTTTCCTCGCCGTTTTTCTTTTTTTATGAGATCAAATAGAGAGCGAAATGGGTGGAGCGGAAAAGGGGAGGGATCTCCGTTTCTGGTTTTATTGTGACAAACATCCAACAATCTATCCACTCCTTGTAAAGCAAGGGGCTCTTTCGATATAATGGAGTCAGTATGGAGTAAATTCCCGATGCTTGCAGGAAAGGGGACGACTAATTTGAATGAAGAACAACGCCTGGAAAACGGGCTTTTGAAACCAGGAATTACGAAACCTGCCCATAAAGAGGAAAAGGATTATAGCCAATATTTTCAATCTGTCTATACACCGCCTTCGTTGAAAGACGCTAAAAAGCGGGGCAAAGAGGATATCGAATACCATCATGATTTCTCCATTGAAGAACAGTTTCGTGGAATGGGACAAGGCAAGAAGTTCTACATCCGCACATACGGCTGTCAGATGAACGAGCATGATACAGAAGTTATGGCAGGCATTTTCATGGAGCTTGGATATGAACCGACAGATTCAGTTGATACGGCTGATGTCATTTTGCTGAACACATGCGCGATCCGGGAAAATGCGGAAAACAAAGTGTTTGGAGAGCTTGGCCATCTAAAGCCTCTTAAACTGGAAAATCCAAATTTGCTCATTGGGGTCTGCGGTTGTATGTCGCAGGAGGAATCGGTTGTTAAGAAAATATTAAAAACCTATGATCAGGTCGATATGATATTCGGAACGCACAATATCCACCGTCTTCCTAATATTTTGAATGAAGCCTATCTATCAAAAGAAATGGTAATAGAAGTTTGGTCAAAGGAAGGAGATATCATTGAAAACCTTCCAAAAGTAAGGCACGGCAATATCAAGGCTTGGGTTAACATCATGTACGGCTGCGACAAGTTCTGCACCTATTGCATCGTACCGTACACACGAGGCAAAGAGCGAAGCAGACGGCCGGAGGATATTATCCAGGAAGTTCGCCATTTGGCGTCTCAAGGATATAAGGAAATCATGCTTCTCGGTCAAAACGTCAATGCATACGGCAAAGATTTCGAAGATCTCGACTACCGCCTTGGTGATTTGATGGATGATCTGCGGAAAATCGATATCCCAAGGATCAGGTTTACAACAAGCCATCCGCGCGATTTCGACGATCACTTGATCGAAGTGCTGGCGAAAGGTGGAAATCTTCTCGATCATATCCACCTGCCAGTCCAATCTGGTTCAAGTGATATATTGAAAATCATGGCACGTAAATATTCCCGTGAGCAATATTTGGAACTGGTCAGTAAAATTAAAGCCGCCATCCCGAATGTAACGCTCACAACGGATATCATTGTCGGTTTTCCAAATGAAACGGATGAGCAGTTCGAAGAAACTCTATCGTTATACAAAGAAGTCGGTTTTGAAATGGCCTATACGTATATCTATTCACCACGGGAAGGCACGCCGGCTGCGAAAATGAAAGACAATGTACCAATGGAAGTGAAGCGGGACAGGCTCCAACGCTTGAATAAGCTCGTCAATGACATGTCGGCTGAAGCGATGAAACCATACAAAGGCAAAACCGTGAAAGTCCTCGTAGAAGGAGAAAGTAAGAAAAATCCGGATGTGCTTTCCGGCTACACGGAGAAAAACAAACTCGTCAACTTCAGAGCCCCTCGCTCGGTGATCGGTGAAATTGTCGAAGTGAAAATTACAGATGCAAAAACATGGTCGCTCGACGGTGAATTCATCGGCGTAGTGAAACAGGAAAAGGTGACAGTGTAATGGAAAAAATGTATACAAAAGATGAAATCATCGCAAAAGCGCGCGAGATTGCGCATATGATTGCTAATACCGAAGAAGTGGAATTCTTCAAACGGGCAGAGGCGCAAATCAATGAAAATCAGAAAGTCCGTGAAAAAATCGCCAGCTTGAAATCCCTTCAAACACAGGCAGTTAATTTTCAGCATTATGAAAAGGAACGGGCACTGCAAATCATTGAAGGAAAAATCGAAACGATCCAACAAGAAATTGACGAGGTTCCAATCGTCCAAGAATTTAAGCAATCTCAAATGGAAGTGAATACACTACTTCAATTGGTCTCCAATACGATTGCCAATAATGTAACGAATGAAATTATCGAATCCACAGGCGGCGATTTATTGCGCGGCGAAACAGGATCATACGTAGAAAACACAAAGCATAAACCGCTAGCCTAACACATAGAATCGGTGAGGATAAAATCCTTGCCGATTTTTTTTCACTTTCTGGGCGTTTGTTGCATAGGATGAATAGAAGTCAACGAAGGAGGAAAAGAGCTGAAAAATTTACGGCAGATTGTTACAAAGGCAGTTATCGCAAAGGGGAAGAAACGGACCGAATCCGAGGTCTCATTAAAGCCGACGAATCGTCCGTCAAGCATACTCGGCTGCTGGGTGATCAATCATACGCACCAAGCGAAAAAAGCTGGCCGGTATGTGGAAGTAAGCGGAAAGTTCGATGTGAATGTCTGGTACTCCCACCACGATCATTCCAAGACATCCGTTTACACAGAATGCATTTCCTACAAGGATCGCATTCGACTCAATTATCGGGATGAGCCGACTTCTGGACAGGAAGAAGTAATCGTCAATGTCGTTCAACATCCAAATTGCACGGAAGCGGTCATCTCAGATTGCGGAGAGAAATTTGTCATCAAAGTCGAGCGCGAATTGGTAGCCGAGGTCGTCGGAGAAACAAAAGTATGCATTACCGTCCACCCGCACCAATTTGAAGAAGAATGGGCGCTGCAAGACGAATCCTCCTCTCACGCAAGTGGAGCGGAAAATGCAGAAGCCAAAGGAAGCGAATCCTCACGCTAAAGCCGGTTCAAGCAGCCGGCTTTTTTTGATGCTTGCAGATCGTGATTTAGTTTTATTAAATTGGTTTACTGGGGTTCAATTTAATCTGGCGTTCAGTTTGATATACTGGCGTTCGTTTCATTAATCTGGCGTTCAGCTTGATATACTGGCGTTAACTGGTCCTTAAACCGAATTTCTACCGCTCACTCTAGCTCCATCGCACCGGTCTACATCAAGAGATATCCGAATGAAAGGAACAAAGACTATTTTCCGCGTATTGTCTTTTTACGTGGAAATTATTACCCGAACCACTCGCCGCTTTTTCACTTCTGGTATACTACTACATATAAGAAATATAAATGCGAGGTTACAGAATGAGTACATATACACCGATGATCCAACAATATTTACAAGTGAAGGCGCAGCACCAGGATGCGTTCCTCTTTTTCCGCCTGGGCGATTTTTATGAAATGTTTTTTGATGATGCCATTAATGCGTCCAATATTTTGGAGATTACGCTAACGAGCCGGGACGGCGGAGCAGCCGATAAAATTCCGATGTGCGGCGTTCCATATCATTCAGCGGAAGGCTATATTGAGACGCTCGTCCAAAACGGACATAAGGTGGCAATCTGTGAGCAGACGGAAGATCCGCGGAGTGCGAAGGGCATCGTGAAGCGGGAAGTTGTTAAAATCATCACGCCCGGGACGATAACGGAAGGAAAGACGATTGATTCGCATACCAATCATTTTATCGGTGCTGCCGAATATCTAGGGGATCAGCAATATGGCTTTGCGTATTTGGACTTGGCCACAGGAGAAGGAAAGGCAGAGATCATATATGGTGATGAGCGATCCTTTATTGCAGAGGTGGAAGCGCTGAGCATTAAAGAGATTGTTGTCGGTGAACGCCTGCACATCGCGCTCAATGACAGCATGGCCAAGCGGAACATTGTGTTATCGATGGAAACCGGAAGGACAGATGCTGTTCCTGAAGAATTATCTATACATCTTCCAGAAACGCTGAAAGAGACGTGCCACATGTTGTATTCCTATTTACGCAACATGCAGAAGACGTCCCTTTCCCACTTGAAGCCTTTTGAATTTATCAGGAAAAATACGAAGCTCTCAATCGATGCCAACTCCATGCGCAATTTGGAATTGATCCAATCCATTCGGACAGGGACGAAGGAAGGCACACTGTACTGGCTTTTGGATGAAACGGTTACAGCTATGGGTGCACGAAAGCTGAAAATGTGGATTCGCCAGCCTTTAGCGGACGAGCAAGCCATTACGGAGAGGCAGAATATCGTCGCGTCCTTCTTAGAAGACTTCTTTTTACGTGAAGACCTTTCCAATGCGCTTCGAAACGTCTACGATCTCGAAAGACTGGCAGGACGTATTTCGATGGGTAGCGCTTCTGGTAGGGATTTGGCGCAGCTAAGGAATTCATTGCGAAATGTGCCGGAAATTAAGAGCCATCTTGCGAATTCTTCCCATGCCGCATTACGCCAATTTGCGGAACGAATCAATCCTTGCATCGAAGCTTGCAGCATGCTCGAAGCATCCATTGCCGAACAGCCCCCTTTATCAGTTAAAGAAGGTGGAATCATTAAAGACGGCTATGATGAAAAGCTGGATCAATACAGAGATGCTTCGAAGAACGGAAAAGCGTGGCTTGCCGATTTGGAACGGCTCGAACGGGAACGGACGGGTGTCAAATCATTAAAAATAGGCTACAACCGGATATTTGGCTACTTCATTGAAATTACGAAATCCAATATTCAATATGCGGATTTGACTCGATATGAAAGAAAGCAGACACTGGCTAATGCAGAAAGATATATTACGCCCGAGCTGAAGGAAAAGGAAGAACTGATCCTAAATGCGGAAGCGGATGGACAGGAACTGGAGTATCAATTATTTTCAAGCATTCGAGAAACGATGAAAGAACATATCCAACCAATCCAACAACTAGCAAGTGTTCTGGCGGAGTTGGATGTCCTTCTCTCTTTCTCGGTTGTGGCAGAGAAACATAAGTATACGAAACCGGTATTTCATACAGGAACTGGTTTGGAGATTAAAAACGGTCGACATCCGGTCGTTGAAAAGATGATGGATCACTCCCTTTATATACCAAACAGCTGCACACTGACGGAGGAATCGAACATGCTGCTCATCACCGGGCCTAACATGTCCGGTAAGAGTACATACATGCGACAGGTGGCATTAATTGTTGTCATGGCGCAAATCGGCAGTTACGTCCCGTGTGAATCGGCGACATTGCCGATCACCGACCAGATTTTCACCCGCATTGGGGCGGCGGATGATCTGGCTTCCGGGCAAAGTACGTTCATGATGGAAATGATGGAATCACAAAATGCGATCATGAATGCGACAAACCGGAGTCTGCTTCTGTTTGATGAAATCGGGAGAGGGACTTCTACGTACGACGGCATGTCTCTGGCGCAGTCCATGATGGAATATATCCATGATAAAATCGGTGCCAATACTTTATTCTCGACCCACTATCACGAATTGACGAATTTAGATGAGTATTTGGAACGGTTAGTAAATGTCCATGTAGCCGCAATGGAGCAGGACGGGAAAGTAGTTTTCCTTCATAAGGTTATGCCGGGAGCGGCGGATAAAAGCTATGGGATCCACGTAGCAGAGCTTGCCGGCCTGCCGGAGGATATATTGGAACGTGCAAAAAATCTGTTGAGAGAATTTGAGAGCGCGGCAACTACCGAAGTGCCTCAGGCGGTGTCGGAGCAAATATCATTTTTTGATTTGCAGCAGGACTCCAATCAGATTACGGCGGAGGAGAGAGCCCTCTTGGATGCGTTCAGCCAATTGGATGTTCTCCAGCTAACGCCGATGCAAGCACTGCAAACTTTATATGATTGGAAAGTTGGCAAATCACAACAGAAATAAGGACTTTACGGAAAGGATGAGGCTGAGTGGATATCATTACGGTAATGGATGATGCATTATCAAACAAGATCGCGGCAGGCGAAGTGGTTGAACGGCCTGCATCGATCGTAAAGGAATTAGTGGAAAATGCTATAGATGCTGGCAGTACGACGATTGAAATTGCTTTAGAGGAAGCAGGACTCACTTCAATCCGTGTTACCGATAACGGGAAGGGCATGTCACGAAAGGACGCTGTGTTGGCGTTCGAGAGGCATGCCACAAGCAAAATTAGCAATGAGCATGATTTATTCAGAATCCGGACGCTCGGATTTCGCGGAGAGGCGCTTGCAAGTATCGCGTCTGTTGCGAAAATCCAGCTATGGACATCCGATGGCGAATCGGAAGGCACCGAAGTGCAATTGGAAGGCGGCCGGGTGATTAAACATGATAATGCCGCCTTCCGAAAAGGAACGGACATTATTGTCAGCCAGTTGTTTTTCAATACGCCTGCCCGATTGAAATATATGAAAACGATCCAAACCGAACTGGGTCATACGATTGATTTGGTGAACCGGCTCGCTTTGAGCCATCCTCATATTGCTTTCCAGTTAATGCACGAAAACTATAAAATACTGCATACGGCGGGCAATGGGGATCAGCGAAGAGTATTGGCTGAAATTTATAGCGTGGATGTCGCTCGTAAAATGATTCCTTTTAAAGGCGACAATGCCGACTATACGATCCAAGGGTTCGTCACATTGCCGGAAATGACAAGAGCCTCAAAAAATTACATGACACTTATCGTCAACGGCAGGTGGGTCAAAAGTTACGCTGTCAATCAAGCGATATTGGACGGCATGCATACGTATCTGCCCATTGGCCGTTATCCGATCGCGGTCATTAATGTGGAGGCGGATCCCTATTTGACAGACGTCAATGTTCACCCTTCCAAGCAGCAGATCCGTGTCAGCAAAGAAGGGGAATTGCTGGCGCTCATCAAAACATCCATCCATGAAGCAATCCGCAATCATATTATTATTCCGGATGCAATCAAAAAAGAGCCGGCTATCAAACGGCCATCCGAGCAAACGATAATATGGAATATGCAAGCCCGGACAACCGCTCAGGAACCGGCATCGCCTGAACCGATTCAAAAACCTTTCTGGCCGAAAAAGGAGACGGGTGTATCTTCTGCACCGAACACCTATATTCAGCCGGAGCGAGGGAATAACGAGACCGTGATGGAAACGATGGCGGAGGAGCCCGCTTTAGCGGTGACAGAGGAATTAGCCGTACAAGAAAATATGCCGGAAGATAGAGAACAACTGGAAAATGAAACGCTGCCTGAAATTGAACAAGGGCTGGCGGATGAAAAGAAGCCGGAAAAACGTTTTCCTTCTCTCGTTCCGGTTGGCCAAGTGCATGGAACATACATCATAGCGCAAAACGAAGATGGCTTTTATATGATTGACCAGCATGCCGCACAGGAACGGATAAAATATGAATACTTTAGAGATAAAGTAGCGAAAGTCGATCACGAGGAGCGTCAGCTGCTGCTCATGCCGCTGATCTTTCATTACTCTGGCAGTGACAAAACCGCGATTGAGGAGCATATGGAAATGCTGCACGCCGTCGGAATCTTTTTAGAGGAATTCGGCCCCTCGTCTTATACAGTACGAGAGTATCCTTCCTGGTTTCCAGCAGGAGAAGAGACAGCCATTATCGAAGATATTATCGAGCAAGTGTTGACGAATAAACAGATCAACATCGGAAAGCTGCGTGAGGAATCGGCCATTATGATGAGCTGCAAAAAGTCAATTAAGGCCAATCATTATTTGACATTCTCGGATATGGAGAGATTGCTGTCCGATTTATCGAAAGCTGAAAATCCATATACTTGTCCGCATGGCAGACCGGTCCTTATTCATTTTTCAACGTATGAAATTGAAAAGATGTTTAAACGGGTAATGTGAATCAAGGGAGTGATGGTGAATGGGGAAATTTATACTAGCGATCGACCAGGGCACAACAAGCACAAGAGCGATTTTATTTAACAAGCAAGGGGAAATTGCCCATGTCTCTCAACGGGAGTTCAAACAATTCTACCCTCAACCCGGCTGGGTAGAACATAATGCGAACGAGATTTGGGGTTCTGTCTTATCTGTGATCGCATCCGTATTGACGGAAAGCGGGAGCCGGCCCGAGGACATCGCGGGAATCGGGATCACGAACCAGCGGGAGACGACGGTCATCTGGGATAAGCAGACGGGGCAGCCTATTTACCATGCCGTTGTATGGCAATCCAGACAAACCCAGGGCATCATTGATGAATGGAAGCGAGAAGGATGGGAAGCGGAAATCAGAAATAAAACCGGACTCCAACTGGATCCTTATTTCTCTGCTTCCAAAGTGAAATGGATATTGGATCATGTGCAAGGAGCGAGAGAGCGGGCAGAACAAGGGGAGCTGCTCTTTGGCACGATGGAAACGTTTTTGATTTGGAAGCTTTCCGGAGGGGCTGTGCATGTTACCGACTATTCCAATGCATCCAGGACGATGCTCTTTAACCTTGAAACGCTTGCTTGGGATGAAGATCTCTGTAAAAAATTCGAAGTGCCCATGCAGCTGTTGCCTGAAATCAGACCATCCTCCGAAGTCTACGCACATACAGACCCTGCTGAATTTTTCGGCGCAAAAATTCCGATTGCCGGTGCGGCAGGTGATCAGCAATGTGCATTGTTCGGCCAGGCCTGTTTCCATGAGGGCATGGCGAAAAACACGTATGGCACAGGCTGCTTCATGCTTTTGAATACAGGAGATAAAATGGTTCGCTCTGAAAATGGGCTGCTGACGACTGTCGCATGGGGACTTGGGGATAACGTGACCTATGCCCTGGAAGGCAGTGTGTTTGTTGCAGGATCTGCCATCCAATGGCTGCGGGACGGGTTGCGGATGTTCCAAAAAGCATCTGATTCCGAGGCTTATGCTGCGCGTGTCGCTTCTTCTGACGGTGTCTACGTCGTTCCTGCTTTTGTTGGACTCGGCACCCCGTATTGGGATTCGGACGCCAGAGGAGCCGTTTTCGGGCTGACGAGAGGGACAACGAAGGAGCATTTCGTTCGTGCAACTATCGAGGCGCTTGCATATCAGTCCAAAGATGTCCTGTTGACGATGGAGAAAGACTCCGGCACCGGGCTGAATGTTTTGCGAGTCGACGGCGGAGCGGTCTCCAATGAATTTCTAATGCAGTTTCAGAGTGACCTGTTGCAAATTGAAGTGGAGCGTTCCAAATATTTGGAGACGACTGCGCTGGGGGCAGCTTATTTAGCTGGACTGGCAACTGGGTTTTACAGCTCTTTAGAAGAGCTGGAGAAGTTATGGTCGAAGGAAAGAACATATTCACCAAAGATGGATGTCAGTGAAAGAGACCGTTTGTATACGGGTTGGAAGAAAGCTGTGGAAGCGACAAGAGTCTTTAAACCGTAAAAGGAGTGAGACGTATGCTATCAGCATTGGAAAGGCCTAAATTCAAACAGTTTTTGCAGGAGTATCATTTCGATCTGCTCGTCGTAGGAGGCGGGATTACAGGGGCAGGAATTGCGCTTGATGCCGTGACGAGAGGACTCTCCGTCGCTCTCGTCGAAATGCAGGATTATGCCGCAGGGACATCCAGCCGGTCAACGAAACTGGTTCATGGCGGATTGCGTTATTTAAAACAATTGGATATTAAAATCGTTGCTGAAACAGGCAAAGAGCGGGAAATTGTCTATAACAATGCACTGCATGTCACAGAACCGGAACGGATGCTTCTCCCATTCCATAAAGGAGGCACTTTTGGCCGATTTACTACTTCAGCCGGCCTTTTCGCGTACGATAAGCTGGCGGGAGTTCGGAGAGAAGAACGCCGGGAGATGCTGACTTCAGACGAAGTGATTCAAATGGAGCCTTTAGTGAGAAAGGAAGGTTTGCTTGGCGGAGGGCATTATGTAGAGTATCGGACAGACGATGCCAGACTGACGATGGAAGCGCTGAAAAAAGCGGCAGAAAAAGGTGCGGTCTGCTTAAATTATATGAAAGTCGAACATTTCAACTATGACGAGGACGGCAAATTGTCCGGCGCAGCCGTGTGGGATATGCTGGACGGCGACTATTTTTCTGTGAATGCATCCGTTATCGTCAATGCGACGGGACCTTGGGTGGATGAAGTTCGAAAGAAGGACGCCATCTCCAATGACAAACGGTTGCGCCTGACAAAAGGGATTCATATTGTCATCGACCAATCGGTTTTCCCTTTACGGCAAGCGATTTATTTTGATGCCCCGGATGGCCGCATGATATTTGCCATCCCGCGAGGCAGAAAAGCGTATATTGGCACGACGGATACATTTTTTGACGAAGACCGCTCCAATCCGGCTGCCACGGAAGAAGACGTGGCATATTTGCTCGAGGCTGTTCATTATATGTTTCCCTCTGTTGCTGTTGATCGTCAGCATGTGGAGTCAACGTGGGCGGGTGTTCGTCCTCTCATCTACGAAGAAGGAAAAAAAGCTTCAGAAATATCTCGGAAAGATGAAATATGGGAGTCGGAGACTGGTTTGATCACCATCGCGGGCGGCAAATTGACTGGCTACCGGAAGATGGCGGAAACCGTTGTTGACCGTGTGGCAAAGAAGTTTTCGAAGAAGGAATTTGGCCCTTGTGTCACGGAGCATCTGCGTTTATCCGGGGGCGAATTTGAAAATGAAGAACAATTTAAGGCGTTCCAGGAAAGCAAAGCAAATGAGGCTGTATTATTCGGCATATTAAAAGATGAAGGTAGGCGCCTTGCAGCCACGTATGGCACGAATGTGGACATTCTGTTCAATTACGCGCATGCGATGACTGCTGAGAAAAGCGTTCTGCCGGCTGTCTTGAAAGCGGAGATCTTATATGCCGTCCATTACGAGATGGCGATGACACCATCTGACTTCTTCATCCGCCGCACAGGGGATTTGTATTTTAATATCGCCAAGGTGAAAGAATACAAAGAGGATGTGACAGACTATATGTCACGTTTGCTGGCGTATTCGGCTGAGGAGAAAACAAGGTATTTGCGAGAATTGGAGCAGCAGATTGAACTGGCTCAAGTGAAGGGGGACAGTCATGCACATTCGAACAATTGAGATGGAAGATGGAACGAGCATTCATGCCTGTATGGTCCAACCGTCGATAAAACCGATTGGCCACATTCATATTTTGCATGGGATGTCCGAACATATCGGCCGTTACGAAGAATTTATGACTTTCCTCGCTTCACAAGGGTATGTCGTTTCAGGGCACGACCATCGAGGCCACGGAAAAACAGCATCGTTAAATGGTTTTCTCGGTCATTTCGGAGATGACGTAACATTTGACCAGATTGTACATGATGCCCATGAAGTAATTTCGTTGTTTCGCAGAGAGGTGCCGGGCGAGAATTCTATCTTGTTCGGTCATAGTATGGGATCATTTATTGCCAGAAGATATGTGCAGCTTCATCAAAATATAGACCGGCTTATTTTGTCGGGAACTGGTGGTGATCCGGGCATAGGCGGCGCAGCTGGAATCGGGCTTGCCCGGATTACCGGCCGGCTGGGTCGATTTGATACGCGCGATCCTTTGTTGAATAAACTTGTCTTTGGTGCATTTTCAAAATCCGTTCCTCAAGCGATGACTCCTTTTGATTGGTTGTCCACCAATTCTCAGTCGGTCCGGGAATATATCGAGGATCCGCTTTGCGGTGCAGTGCCAACGACAAAATTTTTCCTGGAGTTATTTACAGGACTGAAAAAAGCGAACAATATACAGCTCCATAAAGCAATCAAAGAACAACTACCAATTCTTTTCCTTTCGGGAAGTGAAGATCCGGTCGGGAGGAAAGGTAAAGGGGTTTGGGAAGCTGCCCGGCAATACGAAGAAGCCGGAATAAAACAGATTACTGTGATGTTGTATGACGAAGGCCGTCACGAAATGCTGCAAGAACAAAATCGGCAGGAAGTATTTCATTTCATCGTGGATTGGATAGAGGGAAAATGAATCAGAAAAAAACAGTAATTGCTATCGTAGGACCGACTGCGTCGGGGAAGACAGCGTTAAGTGTCGAATTGGCTTCACTACTGGATGGCGAAATTATTAATGGAGATTCCATGCAAGTCTACCAAGGACTTGATATTGGAACTGCAAAAATTACAGAAGACGAGATGGGTGGAATTCCACACCATCTTTTTGATACGAAAAAACCGTCTGAAGATTATTCGGTAGCGGATTATCAGAATGATGTCAGAAGCTGCATTGAAGAGATTTCCTCAAGAGGAAAACAACCGATTATCGTTGGGGGCACTGGATTGTACATACAAGCGGTCCTCTTTGATTTTCGCTTTACCGAACAGGCGGGGGATCCGGCTGTCCGTAACAAACTGGAACAAGAGGCCGCAGAACAAGGGAGTCAATCCCTTTATGACAGGCTAAAACAGCTCGATCCCGAAAGTGCGGAGAAAATCCATCCCAATAATACGAGACGAGTTATCCGAGCATTAGAAATTATTGAAGTGACTGGGAAATCAAAGGTGGATCATGAGCAGGGGAAAGGCGATAAGGCACTCTACCCACATCTGCTGATAGGATTGGATCTTCCGAGGGAACTGCTTTATGAGCGGATTGACCGGCGTGTGGACGCGATGGTCGAACAAGGTCTGGTGGATGAGGTGCGAGCTCTTTGGGAGCAGGGAATCCGAGATACTCAGGCGGTTCAGGCAATTGGTTACAAAGAGCTGTATCTCTATTTAGACGGGTTTCTTTCCCTCGAAGAAGCAGTCGAGCTTGTGAAGAAAAACACAAGAAACTATGCCAAACGGCAATTGACCTATTTGAGGAATAAATTGCAAATATCCTGGTTTAATGCGACAGAGGATCGTCAAGAAATGATAGATGGAATTTTGACATTATTAAAGGGTTTTCAAGCAGAGGAGCCGAATAATAAAAAAGAGAGTTAGAAAAATAGAACTGGAGGATGGGCAAATGTCACAGGGAAATATGCAAGAAGTATTTTTAAATTCACTGCGAAAAAACAATACCTTCGTTACCGTGTTCCTATTGAACGGGTTTCAATTGAAAGGGCTCGTCAAATCGTATGATAATTATACGGTTTTACTTGAGTCAGACGGGAAACAACAATTAATTTACAAACATGCCATTTCCACATATGTTCCTTCAAAACCTGTCATTCTAAAAGAAGAAGAGTAAACCAAAGCGACTGTAGAAGGTATTGATAGATCCTTCTACAGTCTTTTTTTGTCATGCTCTTTAATGCTCAATGATGATATTTGCCATGCGGCAGCCTCCAATGGAATAAATAGGACAGGATACGAAGACCCGCAGTCAGGACGAGAAGAGCATACAGGGCCGTGTCATAACGATAGGCGCCAAGCCCGACAATGATCCCTGCGACAGCTGCCCAAACGGCATATATGTCCTTTTTAAAAACGAGCGGTCTCCTCCCTGCAAGAACATCCCTGATTACCCCTCCTCCAGCCCCTGTAAGAACCGCTGCCACAGCAACAGCAAACAAGGTCATATCCAAACGGACAGCAAGCATGGCCCCTTGAATGGCAAAAGCAGCGAGGCCAATTGCATCAAAATAAGTGCCCCATCGATTCCAGTGGTGCAGGATATACTTTAAAAAGAAAAATACGATTAAGATTAGTACAGTTGCGACAATAAATAAGAAATGTTGATCCCATAGCACCGAAATCGGAACGCCAATTAAGAGATTCCGAACCGCGCCTCCTCCAAAAGCAGTAACCATTCCTAATATATAGACACCAAATAGATCATAATCCTCTTCCATTGCGACCAAAGCGCCGGAAATGGCGAATGCTGCTGTGCCGATGAAGCTGAAAACTTCCCACGCCATTTTTTCTCCTCCTTAAAAAATTAAACAGGCCCCTACGTATTATGCCGTTTCTATTTGACGTGCGCAACTAGACTGTTAAGATAATGTAGTGAATACTAACGGAATGAGGAAGAAAAATGACGACCTATGATGAAACAACTTTAATGCAGCGTGCCGAAGAAGTGGAGGGAATGATAGCTCCATATGTGAAAGTCGTGGAACAGAACGCTTTTATTAATCAGAAAAAAGTGTTGGCTGCTTTCCGCTCCAATTCGGTCAGCGATTTCCATCTAACCGGTTCAACGGGCTATGGCTATGACGATACGGGCCGTGATGTCCTAGAACAAGTATACGCGGATGTATTTGGAGCGGAGGCGTGCCTGGTTCGCAATCAAATCATATCAGGAACGCATGCTATCTCCATCAGTTTATTCGGCGTGCTGCGTCCAGGCGACGAGCTCTTGTATATAACAGGCAAACCATACGATACTTTAGAGTCAATTGTTTCAGGCAAAGGAAAAGATACAGGATCTCTTGCAGACTTTGGCATTGCCTATAAACATGTTGACTTACAGAGCGATGGAACAGTGGATTACGATGAAATTGCAAGACAAATTGGCCCGAAAACAAAAATGATCGGGATTCAGCGTTCAAAAGGGTACTCAAGCCGCCCTTCATATAAAATTGATGAGATTGAAGAGATGATTTCTTTCGTTAAATCGATAAATAATGAGCTCGTCGTGTTTGTCGACAACTGCTACGGTGAGTTTGTAGAAACAAAAGAGCCGACGGAAATCGGTGCAGATCTGATGGCAGGATCACTCATAAAAAATCCCGGGGGCGGGCTTGCCCGGACAGGCGGCTACATTGCAGGTCGAGCGGATCTAATTGAGAAATGTGCGTACCGTATGACTTCACCTGGACTCGGGGCAGAAGCAGGAGCTTCCCTCGATACGTTATTGGAGATGTACCAAGGATTTTTCCTTGCTCCTCACGTAGTGAGCCAAGCAGTCAAGGGAGCTTTATTCACATCCGCATTTTTGGAGAGTTTCGGATTTGACACAACTCCGCATTACGGGGTGAAGCGAACGGATTTAATCCAATCAGTCAATTTTAAAACGGCTGACCAGATGATCGCTTTCTGTAAAACAATCCAAGAGAACTCGCCGATCAATGCCCACTATTCACCGGAACCGTCCTATATGCCTGGATATGAAGACGACGTCATTATGGCGGCGGGTACATTCATACAAGGCTCCAGCATCGAATTGACTGCCGATGGCCCGATTCGTCCCCCATACACCGCATACGTGCAAGGTGGATTGACATATGAACATGTAAAAGCGGCAATCATCGCATCCGTTGCTAAACTTTCCAAAGCTGGATTGATAGAATAACAAAAAGCTGTTCCCGTATTTCCAACGGGAACAGCTTTTTTAATGAATCAGCCGATAGACGCCGATTACCTTGCCCAGTATGGACACGGCATTGACGATAATCGGTTCCATAGATGAATTTTCTGGTTGCAGGCGGAAGTAATCTTTTTCTTTATAGAACCGCTTAACAGTCGCTTCATCTTCTTCTGTCATTGCTACGACGATTTCGCCATTATTGGCAGTGTGCTGTTGTTTCACGACAACATAGTCACCATTCAGAATGCCGGCTTCAATCATACTGTCACCGACAATTTCCAGCATGAACAATTGGTCATCTGACGTGCCGTACGTCTCCGGAAGTGGAAAGTACTCTTCTATATTTTCAATTGCCGTAATAGGTTGTCCTGCTGTAACCTTTCCGACTAATGGAACATGGAGAACGCCAGGCTTCAAAGCATCAAGCCCCTCCGGATCCAATATTTCAATTGCTCTTGGTTTTGTCGGATCCCGTCTGATGAACCCTTTGCTCTCTAGCCTGGCCAAGTGGCCATGAACGGTTGAACTGGAAGCAAGGCCGACCGCTTCTCCGATTTCCCGTACGGATGGCGGGTACCCTTTTAACCGAACTTCTTCTTTAATAAATGTCAAAATGTCCTGCTGTCTCTTAGAAATTTTCTTCAAACGTCTCACCCCTCTAATCTAGTCATACTCGAAAGATTGCTAACGCACATGACCGAATGATTCCTTACCGATAGTATAACAGGTGTTCGGTTAAATGGCAAACAGAGGTTCGAAAATAGGTTGACAAGGGAAATTCCCTATCCTATAATGAGAACAAACATTCCGAACAGACATTCTAGGAGGGCATTTTAATGAGATTCATACAAAAATACATATTTCTAATTTTAATCATGGCGACAAGCATTGCATTCACATGGATCGGAACATACAAACATAAGGAACCAGCAGTATTTAAAGAAATCACAGTATCGGAAGGCGACACGCTATGGCAACTGGCTACCGACCTATCCGACGGCAAGAGAATTGATAAGTGGATCGATGATGTGATGGCTATGAATGATTTGGATTCATCTTTCATCCGAACGGGCGATCGGTTGAAAGTGCCTCAAGTTAAAACGGCTCCTGTCGAGATGGATCATTTCGAGCTCGCTGGAGAAGGAAAATAATGCGGGCCGGGATGCGTTGCGTAATATATACTCGTGTGAGTACGGAAAAAAATGAGCAGGAAATTTCCCTTGTAAGGCAACAAGAAGAGTTGGCAGCACTAGCCGCACAGTTGGGATATGAGCTGGTACACACTTTCTCTGATAAGCATAGCGGCTATGATATTGACAGGGAAGGTCTGCTCAGCCTTCTTGAATCTGTAAAGCGGGAAGGCATTGAAGCTGTTCTGATCCAGGACGAGACACGGCTGGGAAGAGGGAATGCCAGAGTTGCTATTTTACATTTGCTTGCGAAGACAAATACGACTGTCATTACAAATCATGACAGCGGCCCGCTGCAATTGAATGAGATGGATACGATGTTATTAGAAATATTATCTATTGTGGAAGAATACCAGCGAAAAATTCATAATGCGAAAATTAGGCGTGGTATGAAAAGAGCAGTTAAACAAGGATACCGACCGGAAAAGAACTTAAAGAACAAAGGGAACAGCGAAGGCCGTGAGCGCTTGGACGTTCCGACGGAAGAAATTGTTTCGCTGCGAAAAAAAGGTCTGACCTTCGAAGAAATCACGGGTATTTTGAAAGGGCTTGGCCATTCCATCAGTAAAGCGACAGTCCACCGGAGATATAAAGAATATGAAGAACAGCAGGAAGGCTGAATGGTTGCACTTCCTGCTGTTTTTGTATACTTTTTATGATAGCGGTATATTCGAATTTTTAGGAGGACCACAGAAATGCTATCAGAAGACAAAATTAAACGAATCAACGAGCTTTCGAACAAATCAAAGACAACAGGCTTATCGATAGAAGAGGCAAAGGAACAAACGGCTTTACGTAAGGAGTACTTGCAATCATTGCGGACTTCCATGAGAAATACGATTGAGAGTGTGAAAGTAATTGATCCGGAAGGGAACGACGTGACACCTCAAAAGGTCAAAGATGCCCGCAATAAAAAGTTTCCGAATTGATAAGATGAAAAACTAAGTAACGTTGAATTGAGATAAAGTGATAGAAATTGAGTTTTACGGCAAGACGGACAAACTCGATTTGTATTTCTCCTTCATTTTGACTACACTAGAGTGGGAATACTTTAATACGATCTACTAGAGATGGAAACGGGAAGGATGACAGACATGACCGAACAAATCGATCAACTAGCCATTAATACCATTCGCACATTATCAATTGATGCGATTGAAAAAGCAAATTCAGGACACCCTGGATTGCCGATGGGCGCTGCTCCGATGGCATACACTCTTTGGACGAAACATATGAAACATAACCCATCAAATCCAGAATGGTTCAACCGGGATCGTTTTGTCCTCTCTGCAGGGCATGGCTCCATGCTGCTTTACAGCTTGCTCCATCTTAGCGGATACGGACTCTCGATGGATGAAATTAAGAACTTCAGACAATGGGGCTCCAAGACGCCAGGACATCCTGAGTATGGACATACAGCAGGCGTCGAAGCAACTACTGGCCCGCTCGGTCAAGGAATCGGAATGGCGGTAGGTATGGCGATGGCTGAAAAGCACCTAGCAGCCACATATAACAAACCAGGCTACGATGTAATCGACCATTATACGTATGCTCTTTGTGGCGACGGAGACCTGATGGAAGGGGTAGCAGCCGAATCAATCTCATTGGCTGGCCACCTCCAGTTAGATAAACTCATCGTCCTTTATGACAGCAATGACATTTCTTTGGATGGCGAGCTGGATATGTCCTTCACTGAAAATATCCAAAAACGTTTTGAATCATACGGCTGGAATTATATCCGGGTCGAGAACGGCAACAATATCGGTTTAGTGTCCAAAGCAATTGAACAGGCGAAATCGAATTCTGGCGGACCGACGATTATCGAAGTGAAAACTGTTATCGGCTACGGCTCCCCGAATAAATCCGGCAAAGCGGATGTCCATGGTGCACCGCTTGGCGAAGATGAAATGAAGTTGACAAAAGAATATTACAAATGGACATACGAGGAAGACTTCCACGTTCCGGATGGCGTTTATGAAGCGTTTAAAGAAGCGACGGACCGTCTCGGCGTGCAAGAAGAACAAAGCTGGAATGACCTTTTTGCTCAATATGAAGCAGAACACGGAGATCTTGCGCAGCAATTGAAACGGGCGATCCAAAACGAAAGTCCAAGCGAAGTCACGGAAGCATTGCCTTCTTATGAAGCAGGCAAATCGGTTGCGACCCGCTCCGCTTCAGGTGATGCTATCAATGCAATTGCCAAGAAGCTTCCATCCTTCTTTGGCGGAAGTGCCGATTTGGCCGGTTCTAACAAAACGTCAATGAAAGGGGAAGGCGACTTCCTGCCAGGAAACTATGCTGGCCGAAATATCTGGTTTGGTGTTCGTGAGTTTGGAATGGGTGCCGCACTCAATGGTATGGCGCTACATGGCGGTTTAAATGTGTTTGGCGGTACGTTCTTTGTCTTTAGTGATTATGTTCGACCTGCTATTAGACTTTCAGCGCTAATGGGCTTGCCGGTCACATACGTCTTCACGCATGACAGCATCGCTGTAGGGGAAGATGGACCGACACATGAGCCGGTAGAGCACTTGGCTTCCTACCGTGCGATGCCAGGACTGAATGTTATTCGTCCAGCAGACGGTAACGAAACTTCAGCTGCCTGGAATATCGCAGTCACATCACAAGACACACCGACATTACTCGTACTTTCCCGTCAAAACTTGCCGGTTCTCGAAAAGTCCGGTGAATTGGCGATGGAACAAGTGAAAAAAGGTGCATATGTCGTTTCGCCTGCAGGCAAAGAAACCGCAGATGCTATTTTGATCGCAACGGGTTCTGAAGTAGGATTGGCAGTCAAAGCACAAGAAAGCCTAAAGAACGAAGGAATCGAAGTATCCGTCGTTTCCATGCCTTCCTGGAATCTGTTTGATCAGCAAGATGAAGCATATAAGGAAACCGTATTGCCTAAATCCATAACGAAACGCTTGGCTATTGAGATGGGATCTTCCCTCGGCTGGCATAAGTATACAGGCACTGAAGGGGATGTCCTCGGAATCGATACATTTGGCGCAAGTGCTCCTGGAGACACAGTAATTGAGCAATATGGCTTTACAGTTGAGAATGTTGTAAATAAAGTTAAAAAGCTAATTGGTTAATAATGAAGAAAAGCGTTGGGACTAAGATCCCTTCGCTTTTTCTTTATGTATCCATACACATCGTTTGAATTTACATGAAATGGGTATAGAAGAGTAATTAAAATTGATTGAATAATCACATTCATACGACAATAATAGTGAAATTATTTAACACAAACTGACAAGTTTTTCATAAGACATTGTGTAGGATAGAGCAAAGGGGGTGATGGTTGTGAGATCTTACGAAATTTACAAAGTGAAAAATGAATATTTATCATTTATTATTGGGCGGGAACGTTTGCTCTATGATCTGTTACGGGAAGAAACAAATCATCGGCAACCAGCTCAAGAGATCCAATACTTATGTGACCATATTGAGGAACTGACAATTGACCAGGCCATCATGGATCATCTAGTCAAAAACTTTTCATCTGTAGAGGCAGAGGAAGGTTCCTATCGATTAACGCATCCCATGAAAGGTTCCATCTATATCTCGGTGTCCCCTTATTCTGTACAAGCTTATTGCGATGGCTCGAGAATGCTCGATTTGGATCTGTTTGTCGCATTGTCCGGTTCACATGACCGATACTTTGCGGTCATGGAAGGTGTTGGGGAATGGGGATGGCTCAAGCCTGTCAAACATGCCAATCACTTAGTATCCGAAAAGATGATTTCATTTTAGTGATATATGAACCAAGTTAAAAAGGCCGTCCCTGAAATGCATCCCATTTATAAGGTGCATTTCAGGGACGGCCTTTGTGTTTGCGAGGAAAAATAAATGAGAGGTATAAGAAAGGAAAATAACGATTTTGCATGGAGTCATTGCCATATTGCATCCTGATGTTGTATAATCCATCATGGTGGAGTAAACTTGATTTTGGTAAGTGAAGGAGGTAAAAGCGGATGGGCACGATTTGGGTAATCCTAATTGCTGTCGTCGCATTAATTGCTGGTGTGGCCCTTGGATTTTTCATGGCACGTCAATACATGATGAAATATCTGAAAGAAAACCCGCCAATCAATGAGCAAATGCTGCGCATGATGATGATGCAAATGGGACAAAAACCTTCACAAAAGAAGATTAATCAGATGATGGCACAAATGAACAAGTTGAATGATAAGAAATGATTTAAATCGTGGATAGGAAGCGATTTGATGAAGATCTGCACTTTGAATGCTTGTTCGTGTTCATAAAATGGATATATCTTTCTTGGCATAATTCAATTAATTTGGACAAGTCATCTTTCTTATCGTAATTATTGATAAGGAGGATGGCTTTTTGATTGCCCTGAATGTGGTTACACACAAGAAACCCGCCCTAATTAGGACGGGTTTATCAAATGGTATTCCGTTAAAAAACGTTGTAGCGTTTCTTCGTAGGCTTCCGGATTTTCATTGAACGATTTGGCATGTGCGCCTTTTTCAAAAAGTTTCATTCTCTTCCGGTCAGGCTTTAATTCGTACAACTCTTTTGTCATCTCGGGCAAAATAAAATCATCCTCCAGGCTATGGATGAATAGCATCGGCTTCGTCACATTTCTGATCACTTCACGAGGTGAGACCAAGGTGGTCGTATAGCCATCACGAATTTTTAAAAATAGATTGGCGATGCGCAGTGTCATTCGAGAACGAAGTGGTGTGTTAATTCGGAGGATATGAAGAATTTGCTCCGAGAAATCGGAAAACGGACAGTCTACGATATAAAAGTCGGCTTCTTCTTCAAATTCTCCGCCATACAAAATAGTAGTGGCAGCGCCCATGGATTCACCATGAATGCCTAGAATCGCCTCGCTGCCGATTTGTTCCCGGACAGCATGGACAATTGCTTGCAAGTCCTGCTTTTCATAATACCCGAAGCTCGTCGTTTTACCTCCTGAGTCGCCATGCCGGCGATGGTCATAGACGACAGAATTAAAACCGAGCCTTTCAAACAGCCGGGCATATTTCATGGAATTGATTTTATTTTCCGTGACGCCGTGGCAAATGATGACAGTCTTCTTGGTATCAAGAGGTTTCAGGAAGACGGCTCGCAGCGGATACCCATTTGGGGAATCAATCCATAGGTCTTCTTTCCGGACAGTTTCATACCAATGCTCATCAAACCGTTTCGCGCCCACTTCCCGCTTCAAAATGACATCGCTGTCTTTTAATTTCATATACATCAGGCGATTCGTGGCGACGAAACCAAGTATGGAAAGCAGGGCTGTCGTGACACTACCGATCAACCCGGTGATATATACGATACGCCTCTTCAATCCCTCAGCTCCTTTTACAACTGGCCGTTCTTATACAATCTATACATTCCTGAATCGATCGGTCTTGAAACATGCGGAGCAATAAGATCGACCGCTTCACAAACTTTTTTAATATCCACTCCTGTTTGAATGCCTAAAGTATCAAGCATATGCACAACATCTTCAGTTGCTACATTGCCAGTAGCCCCAGGAGCGAACGGACAGCCGCCTAACCCGCCTGCGGAAGTATCGAAACGGTTGATACCCGCTTGCAGGGATGCAAAAATGTTAGCGAGTGCCATTTTCCTCGTATCGTGAAAATGAGCAGTCAATAAAACATCGGAAAATGTTTCTTTCAATAACATGAACAATTCGTAGCACTCCAATGGATTTGCTCTGCCAATCGTATCTGCGACGCTTAATTCATCGACTCCCATGGAAACGAAGTCGCCACATAACGATTGGACATCCTTGCTATTGATTTTACCCTCGTACGGACAATAAAATGCGGTGGAAATGCACGCTCTGACAAAGATATTTTGCAATTTCAAGTTTTTAATGACAGGCTCAAGTGCCAAAACAGCATCTTTTGTCGGGCGGTTAATATTTTTTTGATTGAATGAATCACTTACCCCGACAAAGACAGCAATGCTTTTGGCTCCCGCTTCAAGTGCCAACTGTGACCCTTTTTCATTCGGCGCCAGCACAAATTGCCGACCGACTTGATTTGTTTGAGCAACAATCTCCTTGGCGTCCGACATTTGCGGCACCCATTTCGGCGATACAAATGAAGTGAGTTCCATTTCGTCAATGCCAGCCTGCTGCAGACGGTCTATAAAGGCCAACTTGTCACCGGTATCCACCTGTCTTTTTTCATTTTGCAGGCCATCCCGAGGTCCAACCTCGATAATCGTCACTTTCTTTGGTAAAATGAACATAACTTCCCCTCCCGCTTTCATTGTACTTGACGTCGAAAGGGGACGGCAATTAGGAAGGTCTTGGAAAGCGGGGTAGGGGAAAAGTGAAAGAGAATGAGGGGGATTTTTCATGACGAAAGAGGTAGTAATTGTTAGTGCGGTCCGTACAGCAATCGGATCTTTTTTAGGATCATTGAAAGACGTTTCGGCTGCAGAACTCGGATCCATTGTTATTAAGGAGGCAGTCGAGCGGGCGAACATCAAGCCTGAGCATGTTGATGAGGTCATTATGGGGAATGTGCTTCAAGCTGGGAATGGCCAAAATCCGGCAAGGCAAGCTGCGGTAAAAGCAGGACTGCCTGAGACCGTGCCTGCCATGACGATCAATAAAGTTTGCGGTTCCGGACTGAAAGCAGTCCATCTGGCGAGACAGGCCATCGTGTCAGGCGATGCGGATATTATTGTAGCAGGCGGCATGGAAAACATGAGCCAGGCACCTTTCTTAATGAAAAATGCAAGAGAAGGATTCAAAATGGGAGATCAAAAACTAGTAGATAGTATGATAGCGGATGGACTTTGGTGCGTTTTCAATGATTACCATATGGGTATGACAGCCGAAAATCTATGCGACCGTTACACCATCTCACGCGAAGAGCAGGATGCATTCGCGGCGGACTCACAGGCGAAAGCTGCAGCGGCAGTAGAAAGCGGCCGGTTTAAAGAAGAAATTGTTCCTGTTCCAATTCCACAGCGGAAAGGCGATCCGATCATCTTTGAGACGGACGAATATGTTAAAGCAGGAACAACGGCTGAGAAATTATCCAAGCTGCGCCCGGCTTTCAAAAAAGAGGGAAGCGTGACGGCAGGCAATGCCTCGGGAATCAATGACGGTGCAGCCGCCTTTGTCATCATGTCGAAAGAAAAGGCAGAGGAACTCGGTATTCAACCACTTGCTGTCATTACAGCAAATGCAAATGCGGGCGTAGACCCTTCCATCATGGGAATTGGTCCTGTCCAAGCAGTAAGGAATGTACTGGATCGGGCGGGGATTGGTTTAGATGAAATTGACCTGATCGAAGCCAATGAGGCATTTGCGGCTCAATCCTTGGCGGTTGACCGAGAGTTGTCATTCAATAAAGAAAAACTAAATGTCAATGGCGGCGCAATTGCCCTCGGCCATCCGATTGGTGCGAGCGGTGCGCGCATACTCGTGACATTGCTTCACGAGATGAAACGCCGTGACGCGAAAACGGGACTTGCCACATTATGCATTGGTGGCGGACAAGGCGTTGCTACGATTGTCCAGCGTCCTTAATAGAGAAAGGGACATGAACGGATATGGCAAAAAAGAGACAGAAACAAACTCAATCACACGCACCCAAAAAAGAAAAAGAAGAAAAACTGACGCTGTCAGACTCGTTAAATGAGGACATATTAGCGAAGTTAAAAGCGACAAAGATGGAACTGTCTGCTAAAGAAAAAGCAGAAGAGGAAAAAAGACAAGAACAATTGAAGCGGGAACGACGGGAAAAAGAGAAGAATAAGAGTTTCGCCGAACTGCTTGATGAATACGGCGACGCAGGGTCTAAATTTTAATAAAAAACGTAGAAAGACTGTCCAGTAATCAGTGTAAACTGAATTGCTGGACAGTCTTTCAATTAGGGATAGAAGCAAATTAATCATTTACCAGTTAAAAACTGGCTAGGAAAGCCGAAATAATAATAGACAAGACATATATCTATAGGAGAACATCGATGACTACGACACTGTTAATTTTAATTCTCTTAGTTCTGGTTTTTGGCGCAGACAAGGTTGGGGAGGCATCAAGAGGTTGTATAGCTTCCATTTTCGGACTAGCGTTTCTAACAATACTTTTTTTGACCAGTCAGAAGGCACTTCAAGCAATAAATAACCTAGCTAATAAAATTGGCTGGGCTGTTATTGGCTTTGGGGTACTTACAATCTTGTCTTTCCTTACATTGATATTGATATATATATTTCATAAGAAGTACAGAAAAAAGGTAGATAATGATTTTATTATTGCTGTTTCCAATGGTAATACGCAGAAAGCTCTTACCCTCTTGCGGAAACGACCGGATATCAATGGGGTGAACGCATCTGGTTTGACGCCACTTCTATGCGCAGCAAGAAATGGGAACAGTGAATTGGTAAGGAAACTGGTTGAAAGTGGGGCAAACATTAATTTTGTAAGTGAATACGGTGATACGGCTTATGCTTATGCCAACTACTCGGGGTATGATAAGGCGGCAGATATCCTCGTGAGTGCTGGTGCGAAGAAGACACGACCTAGCTATTCTATTCTTTATAGATGCATTATAGATTCTAACGTAGAAGGGGTTAGAAGGTGCCTGTCAGCAGGGCTAGGAAAGGTCGGCGAATCTCAAAGCGACAAATCAGCACTCGAAATCGCAATAAGGGCTGCGAGAACAACAGTCGTTGCTTATTTACTCAGTCTAGGAGAACGACCCAGTTCTGCCGAAATGAAGGCGGCGAGTATTTCAAATAATGACATTCAACACATGTTGTGGACATTGGATTACGAAAAATATCTTAATTAACCCTCCAATAAATTATAAAAGCGCCTGCATACTGCCTTAATGAAAGGATTAGATACAGGCGTTATCTGTTTGAGCTTTTTTTTGTGACCATTTTTCCTCTGTTTTTATGTTTTGTGACCATTTCTCCGCCATTTTATTGAGTTTGTATAGCCAGCAAGTGAGGGGGCGCCATGTGATTTTAAGGGTGCGCTTGAAACGAGAAACACTAGCAGGTGTCTTAAAATCATGTCGATTGTGTGTCAAAATTAGAGAAATTCCCAGGTATTAGAGCAAAGTGTTGGGTATACTTGAGGTCGCAGTCATCAAATTAGTGATTCTCGGTATAGTTGAGTGATCAAAACAGACAATCGGTTCGCTTTGTGTACGTATGGTGGATCATTTGAGAGTTTCATGATCTTATACTTGCATTGATAATACGTACACTTAATAGGAAATATAGCTATGCATAATCGTTGAATAAAAGATGCGAAATCTACAAATAAGCAGTTCCAAGGAACGGATGATCGGTTGATTTACAAACTAGAGGCACACGAGCTGTCGACTGCTTGCTGTGATATACAAGCAGTTTCGCTGAACATACGAGCGGATACCGAGTTATTCGAGCACTTCTCAGATTATATGAGCCGTTACCACGAACATACGAGCACTCTCGCGTATATACGAGCAGTTACCTCGAATATACGAGCAGTCGCTTGGTCACAAGTTGTGGAGGACTGGAAAACGTATTGCCTTCCAAGCGGCAAGGTACTGCAACTTCATTCCTGCAAAAAATGAAGCAACCGTAAGTCAAATCAAAGCATCTATTGTCATCTCACACACCAAAAGTACGAAAAAACAAATGTATTTGTGACAAATTTGTGAACGCGCAATAAAAATTAGGCAATCTGATCAAAATCCGACATTCTTTTTAAATATAATGAAGTACGATAGGACAAGTGTGAAAAAAACATTGAAAAGTATGGAGGAAGCGGGTCGTGAAAGACAATTTGCAAAAAGAGTTGTTGTCATTACAAATTCAGATGAAGCGGATCATGATGTACAAAATGGCGAAGCGGAATGGATTTACACACCCAGATGTCATAGCATGCAGTCAAGATTTAGACAAGCTTTTAAACCGTTATCAAAAAATTGCCTAGAAACATACATTCGGAAGCTGTTAAGCCGAAGAAAAAAAGACGTCTATTCCAAAAATGGAGTGGACGTCTTTTTCATTATCATGCCAGTTTCGCATATTCTTGAACAATTTTTTGAACCCAATTGAAAGGGTCTTCTTCTTTGCCAGTTTGAATATTAGTCAATGTATTGTATAGCTTCATGGAAAGGTCGCCTGTTTTTCCGTTATTAACGATCATTTTATAGCCATCCCAATTTAATTCACCTACAGGGGAGATGACAGCGGCGGTACCTGTACCGAACACTTCTTCCAGAATTCCCTTTTCGTACGCGTCCCGAATCTCTTCCATCGAAATTTTTCTTTCAGAGACTGGAATCTCCCAATGACGAAGCAAATCAAGAATGGATTTTCGTGTTATCCCTTCTAAAATGCTGCCATTAATGGCGGGTGTGACGATTTCTCCGTTAATTTTAAAGAAGATGTTCATGCTTCCTACTTCTTCAACATATTTTCGTTCCACTCCATCTAGCCAAAGGACTTGGGAATAGCCTTGCTGATCTGCCACTTCTTGAGCCTTCAGTCCAGCTGCGTAATTTCCAGCTGTCTTTGCGCCGCCGGTCCCCCCTTTAACTGCACGGACAAATTCATTTTCCACAAGGATCTTGACAGGGTGGATCCCTTCTTTGTAATAAGAGCCGACAGGGGAAAGGATAATGATGAACTGATACTTTCTTGCCGGAGCAACTCCGAGAAACGCTTCTGTCGCAATGACGAACGGTCGGATATACAATGATGTGCCTTCCATTGTCGGAATCCAGTCTTTCTCAATTCGTAAAAGTTCGGTCAACCCGTGCAATGCAGATTGCTCATCAATTGTTGGCATGCATAAACGGTCTAAGGAAAGGTTTAACCGTTTCATATTTTCTTCAGGTCTGAAGAGCCGAATCACACCTTCTTCATTTCGATATGCTTTCATGCCTTCAAAAACGGTCTGTCCGTAGTGGAACACAATTGAGGCGGGATCTAAGGAAATTGGTTCGTACGGGACAATTCGGTGGCTATGCCAACCTTTTCCTTCTTCGTAATCCGCAACGAACATATGATCCGTGAACGTTCTACCGAATACAAGCGTCTCCGCATTCGGTTTCTCTTTTTTAGTTTCTGCTAGTTTTACTTGGATGGGCGTTCTCGTCATAATCATCAAATCTCCTTAACATTATCTAATAGTTTTCCAGCCTAATGCCAATCACCATAATGGTTCGTGTCTCGTAATTATCGAATAGAATCATTATACTGCTTTTTTCGAAAAAAGAAAGAGCTGAATAGTAAAATTATTTATTTAATTTTGAAAGCGTTTTCAAAAAGCTGGTTTGTAATTCGCTTAAAACGCAAGTACAATAAAGAAAAGTGTAAAATTGGGTGGTTAAATGGATCAAATTGTTATTATTGGAGGAGGCATTCTCGGTGCTTCCGCGGCCTATCATTTGAGCGGACGAGGAAGGGATGTCACGCTCATAGATCGAAAGGATTCCGGCCAGGCGACAGATGCCGCTGCTGGAATCATTTGTCCCTGGTTGTCCCAGCGCAGAAACAAAGCGTGGTATTCGCTGGCAAAGGCGGGTGCAGCCTATTATCATGAACTTATTCCAATGCTTGAATCAAAAGGCTTGGAGACGGGTTACAGAAAAGTAGGGGCCATCAGTATCCATACCGATCCAGAGAAACTGGCAAAGATGGAGGAACGTGCACTTTGGCGCAGGGAGGAAGCTCCTGAAATCGGTGATTTGCGACAGTTGGATGAAAAGGAAACGGTATCTTTATTCCCGTATCTCTCCAACCGGTATTCTTCTTTGTATGTGAGTGGCGCGGCGCGGGTTGATGGCCGGATGCTGCGTGATGCATTGCTAAAAGGAGCCGAACTGAAAGGGCTAAAAATCATAAATGGTTCCGCATCCCTTCAGAAAGACGCAGAAGGAAATGTGGAAGTCCGGATCGATGGCGAAAAAATAGAAGCGAAACAGGTTATCATCACGGCAGGGTGCTGGGCTGGTGAGCTGGCCCGTCAAATTGGCATACCAATTGAAGTGAGAGGCCAAAAAGCTCAAATCGCCCATATGAAGATAGCAGATGCGGAAACTGCTACATGGCCCGTCGTCATGCCTCCCAATGACCAATATATGCTGGCCTTTCCTAATGGAAAGATAGTGGCAGGCGCAACCCACGATGATGAACATGGTATGAATGGAAAGCCGACAGCAGGCGGCATTCATGAAGTATTGAATAAAGCGTTAGACATTGCACCTGCATTGAGTGATGCTGAATATATCGAGACTAGAGTCGGTTTTCGTCCATTCACTGCTGGCTTTTTGCCAGTGATCGGAAAGCTGCCGGATGCTTCGAATGTTTTATTTGCCAATGGCCTTGGCGCATCAGGTTTGACAGTTGGGCCATTTTTAGGGAAGCAGCTGGCTCATATGGCACTTGAGGAAGAAGTGGAGATTGACGTATCAAACTATGCAGTCGAAAATACGCTCCATTAATTTACAGATAGAATAGTAGGGATGGAAATGAAACTGGTTTCTTGGAATGTGAACGGATTACGGGCTTGCGTAAAAAAGGGTTTTCTCGATTACTTTGCCGAAGTAAATGCAGATATTTTTTGTGTGCAAGAGACGAAATTACAAGAAGGGCAAATTGATTTGCCGTTGGAAGGATATTATCAATATTGGAACTATGCCTTGAAAAAAGGTTATTCCGGTACTGCTGTTTTTACTAAGGAAAAACCCCTCGCAGTCTATTATGGCATTGGTGAGGAAGAGGGCGAAGCGGAAGGGCGCATCATAACAGCAGAATTCGAGGATTTTATTCTGGTGAATGCTTATGTTCCCAATTCTCAGCGAGATTTGGCACGTCTTCCTTTTCGATTAGCTTGGGAAGATAAAATAAGAGAGCATCTGACAAAACTGCTTGATCGGAAGCCGGTCATCTATTGTGGCGATTTGAATGTGGCCCATCAGGAACTGGATATAAAGAATGTGAAATCGAATATCGGCAATTCTGGATTCACCTACGAAGAACGAAGCAAGATGGACTTGTTGCTGAAGGCAGGTTTTATTGATTCATTCAGGCGTTTTTATCCGGACAGGGAAGGGGCATATACTTGGTGGTCGTACATGAATAAGGTGAGAGAACGAAATATCGGCTGGCGTATCGATTATTTTCTCGTTTCTGAACATTTACAGAAGATGATGAAAGGAGCCGGCATCGACCACCATATCATGGGGAGCGATCATTGTCCTATTGTTCTTGAGCTGGAAATATAAAAACGGCAGACAACATGTACTTGTTGTCTGCCGTTTTATAGGTTGGATAATAGAATTAGTTGTTGTAATTGTTATTGCCGTCTTGTTTAGCGCGAGCTTCTCCGCCTTTGCGGCCAATTTCTTCGTAGAAATCGCGGTCATGATTTTTAGCAGTAGCTTCTCCGCCTTTACGACCAATTTCTTCGTAGAAATCACGGTCGTGTTTCTTAGCAGTAGCTTCTCCGCCTTTACGGCCGATTTCTTCGTAGAAGTCACGGTCATGGTTTTTTGCAGTAGCTTCTCCGCCTTTGCGACCTGCTTCCTCTAGTGACATTTTTCCTCTGTTTTCGTTATTATTTTCGTTGTTTCTAGCCATTTTACATCGTCTCCTTTGTTTTAATTTGTTGTTGTATCTTACACTTCTTATATAGCCTGATATGAATTTTCTAAACTACTTTTTTACATCAAAATGAAGTTCAGTGCATTTGTTATTTTTGTGATGAAAAAGTAACGAAGACGTAATGTTTACCGATTGTTTTTCGAAAAATAAAAAATCATCTTCTATTTATTCCCCTGTTGAAATTTCGATTTCA
Organism: Sporosarcina cyprini; assembly: GCF_022048975.1. Taxonomy (GTDB): domain Bacteria; phylum Bacillota; class Bacilli; order Bacillales_A; family Planococcaceae; genus Sporosarcina; species Sporosarcina cyprini. Next base: position 80,153 of record NZ_JAKMHX010000038.1, on the reverse strand, counting down.
CATGTTATACTGAAAACATTCTAAAACATCCACTCATATAATCGCGGGGATATGGCCTGCAAGTTTCTACCGATTTGCCGTAAACAAATCGACTATGAGGAAGCAATGGGAAGAAGGCGTACCATTTGGTATGTCCTTTATACTTCGTTCGGCTATTAGCCCGGAGGCCCTGCTCCACTCATGTCATGATTGGATGCACGGTCAACGGGCTTTTTTGTTGATTGTGAAACAAATAGGAGGAAGTATACGTGAAGAAGCTAGAAGACAAAATCAGCAAGGATGGCAAAGTACTGTCAGATCAAATCTTGAAAGTAGACTCATTTTTGAATCACCAAATCGATCCTGTTCTTATGCAAGAAATCGGGAATGAATTTGCGGAAAAATTCAAAGGGGAAGGGATTACGAAAATTGTCACTTTGGAGTCCTCTGGAATTGCACCTGCGATGATGACTGGACTGGTGTTAGGTGTTCCCGTAGTGTTTGCAAGAAAGAGAAAGTCTCTTACTTTGATTAACGAACTATATTCGGCTAGCGTTCACTCCTTTACTAAAGAAGAAAAAAATGAAATTTCAGTATCCAAAGATTATCTATCACAAGATGATCATGTTCTTTTAATAGATGACTTTTTGGCGAATGGCCAAGCTGTTGAAGGACTATTGTCCATTGTGGAACAGGCAGGGGCAAGTTTAGCCGGCGTTGGAATTGTGATCGAAAAAGGATTTCAGCCAGGCGGCGAGATGTTACGGAATCGCGACATCCGTGTGGAGTCATTGGCCATTATTCAGTCGTTGGAAAATGGTAAAGTCACCTTTGCAGAGGTGTCAACTCTATGAAATCCGCGTTGCTTGGATTCCAACATTTACTTGCCATGTATGCAGGAGCGATTCTCGTTCCCTTGATTGTCGGAGATGCAATTGGCCTCACGCCAAAACAGCTGACATATTTAGTGTCTATCGATATTTTTATGTGCGGTATTGCAACATTGCTTCAAATTATGACCAACCGTTTCTTTGGAATTGGTTTGCCGGTTGTCCTCGGCTGTACATTCACAGCGGTTGGACCGATGATTTCAATCGGGGCAAAATATGATGTTTCTGCAATTTATGGATCCGTCATCGCATCAGGTGTGATTATTGTATTGATTAGCCGGTATTTTGGGATGCTAGTAAAGTTTTTCCCGCCGGTTGTCACAGGTTCTGTTGTAACGATTATTGGAGTGACACTTATTCCAGTTGCCATTAACAATATGGCTGGAGGTTTGGATTCACCTGATTTCGGTTCCACTGCCAATGTTTTGTTGTCATTTGGCACATTGTTATGTATTATTTTGATCTACAAATTTTCAACAGGGTTTATCCGTTCGATATCCATCTTGCTTGGGCTTGCAGCTGGAACAGTAGCAGCGATTTTTATGGGGGTAGTGGATTTTACAAATGTCCATGAAGCATCCATGTTACATGTCGTTGTACCATTTAAACTCGGTATGCCTTCATTCCATTTGCTTCCAATCATTACGATGACACTTGTGGCAATGGTTTCCCTTGTTGAATCTACGGGCACCTATTTTGCATTGAGCGATATTTGTGAAAAGGAAATAACAAAAGAGGATTTGGCAAAAGGGTATCGTTCGGAAGGCTTGGCATCCGTTATCGGCGGGATATTCAATGCCTTTCCTTATACGACATTTTCTCAAAATGTCGGCCTCATGCAATTATCGGGTGTAAAATCGAGAAAAATCATTTTGATTACGGCCATCATGCTCATTACTCTTGGACTAATGCCAAAAATCGCTGCGATTACGACAGTAATTCCGACCTCCGTTCTTGGTGGAGCGATGGTAGCCATGTTTGGTATGGTTATTTCTCAAGGGATTAAAATGTTGAGCAAAGTGGTTATGGAGTCACAGGAAAATGCAATGATCATTGCGTGTTCAGTAGGTATCGGACTAGGCGTCTCTGTCGTACCGGATTTATTTAGCATGTTTCCTGAAGAAGTTCAAATCTTGACTAGCAATGGCATTGTGACAGGAAGTTTGACAGCAATTGTTCTCAACATCCTCTTTAACATGCTGCCAGTTAAAAAGAATAAAAAAGTGACACGACCTGCTGTAGAGAAAGACGCTGAAGTGGCTCACTTGCAATAAAATAGAGTATGATTACATGAAAAAGGCGAAGGGAATCAGTTGATTCCCTTCGCCTTTTTCCTTATGGTAGCAACCTATACGTACTGCTTATTTGCTGCTGTCTGTATCAGTGCTAGTGTCTGTATCCGTGTCAGTAGTATCGTCAGTTTCAGTATCTGTTCCGTCTGTGTCCGTGTCCATATCAGTATCCAAATCCACGTTCGTATCAGTGCCTGTACCGTCATCCGTTTCAGCTGGCGGGTTGTTTACATCCAGGTTTGTATCATCATCGTCATCATCGCCGCATGCCGCTAGCATGGAAACAGATAGTAAAGCTGCCGCGCCAAGTTTCAACCACTTCTTATCATTTGTAATTGTAAATTTCATCGTAATCTCCTCCGTAATCCTTAGTTAGTAATTGTAGTAGATGTTGCTATTCTATTGGATACCCATAATTACTAACCTTAATCATTACAAAAGTATTTCGAGAAGATTACAAGCTGTGAATGCTTTATTTATCAGACTCGGTGTTCTTGATAACGATCCTTTCTGACGGAATTTCTTAAGTCGTCGAGAACCTTGTTGTCCATTTCTTTTTCATATGAGACGATCGAATCGAGCAATTGTTTTTTAGAACTGGCTCCAACGAGTACACTGGATACAGCTGGTTCAGTTAAATTGAAAGCGATCGAGGCTGCATGAATATCTTCTGTCTTCTTATTCAATAGGGTAAGTGTTTCGTATAGATCATTAGCTGAATACGTGACAAAACCATTAGAATTCTCTGCGCGTTGTAAACCATCCATCGTCAGGAAACCTTTAGCCAGCGTTCCTCTCGTAATAACTGACACGCCAAAGTCCGAAATCAGCTTGAACCATTCTTCCGGGCGTCTGTCGAGGAGGCTGTATTGCATCATTACAGAAACCGCAGCGCTTTTTTTAAGGAAGCGTTCAATGACATTGGGGCGTATCGATGAGATGCCGTATTGCCTAATAATCCCTTCTTTTTTTAACGTCTCCATCGCATCGATTGTATCGTCAACATCGTCTTCCATTGTACCTCCATGCAATTGATACAGATCAATATAATCAGTACCGAGACGCTGCAGGCTGTCTTTTACTGCATTCATAATATGAGCTTTTGACGGGTTCCATGTCCAGCTGCTGCCATCAGAATTCATTTGATTGCCCACTTTGGTCGCCAGAATAATTTGGTCGCGTTTAGATGAAAGTAAATTGCCGAGAAGCTGTTCGTTGTCCCCGTCATCATAGAGGTCGGCAGTATCAAAAAAATTCATGCCTGCCTCCAAGGCGGTCTCGATAATTTCCGAAGCTTCCCTTTTGTCTTGAGGAAGGGACATGCAGCCTAGTCCGAGTTCTGAAACATACAATTCACTATTTCCTAATCTTCTTTTTTTCAATAAAAGCACCTCCCGTTTTGTTCATGTTACAATGTCAATGTAAAAAGGAAAAGAAGCATGCTTGATGAATAAGAAAGGATGTGTGAAACGATGAGTCATACTGAGAAGACGGTTACCAGCAGGACGATTTATGAAGGAAGGGTCATTTCTCTCCGTGTAGAGGATGTTGAATTGCCAGATGGCAAGCTGGCGAAAAGGGAACTTGTAAAACACCCCGGAGCAGTGGCTATTTTAGCTGTTACAGCGGAAGGTAAACTGGTCTTAGTGAGGCAGTTCAGAAAAGCGCTTGAGCGGACACTTGTAGAAATACCGGCTGGGAAGATTGAGCCCGGAGAGGACAAGCGGATCACGGCTATCCGGGAATTGGAGGAAGAAACGGGGTACAGGGCTGAACAATTCGAATACATCCAATCCTTTGCGACTTCTCCAGGGTTCGCGGACGAAGTCATTCATTTATATGTCGCAACGGATCTGAAAAAAGTCGAAAACCCTGCAGCGGGGGATGAAGATGAGTTTATCGATATTTTGGAATGTACAATAGAAGAAGCCGAACAGCTGGTGTCAGATGGACAAGTTTTCGATGCTAAAACGCTATATGCAATTCTATATGCGAAAAATATGAAATAGGTGGGTTATTTGAGGTCGGACAAGCATAAGGTGTACAAATGAAACGGAGGTGCATCTCATGGTCCGCTCCTTATCTCTCATCCATTTATTCGTCATTCTGTCCATTGGTTATATCGGAGGTGCTTTGCTTTTCCGGGAAATTAGTGTAGAAGCATCAGAAAGCTTATTATATTTCCTAGATAGAAGGATTATTGATCAGGAAGCGTCTATTTTATGGACCTTGCTGTCGGTTGTAATGTTCTTCGCTGTCGCTTATCTTTTCTCGATCCAGCGTAAGACTCGTCCCATTGTTTTGCTGATTGGCGCATTGAAGGGTGTTATCTTTGGGTTATCATCCTCATACTTGCTATCAACAGGTATGGGCATGTTCCAGTATGCCGTTTGGTGGTTTCCTTTCCAATTCATCATATGCTTTCTGCTATTAATATATTGTGTGGTGCTAAGCCCACCATACTTTGAGAGAATGCATTCCCGCAAGCGTCGGAATCTACGTCCGCTGCCAGTTTTGCTCACATTTTTTGTTTGTATTCAAATTGTGGAGGCGCTTATTTACCAAATCTTCATTAAATAGATTGTCATCCTGTCCTGGTGTTTTCCTTTCTGTTGTCACACGGATTGACCATTTGCTATAATGGTTTCAGTGTTGAGGGGGGCGTCGTATGGAAAGCCGGATAGAACGGATAAAAAAACAACTGCACGGGGCCAGCTATAAGTTGACGCCACAGCGGGAAGCGACCGTTATGGTCCTTTTGGAAAACGAAGAAGATCATTTAAGTGCAGAGGACGTATTTCTTCTAGTAAAAGAAAAAGCACCTGAAATTGGCCTTGCTACAGTATACCGTACATTGGAATTGTTAACTGAACTGAAAATCGTCGATAAAATAAATTTTGGAGATGGGGTCTCGCGTTACGATCTGCGCCAGGAAGGTGCCTCTCGTTTTCATCATCATTTAATATGTCTTGAATGCGGTAAAGTGGACGAAATCCAAGAAGATTTATTAGGAGATGTCGAGAAGATCGTGGAAAGCCGATATGGCTTCAACGTAAAAGATCATTGGCTTACATTCCATGGCATATGTAAAAGATGCCGAACTGCAGGCCCCGACAAAAAGAAGTGATATGGGATGGCGTTATGCTGTCCCTTTTGTCGTTTCATACTGTAATTCCATTTGCGCCTAAGTAGCGGACAAGGCTCTTGTTTTCCAGTAGAGCAAGCAAAGCTCGTGCGTGCCACTGGAGTTCATGGCCTTCACTTATTTTAGGAAAAAAGGAGGGATATCATTGGAAACAGCCGGAGCTATTTTGAAAGATGCCAGATTTGCTTTAGAGGACTATTTACATTTCCTGCGGGTAGAAAGGCAGCTTGCGAAAAACACTCTCGTATCCTATCAACGAGATTTGCTGGATTATATCCTCCATTTGGAAGGGCAGGGGTACGAATCAATTGAACAGATTGACCGGGCAGTTATCCTTCTTTATCTTCAGAAGCTAAAAGACCTTGGAAAGTCGACAAGAACCATATCGCGACATATTTCTTCCATCCGCTCCTTTCATCAATTTCTTGTAAGGGAGAAAGTATCATCACATGACCCTACTGTCCACTTGGAAATGCCGAAATTGGAACAAAAATTGCCTCGTGTCCTTTCAATATCAGAAATTGATGCGCTGATCAATTCACCTGATTCTTCGAAACCACTGGGAAAACGGGATGTCGCTCTGCTCGAATTGATGTATGGGACCGGGATGCGGGTCAGCGAATTGATTGGACTTAATATGGAAGATCTTCATTTATCCATGGGATTTGTCAGGATCTTTGGGAAAGGTTCGAAGGAGAGAATTGTCCCGTTAGGGTCAGGAGCAATCCGGGCTTGCCAGATGTATGTGGAGATGGCTCGTCCTGAGTTATTGAAGGAAAAAAAAGCCGATGCGCTGTTTTTGAACATGCGAGGCACCCGGTTGACCCGTCAAGGATGCTGGAAGATACTAAAGGGCCATGCATTGGAGGCAGGTATCCAGCAAGAATTAACACCCCATATTTTGCGACACTCTTTTGCGACTCATCTAATTGAAAATGGGGCTGATTTGCGGGCGGTGCAGGAAATGTTAGGTCATTCGGATATATCAACGACTCAAATCTACACACATGTCAGCAGGGCCAGACTGAAGGATGTCTACGTCAAGTACCATCCCCGTGCCTAATATAAATTGTGAACGGTTGAAGCAGTGCATTTAGGAGAAGATTATATTCGTTATGAAAGCGATTTATCGTAAAACAGAAACAGTATTCATAGGAGGATGTTATTATATGGAAAACAGGAAATTTGGAAGAATACACCTGATTGTTCTTGACTCTGTTGGTATAGGTGAAGCTCCGGATGCCGCGGAATTCGGAGATGTTGGAGCAGATACTCTCGGCCATATCGCGGAACGCATGGGCGGATTAAATATGCCTTATATGGCTGAAATGGGATTATCTAATATTAAAGAGATTGAAGGGGTTCCAACAGTGGAATCGCCTACTGCTTTCTATGGAAAGATGCAGGAGGCTTCTGTAGGTAAAGATACGATGACAGGTCACTGGGAATTGATGGGTCTCAATATCGATAAGCCATTTAAAGTGTATCCGGAAGGCTTCCCGGAAGTACTCATTAACGAGCTGGAAGAAAGAACAGGACGTAAGGTAATAGGAAACAAACCGGCAAGCGGTACGGCTATTATAGATGAGCTTGGTGAGGAGCATATGAAAACAGGGGCAATTATTGTCTACACATCTGCTGACCCTGTGCTGCAAATAGCTGCCCATGAGGAAATCATTCCAATCGAGGAACAGTACCGTATTTGTGAAATTGCAAGGGAATTGACACTGCAGCCGGAATTCCTAGTTGGACGCATCATTGCCCGCCCGTTCGTTGGCCAGCCTGGTAATTTTACTCGGACTTCCAATCGGCATGACTATGCACTGAAACCGTTTGGCCGAACTGTGATGAATGAATTGAAGGATGCAGGTTATGATGTCGTGGCAGTCGGTAAAATCTCTGATATTTTTAATGGCGAAGGCGTGACGAAAGCTGTCCGTACGACAAGCAATATGGATGGTGTCGATAAGCTCGTGGAAGAAATGAATCAGGACTTCAGCGGACTGAGCTTCACGAATTTAGTTGACTTTGATGCCTTATTCGGTCACCGGAGAGATCCGATTGGCTATGGTAACGCATTGCAGGATTTCGATGCCCGTATGCCGGAAATCTTCAGTGCACTCCGTGAGAACGATTTATTAATCATCACAGCGGACCATGGCAATGATCCTGTCCATAGCGGCACAGACCATACGAGAGAATTTGTTCCATTGTTAGTTTATTCGCCATCATTTGCTTCTGGGGCAGAATTGCCGCTTCGCAATACTTTTTCTGATGTCGGTGCGACAATTGCAGAGAATTTCGGCGTCAAGCTGCCTGAGTTCGGCGATAGTTTCTTATCTTCATTAATTGAAAAGGTGTGATTCGATTGTTCAGGATGGTGGATATAATTGAAAGGAAACGAAATGGAGAAGTCCTTTCAAAAGAAGAGATTACATTTTTTGTGACAGGCTATACGAATGGTTCCATTCCAGATTATCAGGCGAGTGCCTTTTTGATGGCGATTTACTTCTCAGGGATGAATGCCGAAGAACAAGGCTTCTTAACGATGGCGATGGTAGAATCAGGCGATCAGATTGATTTGTCTGCTATTGAAGGGATCAAAGTCGACAAGCATTCAACTGGCGGTGTTGGAGATACGACGACACTGATCCTTGCCCCGTTAGTAGCGGCATGCGGTGTTCCGGTAGCCAAGATGAGCGGGCGTGGACTGGGCCATACGGGCGGTACGCTGGATAAACTGGAGTCGATTGAAGGATTCCATATTGAGTTGACGGAAGATCAATTTGTCAACCAAGTAAATCAATTGAAACTGGCGGTGATCGGGCAAAGCGGTAACTTGACACCGGCAGACAAGAAACTATATGCTCTTCGGGATGTCACAGCGACAGTGGAAAGTATTGCACTGATCGCAAGCTCAATCATGAGCAAGAAAATTGCAGCTGGAGCTGACGCGATTGTCTTAGACGTCAAGACAGGTGAAGGCGCATTTATGAAAACGCTGGAAGATGCTGAGAAGCTTGCTTCTGCGATGGTTGCAATTGGCAAGCAGGTGGGCAGAGAGACCATGGCGGTCATTTCGGATATGAATCAGCCCCTTGGCTACGCGATCGGCAATGCGCTGGAAGTAAAAGAAGCGATCGATACGCTAAAGGGGGAAGGGCCGGATGATCTGACGGAGCTATGCATCGCTCTCGGTTCCAAAATGATCATGGCAGGCGGAAAAGCATCTTCCATGGAAGAAGCGAAAACGATGCTGGAGAAAGTCATTAAAGATGGCTCAGCTCTTAAACTCTTCAGCGAAATGATTGCAGCGCAAGGCGGAAATTCTGAAATTGTACACAATCCGGAGCTAATGCCTAAGGCGAAGTACCAAATTGAAGTGCCTGCACCAGCGGCAGGTTATATTACTAAGATGGAAGCCGACGAAATCGGAGTGGCGGCGATGCTGCTGGGTGCAGGAAGAGCGACAAAAGAAGATGAAATTGACTTAGCTGTAGGAATTGTCTTAAATAAGAAGATCGGTGATCATGTGGAAAAAGGCGAACCTCTCGCGATTATCCATTCCAACCGGACAGATGTCACATCTTCACTTGAGATGCTTCAAAAACATATCCATATCGGCCAGGAGCAAGTCGATAGACCGACATTAATATATAAAACCATTATGAACTAAAGAGTGATTGGAAACTGTGAAGACACATTGTGTTCCTCAGTTTAGACTGTAGGCAAACTCCTGTAATTTCGGAGTTTGCCTGCAGTCTTTTTCCGTTTACCAAGTAAGATCAACAAGAAAAAGTCAATTATATGTGGCTGGATGCATTTATCCGTCACGGCTTCATCCAATCGTACACTTCGTTGTTCAAGTGGTTCACCGCACGGACCGGAAAGCGACCACCAGGAGGGGAGATCAACTTTAGTAGAAATCCAATGTAGGTAACGGCTGTATGATATTTTAAATGTCACAACAAATTAATAGCTTATCTCTACGATCTGGACTGTGATGGCACATTATATGCATCACAGTTTTTCTGATTGGACAAAAATCCATCCTTCGACACCAATCTTATCTATTGCACCTTGCCGACTTGCGCAGTCGATGAGATTTCCATGGCTGCATAACTGCTTTTAAAAAGCGTCCTAACGGCAGATATTCAATAAGTTCCAATTTCTTTCCCAACATGTGTAAAAGATTTAGGAAATGGACATGCTTGAATACGTAACAGATTCGTGTCGAAATATAGAAGGTTGGAAAGTAGTATGACTAGTTCTGTCACGTGGAAGGATTTCGCCTGACGGATGTTGAATGTTCCGCTACAAGGAGGGATTCAGCATGGCTGAGATTAATACTATTGATGGAATTGTTGTGGTTACATTATCTGGAGAGTTGGACAATCATGAGGCAAACCGGATCCGTTCGACGATCTCCTCTTCGATTTATGCCGGACAAGTACGAGCGATTATCTGGAACTTGGAAAGGTTAGCATTCATGGACAGCGCGGGGATCGGCCTGATTCTCGGAAGAATGCGGGACCTGGTGCCGTATAACGGAGAGACCGTCATTCTGAATCCGTCAGCCACAATGGAAAAGATATTCAATTTTTCCGGTTTAGGTTCAATGATCAAACATTGCACGGTGGAGACTGCACTAGGTGAAATCGGAGGGGTTTTACATGAGAAATGAAATGACATTATCTTTTGTCGCAATTGAGGAAAACGAGGCGCTGGCTCGAATGGCAATGACCTGTTTCATTACGCCGCTTGATCCGACTCTTGAAGAGATTTCAGAGTTTAAGACTATCGTATCAGAAGCGGTGACCAATGCGATTATTCATGGGTATGAATGCGATGGCACAAGCTTAGTGACAATCCATGCCATTATGGATGAAAACAAGGTGACAATGACTGTTCAAGATGAAGGTAACGGAATATTTGATGTGGAGCAGGCGATGGAACCGATGTTCACAACCAAGCCTATGATGGAAAGATCCGGAATGGGCTTTACGATCATGGAAAGCTTCTCGGATCAATTAACCGTCGAATCTACGGTAGGTCATGGAACTGTCGTGAAGTTCGAAAAAACATTTTCTCCGGTGACGGAAGCAAGCAGTATGAGGTGACCTATGGACGTTTCCCTTGAAAAACAAGACACGCTGCTGACCCAGGAAAAAATGAGGTTGCTCATTCAAGAATCACAGAATGGCAATAAAGATGCGCGCCGGCTCATGGTGGAAGGAAATACGAGGCTCGTCTGGTCCATTGTCCAGCGCTTTGCTTCCCGAGGGGCAGATTTGGAGGATTTGTTCCAAATTGGATGTATCGGCCTTATGAAATCAATTGATAAATTCGACCTCTCGTATGATGTTAAATTTTCTACGTATGCTGTGCCGATGATTGTCGGGGAGATCCAGCGTTTTCTTCGTGATGATGGAATGGTGAAAGTGAGCCGATCCATCCGGGAGCTCAGTTTTAAAATACGGCATGCGACGGATAACTTCATTAAAAACCATGGAAAATCACCATCCATTTCCGATATTGCGGAAGTGCTTGATGTTACAGTTGATGAAGTCATCCTTGCATCAGATGCACTTCGTGATCCAGCATCATTGCACGAACAATTATATGAAAATGAAGGGGACAGCCTCACGTTGATGGATCAATTGCGTGATGACCGGTCTGAACGGGTTTTTGATCATATTCCACTTCGTGATGTCGTGTCAAAATTGAGCAAGCGGGATCAGACAATCATTTACATGCGTTATTACTTGGATTATACCCAAAGTGATATTGCAGAACGGATCGGGATTTCACAAGTGCAGGTATCCCGCCTGGAAAAGAAAATTCTGGCCCAGTTAAAAAATTGGATGGGCCCCGTACTATCACAGTCGGAGGAGCAGGAATTAAAAGTGAGGGCAGACTAAAGAATGTCAAAATTATTCGAATCGACTAAAGAAGGCGAGCAATGGTTCCAGGAATTGTTTGGCGTAGAAGAGACATATGACGCAACAGCAAAAACGGTTCATCTTTGGGGAATGAAAACGTTAATATTTTATATTAATGGCCTTGTTGACGGTTCGATTATTACCACTCTTTTAACAGAGATGCAGCAAAATTATGAGACGGGAGAAGCCCATAGGGAAGATCCAAAAGGATTTTTAACTTATTTTCCGTACCATGCATTGACAGATGCCAAAGACCGCGATGAATTTTTGACTGCTATTTTGAGTGGCCAAGTGGGCTTTGTCATGCCGGATGGATTCGCCTTCATTGGAGATATTCGCAGCTATCCCGGCCGACAGCCGGAAGAGCCGGATACCGAAAAAGTGATTCGTGGATCGAGAGACGGATTTACAGAAAATATCGTATTAAACACCGCTTTAATTCGCAGAAGGCTGCGAACGGAAAATCTCCGATTCGAGATGCATCACACTTCTACAAATGGCAAAACGGATATCGCCATCGCTTTCATTAAGGGGGCGGTGAGTGAAGAACATCTGAATTATGTTCGGGAACGGCTGGACAAAGTGAAACATGACGGGCTGACTATGACGGATAAGGAATTGGAGGAGTTTTTGTTTAAACAAAGATTTCATCCAATGCCATTCGTCCGGTACACTGAACGTCCGGATATTTGTTCCGCCCATTTGCTGGAAGGCCATATCGCCATTATTGTCGATACATCTCCTTCCGTCATAATGGTCCCGATCACTTTGTTTCACCACTTACAACACGCGGAGGAATACCGGCAAGCGCCGTTCATTGGAACATTCGTCAGATGGCTGCGGCTTATTGGGACGGCAGCCAGTCTGTTCCTATTGCCTTTCTGGTACTTACTGGCCAGCAGGCAGCATTACTTGCCTGCCGCCTTAAACTATATTGGCCCAAATGATGCGGGGGAAATTCCCCTGTTCGTACAAATACTAATTGCTGACGTAGGAATCGAAATATTACGGATGGCAGCCATCCATACTCCTTCTCCGATGACAACGGCCATGGGATTGGTCGCTGCAATCGTAATTGGACAGGTGGCAATCGATGTCGGTTTATTTACAGCAGAAGTGGTTCTCTATGTGGCCGTCTGTGCCATACTGACATTTGCGATTCCTTCCTATGAATTAAGTATTACGACGAAAATCTTCCGCCTGTTCCTTTTAATATGCACCGCCATATTGGGAGCTCCAGGATTCTTCCTTGGCGTCGCAGCTGTCTTTTATTATTTATGTTCTTTGCATCCAATGCGCATGCCATACATGTGGCCGCTTGTCCCATTCTTCCCGAATGCGATGAAACGGGTGCTGATCCGATATCCGATGACGAACGATGCGCCAAGGCCGTTCATTACGGATTCTCCGAATCGAAATAGGCTATCGTAGATTGCTTCTTCCCTCTCTGTTATGGTAAAGTTTCTCTATGGTTTAGTAAGGAGAAACAAAAAGACGGGAGGAATGTGATATGCATCTTTATGGAACGCAATCGGTTAATGAAAAAGGGCATTTGACGATTGGCGGGGTCGATACAGTCGACGCAGCTCATACGTATGGCACCCCGCTCGTCATCTATGATATTGAATTGTTTAAGGAACGGGCAGCCGCATTCATTGATTCATTCAAAAAAATGGGGATTCCTGCGCAAGTTGCTTATGCGAGTAAAGCATTTTCGTCTATCGCGATATACGAAATTGCTGCTGAACTCGGCCTCTCACTCGACGTAGTATCGGGCGGAGAACTGTATACGGCAGTGGCAGCTGATTTTCCACGGCAACGGATTCATTTTCACGGGAACAACAAGAGCTATACCGAACTGCAATTTGCATTTGACGAAAAGATCGGCTGCATTGTCGTCGATAATTTTTCAGAAATTGAATTGCTGAAGGAAATTTCCGAATCCAGACAACAAAACATGAATGTACTATTGCGTGTAACGCCTGGCATCCATGCTTCCACACATGATTATATTACGACTGGGCAAGAAGACTCTAAATTTGGTTTTGATTTGAATAATGGACAGGCTGAGGATGCATTTTTGCAGCTATATAATCATCCTTATCTTACGATGTTAGGCATGCACTGCCACATTGGTTCTCAAATTTTTGAAACAGATGCGTTCCGTCTGGCGGCGGAAGCATTGATGAATAAGATGGTCGAGTGGCGGGAGCGTTTCAAGTTCATTTGTCCCGTATTAAACCTCGGCGGCGGTTTCGGTATCCGGTATACGGAGGAAGATGCGCCACTGCATCCATCTCAATATGTTGAAGAAATGGAATCCGTCATTCTTTCAATGACAAGGAAGCATCAGTACCCGCTTCCAGAAGTCTGGATCGAACCGGGACGCTCTTTAGTAGGGGATGCAGGCACGACACTCTATACGGCGGGAAGCCGAAAAGAAGTACCGAATGTCCGCACTTATGTGGCAGTGGATGGCGGCATGTCCGACAACATCCGGCCTGCGTTGTACGGCGCAAAATATTCAGCAGCAACGGCGAATAAAATGCTGGAGCCGCACACCGATAAGGTGACGATTGCCGGAAAATGTTGTGAATCAGGAGATAAGCTGATTGAGGATGCATATCTTGCTGAGCTGGAGGAAGGCGATCTTGTAGCGGTTTTTTGTACAGGCGCCTATACCTATTCAATGGCAAGCAATTACAATCGTCTTCAACGGCCGGCAATTATCTTCTGTGAGAATGGGGAACATCAGCTTGTTGTGCGCCGGGAGACTTATGAAGATATTATCCGTTTGGATATTCCACTTCAGAAGGTTGGGCGTGAGGAAAGAATATGAGACGCCGTAATGTCATGCTTTTTCTTTTCATCATTTTGGCAGCGGCCATTTGGGGTGTCGTGTACTGGTACTTTATTGCCCCTTTTGCCGGACCGAATAAATGAACGTTCTCGCTCATTGAAAAACCTTTGCCATTCTTGTACGATAAAATGAACTTAATAAATTCCATAATCTGTTTGTAGGCATCCAGTAAAACATCTAAGAAAGTGGTCGTAGGAAACAAAGTGGAAAGCGAAGCAGGCGATAAGGTGGGCGATTTGCATTCGACAATGCCTGTTGAACTCCCGATTGTTGACCGGGGTTTATTTTTATCTGTAGAAAGACAAAGGATTTTTGAAAAGAAGGGATTCAATTGATACTTTTGCGGTATAAAAAAGCACATGAGAAAATCGCCATGGGTTTACTGTCCTATATGCCGGGTGAGAAATCCGTTAAAAAACTGCAGGAAACGATGCAGCAATATGAAACGGATGAACAATCTCAGTTATTTTTATTGAAAGATCATGACGATTATATCGGTGTGATAGGGATTGAATTGGAAGATGACGCCTACACGGTGAAGCATCTTTCTGTTAATCCATCCTACCGGGGAGAAGGAATTGGCACAGCGATGGTGTCCAAGCTGCATGAACTTTTTCCGGATTTGGAATGCAGAAGCACTGAGCAGACAGAACGATTCATGAAAAAGTGTATGGAAAAGGAAGGAGCAGATTAATTTCTGCCCCTTTTCTTTTTTTGTCTGCTTATGAGAATATCAGTCCTGTCTCTCAGCATATGTTTATGAATGATAGTATTGCTGCCAGCAGGCAACAGATCCATTTGAGATGCGGCCATCGTGGTACTTGTAAGCAGCATGCTGGAGTGCAGATGGAGTGGAAATGCGCTGAATGGTTTTTCCGCGCGAACGGACTCGATCGAATGCTTCAGATCGTGCAAAAGCTGTTCAAAATCAATTTCTTGGCGAAATAAAGGAGGGAATGCAAGCATTCGTCTTTCTGCTTTGACGAGTGTGCGGATGGCCCCCTTTAAATTGCCCCGCCGCCAATGATATAAACCAGTTGCCAGAAGGATGTAAGCGGTGAGAGGATGCTCTTTGTCAGCTTCAGGAATGGATTTCCAATATTCCTCAAGTACTTCATGACATTCAAAGTAATCTTGATTCCGGTTGAAATAAACAATAAAATGTATAAACAGTGGATGATGGTATGGGTGCATTGTACTTCTCCCTTCCGGTACATCTATCAATTTCGTAATTAGGGTGGGATGGGCATATGGCCTATAAAGTAAAGCTAGAGGTTTTTGAAGGGCCTCTTGATCTATTATTGCATTTAATCAACCGACTTGAAATAGATATCTATGATATCCCGATGGCGGAATTGACGAACCAATACATCGAACACATACATACGATGCGAGTCCTTCAATTGGATGAATTAAGTGAATACCTAGTATTGGCAGCAACATTGATTGAAATCAAGAGTAAAATGCTATTGCCGGTCCACGAGGAAGATGGACTGGACGAACATCAGGATTTCGAGTTTGAAGAAGATCCGCGGGAAGAATTGGTTGCCCGGCTGATGGAGTATAAGAAATATAAGGAAGCGGCAAATCATTTAAAGGAGTCTGCTGACGAACGGGCCGTACATTTCACGAAAATGCCCGAAGATCTGTCTCATTACGGGGAAGTGGCTGCTCCTCCACCAGATGAACAGCTGAATGTGTTTGATCTGATTGGAGCGTTTCAGAAAATGCTACAACGGAAACGGCTGCGGGTGCCGCTTACCGCCAGTATTACCAAGGCGGAGTTATCCGTAGATGAGAAAATGGATGACATTGTCGCCATACTGAAGAAAAAAGGTGGGACTTGCTATTTTGATGAACTATTTGTTGAAGGGGATCTGACGGATCTGGTCGTTTCTTTTCTGTCCTTGCTCGAGCTGATGAAGCGTATGGACGTGCTAGTTTGGCAGAATGAAAACTTTCAGCAATTAACAATTTCTTTTGGACAGGAGGGCAGCGGAAATGAATGAAGACGAAGTGATGCTCGGAAGAATTGAAAGTTTACTATTTGTTGCCGGTGATGACGGGCTAGCACCCGATCAAATAGCAGCAATTATAGATTCCACGAAAGCGAACGCAGAAACGCTGCTTGATCAATTGCAGGATCGTTATGAAAATCGCCAGGATGCTGGTATCACCTTGCGGAAATATGGAGGGAGGTACAGACTAGTCACAAAAGGAGAATTTGCAGGCGACATCACCAAGATGCTTGAAAATCCTTCGCCTAAATCCATGACACAAGCTTCAATGGAAGTGCTGGCCATCATCGCTTATAAGCAGCCGGTCACCCGTGTGGAAATAGATGATTTGCGCGGGGTCAAGTCGGAAGGTCCGTTGCAGACATTGGTGGCCAAGGGGCTCATTATGGAAAAAGGGAGACTGGAAGGAAGCGGCCGTCCAATTCTCTATGGGACGACCGAGCTGTTTCTGGACCGTTTTGGGCTGGAGTCCATCGACGGACTGCCGCCGCTGACCGAAGCGGAGGAAGGGGAGCAGGAAGATACCGATTTATTCATGACGAAATTCCAAGAAGCGTTTAATATGCAAGAAGATGAAGGGGGAATCATGGATTGAGGCGAGCATTTGCTGTCGTGCTTTTTCTAGTTGTTCTTTTTGCTGCAACACCGAAGGAAGCGGCCTCAGGGCAGGCGTGGGCGGTAATTGACGCAGAGACGGGAAGACTATTGCAAGGCCACAACGAGAATGCGAGATTGCCGATTGCAAGTTTGACAAAAATTTGGACTGCCTTCACGATTGTAGAAAGCGGGGCTTCTGGCGATATTACCATTTCACCGGAAGCAGCTTCTGCCGAGGGCTCATCCATCTACACAGTGCAGGGGGCTAAGATGCCAAGCGAAGCATTGCTGCACGGCCTTATGCTAAGGTCAGGCAATGACGCGGCCTATGCCCTTGCGGAACATGCGGGGGGCTCGTTGGAGGGCTTTGTCGATATGATGAATGAAAAAGCCCTTTATTTTGGACTGAAGGATACGAAATTCATGAATCCATCCGGTCTTCACCATGAGGAACATCTATCAACAGCTTATGACACAGCAAAAATGCTTTATTTCGCCATGCAAAATGATGAATTCAAGAAAATCGCCTCTTCCAAATCCTATATTTACAAAGGGAAGGATGGGGATGTTCGGAGCTGGAGCAACAAACATCGCCTCATTCATACAAATCCTGATGTCGTGGCTGGGAAGACCGGCTTCACGAAAGTGGCAGGCCGGACATTGGCCACTTACTTCGAGAGGGATGGAAAGAAAATAATTATCGTAACTTTGAATGACGGGGACGACTGGAAGGATCACACGGATCTCGCCAATCAGACATTCAAGGATTATGATTTAGTGACGGTCGCCAAGAAAGGGAAATATTCCATACTGCCTGGCGTAGAGGGACAATTGGATGAGCCGATCAAAGTACTTTTATCGCCGGATGAAAAAGAACGGATCACCCATTTTGTCAGGATACCTCGCGGTAAAGAGAAAATCAGCACCGGCTCATGGACAGTTTCGTTTGATAATCAGCCGATCATCACAACCGACATTACTATTCATCAATAATAATTAAATGGACATCTAATCAATACAACTTACTTAAATACGTCGTAATTATGACAAATTCCGTAAGACTGCCTTCTTTAGGACAGTCTTCTTTTCATTTTCATGGAAGTGTGACATAATTTTTTGAGGAAAGAAGGAAGGTGACGAAGTTTGGAAAGACTACAAAAAGTATTGGCGCAGGCAGGAGTCGCTTCTCGCAGAAAAGCGGAGACACTCATACTGGAAGGTAAAGTGAAAGTGAACGGAGTTGTCATTAGGGAACTCGGAACGAAGGTTTCCAAATCCGATTCTGTCGAAGTGGAAGGCGTAGAGCTAGTTAAAGAACGGAATGTTTATTATTTGCTTTATAAACCTCGCGGCTATATCTCAACGGTTGAAGATGACAAAGGAAGAAAGACGGTACTGGACTTGCTCCCACATGTCGAAGAACGTATTTTCCCTGTCGGAAGACTGGATTATGATACATCAGGAGTCATTGTGTTGACCAATGACGGAGAGTTCTCGTACTTGATGACGCATCCGAAATTTAAAATCCATAAGACATATGTGGCGAAGGTAAAAGGCATCCCGAACCGGGAACTGCTGAAAAAATTGGAGCGGGGCATTGAACTCGAAGATGGAATGACAGCTCCTGCAAAGTTGAAAATGCAGTCAGTAGACAAAAAAACAGGTACTGCCATTATTGAAATTACCATTCATGAAGGCAGAAACCGGCAAGTGCGCCGTATGTTCGAAGCAATCGGCTGCCCTGTTCTGAAATTGAAGAGGGAGTCATTCGGCACGTTAACGACCTATGGCTTAAATGCGGGCGAAGCGCGCGAATTGACAACCCATGAAGTGAAACAGCTGCGAGTCCTTGCGGAGACAGGCAAAATCGGTAACTGAGTTTCCCGAAATGTTCACAAAGCTATCACGACTTCAAGTTTTTTAACAGGTTTCATTTGTTATAATCGAATTTAGAACTCATTTATCGTTAGGAGGCTGAACAGTGGCCAAGGCGAATAAAAAAACGAAACGCTTGATCATCAGAGCTGTCGTCCTCATATTGCTGGCATCGGCAATTATTTTTTCCATCGTTTCGAAAGACAAAGTCAAAGTACTGGAAGTAGGGGACAAAGCTCCTGACTTTGAGCTCGTTGACTTGGAAGGCAATAAACACCGCCTGTCTGACTATGAAGGACAAGGAGTGTTCCTGAATTTTTGGGGAACTTGGTGTCCTCCTTGTAAAAAAGAGATGCCATTTATTGAAGATTATTACAAGGAATTCAAGGACAAGGGAGTTCACGTGTTATCCGTTAATGTCGGAGAGCCAAAACTGAAGGTGGATTCATTCCGTAATCAGTACGATTTGACATTCCCGGTCTTGATTGACAAGACAAAAGATGTGAAGGAAGCATACAATATCCAGCCGCTTCCAACGACTTTCTTGATTGATAAAAACGGCAAGATCGTCAAAATTCTAAAGAGTGAAATGTCCAAGGAGGAAATCAAGTCGTATATGGAAAGTATCCAACCCTGATAAGGAGTACGTTAGCTATGAGCAAAATCAAATGTCAATGCGGCCATGAAAACCCATTTGGTACGGTCTTATGCGAGGCTTGTGGCCGGCCGTTGACCGAAGAGGCAGAAAAAAGTCAAGTGGTCGATATGAGATATGAAGGATCGGCAAGAAGATCTCAGACGTATAACAAGTCGATCATTGATAAGATCTGGAATTTTTTCTCGAGCGTCAAAGTTGGAGTCACTATCATTGTTTTAGTATTGAGCACTTCCGCTATCGGTACGATTTTCCCGCAGAAATTGTACGCACCGGTTAGTTCGGTTAATGCCACGGATGCGGAATATTTGGCGTATTATGAAAAGACATATAAGATCTTTGGAACCTTGTATTATAAACTTGGTTTTTATGATATGTACAACAGCTGGTGGTTTAAAATTCTTATCGGCATGCTGGGGACATCCATCATTATCGCAAGTATCGACCGTGTCGTTCCGCTCTATAAATCCTTAAAAAAGCAGCGGACGAAACGCCATGTGTCCTTTATGAAGCGTCAGCGTATCTTTGGTGAGGGCAAAGCGGCCGATCCAGAGGATTCGTTGAAAAAAGCGGAAGTTGCCTTGAAGGAAATGAAATATAACGTCAAGGCCGAAGACGGAGCAATTCTCGCTGAGAAGAACCGTTTTTCACGCTGGGGTCCTTACGTAAATCATACCGGACTTATTATCTTCTTATTCGGCGTATTGTTACGCGGCATCCCAGGATTTTATGTGGACGAGACGATGTGGATTCGGGAAGGAGAATTGCGCAATATTACTGGTGCGCCTGGCTACTTCTTGAAAAGCAATGATTTCATTTTAGAAACGTATACGAAAGAGGATGCCAATGCAGTTTTCGGGGAAGCCCTTGATCGCGTTGGTCCCATCGTGAAGAACTTCCAGACGGACGTTACGCTTTATAAAGAAAAAGAAGGATCCTTGCCTGGTTCTGAGGACCTGGAGTTTGTAAAAGATTATTCGATTGTTGTGAATAAACCACTTAAATTCGATGGGTATAATGTATTCCAAATGGATTATCGCTTAAGTGAATTGAAATCCATGACGATGCAATTGATTGAGAAATCGACAGATAAGTCATTCGGAGAGTTTACAATCGATTTAGATGATCCTAAAGGAACATACGAATTAGACAACGGCGCGAAAGTGGAATTGCTGGAGTACTATGCGGATTATGATGGAATCAAAGACGGAGAACCGGTTTCAAAATCGCCGATTCCGAACAATCCCGCATTCATCTTTAAAATGTCGACTCCGGAAAAACCGGAGGGTGAAAAAAGTTTCGTGGCCATCCGGCAGACGCTGGAAACCGAAGAAAACGCTTATAAAGTGAAATTTGTGAGCGCGGATACTCGCGATATTTCAGGGTTTACAATACGCAAGGACAAGACATTATATATCTTGCTATTGGGCGGAATCATCTTTATGATTGGCGTCATTATGGGTTCTTATTGGAATCATCGAAGAATTTGGATTCAAAAAGGGGCAGACCAGCAAGTAATGGTCGCAGCCCATACGAATAAGAACTGGTTTTCTTTGAAAAAGGAATTAGACATAGTAAAAGAAACATCCGAGTTGCCTGCTTATATAGATCGACAGGATAAAGAGTCGAAAGAAGAGCAAGAGGAAGGAGCTGAATCATAATGGGATTAGCTAATATCAGTGCGACTTTACTTGAAATTTCCTTTATCGCCTATTTAATTGCGACCGCTTTCTTCGGAGGAGCGGTCAAGGGAGCTAAATCGGAGGCTTCCTATAGGAATAATAAATGGGGTACCATCGGAATCTTCATAACGATCATCGGATTCCTGACGCATGTCGGCTATTTCATTACGAGATGGATAGCAGGGGGGCATGCCCCGGTCAGTAATATGTTCGAATTTACGACGGCGTTCGGGATGATGTTAGTCGGTGCATTCATCCTTATCTTTTTCTTATACCGGACACCATCGCTTGGACTGTTTGCCTTGCCGATCGCGATTTTAATCATTGCTTATGCAAGCATGTTCCCGAAAGAAGTAACGCCTTTGATTCCTGCTTTGCAAAGTCATTGGCTGACGATTCACGTTATTACCGCAGCGCTTGGTGAATCCATCTTGGCTATCAGTGCCGTTGCAGGTTTGATTTACTTGCTGAAGAACATTGATATGTCTAAGAAGTCCAGACAACGCTTCTGGATCGAGTTTGTCATGTTTGTCATCATGTTAGTTATTGGATTTGTCTTATCTTCGAGTACATTTAAATTGGCCGGCTATGAAGCGGAATTTGATTACATCGATAAAAACGACAAACCTGCTTCTATCGTATACAATTATCCGCCTCTTTTCGGGATGAATGAATCGGTAGCCAAATCGCCTGATACGATGAAACCGTGGGTGGAATTACCGGCTATTCTAAATGGTAAAACATTGACGACATTCGTTTGGTCTCTGTTCATTGGTTCTATCCTCTATGGGCTGCTCCGTCTAATTGTAAGGAAACGGCTTGCTGAGTTCGTCCAGCCGCTTGCGAAGAGAGCTAACTCACAGCTCATGGATGAAATCGGGTATCGTTCTGTTTTAATCGGCTTCCCTGTATTCACTTTGGGAGCATTAATCTTTGCAATGATCTGGGCACATGAAGCTTGGTCAAGATTCTGGGGTTGGGACCCGAAAGAAGTATGGGCCCTCATCACTTGGCTGTTTTACGCAGCATTCCTCCATCTCCGCTTATCCCGCGGATGGGAAGGGAAAAATTCAGCTTGGCTGGCGGTGATCGGTTTCATCATCATCATGTTCAACCTGATCTTCGTAAACTTCATTCTCGCCGGATTGCATTCCTACGCGAAATAATTAAACGGACTGTGCAGTGTAAAAGCTGTGCAGTCCTTTTTTATAATGAAAGAACAAATAGAAAAGTTGATTTCCGCTACGGCTGGATGCTTTCCGCGGTCACGGCTTCAGCCAATCGAACAGCTCTTGCTACAAACGCTCTGCTTTTTGTCGCAAAAGCCGTTCTTCGTCACGGCTTTTGCTATGCACCGACCATGGTCCCGCTGAAGTAGCTAGCATTCGCTCTAATCAACAGTTTTTCTTTAAAAATAAATGCGGTGATAGATGAAGGAAAATCAGATTAACCAGCATGAACATGCATGGACCTGTTTGAGCACATTTTCTATCGGCTTTAAAAGGAGATTGCTGACCAAGGAGTGCTAAGTCGATAAGCCACAAAAGGTTGAGGTCAATGTATGAATAAATTTCTGAAGGTTGCATTTCATCTTAATCAATTACAACATTTTGTATCATAATGAATCTGCCGAAGCTTTGTTACTGGATATGCAAATAACAGCACATCTAGCTATTCAAAAAAACAAATATTTTAAAGGTTTATTTAGTTATTCATAAGCACCTCTTGCTAGGAGTGGAGGCGCTCGACTCCTGCGGGAATAGCATGAGCCTTGAGACCCCGCAGGAAGCGAAGCGGACGAGGAGGCTCAAGCCATGCCCGCGGAAAGCGAGCGCCGGAACGGAAAGCAACATCTTGTTTATATCCCCAGTTTTGAAAAAGTAACTTGTAAAATAAAAAAACGTCCAGCTGCAATGGAGAATTAGCATTTCCTTGAATTACTTATCCTGTAGAAGAAAATCCAGAATTTATCTACAGCTATAAGAAACTCGTTATGCCTGAGTGCATGGCGGTAAGCAGAAAAAGGAGCTATATACGGAATGTCCGCCGTTAGAAAGCAACACTATCAAATCTTGTTCACACCTTGCAGCACAACGGTTGTCCGAAGCTTTTCTTTTTCCTTCGTGACTTGTACAATGGAGATAGCAGCAAGATGAAAGGGGTTTTAGCCTGTGGAAGAAAACGTTAGGTTATTAGTCGTTGATGACGAGGAAAGAATTCGCCGTCTCTTAAATATGTATCTATCGAGAGAAGGCTTTCAAATTGATGAAGCGATGGACGGGGCGGAAGCTCTTGAAAAATTTGAAGAAAATCGATATGACTGTATATTGCTAGATGTAATGATGCCTGAAAAGGATGGCTTTGAAGTATTGCAGGAAATCCGTGATAAAAAGGACCAGACACCAATCATCCTATTGACAGCGAAAGGGGAAGAGTCCGACAGGGTAACCGGATTTGAGACGGGGGCCGATGACTATATTGTCAAACCGTTCAGTCCTAGAGAAGTGGTGCTTCGTGTCAAAGCGATTTTGCGCAGATCGAGTTTCCAAAACGCAACTTCTTCTTCGACCGCGTCCAAGGATCTTGTCGTTTTCCCGCAGCTGACGATCGACCATGATGCTCATCGGGTAACAGCGGAAGGAAACGAAGTGAACTTGACGCCGAAAGAATATGAGCTTCTCTATTTCTTGGCGAAGGCGCCTGATAAAGTCTTTGATCGGGAACAATTGCTGAAAGAAGTATGGCATTATGAATTTTTCGGTGATCTTCGTACGGTCGATACGCATGTGAAACGCCTGCGCGAAAAATTGAGCAGGGTATCTGAACGTGCGGCAAAAATGATTGTGACCGTTTGGGGCGTCGGCTATAAATTCGAGGTACCAAATGATTAAGATATGGAATTCAATCGTCGGGAAGCTATGGGCAACCATATTGCTTCTCGTTTCATTTGTATTATTCATTGTGACCGTGCTGCTGCTTGAATTCCTTGATAACTTCCATACAAAACAAGCGGAGGATTCGCTTAGAAGGGAAGCGGCCACTATTGGAAAAATCATCGTGGATCACGATGATGAAACTGCGATGCGGCTGATCATACAGGATGTGCTCGGAGATGAAACAAATGCGTTGATCGTTGATTCCAACAAGGACGTCCTGTATTCATTCCATAACGGCTTGAATGAAGAACGTATTGAACGAAAGATTTTAGATGAGCCGAATTTATTTCAATCGGGGCAAAAGGATGGGAAGTCCGTTAAGGAAATGATTCTGCCTTCCTTACGGGAGCAAGATGTAATGGAGAAGTTTCTTGTATTGACATATCCCTATTATGAAACGGGAAATGTCAAGCAGTCGATTGTTCTCTATCAAAGCCTGGATGCCGTTCACCGAACGACAAAAAGCACAACCCATATTGTCTTCTTATCAGCGTTTATCGCTTTTGTATTGACGACATTCTTCGCTTTTTTCCTATCTACCCGGATTACTTCCCCGTTAAGAGGTATGAAACAGGCGGCATTTGAATTATCCAAAGGGAACTTTGACACCCGTCTGCCAGTCCTGCAAAACGATGAGATTGGGCAATTGGCAACCGCTTTCAACCAGATGGGGAAACAATTAAAATTTCAAGTAGAATTGATTAAACAGGAGAAAGGCCAACTTTCCAGTATTCTGACCTCCATGACGGACGCTGTCATTTCGTTCAATAGTGATTATTCAATCCTGCTTCACAACCCGCAGGCAGAGCGGATTTTGCAGAAATGGTACCAGGCTGCAAATGATTCCAACAAGATCTTACCACCTGAAATTGTTCATATGCTGGAACATGTCATCACTTTTGCTGAGGAAGTAGAGGAAGAATTGGAGCTGAATGGCCAGTTTTACGGGGTTTCGATCAGCCCACTTTATAGTGAGAACAGTATTCGAGGTGCGGTCGCCGTGTTCCGGGATATGACGGACCAGCATAAGCTCGATAAACTACGTTCCGATTTTATTGCCAATGTGTCCCATGAATTGAGAACACCGATTTCGATGCTGCAAGGATATAGTGAAGCAATTCTGGACGGAGTCACTTCGAGTGAAGAGGAACGGAATGAAATTATGCAGATCATCCACGATGAGTCCAAGCGGATGAGCAGACTGGTAACGGATCTGCTCGATTTGGCGAGGATGGAATCAGGGCATATGCGGCTTTACAAATCTCCTGTCGATGTTGTTCATTTCTTGGAACGAATCGTCAATAAGTTCATGCAGGTGGCGAGGGATGCAAACGTGTCGCTCACGCTCCATCCGGTGGAGGAAATTGAAATAGTTGCAGACGAGGACCGGCTGGAACAAGTTTTCACAAATTTAATCGATAATGCCATTCGCCACACGCCGGATGGAGGAGAAGTTACGATCTGTGTCGAAAAAGGGAAGGATGTAATTGAGATTGCGGTTTCCGATACAGGAAGCGGCATTCCAAAGGAAGACCTGCCTTATATTTTCGAACGATTCTATAAGGCGGATAAAGCTCGTACTAGAGGGAAGGGCGGTACCGGCCTTGGCCTTGCGATTGCAAAGAATATTATCGACTCGCACGGCGGAGAAATCAGTGCAGAACTCGGCCCGACTCACGGGACGATCTTCCGATGTGTGTTACCGATTGATCAGGAAGAAGTGTAATGTTTTATTCAAAGATGAAACGGATGAAACTTTTCATCTTGAATTACGACTAATGTATTGAACGGGGGGATTTTGTGGATGACTCCGTTTTCCACAGGCTATATGATCAATACCATCAAGACGTCTTCAATTTTTTAATCTATTTGACCGGTGACCGATCCCAATCAGAGGATTTGATGCATGAGGTTTATATTCGTGTATTGAAAGCGTACGCGGGCTTTGAAGGGAAGAGTTCAGAAAAAACCTGGCTCTTCTCCATTGCCAAAAACGTCGCGATCGACCATTTTCGCAAGAAGACTGTCCGTCAAAAACATGTTTTTGATACGTTTGATTGGGAAAAGAGCGAATTGATGTCTTCAGACCGGTCCCCAGTTGAAATTGCCGAGTTGAATGAGGAAATGAAACAAATGCTTAAAGCTTTGGACACCTGCACGGGAGATCAAAAGATGGTCATCGTCATGCGATACTTTCAAGATTTCTCGATTGCAGAAACGGCGGAGGCGCTTGGGTGGACAGAAGGAAAAGTAAAAACGACGCAGCACAGGGCGATTAAAACTTTGCAGAAGAAGTTACAAGCTCTTTCGGCAGAAGGGGGAAGATGAATGGCGAATAATAATTGGAACGACGACAAACTAGAAAAACTCCTTCACTCCATGCCGAAAATGGAAGACCATCGATCTGCTGAAGACATTTTAGCCCGGTTAAAGAAAGATGAGCGACTGATAGAACCCAAATCACGGAAACGAAAAGTACGTAAATGGGTGCCGGCATTCATTGCCATTGCTGCCATGCTTGTCGTCAGTCTGTTGATCCCTTCCATGCTTAGGCAGAACGAAGGAGCACTGGAAAGTGAAACAGAGCAGGCGGAAGTCGAGCTCTTTAATCAGAAACGTTCGATGGATATGTCTGACGATCAAGGGCAAACAAGTGAAGCGGCTATGGATAGTGCGGAAAAAGCAGATACGCTTTATACAATGGCCTCTGCGATGCATAGCCATATTGTGTTGCCGGATGAAATGGTTAATCAATACCCGCTCCATATCGGCCTCATCCATTCGGCTAATGTGATTCCTGTTACCGTTCTTCTACCAACAGAACAGGTGGAGAACGACATGAAGGACCAAAATCCTGACAGTGTCGCCTTATACAATCAGTACGCTGCAAAGGTTCCTGAAACTGATCTTGGATTTGATGACTATCATCCATACAAAGGAAAGATCTATGAGTCCGGTGATACCGTACTAAATGAGGTGCCTGCCGATCACGGGTATGATCTGGCGGAAGCGACGATTGCTAACTATTTCGATTCAGCGAAGGAGACATTTACAGATAAAAAGTTTTTCCAAGTCGTGGATGAAGCAGGCAAGCCGGCTGAACTCGGTCCAGTTGGAAAGGCAGCTCCAGTGCCGCTTGACAGGAAATTGCCGTATTACAAATACTTGATGCCATCAGGTGAAATTTATTTGATTCCATATGAAAATGGTGACACCAGTACAGTATCCGATGCGCTGCTCGCCATGAAAGATCCACAAAATGATATTGTTGAGAGTGTTGTACCTGCTCAATTGGACTATAATGTCTCAGTAGAAAAAGACGTTGCCATCATTTCATTTACTGAACAACTTAATTTAGATTCAATCGATCACGCAGTATTAAATGAAATGATTGAAGGGTTCATGCTGACAGGAAGCAATTTCAATATATCCATTCAACTGAAAAATACAATACAAACCCAATTTGGTAAGTATGATCTGACAAAACCGCTGCCGATTCCGGTCGGTGCCAATCCGGTTATACTGCCCGAGTAACAGCTCGAGAAGCTCTTGTAAACTGGAATGTTTACAAGAGCTTCTTTTTTGTATACAATAGTGATGTAATAAAATATTGATTCATCTTCGGGGCAGGGTGCAATTCCCGACCGGCGGAAATGGAAGGTCACTTCCTAGCCCGCGAGCGTAACAGCTGATTCCGGTGAGATTCCGGAGCCGACAGTATAGTCTGGATGGGAGAAGGTGAAGGTATGGCCGTCTTTTTGTGTTGTCCGCAAAAAGAGAGGTTATTTAAGTATGGGTCCAAATCATTTTTGATTTTTGGATACCTTTATTTAAACTTGCCTTCCCCTGAAGCGAACGCTTTAGGGGATTTTTTATGACAACACAATATTCGGTTCAGCCTTTCCTCTTTTTGAAGTGAATCGCAAAAGGAGAGAGGAACAAATGAGCAACAAAAAATTGCGAAAGATGATTCTCATCGCAATGCTTGGGAGCATCTCGACTGTACTGATGCAGTTGAATTTCCCTTTACCAGCATTACCGCCATTCTTGAAAGTCGATTTCAGTGAAATTCCCGCTGTATTGGCGATCATGACAATGGGGCCGATAGCAGGTATTTCGGTAGAGTTATTGAAAAATGTATTGTATTGGTTTATGTCCGGAAGTCCTACGGGAGTTCCAGTTGGTGAAATTGCCAACTTTACAACAGGCGTCCTGTTCATTATGCCAATATACTATATTTTTAAAAGAGTACAATCGACAAAAGGTTTGACAGCCGGACTTATTATCGGAACGGTTTCCATGGCTGTCGGCATGAGTGTATTGAATTATGCGGTCTTTTTGCCAATGTATTCGTATTTCTTGAATATGCCACCATACGTGGGAGATGCCATGTTCGATGTCATCGTCAAAGGCATTTTACCATTCAATCTTATAAAAGGCGCTTTGTTGATGGTTGTTTTCCTGCTCTTGTATAAGAGCCTGCATAAATGGATTTCCAAGCAACAGCATCAATTAATGGCGTAAAACAAACAAGCCGGCGAACTGGATCATCCCAGTTTGCCGGTTGTTTTTGTTCATAAAAAATTCGAAAGCTCCTGGAAGCTTTCGAATATCTTATCAGTCCTCGTATTTCAATGGATCGCCTTCAAACGGTGCGTCCGCCACTTTAATGGAATCGGTCGGGCATCCGTCAAATGCATCTTCCATATCCTCCAGCAGTTCTTCTGGAACTTCTGTATTCCCCATGTTATCATCAAGAATAACGTATGCGATACCTTCATCATCGTAGTCATAGATGTCTGGTGCTGCTGCGCCGCATGCACCACATGCAATACATGTATCTTGATCAACAATTGTATATTTTTTGCAAGTAGACATTGATGTTCTCTCCTCTTTTCTCCGCGCTAACTATCATTGCTCCCATACCATTCTAAATCTGTTTCGGGTAGTTTTCAACAATAAAACATCTTAAAAGGGGAAATGGGCATGGAGTTATCTTCACTCATCTTGTTCATGGTGTCAAAAATGAATGGCGAACGCTCGAAAAATGCATGTTTGCATATCTTGCGTGGAAAAAGATCTGGTCAAACATTACAGGACGTCCAATATTTTAATTTGAAGCCGTTCTTTTCAATCCTTACTAAATTGGATGCGGAAACATATGAAACTCAGCTTCATAAGTTACTTGCAGAGTCCTATGTAAAGGAATCCGACGGAAGGCTCTATCTTACCAAAACAGGCTTGCACAAGGTGAATGAACTGGATCCTTGCTATTTTAACGGATGGGACTATCGTGGAAATGAAATCGTCTTCTTTAATCGGTTGGCACTCGCCATTCAAACGATTTCTTATTTCAAGGAAGGGATCAAGTCGTTCATGCCGATCCAGACAGACCGGGAAGTTCAAATTTTCGTCAAAGGAATGGCACGGCATTTACCGCTTGAGAATAAAGAGTTTCCAAGAAAGATTGCCGTCGAGTTAAAGAAAGCACTTCAGGCAAGCGGGATGAATGATAAGCAAAAACTGATACTAGTGAGCCGGCTGTCCGGCTTTTCTATCACAGGAAGAACATGGGATCAATTAGCGGAGGAATTACAAATGTCGCCTCTATCCATCTATTTGGAGTTTATCGAGGGGTTGCATAGACTGCTGGATGTCATCCATGAAGACCATGCATACCCATTTTTATTACAAGCTGCTGACGGAGTAAAAAGTTCATTATACTTGACCGAATCTGCCTATCAAACGAGACGGCTGTTTGCGAAAGGGATGAATGCCGAGCGGATTGCAGCAGTCCGGGGCCTGAAAATGAGTACAATAGAGGATCATTTTGTGGAAATGGCCATTAATGATAAGACTTTCCCATTAACAGACTTTGTGACATCCGAGCAGGTGAATGAGGTAGTTTTAAAAGTAGAGGAATTGGGGACTAGAAGATTACGAATGTTAAAACAAGAGTTTGGCGAATTGAGTTATTTTCAACTACGTCTAATACTAGGCTCCAAGTTGGGAGGCGGCAAATGACAGACTTGCAAAAGTTGCTGTATGAGAAATTTGGCTACCGTGATTTTCGGCCTGGACAGGAAAACGTAATCCGATCGGTAATGGAAGGTAAGGACACAATCGCTATCTTGCCAACCGGAACAGGTAAGTCGCTTTGTTACCAATTGCCTTCGTATTTGTTAAATGGCAGCACGCTCATCATATCTCCGCTAGTTTCACTGATGGAGGATCAAGCGTCTTCCATGAGGAGGAATGGTGAGAAGAGAGTCGCGGCCTTGAACTCATTTTTATCATTTCAAGACAAAAACCGGATCCTCTCCCAAATCCATTTATATAAGTTCATTTTCGTTTCGCCTGAGATGTTATTGCAGCGAAAAGTGGAAGATCGTCTGAAACAGCTGGATTTATCCTTAATAGTAGTGGACGAAGCCCATTGCATTTCTCAATGGGGGTTTGATTTTCGTCCAGATTACTTGCGGATTGGAGAGATGCTCGGCAGGAATCGGCCGCCTGTTTTGGCGCTTACAGCGACAGCAGATCGAAAGGTCATTGATGACATTGCGAAGTATTTACATATGGAAATGCCGGTTGTGGAAAGGCATTCCCTGGACAGGCCCAACATTACTTATGTCGTAGAGCAAATGGCATCTGATGATAAAACTGTTTGGATTGAAAATCGATTGGAACAGACGGCTGGACCTGGCATTATTTATGTTGCTTCCAGAAAGAGAGCGGATGAATTGGCGGCGACTCTATCCGGAAAAGGGTTCTCGGCAGCTGCGTATCACGCAGGCAAGGAGCAGGTGGACCGGTCGCTTATCCAAGAGCAATATATCCGGGGCGAGGTGGAATGGATTTGTGCAACCAATGCATTCGGCATGGGAATCCATAAAGATGATATCCGCCAAGTAATACACGAACATCTTCCAAACACGATGGCATCGTACATTCAAGAAGTGGGAAGGGCAGGACGTGATGGAAAGCCTGCATGCGCTGTTCTTCTATATGCACCGGATGATGTCAACATCACGAGGTTCATAATACAGAATGATATGCCCGACCGGATCAGCGTCTTAAACTACACAGAGTCGCTCCAAGCAGGGGAAAATCCAACAGAAGCTGCTGAAATGGCAGGTATGTCAGAAACGGCACAGCGGGTAGTCGACTTTTATCTATCACAGATGCCGGTTGAGGAAGTATGCGCAAGGTTGGACGAATTAAGGCAGAATAAAGAAATAGATTTACAAAAGATGCTAGAGATTGTTCACTCCCAAGTATGTATTAGAAAAAAGATATTGAACGCCTTTGGAGAACGATATGACGACAGCCGAATGCAGTGTTGCTCCATATGCGGCTTGACTGAAATGGATTGGCTGCGGAAGGTGGCTCCAATAGAACCGCAACGTAAATTTACCTATGCGTGGGAAGAAAGAATTGACGTTCTTCTAGGAATATAAGACTCTTGTACATTTACATTTACGACATGATTCGTCATAATATAAAGAAGAGCATGAGGCGATAGGAGAAATTGTCGATGAAAAATAATGATTATCAATATGAATTTGAAGAGCATAGAAAAGAAATTGAAATGGACAAGGAATCGATTTCCGAACTGCCGTCACGTTCAGAAGTTCATGGAAGAGGCAGACGTTCTAAAAAGAAGTCCAATTTCACTTTGATCAATACGATCTTGGGTGTCTTTACATTAATTCCAATTGTCATTTTTGGCTATGTTATTTATAATTTCTACAATCAAGATGACAAATCCAATACTGCACAAATTGAAGATAATGGTTTTCAGTATGATGTGCATTCTCCATCTCCTGGAAGCGGTGATTCGTCCAAACCAGCTGGAGCTGAGGATGAGGAAAAAGAAGATGGCAATACTGAATCAAAAGGTCAAGCAGCAGATGACAAGGAATCTGGAAAAAACGAAGCTTCTAAAGATCAGCCTGTCGAAAAGCCTGTAAAACAGGAAACGCCGAAACCGGAAAAACAGCCGGAACAGCAGCCTGAAAAGAAGCCTGAGAAAAAACCAGAGAAAAAGCAGGAAAATACCCAAGTTGCGAGTCAACAATCCGGCAAGGTCCATATTGTAAAGAAAGACGAGACTCTATACAGAATTTCGGTCAATTATTATGGTTCGGATATCGGTGTTGAAAAAATCAAGCAGGCGAATGGACTTTCTTCTAATGAAATACGGGTCGGGCAAAAACTGATCATTCCGTAATACCGTTGCATTTACTAGGTGTAAGCAGCGTGAAGTGAAAACTCGAAAGGGGCAAAGTCGAAACCGCTTTGCCTCTTTCTTATGGCAGGTGTGAAATGAAGCGATTATTGAAAGGAACCGGCATTTTTACACTGGCGGTGAGCGGCATGGCCTTTTGGATGTTCATGACTGCACGCCAGAGAAATGTAAGGCTTCACATAATGGATATTGCCGGGGGAACCCATCGACAGAAAAATTTATCTGTTTTTTTTATTTCTGATATTCATCGGCGGGTGATCGATAACCGTTTAATTAAGAAAATTAAGAAGCATGGGGACGTTGATGTTGTTATCATTGGAGGGGACTTGGCCGAAAATGGGGTCCCCATCAAACGTGTGCAACAGAATGTCGAAAAATTGGCCGCTTTAGGCAAGGCCGTCTATTACATTTGGGGCAACAATGACAGGGAAGTTGGAGAAGGGGCCATACGTCAAATTTTTGAAGCATGCCATGGCCATATTCTGGACAATGAGAATGCTCTGATTCCAGGACATCCAGATTGGATTATTGCCGGAACAGACGACCCTTCCAGTAAGAATGTCGATATTAATGCAGCACTACGAGGACTTGATCCAGACAAGTATTCCTTATGGGTCACGCATACCCCCTCTTTATTCCGTAAAGTCAGGGAACAAACGAATCCGACTGTTCTGCTGGCAGGGCATACACATGGCGGACAAATTCGGCTGGGGCCTTTCGGACTGCAAGACAAGGGGGCTTTTACGATACATGGCCAAACAGCCCAGCTTATTAGCAATGGGTATGGCACGTCCATACTTCCACTGCGATTTGGCGCACCTCCCGAATGTCATATTCTACACATACATTATGGACTGAAAGATGGTAACTGAAGGAGTTGTCAAACATGGTCATAAATAAAGATGCAATTATTGTCGGGGGAGGTCCATGCGGATTATCTGCGGCTATAGAGTTGCAAAAAATCGGATTAGATATCGTCATTATTGAAAAAGGGAATATCGTAGAGTCTATCTACAGGTACCCTACACATCAAACTTTCTTTAGTTCAAGCATTAAGCTGTCGATTGGTGATATTCCGTTCATTACAGCGAAAGAGAAGCCGAAACGGTTGGATGCACTTGTGTACTATCGGACGGTTGCTGAATTAACGAATTTGCCTATTCACAGTAATGTGACTGTGGAACGAATTCAGAAGGTCGGAGAAGGATTTAAAGTTTCTACGAGCAGTGGCGAGTATGCTTCCGATTATGTTGTCGTGGCGACCGGCTACTATGATAATCCGAATCAGCTAGGAATACCCGGTGAAGAATTACCGAATGTCTTTCATTACTTTAAAGAGGGGCACCCTTATTTTCGAAAGAAAGTGGTCGTCATCGGCGGTAAGAATTCAGCTGTGGATGCAGCGCTGGAACTTCAACGGGCAGGCGCTGAAGTTACGGTCGTTTATCGGGGAAGCACCTATTCACCAAGTGTGAAACCGTGGATTTTACCTGGTTTTGATAGCCTTGTAAGGAATGGTTTAATTCAAATGCACTTTAATTCTTCTGTAATGGAGATTACCGAGGATACAGTCACAATCGAAAAAGAGGGAGAACAATTTGTCATCGATAACGAATATGTCTTCGCGATGATCGGGTATCATCCGGATCATGATTTCTTACGGCGTGCCGGCATTCAGATTGAAGATGAAAGCGGTCGGCCCCTTTTTGACCCGGTCACTATGGAAACGACTGTCGATGGGTTATATATTGCAGGCGTCATCGCAGCCGGTAACAATGCTAATGAGATTTTCATTGAGAACGGCAGAGAACATGGCGGGCTGATCGCAAGAGATATTAAGGCAAAAAGAGATGCCAGCAACATGTCATCTGCATCTAAGGATGGATTAGTAAAATAATTGTAAACACACATCTTGTTCCAATGGAAACATGATATAATGGCGGGAAAGGGGGCCCGGTCATGATTATTTTGCTTACTGTGGCAATAGCGCCTGGCTTGGCGCTTTTCAGTTATCTTTATTTACGTAAACAAATCGCTACAGAGCCATCCAAGACGTTATTTCACACATTCATATACGGCGCCGTCATGACTTTCCCGATCCTGTTTATGCAGCATGTTTTTGAGGAAGAACATGTATTTTCCAATGAATTCATTCGAAATGCGGTGTTTACAAGTTGGCTTGAGGAATTTTTCAAATGGTTGATTTTGCTGATCGCCATCTTCAGGCATGTTGAATTTGAAGATGCGTATGACGGCATTTTATATGGGGCGAGTGTTTCCTTAGGGTTTGCGACTGTCGAGAACATCCTGTATTTGCTCACATTCGGTCTGGATACCGCCTTTTTGCGTGCATTATTGCCTGTCTCAAGCCATGCGTTATTCGGCGTAGTAATGGGCTATTATTTCGGAAGAGCCAAATTTACAACGCGTTCCAATAAAAATGGCATGCTGCTCTTTGCACTGTTTGCTCCGTTCATGCTTCACTTCATATACAATGGCATACTGGCCGTTAACGATTTTTCCTTATACTTGATCATTCCGTTTATGTTGTTCCTCTGGTGGTTCGGTTTAACGAGAGTAAAATACGCTCATACGTTTGCCATGCAGCAGTTCCGGAAAAAAGCTCAACTTTAATAATGAACCTGGTTGTCTTCAGACAATCAGGTCTTTTTTTATTCCCTCATAATTTGTTTAATTTTGGACCACACTGACAGAAAGGAGGAATCACCAGTGAAAAAAAGCATTTTAAAAACTATAGCTCTCTTCATGCTGATCATGGCTCTCTGTGGTTCATCAATGGACTCATCTCGCGCGTTCACAGCACGGGACTTGGGGAGGGGCTCAACGGGTGACGATGTAATTGAATTACAAGCCAGGCTTCAGTATATCGGCTTTTATAAAGGAACGATAGACGGGAAGTTTGGTTATGGCACTTATTGGGCGCTCCGTAATTTCCAAGATAGCTATGGACTGCCTATCGACGGAATAGCAGGAGCGAACACGAAAAAGAAACTTACTTCTGTTTCAGAGTACAACGAGAAATTTGTAATGGACAACTTAGCAAAGGGTAATCAATTTACGCATTACGGAGGGACCCCGCTTTCCGCGCAAGTGAAACAAGGAGGAGGCAAAACCGAACAAGCCCATCTTCCCTCTAAATACTCAGAGCAAGATTTGAAGTTGATGGCTAATGCGGTGTACGGAGAAGCCAGAGGTGAACCTTACGAAGGACAGGTTGCGGTGGCGGCAGTTATCCTAAACCGTGTCGAGCATCCCGATTTTCCGAACACAGTTGGCGGCGTCATCTTCCAGCCGGGAGCCTTTACAGCTGTCTCTGACGGGCAAATTTGGCTGACACCGAATGAACGGGCAAAGGAAGCTGTACTTGATGCGCTAAACGGCTGGGATCCGAGTGAGAACTCGATCTATTACTTCAACCCGATCACTGCGACGAGTAAGTGGATATGGTCCAGGCCGCAAGTCAAGAAAATCGGCCTGCATATATTCTGTCACTGATCGCACTTCATTTTAAAGGAGGTTTGGCATATTGCTGAGATCAAGTGTTTCGGCGAATTGCATAGTATATGAAAAAAATAATATTTGTATTATCATTTGCGCTCGTCGCTTTGGCTGTCTTTTCATATGATAAGGCAAAAGAGAATGACAAACTCGCTCTTGCTTTAAGCGGGCAGTACGCAAAGCGGATGTCGGATGCTTCGGAAAAACTGGATGAATTGAATATAGCGATAGAAAAGTCTCTACTTTTCAATGAATCCGATGGCTCAAAAAAAGCACGGGAGGATATTTGGCGACTGACTTCTGATATTCGTGGCTCGATTGATTCCCTTCCGTTGGATGCGAGTTTTTCCACAGCATGGAGCAATTATTTAAGCAGGGTCGGCAGTTATGCAAAAGAGGCTGACCGTTTGTCGAATTCAGGCGATTTTGAAAAGGTGATGGGCAAAGCATCGAAAAATCTGCAGCTGATGTCTACGGATTGGCAAGTTGCCACAGCAGGTCTGGTGGATGGCCGCTATTCCATGAATGAATGGGTTGAGCGGTTAGATGCGAAGAGTTCAGATGTTGATTGGTCGCAGAAAGGAAATTCAGTGAAGCAATATACAGAGAGTGATTTCCCGTTAACAGCGAGCGAGTCGGATGCCATGAAGAAAAAGGACTTGCAAAACATTACGGATCCAGAAGTTTCAAAAGATGAAGCGGTTTCGATATTCAAACAAGTGTTTCCGCAGGTGACAAACGATGTGATCGGCGTGGAGAAA
Source organism: Sporosarcina cyprini (assembly GCF_022048975.1). Classification (GTDB taxonomy): domain Bacteria; phylum Bacillota; class Bacilli; order Bacillales_A; family Planococcaceae; genus Sporosarcina; species Sporosarcina cyprini. Next base: position 43,751 of record NZ_JAKMHX010000038.1, on the reverse strand, counting down.
AGCCAGCCCGGCGCACCGTATCCATTTTATCATATCCGTTTTGCATCGAATCAGACTGTCGGTTATATTGACATTACAGAAAAAGGCGGACATGTTCTATCCTACTTGGCAGATCGGCCATTCGGAGAACCTGCTGTTTCATTTGATGATATTAAACAGAGAACCGAGGAATTTCTTGAAAAGGCGGGCTACAGGGATGTCGTATTTGAGGAAGCCAGAGAAAATTCAAATGCCTGGCATTTTGTCTATGTAAGAGTCGAGCCTCTGCACAAGGCGAAAGTATTCTCAGATGTCATCCACATCAAAGCGGCTAAAGATACTGGCGAAATCGTTGGATTAAATGCAGCGGAGTATATTCGAAAGGAAAAACTCGAGGATCAGCCAATCGTGAAAATTAACTGGAAAACCTTCTTCCATAACGGTGTCAAAGTAGAAAAAGAAGAACTGGCATATGTTGAAAATGAGCAACTAAAGCAAAGGCTGGCATACTTCTTAACTGTCACGAAGGAAGACGAAAGTGGCATCGGCACTTACCAAGTTCTAGTAGATACAGAAACGAAAGAAGTCATCAAGACAGAAAAACTTTTCTGATTTTCTTCAATTGATCATTGGAAAACGCACCTCACCGTGACATAATAAAAGTAGCATGAGTAAATGGTAGGTGTTGATGAAAATGAGACTTTCGATCGGTTCATCGATTATTATCGATAAAGATCTTACGGAGAATAGTGAGAAGTATAAAAGCAAGGTAGTTGACCTGGGACCGGATTATTTCATGATTGATTATCCGATTCATATGGAAACAGACCGTACTGCTTTTTTCATGGATGGAACCCAGCTCTTAGTGACTTTTGTAGACCAGCATAAAATGTCATATGCCTTTCGAACTGAAGTAAAAGGCAGGATGAATCGGGGCATACCGATGCTGCAGCTCTCCTATCCAGGTGACCAGGAGTTGGTCAAAATCCAGCGCAGAGAATACGTCCGTGTGGAAACTCCAATTGATGTAGCAGTTAACGACGGCCGCGGCTTCGATCAATATGTTGCGGAGGATATCAGTGCTGGAGGAATTGCATTGCATCTTGGACAAAAAGAAGAATTTGAAGAAAATCAACGACTTTCATTGTTTATTGCACTGCCTTTTCTCAATGACGACATCTATTATGTGCGTGCAGAAGCGATAGCTGTCCGAACTTGGGAAAAAGACGGCAGAAGGCTGGCTTCGCTGCAATTTGTTGAAACGATGGATGCAGACCGGCAGCATATTATCCGTTTTTGCTTTGAACGGCAATTGCAAAGAAGGAAAGAAGCATTATAACCTTTATAGAGTTGGAAGAAACAGTGGGGAAAGTCCTTTTTGAAGGGACTTTTCCCACTTCGTTATGTTACAATGTTTTCGAATTGAATTCGGGGGTAGAAGATATGTCAAAAGGGATAAAGATTGCAATTGACGGACCTGCAGCTGCAGGGAAGAGTACAATTGCCAAACGCATAGCAGAAAAAATGAATTTTACGTACATTGACACGGGTGCCATGTACCGTGCATTAACACATAAAGCACTTGTCAATGACATAAATATTACTAGCGATCAAGAACTGACTTCACTTTTGGAGCAGACGGAAATTCGCCTTCAGCCATCTCCTGCTGGCCAGATCGTTTTTATCGACGGCTTGGATTGCACAGAGGAAATTCGTTCCCCTCGGGTCACAGCGAATGTATCAGAAGTAGCTGCACACGAAAATGTCCGCCATCTGATGGTCGATAAACAGCGAAACCTCGCCCTTGCAACAGGAGTTGTCATGGATGGACGGGATATCGGAACAGCCGTGTTGCCCGATGCCGAACTGAAAGTATTCATGACAGCATCTGTAGAGGAACGTGCTTTACGTCGCCATCTGGAAGACGAGAAACGTGGAATCCATACACCAGTTGAACAATTGAAGGCGCAGATTGCCGAACGGGACAGGGCTGATAGCGAGCGAAAAGTCTCCCCGCTCAAAAAGGCAGAAAACGCCGTCGTTATTGATACAACTTCTATGACAATCGATGAAGTTGTAGAAGAGATCATCGGGCTTGCTGAAAAGAGGATGAAGAAATGAACTTATATCCTTTAGGCAAATTTCTCGTTAGTACGATCTTTTTCCCTTTATACCGTATCCAAGTGATCGGTAAAGAAAATTTTCCAGACGAGGGCGGGGTGTTGCTTTGCGCGAATCATATAGATAATTTTGATCCGCCGGTTGTGGGTATCACTTGTCCTCGCACCGTTCACTTTATGGCGAAGGAAGAATTATTTAAGGTCCCTGTCTTAAAAAGTATTCTTCCAAGCGTGAATGCGTATCCAGTCAAAAGAGGAATGAGTGATCGGGAAGCGTTTCGGACGACATTGAAGTTATTGAAAGAAGGGAAAGTCGTCGGTCTGTTTCCGGAAGGTACGAGAAGCAAGACAGGTGAACTTGGCAAAGGGCTAGCAGGCGCCGGCTTCTTCGCATTAAAAGGTAATGCAGTGGTCGTCCCTTGCGCTATCGCAGGATCGTACAAGCCGTTTAAACGTTTGAAGGTTATTTATGGAAAGCCGCTCGATATGACCGAATACCGGGAAAGAAAAGCGTCTGCCGATGAAGTGACAGAAGTGATCATGGATGCGATTCGGCAATTGCTCGAAAAAAATAAATAAAATGGCAAGGGTAATTTTTTGTTTTTACTCACCGATTCGAATAATATAGAAGTAGGATTCATTATGGAGGAGGACTACATATGACTGAAGAGATGAATTTGGATGCAATGAACGGATACAAAGAGGGTGACCGTGTCACTGGCAAGGTGACAAAGATCGAAGATAAATCCGTAACTGTAGAAATTTCAGGCGCTCCATTTGATGGCGTCATTCCGATCAGCGAGTTGTCCAGTCTTCATATCGAAAAAGCGGGAGATGCTGTTTCGGTTGGGGATGAACTTGAACTCATCATCACGAAAGTGGAAGAGGATAACTATGTACTTTCCAAGCGTAAAGTAGATGCGGAAGATGCATGGGGAGATCTTGAGGAAAAATTCAACAACAATGAAACAATCGAAACAGAAGTGAAAGATGTCGTCAAAGGCGGTTTGGTTGTCGACCTTGGTGTCAGAGGATTCATTCCTGCTTCCTTGGTGGAGGATCACTTCGTTGAGACATTTGACGATTATAAAGGGCGCACGATGACGTTTAAAATTGTTGAAATGGATAAGGAAAAGAACCGTTTGATCCTATCCCATCGCGCAGTTCTTCAAGAAGAAAAGTCTCAGAAAAAAGAGGAAGTGCTCGATGACCTGAAAGAAGGAGACGTGCTGGAAGGAACAGTTCAGCGAATCGCCTCATTCGGAGCATTCGTCGATATCGGCGGTGTGGATGGATTGGTCCATATCTCACAACTATCACATGAGCATATTGAAAAAGTATCCGATGTATTGAAAGAGGGCGACAAAGTGAAGGTCAAGGTCCTTTCTGTGGACCGTGATTCAGAGCGGATTTCCTTGTCCATCAAGGACACGCTGCCTGGCCCTTGGGAAGATATTGAGGAGAAGGCTCCAGTTGGCACCGTATTTGAAGGTACAGTGAAGCGTCTCGTTTCCTATGGTGCGTTTGTAGAAGTACTGCCTGGCGTCGAAGGCCTTGTCCATATTTCCCGTATTGCACACGAGCATATCGGTACACCGCATGAAGTGCTGGAAGAAGGCCAAAAGGTGAAAGTGAAAGTCCTCGATGTAAACGCAGATGAGAAACGCCTCTCCTTAAGCATTAAAGATTTAATTGAAAAGGAAGAGGAAGAATCATATGGCGATTATGAAATGAAAGAGGAAACAGGCTTCTCCTTAAGTGATGTCATCGGTGATCAACTGAAGAAATTCTCAGAATAACGAATGGAAATCTCATTTGGACACAAAATGTGAATAACATTCTGGATGATGATGGTGCTTTTATAGGCATCATCATCTTTTTTCTGTATAATGTCTAGAGATAGAGTCGGAAGGATGTTTTAATTATGACGAAACCAACAGTGGCGATTGTCGGCAGACCAAATGTCGGGAAATCGACAATCTTCAATCGGATAGTGGGAGAGCGGATATCAATCGTGGAAGACGTGTCTGGCGTGACACGCGACCGTATCTACAGCTCTGCAGACTGGTTGGCACATGAATTTAATTTAATTGATACAGGCGGCATCGATATCGGCGATGAACCGTTCTTAGAGCAAATTCGCCTGCAAGCGGAAATTGCGATTGACGAGGCAGATGTCATCATTTTCCTTACAAATGGACGCGACGGCGTAACAGATGCGGACGAACAAGTCGCTAAAATGTTATATAAGACGAAAAAACCTATTGTATTGGCTGTCAATAAAATCGACAATCCAGATATGCGGGAAATGATCTATGATTTCTATTCGTTAGGCTTTGGTGATCCATATCCGATTTCGGGTTCTCATGGGATCGGTCTTGGGGATTTGCTTGACGCTGTTGCAGCCAGCTTCCCAGATCCATCGGAAGAGCAGGAGGACGATGATGTCATTCGCTTCTCGCTGATTGGGCGGCCGAATGTTGGCAAATCCTCCCTTGTCAACGCATTGCTCGGAGAAGAACGGGTCATTGTCAGTGATGTGGCAGGAACAACCCGTGATGCCATCGATACTTCGTATGAATATGAGGGACAGAAGTATAAGATTATCGATACGGCAGGCATGCGTAAAAAAGGTAAAGTGTACGAGAGCACAGAGAAATACAGTGTATTGCGTGCTTTAAAGGCGATTGACCGATCGGATGTCGTCCTGATCGTCTTGAATGGCGAGGAAGGATTGCGTGAACAGGACAAGCGTATTGCAGGCTATGCCGAAGAAGCGGGCAAAGGTGTTATGTTTGTCGTGAACAAATGGGATGCGGTCGAGAAAGACGAAAAGACAATGAACCGTTTCACGGAGGATATCCGAAAAGAGTTCCAATTTCTTGAGTACGCGCCAGTTGCATATGTATCAGCTAAAACGAAGCAGCGTGTCCGCACTTTGTTCGATACGATCAAATTGATTAGTGAAAATCATGCACTTCGTATCCAATCCAGCGTACTCAATGAGGTAATAGAGGATGCTGTTGCCAGGAATCCTGCTCCATCCGACAAAGGACGCAGACTGCGTATTTACTATGTGACACAAGTGGCGGTCAAGCCTCCCGCCTTTGTCGTTTTTGTTAACGAACCCGAATTGATGCATTTTTCATATGAACGATTTTTACAAAATAGGCTTCGGGAAGCATTCGGATTCGAGGGTACTCCGATCCGGTTGATTACAAGAGCACGAAGCTAATGGTTCATATGGTTGAGAGGATGGTTTGAATGGAAAAAGTTTCTGTAATCGGTGCGGGCAGCTGGGGAACTGCGCTGGCTTTTGTCTTAGCCGATAATGGACATGATTGTTTAATCTGGGCAAGAAGAGAAGAGCAGGCATCTGAAATTAATGAGCGCCACACAAATGAGCGCTATGTGCCTGGCATTTCTCTGCCCACAGCATTGCAGGCGACTTCAGATTTGAAAAAAGCGGTCCGCCATGCAGAAATTCTGATTATTGCAGTGCCGACAAAAGGGATACGCGGAATCTGTGAGGAAATTAATGGCATGGTGGAACAACCTAAATTGTTTGTTCATGTTTCAAAAGGCATTGAGCCGAACTCCTTAAAGCGTATTTCCGAGATGCTTGAAGAAGAAATCAATCCTGAAAATCGGCAGGCGATTGTTGTTTTATCCGGACCAAGCCATGCGGAAGAAGTGGTCTTGCGCCACCCGACGACAGTCACTGCGGCCTCAGATAATCTGGAAGCTGCGGAAAAAGTACAAGACCTTTTCATGAATCATCATTTCAGGGTCTATACAAATAATGATATGCTCGGTGTCGAGCTTGGAGCCGCTTTGAAAAATGTCATCGCTTTGGCTGCAGGGATCACTGATGGCTTAGGCTATGGGGACAACGCAAAGGCGGCGCTCATAACAAGAGGGCTGGCAGAAATCACGCGCCTTGGTGTCAAGATGGGGGCCAATCCTTTGACGTTCTCTGGCTTGACAGGGCTTGGCGATTTAATTGTCACCTGTACGAGCGTGCATTCACGAAATTGGAAAGCCGGTCATATGCTCGGCGAAGGCAAGACACTTGAGGAAGTCACTTCTGGTATGGGAATGGTTATCGAAGGAGTGCGCACGACGAAAGCGGCACATCAGCTGGCGCAGCAAATGGACGTTTCCATGCCGTTGACGGAAGCCTTATATACAGTGCTGTTTGAAGATACTCCGGCTAAAGAAGCGGTTGATAAACTGATGAACCGGATGAAAAAACAAGAAATTGAAGACATTTTCGGGTGAAGCTCGGATGTCGCAATAATTGGGGAAATAGATTTTACTGGATGAAAGGATGAATCACCTTGTCCTCACTGGATAAAATGTGGCTGTCGTTCTATGCAATGGGTTTCATGGCCATTTCCATGGGTCTCATTTTTGTAAGCCGTCATAAGCTTTCCAATCGGCTGCTGAAGTTTTTATTTGCAATTGTAGCGTATGCTTTACTGATCTTCTCATTTTTCGCAATGATTTATCTCGTGTTCAGCGGTCCTACCGGAGGTGCGCGATGAAGAATTTATCAAAAGGGATTCTATTGACAGCAATCGTTACAGTTACTGTACTATTATCAGGCTGTATGTATCCTGGAGATGAAAAGGCCGCCAAAGAGAATCCGTACGAGGAGCAGCTGCAGTCTGTCCAAAAAGCGGTAGAATCCTATCAGAATAATAATGGTGGATTATTGCCAATTAAGACACGTGAGCAAGAAACAGATCTCTACATCAAGTATCCTGTTGAATTTTCGAAGCTGGCTCCCGCTTATATGGAGAAAATTCCATCCAATGCCTATGAGGTTGGAGGCATCTATCAATATGTGCTGACGGATGTGGAAGAGAATCCTACCGTGAAATTGGTTGATTTACGAGTAGCGGAACGAATCCGTGAATTGAATTTACGAAAACAGATTTTAGGTAAAATTTTTTTCAAAGATGAAGTAGGAGAATTTGTATTCGAAATCGATTATGAAAAGATGGGCTACGATGAGCCGATTCAAATTCCAAGCCCATACTCCGATGCGCAATTACCTCTCGTTGTCGGAGGGGATGGCAACTTTTATATCGACTATTCCATCGACTTAGGACGTATTATTGAAAATGAAAAACCGGATGTCAAACCAGGCGAAGATATTCGTCATTTGTTATCCGACCATTATCCAATATTGCCTGCCTACTCGCTTCCATACACGGTGAATGAAGAGAATCAAGTCATCTTTTTGCGCAAAAAAAAATAGGTTGATAAAACGTTTCGTGCTTTTAGCATGAAACGTTTTTCTTTTACATAAACTAGAATGCGCAAAAAAAGGAGGGCTACGTATGAAAGAGGAGTTGTATGAAAATCTGGCTAGACGTACGGATGGGGATATCTATATAGGAGTGGTCGGCCCTGTTCGTGTGGGGAAATCGACGTTTGTGAAAAGGGTGATGGAAGAAGTCGTCATACCGAACATGCTCGATGCGGGTGATCGTGCGAGAGCACAGGATGAGTTGCCACAAAGCTCTCCTGGCCCTATTATTATGACATCAGAGCCGAAATTCGTTCCTGCCCAGGGAACAGCCGTGTCAATCGGGGATGGAGAACTGACATTTCAAGTGAGGTTAGCAGATTGTGTCGGCTATGTCATTGATGGCGTAAGAGGGTATGAGGATGAAGATGGGCCTAAATACGTCCATACCCCATGGCATAATGAGCCGATTCCATTTGAGGAAGCTGCGCGGATCGGTACGGATAAAGTAATACGTGATCATTCAACAATCGGCATTTTGGTGACAACGGATGGGACAGTCAATAATATTCCCAGAGCTGCGGCAGAGGTCGCAGAAGAAGAGATTGTTGCGAAGCTAAAGGATATCGGAAAACCATTCGTCATTGTATTGAATTCTAAAATGCCTGCACATGACCGGACGGTCGCTCTAAAAGAGCAATTAATTGAACGTCATGGCGTTCCTGTTATTGCAATTAGTGCAGATCAGCTAAATGCCCAGGAGATTCAGCTGATTTTAAAGGAAGCGCTGTTCGAGTTCCCAATTACGCATATTGATTTACAAAAGCCGGATTGGATGGATGTGCTCGGTGCAGACCATGAGCTGAATTCCTCTATTGATAATGTGATCAATGAAGGGTTCCTAGAAGTATCGAAGATTCGTAAAGTACAAGAACTGGCGGAACGGCTGAAAGATGAAAAATATGTGCGGCATGCGGAAGTGGTTGAAGTCGACGCAGGCAAAGGGCGGGCCACTGTTAACATTGAAATGGACGAACAGGCATTCCAAGAAGTTTGCGAATCAATTATGCAGCGTGAAATGAGAACGAAAAAGGATTGGCTTGTCTTCGTGCAGGATGCAGTGAAAGCAAAAAAATCTTACGATATGTATGCAGAGGCAATCGAGACAGCCAAACAGACAGGATATGGTGTTGCGCTACCAACCATTGCCGACTTCCAGCCGTCTCCACCGGAATTGATCAAACAGGATAATTTCTATGGGGTACGGATGAGAGCATCCGCGCCTTCGCTCCATATTATCCGTATAGATATGGACGCTGAGTTCTCCCCGTTAATTGGATCTGAGTTCCATAGCCATCATTTGCTCAAGGAACTGAAGAACGCCTATTTGCACGACCGGGATGCCCTGTGGCAAACACAGTTATTTGGAACCCCTCTCCATGAGGTAATGAAGGAAAGCATCCGATTCAAAACTTCCTCAGTTCCGCCTAATGCCAGAAAACGACTGCGGGAAACGATTGAGCAGATGGTCAATAATGGAAACAAGGGCATGATTACATTTATCGTCTAACATGAAGGAAAATGCTGAATACTAACGTTTTTAATTGGGAAAAACATACAAAATGATGTAAAAAGATCCGTTTCTCACGGGTCTTTTTGCTATTTTGGACAATTTATCCGAAAGTAGCGGGATCAGGCTAAGAATATTGTTGCACCGCGGTTTTTAGTATGTTACTCTTTTTACAGTGTTGAAAGAAAAGCGGAGGGCGGCGTTTTGCTGTGACAGGCGTTATATAAATTGAAGGCGCTTTATTCCGGATGTTTATTGTCAACGGACCTTTACAGTTGCCACCTGGAGCTGGACAAGCAATTACATTTCCTTTGAGAGGAGGTGAATAGAGTGAATAAGACAGAATTGATCAACTCAGTTGCTGAAACTGCAGGTTTGACGAAAAAGGATGCTACTAAGGCAGTGGAAGCTGTATTCGATACAATCCAATCGGCACTTGCAAAAGGTGATAAGGTACAATTGATCGGTTTTGGTAACTTCGAAGTGCGTGAGCGTGCAGCTCGTAAAGGCCGTAACCCACAATCTGGTGAAGAAATCGAAATCGCAGCAAGCAAAGTTCCTGCATTCAAAGCAGGTAAAGCACTTAAAGACGCTGTAAAGTGATCTTTTAGTTTACATAGGAGTCCGTTCCTTCTGCTCGTTCAGCGAGCAAAAAGGACGGGCTCCTTTTATGTGTCTGTCTTCGTATTTTCGATGAAACCCTGAACTGTACGGAAATGAGGTAGTATGCTACTATCTTTTAAGGGAAGTATTAGTTTGTGTTGAGGAGGATGCGTAGTATGAGGGAAGTGGATCACGAAAAAATAGAAAATGCTGTGACGATGATCCTGGAAGCAATCGGTGAAGATCCTTCTCGTGAAGGGCTACTGGAGACACCTAAACGGGTGGCCAAAATGTATGCCGAAGTTTTTGAAGGTCTGAATAAAGATCCGAGACAATATTTTGAAACTGTATTCCATGAAAACCATGATGAAGTCGTGTTAGTGAAAGACATTCCTTTTCACTCGATGTGCGAGCATCATCTTGTTCCGTTTTTCGGACATGCCCATATCGCATACATACCTAGAAATGGAGTTGTCGCAGGGTTAAGCAAACTGGCCCGTGCGGTAGAAACGACAGCCAGAAGACCGCAGCTCCAGGAAAGAATTACATCAACTGTGGCAAACGCTATGATGGAAATGCTGAATCCGATCGGGGTGTACGTCATTATCGAAGCGGAACATATGTGCATGACGATGCGCGGCATTAAAAAGCCGGGTGCTAAGACAGTTACGACCGTGGCAAAAGGTATTTACGAACATGATGATGTGAAAAGAGCCGAAATTCTGTCACTGATCAAATCGGTTTGACGCCTTTGCGGTACACTTTGTTTGTATGATATGATATACCTTACATGAATGGGGAGTGGTAATATGACGCAGCCTGACTTTATTATCATAAAAGCGAAAGAGGACGGTGTGAACGTCATTGGTCTGACGAGGGGGAACGATACGAAGTTTCACCATACGGAGAAACTCGACAAAGGTGAAGTGATGATTGCACAATTCACCGAACATACGTCGGCAATGAAAATTCGCGGGAAAGCCGAAATTCATTCAGCACACGGAGTTGTATCCAGTGAGGGGAAAGAGTGAATTAGACTTGACTGATTCGCACGACCGTCTATGAATGGAGATTCGAAGATGGAAAGAGCAGACATGCAATATGTAAAAGAATATGTAAACGAAGTTGAACAATCCATCTACGAACCGACTGTCTATCGACATTTTTCTGGAACGATAGTAGATGAAAAAAAAGCATTTTTCCTGTTGCTCCCTCTGTTGAACGGAGAGGCGTGGTCCAGTCATCTCCAAACATCGGCAATTGCGGTAGGAGCGGTCCATGCAGCATTTGATGTACACGATCGGATTGATGTTATGGATGCGACGCCGAAAAGCCAGCAGCTGCTCGTGCTTTCCGGAGATCATTTTAGCGGCATCTATTACCGTTTACTTGCATCACTTCCGGATTTTCCGTTTATTAGATCGTTGTCTGGTACAATCGGCCTGATTAATGAAACGAAGACGAATATGATGAAAAAACCGCCCGTCGGCTCGGATCAAGTGATCCACAAGATCGCAATCATTGAAGCGGGTTGTATAATTGATTTTTATCAACGATATGGTTTTACTGCATATATGGAAATCGCAAAATTGGTCTTGCCGCTAGTATGGATTGGAGAGCGACTAAGCGGAACAGTCGGTGTTCAGGAACGGGTAATCGGCCAAAATATACATGAGCCGGATATGGAGCGTGCCTATAGTGAATTGATTCAACGGGCAGAGCAAGCGCTGGAAAATGCATCTTTCCTCTCCATATCCTTAAAAAATAAAATAACCGAAATGATAATTCCTTTCGCTGAGCATGCCGATTCGAATAGGAGATGAATGACGAGTGACGACATCAAAGGAACAAAAAGTGCATCATGTATTTGAAAAAATTTCGGGCGAATATGACAAGATGAATTCGGTCATTAGTTTCAACCAACATAAAAAATGGCGCCAGGACATCATGGCACGCATGAATGTTGAACCGGGCTCCGCGGCTTTAGATGTTTGCTGCGGTACAGCTGACTGGACCATTGCCTTAGCAGAGGCGGCGGGTCCGAACGGACAAGTCATCGGTTTGGATTTCAGTGAAGGCATGCTGGCAAATGCCAAACCGAAAGTAGATCATTATCCAACGATCCAATTGCTGCATGGCAACGCAATGCAGCTGCCTTTTCCCGATAATACTTTCGATTATGTGACAATTGGATTCGGTTTGCGCAATGTGCCTGATTATCCAACGGTGCTGGCCGAAATGAGACGTGTGCTGAAACCCGGCGGCATGGCAGCATGCCTGGAGACGTCACAGTCCGAAATTCCGGTATACCGCCAAGTATTCCGATTTTATTTTAAAGCGATCATGCCGATGCTCGGCAAATTGTTCGCGAAAAGCTACAATGAATACTCATGGCTGCAGGAGTCGGCAGATGATTTCCCGGGCGTAAAAGAGCTTGCACAGCTATTTGTCGATGCCGGATTTAGGGAAGTTTCATATAAAAAATATAGCGGTGGTGCCGCTGCAGGACATATCGCCTATAAATAATGAGTGCAGGGAAGGTAATCGTTTTGGAGAAATTGAAGTTATTATCGCTTTATGCAGACTTCCGGAAGGATCTCGCTTATATAGAAAAGGAACTTGAGAAATCCGTCGATTCCTCTTCGCCGATTATCAGGCAAGCGTCCCTCCACCTGTTACGGGCAGGTGGCAAGCGAATCCGGCCGATTTTTGTCATCCTTGCATCCAAATTCGGCGATTACTCATTGGAGCGTGTTTCAAAAGTGGCCGTTTCACTTGAGTTGATTCATATGGCCTCGCTTGTCCATGACGATGTCATTGATAATTCCGACATGCGACGCGGTTTTGAGACGGTGAAATCTAAATGGGATAATCGGATCGCCATGTACACTGGAGATTTCATCTTTTCAAAAGCGCTCATTTCCATCGGTGAAATCGAGCATGCAGGCGTACACCGTCTGTTGGCCGAAACGATGCTGGAAATTTGCAAAGGCGAGATCATTCAAATTGATTACCAGCAAAAATTAGATCAATCATTGCGTGACTATTTGCGACGCATCAAAAGGAAAACAGCACTGCTGCTCTCCTCAAGTTGTGAATTGGGGGCGCTCGTGTCTGGTGCGGATTCTTCTCTCGTAAGGAAAATGCGCCGTTTCGGCTACTTTGCCGGGATGGCCTATCAAATCGTAGATGACATTCTGGACATCACCGCTACCGACGAGCAGCTGGGCAAACCGGCCGGAAGCGACCTGATGAACGGCCATGTCACCTTGCCGATCCTATACATAAAAGATGATCCGGATTTCAAACCATATATGCTGAAATCGTTTGACGGCTCGTTGACCGAACCTGAACGAGGCGAAATGCTTTCTTATATCCGAAATTCCGGAGCAATCGAGAAAGCGCAAGCCATCAGCGATAGGTATCTATCGAAGGCTGTAGCTGAGCTGGAAGCATTGCCAGACGGGGATGCCAAGAAAGCTTTGCTTCAAATCGCCGCCTTCATAGGAAAGAGAAATTATTGACAATTATGCTGGCAGTTGAAAGATTGTGATCGTGGTGGTACGATCAGTAAGGAGAAAATCCGATACATACACAAAGGAGTGTTATCAATGGAAAGAACATTTTTAATGGTTAAGCCTGATGGCGTACAACGTAATCTAATCGGTGAAATCGTCAGCCGTTTCGAAAAGAAAGGCTTCACATTGGTCGGCGGTAAACTTATGCAAATTTCACAAGAGCTTGCTGAACAACATTACGGAGAACACAAAGAGCGCCCATTCTTCGGCGAACTAGTTGACTTCATCACTTCTGGCCCAGTTTTCGCAATGGTATGGGAAGGCGAAAACGTCATCTCTACAGCTCGTCTTATGATGGGTGCTACAAACCCGAAAGAATCTGCACCAGGAACAGTTCGCGGCGACTTCGCAGTAACAGTCGGCAAAAACATCATCCACGGTTCTGATTCACCAGAATCTGCTGTCCGTGAAATCGGCTTGTTCTTCAAAGACGAAGAGCTAGTTTCTTACGACAAATCCATGACTAGCTGGATCAACTAATTACTCTTCTAAAACAGCCTCGCGCTTATTGCGCTATGGCTGTTTTTTTGATTACTCGATTTTGAGGCGGGCGATGGATCTAGTGTATGTGCGAGGTATATCGGGGGGTGATGGTTGTTCTATTCTGACGTTCGTTTCGCTTTATTGGCGTTCAGCCGGAGTTAATGGCGTTCAACTCGAGTTATTGGCGTTCGTCTCGCTATACTGGCGTTCAGCGGGATAGTCTGGCGTTCGTTTCGTTTAACTGGCGTTCAGCGAGATAATCTGGCGTTCATTTCGTTTAACTGGCGTTCAGCGGGATAATCTGGCGTTCGTTTCGTTTAACTGGCGTTCAGCGAGATAATCTGGCGTTCGTTTCGCTTTACTGGCGTTCAGCGAGATAATCTGGCGTTCATTTCGTTTAACTGGCGTTCAGCGAGATAATCTGGCGTTCAGCGAGATAATCTGGTGTTCGTTCCTTTAACTGGCGTTCGGTGGAAAATACTGTAACTCATTTCAATCAATCACTTATCGCCAGCCAACTCAGTTAATTAATCCTCATATTGGGATTCCATCCCTAGTGATCTCAGAGTATTTTGGCGCATCGCCAACACTATTTGGCGTCTATCCGATTTATTTGGCGCATTCCATCAGTATTTGGCGACTATCCAGATTATTTTGGCGCATTGCCAACATAATTTGGCGCCATTTCTCCTTTATTTGGCGCACACCACGGTAACCCGGAGTTTCTTTCAGCAAATAGCTGCACCCAGTTCAGCTCCCACCACCTAGCACAAATAAAACCTGTTAAAAGTTTAGACACATGCGTTAACATTTCAATAAAATAAATAATATTTGCTACATATCGGGCGTCTTTTTCGATATAATAGGTACAACTTATGAACGGAGGGTCTCAGTTGGCGGATTATGATGAGTTCATCAAGAACATCAAACGAAAGACAGGCATTGATCTGTCGTTATATAAAGAGGCGCAGATGAAGAGAAGGCTCACCTCGCTATACGAGAAGAAAGGTTTTCGGAATTTCTCCGACTATTATCAAGCCATACATACGGATCATGTGCTGCTGGATGAGTTTCTGGATCGCATGACCATCAATGTTTCTGAGTTTTATCGGAATGGGCAGAGATGGGACGTGCTGGATAAGAAGATCATTCCCATGCTCTTGCAAGATAAAAAGAAATTGAAGATTTGGAGTGCAGCTTGTTCTACCGGTGAAGAACCGTATTCGCTGGCGATGGTCATGTCCGGCCATGTTCCGCGTTCTGATATTTCCATTCTTGCAACGGATTTGGATAAAGGTGTGCTGGAACGAGCAAAAGTCGGTCTGTACTCCGATCGCTCGCTGAAAGAGGTGCCTAAACCGGTTCTGCAAAATTATTTTGTGAATGAAGGACAATATTATCAAGTCAAAGATGAAATCAAACGGACGGTCACCTTCAAACAACATAATTTATTGAATGATACATACGGCTCTGATTTTGATTTGATTGTCTGTCGAAATGTCATGATTTACTTTACGGAAGAAGCAAAGGATCAAATCTATATGAACTTTTCCAAAGCTTTGCGGCCAGGCGGCATTCTCTTTGTTGGAAGTACGGAACAAATATTCAATCCTTCGAAATACCATTTTGAATCGGAAGATACGTTTTTCTACAAGAAAATATAAAAGGTCGAAATGGCTCAGTTTCTTCAAAATATATCATCCTATCCGGACTCTTCCGGATATTTTTTTATAATAGCCTATAGTCAAAAAACCTTTCGTTTGGTAAAGTGCTATAAACGGATACTGTATCATCCAGAGATTAGATTAGCTGAGGAGGAATTTGGAAATGAGATTTTTTACTGCTGGTGAATCACATGGTCCGCAATTGACGGCCATCATTGAAGGGCTTCCTGCCCAAATGGAATTGCATGAAGAAATGATCAATAAAGAATTGAAGAGGCGGCAAGGCGGGCATGGCCGCGGCCGCAGAATGCAAATAGAAAAAGATAAAGTCGTTATCTCATCAGGCGTGCGTCATGGGAAGACGCTTGGTTCACCTGTCACATTGACGGTCGTGAATGATGACTGGAAGCATTGGACGGGCATTATGGGCATCGAGCCTTTGCCTGAAGATGTGGACCCGCGTGATATTAAACGCCGTATCACCCGGCCGCGCCCTGGCCATGCGGATCTTGTTGGCGGTATGAAATACGGACATCGGGACTTGCGGAATGTCTTGGAACGCTCATCTGCCCGTGAAACGACGATGCGCGTAGCTGTCGGAGCAGTCGCTAAACAATTTTTAAGTGAACTCGGGATACATACCGTTTCGCATGTGACTGAAATTGGTGGTGTTACTACGAATCCTGCTGCTTATGCCGGTCTTTCTGCTGATAAACTCCGTGAAATTGTTGAAAATGATCCAGTTTACTGCGCAGACCCAGCGGCTTCTATCAAGATGGTGGAAGCAATTGATTCCATTAAAGAACGCGGAGATACACTTGGCGGTGTCGTTGAGGTAATCATCGAGGGCTGTCCTCCTGGAATCGGAAGCTATGTGCAATTCGACAGGAAGTTGGATGGCAAGCTGGCCGGTGCGATGATGAGCATCAATGCGTTCAAAGGGGTCGAAATCGGTCTCGGTTTCGAAATGGCGAAAATCCCAGGAAGTGAAGTGCATGATGAAATCGCATGGAGTGAGGAAGAGGGATACTACCGAAAATCTAATCGTCTTGGCGGCTTGGAAGGCGGAATGTCCACTGGCATGCCGATCGTCATTCGTGGCGTGATGAAGCCAATTCCGACATTATATAAACCGCTTGAAAGTGTCGATATTGAAACGAAAGAGCCGTTTGTCGCGACAATTGAGCGTTCTGATCCTTGTGCAGTTCCTGCTGCATCTGTCGTAGCAGAGCATGTAATCGCAACGGAATTAGCGAAAGCGATTATGGAAGAATTCCGTTCATTCACAATGGAAGGGCTCAAGAAAGAGCTGGACGAGTACAGAGAATATGTAAAGGGGTTTTAATATGGGGAAATTAACAGTTAAAATTCCTGGACATCTATATGACGTTCATATTAGTGAGCAAGCCTATGATCTGTTAGCTACGACATATGCCGATCAACTGAAAAAAGCGGATCAGATCGGCATCATTGCCGATGAAAAAGTGGCGGGCCTTCACTTGCAGAAATTAACAGCCGCCATTCATTCTTTAGGAGTGAACCCCGTCGTCAAGATTATTCCGGAAGGGGAGGCGAGCAAAACGCCGGCTGTCTTTTTTGATTGCCATAGCTTCTTGCTCCAAAATCACTTTACCCGGAATTCTCTGCTGATTGCGTTTGGCGGAGGGGCTTGCGGAGATTTGACTGGTTTTGTCGCTGCCACTTTCATGCGTGGTATTGCTTATATTCAATGTCCAACAACCATTTTGGCGCATGACAGTGCGGTTGGAGGGAAGACGGCCATCAATATGCCGGAAGGAAAGAACATGGTTGGGTCATTCCACCAGCCGGCAGCCGTCTTGTTCCACACACCGATTTTGCAAACATTGCCTGCAAGGGAAATCCGTTCGGGCATGGCGGAATTGCTCAAGCACGCCCTCATTTCTAATGCTTCGTGGTCGGAAGAGCTTCTGGAGAACCCACAGTTTGTTTCCCCTTCGGCAGAATGGCTTTCTGTTGAATTGATGAAAGGGATCGAAGTGAAAGCAAACATTGTGGAGGAAGACCAGTTTGAGCATTCAACGAGAAAGTTTTTGAACTTCGGCCATACATTCGGCCATGGCGTGGAGGCAGTTTGCGGCTTCGGCGGGCTGAGCCACGGGGAATGTGTCATGATCGGCATGGCGTACAGTCTAATCCTTAGCGAGCGTCATGGGTTACAGCCGGCTGGCATGGCGGATCGTCTGATCGAATTTGCACAACGTAACGGTTACACGTTCGAACCAATCCATCAGCATCCTTTTACACAATTCATGGACTATATGGCGAAAGATAAAAAAGCAACATACGGTCAGTTGAACTTCGTACTTCTTCAGGAAATTGGCAAACCGTATGTAAAACCTATTGCAGCAGAAGAATGCGAGTTGGTATTTGAAGAGTTGAAGAATAGAACGGGGGCAGGCAGGAATGACAGTTAGAGGAGTCAGAGGAGCTACAACAGTTCATTGCGATGATATAAATGCGATATTAAAAGAGACAGAAGCACTTGCTCTAGAAATGGCGAATGCGAATCAGTTCCCACCGGAAGATATTGTATCCGTCATTGTTTCCACGACGCCAGATATAAAATCCGTATTTCCGGCAAAGGCGATACGATCGATCGATGGATGGAAATACGTCCCTGTCATGTGTACGCATGAAATGGACGTGCCAGGCTCTATGCCGCAATGTATCAGAATATTGATGAATGTCAATTTGGAAACACCTCAAAAAGACATCCGGCATATTTATCATAATGATGCAATTAAGCTTCGTCCGGATTTACAGACGAATTAACTGGAGGGATACATATGAAGTGGAAGACAGTATTGGAAGAGATGAGACCGTATAAACCGGGAAGATCAATTGATGAAGTGAAACGTGCGTATGGACTGACCAATATAGTGAAACTGGCGTCCAATGAAAACCCTTATGGCACGTCTCAGCAAGTTTTGGATTACTTGGACCAAACTCCGCTTCAATATGAAATCTATCCTGATGGCCATTCCAGTCGCCTGCGCAAAACGCTGGCGGAAAAACATGGTGTATCTGAAGAGTCCATCCTATTCGGCAATGGTTCGGATGAAATCATTTCGATTATTTGTAGAGCTTTATTGGATGAAGGTAAACATACGATTATGGCAACACCAACATTTCCCCAGTATGCTCACAATGCCAAAATCGAAGGGGCGTCCCTAACCGAAATCCCATTGCTAGATGGACAGCATGATTTGGATGCTTTTTTGGATGCTGTTACGAAAGACACGGCAGTCATCTGGATTTGTAATCCAAACAATCCGACAGGAAATCTAATGCCTGCAGACAAAGTTGCAGATTTCTTGAAGAAAGTGCCGGAAGATGTGCTCGTCGTTTTGGATGAAGCCTATTTTGAATATATTACGGATGAGCAACATGTCGATTCGATCTCATTGCTAGAGCAATATAAAAATATTATTGTGCTGCGCACTTTTTCAAAAGCATATGGTCTTGCTTCTATGCGTCTTGGCTATGGAATCGCAGATCCGGCAGTTGTAACGCCGTTAAATAAAGTGAGAAATCCATTCAACAATAACTCGCTTGCAGTAGCAGTAGCTGAAGTGGCGGTACTGGATGAAGAATTTATTGATACATGCCGTTCATTAAATGATCAACAGAGGAACCGCTTTGCTAAATTCGCGGAACAACATGGTCTTCACATGTTTGATTCTCAAACCAACTTCGTATTGATGCAAGTGCCGGTAGATGCAGATGAAGCATCCGAATTCCTTCTGCAGCAAGGTTATATTGTCCGGAGCGGCAATGCACTTGGCACTCCTGGATATATAAGAGTGACGATTGGCACCGAACAACAAAATGACGGGTTTTTTGAGGCATTCGATGAGCTCCTGAAAAAAGGTGGTTCTCATGAAGCGTAACATTGCAATCATTGGTTTAGGGCTGATCGGAGGATCACTGGGATTGGCCATGAAAAGGAATCCGGATCTATATATTACCGGGTTTGACCGTTCGTATAAAACCGCAGATGAAGCCTATCGTCGAGGAATTATTGATATGATCGCACCATCTGCCGAGTCCGCTTGCGAACAAGCGGATTTTGTCTTTTTCGCAACACCGGTAAATACTACTGTTTCGATGATGAAGGAAGCGAGAAATTGGGGATTTAAGGAAAACGTCATCATCACTGATACAGGGAGCACGAAATTCCCAATCATGGAAGCGGCAAAAGAATTAGAAGATAGAGGCATTGTAGTCATCGGGGGGCACCCGATGGCAGGCTCGCATAAAAGTGGCGTGAGTGCAGCAAAAGCACATTTATTTGAAAATGCCTATTATATACTGACTCCGCGTGAGGCCACGGATTCATCCAAAGTGGAATCCCTGAAGGATATCTTAGCATCGACCAAAGGAAAAGTCGTTGTGCTCGAAGCGGAACAGCATGATCGGATGACGGCTATTGTCAGTCATTTCCCACATATTGTTGCCTCATCGATGGTTGGGTTGCTTGCAAAACAGGAAGCAGGACAACCTTTTGTGAAAAATTTGGCGGCAGGCGGCTTTAGAGATTTGACGAGAATTGCTTCCGCAGATCCAATTATGTGGAGAGATATCACAATACAGAATAGGGATGAGCTTTTACATCAGCTCGATGGCTGGATGAAAGAAATGGAAAATGTACGGTCCATGCTAACTTCAAATGAACCCGAACGAATTTTTGATTTTTTTGCAGAAGCAAAACAATATCGGGATCATTTGCCTTCTACAAAGGAAGGTGCAGTTCAAGGTGCCTTATACATGCCGTTTGATCTGCATATCGATGTGCCTGATCATCCAGGTGTGATTTCGGAGATCACTAAAATCCTTGCAGACGAGCGGATCAGTTTGACGAATATTCGGATTGTCGAGACCCGGACGGACGTGTACGGTATATTAGTCGTCAGTTTCCAAACAGCGGAAGATCGAAAGAAAGCGAGACAAGTACTTTCAAAAGCAACAGATTATAGCATGCATATCATTTGAGAAGAGGGGTCGTCATTATGGAGACGAAAACAGTAGAGTTCACGAATCCAACGTTACGTGGAGAACTGAAGGTACCGGGAGATAAATCGATTTCCCATCGTGCTGTCATGTTAGGATCAATTGCAGCTGGCAAAACAACAATATCTGGTTTTCTCCCTGGAGAAGACTGTCTCTGCACAATTGATATTTTCCGTAAATTAGGGGTAACGATCGAAAGGGAAGGGGACCAGGTCTCCATCGACAGCCCAGGTATTGACGGCTGGAAAACACCGGACGGCCCGCTCTATGCAGGGAATTCAGGAACGACCGCCCGTCTTATGCTTGGAATATTGGCAGGATCAAAAGTGGAATCGACTTTGACCGGGGATGCCTATTTATCAAAGCGCCCGATGAAAAGAGTGATTGCACCACTCGAAAAAATGGGGGCACGCATTACAGGGGAAGGAGACGCAAATTATTTGCCTTTGACAATTACTGGCCATCAGTTGAAAAGCATACAGTATGAAATGCCAATCGCAAGTGCTCAAGTGAAGTCAGGCATTTTATTTGGAGCGCTACAAGCTGAAGGTGAAACAAGTGTAATTGAAAAGACAGGTTCACGGGATCATACAGAACGGATGCTGCGCCAGTTCGGAGCAGAGATTGGGACGAATGACAATGAAATACGATTAAAAGGCAAGCAAGCATTGAAAAGTTGTGATGTTATCGTTCCTGGTGATATTTCGTCTGCTGCATTCTTCATGGCCGCTGCTGCGATTGTTCCGGAAAGTGAGATAACTTTCATCAACGTCGGTTTAAATCCATCCCGCACAGGAATGATAGATGTGATGAGACAGATGGGCGCGACAGTTGAAATTGTTGACCAAAAAGGGGAAAATGGTGAACCGTACGGAACGGTCACTGTGAAAAGCGCCAAACTTCATGGCACAGAAATCGGAGGAGACATGATTCCCCGATTAATCGATGAATTGCCGATTATTGCTTTGATGGCGACACAAGCAACTGGCAAGACAGTTATCAAAGACGCAGAAGAATTGCGTGTAAAAGAAACGGATCGGATTGCAGCCGTCACCTCCGAACTGAAGAAGCTTGGAGCCACAGTCGAGGAAACGGAAGACGGCATGATCATTACAGGACCGAGCAAGTTGTCTGGGGCAACACTTCAATCCTATGGCGATCACCGTATTGGCATGATGTCGGCCATTGCTGCTCTTGTTTCGGAAGGTCCGGTTCAAATTGAGGATCCTTCTTGCATCGCGGTCTCTTATCCAAACTTCTTTGATGACTTATATCGATTGTCCGGCCGTTCCTAAAAAGTGCGATGTCCCGCATGTATACAAAGCGAAAGAACAGGTGAAAATATGGGTCAGTTAGAGAATTTAATGCAGGCAGCCAGAGAAGGCAATCTAGAAGATCTGCGACTGCAGGTTGAACAGATAATCAGTATGTTTCAGCAAGGAACCGAGGAACCAGAAAATCTTTATGATTTGGCTGGGATGATGATGGACTATGGATATGTGCAATTGGCTGATACATTATACGAAGAATTACTTCAACTGATGCCTGAAGAAGGGCAATTGAAAATCGACCGGGCGGAAACACTCTTGGAAATGGGTGAGGAAGATGAGGCGTTATTACTTTTAACTTCTATCACACCCGATGAGGATGAATATGTCCAAGCCTTATTGTCTCTAGCGGATTACTACCAAATGTCTGGCATGTCCGAAGCCGCGGTGATGAAAGTGAAAGAGGCATTAGCCCTTATGCCGGAGGAACCGGTACTTCGTTTTGCCTACGCTGAATTATTATTGGACGGCGGGAAATATGTCGAGGCGGCATCCCTCTATTCTGAATTGAATGACGAAGGGGTCAACGATATCGGTGGAATCCGTATCGTTTCCAGATTGGCTGAAACCTATAGTGCCGGTGCTGCATATGAAGAAGCGATTCCCTATTATGAACAGCTGCTAAAAGATTTATCGGCACCTGATGATCTATTCGGGGCGGCCTTCGCTTATTTCCAAGCAGATCAGCCAAAACGGTCCACTCAATTGATGGAACAATTACTTGAGCTCGATCCTGACTATTTCTCTGCCTACATGCTGGCAGGTCAATCTTTTGCCAGGTTAGGTGACGATGAGAAGGCGTATGAATTATTTGTACGAGGTATCACTAGAGATGAATATGATAAAGAATTGAGATTGGCAGCAGGAAAATCCGCATTGAAACTTGGAAAGACTGATGAAGCGGAAGAGCACCTTAGTGAAGCCTTAGCGTTAGACCCGGAATATATCGATGCGCTAATCGCTTTAGCTTCTTTATACAACGAGCAAGAAAAAGATGAAGAACTTCTTTCACTATTGGCCGAAACGGACGAAGCACAAATGGATCTGCCGATGTTAACAGCTTTCAAAGCATATGCTTTGGAGCGGGTGGAACAATTCGATGATGCATACGTATCTTATAGTGAGGCATATGTTGGAATGAAAGATGATCCGATTTTTCTTGATCGATACGCACATTTCCTTTTAGAAGAAGGAAAACGGAGCGAAGCCATCGAAATAGTAAAGCAACTAGTAGCAATCGAACACCATGATGAATGGGACGCATTTCTTGAATTGTCAAATGACGAGGAGGTGTGATATGACAGCCATGATTCCTGTCGCTGCCAAAAAGGATTTTGTACGGTGGTTTCTAAAGCGCTACAAATTAAAGCGCCGGGAATGTGTTTGGATTTTGAATTATCTTCTAAGCCATGAACAGCTTCTTCAAAACGTCCACTTTACTGACGAAGCACATTATTGTCCAAGAGCAATGGTGATCTCCACGACTAATTCAGAAAGTATTCCGTTTCGTTTCTATAAAGGAAACTTGATGACGGCTGATGCCGAGAAGTCGTTTCATGATTTACGTCTCCATCCGGAAGAAAAAATGTTTATTCAATTAAACTTTCCAAACAGTCATGCGTGCCCTCAATATGCGATGGTGCGGGAAGAGAACCCGTACCTTCCCGATGATTTGCAGGTCAGTGAACGAGACCGGAAAATTGCGGAACAGCTACTGGAAGAAAGCGCTGCAACCATGTCATTGGAAATGTTAATGAGAAGAGTGGATGAAGCACTCGATGAGAACGACCGCGAACGGTTCCTCGTCCTGTCTTCTATGTTGAATGAAATGAAAACTTCCAAACAATAATGACCCCATCCACCGATGGGGTCATTTGACTTGATGGAACCATTAGCAATCCTTGGATACTTAGTGAAGGACGGTATTGTCCGCCTCATGTTATGATGGGCATGTATGATTGATATGAGGGAGAGATAGTCTATGAATTGGACCGGAAAAGATATGGATACATATTTACAGCAAAAAGAATACATCGATACGCTTGTTATTCCCCTGATTAAAGTCGAACCGGCATTGGAAAAGATGAAGATGAGTGCATCAGCTGCAGAGTTCACCATGTTGCTGTCTTCCATGATCGAGACTCAATTCAAGGGACGGATGATGTTCGCCCCTCCGTTTTCTTATACCGGATCGACAGCTATTACTGAATTGAAGGCAGATTTACTGGATTCTTTTAAGGAGTCGCCATTTAAACATATTTTCTTTCTGACAACCGATCCTGCATGGGTTTCATCTGATGACAATGGACAAGTCATCTGGCTGCCTTCGATTCCTGTGGAAAGTATGGATGTCCAGCTTCGCCAAACGATCTTGGAGGACCAATTGCGGCAAGTTTTGCCGAAGTTCACTGAAAAATGGGCTTCTGCTTAACGTTTTCCACGCCAGTTGTGATATGCTTGAAAAAAGTGAATTCAACTTGAATTTCAAGCAGTTGTAGAATTGCGTTAATGATTGTTTGATGACATTTCAGTCTTGCCATTTTTCAAAATTCATCATTTGTTCACAAACTGTTTTTCCTGTCGAATGCATGATTGAATTTACGGCAATATTGATATATCATAGATATGTCCTAGTATTACAATTAGCAATAGTATGTCCGTTGGACTGATTTTGGAGTTAGAGGAGGGAAACTGATGAGCAGCAAAGTGTCAAGACGCCAATTCCTAAGCTATTCCTTGATGGGCGTCGGTGGATTCATGGTTTCGGCAGCAGTGATGCCGATGGTCCGCTTTGCGATCGATCCGGTATTGCAAGCGAAAAGTGACGGGGATTTTATTGCAACCTCGCAAAAAGTGGATGAATTGACTGATGTGCCAGTACGTGTCGATTTTACGATCAAAGATCGGAAAGATGCTTGGTACAAATCCGACGTCTCGAATACCGCTTGGGTCTATAAAGAAGGCGATACAGTCATCGCGCTTTCTCCTGTCTGTAAGCATCTTGGATGCACAGTGAACTGGGAAGGGGACAATCATAAGAACGAATTCTTCTGCCCTTGCCACGCTGGACGTTACGAGAAAAATGGAAAGAACGTAGCTGGAACTCCACCGCTAGGTCCGCTTGATGAATTTCAAGTCCAAGAAGTGGATGGCTTCGTTTATCTTGGAAAAACTGTTCCAAACACATTAGTTTAAAATGTAAGGGGGTACGACCGAAGTGCTAAATAAAATTTATGATTGGGTTGATGAACGGTTGGATATCACCCCTATATGGCGTGATATTGCTGACCATGAAGTACCTGAGCACGTAAACCCTGCACATCATTTTTCTGCATTCATTTATTGTTTCGGAGGTTTGACATTTTTCGTAACGGTCATTCAGATCTTATCCGGTATGTTCCTTACAATGTACTATACTCCGGATATCGAAAATGCATGGAAATCCGTCTACTACCTTCAAAATGAAGTTGCATTCGGTGAAATTGTGCGTGGGATGCACCACTGGGGAGCGTCGCTTGTTATCGTTATGATGTTCCTACATACGCTGCGTGTATTCTTTACAGGTTCTTATAAGAAACCTCGTGAACTTAACTGGATCGTCGGCGTGCTTATTTTCGTCGTCATGTTAGGTCTTGGTTTCACAGGTTACTTATTGCCATGGGATATGAAAGCGTTATTCGCTACTAAAGTAGGTATCGAAATCGCAGCATCCGTTCCATTCATTGGTGAGCAGATCAAGATCCTGCTTGCGGGTGATTCAACAATCCTAGGTGCACAAACTTTGACACGTTTCTTCGCGATTCATGTATTCTTCTTGCCAGCTGCTTTGCTTGGGTTGCTTGCAGCGCACTTTATCATGATCAGAAGACAAGGTATTTCTGGACCACTATAAGATTTAGATGTTGTTTGTCTTATATTTAGAATAAGGAGGGGACAAAATGCATCGCGGAAAAGGTATGAAATTTGTTGGGGATTCCCGGATTTCTGCAAATCGGAAACCCAATGTCCCAAAAGACTACTCAGAATATCCTGGTAAAACAGAAGCTTTCTGGCCAAACTTCCTATTGAAGGAGTGGATGGTTGGAGCTGTTTTCCTTATCGGATATCTTATTGTAACGGTTGCCCATCCGTCTCCGCTTGAGCGTCAAGCCGATCCGACGGATACAACGTACATCCCTGTTCCTGACTGGTATTTCCTTTTCATGTACCAGTTACTGAAGTATGAATTTGCTTCCGGACCATACAACGTCATCGGAGCTATTATCATACCAGGTCTTGCAGTTGGAGCATTGATGTTAGTGCCATTTATGGATACTTCAAAAGAGCGTCGCCCATTCAAGCGTCCGCTTCCTACTGGATTCATGCTTCTAGCTTTCGCAGCTATTTTCTATTTGACTTGGGAATCTGTCGTGAACCATGACTGGGAAAAAGCGAAAGCACAAGGTGCGATCGTAGAAGAGGTTGAATTTGACGAGAACTCTGAAGGATACCAAATTTATGCGGGATCATCTTGTATTGGTTGTCACGGGGATGCGTTCCAAGGTGGCGTCGGCCCTGCGTTGGTCAATACTGGCTTAACTGCTGATGAGATTGCAGACATTGCTCACAATGGTATCGGTGGCATGCCAGCAGGACAATGGACAGGATCTGATGAAGATTTGCAAGTCCTTGCTGAATTCATCGAAGGCTTAAACAAAGAATAATTAAAAAGAGTCAGGAAACTGACTCTTTTTTTATTATCCATTGTTGATTAAATGAGCAGGATCGCGTAAACAATTGCTCTATATACATATAATGACGGTTTGGAGAGATGTCATTGACTACGCTTAAAGATATGCTATGGCTCATATTGTCAAATAGATCATTTTTATGGATTTTGCTTTTCGTCAATATACTTGGAACGGTATACGGATATGATTGGTACATGTGGCAGCTAGAAATAACAAAGCCGATCTTTTGGATCTTTGTGCCGGATAGCCCAACTGCCAGCTTGTTCTTTTGTATTGCTCTTTTTGCTTGGCTAATCGGCAAAAACTTTAAATTGATTGAAGCGCTGGCGTTAATTACACTTGTGAAATATGGAGTTTGGGCAGTAGTCATGAATCTCCTAACATTAGTGGAAACTGGATCGATCGGATGGGCCGGCTGGATGTTGGTTGTGTCACATTCTGCCATGGCGCTGCAGGCTATCCTCTATATTCCGTTCTACCGTTTTCAATTTAAGCATGTGGTCATCGCTGCTATTTGGACATTACATAATGACGTCATCGACTATGTATTTGGGCAAATGCCAATTTATCATGATTTGATGCGTCATATGGACCGAATCGGCTATTTCACCTTTTGGTTGTCCATTGGCTGTATATCCATAGCCTATTATGTTTGGAAGAAAAGAACCATCCTTGTAAATGGATAGACGTAATAGTTGCGGACCGCCTTTGTGGCATATAAAATAGTAGTATAGAGAAAGGGGAGGAAACGAAGATGTTTTTGGTTTATCTGGGCATCATCATTTTGCTGCCGCTTTATGCTCAGTTCAAAGTGAAAAGTACGTATAATAAATATTCGAGAATCCGTTCAACTTCCGGTATGACGGGAGCTGAAGTGGCTCGCATGATATTGGATCATAATGGTCTCCATGACGTAAAAGTGGTGGAAAGCCAAGGATTCCTAAGTGATCATTACAATCCGATCACTAAAATTGTCGCACTTTCTCCACAAAACTATCATGAAGCTTCCGTAGCGGGAACTGCTGTAGCAGCCCATGAAGTTGGCCATGCTATACAGGACAAAGAGGCGTATGCTTTCCTTCGATTCCGCCATCGGTTAGCACCGGTCGCAAACATCACATCAAATGCTTCTTGGATTTTCATCATGATTGGTTTGTTTGTAACGAGCTTAAACTCTTTATTGGGTATTGGGATCCTTTTGATGGCTGTCGGTGTGCTGTTTCAAATCGTCACATTGCCGGTTGAGTTCAATGCTTCCAGCCGCGCGATGAATCAAATCGTTGAACTGGGCATTATTCGGAATGAAGAAGAGCCACACGCAAAGAAAGTGCTAAGTGCAGCAGCCATGACATATGTGGCGGCAACTGCAGTAGCTGTGCTTGAATTGCTCCGTCTTGTGTTGATTTTCACGAACCGGAACGACTGATCACAGAAAAACCGTCCTTACGACTCGTAAAGACGGTTTTTTTGACTACTTTTCCAATGGTTGCTTCTGATCATCCAAAGTAAATCCTTCACCTAGCACATCATGAACCTCTGTGACGGATACGAACGCGTGGGGGTCGACTGAAATGACAATGTTTTTCAGGCGCATCAATTCATTTTTGCCAACGACACAATATAAAATTTCGCGGTCGGACTTGGTGAAATGACCATATCCTCTGAAAACCGTTACCCCTCGATCCATATCAACTGCAATTTTTGTTGCAATGGCATCCTGATGATCTGATATGATAAAGGCTCCCCGCGCAGCGTAGGCACCTTCCTGTACAAAATCGATCACACGGGCCCCGACAAAGAGAGCGACGAGTGTGTACATGACAGAACGATGGTCCAGGTAGACGATCCATGACAGCAGAATGACACCTGCGTCGAACATGAACATTGTGCGCCCCATGCTCCAGCCTCTGTATTTATGGCCAAGCCGGGCGATGATATCCACTCCGCCGGTCGTTCCGCCAAAGCGGAAGATGATTCCGAGGCCGATGCCGATAAAAACACCGGCAAACAGGGCGACAAGGAACATATCTCCTTCCAAATGAATGTTATATTGGTATTTCATAAAGACCTTTAGAAATACCGAAACAGACACCGTACCGAGAACCGTATAAATAAAAGATCGACGGCCGAGCAGCTTCCAACCGAGCAGGAACATCGGAATGTTCAAGACGAGGTTCATAATGGCGGGATCCCATTTAAATGCAAAGAGCAAAATGAGGGTAATACCCGTAAATCCTCCCTCGGCCAACTCATGTTGAATGTTGAAATGAACCAGTCCAAAGCTGAATATGGCAGCTCCGAGGATGATGAAAAAGATATTTTTTAGTTTTATGCCGGCCAACAACCCTTGTCCCGCCTTTCCTTTTGAATACTATCGATATTATTATCAATGATTCTTCAAATTTTGACAACAGTCCCCTGAATGAATACGATATCAAATGGAGGGAGTAGACGCAAATGGAACAATTGAAAACGATGAAACAATTACAGGATGAAGTAGACCAATACATAAGCGGTTTTAAGGAAGGCTATTTTCCGCCAATGGAATTACTGGCACGCCTGACCGAGGAATTAGGCGAACTTTCCAGGGAAGTGCAGCATGTGTATGGCATGAAAAAGAAAAAAGAGACGGAAGCCATAAAATCTCTAGCTGAAGAGACGGGCGATCTGTTGTTTGTCCTCATCTGCTTTGCTAATGCGCAAGGGATTGATCTGGAAGATTCCCTTACAACAGTTTTAAATAAATTCAAACATCGAGATGCAGACCGCTGGACGAAGAAGGAGGAATTGGATTGACAATCAAAGTAGCAATCGCAGGTGCGAGAGGAAGAATGGGCACTACAGCCAGAAAAGCGATTGAGGAAGCGATGGATGCGGAGGTAGTTGCCGCATTAGATTATAAACACGGCGGGAAATACATCAACGGATCTTCCATCGGTGAAGGCCCAGCCGGAATTCCAATTTACACCTCTTTAGCAGAATTGGCAAAGGACGTTCAACCGGATGTGTTATTAGATGTGACGGATCCTGACGCCGTCTTTCATAATGTGAAAGAAGCCATCTCGCTTGGCATCCATCCCGTAGTCGGAACTTCTGGATTAAGCGAGGAGGAACTGCACTCCATTTCTGAACTGGTTAATGAAACTGGCGTTGGTGCCATCATTGCTCCTAACTTTTCAATCGGCGCGGTCTTGATGATGAAATTTGCAGCACAAGCGGCGCGATACTTAGGTGATGTTGAGATCATTGAAATGCATCATGACCGAAAATTGGACGCGCCATCCGGAACTGCGGTAAAAACTGCGAACATGATAAAAAGCATCAGACCGAGTCATATCCAGGGACATCCGGAAGAACAGGAGCACTTGGCAGGTGCAAGAGGCGGAGATGTGGAAGGCATGAAAATCCACAGCGTTCGGCTGCCTGGACTGCTTGCCCATCAGCAAGTTTTACTTGGCGGTGAAGGGGAATTGCTTACGATTCGCCATGATTCATTTGACCGGAATAGTTTCATGCCTGGAATTATTATGGCCATCCGGCATGTAGCCGGCAGTAGCGGCTTAATTTATGGATTAGAAGAGATTTTAGACTAAAGCAAGCGTTCCAGCTGCTTTTGAGAGGGGTGTTGTCATTTGAGAAAATTAAAAGTGGGAGTCATCTGTTATCCTTCACTTGGTGGATCGGGTGTCGTAGCGACAGAGCTAGGTTTGAAAATGGCGGAACGAGGCCATGAATTGCATTATATTACATCGAGCAAGCCATTCAGATTGCTGGACATTCATCCGAATATCCAGTTCCATGAAGTGAAAATAGATGGGTACGCCGTATTCAAGTATCCACCATACGACATTGCCCTTGCCAATCGGATTGCACAAGTAATCGAGTCGGAACAGCTGGACCTTTTACACGTACACTATGCGGTGCCCCATGCGATTTCGGCTGCGCTTGCAAAGGATATGGCGAATTCGGATATCGGAGTCATTACAACATTGCATGGCACAGACGTAACTGTACTTGGCCATGATCCTGCTCTCCGAAATACGGTGCGCTACGGCATCGACAAATCCAATGTGACAACAGCCGTATCCGCGTCATTGCGGCAGGAGACGCTGGAACTGATTCAGCCAACAAATGAAATAATCACAATCTACAATTTCATAGATGAAGAGAAATACAAGCCGGTTGATGCACCTGGACTAAAAGAGGAACTTGGGATTGACAAAGAGGACAAGGTGCTCATCCATATCTCGAACTTCAGAAAGGTAAAGCGAATACCGGATATCATTGAAAGCTTCCGGCTGATACGCCAGCAGGAAAAGGCGAAACTCCTGTTAGTCGGTGAAGGACCTGAATGGAAACCGATATTTGACTTGGTTAAGGAGCATGGTCTTTTGGAAGACGTCGTCTTTACAGGGAAGCGAGATGACTTGCCGGAGCTTCTTTCAATCAGCGACGTGATGCTTTTGCTATCTGAAAAGGAAGCATTCGGGCTTGTCCTGCTTGAAGCCTTTGCATGCGGGGTCCCTGCGATCGGTACAAATATTGGCGGCATTCCGGAAGTAGTAGAAGATGGGGTGAACGGTTTTCTTGTTGAGCTTGGCGATACAAAAAGTGTTGCAGAAAAAGCACTTAGCCTGTTACAGGACGCCTCATTACACGAAGAATTCAGGCAGAATGCATTGCAAACTGTTCCAAGGCGTTTTGATTCGGCTTCAATCGTCGAACGTTATGAAAGCCTTTATTATGAAATGGCGGGAAGAAAATGAACTATCCATTTGGGACAAGTGCCAGCAGAGGAGTCGTTTCGAAGCTGCTCTCTGTGGGATATGAAGCGGTTTTTGTCGGCGGTGCGGTTCGTGATCTCTTGTTAGGAAAAGAGGCATCCGATATCGACATAGCTACGTCTGCCACTCCTGAAGAAGTAAAGGAGGTTTTTCCGAATACTGTAGATGTTGGAATTCAACATGGCACCGTTCTTGTTCTGTATGAAGGTGAACCGATTGAGGTGACAACCTATCGAACGGAAGGTACTTATTCGGATCATCGCAGGCCAGACGAAGTGACATTTGTCAGATCACTCGAAGAAGATCTAAAACGGCGTGATTTTACGATGAATGCCATGGCATTGTCATTAGACGGGAGACTGATTGATCCTTTCGGAGGGAAACAAGACATCGACAATCGTTTGATCCGGGCGGTTGGAGCAGCAGAGGAACGTTTCAAGGAAGATGCCCTCCGCATGTTCCGTGCAATCCGTTTTTCCTCCGTTCTTGGCTTTGCCATTGAAGATTCGACTTGCGGTGCAATTGGACTTTTGGCTAAGGAGATCGAACATATCGCAGCAGAGCGCTTAAAGGCCGAGTGGGACAAGCTTTTCCTTGGCAAGGAACCGACGAAGGCATTCGAGTACATTCGTGAGACGGGCATTGGTGCGCATTTGCCGGCCTATCCTGAAACGTTCAGGGCAGCCTCCTGTATGCAAGGTCCTTTTCAAGCCTCGCTGGAAGGTTGGGCTACTTTGATGATGGCGGGTGATTTGGAGCCGTTGCAGCTAGCGCGTGCCTATAAAATGTCCAATGCGGAAAAAACTTTTTTGCGATCTATACATGCGGTACTCCAAACAAGGGAGGCTCAATTTTATTCCAATATCGATTATTATCGATGGGGGGAGCAGGTGCTCCTTGCAGCGGAAGCAATTTATCAATGCCTGCATCCGGATAATCCGTTCCTCGGCCCGGATGAAATTCGGGAAAAGATTGCCGCATTGCCGATCCGGTCAAAACAAGAGCTGGCCGTGACAGGTACTGACCTGCTTGCTTGGTCCAAATCAAAGGGAGGCCGCTGGGTCGGCGAGTGGCTGGATACAATCGAACGGGCAGTTATTCTGGGTGACTGCAGGAACGACAGTGAAGAGATAAAGGGATGGTTTCTCTATGAGTTTACGAGGCAAAGATGAAATACTAAAACAGTTGATGATGAGTGGCCGGACACCGGTTTCAGGACAGGACATGGCAGACCGAATGGGTGTTTCCCGAACTGCAGTGTGGAAGTATATAAAGGAATTGGAGTCCGACGGCTATCAAATCGGTTCTGTCCGAAAAAAAGGATATTATTTGCTGGATACACCGGATGTGGTGAATGCAGCGGCAATTCAGCGCCATTTGAAGGCAAACGATTACGGCCGGCATATCCAATATTTCGAGAGCTGTCCTACGACACAATCCATTGCGCATGAAGAAGCACAAAATGGGGCAGCAGACGGGACGTTGATCATTGCCGAGGAACAGACCGCCGGAAAAGGCAGAATGTCTCGCCCTTGGTCTTCATCGGCCCGAAAAGGGATTTGGATGAGCTTGATCATACGGCCATCCATTATGCCGCAGCAAGCGCCGCAAATGACACTAGTGGCGGCGGTTGCCATTGTCCGGGCAATGGAAGAGGTGGCCGAAGTGCAGCCGACAATCAAATGGCCGAATGATATTCTGATAAACGGCAAGAAAATGACCGGCATCCTTACGGAATTACAGGCGGATATGGACCGGGTCAAAGCGATCATTCTTGGAATGGGCATTAATGCGAATCAGGAACAGGCAGACTTTCCTGAG
This sequence comes from Sporosarcina cyprini, assembly GCF_022048975.1. GTDB lineage: Bacteria > Bacillota > Bacilli > Bacillales_A > Planococcaceae > Sporosarcina > Sporosarcina cyprini. The sequence continues at coordinate 10,782 of NZ_JAKMHX010000038.1, read as the reverse complement.
GAATTACAAGAAATTGCCACGTCGCTACATTTGGTAACGGGCGAAAAGGTCGATCGATCCCGTTTGGTTGCAGCCATTCTTTATTATTTGGAGTTATATACAAAAATGTATGTAAAGAATGGATTTGCGCCGATTAAATTACTTTGGGAGAGCTATTCCAATACAGTTGGCAAACGGGTTCGTGCCGTCATGTTGAATGAGACGATTGAAGGAACAGCAATCGGCATTTCCGAAGAAGGGCTGTTGGAGCTGAAACTCGATGATGGAACAATTCGGGGAATTTATTCCGCAGATATTCAAATCGCAAAATAACGGTATACAACGATTATGCGTTTTGTTATAGTTAGGCTGAAGGGCAGTATCATCACCGAACTGCACCAGTAACCGGCATGTCTTGAAATTTTATAAGTTCTGCCTTGATCTTGGAAAAGACAGGGACGGAGGAAACCATTACTGCTTACAACACAACCCTTCTGTCCTTTTTTGGATTGGAAGGGTTTTTATTTGTTTTGGCAGACAACAGCATAGATATTCAACTTCGGTTTTCTCTAAGAGACAGTTCGAACGCATGGCCTTCAGTGTTGAACTTAATCGAGAGGGAGATGGTAGTAAATGAAGAGCACGGCAGATTTCTTGAAAATGAAGCAAAATGGAGAAAAGATCGTGATGCTGACAGCGTACGACTATCCATCTGCGCAACTGGCAGAGGAGGCGGAAATGGATGTTCTTCTCGTTGGCGATTCACTCGGCATGGTCGTTCTTGGTTACGACTCTACCGTTTCTGTGACGGTGGCAGATATGGTCCACCACGGCAAAGCGGTACGCAGAGGAGCAAGGGACACTTTTATTGTCGTTGATATGCCGTTCGGGACGTACCATGGCTCGGAAGATCGCACGCTTCAGAACGCGATGCGTCTTTTTCAGGAGACGGGTGCGAATGCACTAAAGTTGGAAGGGGCCGGCAAGGTGATTGATGGCATTCGGCTGCTCACTTCAACAGGTATTCCAGTAGTAGCGCATCTTGGCCTGCTTCCACAATCGGCCGCTGTCATTGGCGGTTACAAGGTCCAAGGTAAGACGGCTGAAGCAGCGCAGCAACTCATTCGTGATGCGAAGGCGTGTGAGGACGCTGGTGCATGCATGATTGTCGTGGAATGCATTCCTCACCAGCTTGCAGAAGAGCTGGCAAAAGCGGTCTCTGTGCCGGTCATTGGCATTGGCGCAGGAAGTGCGGTTGACGGTCAGGTGCTTGTTTTCCATGACACCGTCCAATACGGAAAACACCATGTGCCAAAATTCGTTGAAGCATATGCCAGCATTGGTTCCGAAATTACGAATGGGCTTATGGCGTACAATCGCGCTGTCAAACAAGGTGAATTTCCAGCAGCCAAGCATAGTTTCACAATGAAAGAAGAAGAGCTGGCAGCCTTGTATGGCGGAAATTGAAAGAGAAGAGGACAAAGGCGATGGATGTAATCACTACTAAAAACGAACTCATAAAACACTTGGATCGAAATAATCGTAATGGAAGGTCAATCGGCTTTGTGCCAACGATGGGTTTCTTGCATGAAGGACATTTATCCCTAGTTTCCAAGGCGAAAGCAGATAATGACATCGTAGTCATGAGTATCTTTGTCAATCCGGCGCAATTTGGGCCAGGGGAGGATTACGAAGCGTATCCCAGGGATTTGGAGCGGGATATGGCGCTTGCCAAAGATGCGGGAGTAGATTTCTTATTCACACCGTCCGCTATGGAAATGTACCCGACCGACGGAGGAATCCGTATTTTGCCCGGCCAGCAGGCGGATGTTTTGTGCGGCGCATCGAGGCCAGGCCATTTTGATGGCGTTTTGAAAGTCCTATTAAAGCTGTTCAATATGGTGGATCCTGACCGGTCCTATTTTGGGATGAAAGACGCACAGCAGCTTGCCATTATCGAAACATTTGTCCGTGACTTTAATCTGCGGACAGAAATCGTGCGTGTCCCGACGGTGCGAGAGGCAAACGGTCTCGCCAAAAGCTCAAGAAATGTCAATTTGAGTGAAATAGAAAGAAGCGAAGCTCCTAGCATCTATAAAGCACTGCAGCTCGGTCAGCGAATGGTCGGCACAGCTGCACCACATGAAATCGAAAAGGCGATGGCCGAATATATTACAGATGAGACATCCGGCAAAGTCGATTACGCCAAAGTGCTGTCGTATCCAAATCTAGGCGCAGCAAGTGATGAGGTCACTGAATTCATCTTAGCTTGTGCTGTAAAATTCTCCAAAACAAGATTAATAGATAATATTATTATGTCAACAAAGGATGATACTTCATGTTCAGAATGATGATGAATAGCAAACTGCATCGCGCAGTTGTGATGGAAGCAAATTTGAATTACGTTGGAAGCATTACGATCGATCAGGATCTATTAGACGCGGCAGGATTGCTTCCGAACGAGAAAGTGCATATCGTCAACAATAATAATGGCGCGCGATTTGAAACGTATATCATTGCAGGTGAACGCGGCAGCGGGGTCATGTGCGTAAATGGTGCAGCAGCACGCCTTGTTCAGCCGGGGGATATCATTATTGTCATATCGTATATTTATGTTTCGGATGAAGAAGCAAAACATCATGCGCCTACCGTCCTCATTATGGACGAAAACAATGGAATTAAAGAACGAATTGTGGAAAAACCGAGCATGACTGTATAATCGGATGCGTAGAGGATGTCAGGCAGTGTGTAAGCCTCCAATTGACGGATTTACCTGGCAATTAGAGGCGGTTTCCACAATGCCGGTCCTCTTTTTTTAGTTTTAATATAGCAAAATCCTCTATCCAGAACCGTTTGTATGGTACAATCCGTGTAGTATCCAAACAGGAAGATGATGATGGAATGACAACACATACATATGCGGTCGTCGATTTGGAAACGACCGGCCATTCACCTTCAAGAGGCGATCGGATTATCCAGATAGCGATTGTTTTGATCGAGAATGGAAAAATAACAAGCAAGTATTCACGATTTGTTAACCCAGGCAGGGACATTCCGATCTTTATCCAACAATTGACCTCAATTACAGAGGAAGATGTAAAGGATGCACCGTTGTTTGACGACATTGCATCGGAAGTGTCGGCGTTGCTCGAGGGTAAAGTTTTTATTGCCCATAATACGGACTTCGACCTGTCCTTTCTGCAAAGTGAATTTACACGATGCCGGGTAAACAAATGGTCTGGTAAAAAAATTGATACGGTTGAATTGGCGAAAATCCTATTTCCGACTTCTCCAAGTTACCGGCTCCAAGATATTGCGGAAGAACTGGGCATATCTTTGCCTGTAGCTCATCGTGCGGATGATGATGCGGAAGCGACAGCCCATTTGTTTTTAGCTTGTCTTAACAAATTGAGAAAGCTGCCTGCATTGACATTGAAACTGCTCCATCGCAGATCATTTTCACTTCGATCCGATATTTCTATGCTGATGTACCAGGCCTTGAACGAGAGCAGAGATCAAGAACTTCCAACTCAGCTTGCTGTTTTTCGGGGAATTCCTTACAGACAGGAAGAAGCCTATTCGGTTTTTAGCAAAGCTGCAGTGAAGCCTTTTCCTTACAAAGACGACAAAGCAAAAATGGAGCTTCTCGGAAAAGTGTTCCATCCAGTAGATAAAAGGGAAGCGCAATTTCAATTTATGGATGCTGTTTGGGATGCCTTGGAGGGTAAACAGGAAATAGCAACGGAGGTGCCGACGGGTATCGGAAAGACGATAGGCTATTTATTTCCGGCTGCCATGTATGCCGCGAAAAAGGGCAAACCCGTCGTCATAAGTACGGGAACGAATCATCTGATCGACAAAATGGCGGTTGAAGATTACGACAAGATCAGCCGGATGATGGAAGCCGATCTTCGCATTGCTATCCTAAAGGGGCGGGAACATTATATTTCATTAGGGAAGCTTGAGGAACTCATGCGGATCATCGATGAATCATACGATGAGACGTTTGCAATCATGCAAATTCTCGTATGGCTCACCGAAACCGCTACGGGTGACTTAACAGAACTGAATGTTTCCGGCGGTGGTCAATTGTTCTTGGATAGGATACGGAAGCAATCTTCTGTTCTCTCGCCGGATGAACAAATTGCCGATTTTCACAATCGGATGTTGGCTTCTTGTCCACATGCGGATCTGATCATTACCAATCACTCGACGCTGTTATCTGATAGCTATCGCGATAAAAAAGCATTCCAATCAATTGGAGGATTAATCGTCGATGAAGCCCATCAGATGATTCAAATCGCTAACCATTCGAATGAAACGGTCCTTTCCTATACGAATTGGAAATATGTCATCGGACAAATCAGTTCAGACGCGGAGGGGCAGCTTCTTTTCGAAGTCGACCGTCTGCACAAACGTTTTGGGACATTCAGCCAATATGTTAAGGATCAGCTATTCGAATTGCATGATGCTTTCATGCATGCGTTCGATGATGCGATCCGCCTGTTGACGGAATCACCAAATGAGCAGCATAACAGTGCCAGGAGCAATCGCATTGTGGTGCCGCTGGTTTCCTTGCAAATAGATAGCCAGCCGTTGGCGCGTGTCGCAGAATCGATGTATCAATACTATAAATTTGCGGAGTCCTACACGAGTGCCTTATCTGCTGTCCAGGATCAGATGACAGACAAGGAAAAGGCATATCTTTCCGAATGGGCCTACTGGGTTCGCGAATTAGCGATCAAAGCAGGGGACTGGGTCGAAATTTTTCTCGATGAAAAAAGGGAGAATTTCGCCATCTGGCTGGAAAAAGATCGACGCAGCATCCCAGGCAGCTTGACTGTAGTAAAAAGCCCGATCGACGGTTCCTCCCATATTAGCCAATTCATCTCGGAACTAAAGAAAGAGCATGTCGGGATTGTGTGGACTTCCGGCACAATGTCTGTTCAAGAGGACAAACGTTTTGTATTGCGCCAGCTTGGCATAGAAGAGAATGTTCCGCTTATGACATTTGAGGCACCACCTCATTTTTATGATGGTGCGAATATCTTCATTGTGAAAGATATGCCTGACATCCAGCAGGTTGCGCAAAGCGAATATGTGGAAGCCGTCGCGGATGCCATCGTTCAGACGGTTATGGCGACAGGCGGCAGGCTGTTCGCGTTATTTACTTCACTGGATATGCTAAGGCAGACGTATGAATTGATTTTGGAAAGTGAACTGCTTTCCGAATATGCGTTAATTGCTCAGGGAGTGAGCTCTGGCAGCCGCATGAAGCTGCTGAAATCATTCCGCCAATTTGAGCAGTCCGTCCTGTTCGGAACGAATAGTTTTTGGGAAGGAGTGGACGTTCCCGGTGATGCGTTATCAGCGATCATCATCGTTCGGCTCCCATTCACTTCGCCCGATGATCCTGTATTCAAGGCGAGAGCGGACAAATTGACGGATTCGGGTATTAATCCTTTCACCGGCTATGCATTGCCAGAGGCGATCATGCGATTGAGGCAGGGGTTTGGCCGTTTAGTCCGTTCTTCTGGGGAAAGAGGCTTCTTCATCATTTTGGATCGAAGGATTGAAACAAAGTCGTATGGCAGACGTTTTCTTAATTCCTTGCCTTCCGTTCCCGTAAAAAAAGTGTCGCTTGAACGTATGGTGAACGAGCTCGAAGATTGTTATAATGAATAAGAATCCAAAAGAGCTTATGGATTAAATAATTAATTGCGAGATGTTTCCGAGACAGGATGTGGAAGTTTTTGCTGAATTGGATAAAATTTATTACCGCTTTTTTGCTTGCACTCGGAATCGCCATCTTTATCCTTGTTTTCTATAATGCGAACAAACCGTATGCTACAGTCGGCGAGAAAAGCTCTGAAGTCGCTTTGTCCTCGGGGAAATTGGCCACTGCCGAACGGTCCGAAACGTATAATGGAACAACTTCTCTTGTTACCGTGTATGGTAAAGATGAGGCAGGCAAAGAAAAGGCCGTCTTCATCAGCACCGATAAGGGGGAAGTGGTTGGCGAAGTCGCACTTGCAGATGGCATCTCACCCGATAAAGCAATTGAGGCAGTTAAAAAAGAATTGAAAGTGGATAAGATTCTCCATGTGACGTTAGGCTTGGAAGAAGACCACCCGATATGGGAAGTGGCATTCCGCAGTGAAAACGGCAAGTTGAATTATGTCTATGTGTTTTTTGAAAACGGACAGTGGTGGAAACGTATCTTGAATCTTTGAGGCATAAGGGAGCGGATGAAATTGACAAAGGAATTGGCATCAAGAGTTAGTACATTAACCCCTTCAACAACATTGGCTATTACAGCGAAGGCAAAGGAAATGAAGGATGCCGGCATCGATGTGATTGGCCTAGGAGCGGGCGAACCGGATTATAATACACCGGCAAACATCCTAGAAGCGGCGTATGAGTCGATGAAAGACGGAAAGACGAAGTATACGCCTTCCGGAGGCCTTCCCGCTCTAAAGGATGCCATCATTGAAAAGCTGCAGCGAGATCAAGGGCTTGCATACGCCCGCAATGAGATCATGGTAGGCGTCGGCGCCAAGCATGTCCTCTATACATTATTTCAAGTTATCATTAATCCTGGTGACGAAGTCATCATTCCCGTTCCGTACTGGGTCAGCTACCCTGAGCAAGTCAAACTTGCCGGCGGTAAACCTGTCTTCGTAGAAGCGGGAGCGGATGCGCACTTCAAAGTGACGGCTGAGCAAATTCGAGCAGCCATCACCGATAAAACAAAGGCTGTCATCGTGAATTCGCCAGGGAATCCGACAGGCATGATCTACTCGGAAGAAGAGCTGAAGCAAATTGCTGAGGTCTGCAAAGAGAAAGATGTTTGGATCATTTCTGATGAAATTTATGAGAAACTGATTTACGGTGATGCGAAGCATACATCGATTGCCCAGCTATCAGAAGATGCAAAACAGCGGACTTTTATTATTAATGGTGTTTCCAAATCTCACTCCATGACAGGGTGGAGAATTGGGTATATTGCCGGCGATAAAGAAGTCGTTTCGGCGATGACTAACCTGGCAAGCCACTCTACATCAAATCCGACGACCACTTCCCAATATGCCACAATCGAAGCGTATAACGGGCCGCAAGATGCTGTAGAAGTAATGCGACAAGATTTCGAATCACGTTTGGAAAAAGTATATCCGCAACTTGCCGCTATTCCAGGTTTTAAAGTCGTAAAACCTCAAGGGGCATTTTACTTGCTGCCTGAAGTATCGGAAGCGGTTGAGAAAACAGGCTTTTCAAATGTCGATGAGTTTGCTTCGGCTTTATTAACAGAAGCAAAGGTCGCCGTCATTCCAGGTTCCGGTTTTGGTTCTCCGGATACAATCCGCCTTTCGTATGCGACATCAATCGATTTAATTGAGGAAGCAATTAAACGGATGCGTGAATTTGTTGAAAAGAACTGTAAATAATAAAGCACACTAAAACTGCAATAGTATTTGGAGGTCCTTATGAAAACAATTATGATACACGAGATGCCTGATCATGTAGGCGAAACAGTAAAAATGGGAGCATGGCTTGCCAACAAACGTTCCAGTGGTAAAATTGCATTTTTGCAGCTGCGCGACGGCTCCGGGTTTGTCCAAGGTGTTGTAGTGAAGGAAGAAGTGGGAGAAGACATGTTCGCAAAAGCGAAGTCTTTGACGCAAGAAAGCTCCCTATATATTATCGGTGAAATAACAACGGATGAGCGTTCTTCGTTCGGATATGAACTGCAAGTAAAGGAAATTGAAGTGATACATGAAGCAGTTGATTATCCGATTACACCAAAGGAACATGGCACTGAATTCCTAATGGATCACCGCCATGTGTGGCTGCGTTCCAGAAAACAACATGCCATTATGAAAATCCGTGATGAAATCATTCGTGCCACATATGAGTTTTTCCATATGAATGGTTTTGTGAAGATTGATCCGCCAATTTTGACGGGTTCATCACCTGAAGGTACATCTGAATTATTCCATACTAAATATTTCGATGAAGACGCGTATCTATCCCAGTCCGGCCAGCTTTATATGGAAGCTGCTGCCATGGCGTTAGGAAAAGTATTCTCATTCGGTCCTACGTTCCGTGCCGAGAAATCAAAGACTCGTCGCCACTTGATCGAGTTTTGGATGATTGAGCCGGAAATGGCGTTTGTTGAGCATGCAGAAAGCCTTGAGGTTCAAGAACAATTTGTTACGCATATTGTTCAATCCGTTCTTCAAAACTGCCCGCTTGAATTGGTGCGGCTCGGACGCGACATTTCAAAACTTGAAAAGGTGCAAGCTCCATTCCCACGCATTACATACGATGATGCGATTAAATTCCTTCACGAAAAAGGATTTGACGACATCCAGTGGGGCGATGATTTCGGAGCACCGCATGAAACAGCAATTGCGGAACACTATGACAAACCGGTGTTCATCATGCATTACCCGATCGGCATTAAACCATTCTACATGCAGCCTCATCCGGACCGTGATGACGTTGTCCTATGTGCCGACTTGATCGCGCCAGAAGGCTATGGCGAAATCATTGGTGGATCTGAGCGGATTCATGACTATGAATTGATGAAGCAACGGATCAAGGAACACAATCTAGATGAAACTGCCTACGAATGGTATTTGGATCTTAGCAAATATGGGGCGGTTCCCCATTCCGGCTTTGGACTTGGTTTGGAGCGGACGGTTGCATGGATTTCTGGCGCTGAACATGTCAGAGAATCCATTCCGTTCCCACGTCTATTGAATCGTCTTTACCCATAATAAAGAGAGGTGTTCTGACAATGCAACAGGAAGAACGGCTCCGTACTTGGATTGAGCAGGGAAATGTAACCATTTCCCAGCTTTTTTTTCAGCGTTATAAATCACTCGGCATAAAAGATGTGGATGCCATGCTTATTCTGCAGATGCTTTCATTTCAATCGGCAGGTGTCATGTTTCCAATCCCGCCCGCATTTGCAGAGCGGATGCAGCTAACTGAAAAAGAAGTGACGGATATTCTTCAGCATCTCATGCGCCGTGGTTTCCTGGCGATTGAGCAAAGTGAGGACGAAAAAGGAGTCCTTCATGAGAAGTTCTCTCTGCTTCCACTATGGAGCCGCATCATGGAGCAAATCGCTATAGAAGAGGGACAGGCAGAAGAGCAGAATAATTGCAATGAAGAAGGAGAAATCTTTACGCTGTTTGAACAGGAATTCGGCAGGCTTCTCTCGCCGATGGAATGTGAAACAATTTCCATGTGGCTTGATCAAGATGGCCATCGCGTGGAGGTCATTCGAGCGGCACTAAAAGAAGCGGTGCTGGCGCAAAAATTGAGCTTGCGCTATATCGACCGTATTTTGTTCGAATGGAAGAAAAAGAATGTGAAATCACTGGAGGATATCGAGCGCAATGTGAAGCCGTTCCGTTCTTCAATCGGACGGCCGATGCCAAAGCGTGAGGCAACTTCAGGTAAAATTCACTTTTACAATTGGTTGGAAGAACGGGAATAGGGTGATGCTGACATGTTAACAAAAAAACAATGGGAAGTATGCCTGGACGAAATTGCTAAAATGTTCCCGGATGCCCATTGTGAGCTGGTTCATAAAAACCCTTTCGAGCTGGTCATTGCAACGCTGCTATCCGCTCAATGCACGGACGTGCTCGTCAACAGGGTAACAGCGGATCTTTTTCAGAAATATAAAAGGCCAGAAGACTATTTGGCTGTGCCGCTGGAAGAATTACAAAATGATATCCGGTCCATCGGTCTCTTTCGAAATAAAGCGAAAAACATCCAGGCACTGTGCAAGTTGCTAGTAGATGAATACGGCGGAATTGTCCCGGGAGATCGCGACTTGCTAACGACCTTTCCAGGCGTAGGAAGAAAGACCGCGAATGTCGTCGTATCCAATGCATTCGGCATTCCTGCGTTAGCCGTCGATACCCATGTGGAGCGGGTAGCAAAAAGGCTCGCCATGAATCGTTGGAAAGACACACCTCTTCAAGTGGAGGAAAAGCTCATGCGCTGGACGCCGAGAGAAAGATGGTGTGATGTCCACCACCAACTCATCTTTTTCGGACGCTATCATTGCAAGGCTCAAAAGCCGAATTGTCCCGAATGTCCACTTCTCACGATGTGCAGAGAAGGAAAGAAACGGATGAAAGAAAATGAATGACAATGCAGAGGCTGCAAAAAGTAAGGTGGACAATGCAATGAAGACATGGTCATCATTGCAGGAAACCATCCATCAAGGTCGAGCGGAGAAAAATCCATCCGTCGGACAATGGATGAGACAAGCCATTCAATTATACGAAGAAATGCTCGCCGTATATTGTGATGCAGTGGATGAAAGAAGTGCCATTGAACCGATGAACGGCAAAGAGCGGATTGATTTCGTCAAATTAAAACTGCGCAGTCCACAAGCATTCCAGCAATTACAGGCGCTTTTTAAGGAAGCTGCCAAAAAGGCAGCCAGTCTCTATGCACGGAGCAAAAGAAGCGAAACAATTTAATAGTGAGGAGACCGTCAGCAAACATGATGAAATGCCATGTTTGCTGTACGGTCTTTTTTTGTAATCGAGAAACGGCATTTGATTCGCAATATAAACAGGGGGGTGTCCGTAGAACATCTGAGCTGCTTTTTATTAGCTGCAGGGGGAGAGGAAAGTGACAGATAGTTGAATGGGAGAGTTAATTAGTATACGAGCGGTTAGAGAGCAGATACGAGCGGTTAGCAGGAAGAAACGAGAGGTTACAGGAATAAATGAGCGGTTGGCTGGTTATACGAGCGGTTAGCGAATGGATATG
>NZ_JAKMHX010000037.1 GCF_022048975.1 Sporosarcina cyprini | reverse complement strand
AAAAAGGGCGTGTCAAATATGGGCAAACATCAACGGCAGGAAGTGAAGGAACATATCGCCAAGCTTCTGGTAGAAGAAGGGCGGAAAGCAACGGACCTTGCATATGAATTCGGGATGAGTCCCTCGACCATACGCAATTGGGCGAAGCAGTATCGGGAAAAGCAGGAACGACTGGCGAATCCGGATGGCCAGCTCCACACATTCTCCGAGATGGAGAAGAAGCTCCGAGAGGCTGAAAAACAGCTGAGAGACCGGGATGAGGAGCTTGAAATCTTAAAAAAGGCCATGCATGTCTTCATGAAAAGCCGAACGTGATCTATTCGTACATCCGAGACCATAAGGACGAATATAGCGTAGTGAAGATGTGCCAAGTACTCGAGGTATCGAAAAGCGGCTTCTATAAATGGGCTTGCCAACAAGCCCAAGACGACAGAACAGAACGGACGGCCTGGCGAGAGGAACTCAAGCGAATGATCGCTAAATCCTATCATGAAAGCCTTGGCACCTATGGAAGTCCCCGTATTCTTGAAGACCTCAAGGAATGGGGCTATTCTGTATGCGAGCGGACCGTCGGCCGGCTCATGAAGGAGATGGGGCTGCGCGCTGTACCGGAAGTGAAATTCACGACGACAACGGATTCCAACCATAATCAGTTCATCTATCCGAACCTGCTGGAGCGTAAATTTCTCGTCGATGCGCCGAATAAGGTCTGGGTCGCCGACATCACGTACATCTGGACGATGGAAGGCTGGCTGTATCTGGCGAGTGTCATGGATCTCTTCTCTAGAAAAATCGTCGGTTGGAGCCTAGAGGCCACCATGGTGACAGAGCTGCCGCTTCAGGCATTGGAGAAGGCGCTGCTTCTGCGAAATCCCGAGGGAGAGCTTTTCCATCATTCCGATCGTGGTTCCCAGTACTGTTCAACGGACTATATCGACCGACTGAAGTGGAATAACTTTCAGATTAGCATGAGCCGAAAAGGAGATCCGTACGATAACGCCTGCATCGAATCATTTCATGCCACTCTTAAGAAAGAGTTAGTTTATCGCCGCCGCTTCAGAACACGGAAAGAGGCACGAGAGGCCATCAGCCACTACATCGACGACTTTTACAACACGAGAAGACGTCATTCTACGCTCGGTTATCTATCGCCGGAAACGTATGAAAAAAAAGCGGGCTTCCAACTCTCAGAGCGAACAGTTTCGTAACAGTTTGACAGTCGTGATCATCGGTTCGCTTTTGAACCGATGATCATGACTGTCCGAGCAAGCGAAGCGCGGTAGGGTTTTAGAAAGGAATTATCATTTTTTAGCTGTCCACTTTATTGACAGAAGACCATTCAGCCGCGGTTTCTGGCGTTCGTTTCGTTATTCTGGCGTTCGGCCACGGTTTCTGGCGTTCATTTCGTTATTCTGGCGTTCAGCCGCGGTTTCTGGCGTTCATTTCGTTATTCTGGCGTTCAGCCGCGGTTTCTGGCGTTCGTTTCGTTATTCTGGCGTTCGGCAACGGTTTCTGGCGTTCGTTTCGTTATTCTGGCGTTCAGCCGGTTTTCTGGCGTTCGTTTCGTTATTCTGGCGTTCAGCCGGGTTTTCTGGCGTTCATTTCGTTATTCTGGCGTTCGCCTCTTCATATTGGCGTTCAACCTGGTACCCGCTCAATCAAATAAAAAACACCAGCCATCCGCCCGGCCGGTGCTTCTTAACTTGCGCTCTTTTGTAAGTCCTCATATATTGCACGCGCTTTTTGTTCCGCACGCTCTTTATCTTTGGCATATACAGTAATTAGTTTGTTTTCAAAGATAAAATTCCATTGTTTTGACATCTTCATCACCTGCCTTCATGTAAACCACCTTTTATCTATTCCACGTTTGCAGGTGCGTTAAACATTATTCTGTTAATAATTTTCTAGAGCAACCTTCAAGCCGGAGTATGCCCATATAAAATAATTCGGGCGATGCCCACAAAATATTCTGACTCTCGAATTATATGATTGAGGAGTGTCTTGGCGAACGGATTATCTTTCGCTGCTGCGCTGTTCGCCTCAATTTCTCGGCATAGGTCAATAAACTTCAAGCTCTCGTCCAGGCAGTATTTGATCAGTTCCGTAACTTGCTCTTGGAGCTCCTCAAATGTATACCCCATCCGATTGACCGTTTCCACGTAGCTCACGACTTGCTGATGAGTTTCCGTCAACGCTTGTTCCCACTCTTTGAGTGCTTGCACATATTCCGGCTCCAGTCCATTCAATGCCTCCCGAATGACTTCCGTATGCTCCGCCTCCTGGTGTTTCCAAAACTCCGCTTCATCCAGCAAACGCAAAGGCATTTGATTTCCATAATAATATTGCATGCATGATCCCCTTCCTCCACAGTACATGTTACTGTATGAATTACGAAAGGTTATTATGCGGACAATGAATAGATTTCCTGCACAATTGCTTGAGAAATGAATTTGCCCAACTTTTATTATGGTGATATACTTTAATTATATCTGGTATTCCAGATACCAGCTTTCCTACTTCGGAGGGGATACGATGGATTTAAGCAAAATAGCACAACCTGAACTTTTTAAGGACCAGGCTTACAGGGAGATTAAAAAAGCGATTATCTCATATTCCATAGAGCCTGGCGCTATGCTTTCTGAGCGCTCTTTAAGTGACAGTCTTGGAATTAGCCGGACTCCATTGAAGCTTGCCTTGCAACAGCTGGAAGTGGAGGGATGGGTATTGTCCGTTCCCCGAAAAGGTATTTTTGTGAAAGATATTACTGAGACGGATGTCCGGGAAGTGTTTGAGCTCCGGCGCGCCAATGAAGTGCTTGTAGTCGAACTTCTCATTCCTTTGTTGAATGAAGAGACATTGCATCAAATTGAATTAAATTACAAAGAACTAACTGACGAGAAACATGATGCTTTTAAAGTAGTGCAACTCGATTCAGAGTTCCACTTATATCTTGCAGAGCTAAGCCGAAACCGCCGGCTGCATCAATTAATAAAAAATCTCACAGACCACTTTCAATGGTTCGGGATGGCTGCATTAAAGTCGGGCAAAAGCCTAGAAGAAATTATTCAGGAACACGGCTCTATTATTGAAGCGCTGCGTTTGCGGGATGTGGCACAAGCCAAAAAAGCAGTGCTGCTTCATCTGGATAATACGTACCAATCCATCAGCAAGAATTTGCAGAATTGAGCACTCGTACCGCATAACAGAACAAATCCACATTTCGGAAAGACGAATTCAAAACATCCCACTTGTCATGTGATCATCTTAGAAAAACAAACTAGAAAGAAGGAAGTTGTTCCTCAGCGGAGGAGCAACGTTTACATGAAACCTCTTATTATTTGCTTACAAATAGGCATCCTCTTTATTTTTTCGTATATTGGCACTGTGATACAGAATTTCTTCCATTTAATTATTCCCGGAAGCATTATCGGACTGATTCTCCTCTTTCTTTGCTTATGCTTGAAAGTGGTGCCTGTCCAATTGATTGATCAAGGTGCTGGCTTTTTGCTAAGCATCTTAACGTTATTATTCGTACCAATGACGGTCGGTATCATGAAATTTCCTTTCTTGCTCTCTTGGCAAGGCTTGCTTTTATTCGCGGCTGTCCTTGTCAGCACCATTCTTACAATCGGGATTTCCGGACTATCCAGCCAATTCTTTGAGAAGAGTGCAGAGAAAAGGAAGGAGGACAAAAAATGCAACAAGCAGTATACGCATTCCTCATGATCCTTTTGACGTTCGCTTGCTTTTTTATGATGGCAAAGCTTTATGCAAGGCTCGCCTATGCATTTTTAATACCAGTGTTAACATCTACCTTTTTGATCATAGTGATTCTAGTTGCCTGTAAAATTCCATATGAAAGCTACATGGAGGGCGGTAAGTGGATCAATTCGCTTCTTGGCCCTGCTGTCGTGGCACTAGCTTTTCCCCTATATAAGCAACGGGAGTTTTTAAAGAAACACTTGGTTCTCATCGTAGGAAACGTGGCCATCGCCGGTTTCGTCGGAATGGTGAGTGTGGCGCTGATTGCCAAATGGATTCATTTAAACCACTCCTTGACCCTTTCCATTCTCCCTAAATCGGTTACAACCCCCGTCGCGATGGCGGTGGCCGACGGCTTAGGTGGCCGGGCGTCTATGGCAATTGTCGGCGTCATGATTGCAGGGATATTCGGTGCCATGTTAGCTCCATACATCTTTCGCCTCTTCGGTGTGGAAAGTCCTGTCGGCAGAGGAATCGCCCTCGGCAGCGCCTCCCACGCATTAGGAACATCAAAAGCTGCCGAATATAATGAGCTTGCGTTTTCGATGGCCTCTGTATCCATGACATTGAATGCAATATTGAGTTCATTGCTTGCCCCCATCATAGCTTGGCTATTATTTCGTTAAGTTGAGATATAAAAAGAGTGCCGGAATTTATCCAGGCACTCTTTTTACATTGTTACATCTCGGCCAGCGCAGGAGGCAGTTTCTTAAAGCCTTTCGTCGTCACGAGCGAATAGATGACCCCAAGGGCAAGCCATACAAAACCGACCTTCAGTGTCGTATGGGACAAGTTAATAAATAGATAGAAACAGATAAGAAAACCAAAGCCGGGAAGTAAGAAGTAGCGGACTATTTTGCGTTCCTTTTTACGGAAAAAGTAATAGACGATGACCGATAAGTTTACGAACATGAAACCTGTCAGTCCGCCAAAGTTCATTAATTCGGCGACCAAATTAATCGGTAAAAAGATCGCTCCCACAATACTAATTCCACACATTAATAAAATATTGTACATAGGTGTTTGATACTTAGGATGCAACCTTGTGAAGAACTTTTTCGGCAGCACTTCATCACGCCCCATACTGAACATTAGACGTGAAGCACTCGCTTGTCCTGTCAAACCTGCGGTAAATGTGGAGACGATAACAGCTACTGTAAACAACGTCGCTAACAGTGCACCGCCTGCACGTTCCGCCACCTCGAACAAAGCCGTATCTGCAGATTTGAAACTTCCTACATCCGGCCAGACAAGCTGCGCCACATACGCTTGCGCAATGAAAATGATGCCGCCAATCAAGCAGGAAAGAATAGCCGCTTTCCAAATATCATTTTTGGGGTTCACTGCTTCTTCAGATAATGTCGTTATGGAGTCAAATCCTAAAAAGGAGAAGCAGGCAATCGCTGCGCCCGAGACGATCGCTCCGATTGCGAACGTATCACTGGCAAAGAACGGTGTAATGGAAACTAAAGCGGACGCCCCCTCTTCTACTGTGATCGCTTTTATACAAAAGATCACGAAGATGGCGACGATGACTCCCATGAATAAAACGAGAATCCGGTTCGTTTTAGCGGCCATCTGCATGCCGAGAATATTAATCACCGTAATCACGCCTGCTATGATGAGCACCCATACCCAATAAGGAATAAACGGAACTAACGCGTTGGCGTATGACGCACCGATCATAAAGACAATGAGCGGAACCAGAACATAATCCATAAACATGGCCCAGCCAGCGAAAAAGCCCAAGTGCGGATTGATCGCACGCTGTGTATATGTATAAGTGGATCCCGAAACAGGAAAAGCTGCAGCCATCCGTCCGTAGCTATATGCTGAAAACATCATGGCGAACATTGCGACCAAATAAGATAGCGGCAGCATCCCCCGTGTCAGCTGGGAAGCATAGCCATAAATATAAGCCGGAGCGATTGGTGTCATAAAGGCGATTCCGTAAATGACCAGGTCCCTCAGTTTCAGAACCCGCTTAAATTGCGGAGCCGCTTGATCTGTTGATGTGTTTTGCTGCATGGTCGTCATCTCGCCCGCTTCCTCTCTATCCTTAAACTAGAATTTCTTCTTGTAATTGTTCCTCAATCAACTGAATCGTTTCTTCCGTACTCATCACTTGGCAATAGATTTGATTCATGATCATGATTTCTGCGTCATGCAATTGTTGTGTTGCCGCGGCACATGCATCTTCCACCAAAATCACTTCAAATCCGGCATCTGCTAAACTGCGGACAGTGGAAGCGACACATTGGTCGGTAACCACGCCCGTGCATACGACCGTTTCAATGCCCATATTGCGTAGTAGGAATTCATAGTTCGTTCCGCTCAATACGCTGTCCGTTGTTTTATTAACGACAATTTCATCATCCAGCGGCTTCAGCTCCTCCACCATTTCCGCTCCCGGATCGCCGATC
Source organism: Sporosarcina cyprini (assembly GCF_022048975.1). Classification (GTDB taxonomy): domain Bacteria; phylum Bacillota; class Bacilli; order Bacillales_A; family Planococcaceae; genus Sporosarcina; species Sporosarcina cyprini. The sequence goes on along the minus strand of NZ_JAKMHX010000037.1, from coordinate 9,543 downwards.
GGCAGTAAAATATTGTTCCATCCTGGACGGCGCTGTACTGGTGAACGATCGCGGCCGTTTTTATGATGGCATGCAATGCGGCCAAATGTTACTTCCAGTTGGTTACTACGGAAAAAGTCCAGCAGCTTTTTATTGTTTGGAACGACAATGTCATCAATCCGATCGAAGAAGTACTCCCACTTATCAAACATGCCGCGTTCTCGGGCTAATTTGGCATCTAAGCCATCTCTACTAATGAATTGATGTTGCATATCAACGATCAATAAGGCAGTTTTCGCGGGATCGACAACCATTTTCCCTTCCTCAGTCGGGGCGAATTCGTAGTACAAAGTTTGTTGGTTTTCCATCATAATTTCCTCCAATTCACAGCCGTATGGACTGCATGTTAGTAATTCAGAAATACAAAAAGGAGATTCTTCATGTGCTAAAGAATCTCCAAAGGCAATAAAAAAAGACTATATCTTTCCAGAAGAACCGGAAATGATGCAGTCATTCCAAATTCCTCGCCTTTTTATCTCAAGTGGAGATAGCACAACTTAATAAATCGGCAAATTTATTAAGACAGTCCTGTAATTATTCATTACAGGCCCAGTACATAATGGCGAGAACTCATTACATACTTCGGCGACATTTCCTTCTTCATAGCATCCACGTCTTCCCGGACTCCGCTATGCGCTAATAAATATCGCGCCTCTACCTCACCTGCGTAAGCAGCGAGGTCTATTAAATTATAGGTTTCATTCTAGTACTCGTATCTAGCCTCTGTCAATGAATTTTTTTATTGTTCATTTCATTGCAAAGATAATAAACCCTTCCGAGGCTTACTCCAACAGGCATTCCAGGAGTTAGAATAGAGTGCTTAAAAACTCCAAGCACTCTATTATTATCTCCGTAAAACTCCTCAATTCACTTCAATCTTCACATAGTCACTAGTCAGTTTTTCAAGGATGGCTTCGTCCACCTCAATACCAAGGCCAGGACGTTCAGAAAGATAGACAAAAGGAATTTGGAAATCCAATTGTGCCACGTCCTCGCTGAACATTAACGGACCAACAAGTTCATTGCTCTTAATCCTTTTTTTAGCTGTGGATAAATGCAATCCCGCTGCAGATGCGATAGCAGACTCCACCATGGAGCCGACTTGGCATGTGTAACCTGCCAGCTGAGCTTGGTGGACAATATGCGTAGCAGGATAAATACCTCCGCATTTCATGAGCTTGATATTAACCATATCCACTGCTCGTTTCACCGTAATTTCATACATTTCCTTGTCCCCATGAAGACCTTCGTCGATCATGACAGGGATAGACGTCTTTTGTTTAATTTCTGCTAAACCGTCAATATCCGTTGCGATGACCGGCTGTTCAATCCAATCAATATGGCAGTCGGTAATTCGCTGAAGGACATACATCGAATCGGCGCTTGTTTCCCAGCCTTGGTTGGCGTCCACTTTCAGTGCGATTTCCGGTCCGACTGCTTGTCGAACCGCCCGGATGCGCTCTACATCAAGGCGTTTATCTGTCCCTACCTTCAGCTTCAAGGTCTTATACCCTTCCGCCACCGCCTGCTTCGCTTTTTCAGCCATTTCCTCCGGCGATAGAATGCTTATAACTTTTGGAAGCTCCAGTTTGTCATAATACCGTCCGCCGAGCAAATTATAGACGGGCTGATTTGCCGCTTTTCCCATGAGGTCGTAGCAAGCGATATCGAGGGCCGCTTTCGCAGTCGTCGCACCTAAGATCGTCTGATTCATCTTGTTATGAATTTTCTCGATATCGAATGGGTTTTCTCCGATCAAAACAGTTGCCAATGTCTTGCTCAGCACCGCGAAGACACTTTCCCATGTTTCACCTGTTACGTGTTCATCAGGCGTCCCTTCTCCATATCCGACAAGTCCATTGTCCGTTCGCAATTTCACGACGATGGACGGCATGTCCTGATACGTATGGTAACTGATGATGAACGGGTCGATAAGCGGAAGCCGGATCGCATATACCTCGACTGATGTAATTTTCAATTCCCTGCTCCCTCCTTCATGTACTCCAGCAGACTCGTTGTGAATAAATCCACACCGACAGCCAGCATCTCTTCATCGATATCAAATTTAGGATGGTGATGTCCATATGGATGCGAGTCCTTGCCGATTCCGATGAAAATATAGGATGCAGGTATTTTTGTTGAGTAATAGGCAAAATCCTCACTGCCCATAATCCCTTCAATTCGCTGTACCCGCTCTTCCCCTACTAGAGACTTTGCCTGCTTTTCCATAAAAGCGGTTAGGTTGACATCGTTCAACAGCGGTGGATCACCATGTTCGTACGCCAGTTCATATGCTGCGCCATGTGCATTGCAAATCCCGTCAACGATTGCTTCGAAACGTTTACGTATTAAGAATGACGTTTCTTTATTGAAATACCGGACGGTCCCGGATGCCATTGCCGTGTCAGGGATAACATTATAATTAGACCCGGAATGCAATTCTCCGATACTGAGCACCGCTTCTTCCTTCGGATCCAAGCTTCGGCTCACAATCGTATGGAGCTGCGTAATGATCGTCGAAATAATTAAAGTCGGGTCGATGGTCTGCTGCGGCATCGAACCATGCCCGCCTTTCCCTTTAATCGTAAGGGAGAAACGGTCCGCCCCCGCCATCGTTGCCCCTTCCCGTATGCCAATGACACCTGACGGAATAGGTTGCCATAGATGATAACCGAATATCGCATCCACTCCATCCAAAAGCTTTGCCGCTACTAGCTCCATCGCACCGCCCGGAAGTTCCTCTTCTGCGTGTTGGAAAATCAACAGAATCGTTCCGTTAATCTCTTCCTTTTTCGTGACAAGAACTTTTGCCACGCCGAGAAGAATTGCCATATGGCCATCGTGCCCGCAAGCATGCATGACATTGCTGGTCTTCGATGAAAACGGCAAACCCGTCTCTTCATGAATCGGCAGGGCATCCATATCAGAGCGAATTCCAATTATCTTCCCATCGCCATCTCCTTTGATAATGCCGATAACGTCCTTTCCTGTTAGAGAAAAAGTATCGATTCCAAGCTGATGAAGCTGCTGTGCAATATATGCTTTCGTCTCTCGCTCCTGATGAGAAAGCTCCGGATGCTGGTGTAAGTAACGGCGCTGCTCAATAACCCAATCCATTAATTCTTGTTGTTTCAAAGCTTTTTTCCACCTCTTCAATCAAAATTATGAAAACCCAATCACATGGGCCACTGTAACGAAAATGGCACCCAAGATGTAATGAATGATGATCAATGGGAAAATCCATTTCACCCATTTCGACCAAGGGATTCGTGCTAATGCAAGTCCAGCCATGAAGTAACCGGAAGTTGGTGTGAAGATATTCGATATTCCATCCCCAAACTGGAATGCTAATACAGCAGTTTGCCGTGTTACGCCGACCAAATCAGAGAGCGGCGCCATAATCGGCATCGTCAATGCGGCCTGGCCACTTCCCGATGGAATGATATAGTTTAATAGACATTGGACAACATACATGCCGAATGCCGCGAGAACTGAAGGCAATTCGCCAATGGTTGAAGCAAATGCATGCAAGATCGTGTCCATGATCGAGCCGTCCTGCAACACAACGAGTATCGCATTCGCAATACCGACAACTAGTGCTCCCATGACAAGTACCCGGCATCCTTCAATAAACGATTCGGCAATGGTGTCGAATTTCATCTTCCCAACAAGCCCCATTGCAATTCCCATTAATAAAAACAAACCTGCGATTTCAGTCAAATACCATCCATACTTAATGACACCAATTGCAAGTCCGACCAATGTTGCCAGTAGAATCAAGAAGATGATCTTATGGCGTGTCGTCATCTCTTCCATTTCCGTAATCTTCTCGAAATCCTGCTCTGTCCCATACAATACGCTTTTCGTAGGATCCGCCTTCACCTTCTTCGCGTATCGCATGACATACCAAATACTTACACTTAAGAAAATAACCCATAAAACAATACGGAATACAAGCCCCGAGAAAATCGGCAGCTCTGCGATGCCTTGTGCAACACCGACTGTAAACGGATTCATAAAAGCTGCCGTGAAGCCCGCAGAAGTTCCTAATAACACGATGGCCGCCCCGACAAGGGAATCATAACCAATTAACACCATTAACGGCACAAGAATTGTGATGTACGGAATCGTTTCTTCTGCTAATCCGAGCATGGCTCCGGATAACGCGAAAAACGTCATCAAAATAGGAATCAGCCAATATTCCCTGCCGCTCATTTTTTTAGAAATTGTACCGACAGCAGCTGAAATGGCTCCCGTCGCATGTAAAATACCAAATGAACCGCCAACGATGAAAATATAAAAGATAATGCCGGCAGAGTTCAGCATCCCTTTATGAATTGCTTGAAATATGCCTAAAAAGCTAGTTGGCGAAGACTCTACAAAATGATAGGTACCATCCACTACAATGGTCCGGTTATTCTCATCCACCATCTTGTCGTATTCACCCGCCGGTACCAAATACGTTGCAATCGCTGCCAAAATAATAATGGAAAACAGGATAACATACACATGCGGTACATGGAACTTCCTTTTTACTTTCACTTGATCCCCCATTGGTTTCCCCCCAATTATTATACGTCGGTATATAGACGCTAACTTGGAACAATAGTATCGGAAATCAAAAAAATAGTCAACAACTATTTTGACTATTTTAAATCGAGGGACCCTTTTATTATTTCTAACACTATTAGTCAGGCAGATCTAATCGATACACGGCTCGCGGGCGTCCATTCTGATAGGGTTGCTCTTCTCCGATAACTTGCAGCCAGCCAACGTCCATGTACTTCTTCAACATTCTTTCAGCACTCCGCTTTGTAATTCCGAAATAGTCGGCTATGTCACTAGACGTAAAACGGTTTAGCGGCCTGGATTTCTGAAATTGAATCATTTTGATTACATTCGTCACACTAATTTTAAGTGTTTTCGCTAATTGGATAATCTGTTCATCATCTGTTAATAAAACATGCTGTTCCTTCGTTGCTTGTGGATTAATGACCATTTTATCTTCTGTAACGACAATAAAGGAATGTGACGATTCTTGCTTTTGGGCATACGATAGCGCAATGGTAGCGTTATTATTCGCATCTACAAGGGTCATGCCAAACCCGGATCCGAGATGAAGGTAAACGGATAATTGATCAGCGATGGAGTAAACAGGATGTAGCAGTTCCAGATGCTCCATCAGAAATTCGATGCCTCCCTTTGTTCCATAAAAAACAAACGATTCCTTCGTCAACTGTTGTACCGAGCCATTGACTTGCTTGGACAATTCCTGCAAGCTTCCTAAGAGGGGCTCCAATTCTTCTGACGAAAGCTCAAGTTCTTTGTCTTTATTCGAAATGGACATCGTACTGACCGCCACTTGGGAAAGCTCTGTTCTTTGAAGCAGCCCCTTATGTTTAGCATCCTTCAAAGCTTCCAAAATCGTCTTTTCCGCATCCACCATCCGCAAACACGGCAATCCCTGACTGACCAAATGATCGTATACCGCATGAATGCTTGTAATCGCAAGATCCGTTTTCCCTGCGTTCCACAATTCCAGATGGAAATCGATCATTGGTTTCATTTGGAACGTCATACTCTTATCCGTTTTTACCCACGCAAAATCCTTCACATAAATTGGTTCGGGATTCATATGTAATTGCTCGATAATAATATCCAAATTCTTGCGATCCGGCAGGTCGATCGAGATTCTATCCAGATCAGCAAGACGATGGTGCACAACGGATAATAGTGTCAATGAAACATTCAATTCATTATCAGCGATATAGACAGCCGGTTTATCAAACTCCCCTGCCAGCCGTTCTGCATGTACAAAAGGCAGGATGCCGGAAAATAAGTAGACATCACACTGACTTGCTTGTGGCAACAGCTCTCCCAAATCTCCCACGGTCCGATAAGGAAAGGCTTGTATTGCTATATTATCAATATGATTTTCATACCGTTTCACTAAATTCACGGTCTCTTCCGAACCGAATAATGCAATGATGGTAATCAATTGTCCAGCCCCTCCTTTTTCTTACTAAAAAAATAAGATTGATCTTTCAATTCATGTTCGCCATAACTAATAAAGTAGTGAAGGTACTCTTCATTCCCTGCAGCCTTACTTTTATAACTCAATGTAATCTCAATATGAACATTTTCATGATGTACTTCTTTCAACTCAATTGAATTAAAATCAACATAATCATGATACAACTTAGTTAATTCACTAAATAAATTAGCTGAATAAGTGTATGGATATTGTACATCCAATATATCCTCATTCTCATAATAAATTGCCAACAAGTATTGATACAGATGATCTGTCGCGTACATATATCCAATATAGTCCCCTCTGGATAAATCATCAGCTTGTGAACGCAATTGATCCACCACATATTGTAACTGCTGATGTCCCGCATCATAGGTCATGGGAATCTGTCGCTTTACCGTCTCAACTGATTGAATCATTTCATCACTTAAATGATTGATTTGCTCTACACTAGCATTAAAATTGGTCAATTCACTATTCTGCGCTTGACATCCTGCCACAAATAAAAGCATGCCACCAAGACAAAAGGATATGATTCTTTCCACGTCTTCTCTCCTTGTAATGCACTTATTGGAATCATAACACAACTCCATTACACTCCATGTCAAATTTACACAGATAGGTTGCGAATGATTTGTAAGGCATGACGCATGATATGGTAAAGGAGAGTTTTCTATATGAAAAAAGTATTGATGAGCCTTGGATTGCTGCTTCCACTCGCCCCGGCAACTTTCCACGAATCCAGCATTGAGGCCGAAACGCCAGCCTACGCAAAATGGAGCCAAATCGCAATAAAAGAAACAAAGGCTCGGTACCCCAATGTGAACATTGTTGACTATTTTCATATCGGAAGCACTTCGGAAGACGGAGTGACCAAAGAACAATTCAAGCTATGGCTGAAAGACGGTAAACGCGAATTTGGTGTCTTTGTCACGATTACTTATTGGTCTGACACAGGAACACTTAAGGATATAGAATTCCGTGAAACGGATAGGTAGCAGTGAATTCGGCGCTTATTAATAGAAAATGCAATGGAAAATCCTGCTCAGGAAATCCTAAGCAGGATACGATTAACACATAACAATAACTTGTGATGGCGTCGTTTGAGCAGGAATGCTTCTTGTCGTAGCGCTATACACCACAATCAACTCCCGATTGCCCGGATTCCTTGTAAACGCCTGCCCATTCTCCAGAACAACTTTCGTTTGCCGCGACAAATTCAGCTTCAGCGTCCCTTTGCTGTTCACCAGCTGGTTATTAAAATAATCAACATCAACAAATTGGCCCGCTTGATTTTTCGCCATCACGACCGCCCGATATTGCGGCGGATAAATGAACGGCACCGGCAAATCTGCATCATAGAAGCCTGTCACCTGGTCGCCCACTTTCACTAACACATGATCCACAAAGTAGGTGGAAGGCTCCACAACGAAATTTACAATCGATCCATTCCTGCCCTCCACCGTAAACAATTTATAACATCCGGTCATCATATCATTCGGCCCCATCATAAAATCAGTAATCGCCGTCACCCTGCCGCTCACCGCTTGAAAATTCACCATTTCCCTGCCTCCATCCTATCAATCATACGCCTAATTAGAATATGCCAATTCTTGCTTGGGTGTTCGTGGTGACGGGCGGCAGATTCTTTTTGCTGGCCGGATAATGTGCGGGGGGTTTATTGAGTTGAACGTCAGGTTAGCGGGCTGAACGCCAATAACTCTAGCCGAACGCCAATAAGTCGAAACGAACGCCAATAACTCCAGATGAACGCCAATTAATCGAAACGAACGCCAGTAACTCCGGGTGAACGCCAGAATACCGAAATGAACGCCAGAATACCGAAACGAACGCCAGATTAACAAAATGAACGCCAGAATACTAAAACGAACGCCAGATTAACAAAATGAACGCCAGAATACTAAAACGAACGCCAGATTAACAAAATGAACGCCAGAATACTGAAACGAACGCCAGATTAACAAAATGAACGCCAGAATACCGAAACGAACGCCAGATTAACAAAATGAACGCCAGAATACCGAAACAAACGCCAGATTAACAAAATGAATAAAGTTAGACTTAAAAGTGGACACAGCCGAGCAGATTTCGACATACTGAAACTACTAAAAAAAAGGGCGTGTCAAATATGGGCAAACATCAACGGCAGGAAGTGAAGGAACATATCGCCAAGCTTCTGGTAGAAGAAGGGCGGAAAGCAACGGACCTTGCATATGAATTCGGGATGAGTCCCTCGACCATACGCAATTGGGCGAAGCAGTATCGGGAAAAGCAGGAACGACTGGCGAATCCGGATGGCCAGCTCCACACATTCTCCGAGATGGAGAAGAAGCTCCGAGAGGCTGAAAAACAGCTGAGAGACCGGGATGAGGAGCTTGAAATCTTAAAAAAGGCCATGCATGTCTTCATGAAAAGCCGAACGTGATCTATTCGTACATCCGAGACCATAAGGACGAATATAGCGTAGTGAAGATGTGCCAAGTACTCGAGGTATCGAAAAGCGGCTTCTATAAATGGGCTTGCCAACAAGCCCAAGACGACAGAACAGAACGGACGGCCTGGCGAGAGGAACTCAAGCGAATGATCGCTAAATCCTATCATGAAAGCCTTGGCACCTATGGAAGTCCCCGTATTCTTGAAGACCTCAAGGAATGGGGCTATTCTGTATGCGAGCGGACCGTCGGCCGGCTCATGAAGGAGATGGGGCTGCGCGCTGTACCGGAAGTGAAATTCACGACGACAACGGATTCCAACCATAATCAGTTCATCTATCCGAACCTGCTGGAGCGTAAATTTCTCGTCGATGCGCCGAATAAGGTCTGGGTCGCCGACATCACGTACATCTGGACGATGGAAGGCTGGCTGTATCTGGCGAGTGTCATGGATCTCTTCTCTAGAAAAATCGTCGGTTGGAGCCTAGAGGCCACCATGGTGACAGAGCTGCCGCTTCAGGCATTGGAGAAGGCGCTGCTTCTGCGAAATCCCGAGGGAGAGCTTTTCCATCATTCCGATCGTGGTTCCCAGTACTGTTCAACGGACTATATCGACCGACTGAAGTGGAATAACTTTCAGATTAGCATGAGCCGAAAAGGAGATCCGTACGATAACGCCTGCATCGAATCATTTCATGCCACTCTTAAGAAAGAGTTAGTTTATCGCCGCCGCTTCAGAACACGGAAAGAGGCACGAGAGGCCATCAGCCACTACATCGACGACTTTTACAACACGAGAAGACGTCATTCTACGCTCGGTTATCTATCGCCGGAAACGTATGAAAAAAAAGCGGGCTTCCAACTCTCAGAGCGAACAGTTTCGTAACAGTTTGACAGTCGTGATCATCGGTTCGCTTTTGAACCGATGATCATGACTGTCCGAGCAAGCGAAGCGCGGTAGGGTTTTAGAAAGGAATTATCATTTTTTAGCTGTCCACTTTATTGACAGAAGACCAT
>NZ_JAKMHX010000036.1 GCF_022048975.1 Sporosarcina cyprini | reverse complement strand
AGAGTTCAATTAAGAACTCTTTTTGTGTTTGGAGATTGGTTCATTTTGACTGTAATCTCATTCAATTCAATTTCATTAATGAATGTCTTGAATGACTTGTTCTAAGAATTCACCCATTCGTTTAACAGTTGGCTCTGTAAAATCAAAGCTGACTCCGGTTTCTTCATATATTGCTGAGATGGATTGATTGTAATCAGCACTTGCTCCTTTTTTGAAGGAATCGACAGCCGATGCAGGATCTTTGCGGTAATTCTCAAGCAATTGAAGAGCCCCAAGCATCGAGATGGAATATTCAATGTTGTAGAAAGGATATTCAAAGTAATGAATGGTTCCTACCCAACTCATCCCAATTTCTTCTTCAAGACCGGACGTATCGACAGGGTTTAAGATATATCGTTTTGAGATTTCAAAGAATTTTTCATCACGCTCTTTGGCAGTGTGGTTCGGGTTCGTATACATCCAATGCTGGAAGAGGTCCCCTGACAACGGGCCGATTAACATCGTAAATGCTCTTCTCAGCTCCTCACGTTGCGCACTACTAAACTCGTCTTCAGAATAAAACTGATTCATCTTATCCAATAAGAGCAATTCCATCCCATGAGAAAACAGTTCAGCAACTTCCGCTCGTCCTTGGTATTCTTCCAGAAGACCGTCCTCGGAAAACTGGAGATACCCATTCACCGCATGGCCCATTTCATGAATTAACGCAATCAGAGAGAAGAAGGATGGACTAAAGTTTGCAAACACAAAGGTATCCCCTGAAACAGGCAAGGATGTACAGAAACCACCTGGGCTTTTTCCTTTCCGGTCCCCAAGATCGAGTAATCCATGCTCTCTCATATACTCAAAGCGCTCTGCGAAATAAGGATCGGTTTTCCCTAACATTTCGGAGACGCCGTCCATTAGATCGGACACCCCGGAGTATGGAGCTTTTTTCAAGAGTTTTGCGGTGTGATCCCAAGGGCGATAGGTTTCGACACCAAGCTTGGATTTGAAAACAGCTGCAAGTCGATTCCAAGCAGGGATGATATGCTTCTCAACATTTTCATGGAAGTCATAGCAATCCTGCACACTATATTCACGGTTTTTTACGACGAACATATAATCACGATAATTTTCAAAGCCGGCATTCAATGCCACTTGGTGGCGCACTTGAACGAGCTCATCCATGAGAGCATCCGTCTCAGGCTTAATTTGACGGTATGCTGCTCGTATTAAGTGATACGCTTTTTCACGCACGGCTCTGTCTAAATGATCGAGTTGGGATTCGATAAACGGAAACGGCTTTTCCTCACCTTCCCATTCAACGGTCAAGCCTCCCATAATCTCATTATATTTTGTACTGAGCTCTTGTTCCTTTACTGCTAATGGAATGTTTTCTTCTCTGAACAATTTAACCTTAGACTCGCGAATGCGTCGCATTAGGCCGTACCGTTTTTCATCCAATTGACTGGAATAAGGAGACTCACAGAATTTCTCATTCAACGTCGCTTCATATTTCATTACAAGTGGGTGGATTACCTGCTGATCGTGCATATACCTAGACTTGATGTCTGCATCCTCTGTATTCCGTAAGAAGTCGACTTGGTGACCTGTCAGCGCCTCTGAGATTTTATTGATTAAATCTTTCTCATCCTTTAACCACTGTTCTAAGTCTGCAATGGATTCAATCGAAACCTCTAGCAAGCTTTTAAATTGAGCTTCAAGCCCTTCAACATCCTGTAAATCAATTAATTCCTTATAATACTTGTGTTCTGTATTTTGGGTCATTGAAAACCCTCCATCCTTAGAGTTATTTTAATTATCCTACTTTAGATGATATAGTTTCGAAGTTATCAAAGCCAGCATCTTCGAAATAATCAACTAGAAAAAATCATTGTTCTTTGACGTTGATTACTTCGGTTATACAGACGAATTTAAAAGGCAAGAGTCTATATATCGAACTCTTGCCCCCATGCTGCCTAAAGAAATGTCTATATAGTCTACTTCATTCCTATTAATTCTTCGCTTCTACCTTACTTTTCACACCAAGACGATCAAGGACAAACGCATAGCATTCTGCCGCTTCCTTTAAATGATTGAATCGGCCGGATGCACCAAAATGGCCGGCGCCCATGTTCGTTTTCATGACGAGGATGTTGTCGTCGGTTTTTAACGTTCTGAGGCGAGCCACCCATTTGGCCGGCTCCCAGTACCCGACACGCGGGTCGTTCAGGCCGGTCGTAATATACAAGTGTGGATAGTCTTTCGCTTCGACATTGTCATACGGGCTATAGGACTTCATATAAAAATAGTCCTCGGCCTTCTGCGGATTTCCCCACTCGTCCCATTCCAGCGTCGTCAGTGGAATGGATGTGTCGAGCATCGTCGTGACCACATCAACAAATGGTACAGCTGGCACGATGACTTGGAACAGATCTCCTGCCATGTTGGCGACTGCGCCGACGAGCAAGCCGCCAGCACTGCCTCCACGGGCTGCCAGTTGGCTTGAAGTTGTATAGCCTTCGTCAATCAAATGCTTGGCTGCGGCTATGAAGTCGGTGAAGGTATTACGCTTATTTTGCATTTTCCCATCTTCATACCAGCCGCGTCCCATTTCCGAGCCGCCTCGCACTTGCGCCGTCACAAAAACAATTCCTTTTTCCAACAGAGGAAGACGATACGAGTCAAAACGAGGATCGCTGTTTGCTCCATACGATCCATAACCATATAGAATTAATGGTGCTGGCCCGTCACGTAGCGCATCTTTATGGTAGACAGCAGTCATCGGCACTTGTACACCGTCCACAGCTAGCGCCCACAACTGTTCTTGGCGGAATTGAGAGCGGTCATAATCGCCGCTGACGGGAGCAATCTGCAAACAGTGCTTCTCTCCGGAAAGCGGATTTAGCCCGTACGTTGTTCTCGGCGTGAGCAAGGAATCGTATTGGATCAATACTTCACTTGTTTCATAGCTTTGTTCTGAAACAACGCCTACTGTATAAATCGGCTCCTCCCATTTGATAAGCTCCAAGTCACCGTTCTTTAGCACCCAAATCTGCGTTAATCCGTTTTCACGACCAGAGATGACCAACGCATCACGGAACGGATACATGGATTGAAGAAAGCGCTCCTCTTTATACGCTACTACGTTTTCGCGCGAGTGCAGATCATCGATCGGACAGCGGAGCAACTGGAAGTTCAGCGCGTTTTCGTTCGTTAAGATGAGAAGATCATCTCCCCAATGTTCCACATCGTACAAGATTCCTTCGCGCCGTTCATCCACTACTTCGAAAGCGGATAACGGTTCGTCTGCATGTAACATTCTGACTTCGCTCGTTGTTTTCGAATGGGAATACACAAAAATGAATTTTCCGCTTAGCGACGTTTCAATGAATAACGTGAATGTCTCATCTGTTTCTTCGTAAATAAGTTCGTCACTACCTGCTTCACTTCCCAATTTGTGCCGCCATAACCGGCACGGCCGTTCGTTGTCATCGACTGTAGTGTAGAAGAGATAGTCTCCGCAATGGCTCCATTCCAGGCTTCCATAAATATAGACATTCGGAATCTGGTCCGGCAGCAGCTCACCCGTTGCCAAGTCTTTGACAAAGACAGTGTATCGATCGGTGCCATCCCGGTTTTCTAAATAAGCAATACGAGTTTGGTCCGTGCTCAACCGTATCGCAGTAACACTTAAGTAGCCATCTTCCTCCGCCAATTCATTTAGATCAAGCACGATTTCCTCGGTTGCGTACTCGAGCAGCTCTCGGGAAGCCGACTTTTTACGCGCATAGATTGGATACTGCTTGCTTTTGTCCAGGCGGGAGTAGTAAAAGTATGGACCGCGCTGCACGGGCACTTGTACTTCCGATTCAGGCACGCGGTCCACCATGCTCTGGTAGATCTGCTCGGTACGTTCTTCCAGTGGACGCATGATGTCCTTGAAATACTCGTTCTCTTGCTCTAAATACTTGATGACCTCCGGATTGTTTCGATCCTTCAGCCAATAATAATCATCTTCTCGCACATCGCCATGCAATTCATGGGGATGGGGAATTCGTTTTGCAACAGGTGGTTTCATTGTAGCTCCTCCTTTCAGGCTAGGTACTAGGTTCGTGAAATGCTTCGGGAAACCCTCTTTTATTTCTGGAAATATATAGAGTGTTTTAGTTAGAACATGGGCGGCGAAAATTGAAGATATGAAAACGAAAAAAAGCTAGTGATTCCAGGATGGAATACTAGCCTAAGGTTAGTAGTCAAAATCCACAAGTGAAGAACGATTGCATTCTCATGTAGCGATACAGCATACGGGCATGTCTGCCAGCTATCGTGGAGGGATCAATTTCTCGCTCCAACCGGCGCAGAAATTCCCGATCGCATACGCATCGCCTGCCGCCGCTTTGATAGCATAAATCATGTGCCTTGCATGCTGCATCTACATTATTTACAGGCTCCCCGGGTCCGCTGCAGCCTGGTCCACACCAGTTATAGCCCGGCAAGACGCAAAAACGTAAATTTCTTTTTCTTCTCTTTGTCATTCTAAGACCCCCTTTCCTTGCCAAACTGCTATGTATTGTAAAATATTCGATAGCCTGTTTTACTGTCTAAACGGTTAGCTCTGGTACAGAAGGCATTGAACAAGAAATTGCTAGGAGGAGAAGAGGGTTTTAGCCGGCAATTGGCGAATTAGACAGTTCACATACAATGGAAAATTATTGGGGAAATGGGGATGAAATGATGACCTACCACATCAGAGTGAAAGCGGGAGCCGTAATTATTGAAAATGAATCAATTCTTCTAGTTGAATTTTCGAAAGAAGAAAAGGGAATTCACTATAATTTGCCGGGCGGAGGTGTGGATCCTGGCGAAACAATTATCGACGCGGTACGGCGCGAAGCGTGGGAAGAGGCGTCTGCAGAGGTAGATGTAGGACCGCTTGCATTCGTCTATGAATATGCGCCTGCTATCAATGAGTATCGTTATGGATCCACACACTCGCTGGCGCTCTATTTCGAGTGCAGCTTAAGAGAGGGGAGCATCCCAAAATTCCCGGCTGTTCCCGATCCGAATCAATCAGGGGTGACCTGGGTGCCATTGGCCGATCTTGAGCATATTGTGCTGTATCCCAATATTAAAGAGCAGCTGATGGATTATGTGAAAAACAAACGATCGATTGAATTAATTGAGGAGCGGCACCTGAAGGAATACAGCACGAACGTGTAACGCCCTTAATCGTTAGGGAGGGGAAAGAATGGAATCAATATTGGTAATCATCTTATTTAAGCTGGTTGGCTTCGCACTTCCATGTATTATATTATTTATGCTCATCATGCTGCTGGCTCGCAGAAGGACGGCTAACTCTTCTAATCAGTACAGTCACTTGATCAGTATGGAAGCAAAGATGGAGACGATATTGAAGCAGAATGATGAAATTATTGCACTTCTGAAGGAAAGGAATGTTAGATGAATCGTCTGCAAACAATTAATTGGATCGATACAAAGGTAGATTTGAATGTTTTATTGCAAGCAGCCACTGACAGCAGCCGGCACCTTGTCGATCAAGGCTTTGAAGCGGAAGTAGCCAAGTTTCATACTAAGGGGGAGACATTTGTCTTAAAAGTATGGAATCAAAGCTCTAAGCCGGGCGTCAGATTCCAGTATCATCTATTGGATCGATTGAAACTGCATGGAATAGAAGTGCCAACGCCCTTCGGCTGGGGGCTGGATGACGATGAAAATCAGGTATTGCTGACCAGTGATAATGGGTGTCCAGTATCTGATTTGACGAAGGACAATATGGTGGAAATGGCCCGAATCCTATCCCGTATTCATCGCCTAACGAAAGAGGAAATTGGTGTCCTTCAAGTTCCTGCTTATCATTTTATGGATTATTTTTTTCCAGACGTCCAAAAGCATTCAGACCTCGCGCAACTTTTGACAACACTGACTCAAGTTGCGCAGCCCAAACAAAGCCACCTGATCCATGGAGATTATCATTTCCAGAACATTGTCCAGCGGAACGGCCAATTCACGGTAATCGATTGGACCAATGCGCAGTGGGGCGACGCCCGGTATGATGTTGATTGGGCTTTTCTGCTCTTTTATGTATACGCATCAGAACCATTTGCCGATGTATTCCAATCTGCTTACATAACGAATGAAACAGTTGCAGAGCTCCAACCATTTAAAGCGTTAGCCTGCCTGCGATGGGTTTTGCTATATCGAAATGGCGGTGTGCCGGTGCTTCCAGATACTGT
Organism: Sporosarcina cyprini; assembly: GCF_022048975.1. Lineage (GTDB taxonomy): Bacteria > Bacillota > Bacilli > Bacillales_A > Planococcaceae > Sporosarcina > Sporosarcina cyprini. The sequence continues at coordinate 16,602 of NZ_JAKMHX010000036.1, read as the reverse complement.
AAGTAAAGTGGAGCGCTTCATTAAATTGAATCCGTTTCTGAAAGATTCCTTATCGCTATAAAGTATGAATAGTCCGGTTTTATTCGTAAATTAATCCGGCATCTGAAACTTTGGGATCTGCTTCGCCGTAAACAACAGGGGAACGGGGGGGATTCGCCATGGTGGAATTCCGAAGGATTACTTGGGAGAATTTTCAGGAATGCATCAAGCTGGAACTCAAGGAAGAGCAGAAAAATTATGTGGCTTCCAATTTGTATAGCTTGGCTCAATCGTACGTAGCCTTGTTGAATGACGAACTGCCAGCAATGACATTTGCAATTTATGCGGAAGAAAAGATGGTAGGATTCATTATGATGTACCACGATACGGCCGAAGAGAATGAATTCGGAGATGAGGCTTGCTATGGCATACTTCGCTTCATGATCGACAAGCGGTATCAAGGGCAAGGGCATGGGAAAGCGGCGCTGGCAAAGGCGCTTGCGTACATAACGACCTATCCGCAAGGGGAAGCGGCTTCCGTCTATATTTCGTATGAATCGGAAAATGAAGCGGCGAAAAAATTATACAAGTCTTTCGGTTTTCATGAGACAGGGCAACTAATTGAGGGGGAGACGGTTGTTAAAAAAGATTTATAGGAAGTCGCGTGAGAGGAGAAAATGATTCATTGTTTCATAGAAGAAAATCGTATATCGTTAAAAATGAATTCGTCGAGGAATTGAATACCCATTTTACCAACATCAATTTGCCAAACCAGTTAAAGCATGGTTCGAAATTGGTCGGCAGGTGGATGGTACCACTTGGTAATGAAACAACGGAGATCTTCGCAATCTGGGAGTACGAGAGCTATGAAGTGTACAAGGAAATTGAAACGAAAATTAGAGCAGACCAGGAACATGTCAGTCGAGTTGTAGAATGGTATGAGAGAAATGGTGGCAGAGACCATGTCCTTAACCACTATCTTGTGGAAGTAAAGGATGAGCAGTTGCTGCCCACTGTAAATTAACTAGACGCAAACAGAGAGAGAGAGAGAGGAAAGCATGTTACATTTAAAGCCGATTACGAAAGATAACTGGATTGACGCGATATCCCTTCGAGTGCGAGAGGACCAAGTGAAATTTGTTGCGTCGAATGCTGTATCACTTGCACAATTAAATTTCTTAGATCATTTCCATGCGAAAGGAATTTATGCGGATGATGAAATGGTCGGGTTTACCCTGTTTGGCATTGATGACGAGGATCATGAATATTGGATGTACCGCATGATGATTGATCAAAAACATCAAGGAAAAGGGTACGGCAAGCAAGCGGTTCTGCTCGTCATAGAAGATATTCGAAGCATGAAGGAAGAACGTCATCAGATCATCAACTTGTCATATGAACCGGAGAATGAGGTAGCGAAGCGACTTTATGGACAGCTAGGCTTCAACGAAGTGGAAGGCTTCGTAGTTGACGGGGAACAGGTGGCGCGATTCCATTTTTAATGAGACAGATTAGTATCTATTTAAGAAGGTTGAAATTGCGAAAAGCCCCGCTTCAACGCGAAGCAGGGGCTTTTAATATACGTTCGATTCGTGGCCGATTGTATCGCTGCAGAATAATGAGCGGTACGTTAAATAGTATGGCATACGCTAAATTGACATAGCCCGCCCATGAGGGATTCCATAGAAAGAACAGCAGCGCCGGCGGAATGGAAATCCAATGGGTGAATTCGGCACGCCTTGATTCCAGCAGAAAGAGGGATAAGGAGGCCGAATCCCAGCCATGCAATTGTTTTTTGTTGTAACCCGAACGGATGAAAAGTGTACCGTCAGGAACATATTGCTTCCATGCTTTCACACGCGCAACGTCCTGCCAGAGGCCCCCTTCCTTTTCCCAGTGAAAGCTAGTAAAGAGCCAAGAATATTTGACGAACCATCTGATCGGTATTTTGTTGGTAATGGCCGAAATGCCAATTTGAATGGAGAGCCAAGCAAGTGCATTGATGACAAAAAGCCAGATAATGGGCAAGTCTTTCATTTCCGAATCGCCTTCTTTGGGACAACCGCATTATACATGAATATCCCGCCCTCTCCAGCTGACTCTTTTACGCACTTTTCCTAAATACGCGGAGCGCAGAAAGATAAGCGTGAACAGCAGTAAATGGATTGGATAGAATAGGAACATCCAGATGTTAAAACTGCCGATGCGCCTTGCAAACAGGGCGAAAGTGGCTGCGAATCCAAAGTACAAAACAAATGAAATGATGTACCACACGGAATTCTGGACAAAGAATGAAGCGGGAAGCATGAATGCGATTGCCAGGCCGCCTGCCATCCAAAGATTGATCAGCAGCATGACAGCTGGGGCTGTAAAGCTGGCGCCAGTCGCAAAACTTTTGGTCAGACTTTCCACCATCTGGCCAGCCCCTTCCGAATACATGCGCAGCGTGACGAGTCCTTTTCCGCTGTAGCAATGGACCGGATATCCGGCCTCCTGAAATTTTCGTCCCAATGCTAAATCATCCATGACATGCCCGCGCACCCCCGCATGTCCGCCTGCTTGTTCATACTCTTCTCTGCGGCATAAGAGGCAAGGCCCGAAGGAACCTGCACTTGAAAAACGGCCTGAGAATGCCGAGAATACATTCATCCCGACAACTGCAATGAGTGGAAATAAAGCGGCGGCGTTCTCGTACCACGAAACGACACGATGATAAGGTTGCAAGGAGACAATTCCCGTGCCGCCGAGCTGCTCGTAAGAAGATACATATTTCAGCAGACTCGTATTCTCTTGAAATTCAGTATCCGCATCCATGAATAACAGCAAATCGCCTCTAGCTGCTTGAACACCCGCCCAGCATGCGGCGGATTTTCCAATCCATCCGTCTTCGGGCGACAGATTTCGAATGACAAGAGCGCCGTAAGATTCGGCGATTTTGGCGGTTTGATCTTCAGAATCATCATCGACGACAATCATTTCAAAGTTTATGCCGGTCTGCTTTGCCAGCGATTTCAACAATGGAACAATGCGTTGCTCCTCATTGCGGGCGGGTATGATGACAGAGACTAATAGTGATGTGGAAGGAAGATCGGCGGCAGGAGGTGAAGGGAAGCGGAGAAACATGAGGCCCCCTGCCAAGAGGCCGACTGCACCAAGTAATCCGGCAATTGCCAACACAATGACCATTTTAATTACCTCCTGCCCGCATCGTTATCGTTTTCACGTTCTGTCTCGCTCTATAATTTTATTGCATACTTGCTGGCCACTTAGCGTCACCATCGGCATGCCGCCGCCAGGATTCACAGTTCCTCCGACAAAATAGAGGTTATCATAAAGCTCGCTTTGCTTTTTGTTCTTGAAACCTTTGTTCTTCCGTTTATCGGAAACGGTGCCGTAAATGGAACCTTTGTGGGATCCGTACATTCTTTCAATATCATGCGGTGTCCAGACATCCTTCGTCACGATATTCTCCCTTAAGCCCTCAAGCCCCATCCGTTCCAGCTTCAGAAGAACCCGTTCTTCTAATTCCTTGTAGTCCTCATCTGTAAACGGATTGTCTTGGATATGAGGAATATGAGGGAGGATCTTCAAGTTTTCATGGCCGGCAGGCGCTTGGCTTGGATCCGTTTTATTCGTATTGACCAGATAGATTGTAGGATCATCAGGCAACTCGTAGTGGTGGAACACTTTCTCCATCTGTTCCTTCAAATTTTCGGAAAAGAAGAAGTTATGATGGTTCAGCTGTGGATATTCCTTTTTCACGCCAATATGAAGGACCAGGCCGGAACTGGATGGTTCAAACTTTTTCGTTAGCTTGTCAGTAAACGATTTGTCTTCTTCCAGAAGCTTTTCATAGGCAGGGATCACTTCCATATTGGAAACAAAATAGTCCGCTTCCAGCGTTCGGCCATCAGCCAATTGTACACTGGCAATGCGCCCGTCTTTTTTATGCAGCTTTTTGACTGCGGTGCCGGTATGAAGGGATACACCAGCCGATTTTGCAAGCTCTGTCAAACCTTCTGCGAGCTTATGCATGCCTCCCGGTATGTACCAGCATCCCTGAGCATGCTGCATGTAAATCATCATATTGAGTACAGCCGGTGCATCGTATGGAGAGGAGCCGACGTATTTAATGAAATAAGCGAGCATATCACGCAAATGCGGTTCTTTGATTCGCTTTGCAATGGCTTCATACATAGTGGAAGTCAGATCGAATCCTTTAAATGATTTCAATAGACCATGATGCCGGATTACTTCACCTGTCGTATCAAGCCCCTCTGCGAAATAGCCCGCTTCTGTCATATCGTACAGTTGCTTGGCATACTCGAGGAATTGATTGTAGTCATCGATATCCTTACGGCTCAGGTAAGGATTCGCTTCTTCCATCAGCTCCAGGTCTCCGTATAAATCCACAATCGTTCCATCCGGAAAAAAGGAGCGCCATTCCCGCTGCAGCCGGTGGATTGGCACATAATCCGCCATTAGTTTTCCGCTGCCATGAAAAAGCTTTTCGAAAATATGTGGCATCGTCAAAATGGAAGGGCCTAAGTCAAATCCGAAACCGTCCTGTTCCAGCCGGTTTAATTTCCCCCCAAGATGATCGTTCTTTTCAAATAATGTTACGCTGTAGCCTGCTTGCGCCAAAGAGATGGCGGCAGATAATCCGCCAAGTCCACCTCCTATGACGATGACTGTCTTATTACTTCGCGCCATCTGGATCCCTCTCTTCTCTTCGTTCATCCCGTCGCTTCGGATAGAATTTGTATCATTTGATGAGTGGATACGTAATTGCGTCTGCGCAGGCAATCATAGCCGTTTTGTCTGACACTCGTTAGAATTGCACGATAAATGAGGGCCGAAGAAAGCACAGCAAACCGGCTATCTTGGTCAAACAACTCGATTTTATCGAGAAACTCATCGTACAGAGCCTCAGCGCGAGAGGCCATCCGTTCCCATAACAATTTAAACCCTTCGGTTACTTCGTATTTTGCAATATGTGCCGGAGTATAGTCTGCCAGCTGCATTTCCTGTTTTGGCAAATAAATTCTTCCCAGCTTCGTATAATCTTCGCCGACATCCCGCAAGATGTTCGTAATCTGCATCGCGATGCCGAGACTGACTGCAACATTCGTGCACTCTTCTTTCGCCTCGCTGGCAATGATCGGCAAAAGCATCCGGCCGACAGAACCGGCGACATAATAACTATAGGCCTCCATCGCTTCCAAACTGTCCGGCTGGGCAAAATGAATATCCATTAGCTGTCCTGTCAACTGGTCGTAGAATGGCAAGATATCCATCTCGAATCGATTAAACACATCTCGGAGAGCGCGCCAAAGTGGATGATCGTCTTCTTGGTTGAATGCAAAGCGGTTCAATGAGTCAACCATCTCGTTCAAGGCGACTGTTTTCGCTGCTATCGTGTCATTTTCATCCACACAATTGTCTGCGGTCCGGCAAAAGGCGTAAATGGCATAGACCGCCTGCGCCTTTTCCTGCGGAAGAACGGAAAAGGCCTGGTAGAAGCTGTTGGAATACTGTTTAATGATTGCCTCGCAATACGCATAGTCGGATGCGAGAACGGATTGTTCATTACCTAGCATGAGAGGTTCTCCTTTCATCTTGCCTGTAGTAGTTGGCCATCGTCATAAAGCAGTTCTTCCGTGGCAATTTTGGCGGACAATAAAACAATCGGGACGCCTGCACCAGGGTGAGTACTGCTGCCTGTGAAGTACAGATTTTCACAATGTGTCGCTTTGCTCTGCGGGCGGAGGTGATTGCTTTGGTTAAGGCTCGGCTGCAGTCCAAAGCAGGCTCCGTTATATGCGTTAAACCGTTTCAAGAAAGCATCCGGCGTCATATACGTTTCCGTTACAATTTCATTCTCAATATTTTCAAAGCCTTTTACGTTCTTTAATTCGCCGAGGACATAGTTTCGATAATGTTGAATTGTGCTGTCATCCCATTCATATGAGGAGCAGGACAAGTCTGAAACCGGTACAAGAATGTACAAGCCGTCCTTTCCTTCAGGAGCAAGAGATGGATCGAGCTTGGAGCCGATATATACATAGAAAGAGGCCGAATCCAATCGTCTTCCATCGAATATTCCATCGAGGTTTCCTTTCAGATCATCATTGAAAATAAAGTTATGGGCATTCGGAATTTCATCGTATTTCCGGTCCATGCCGAGATACATTAGGAAGCAGGAACAGGAATATTTCATGCTATCAATCTTTTTATCTGTATACTTGCCTTTCGCTTGAACATCTTGGACGAGATTCTTCATGGCATATGGGAAATCGGCATTGCACATAACATGATCAGCAGGAATGAAATCTCCTTTTAAACGGATGCCGACCGCTTTTCCGCCTTCGATGACAATCTCGTCTACCGGGGCATTATAGTGAACGGATCCACCCAGCTCCTTAAAGAGCCGTTCCATCGACTGTGCCATCGTATACATGCCGCCTTTGATGAACCAGACGCCATAAAGGAATTCAATCATTGGAATCATCGTATACAGGGAAGGTCCAGTATAAGGAGAGACACCGATGTACAAGGTCTGAAAACTGATCATTTGTTTTAATCGTTCATCCTTAATGTATTTGCTGACAAACTTATCCGCGTTGCCGAATGTCTTCAAACGCAACCCTTGCCGAATCATGGCGACATTGTAGAAGTCGGATTTTCTGCGGAACGGCCTTTGAAGAAAGTGTTCCTTTGCAATGAGATAGCGTTTATGGATCTCCTGTAAATAATTCAAAAAGCCTTGTGCATCCTCATCGCTGACATTTTCGAAAGTTTCCATCAATCTAGTTAGATCAGAGGAGATTTCGAGATGATCACCAGCTTCTTTTCCGAAATAGACACTATACATCGGATCTAAGCGTTCCATCGGTATATAGTCATCCGGATTGCGACCGCAAAATTCAAATATTTCACGATAAATTTCAGGCATCATGACAATCGTGGGACCCAGATCGAAAAGGTAGCCGTCCTTTTCGATACGATGCATTTTGCCGCCTGGCAGTGCCTCTTTTTCAAAGAGCTCTACATCGTACCCTAGATATTGCAAGCGGATTGCACTTGCCAAACCCGCTACACCTGCACCGATCACAATCACTTTCTTTTTCATTCCATTCTCCTCATTTCATGTTTTGTATAATGTTTGTATAGTTTATATCCTAAAGAAGACGGAAATCTAGTCTATTACTCTGAATTATACATGAAATTTCTCAAAAGGAAAGCATAACCTTATACAAATTTGTACAATGTTTTATCTGGGTAAAAGAAAAACCCTTTGGACCTGTATTTGGATCCAAAGAGTTTTGAAGTTAGACGTTACGTTTAGCAGTGCAGGGGAGCAAGAAGGGAGTGCCTTGTGCAGTAGCTTCTTCTAAAAAAATCTTGAGTTTTTCGAGCATTACGCCAGGCGCGTCATCATCCGCACCAGGGTTGGTTCCGTCATCATGCAGCAGAATAATGGAACCATCTGCCGGAACCTGTCGTAAACCGTCCAGCAGGCGGGTCTTGCAGCTTGCAACCTTCCAATCTTTAAAATGGTGAGTCCAAATGATAATTTGGTAGCCCCGTAATCGTGCAAGGGGAATGGAAGCGGCATTCAAGAAGCCCCAAGGCGGCCGGTAAAGAATGGGACGAACGCCCGTCACTTGTTGGATAATGCGCTCTGTTTCCACCAGTTGCCTTTTTAATTGGCTCGGCGAAAGCAGCCAGCTTGAAGTATGCTGCAAATGGTGAATTCCGATTTGATGCCCTTCCTCGTGCATGCGTTTCAAAATAGCCGGGTGGGCTTTCGCCTTTTCCCCAACAACAAAGAAGGTCGCTTTGACATTATGTTTCTTTAATAAATTCAAAAGTTCTACTGTATACACTGGATGCGGCCCGTCATCGAACGTTAGGGCAATTCCGTTCCTGTTTAATTTCTTTACAATCCCAAAGCCTGTCAATCGGATGAAGGCGGTCGCCAGCACTGTATAGAGCAGAGGGACGAAGCTTAGACAAGCAATAATAGTCGCAATGGTACGTTTCCCCACAGTAACACCTCACTTAAAAAAATAATTCCAATTGTTGTTCATTGTAGTCGATTCAAAGTTGGGAATCGAGCAGAAAGCAAAAGACGCTGCTCTCTTTACAATGAGAAGAACAAAGAACGGTATCCGTTTTTGGAATAAACACTGCCCAGTACGTAAACATTACATAGCAATGCCGAATTCGATTTGCGAGGTGGTTATGCGTATGGTATTCTTAATGTGTAATCGGTTACACATAGGTGTTTTATCGAATGACGGATGGAATAGGTGATAGGGTGAATAGGAAAATTGTCGTTGTTGGTAGCATAAACATGGATATTGTCATTTCGGCGAGCCGCCTCCCGAAGATGGGGGAAACGATATTAGGTGAACGAGTCACCTACTTGCCCGGTGGTAAAGGAGCCAATCAGGCTGTCGCAATGGCGCGGCTTGGCGGCGAAGTCCAAATGGTCGGTGCGGTTGGGAACGATGAGTTCGGCCGCAGTCTTCTTGAACAATTGAAAGCGAATGGCGTTGGAACAACGTTTGTTGAAATGATTGATGGAGTTCAGACGGGAATTGCCAATATCTATTCCGTTGAACACGACAATTGCATCACCGTTGTGCCCGGCGCGAATTTTGCGGTGACTCCAGAAAAAATCGATGGGCGTATCGAGCAGGCAATTGCTTCTGCTGATGTGCTCGTAACCCAGCTGGAAATCCCGCTTGCCACTGTAGCACACGTATTGAAAGTGGCGAAACAGCATGGTGTCACAACTATTTTGAATCCGGCACCTGCACAAAACTTGCCTGTTGAATTGCTTGAATTGGTCGATTTCTTAACACCGAATGAAACAGAATTTGAAGCGATGTCAGGACATTCCTTCTCCTCCCGGGAACAATTAAAGACACTGATGGAGGAATGGCAAAATAAGCACCAGCAAACTCTTCTCGTGACACTTGGCGAGGAAGGTTGTGCTTATTTGGACAGCGGCTTGTTGAACATTGTGCCTCCGCCTAAAGTCGACGTCGTGGATACAACGGGAGCTGGGGATTCATTCAATGGAGCACTGGCAGTCGGCGTGACGAATGGCTGGCCAATGAGTGAAATGGTGTCATTTGCAGTCAACGTTTCGGCAAAGGCGGTAACAAAATTCGGTGCCCAGGAAGGAATGCCTTTCCTGAATGAATTGAAGGAATAGGAGGTCTGTTTGATGGAGCATATTTCATTGATATATATAGAGGAAAACTTGGAAGCCTATTTAAAGGACACGTTTACATTTTTGCATCAGCATCCCGAGCTAAGTAAAGAGGAATACGAAACACAAGCATTTATTGTAAAAGAATTGGACCGTCTCGGCGTTCCTTACAAAAAAATGGCGAAGACTGGTGTTTGTGCTGAATTGACTGGAAGAGAGCCAGGAAAGACCGTACTCATCCGTTGTGATATCGATGCACTTCCGATTGAGGAACAGACAGGGCTTGACTATGCTTCCAAACGACCAGGTGCCATGCATGCATGCGGCCATGATGCACATACGACAATCGGTCTTGGTCTGCTGACTATTTTGAAGGAGCGGAAAGCAGACTGGAAAGGTACTGTGAAAGTGATGTTCCAGCCATCCGAAGAAGTACAGCCGGGTGGGGCAAAGCCGATGATCGATGAAGGGATTCTGGAAAACCCGAAAGTGGACGCGGCGATTTGCTTGCACACCAATCCATTTTTAGAGCCAGGTAAATTTGAAATGAAAAAAGGATATATGCTTGCCAATACAGACCGTGTGTATATTTCATTAATCGGGAAGGGCGGCCATGCGGCGGCGCCTCAACAAGGGATTGATGCCATTGCAATGGCTGGCCAATTCATAGCCGGCACACAAAACATTGTTTCCCGGCAAACATCGCCTCTCGATCCCGCAGTTATCACGTACGGTACAGTGAACGGCGGCTTTACGTCAAATGTCATGTGCGACCGGGTCGATATTTCCGGAACGGTCCGCACGATTAAGACGGAGACGCAAGATCGCATCGAGGAGCAAATCGAGGAATTGCTTAAATCCGTGACATCATTTTGGGGCGGTTCGTATGAATATAACTATAGCAGAGGCTATCCGGCATGCTGGAACGATCCTCAACTGACGGATGTTGTGGCGAATGCAATCCGTACGGCTTTTGGCGAAGATAAAGTCGTAGAAGTGGAAAATCCGTATATGAGCGGAGATGACTTTTCCATTGTCGCGAACCATGTGCCTTCTGTTTTCATGTATTGGGGCACAGGATCGACTGAGAAAGAAAACTTCCCATGGCATAACGCCAAGTATCATGTGAATCTGGATGCGTTGAAATACGGGGTGGCAACTGCGGTAGAATGTATTACAACTTTACTTGAATCGGATAAGGCAGGGGGAACAAAAGCATGAAAAAAGTAATTATCGATGTGGATACAGGAATTGATGACGCAATCGGGATTTGCCTGGCAGCGAAAAGTGGACAAGCCGACATTCTAGGCATTACGACAGTAAACGGCAACACATCCCTTGACCAAGCAACCATCAATACAACAAAAGTGATGAAGCTGCTTGGCCGGGAAGATGTTCCGATTATCAAAGGCGCAGACCGTCCATTGCTGAGAGACCCTCATTTTGAAGTGAGCGTGCATGGGAATGACGGTATCGGCGGTGCTTTGAAAGAGATGGAAGTGACTGTGAATGAAGAAGGCTTCGCTCCTGATTTCATTATTGAACAGGCGAAAGAGCACAAAGGTGAACTGACGATCATTTTGCTGGCTCCGTTGACGAATATGGCGCTTGCAGTTCGAAAAGAACCCCGATTGAAGGAATGGGTCAAGGAACTTGTCATCATGGGTGGCGCTGTCAGTGCACCGGGCAATATTACACCGACCGCGGAATACAACATGTATATCGATCCAGAAGCAGCAAAGATTGTGTTTCACTCCGGCATTCCGATTACCCTTGTCGGACTTGATGTAACGCAGCAAACGCTTTTGACCGAAGGCGATATTGAACGGATGAACGCCGGCGAAGTTCGCGATTTCGTGCAAGAATCAACCGTTCATTACATCAACCGCTATTTCGAGTTAACGGGTAACCGGGCATGTTCCATGCACGATCCGCTTGCAGTAGGCGTGGCTCTTGATCGATCCCTTGTCCGGACAGTACCGTATTATGTGGACGTTGAAACGAACAGCGACTTATGTGATGGCCACACAGTTTGCGATTTTAAGGGCTGGACGAAGAAAGAGCCGAATGTGAATGTCTGCTTGGAAGTAGACCGGGAAAGGTTCATTGATACGTTAGTTGAGACGTTAGGGAGATAAGCCGCGGAAGGAGAGTCTGACACACATGTCAGACTCTTCTCCGTTTAGAAAGAAGGAAACTGGATGAACGCTTTATCAAAGCCTGCATTGTCATTGGCTGGCGTGCAATGGTTGTTTTTCATGTTTGCCAATACGGTCGTTGTGCCGTTATCGGTTGGTGCTGCATTTGAGTTGCCTGAAGCGGAAATCGCCGGCATCATCCGGACATCATTCATCGTTACGGGAGCAGCGAGCATTTTACAGGCAACTTGGGGTCATAAATACCCTCTCATGGAAGGGCACGGAGGTGTCTGGTGGGGGCTGGTGCTCAGTCTTTGTGCGTCTGCGCCAGCGGTTGGACTTAGTTATGCCGAAGTAGGGGGCAGTCTTGCGCTCGGAATAGTCCTTGCAGGCATTATGACCATTGTCCTCGGTGCATTTGGTTTTGCCGGGACATTGAAAAAGATTTTTAATCCTATCGTGTTAACGGTCTATCTCTTTTTATTATCCTGCCAGCTCATCATGGTGTTCTTCAAAGGGATGCTCGGAATTAACGAAGAGGGAAAGATTGATGCGTCGGTTGCCATGCTGTCAATCGGCATTGTTATTTTAGTGTTAGTACTGGCGGTAAAAGGATTCGGCAAACTTGGGAATTACTCGATTTTAATCGGGATGATCGTTGGCTGGATCGCACATACGCTTCTGTTTAAGGCAAGTGTGCAAGTAAGCGGCGGCTCTTCGATGTTATTTCCATTTTTGCCTTGGGGTGCGTTTCGCATGGATGTCGGAATCGTTCTAACGGCTTTCCTCGCAGGATTGATTAATATGGCGAATTCCTTAGTAGCGATCACCACAATTGAAAAGCTTTTCAAGCAGAAAACGACAGATGCTCAATATCGGCGCGCCTTTATGCTGACGGGGTTACATACGATTGTTGCTGGGTTGTTCGGTCTTATACCTTATGGTCCTTATACTTCCTCCATTGGTTTCTTGGAAAGCACGAAAATTTATCAGCGTCTGCCGTTCATTCTAGGTGGAATGCTTTTCATTATCATGGGCCTAGTGCCGCTGTTCGGTTCGTTCTTCTCTCTAATGCCGATGAGTATCGGAGATGCCGTTCTGTTTGTTGCCTATTTGCAGTTATTCGGCAATGCGGTAAAGAATATCCGGCAATTGCCGCTAGAGGAAATCTCCTTGTATCGGCTGACCTTGCCAGTCTTAATCGGACTGAGTGTCATGACGATTGCACCGGCTGCCTTCAGCACATTCCCAGTTCTTATGCAGCCAATCATCAGCAACGGACTGCTTGTCGGGGTTCTCATTTCACTTATTATGGAAATGGCTTCAAAGAAGAAAAAGGTGGCAGGATAAAAAAAGGTGAGTTCCATATACTAGGAACTCACCTTTTTTGTTGATTGTTTTTCAATCAACTCGACGTCAAACAGTCTGCTCTTCATATCGATCGGTTCTTTGTTGATCAATGCGACGACGTACTCCATTGCGGCCTTTCCAATTTCATAGATCGGCTGTGCAATCGTGGACAGCTCCGGAATCATCATTTCCATATGGATGCCATCGAAACCGATGACTTTTACATCATCCGGCACATGGATGCCCTGTTCGATTAAAGCTTTGACCGCGCCGGCGGCCATTAAGTCATTGCTGGCGAAAACTCCATCTAGATCGGAATGCGCTTCAAGCAGTCCTTTCATCGAATCGTAGCCGCCTTTCACAGTAAAATCACTGTACGTAATGAGGCTCGGCATGAATTGTCCAGTCTTTTTGTACGCATCTTCATAGCCTAACGTCCTCTCGCGTGAAGAAGTGATATGCATCGGTCCGCAAATATGTACGATCTTCTGGCATCCTTGGGCAATCAGATGCTTTGTTGCTGCCATGCCGCCTTCCCGGTTATCAGAGAGAAGCGAAATGATATCTTGTCCGGGCAATGCATTATCCATCAATACGACAGGGATGGAATGCTTCTGCAGTTTAGCTACCTGCTCAGGTTTTATCGTATAAGAAGAGATGATGAGGCCGTCGATCTGCTTCTGGATGAGCGTCTCAATATACTTTGCTTCTTTGTCTGCATCGTTATCTGTATTGCATAGCATAACTGTGTAACCGATTTCATGTGCGGCGTCCTCCACAGCGCGGGCGATTTCAGGAAAGAATGGGTTTAAAATATCCGGCACCATGAGCGCGACAGTCGCTGTTTTTTTTCCTGCTAAACTTCTTGCAATATTATTTGGACGGTAATTCAACTTTTCGATCACTTCTGTAATCGCTTGTGCCGCCTCTTTGCTTACATATCCGTTCTTGTTCAGGAAACGAGAAACGGTAGCCACAGATACGCCGGCCAGTTTGCTTACGTCTTTTATTGTAGCCATAATGCACCTCAATTGTGATATCGTTTACACCAACATAGCAATAATCCATGTTTTGGTCAATGAAAGTCTTATAATATCACATTGACAGTCACTAAATTGATGTGGTAAATTACATGTAACCGATTACACAATAGTGTGAATGAGTTTAGTTTGGAGTAGGGGAGAGGACTATGAATATACTATTTGGGCTGTTAGGCTGCCTCGTCATCTTGGCGATTGCATTTCTACTATCCGAGAATAAAAAAAGGATCAACTATCGAGTCGTAGGTATCGGTGTTGTGATGCAAATCTTATTCGGTTATATTGTGCTGAAATCAGCATTCGGCCGAGAGGTGCTTGAAAAAATATCCGAAGGAGTCCGCAATATTATCCATTATGGAAACGAAGGATTAACATTCGTTTTCGGCGGATTAGCGGATGCTTCCCAGCCGACCGGTTTCATATTCGGAGTCCGGGTCGCTGCTATGGCGATTTTCGTAACAGCACTTATTTCTGTACTTTACCATTTTGGAATTATGCAGCTTTTCGTCCGAATCATCGGAGGAGGCCTTTCCAAGATTCTTGGGACAAGCAAGGCAGAGTCGTTGACTGCAGCCTCTAACATCTTCCTAGGTGTTCAAGAAGCGCCAGTCATCATCAAGCCATACATTAAAACGTTGACACGTTCTGAAATTTTTGCCGTCATGACCGGCGGACTGGCCTCGGTCGCAGGGGGAACACTCCTTGCTTACGCCGCACTGGGCATTCCAATCAATTATTTGCTTGCCGCCAGTTTCATGGCTGCTCCAGCTGGACTCGTATTCGCGAAAATCCTGATTCCGGAGACGGACACGCCATTAAATGTAGTGGAGGCAAAGGAATCGAAACCTTCCAGTGCTGATGAAGTCAAACCGAGTGTCATCGACGCCATTACAAGAGGCGCAATGGAAGGACTGAAGATGGCGGGTCTGATCATCGCCATGTTGATCGCGTTCATTTCCATTATGGCCTTGTTCAATGGCTTACTCGGAGGCATCGGCGGATGGTTCGGCTATCCAAAACTGTCCCTTCAACAAATTTTTGGCTATATCTTCTCCCCGCTTGCGTTCGTCATGGGTGTTCCTTGGTCGGAAGCATTGACGGCAGGCAACTTGCTTGGTCAAAAAGTGGTGCTCAATGAAATGGTCGCCTTTACGTCATTCCAGCCTTTGATTGAATCGCTGTCTGACAAGACCGTAGCCATCATGACATTCGCCCTTTGCGGATTCGCCAATGTCGGCTCACTTGGCATCTTGATCGCCAGCATGACTGCATTCGCAGAAAACCAACGCGGCGTTGTCGCAAAACTTGGCATGAAAGCCGTCTTGGCAGGAACACTCGCCAACCTAATGAGCGGTACAATTGCTGGTATGTTTATGTAATAAAATGAACCGTCCTGACGTTTTGTCAGGACGGTTTTTGCGTTGGGGCAATACGTGGCGTGGGAATCGAGTGAGGGAGAGGTGACACGGAGATTATGATTTGTGCGGTGCGTGCAATGATTCTGGCGTTCGTTTCGGTAATCTGGCGTTCATGGTCTTCTGTCAATAAAGTGGACAGCTAAAAAATGATAATTCCTTTCTAAAACCCTACCGCGCTTCGCTTGCTCGGACAGTCATGATCATCGGTTCAAAAGCGAACCGATGATCACGACTGTCAAACTGTTACGAAACTGTTCGCTCTGAGAGTTGGAAGCCCGCTTTTTTTTCATACGTTTCCGGCGATAGATAACCGAGCGTAGAATGACGTCTTCTCGTGTTGTAAAAGTCGTCGATGTAGTGGCTGATGGCCTCTCGTGCCTCTTTCCGTGTTCTGAAGCGGCGGCGATAAACTAACTCTTTCTTAAGAGTGGCATGAAATGATTCGATGCAGGCGTTATCGTACGGATCTCCTTTTCGGCTCATGCTAATCTGAAAGTTATTCCACTTCAGTCGGTCGATATAGTCCGTTGAACAGTACTGGGAACCACGATCGGAATGATGGAAAAGCTCTCCCTCGGGATTTCGCAGAAGCAGCGCCTTCTCCAATGCCTGAAGCGGCAGCTCTGTCACCATGGTGGCCTCTAGGCTCCAACCGACGATTTTTCTAGAGAAGAGATCCATGACACTCGCCAGATACAGCCAGCCTTCCATCGTCCAGATGTACGTGATGTCGGCGACCCAGACCTTATTCGGCGCATCGACGAGAAATTTACGCTCCAGCAGGTTCGGATAGATGAACTGATTATGGTTGGAATCCGTTGTCGTCGTGAATTTCACTTCCGGTACAGCGCGCAGCCCCATCTCCTTCATGAGCCGGCCGACGGTCCGCTCGCATACAGAATAGCCCCATTCCTTGAGGTCTTCAAGAATACGGGGACTTCCATAGGTGCCAAGGCTTTCATGATAGGATTTAGCGATCATTCGCTTGAGTTCCTCTCGCCAGGCCGTCCGTTCTGTTCTGTCGTCTTGGGCTTGTTGGCAAGCCCATTTATAGAAGCCGCTTTTCGATACCTCGAGTACTTGGCACATCTTCACTACGCTATATTCGTCCTTATGGTCTCGGATGTACGAATAGATCACGTTCGGCTTTTCATGAAGACATGCATGGCCTTTTTTAAGATTTCAAGCTCCTCATCCCGGTCTCTCAGCTGTTTTTCAGCCTCTCGGAGCTTCTTCTCCATCTCGGAGAATGTGTGGAGCTGGCCATCCGGATTCGCCAGTCGTTCCTGCTTTTCCCGATACTGCTTCGCCCAATTGCGTATGGTCGAGGGACTCATCCCGAATTCATATGCAAGGTCCGTTGCTTTCCGCCCTTCTTCTACCAGAAGCTTGGCGATATGTTCCTTCACTTCCTGCCGTTGATGTTTGCCCATATTTGACACGCCCTTTTT
>NZ_JAKMHX010000035.1 GCF_022048975.1 Sporosarcina cyprini | reverse complement strand
GAAATGAATCTCGTCCAATCGATGTCCCGCAGAGGCAACTGCTGGGACAATGCATGCATCGAAAGCTTCTTCGGCAAGTTGAAGACAGAGATGCCGGGTTTCTCTACTCCAGAGACCCAGGACGAGATGATCCAAGCCGTCACAGATTACATTGCCTATTATAACGGAATTCGGCCCCAATTGAAATTCAAGATGAGTCCGATTGCATATCGGCTGGCGCAAGCTGCCTGAGCGGATGAACGGGTGGTACTAGCTGGCGACTTTACTTGGAGAGGCAGGCATGATAGCCTTGGCGGGCCGAACCAGCCTCCGGAGCTGGTTTCCTGGTTCGGGAAGCATGCCTGTAGAGGCTCCGAGTCAAGTCGCAAATAGATGTATTAAGAAACGGAAAAGGTCTGGCAACAAAATGAATTGAGCGGTTTATAGAGTGTCTCCTTGACAGGGTGTAAGTCAGGACATACGAGCGGTTGCCGGGCTTTTACGAGTGGTAGCCCAGGACATACGAGCGGTTGCCGGACTTTTACGAGTAGTTCCCCGGTATATACGAGCTCTCTTGCCAATCAATTGAGCACACCGGCAACAGATACAAGCAGCCATCCGGTAAAAACGGGCATCTTCTAAGCAGGCGTTGAATCAATAGTTTTGATAAAATAGGTATATCGTATAAATGAAAACATTGGGGGTTGTATCGTGAGCGAAGAAGTGATGACTACAGGCTGGGATGCGATTGATCACGCGGTAGCAGCGATTTATGGAGATCAGGAACCGAAGCATTATGGGACGCTTATTTCGTATGCGCTTGGCGGATCGGATCCGCTTGATGGAATTAGTGTGTATAAGGCGGTTGAACCGGTGCCGCATTGGCATTTTGTGACGTATGGCTTTTCGGAACTCTATGAGAAAGAAACGGAAAATCCGGACGAAAGCGGGTATGGTTTTGAATTGACGTTTCGTCTTGTCCGGGAAGAGGAGGAGGAAGAGCCGCCGGCATGGGCGTTAAATTTACTGCAAAATATGGGGCGGTATGTCTTTAACAGTGGCAATGTGTTTCAGGCGGGAGACTATATGGATGCGAACGGTCCAATATGCCTGGGGGCAGACACCCAATTAACTGCCTTGGCATTTGTGAAGGATCCGGAGCTGGAGTCAATGGATACGCCGAATGGACACGTTGAATTTCTTCAAATGGTTGGCATTACGCATGATGAATTGGAAGCGATGCAAACGTGGAACACATTAGGTGTCCTCGCTGCCGGTCTGCCCCGTATCCCTAGTTATGTAACGGATTTAGAGCGTGACACGCTGCTGGCGGATCATTCGGTTGCAGAAATTGTGCACGAAGGGATGGAGAAAGAGGGTTCCAATACGGGCTTTTTATTTGTGGATCAACTCGATTGGAGTGCTGGAAAGAAAGGGTGGCTCCGTCAAACGCCGTCCGTACTGACAATTGGTGCAAAACAGGCAGAGATTATTGGAAAGCTGCTCCGCGGCCGGTTGCTCAAAGGAAAAGAATTGACGCTATCAGGTGCGGGCATCCGCGTTGCGTTTAAATCAGGACAGCAGAACGCATATGAACATTCGGAAGACTTTATTCAAATTACGCTGAATGATGAAACTGTTGAGGATATGAGCCACAAGCTGCTGCCAAAACAGAGCGAGTTTGAAGTCTCGATGAAAGAAAAAATGAACATTCATATTGCGAAGACCACCATTACAGATCAGGAAGGCAATATTGTCAGAACGATCGGCTGAAAAATCTAAGAAGCATCTCGATGGACGAGGCATGAACTGGTGTATATCATGGAGTTATGCTTATCCGAGGAGGAACCAAAGTGAAAGAGATTACAACAAATGATCTGCAAGAACAAATGGAACAAGGAGAGTCCTTCCATCTGATCGATGTTCGGGAAGATGATGAAGTGGCACAAGGCATGATTCCAACGGCTATTCATATTCCGCTTGGTGAAATTCCGGAGCGTCTGGAGGAAATGGATAAAGACAAGTCGTATATCATCATTTGCCGGTCAGGCGGCCGCAGTGGACGTGCTTGTGAATTTCTTGAAGCCCGAGGCTATGATGTAACGAATATGGTCGGCGGCATGCTGGCTTGGCAAGGCGAAGTTGAATAAAGATCATACCGTCTCATTCTTCATTTCCATGAAGGATGAGATTTTTTTATTGTCGATCTGAAGTGTAAAAAGAGCCCGCCCGGTTTATGCCGAAGGGCTCTTTTCGCGAATAAAAGCAAAAATGTTGCTGCCTCATTCAGTATTCATATTTATTCGGCTTGTGCAGGATTTACTTCCAAGTCGATTGTGATCTTAATATCTTTTCCTACCAAAACTCCGCCTGTTTCGAGGGCGGCATTCCAAGTCAAACCAAATTCTTCCCGGTTTAATTTGGTTTCAGCTTCAAATCCATAAACTTCAACGCCCCACGGGTTCGTTCCTTTTCCGTTGTATTCGACTTCAAACGTAACAGGTTTTGTTACGTCTTTAATTGTCAGATCACCTGTCACTTTGTACTCGTCATCGTCCTCTTTCACGATGTTTGTCGATTGAAATGAAATAGCAGGGTATTCTTCGACGTTGAAAAAGTCAGCGGAACGAAGATGATTATCACGGTCCTCCGATTTTGTATTGATCGAAGCAGTTTGAATATCAAAAGTGATGGAAGCTGTCGTCAAGTCCGTCAGGTCATCGGCTGTTACCGTGGCGGAATAATCTTCAAATACACCTTTCACCTTTGATACCATCATATGTTTTACGGAAAAACCGATACTGGAATGCGAGTTGTCTACTGTCCAATTTGCCATGCAAAATCTCTCCTGTCATTTAAAATTTATCTCGAATTCGAGATATCTTGAATTAAGGATAGTTGATTTTGAGAAAACCGTCAATGGGAAAGACTTCAAAAATTTTGGAGGTGAAATGAAAAGAGGATCCTGCCGGGCTATAGAGCTCATTATGGATAGAGGTTTGTCTTACGAGAGAAATTAGCCAGGGAGTGGGATGGACCAATATTGCCTCTCAGAGAAATACAAGCTATGCATATCCCACTCGTTCGCCGCGTATAGTGTGGAAAAAGGCGGTGTCGAGATGAAGCGATGGCTCATTATCGGATTATTATTTGTCTGTTCATTAGGTGTGGTGCTGTATGGCGTGAAGGCGTCCGACCGTGGCTTTTTTTTGCCGGAAAAATTAGCCGGTGTGAAAATCGTGGTGGATCCGGGTCATGGAGGGATGGATGGAGGTGCTTCGGTGGATGAAGTAATTGAAAGTAACATCACGTTATCCATTTCTCATGAGTTAAAGAAGAAGCTTGAAAAAAAGGGTGCCATTGTTGTGATGACGCGTGAAAAAAATGGGGACGCTATTGCGGAGCATGCACCGAGTGAGAAGTTTGGGACGAATCGGGAACGGAAATTTGCCGATTTAAAGCTTCGGGAGAGCATTGTGATTGAGGAAGATCCGGATTTATTTGTCAGCGTTCATGTCAACGCAATCCCGGACTCCAAATGGAGGGGCGCCCAAGTGTTTTACCATCCAGACGGTAACCCATCCGGAGAAGTGTTGGCCAATTCCATTCAAATGTCGATCCGAAATACGTTGAAAAACACAGATCGGGAGGCTCTCTCGATTAAAGGGGTCTATTTATTGAAAAAAGTCCCTATGCCTTCTGTGCTGGTTGAAACAGGCTTCATCTCCAATCCGGAAGAGCGCGGATTGCTCGTCGACCCGGCATACCAAGCTAAAGTGGCCGACTCCATTGTAGAAGGAATCATTCAATATTATGATTTAGAAGAGAGATAAAGCAGATACCCGCTTTGAATGAGTTGCACTATGGTATACTTAGAGGAGAAAATTAGCCTCTAAGGAGTGTTTTATCGTGTTGACTGAACAGAACGTCCGTGACATTGTCGGCGAATTACAAGATCCGTTTCTACATAGACCGTTATCCGAGACTGGCGGAATTGTAAATGTGTCCGTAAAAGAGGAAAAAGCGCACGTTAGTGTGAAGCTTGCCATAGCCAAAATTAATACGGCGGAACAAATGGCTTTGCAAATGAAAGTAGTTGAAGTATTAAAAGCGGCAGGAGCCGATTCAGTTGGAATTCGCTTTGAAGAACTGCCAGCCGAAACACTTGAGAAATTCAGAGGAACCGCAACGGAAGCAGAGACGCAAGACCTGCTCTCTCCTTTAAATGATATTACCTTCATTTCGATTGCTTCGGGCAAAGGCGGTGTTGGTAAGTCTACGGTATCTGTCAACCTGGCAGTCGCCCTTGCCAGACTGGGCAAAAAGGTCGGTTTAATTGATGCGGATATTTATGGATTCAGCATTCCAGATATGATGGGGATCACTGATTTGCCGATCGTTCGCGGCGACCGGATCATCCCGGTCGACCGATTTGGCGTCAAGGTCATTTCCATGGGATTCTTCGTTGAAGATAATGCGCCTGTCGTTTGGCGCGGGCCGATGCTAGGCAAGGTGCTGGACCAATTCTTCCGAGATGTAGAATGGGGTCCTCTTGATTATCTTATCTTGGACTTGCCGCCGGGCACAGGGGATGTGGCGCTTGATATCCACCAGATGATTCCGTCATCCAAGGAGATAGTTGTAACCACTCCGCATCCTACTGCTGCATTCGTCGCTGCGCGAGCAGGTGCTATGGCGCTTCAGACAGAGCATGAGATTTTAGGTGTTATTGAAAACATGGCTTGGTTCGAATCGAAGGTAACGGGAGAGAAAGAGTACGTCTTCGGTTCAGGAGGCGGCCCGAAACTTGCTGAAGAGCTGCGCACAGAATTGTTAGGGCAGATTCCATTGGGACAGCCCGATTGGAATGAAAGTGACTTCGCTCCATCCGTCTATGCGGAAGATCATCCAATTGGCTCGATTTACAAGCAGATCGCTTCAGAAGTAATTGAAAAGACGAAATAAAAAAAGGCGGGGAAGGCTCATTGGCCTCCTCCGCCTTTTCCTCCTCCTCCGCCACCTTGGCCGCCCCCGCCTTTTTCCTCGCCTTTAGTTGGTGTAACTTCTCCGGCTTTTAAAATCAATTCCTGCCACTTGGCTTGCATGAGTGGATTGTTGATCGTATCCTCAACGGATTTTTCCATTTGTTTTTTCAACTCGGATGACTTTAAAATCGTTTCCATTTGCTTCTGCATATCCGGTTGAGCAAAGAAATCCTGCATTTCCTTCTGGAATGATGAATCATTCATGAGTTGTGTCATAATGTCTTGTTGTTGTTTTTTCATACTTTTGGCAATAGCTTCTGTGAATTTCGGATCTTCAAACGCATGTTTCCAGAAATCCTCGCCCTTTTTTGACAGCAGTGTATCTTCAATGGACTTTTTCACTTCCGGCTGCTCCAACACAATCAGTTCCCGAAATTCAGGGTCACTTAATGTTTTCCGGAGTGCTTTTTTCCCATCTTCAGTTTGCAGTGCATCGGTCATCATCTTTTTCATTTCGTCATAATTCGGATTCTGCTGCTGCTGAGTACAGCCCATCAGCAGAAACGCGCAAGCGACGATAAAGATCCACTTCTTTCTCATGGATATCAAATTCCCTTCCAGCTGCTTTTTCAATTATTGTTCACAATATGGTGCGTAATATGCATAGATCGCACAATGAAATAGATTTTTTGCAAAAACGTTGATACACTTATGGAAGCAATTGAAAAGGGGAACGATGTAGTGACAATACGAAATTGGGTAAAGTTCTTTTTTAATGCATTGTTGATTGGAGGAGGGATCACGGCAATCGTAGGGTTGATTGTCCGGTGGGAATTCTTCTCGCAATATGTGGCGTCCGGAGAATATCTGGAATTTATCGGCGCTTTTTTATGGATGATCTTTCTCGGTTTTACGATGAGTGTTGTGGCACAAATGGGCTTTTTTGCTTATTTGACAGTGCACCAATTCGGTGTAAACATGTTCCGCTCGTTAACATTATGGAATTGGGTCCAGCTGCTAATCATCGCGGTTGTCCTGTTTGATCTTATCTTCTTCAGATTTGAACTGACGTCTGGAAATACGGGACGCACGGTATTATATTTAGTGTTGCTGTTCACACTATTGGCTACTTCCATTGTCACAGCTTATTACAAAGCGAAGTGGACAAAAAAACATGCCCTTATCTCCGCCTTGTTTTTCATGATTGTCATTACGACACTTGAATGGCTGCCTGCGTTGATGGTTCGCTCCGGCAATATTGATTCATGGGTGACGATCTTATTATTCCCATTGCTTGCGGTTAATGCATATCAATTATTAATGCTGCCGAAGTATAATCGGAAATCTGACGAGGACAAAGCCAAATTGGAGGAGCGCCGAAAAGCGCGGAAATTGGCGAAATCATAATAACATGAAAAAGGCGGTTGGATCTTTAGATTCCAAGCCGCCTTTTGTATAGAGGTTCTTTCCGAGGTGCAAGGAGCATCTACGCTATTTCGGTATTTTCTTCAATTTTACTGACATGGCAAACAGTACATCTTCCAATGGGTGAAATTCCCTGCTATCCATTAAATTCTTCAAATCTCCGAACGATACTCGGACATCACGATGCAGCGGCACAGATAGAATTTCCCCCTCGATGACAGGTGGAACTTCTCCGCCAGTGTAAATGGCAGAAGAGCCAAGTGCATTGACTTCCGCTTCCCATAATGCAGTGCGAAGTGGATAAGGAAAGTCCTCATCCGCCGTTCGGAACCAGAGCGGTTGTGCACCGAAAACTTTTTCAAACCGTTCCAATTGGCCGATCAGTAATTCAGTATTTTGGTGATACGCTTCCCCGGGATGTCCTAATAGAGCCACCGGAATGTTTTTCTCTTTGATCAACTCCACAGTCTCCGGAAAGCGATCGACCCAGTCCATATCGAGAAACAAGAGCGGATAGGGGGCCTTTAAATTTGCGATCCAATTTTCGACATCCACGTCTCCAAATGAAATATTGACAGTTAAAGCCGAACCGGATGATCCGCGCACGATAATATGTTCCGGCTCCTCCGTCAGCTTGAAGACGGACAGTAATGCGGGTTTGTTTGTGAACGGGACAAGCAATACAATCCCGCATATGAGGATAGTTAGAATAATGATTTTCTTCATAGTAGAACCCCTTTGAAGTACGATATTAAAATACTTTATGAAATAGGCTTGACCAATATGAATCCCCGTGATAATATAAAAAAGTCGTTAAGGCAACCACATAAAAAGTGTTGAAAAAAGCAAGAAATGTGGTATACTACATTTTGTGGTAAATACATAATATTCCGCAGTAGCTCAGTGGTAGAGCAATCGGCTGTTAACCGATCGGTCGTAGGTTCGAGTCCTACCTGCGGAGCCATTTTTATTTTACAGGCTGCCACTTGCTGAAGTGGTTTTTTATTGCCAAATTAAATAAAAAATATTTCAATAACTATTGACTTTTAAAATGACCGACCTTACAATAGGTTTTGTGCCTAGGAGAGAAGAATACTCTCAATGGACAACTCTGCTTCCATAGCTCAGCAGGTAGAGTGCTTCCATGGTAAGGAAGAGGTCGCCGGTTCGAGCCCGGCTGGAAGCTCCATTCTTAAAAAAAGCTCGTTATTTATGCGAAAGCAGATGGAGCGATAATGCGAAGCTTATCGCAATTTTAAAAACGGTGGGGTAGCGAAGTGGCTAAACGCGGCGGACTGTAAATCCGCTCCCTCCGGGTTCGGCGGTTCGAATCCGTCCCCCACCACCATTTTATTTGTACGGCCCCTTGGTCAAGCGGTTAAGACACCGCCCTTTCACGGCGGTAACACGGGTTCGAATCCCGTAGGGGTCACCATTTTTTATTTTGATGTATGAAATTTGTCAAATGGTCCATAGTAAGAAAGTGGATGAACAAGATTTCATTATTGGGGTATAGCCAAGCGGTAAGGCAACGGACTTTGACTCCGTCATTCGTTGGTTCGAATCCAGCTACCCCAGCCAACCTTTACATTTCTAATACTGAGATAAATGAAGGTCCTTCCTTATTAGGAAGGGCTTTTTTGCGTCTTTAGGCTATTCTATCGGCGCTCTGTAGCATTTCTTATGAAAAATGCACGAATCATGATCTGATTACACGAATTCGACACAAATTGATTAAATTTATCAAGATGTTTAAAGCCTTTCCGTCATTTATGTAGTATATTGTAGGTATTAAGTCCTCGTCTTAGCATATGAAAAGACGTGAATAGCTCTTGTAGGAAGAGGTAGTTGTATGCAGGATTATGTGAAGATGTTGCAAAGCATTATTGGCGAAGAAAGTTTACAATGTCCAGTGGAAATGCTGGCGGATATCGCATATGCACTCGATCAATCTGCGATTGTTGCGATTACCGATCGTGCTGGCAAGATTACATATGTCAATGACTTGTTCTGTGAAATCTCTCAGTATACAGCAGAGGAATTAATCGGCTCCACTCACCGTAAGGTTAATTCCGGATACCATTCCCCTTCTTTTTTCCGGGATATGTGGTCGACCATTACGCGCGGAGACATATGGCAAGGGGAAATTCGCAATCGCGCAAAAGATGGCACGCATTACTGGGTGGATACAAAAATAATTCCAATTACTAGAGAAACTGGCTCCTCGCCAGTACAATATATTGCTTTTCGTTATGATATTACGGAGAGAAAGACAATGGAACAGAGCATGTTGGATAATGCAGAACTATACCGTTTAATTACTGAGAATGCATCCGATTTTATTGCTGTTATCGATCAGCATGGCCGCTTTCAATATGTGTCGCCATCATTCGATAAGTTGCTGGGGTATCCGCTTTCCCTCCATGAAGATACATTGTATTCGTTTGTGCAGAAAAAGGATCATGGTCTCATCGAGCGTCTTCTTGAAATGTTGGCAGAGGATACCCAGCCGGATGAGACGGAATTGCAGATTTCAGGGCGTGGTGATTGCTCTCTCGTCATGAAAGTGTCGGTTAACCCGATCCGAGAACCAGGCCGCTATTTCCAGCACTGGGTTGTCGCTATGCAAGATGTGACAAAGCGAAAAGAAACCGAGAATCTTATTCAGAGTCTGGAGCATACGGACCAATTGACTTCGTTATACAACCGAATTTCTTTCCGGCAACAGTTATTGAATAAGGTAGAGACTTGCAAAAAAACGGGATCGACTTTCAGTTTGGTCCATTTGAATATTGACCGTCTACGGTATGTCAATGAATCCTTCGGCCATGAAAAAGGGGACTATGTATTGTCCGTCATAGCTAAAAGGCTGCAGCAGCACGTAGGAGCAGAGAATCTGCTGGGACGGATCTCTGGTGACGAGTTTGCTTTTACCCTGACAGGTTCTGTTAACCAAGCGGAAGAGATGACTCATCGGATTAAAGAAGTTGTGGAGGCGCCAATTCATATTGACAATCGTACCTATTCCCTTTCGACGAGCTACGGGATTGCCTCTTTTCCAGAACACGCTGGAAATGCGTCTGAGCTCGTAAAAAACGCTGAAAAAGCCCTTCACTTTGTTAAGGAGATGGGGGGAAGCGCTTTAAAAGTATATGAATCTGGCACGGAAACAAAAACGCTGGAACGTATTTTGTTGGAGAGTGAACTTCGTAAGAGTGTGCAGCGTGGCTACTTCACATTGGAATATCAGCCAAAGATGAATTTGGAAAGAGGTGAATTGATAGGAGTGGAGGCGCTTGTCCGCTGGGATCATCCGGAGCTCGGACGAATTTCTCCCGATCGTTTTATCCCTCTTGCTGAAGAGAGCCGGTTAATCATCCCGCTTGGCGAATGGATTTTACAGGAGGCATGCAAGCAAGCGAAAGCCTGGCAGGAAGCGGGCTATCCACCCGTGCGTGTTGCCATTAATATGTCGACTGTTCAGCTGGAAGATCCGGAAACGGTGGATCGGATTAAAAAAGTGCTTCGCGAAACCGGGGTTGAACCGGAATTAATTGAAATTGAAGTGACGGAGAGTTCATTTGCCGACAAAATATTCATGAAAGAGACATTGCAAGCGATACGGTCTCTTGGTATTACTGTGGCAATCGATGATTTCGGAACGGGGTACAGTAACTTCAGCTATATACAGGAATTGCCGGCTGACACAATTAAGATTGACATGTCTTTCATTCGGGATATCGATGTGAATGAAAATAACCGTGCCATCGTGAAAGCGATTGTGACGATTGCTGAAACAGCGGGTCTGCGTGTAATTGCGGAAGGAATTGAAACGGAAGAACAGGCAAGAATCCTATTGGAGCTGGGGTGCCAAGAAGGGCAAGGCTATTTTTACAGCCGGCCGCTTCCTGCAGAAGATTGTTCATTAATGATGAGTCTGTAACGCATAAATATTCGAGAAAATGTCGAGTTGAGCCATTATTCAGAAGGTCTTACAATGTTGTTATGTAGAAAGGGAGGATTTTAGATGAAGCACCTTAACATATCAATCATTGGAGTACCGTTAGATTTAGGGCAAAATAGACGAGGAGTCGACATGGGGCCGAGTGCTATGCGTTATGCTAACGCGGTTGGCAGGCTGGAGGCCATTGGGCATGAAGTGAAAGACGAAGGCGATGTGCAAGTGAGCGCTGTCGAAAAAAAGGAACCAGTGGACGAGCGTTTAAAAAACTTGGATGAAGTAATCCAAGCGAATTCAGAACTTGCTTCCCGAGTGTCGCAAGTATTGAAAAATGGCCGTTTCCCCCTTGTATTTGGCGGAGATCACAGTATTGCCATCGGCACCATCGCAGGCTTGGCAGATGCATATAAGAACCTTGGCGTAATTTGGTACGATGCCCATGCGGATATGAATACAGCCGAAACTTCTCCGTCCGGCAATATTCATGGCATGCCGCTCGCTGTCAATATGGGACTTGGGCATGAACGTCTCATCAATCTTCATCGGGAAGGCCAAAAAGTGAAGCCGGAAAATATCGTGATCATCGGGGCTCGCTCTGTTGACCCCGGCGAACGGAAACTCATCAAAGAGTTAGGCATTAAGGTGTTCACTATGCATGAGATTGATAAATTCGGCATGACAGCCGTCATGGAGGAAGCTATCGCATACTTGCAATCCCGTGAAGTGGATGGTGTCCATCTATCATTAGATTTGGACGGTTTGGATCCACTTTACACACCAGGCGTAGGTACTCCGGTGCCAGGTGGCATCAGCTATCGAGAAAGCCATCTTGCTATGGAGATGCTGGAGGATTCTGGAATGATCACTTCCGCTGAATTTGTGGAAGTCAATCCAATCCTCGACGAAAAGAACAAAACAGCTGAAGTGGCTGTTGCCTTAATGGGATCCCTTTTCGGAGAAAAATTGATTTAATTACTGAACCCGCCTCTTTTGGCGGGTTTTTTGCATAGCTGGTTTACAATGTGATAAAATGCGTGGGAATAGGATTGGTACATATTGTCTATAGTGGCGGGATAACAAGGGTTATGCGTCGAATTAGCCATGCGTCAAAAGTTTTTCTGTTAGGTCCTGCTAGAAAAGTAGAATATATTCGATAAAAGGAAGAAAAATTCCTTCCTCTTTGCTAAAATAAAAGTATCGAAAAAAATGAAACCTGTTGATACCTTCATTCGTATAGAAGGCACAGCCGCATGGAGCGGAGGATGAAAGTCATTGGATGAATTGGTCAATAAACGAATAAATGAAGTGTTAAAAGGCAACCATGAAGCATTCGAAGAGATCGTCACCATGTTTCAGCATCGGCTTTACCAGGTTTGCTATCGGATGCTCGGCAATCGCCAGGAAGCGGAGGATATTGCCCAGGAAGCCTTTGTACGCGCATACGTGAACATCCATACGTATGATCAAAAGAGAAAGTTCTCTACTTGGCTGTTTCGTATCGCAACTAACTTGTGCATCGATCGGATCCGGAAAAAAAAGCCGGATTATTATCTGGATGCGGAAGTACCTGGAACGGAAGGGCTCAATATGTACTCACAAATTGCGGCCGCCGGTGATTTGCCGGAAGAAGAAGTGGAGAAGATGGAGACACAGGAACGGATCCAATACGAAATTGGCAGACTTCCTGATAAATATCGTTCTGTCATCATACTTCGTTATATGGAAGAGCTGCCGTTGCAAGAGATCAGTGATATTTTAGAATTGCCGCTAGGGACCGTTAAGACCCGCGTACATCGCGGAAGGGAAGCACTTCGGAAACAGATGGGTAATATGTAGGAGGGAAAAAAGGATGAATACGTGTCGTGAGTCAATGATCCACTATATGCACGCGTATTTAGACGGAGATATCAGTCGGGATGAAGAGCGTGAACTGAAAGAGCATTTAGCGGTGTGTCCATCTTGTAAAGAGATGATGGATGAACTGCAGTCCGCTGTTTCTTTTCTGCAATTTGCCGAGCCTGTTAAAGCGCCTGAGGGTTTCGTTTCAGGTGTTATGGACCGTCTGCCGAAAGAGAAGCCAAAGGCCGGTATTCATCGTTTGCTCCGCAGGCACCCGTTAATTGCGGCGGCAGCCATGTTTATCATACTAATGAGCGCCACACTCTTTTCGAGCTATAACAATCAGCAATTCTCGGTAACGAAACAACCGAACCTTGTCATTGAAGGCGAGACCGTTGTCGTTCCAGCAGGGGAAACCGTCAAAGGGGATATCGTCGTGAAGAACGGCAATATCCGGATTGAAGGTGAGGTTGACGGAAATGTGACTGTTATCAATGGATCTAAATATATGGCTTCCACAGCCATTGTCACAGGGAAGAGTGAAGAAATTGACAAAGCTTTCGATTGGCTCTGGTATAAAATCAAATCGACGGTGAAAGGTCTACTTCCAACTTCCGATAATGGCAAGGATGGAGATTCACATACCGATAATGAATAAACGACCGGGGAGGCTCTTGGGCCCCTCCGATCGTTTTTTTATTGCGGCTGTGGGAGCATGCTTAGTGGCAAAGCAGTTAAACTAGAAGGAATAGATGCAGAAATATATCCTTATCCTTTTACTGCCTGATGAGTGAATCTTACGCAACTGTAATCAATCTGTAAGGGGCGGCGTAACTATCTGTATGCTATAATTAAAAAATAAGAAATTGGAAATGAAGGTAGGGGAGCACATGCCTATTTGGGAATCATTAACGAATTCAAGTCCGGCTGAAATACTGAAAAACATTGTGGATGTGCTTCTTGTATGGTTCGTCTTCTATAAATTGTTCACTATCATTCGAGGAACAAAGGCGGTCCAACTGCTGAAAGGAATTTTTGTCATCCTCATTGTCCGCATCCTAACGGAATTTCTAGGACTGGATACGTTAAGGTGGATGATGGAGCAAGTACTCCGATTTGGATTTCTCGCTATTATCATTTTGTTCCAGCCTGAATTGCGTCGTGCACTTGAACAATTGGGAAGAGGCCGTCTGTTCTCACGTTCAGCCTTGCAAGAGGCGGAAGAGCGTGACCGCCTGATTGAAGCCTTCAGCAAGTCGGTGAGCTATATGGCGAAACGTAGAATTGGTGCGCTCATTTCGATTGAAAGGGAAACGGGATTAAGTGATTATATCGAGACAGGCATCCCGATGAATTCGAATGTATCGTCCGAGTTGCTCATCAATATTTTTATACCGAATACTCCGTTGCATGATGGCGCTGTCATTATCCAGAGAAATCGGATTGCTGCGGCTGCCTGCTATTTGCCGTTGTCTGAAAACCCGTTCATATCCAAGGAATTAGGAACCCGTCATCGGGCCGCGTTAGGTATCAGTGAAGTGACAGACGCGATAACTATTGTAGTTTCGGAGGAAACGGGAGCTGTCAGTATAACTGTCAACGGGGACATTAACCGGAACCTATCCATGGAGGAATTTGAGAACCAATTGCGGACTGTCTGGTTCGGACCGGAAATAGAACAGGCAACTACTTCTTTCTGGAAATGGGGGAAGCGAAAAAATGGATAACTTGTTTGATCGCCCGTGGTTTCTTCGCTTCACAGCATTGGCTTTGGCTGTTTTCTTCTTTTTCACCGTTCAGGCAGAAGAGGAAAATAAATCGAGTATGATGATCGGTGATACCCTGGACATCCTTCGCGATGTCCCCGTGGAAGTGTATTATGATACCGAAAACCTAGTTGTTACTGGGGTGCCGGAAACGGTAAATATGAAGATAGAAGGCCCGGCCAATATCGTTCAGTCGACAAAATTGCTGAGGGACTTTTCATTGAAAGTAGATTTGAGAGATCGGACAATTGGTGAGCATAAGGTTCAAATTCAAACAGAAAACCTTTCAGACAAGCTGAAAGTAACACTTGATCCTGCAACGGTTGATGTGAAAATTGAAGAAAAGATTACACAATCATTCCGGGTCGATCCAGAATTGAACGAGCGATTGCTTGCAGAGGATTATAATGTTGTTAAAATGGAAGTGGAGCCTTCGAGCATTGAAGTGACAGGTGCGAAAAGTGTCATTGAATCGATCAGTTTCGTTAAGGTTTCAGCTACAAAAGAAAAGGGAATTGATAAATCGTTTGAGCAAAAAGCAAGAGTGCGAGTGCTTGATCGAGAGCTTAATAAGTTAAATGTGACCATGTCCCCTGAGGAAGTGACCGTGAAAGTTCAAATAGAACAAAACCATAAAGAAGTCCCAATCGTATTGAAGCAGAAAGGGACCCCTGCGGATGGTATCACCATTAATTCCATAACGAGCGATGCCAAAGAAGTGAAGCTATACGGCCCTCGTGCTGCCCTGGAACCGATTAAGGAGCTGGCAGTCAATGTGGATGTGGCGGATATTAAAGAGTCGGGAACTTATGAGGTCACCTTGCCAAAGCCGAAAGGGGTCAAAAACGTTTCATCTGAAAAGATAAAAGTAACGATTAACGTGACGAAAGACGCAAATTCGGATGAATCGCCTCCGGAAGCTTCAGTTGAACCGGAAGCTGAACCAGAAACAGAAACGACCGTGCAAATGAAAGTAACCAAAAAATTTTCAAATGTACCTATAGAAATAAGAGGGCTTCAACAACAATATAAAAGCACATTCAGCAAACCCCTAAATGGGCTTGTCGATGTGACGGTAACTGCTGATCAGGATGTCATCAATTCACTAAAGACGTCCGATTTCAACCTCTTCATCGATACATCGAAAGTGAATGCGGAAGGGGAGCAGACGTTTCCCATACAGGCAGAAATGCCGGATGCCATCGCATGGAAGCTTTCTGATGAAGAAGTGACATTGGAAATCGTGTTAGCTTGATAAAAGACAGAATGCATAGCGTTGAAAGGGAGAATCATTATGACAAAGTATTTCGGAACCGATGGTGTTCGTGGGATTGCAAATAAAGAATTGACACCTGAACTGGCATTTAAATTAGGCAGACTGGGCGGATATGTACTGACCAAAGACTTGACAGATAAAGCGCAAGTATTAGTCGGAAGAGATACCCGGATATCGGGCGAAATGCTGGAGAGTGCACTGATTGCAGGTCTCATGTCGACTGGAATCGAAGTCATGCGTCTTGGCGTCGTCAGCACACCCGGAGTTGCGTATTTAACCCGAGCGATGAACGCACAGGCGGGTGTCATGATATCAGCTTCCCATAACCCGGTTGCCGACAATGGCATTAAGTTTTTTGGGGCGGATGGCTTCAAATTAACGGACGAGCAGGAAGAAGAAATTGAAAAGCTCCTGAACGAGGAGCAAGACCAGCTCCCACGGCCAATCGGGGCAGATGTCGGGACGGTAACGGATTACTTCGAAGGCGGCCACAAATATATTCAATACTTGAAGCAGACGGTGGACGAGGATTTCACGGATATTCATGTTGCGCTTGATTGTGCACATGGAGCAACCTCGACTTTGGCTACTCATCTGTTTGCAGATCTGGACGCAGATTTATCCACAATGGGTGCATCACCAAATGGGTTGAATATTAATGACGGCGTCGGTTCCACTCATCCGGAAGGGTTAAGCAAGCTTGTCGTGGAAAAAAGCGCGGACATTGGCTTGGCGTTTGACGGGGACGGGGATCGCCTCATTGCGGTCGATGAATTAGGACGTATTGTCGATGGCGACCAGATCATGTTCATCCTCGGCAGACACCTTCAATCAAAAGGGCGTCTGAAGTCGGATACGATTGTTTCCACAATCATGAGCAACCTAGGATTCTACAAGGCGTTAGACCTTCATGGTATGAAGAGTGTTAAAACGGCAGTAGGTGACCGTTACGTTGTAGAAGAGATGAAAAAAGGCAACTACAATTTGGGTGGAGAGCAATCCGGCCATATTATTATGCTTGATTACAATACAACAGGTGATGGATTGCTGACTGCACTCCAGCTTGTCAATGTCATGAAGCGCACAGGCCGGAAACTATCGGAATTGGCTAGTGAGATGACAGTCTATCCACAGGAACTGATTAATGTTCGCGTGACAGATAAAAATGCCGTCACAGAAAATGAAACTGTGAAAAAGACAATTCAAGACGTGGAAGCTGAAATGGCAGGAAACGGACGCGTGCTCGTAAGACCTTCAGGAACCGAACCGCTCGTTCGTGTCATGGTAGAAGCGCCGGATCAGCACGACTGCTCTCGTTATGTACAACGAATTGCAGACGTAGTACGATCTGAAATGGGAACGGAAGAATAAGAGAAAAGCTGGAAGGACTCCGAGAGTTCTTGCCAGCTTTTTTTCTTGGAATAGAAAGCAAAAAAACCGTCGTTTGACGGTTTTTTAGTAGCTTTTCTGGAATTTATTCCTAATGATGATCGCGGATGAATTAAGCACGAACAAGGTAATGAGCAAGACGATAATCGTGGCCGATGCCAAGTTTGCATATTCCGCTACGAGAGACGAGTCGAGTGTCCAGTAGTAGATTTGCATCGGTAGCACTGTGAATCGATCAAGAATGCCGCCCGGGAAAGGAATGAGCAAGGCGGGTATTCCAATGACGACAAGAGGAGCAGTTTCCCCGATTGCTCTTGATAGGGAAAGAATCGCGCCTGTCAAAATACCAGGAAGGGCGGCTGGCAAGATGATCCGCTGAATCGTCTGCCACTTGGTGGCGCCGAGACCGTAGGAACCTTCGCTCATTTGGCTTGGAATGGCACGAATTGCTTCTTGGCTTGCCACAATGACGATTGGCAGGATGAGTAATGCCATCGTAAGTCCGCCTGCGAGTACGACATTTCCTAAATCGAGCATCCGCACGAAAACGGTCAGTCCTAAAATACCATACACAATAGAGGGAACCCCTGCCAGATTAGCAATGTTCGTTTGAATCAAACCGACTAGGCGGCCTTTCTTCGCATACATTTCCAAGAAGATGGCTGTGCCGACCCCGAGAAACATTGTAACAGGGGCAACGACAAGCATGAGCCAAAACGTTCCGAGAATGGCACCCATAATACCGGCGCGTTCCGGTTGAGTTGAAAGTTTACCGGTAAGGAATTGCCAATTGATAAATTGAATTCCTTGAGAGAACACTTGATAAAACAAAACGGCGAGTACGCCTAATCCGAAAAAAGCGGATAGCATGAAGAGAAGCTTGGCGAATTTATTCGCTCCAATACGGTATTTCATCTTTTTCATCATCACTGTTTGATTGCTAAGTTGCATATTAGTATTCCTCCCTGAATTTCCTTGAGACATAGCGAGCTAACAAGTTCATAAGAAGGGTGAATGCGAACAGTGTCATGGCAACAGCATACAGACTGTAGTACACAGTCGATCCGGCAGGCGCATCGCCGCCTGTCACTTCAACGATATAAGCAGTCATTGTCTGCATGGATTGAGTCACGTCAAATGTGAAGTTCTTTGTGCTGCCGCTTGCGATTGTCACGATCATCGTTTCCCCGATAGCGCGCGAAATTCCTAAAACAAAAGAGGCGATAATACCGGATAGAGCTGCTGGAATAACAACTTTCCTTGTCACTTCAAGCTTAGTGGAGCCTAACCCTAAGGCACCTTCCCGCATGCTTTGCGGTACGGAACTCATGGCATCCTCTGAAAGGGAAGCGATCATCGGGATGATCATGACACCCATCACAATGCCGGGACTTAGTATATTTGTCGATTCTAATGAAGGAATTAAGTTCTTTAATGCAGGCGTGACAAATGTGAAAGCAAAGAAACCGTAAACGATGGTTGGAATGCCTGCGAGTAGTTCCAGCATTGGTTTAAGAACTTTCCGTACACGGGCTGATGCATATTCGCTTAAATAAATGGCCGCCATTAATCCGATTGGCGCCGCCACCAGCATGGCGATAAGAGATGAAATAACCGTACCCGTTAAAAGAGGGAGCACGCCGAACTCAGGATTTTGGCTGAGTGGTTTTAAGACGGTTCCTGTAAAAAAGTCCGCAATCGGAACCCGTTTGAAAAATTCAACGGTCTCAGATAATAAGGTGAACACAATGCCGATTGTCGTAATGACGGAGACCGATGCGATTAAAAAGAGAACGACGGGAATCCCCTTTTCGACCTTGCGTTTGATGTGCTGGGTTTTGCGGTTATGATCAATAACTTCACGGATGCTAACATCTTTTTTAGAGAAACCGCCATTTACCATAATGATAGTACTCCTTCCAAATTGCTATTTTGATAAGAAATGAGAGCTGATAGCAGCTCTCATTCTTGAATCGATTATTTTAGGCCTTCAAGGAAACTTACATTATCTTTCACTTCAGCTTCCGGAATCGGTGCAAATCCGGTTTCTCCGGCAAACTGGTTGATGTTGTTCATAACATAGATGGCATAATCCAAGACTTGTGGCTTTTCTTTCGCATGGTTCACGTTCAAGTATGTGAATACAGGACGTGTGAAGTCTGCGTAATCGCCATCTTCTGCAATCGTTTCAAGAGCCGGCTCGACAGGTCCGTTGCCAAAGTCAACGTTCACTGCTTGCAATTTATCCTTGTTATTGACGTAGTAGCCAAAACCGAAGAACGCAATTCCGTTTTTATCTTCCGAAACTAGTTTTACAAGCGTCGAATACTCTTGTTGCAAGTTTACAGAGCTGTTCATATCTTGTTTGTCCAAAATCTTTTCATAGAAGAACTCATAGGTTCCGTGGTTTTCATTTGGTCCCATTGCATTAATTTTCTCATCCGGCCATTCCGGATTAATATCCGACCATTTCTCTACGCCGCCATCAGCAAGGAAAATGCTGATCAGCTGCTCAGGCGTCATTTCCTTCGCCCAGTCATTGTCTTTATTAATAACGAATGTTAAACCGTCTAATGCCACTTTCAATTCTTTCACTTCAATGCCAAGCTTCTCTGCTTCTGCCGCTTCTTCGTCTTTAATTTGGCGAGATGCGTCATTGAAGTCCGTTCCATTATCCACTAGGAATTTCTTGAAGCCTGCGCTCGTTCCCGCGCGGCTGACTTCGACAGAAACGCCTTCTTGTTCGTTTGTCATATATTCTTCAGCAATGCGTGCCATCAGCGGATATACAGTACCCGACCCGTCAATCACGACACTTCCTTCAAGTGTTGCCGCTTTTTCCTGATCCTCTTTACCTGTGGCCTCTGCCGAGGAGTTGTTGTCTGATGAGGAGCTCTCTTCCTCTTTTTCTTTGTCTGTTCCGCATGCCGCCATGATGACAGCAAATGCAGCAATGATCATGAATAAAAGAACTTTGTTGAACTTCATTCGAATTGTCCTCCCTAAATGGCTTTTGTCTTAAAGGCATCGCCTTCAATTCATAGTATAGGGGCCGTTTGTAAAGCGAGTATGGGAAACTTGTAAAGGTTTCGTAAAGGGTTTCTAGTAGTGATAAATTCGAAAACACCAGATAGAAGTATCACAGCGGCAACAGTTTTTACTAAGGTAAACTTTCTAGAAACAATAAAAAACATCCGCTGATTCGCGGATGCTGTGGTTTAGCCAAATCGGCCGTTAATATAGTCATCAGTTAGCTTGTCTGATGGGTTTGTAAAAATGGTGGATGTTCGATCACACTCAATGATTTCTCCGTTTAGGAAGAACGCAGTGCGATCAGAAATGCGGGCAGCTTGCTGCATATTGTGCGTAACAATTGCGATAGTTACATCATTCTTAATAGATTTGATCAGTTCTTCAATCTTATGAGTCGAGACCGGATCCAAAGCGGACGTCGGTTCGTCCATGAGAATCACTTCTGGATCGACGGCAAGGCATCGTGCAATACAAAGCCGCTGCTGCTGGCCGCCCGATAATCCGTATGCACTTTTGTGAAGACGATCCTTCACTTCATCCCACAAAGCAGCCTTTTTCAAGCTGTCTTCTACAATCATATCGAGCATTGCTTTGTTTCGGATGCCGTGAACGCGAGGGCCAAATGCGACATTTTCATAGATGGATTTAGGAAAAGGATTAGGCTTCTGGAACACCATGCCCACTTTCGCGCGAAGCAGCTCAACAGGCATCGCATTGCCCAGAATATTATTCCCTTTGAATGTGACACTGCCGGAAATATTCACATCTGCCACGATTTCCACCATACGATTCAACGTCTTTAAATACGTGGACTTTCCGCAACCGGACGGCCCGATAATGGCTGTCACTTCTTTTTCATTTATATTCATCTCTATATTTTTCAAGGCGTGTGATGTGCCATACCATAAATTCAAACCATGCGTTTCATAAATCGGTTTCTTCCATGTCTCGTTGTTCACGACACTGAATGGCGCTTCTTTAATCCGTTCTTTAACTACCATTTTTGAATGGCCTCCCATATTATTGAGGTTTGTTTACTCATTGTACCCGCGGATTGTTGAGCTTGTATGAAGGCATTGTTAAGAGTTTGTAAATGGTGCTCTTTTTTGATGTTGAGATAGGTGGGGCGGTGGTAAGAGGGGGAGAGTCGGTGGTAAAGAGTTGAGAAACGGTGGTAAAGGGTTGAGAGTCGGTGGTAAAGTGGCGCAGGTCGGTGGTAAAAGGTTGAGAGCCGGTGGTAAAGGAGCGTAGGTCGGTGGTAAAAGGGAGAGTCGGTGGTAAAGTGGCGCAGGTCGGTGGTAAAGGGTTGAGAGTCGGTGGTAAAGTGGTGCAGGTCGGTGGTAAAAGGGAGAATCGGTGGTAAAGTGGCGCAGGTCGGTGGTAAAAGGTTGAGAGCCGGTGGTAATGGAGTGCAAGTCGGTGGTAAAGGGTTGAGAGTCGGTGGTAAAGTGGCGCAGGTCGGTGGTAAAAGGTTGAGAGCCGGTGGT
Organism: Sporosarcina cyprini; assembly: GCF_022048975.1. GTDB lineage: Bacteria > Bacillota > Bacilli > Bacillales_A > Planococcaceae > Sporosarcina > Sporosarcina cyprini. The sequence goes on along the minus strand of NZ_JAKMHX010000035.1, from coordinate 33,879 downwards.
AATGGAGTGCAAGTCGGTGGTAAAAGGGAGAATCGGTGGTAAAGTTGCTCAAGTTGGTGGTAAAAGGTTGAGAGCCGGTGGTAAAGTGGCGCAGGTCGGTGGTAAAAGGTTGAGAGTTGGTGGTAAAGGAGTGCAGGTCGGTGGTAAAAGGAGACTTGGTGGTAAAGGTGTCCAAGCCGGTGTAAAGGAATTTCAATTAACCTCTCGCCCGATCTAAATAGAAGGAGGCCAGGCAACTCGATGCCAGGCCTCCAATAACAACATCAATCAAAAATATAATGCAATGCTTTCACGGCTTGATCGACAGTTTCCACTGTCACGTGGGCTTTGCGGGAAAGCTCTTTCAACGGATGGTGCAATTGTTCTGGACGGACTAAAATGAGCGGCTTGCCTAGAACGATGGCGCTGCTGGCGTCCATGGCGGTGTTCCATTGTTTGTATTGTTCGCCGAATAGGGCGATGACGAGGTCGGCCTTTTTCAAGAGAATTTCAGTCCGCAGGTTGTTGAAGCTGGATGCGGCGGCGTCCTTGAAGACAGCGTCAGGCTGTTTGCCGAGAATTTCTTCACCGATGTTGTCCGAGCGGTCGTGATCTTCCATCGGGCCGACGAAGTCGATGGGGAGCTGGAGTGCCATTACTTTTTGTTTGATTTCCTCCCGCCAGGATGTGTGGATTTCTCCTGCCAAGTACACGGTAATTCGCATGATACGATCCCTCCCAAGTATGATGCTTTCATTATAGCACTGGTCTAAAAGGATTGCCGGATGTTGCATGAAAGTTTAGAATAAAGGGAGAAGAGGGGGATCCAAAATGAAGACAATTTGGCATAATGGAACGCTGTACACAATGAATCGAGAAGGCGAAACCGTGGAAGCATTGCTGACGGAAAATGGGAAGATTACAGCAGTCGGCACGTATGACGAACTGGCGCCGCAAGCGGATGCCGAAGTGGATCTCCAAGGAGCCGTGCTCTATCCAGGCTTTATTGACAATCATATGCACATGATCGGACACGGGGAGAGGCTGCTCCGGCTTGATTTATCGAAAGCTACATCCGCAGATGACATGCTGGATCTATTGAACAATGCCTACCCTGATATACAAGAGGATGAATGGTTCATTGGTGAGGGTTGGAATGAAAACAATTTTGCTGACCGCCGGATTTTAACGCGGCAGGAATTGGATGAAGTGACAAGCTCGCCGATGGTCTTGAAAAGAACGTGCAGACACGCGGCGCTTGCCAATTCCAAAGCGCTGGCGTTAGCTGGAATCACGAAAGATACGCCAGACCCGGTGGATGGAGTAATTGAGCGTGATGCAAATGGGGAGCCGACTGGTTTCTTGAAGGAAGGACCGATGGACCGGCTGCTCCGTTTAGTGCCGGAGCCGACAGAGCAGTCTTTGACAAAGGCGCTTGAGAAGTCGGTGGATGACCTCCATTCCTTAGGGATTACGGGAGCGGTTACGGATGACTTAGGGTATTACGGAGACTATCGAAATCCGCTCAACGCATTCAAAAATGTCATCGGGAATGACAAGAAGAAATTTAGAGCGCATTTGTTGCGCCGTTCTACTGTGTTTGAGCAATTAATGAAGGATGAAGCGGCATATGATGAGCCATGGATCCACCCGGGTGAAATGAAGTTCTTCGTCGATGGCGCATTGGGAGGCAGTACGGCTTTGCTCAGTCAACCTTACGCGGATGATCCTTCGAATTCCGGAACGGCTGTACTGACAGATGAAGAAATTGATGCTCATGTGGCATTGGCCAGGAAGTACGGGGAAGCAGTCGCCATTCATTTAATTGGGGACGCGGCTGTAGATAAAGCGCTTGATGCGATAGAGAAGCATCCGGTTCCAGAAGGGAAACGCGACCGCCTTATTCATGTCAATGTATTGCGCGATGACTTGGTAGAGCGTATGAAAAAGCTGCCTGTCGTTCTCGATATCCAGCCGGTATTCGTTTCTTCTGATTTTCCATGGGTAATGGAACGACTTGGCGAAGACCGTTTGGACTGGGCCTACGCTTGGAAAAGGCTGCTTGAGGAAGGCTTTATTTGTGGAGCGGGATCAGATGCACCGATAGAAGAAGTCGATCCATTGCTCGGCATTTACGCGGCTATCGCTCGCAAGAAACCGGGCGCTGCGCATGAAGGTTACTTGATGAAGGAAGCATTAACTCCTTTTGAAGCGGTTGGTTTATTCACAACAGGCAGTGCGGCAACGATTGGGAAGTCTGAATCTCGCGGCAAGCTTGCACCAAAATTTGATGCGGACTTTACAGTATTGAATGCAGACCTGTTCTCTATTCCGACAGAAGACATCCCGAATACGGATGTTGTCATGACGGTCGTGGCAGGCGACATCGTATATAAAAAATGAAAGAAGCACCCGATCGCATTAGGATCGGGTGCTATTTAAGGTGTTTATTATCCTCGGTACGGCCACCAGACGCCGCGTCCGAACGACACCGTAATGGCTGGAATGAGCAACGGCAAGATAATCAAACCATACAGCAATAATCCGGTGATGACGATTGTTGCAATCTGGACAAGGCTGAGTACGCCGGACGGCATCATGGCACCGAATGTGCCCGCCAAAATGACGGCGGCCGTAATGATGACCGTTCCCATTTTCGCCATGGAGGTTACCAGGGCATCCCGGACGTTCTTTCCGTTAATGCTCTCTTCGCGGAACCGATCGAGCAGGAAGATCGAATAGTCCACGCCGAGCGCGATCAACATGATGAACCCGAAGAATGGCACGGCCCAGCTGATACCGTCATAGCCAAGGCCGTTCACGAAGATCAGCTCCGTAATCGATACGGACGTGTAATACGTCAGCAGGAGCGAGCCGATCATATAGGCCGGCATGATCGCGGAACGGAAGAGAATGAACAAGACGACAAACAAACCAACGAGCATAATGGTTACGGTACGGGTAAAGTCTTTCGTCGAGATATCGTTCAAGTCTGCGTTCATGACTGAGATTCCGCTTAACGCGACATCCGCATTTTCAAAAGGTGTTCCGATGACAGAACGCTCCATCGTTTCTTTTATATCATGAACAGTCGAAATAGCTTCCCTTGAATACGGATCCTGCTCCAGAATGACTTCAAGAATTATCCCGGTTTTATTATCAATCGTATAGCGGTCTAATACTTGTTTGAAGTCATTATTATCGAGCGTACCTTCAGGAATGAACAATCCGGTATCCCGGACACTCTTGGAATCACCCATGTCATGGAGCATGGCAGATAAATCCGAAAGGCCTGAATGGATTTCACCAAGACCTCCATTTGCAGCTTCCACCCCTTTAGCCAGCTCCGTCAATCCGCCGGAAAGGGCGCCAATCTGTCCAGTTGAGCCATCCAGCTGGTTGGCGGCGCCATACAAACTGTTGCTTACTTTTTTCAGTTCACCGCTCAATGCTTTCAATCCGCCGGCTGCTTGATCAGCCGGCATTCCTTGTTCCAGCCCGCCTGCAATTTGACCAAGCTGTTCATTTATTTTCCCGATGCCGCCCGCGGCTTGACGCAATCCGGCACCACCTGAAGAGGCAGCTGATCCGGCAGGCAATTGACCTGTTACTTCATTCAAACCACCTTGTACTTGCTTGAGTCCTTTTTGTACCTCCGCTAGACCAGCAACGGCATCATCCAACCCATCTGCCATCAATGTAAGTTGATGATCTACATACAGGTCCTCGAGCAATTCGCCAGTCGGCCGCGTGATCGTCCGTACGCTCTTAACCCCATCCACTTTCTCGAGATCTTTACTGATGGATTCGAGATACGTAACATCTTTTTCAATCACAATCGGTTCATTCTTTTTCAGAATGACCTGGACAGGCAATGAATCGCCCTCTCCGAAAGCTTCCGATATCCGGTTCAATCCCATGACCGACTCCTTGCTGTCATCGATTTCATCAACTGTGTTGAATGAAAGATCGTTATCATACGTCAGCAATAGTGGAATCGAGATAATCGCCACAATGAGCATCGACAGAAGGGGACGGGAGACCGACACTTTACTAAATGCAATCCAGATTTTACTGTCTTTATGGGAGGCGGCCCCTTTGGATGGCCAGAACAACTTATCCTTCAATAAAACCATGAACAACGGAACGACCGTGTACAAGATGACAAGCAATACGGCGATACCGACGGCTACCGCGACAGCCGATTTGAATATCGGGAAATCAGCAAAACCGATTGCCGCAAAGCCAATAAATACGGCTGTCGCGCTAATGAATAATGTCCGGCCGGCTGTTTTATACGTGTTAAGAATGGACTCTTCCACTTCATGGCCCGCGAGCAACTCTTCCTTATAGCGACTGAGCAAGAGGATGCAGTAGTCAGTGCCAAGGCCAAATAAAATGGCCACTAAGAAAATTTGGGTATAGTTCGACACAGGAAAGCCGAACCAATCAATGAAGAAGGCCACGAGTGATTGGCTTAGCAAGTAGGAAATCCCGACCGCCAGCAATGGAACGAATGGTGTCACGATCGAGCGGAAAACAATGAGCAACAGGCCGAAAATGAGGATGACTGTAATCAATTCCGTCTTTTTTAAGCCTTCTTGTGCACTGACATTCACGTCATTGTTTATAATGGCTTCGCCCGTTAGATAGACAGTTTCGTCTTTCGGCAAGATGTCAGCATGGATTTTATCCGCCAGTTCAATGATTTCTTCATGGGAACCATCTACTGTGACGGGGACGAGAATAGTCTTCTTGTCTTCAGACACAAGCTGTGCTTCTAGTTCTTCATTTTCGAAAGGATTTAGAACAGCCTTGACTGGTTTGCCGAGTGATTCGATTTTCTTGGCAACAGCAGAGACATCTTGCCTGCGTGCGTCATCGACTGGTGTATCAAGAGCATAAACGAGAGATATCGTTTCTTCAGAAGCGCCAGCCTTCTCCAGAATATCAGCTGCTTTTTGTGAATCTGCTGTATCCGGCAACTGAAATGAGCCTGCATTTTCCGCTTGCTTGGCAAGATCGGGAGATAGAATGAAAAGCGCTGCTGTTAGGGCGAGTAAACCGATAAAAATCGGCCACTTGAATTTTAAAACGAGTTTCATAGTTACATTCCTTTCATCTGTAAAATATCTTTTAGTTTACGGAACGTTTTTACGAACGTATCAATTTCTTCTTCAATGATTTGGTCTTTAAATAACTTCTCAATACTCTCGTAAACAGCTTCATCCGATTGCTTGAGAATTTCAGCTCCAGAGGAAGTCAGTTCAATCACTTTTGTACGCTGGTCATTGAGATCCTTGGATGAAGAGACCAATCCTTTTTCCTCTAGCTTCCTTAAACGGGTCGAGACGGCGCTTTTATGGACCCCTTGGATTTCAGCTAATTTTCCATTTGAAAGCGGTCCTTGTGTCGAAAGTATTTTAAGCACCTGAATCTGCTCAGGCGAATACTCATTCCAAATATCAACATCGACAGATTTGATAACATGCTCCGTGCCGTAAATCATAACTTCTTCAAATAATTCAATGGCTTCTTTTAATTTCTCTTTCAAACTAGTAGACCCCCTCAACTAATAAATATAGTTTAGGGGGTCTACTACTATTCGTCAATCTTTCAACATGGCGGTTCTTATAATAAAAGTGAACGGGTTGCGGCCGAGTGGGGTTTTTATTGATTGTGGCAATTTAGTGACAGCCGTTCGTCCAATAGAAGCAAATAGAAAAGACTGCTGCAAAGCCATCTGGCAAGCAGCAGTCTTCCGCGTATTACTCTTTTTCAGTCAACGGAACTTTCCATTGTTTTTCAACTGGGTAATAGCTTCGTTTTGTGACGAGATAAAGCGTCAATTCCTCCGGTACTTCGTGTAAACCTTCCAACACCAAATCTAGTTTTGCCTTATGGCGTCCGTTTTTATCTTTCTCATCCAAAATGGAACCATTGAAGTTGCCTGGATAGCTATTTCCTTGATCGTCTACAGCAATCCAGCTGCCGAAATCATCATCAAGCGAGTCCATGCCGCCTTCCATTTTGATGACAACGGAGTTATCTTCGCTAAAAAGAGGCTTTTTCACGCTTTTGATCGTTAAATGGCTTCCTTTATAGCTGAATGAAACAGGATCTTTTTTAATGTCTTTCGGTTTAAATGCAAGAGAAAGGTCAGTAGGCTCCGTTTTATAGACTCCATCCAATACAAAGGTCAGTTGTTCTTCACCTTTAGGGACGAATGAATCAATCCAAGCGGTGCCTCCTGTGATGTCGATATCCTCTCCGTTTCCTTGCCGCATGCCGGTTTCCTCACCGGTGGAACGACCGGCGGAGTAGATGACGTCACCTTTTGCATTTTCAATATGATAGGCAATCGAGGTGTTGTTTCCGAAGACAAGCGAATCTAAGCTATCTTTACCGAACATGTCCTCAAACTTCCGTTTAGCCTCTTCGGAGTTCTTGCGTTCCTCTTTCGTGAAAACAGTCTCGTACGATAAATCTATTGAGGAAGGTGCGATTTGCAGCTTTTTCAGATCGATTTGGACCCCATGATGGACACCAGTGGCATTCTTCAAATCCATCCTCTTTGTCAGTTTGCGGTTCTCATGCAAATCGACAGGGACTTCCAGCTGCCAGTTGCCTTTTATTCCATTAAGTTCATCGAGATTAAAACGAACCGTTATGCGCTCCACATCGCCATGACTACGCAAGGAGAATTCGATGTTGCCGTAATCGCTTCCTTCTTGCCAGCCGGTACCCCATTCTTCCAGCGGCTGGCCGTTTTGATCTGTTGCTGTGACCGTATTGCCCGATTCGTAAAATCGTAGATCGGTATCCAAAGCCTTGCCGTCTTTATTCAACACTTTGTATGAAAGCGAGACTCTGGACGAATCGGCAATGATGTCTTCTACAACAAACGTCAGCCCCTGATCCTCGGTTTGTAAATTCACTCGCTGAGCCAAACCTGCATCCGCTGCTATTTTTAATCCGTTGTCGACTTGGTCAGTGGAGAACAAGCCACCAATGAATTGCGCAAAGCTAGGGTTAAGACTGGCACCGATGCCGACAGCCAATAGAATTCCGGCAGCTGCCGCGGAAACCTGTTTCCAAGCGCTGAATCGCCGCTTTGTTACAGGTTGTTCGTAAGGCTCTACTTGATCCAATACCATGTCTGCGAAGTTATCAGGCAACATCGGTGTCTTCAAAGTCTCTTCCAGGAAGGCCTGTTCTTCTTGGTAAGCAGAAACAACAGTTTGACAGGATCTGCATGTCTCTACATGTCTCTTGATTTCTGCATGCTCCTCGCTTGGCAGCAATGAATCAACATATTGTGAAAGTTTATCCCCCGTTGGACAATTCATGAAAATAACCTCCTTCACGTTTCACGGTGTCTCTCATCTTTTTCTTCGCCCGATGCAGTTTATTCCGAACGGTAGACAAAGGCACGCCCAGTAGTTCAGAAATCTCTTCATAACTGATTTCGTTTACATAGCGGAGAAGAATGATGAGTCGTTCGTCTTCCGGCAAAGTGGAGATCAGTCGCTCCAATTGACGGCTTTTCTCTCTTTTTAAAAATACGATTTCAGGATGATTTGGGTTGATGATCGCTTCTTCTTCCAATTGCACCTGCACAGTGGAATACCGCTTTTTTCGAAACTCATCCATGCAATGATTGATGGCCACCCGGTAGAGCCATCCGGAAAAAGCGCCGCCTCCATCATATTTGTGCAGATTGCGGTACACTTTAATAAAAGCATCTTGTACAAGATCTTGAGCGTCCTGCGGATTTTTAGTCATCCGCAAAATGGTCGCATACAATGGGTTTTTATATTTATTAATAATGTTAGCGAACGCTTGCTTATCGCCTGCCAATACTTGGCGTATCCAAAGCTGCTCTTCTTCCATGGTGACCTCCTTGCTTGAAACGGACATGCGCATGTCTTTCTTTGTTTCATTCAGTATAACGGGTCGAGTGGTGAAAAAATTTCATTTAGATGAAAATTAGTTTGAACGGCAGAAGCCAGGGCTGAATAACAGAAACTAGAGATAAAAGTAAGAATCCGGATGCCAATGCCAGAAAAACTGGGACGCCAGATAATCAAGTCGAACGCCAGAAACCGTAGCCGAACGCCAGATAATCAAGTTGAACGCCAGAAACCGTGACCGAACGCCAGATAATCAAATCGAACGCCAGAAACCGTAGGTGAACGCCAGATAATCGAGTTGAACGCCAGAAACCACGGCTGAACCCCAGATAATCGAGTTGAACGCCAGAACCCGTGGCCGAACGCCAGATAATCAAATTGAACGCCAGAACCCGTGGCCGAACGCCAGAACATCAAGTTGAACGCCAATAACTCGAAACGAACGCCAATAACTCGAGCTGAACGCCAATAACTCGAGCTGAACGCCAATAACTCGAGCTGAACGCCAATAACTCAAGCTGAACGCCAATAACTCCGGCTGAATGCCAATAACCCAAGCTGAACGCCAATAACTGGAGTTGAACGCCAATAACTCAAAATGAACGCCAATATCTCCAGTCGAACGCCCCAAAAAACCTTACTAATCGTAGGAGTAAGGAAACCATAAACAGTGGGCTTCCGTGCTACACTAAAAGAAATGCAGATGGAAGGGACGAATGTTCGATGAATCCATGGCACGAACGTTTCGATACAGAGGAATATGTTTATGGAAAAGAGCCGAATCAGTTCGTCATCGAGGCGGCGAAGCAGTTACAGAGAGGCAAAGTGCTATGCATCGCGGAAGGGGAGGGGCGGAATGCCGTTTATTTGGCGACGCTTGGCTTTGATGTGACGGCATGGGATTATGCCCAGTCGGGTCTGGACAAGACACAGAGATTGGCAAGGGAAAAAGGAGTGGCTGTCAAGACGGAGCTGCATGATTTGGCAGATGTGGAGTGGGGATTCGAACAGTGGGATGCCATTGTTCACATCTTTGGCCATTTTCCCGAAAAGGTGATGAAACGAACAATAGAGGGAATTGAGCAGTCACTGCGACCGGGTGGCTCTTACATCAGTGAGCTCTACACGAAAGATCAACTGCGCTATGGAACAGGCGGGCCGCGTGACGAGGCATTGTTAATTAAACCGGTAAACCTGCTGCAAAGCTTTGAAGGCTTTTTCATTAAACATTTTCATATAGGAGAAGTATTTCGCGAGGAAGGACAGCTCCACACAGGGAAAGCCCATGTGGTACAATGCATATTTCAAAAAAGAAGGAGAGACGCATAATGGACGGACGGAATAGAAGTGACGTAAAGCCCGGGCTGCGAGTGAATGTCATCTTAAAAAAGGATCAGCGGTCTGGTACAAAAACGGAAGGCGTCGTCAAAGATTTGTTGACGAATTCCAGCTATCATCCGCATGGCATTAAAGTACGCCTGGCTGATGGTCAAATCGGCAGGGTATGTGACATTTTGGAATAAAAGCATAAAAAGAGTGCAGACACAATCCGTGTTTGCACTCTTTTCTCTTATTCGATTGATTGAGGTTCAGCTTTCTCCTTTTTAGCGACAGGAATAATCAGGTTTAATAAAACCGTAGCCAGCGCGCCTACTGTGATGCCGGATGACAGGATATAGTTGGCCCAGTCCGGAACGTTTGCCAATACTTCTTTCGGAAGTACTGTGACGGCAATTGTCAAAAGGATTGGAATGCCGATGACCATCATATTGCGGTCGTCAATCACAATCGGTTGAATGACTTTCATGCCGTTCGTAACAATGGCTACACAGACAATACCGAAAATCCCGTTGATGACAGGTTCAGGAATGCACGTAATGGCAGTCGACAGTTTAGGAACTAGGCCAAGACAGACGAGAATCCCCCCGCTGACCATGATGACGGTCCGGCTGGCAACACCTGTAATTGCAAGAAGTCCGGCATTGGAAGAATAGCCGGTCATCGGTGTACTGCCGACGAGCGAACCCGCCAGACAGCCGAGCCCTTCTCCAAACGAAGCGCGGTTTAACCGCTTCTCGTCTAGTTCTTCTCCAGTTACTGTCGAGACGACAAACCAGGTGCCAGTCGTTTCAATCAAGATAATTAAATAGACGAAGATCATAGATATGATAGCTCCGGTATTAAAGACCGGTTTACCAAATGGCAATAGCGATGGCAAGGAGAACCAGGCTGCATCCCGGACAGGAGAGAAATCAACGGTTCCCAGAATGCTTGCCGTAATGGTGCCGCCAACGATTGCGAGAATGACAGAGACCAGGCGGAAGAAGGTACCAATGCCGCCAAGTCTCCGGCCGAGCAGCATACAAACAATCACAATGACAGCTGAAACGGAAGCTACTATAATATTCGTGCCAATGCTGCCTTCGGCAAGGAAAATATTATTCAGGCCGATCGGCATGAGCGCAATTCCTACGATGATAATAACCGTTCCGCCAACGAGCGGGGGTATCGTTTTGCGAACCGCTTTCGCAAACCATTTCAGAGGATAGCCAAGTAGGGCGATAAAAATAGCACCGGGAATCAAACTCCCTGCAATAGCGCCAAGTCCCAATTTACTGCCGATTGCCGCAATGGCGCCAACCGGAACATAGGACGGCCCTTGCACGACAGGGAGCTTGATGCCGGCACCGGTTTGAATCAATGTGGCAATGCCTGTTGCGAAGAAACACATTTGGATAAAGAAAGACGTATTTTCTACTGTTAAAGAAAGAAGTCCTGCAATGATGATCGGGGCGATATATAAGTCCATCGCGAGTACGTGCTGTAATCCGAGAACCAAGGCTTTTGGGGCGCTTACTTTTTCATTGACGCCAATAATGATGCCATCCGGTTTCTTTTCCATAGTTGCTAACCTCTCTTTTTGGCTTATTACGAACTTTTCAAGTGAATTATATAGTTTTTATTCGGTTTTGTATATAAAAAACGAACAAAAAAATATATGCATTAATTATAGTTCGTGTTTAGGGTTGACGTGCTATAGAATTTTCCCGTACTATGTAGGTAGATTGATTAACCGCAAAGGTCAAAAAACACGCAAAACAACCAAAGAGCAAAGCAGACAGAAGGAGCGATAAAAATGATTGATGATCAAGTGGTTCTCGAAGATTGGCTAGTTGCATGCCGTTCAGAAGACGTCAAGGAGTCGCCGATCCAAGTCGTATTAATGGGAGAACGTCTGGCGATTTTCCGCAACAGCAAAGGGGTTCACGCCTTCAAGGATCTTTGTATCCATAGAGGGGCAGCCCTCTCGCTAGGAGAAGTGAAAAATGACTGTCTCGTCTGTCCGTATCATGCATGGGAGTATGACGATGAAGGGGCATGCGTCCATATTCCACAGCTTCCGGAAGGGCGGGCGATTCCGAAAAAAGCGAAGGCCACATCGTATGCATGCGCAGAAAAGTATGGATTGATCTGGGTGAACCTTGCGGGTAATGATCCTGAGCTGTTTGAATATAAGCCAATGAACGATGAAACCTACCATCATGTCATTTGGGGTCCTCAAGAAGTGGTTGCAAAGCCGCCGCGCATTATCGAGAACTTTCTCGATGTCGGCCATCTTGCGGTCGTTCATGTTGGAGCACTGGGTACGGAGTCACACCGGGAAGTGCATGATTACAAGGTGCACAAGGACGGAGATCGTATTTTCTCCGATGAAATCGCGATTTATCAGCCGGATCCGGATGGCTCGGGTATTCCGAAATATGTGTACTACACCTATGAAATCCATCGACCATTCACGGTCAGCTTTACGAAGAGAGACAAGGAAAACAATACACTGATGACCATCCTGCTGACAGTTCGCCCAATCGACGAGGATCGTTCCATGGCGTATGGCATCCTGTCATTTAATTACGATACAGGTCTCAGTGATGAAGCATTGATTCAATTCCAAGATGAAATTTTCGCACAAGATAAGCCGGTCGTGGAAAATCAAAAACCTGAAGAATTGCCACTCGATTTGCAGGTAGAACTGTCGCTTGTCTGTGATCGCATGAGTATCGCCTATCGTCAGTATTTAAAAGAACTCGGCGTGAAAATGGGAACTGCATGAGTAGGAAGAAGGCACCGGAGAAATCCGGTGTTTTTTTATTTTTCCAATAGATTTACTGTATACTAGTGCTTTAAGTGATTGTTAAACGGGGGATGGGAATGGAAGTTGTTCTGGAAGTTTCTAATGTTGGAAAAGAAGTAGCCGGGCGCACGTTATTTCAACGTGTTTCGTTTTCTTGTACACGGGATACCATTTTATTCGTTCAGGGGGGGAATGGCTCGGGGAAGAGTACGTTGTTGAAGATTCTGGCCGGTATTTATGAACCGACCGATGGGGACGTACGATGGAACACAAACAAAATTGGCTATGTCCCTGAGCATTTTCCAGAAGGGCTGCGCTTTAAAGTGAAAGAATATTTATTATTGACAGCTTCCTTCCATACTTCTGCGAAGGAGAGTGAGTTGCTCCTTACGAAGTACATGGATCTTTTCGGATTAAGTTCATTTCAGAATACCCCTCTCGCCAATTGCTCCAAAGGGACAAAGCAGAAGGTCGGTATTATTCAGGCTCTCCTCATGCAGCCTGATCTCCTTCTATTGGATGAACCCCTTACTGGATTAGATCAAGACGCGCAAAAAGCATTTGTCAGCCTGTTGCATGAATTACGAGGGCAGATCCCAATTATTTTCACCGCACACGAGGATGGCCCAATTACACAGGTTGCGACAGAGACGTTACAAATAGAAACTGGAAAAATGAGCGTCTATCAGCCACAATGGCATAGGAAACCGCAAAGACTGATCCGCGTGAAGTTCCAAGACGAACGGGATTTGGCGTTCGTGCCATCTGACCGCATACACTTTGACGGAAAAACGGCGGTCATTACGGTGGAAGAGGATAAGAGTGACAACCTGTTACGAAAACTGCTCGGAGTGGATTGCTCCATATTGGAAGTGAAGGTGAAATCATGATTCAGCCGGGTTTTATTCAATATCAAATGAAAAGCTACCTCCGTTCTTTGACTTTCATACCGCCTGTCACTCTTTTCGGAGCTTGGGTCATTATTTTTTATACATACAGTGGCGTTCCGATTATGAGCAGCTATGTCATAACAAGTGTTTCGATGTATTTAGTCATGACATGGGTAGCAATGAATGTTTTTTCATTGGAAGAGGAAACCGAGAAAAACTTATTGATTGTCCAGCTGAAAGGCAAGCGTGCATTTTTGATCGGGAAATGGGTCGTCTGTTTCCTAGTTGCTGCTGTCCTGGGGTCTTTCGCTCTCGTATACCCGCTCGTTTTTTCAATATTTAAGGAGCCGATTCAACCAGTCCAACTCATGGCGGCCATTTACGGTCATCTAGTATGCGCGTCCTTCGGAATATTGGTCGGTTCCTTCTTCTCGACCTTGAACATAGAGTCTAAACGATTTGCCTGGCTTTCCGCCATGTTTGTCATCGTTATTTCATTGGCAGCAGAAGGGATTGTCGAAAAGGCGTCCTTCTTCAAATGGCTGTTGCTGCCGTTTCCGGCTATTTATCAAGTTATCCTTCACTTTACGGATGACACGCCCTATGTGGTTGGTGATAGTTTTTGGCTGGATACGCTATGGGTAATGGTTTATGTGGCGGCAGGCTTATTCCTGACTATGAAATTATTTCTAAAGAGAGAATAAACTCCCTATATGACGGTTGTCTAGGGAGATGGGTAAGAGTTGAGAAAGTAAAGCTTTAGTGAAATCGTAGAGAAGTCTGGCTACCTACCTGTAGGGGAATGAAGAAACGATGAAGAAAAGAAATACTATTATCTTGTCTATTTTTATACCGCTCCTTATATTCGCCGTAGTTCTCTCGATTATTTGGTATCAATTCTTTTACAACACGCAACGGCTGCCAGAAGGGGTCTTTTTAACAGAGTCGGTCTCGCCCGGTGGTGATTATACGGTAAAAGCGTACTTGGTCGATGGGGGAGCAACCGTTTCTTATGCGGTGCGGGCTGAAGTGGTTTATCATAGAAAGAAAGATAAAAAGAAAAATATTTATTGGCAATATCGGGAGGAAGAAGCTTCAATTGAGTGGCTGGATAGCCATACAGTGCGCATCAACGGCAAGGTGTTGGATGTCAGGCGAGATGTGTATGACTGGAGAAAAGACTAGGAGGGGATGGATTGTGGCGGTTGTGCTTTGGCAGGCAGCATTGATCATATCAATTCTATTGTTCTTTTTTGGTTTGTTGACGAGGCAGAAGCGAGCATTGCTTTTATGTGCTGTTATGTTTTTGCCAATCTCGTATTATTTTTGGGGAGTCAACCATGCAGTTAAATGGATAGCATTATTTCCTTTACTACCTCTGCTGCTACTATTTCTTATCTACCGAGGAGAAGGGAGAGTGCATGAATGAAACTGTTGGAACTGTTAGGTATTGAGCATCCGATCATCCAAGCTCCGATGGCGGGTGTGACGACGCCTGAATTCGTGGCGGCATCATCGAACTTTGGCGTGCTCGGTTCGATTGGGGCGGGCTATTTGTCTGCAGATGAAACGCGGGAGTTTATTCAAGCAGTAAAGAAGCGGACGAAGAGGCCGTTTGCGGTGAATTTGTTTGTTCCAGAAGAAGTGCAAATGGAACAAGAGCTGTACGAGGAAGCATATGAGGCATTGCAGCTAATCGGTGCAAAGCTGGGGATGCCATTATGGGACGTGACGCTTTCTGTTTCTCAATTTGAACAGCAACTGGAAGTAATTATTCAAGAAGAAGTGGATGTCTGTTCGTTTACATTCGGATTGCCAAAGCCAGGTGACATAAAAATCTTGAAAGAAGCGGGTGTCCAATTGATCGGCACGGCAACTTCGGTCGAAGAAGCGCTTGCTGTCGAGAAAGCGGGGCTGGATGCTGTTGTCGTGCAAGGCAGTGAGGCAGGCGGGCATCGAGGTTCCTTTATTGGGTTACCTTTGATTCCTTTGCAAACATTGCTGCAAGATGTGTCCAAGGCTGTATCCATACCAGTCATCGCAGCAGGCGGAATTGCGGATGTGGCACGGATGAACCAAATGCTGACCTATGGAGCGCAAGCTGTGCAAATCGGGACCGCCTTGCTCGCCGCCCGAGAAAGCGGGGCGCATCCTCTGTATAAACAGGCAGTATTGCGGGCTCAAGCGGGAAGTACCGTACTAACTGATACCTTCTCCGGAAAAATGGCGAGGGGCATTCAGAATGAATTTATCGAAATGATGCAGAACGCACCGATCGCGCCGTATCCAGTCCAAAACGATTTAACGAAAAAGATACGCAGCGAAGCGGGGAAACAAGGGAAGCCGGAATTCATGTCTATGTGGGCGGGTGAACAGGTGCATGCCACAACAGAAGGAACCGTCGAGGAAATTTTACAGAAGTTCATCAGCTGACGACGAAGCATTTCAATGCCTATTGTGCATTGGAATGCTTTTTTATGTATTCACGATAGAATCCTAAGTTTTTGTTATACATTTACAGTACGAAGTGAGGCGGTAAGGTTAACCATAATATGGAATCTGATGTCCAGTCTATTTTCTCTTTGCTCATCATGTACATGTTTTCGCCATAAATGAATCAAAAGGTCTAAAATTGCAAGGATACTTGTGACTTTTTGGAAATAAATACTTATATTTCGAGTCGGGATGGCGAAGTGTTATGTGGTGAAAATTGGAGAATATGACCAAGACCTCATTACCCTTTTCCTATCCGGCAATTACGCGTTTTTAAAGTTTTTTGACAATGAATTTAAGGATGTGTTATTGATTACAGTAAGTACCTATCTTTTTCATAGATTCATAGTTGAAATATCTGTCGTGGGTTATGTGATTCCACGCAGTTATTTTATAAAAAATTTTTTGAATGGAGAGATGAAGCATGTCAGGAATTATTCGCGTCACACCCGCAGAACTATCGGCAATGGCAAACCGTTATAACCACGAGTCTGGAGAGGTCGCTTCTCAAATCGGACGTCTTGATGGGATGATCGGTGAATTGCAATCGGTCTGGGAAGGTGCTTCCAGCGTTGCGTTTGCTGAACAGTATGAGCGTCTTAAGCCGCACTTCAATGAAATGAGAGAGTTATTGAGCGAGATTGGAATCCAGTTGAATCGCGCAGGAGAAGCTCTTCAAGACGCGGATCAACAAGTTGCAAGTCAAATTCGCGGCTGAATGCATTCCATATGTTACGTATTCGGAAGCGTCTTTCTGTTAAGTGGAAGGCGCTTCTTTGCTTGGAGGGAGAAGTCTCGTGTATGTAGAAGTGACAATTGATGTGAAGCGGTATGGAGCCGAGGAATTCGACCTTCGCTTATCCGATTTGCATAGCTTGAAGAAGTTAATCGATATCGCCTGGCAGGTCCGTTCCATTTCGGAAAAGCAGCGGGAAGGGCATTGGATTCGAGTTGTCAATAAAAATAAGGCGTATCCGGGGTACCTGACGCTGGCCGAGTGCGGCATTACGACGGGTGACCGGGTGGAAGTCATGTGAGGGGAATTGGGATGTCGAAACAGAAAAGCTCCTATTTCGAAAGTTTAATCGATACGGAAGTGCGCCGGGAAGAAAATCAAATCACCTTGTCATTTCAACGGGAACGGATTGGTCTCAAAAGCCCGTCGGTCGTCCAATTCCTAAGCGAAGTCGAACCGGAAATCCCAAAAGCGATTACGACGACAGATGATGAATTGATTATAACGGCAAGCATTCCGGAATTGCATCAGCCATTTGAGGCGTTGCGCCAAGAGAATATGAAAACGAGATGGATCTTTGCCCACCAATTAATTGAGAAGGTGGAAAAGCATCCTTATGATCGCATTACGCTGGCGGTCTGTCCTGAAAATATCGTGTACAACACAGGAATGACACCTTATTTCATACATTACGGAATGATCGATGCCCTGCCGCCGATGGAAAAGAATCCAGACCGCGTCTGGGTCGAAACAAAAGCTGCGGTCGCTGCGGCGGTAAGCAACTCTAGAACGTTTGACGACTATATCAAATACCAAGATGCTCTGCCGTTAAACGCAGTGGAGCAATCGATCCTGTCTGCGAAAGATCCGGAAGAGTTGAGGGTGTTTTGCAAGAAACAGATTCAGCTGATTGAGGAGAATGAAAAACGTTATATCAAGCTGCCGAAGAAGAAATGGAAGTCATGGAAAATTACAGCCATCAGTCTAGGTGCCCTGCTAGTCCCTGCACTTATTTTCGTATGTTATTACTTTATCTATACTAAACCGACGACAGATGCCTATATGACGAGCCACCATTTATTTTTGGCGCATTGGTACAGTGAAGTAGTTACGACGCTGGAACCTCTTCAGGTGAACAAAATGCCTTATGTCGTTCTATACGAAGCCGCCCTTTCTTACGTCACGAATGAACGGCTGGATGAGGAACAGAAAAAGAATGTTCTTTCTAATATTACCTTGCAGACCGATGAGGATTATTTGAAGTACTGGATCTATATCGGGAGAGCGGAAGCGGAAGAAGCGGTGGATTTGGCCCGGTCCATGGAGGACGGGGAATTAATCGTCTACGGGCTGTTAAAAAGACGGGAGGAAATCCAAGCAGATCGGGATTTGACCGGGGAAGAAAAACAGCAACTGCTGCAAGATATCGACCATGAAGTAGAAGAGTATGAAAAGTTAATGGTAGAAGAAGAGGACGAAGAATAAAAGAAACCGCCATTGGAAAGTAGGTGAGGATAATGTTGGAACTCTGGCTGTTCTATGATCGGCATTACCAACGGGTGCCGATCAATGAATACGATTTTGACCGCATGACGATCGGGTCTTCCGTTGATGATGATATTACCATGCTGGATTTTCCATTTCCGCAAGGTTCGATTGTCATTGAGGAAGTGAAGGATGGATTTGCGATACGGGAATCCGGAAAGAGACTCGGCATTTTATCAATGGAAGACGGTGTTTCCGTTTCACGGAAAGGGCGATTGCTGACGTTACGCTTAACGAAAGCGTTATCGAAAGAAAAGGCGTATTTTATCGGAGATGAAAAAGAAATAACCGTCGGGATGGGTGGAGATGCGGTGATCAGCAGCATTCAATCAGAGCATCCACTCGGAAAGCCGTCAGGCGGTTTTTCACTGTTGAAACTATCAACAGGCTGGCGAATCGAGATGGAAAAGAACTGTCCTCTATACATAAACGGAGAAAAACAGGAAGGGAGTCCGGCGCTCGCTTGCGGGGATATCCTCCAGTGGGGTGGGATGGAGCTTCGTTTACTGGAAGAGGATGTGCTCGCAATCCGTTCGATTACGCTAGTGCAAACTGTACTTCCGGAAATGGAGCTGCCTGCTTCAGAAATGGCTGCTCTCTATCCTGAATACCGCAGGACCCCCCGTATGATTTACGATTTGCCGGATGAACGAGTGACAATCACATTTCCAACGCAGGAAAGTGAGTATACAGGAAGAGGGTTGTGGCTCATTGTTGCTCCGCCTCTTGCTATGCTCATCGTGCTTGGGCTTGTGGCGATTCTCATTCCACGGGGAATTTTCATTATCATTTCGGTCACCATGTTCACCGTGACGCTCATAACTTCCACAATTCAATATTTCAATGATAAGAAAAGAAGAAAACAGAGTAACGAAAAAAGGAAGCGGGTCTATACCGCATATTTACGCAATATGCGCGAAGAGCTTTATACATTAGCTAAAAAACAGAAGGATGTGCTCGCTTTCCACTTTCCTTCTTTCGAGCAAATGAAACATATGACGAACCAACTATCCGGCCGGATTTGGGAGAAGACACTGGATAGCCATGATGCGTTCGAATTCCGCCTTGGAACCGGCAGTGTGCCGTCCAGTTACGGAATCACGATGTCGACATCAGAGCTTGCCAACCGGGATACAGATGATTTGCTGGAACAGTCCCGGATGATGGAGGAAGCGTTCAAGGAAATCCAGGACGCACCCATTACGGCAGGACTCGCTTCCGGAATGGTCGGCCTGATCGGGAAGGATTCGATTATCCGAAAAGAGTTGAATCAAATTCTCGGCCAGCTTGCATTTTTCCATAGCTATCATGATGTGCGGTTTATCTACATTTGCAAGCACGCCGATTATCCAAAGGTGAAATGGATGAAATGGCTTCCGCATTTCACGCTTCCCCATATGCATGCGAAAGGATTCATTCATAACGAGCAGACGCGTGATCAGCTGTTGTCTTCACTGTATGAAATTATCAGGGAGCGGGATGTGGATGAAAACAAAGGAAAGGTGATTTATTCTCCTCATCTGGTATTTATCATCTCTGATTATCAATTAATTGCTGAACATATGATTTTGGAGTATTTGGAAGGCAATCAATTGGAGGAACTCGGAATTTCCGTTATTTTTACAGCATCCGCCCAGGAATGGATACCTGAGAACGCGAAAACGCTAGTCCGGTATTTAAATGAGCGGGAAGGCGAAATCGTCATGAATAAAAAACGGGCTGTCCGGATTCCCTTTCGCCTGGATACGGTGGAGGACCGAACGAATGAAACGTTTGCCCGGATGTTGAAGACGCTGAACCACCAAGTCGGCATGGTCAGTTCCATACCGAAAATGGTCGGCTTTCTTGAAATGTATGGCGTGAAAGAAGTGGAACAGCTGCCGATCCATGAGTTCTGGTTATCTAATGAATCGGCGAAATCACTTGCCGTCCCGATCGGTATGAAAGGGAATTCGGAGCTTGTTGAATTGAATCTACATGAAAAGGCGCACGGACCTCATGGATTGTTAGCCGGAACGACCGGTTCAGGGAAGAGTGAATTCCTTCAGACATTGATCTTATCGCTCGCCGTGAATTTTCATCCTCACGAAGTCGCCTTTCTATTAATTGACTACAAAGGCGGCGGAATGGCACAGCCTTTCCGGAAAATCCCGCATTTGCTAGGGACAATTACGAATATCGAGGGGAGCAAAAACTTCAGTATGCGGGCGCTGACCTCGATCAAGAGTGAGCTGAAACGCAGGCAAATCCTATTTGACCGGTTCAGCGTGTCCCACATTGATGATTACACAGCGCTCTATAAAGAAGGGGTCGCTGAAGAGCCGATGCCGCATTTATTGCTTATTTCAGATGAATTCGCCGAGCTGAAAAGTGAAGAACCGGAGTTCATCCGGGAACTTGTCAGTACGGCGCGTATCGGGCGGAGCTTAGGTGTCCATCTCATACTGGCGACACAGAAGCCAGGTGGTGTCATCGATGAGCAAATCTGGAGTAATGCCCGTTTCCGCGTCGCATTGAAGGTGCAGGATGAATCCGATAGTAAGGAAATCTTGAAGAATAATGACGCGGCTTCCATTACTGTAACCGGCCGAGGCTATATGCAAGTCGGCAACAATGAAGTGTACGAACTTTTCCAATCCGCGTATAGCCGGTCTCCGTATTTAGAGGAAACATTCGAAGGGGAGGATGAGATCGCCATCGTGACCGATCTCGGCCTGTATCCACTATCCGGCATCCGGACACGTTCCGATAAAGGCAAAGCGAAAATTACTGAAATTGAAGTGGTAACGGAGAAAATTGTATCTGTGCAACACGATATGGGTATCCGCAAGCTGAGAAGTCCATGGCTGCCACCTCTTGCTATGCGGATCGAAAAACCGGCTTTGATTGAAAAGGATACGGCAGCCGTGCCGATCGGCATGATTGATGAAGCAGAGAAACAGAGTCAAACCCAGATCGGCTATCAGCTAATGGAAGATGGAAATGTCGGCGTATTTGGCTCTCCGGGCTACGGCAAATCCTATACACTTCTAACGATGCTGTTAGGCATCTGTGAGAAGCTGTCGCCGGAGCAGGCGCATGCTTATATTTTGGATTACGGTAATGGCTCGCTTCTGCCATTGAGGCAGCTTCCGCACACTGCGGATTATCTGACCCTTGGGGAAGATTTGAAGCGTACGAAACTGATCAAGCGGATCACAGAAGAGATGACAAAGCGAAAGCGGGCATTCCAGCAGGCCGAAGTAAATACGATTCGGATGTATAACGAAGTGGCCGACGAACCATTCCCGTTATGGTTCATCGTCATCGATAACTACGATATTGTCAGAGAGGAAATGGAAGAGACCGAGCTTGCGATCAATCAGTTCGGCAGAGACGGGCAGGCGCTCGGGATTTATTTATTTGTCAGTACGACAAGGGCGCAATCCATTCGCCAGTCCCTCATGAATAATTTGAAGACGAAGATCGTTCATTACTTAATGGATTCGTCAGAGGCATTCGGTGTTGTTGGGCGACTGCCGTTTGATCTGGAACCTTTCCCGGGAAGAGCCGCAATCAAAAAGGAAGAGTCCTATTTTGCCCAGCTTTACTTGCCGGCACCTGGTGCAAATGATTGGGAAGTACTCGATTCCATGAAAGAAACGGTTCGTTCGTTGAAATCAAAGTACGAAGGATGCCGAACGCCGAAGCCGATTCCAATGCTGCCGCTTGAATTGACAACAAACAATTTCTATGACTATATGGATCGCCGCCTGAAAGCAGGACAGCTACCAATTGGATTGGACGAAAATACCGTTCAGCCGATCGTCCTTGATTTTACAAAAACAAACCATTGCTTGATCATCGGACAGCCGCAAAGAGGAAAGACCAACTTGTTGAAATTGCTCCTCCAACAATTGAACGAGCAAGAAAAAGGATTCATCGGCATTTTCGATTCGTTCGACAGAGGCTTGGCCGAATTCGGGAAGGGACATGAAGTGGACTATTTGGAAACGAAGGAGCGGCTTACAGATTGGCTGCAAGTAGTGGAGCTTTACTTTGAGCGGACGGAGCAAGTCTATTTGGAGAATCTCCAAAAAGGGAAACAGACTCCGATCCTGCCTTCCTATTTCATTATCGATGGATATACAAGATTCTTGCAGACAGTCGATGCCGGCATCCAAGACCGCTTGGCGAAGCTGATGAAGAAATATACACATTTAGGCTTCAATATCATCGTCTCCATCAGCAATGCGGAAGTGACCAAAGGATACGATGTATTGACGAATGAGCTGAAACTGGTCCGACAGGCTGTCCTGTTCATGAGGAAATCAGAGCAGACCTTATATACAATCCCTTACGAGCGCAAAGAGCCGGAGTTGCCGATGGGCTATGCCCACTACATTCTTAACGGCCAGGATTGGAAACTACTTACGCCCTTATGCCAGCTGGAGAGGAAGATAGCGCAATGAATAGCAGCAAACGAAAAAAAATACAATTGATCGCCGGTTTGTTAGTGATACTCGCCGTCCCCGTCCTGTTCTTTCAGTTGATGGGCGGCAGTCTATTGCATATGAACGGCCATCAGAAGCGGATCATCGCGATTGTTAACGAAGATCTTGGCGTTGCG
This sequence comes from Sporosarcina cyprini, assembly GCF_022048975.1. Lineage (GTDB taxonomy): Bacteria > Bacillota > Bacilli > Bacillales_A > Planococcaceae > Sporosarcina > Sporosarcina cyprini. The sequence continues at coordinate 11,582 of NZ_JAKMHX010000035.1, read as the reverse complement.
AGAGATGGTGAACCGGTCGAGATGGGCAAGGAGGTCGTCTCCATCCTATCCGACAATTCCGAGTACGAATGGAAAGTGATGGGGCGAGGAACGGCGACAAACGGCTTGAAATCCAACCAGTACGATGCCATCGTCTATATCCCATCCGACTTTTCAAATCGCGTCATGTCTTACGATGAGCAAAGTCCTGAAAAAGCGGAATTCACGTATCAAGTGCAAAGGCAAAAGGACGGATTGCAAAAGGAAAGAGTTCTGCGTGAGATAGATGAAGCCTCTAATCGGGTGAATGAAAAAATATCTACACTTTATTGGAGCTATGTCGCCAATGAAATGGATCATATCAAAAAAGAATTCGATAAGATCCTGACGAAGGAGACCGAATTCCTCGACGCCATGTCAGCCTACTACATGCCGGGCTCCGAACAATTGGCGGAAAAGATGAGACAGCAGAAGGAGCAGGTGGAAGGGCTCCGGTCCCTGATCGGCAATGCAGGCGAAGCCCACGCATCTCATATTCAAAGCACAGAAGCTTTCAGTTCCGAACTGTCGGAGTTCATTTCATACGTTGAAAAGTATAAGTACTATCAGGCGGAACAAAAGGAACTGCTCCTCCATATGCAGAGCAGCAGCCTGGAGAAAATTAAACAGGCAGCCGCTGTGCAGACGGAGCGTTACAACGAGTCCTTGCAAACTTTGGAGGAGAATAACGAAGAGTTGAATTCCCGCATCACGGAAGTGAATGAAGCGATCGATGCCAATAAAGAGCGGCTCCTCGCTTTGGCGGAAATGCGGCAGCAGCAAGTATCCCGTCAAGTGGAAGAGTTGCTGACGGTGCAAGGAACAGCAATTGACCGGTATGCCTATCGATTATTCAATCGAGTCGGCCAAGAAGTGGAGGCCGGGAAAAAAGGCGAGCTGTCGACGGGTTCCGGGCAGATTGACGGACTCCCTTATGTAAAAGACTGGGCCGCTATTAAAGAACAGCTGGCGGCGAAGACAACAGAAAAAGCCGGCCGGACAACTCCGAATCTGGCGGAGGAACAACAGGAAATGCAGGCAATTCTAGCAGGCTTATCTACGCTGAAATCCCAATTGGGAGAAGATGAAGCAAGCCAGCAGCTGGGTGCTAGTATTAGCCAGTTGGAATCTGACATGCAAACGTTGAACGAAGCCATCATGGCGAAGGCCCAAACACTTAACGAGATGGTTAGCACAGACACGGGTGACTACAGAACCGCGTCCTCGGAGTTCAATGAATTGCAGGCTTCATTTGAGATGCTGGCCGAAAAATATGAGAGCCTGCAAACGATTCTGGAAAACAATACACCGGATCAGGCCGCCATCCGATATGCCATTGAATTGAAAGAACAGGAGTTGCTGAAAAATCCGGCATTATCAGCTGTAGAAAAAGAGCAGCTCGGTAATGTCTTCAAGCAAAATAATGCACATGTGAACTTTGACTCGCTTCTAGCCTATTTTGCGAAGTTAGATCAATACGAATTCATGCTGGAAGAGCGTCAAGGAGGAACAACAAAGCAAGAGCTGCTGCAGGATGACAGGACGAAGGAGATGCTGGAAGAGGTTGTGGAGCTCAATGTGGAGGAATTGGAAAGCTGGAAAGCTCTCGGCACCAGCATTCCGGAAACTGAACTCAGCATGGAGAATGTCAGCACCTCATTTGCCGCAATCATGTCCGGTTATGAAAAATCAATGGAAGAGCAGCATACTGAGCTGCAGAACGACCTGAATACGCTCGACGAGCAGGCATCCGCCCTATTGGCACAGCTGCAATCGACGGAAGGGGAACCTGCTCAAAATGTATCTGAAGGGCAAGTCATGGGCGGCCAACAAAATGTCAGTTCACAGCTTGCTTCCTTAAGCAGTCAGATGGTTTCACTATCCGAGCGGCAAAACGGCTTGGTCAACTATGCTTCAGATCTTTATGGAAAAGCGAATGATATAAAAGAGAGCTCATTAGCGTTCGGAAATAAATGGCAGAAAAATCTAACAGAGATGTCAGCATTCAAAGATGACATTCAAAGTTATTTGGCGAACACCTACGTGGATGGGCAAGAAAACGGGTATGTCTTCAACTATTTAGTGAACCCATTGGAAGTGAAAGGAGAGGCAGTCGTGGCAGATGAGATGGCCAAAGTGCCGCCACTTATCCTCTTCATCATCTTGCTGCTCAGCAGTCTTGCGATCGGCTTTTTCGCCCATCGAATTAAAGGGGCTTCCGTTTTATGGGATCTTGGAATGATTACGATTCTTTCATTGCTAGTAGGCTTGATCATCAGCTTATATAGCGTGAACATGTATATTCTGCGCGACGACCGTGCCATCCAGTGGACCATTTTCACCATTCTGTTACTGCTCGCTGGATCAGCTATTATCAAAACGGCACTCGATATAAGCCTGGGACTCGGGTGGCTTGCGTCCATCGTATTGATGGGACTATATATTATGCCGTTACTCGTGCTTGGCGTACCGGAAATCAAAATTCCTGATTTGGTTTCAAAAGTGTTTATCTCCATTAAATATGATCCTGAAACACTCTTTGGCTGGGGAACTGCCATTGTAGCGACAATAGCGGTTTGCATGTTAGCTATTTCATATTTTGTGAACCGGCCAAAAAATGGGGAACCGCCAGTAGTGGAGGAGATATGAAAGCAGCGAAATCCATCGTCGTGATGGTACTACTGTGCAGCGTCATCTTCAGTATGCAGGCTAGAGGATCTGCCGCTGCAGATGGCTCGATCGAAGATTTGGAGCCGGTCCTCTATGAGAAATTGAGGTTTAACAAGAACACGGATTACTTACATGACGCAGGTAAGATCGAAATGAAAAATACACTCCCCGAAAAGCAATTCAACCTGCATTTCGACGGGAGTCGCCGGTTGCCTGCACGTGGCGACAGTTCCTATCTATTCAGGACCGATGTGCGTGGGGAGAGAAGCACCGTCGCGGCAAGGTCGAAGGAAATTGGCCTGTTTACCAAGACAGCCGTCCGAAAGAATGAGGCAACTGTCAGTTCGTATATCCCCGTGGAGCAACAACGTGACAGCAACGGCCGAACCTTGCTATTCGTTTTGTTGATCGTGATCGGAACGGTCATACTCTTCACCGTATTCATTCCAAAAACCATACAGGAATCCCCTGTCAGGGAGAGGAAAAGGAGGAAAACAGTTTGATAGGTTTCTATATTACCTTGAAGGCGAAATTAATGAACGATGTGGCCAGGCTGAAGGCATGCAAAGGGGAACTTTCCGGCAAGCAGAGCGAGTTTCACGACAACGAAAAGAAGTGCATGGAGCCTGAACTGACCCTAACCACATGGCATGGCAAGCACGCCGATGAATTTGATGAGATACGGGAAGCGGATATTCATGCCTCCTATGTGGAGCTTTCCGGAGATCAATTTACGAAAGTGTACGATGCAATCGATGCGAAAATTGCAGAACTGAATGCCGAGATCGCAAGCATCCAGGCAACGATTGACCGTTTGTTAGCAGAGCAGGCGGCAAAGGAAGCAGCGGCCAAGGAAACCGCCAAGCAAGGAAGTAAATAAACGGGGTTCGTGTCAATCTCCGTTTACAAAGATGAAGCAAGATGAACGTTCTACAGAGGAGGCTTTCTCATGACGGAAATGAAAATTGTCTATGAAGAGGTTGAAAGCAAACTGGGTGAAATCCAAGGGGCGACTGACGGGCTGGATCCTACAGCCGTGCCTGCCATCTCTCAAAACCAACTGGATGTCGTAACAAAACTAACTGAATTGCAAACGAAATTGGAGGCACTCTTGACCAATTACCAAACGCTGCTGCTGAAAAATGTAGAAACAACGGAGAACTCAGTTCAATTCCTGCAGGCCGCCGACGAAACAATTGGGAAGGGAATTTCCGCGGCAGGAAGTGCAATGGGTCTGAAGGGAGCGATCGAATGAAAATCCTCAAGGTCAGCACCTTTTCAGAAGGGCTTGAAAACAATAAGGAAATGCTCGATCGTCTCGAAGGGGAAATGAAGAAAATAGATGAGACGATCCAAAAACTTGTAGGGCTGGAGGAAGAGTTAAAAGGGAAGGGTGGCAGTGCAATCCGATCCTTTTACAAGGAATGTCATCTGCCGTTCCTTCAGTTCATGCAACTATTCAAAAGCAATTTCTATAGCGTCCTTTCCCAAATAAAAGGTGCACTCGAAGCGCTTGAACCGAATCCGGACGGCTATATTCAAGAAAGCTTTTTGTTGGGAGAGGTGGAAGAGGGACTGTCTGAAATTTCAAGGGTGATTGCGAGTCTGACAGAGGAAGCGAATGCAATTATTGCGAAGGTCTCTGACATTGTCGCCTTACCCAAATTAAATGACAGCGATGTCCAGACAGGCATCGGAAATTCGAAGAAGCGAAGAGACCAGACAATCGCAGACTTGAATACCTTTGATAGGATACAAACCGAATCGTTAACGAGTGTTGAATCCGATTTGCTGACAATGGAACTTTGGTTGGCGGATATTCAAGGCTTAATGGAAGAGAACTTAACAGATGTGTCCTTCCCGACAGAACAGTGGGCTAAATATGCCTCCACGACACCCTTGCAAACCGTTATGGATCATAGAACAACTCCGGTCGGAGGGAAACTGGCCAGTGGAGAAACGAAGGAACAAGTAGGCAATGGCTATTTCAAGCTAGAAGACTTAAAAGAAATGCTGAAGGTGTCGGACCGTTCGTCCATCGAAGAACGAATGGCAGTAACGGATAAACCGTTGGAAGAGCTGGCAGAAGGAAATATTATTTGGAAACGAGAACATGGAAATCATGTCGTCAGTAAAGGAGCGCCAATTAATTACGATTCGCTTGGCGTGCGGCCAGACAAACTGGATCTTTACGGACATGATGTCAACTATATGGTGAAAGATGGAAAGCTCATCATTTTCAAAGACAATCCGGATTTACAGTATTATACACAGGGAGCCGAGATGGGACGCTTCAATTACTACTCTGCTAAATCCGCAGAAGCAGTAGCTAATTTCTATGGAACGGCAGGTATATTCAAAGTGTTAGGGAAAATACCCGGCTCGACTAAAGCCGCTGATCTCTTTAATAAGAAAGTGCCATTACCTCACGCGGGATCAATCGGCAAAGGGGTCGCATCCTACGAAATCCAAAAGAAAGTGCCAGTATGGGGAGAAATTATTGGCACGACGGTACCTTCAATCGGGACGAAAGAGGTCATTTTATATCTTAGTGAAGATGAAGGAAAGAATTGGCCACATCGGGTTCGCTTTGTCATAACCCCGGATGGAGAAGTCACTACCAAAAAGTTCAAAGGGTAACAAACAGTTTCCAGTAGGAGGCGGAGAATGGGTCCGATTCAACTAACATTAGTCATCGCAGCAGTAGTCATCCTCAACAATTATGTGTGGGAAAAGGACAAAAAGACAAAGTGGCACGTAACCGCAATCCAAATTATTGCGATTGTCACCATCATCCTTCTGTTGGAGTACTTTATTCCATTCTTTAAATAAACCAAATAGCAGGATGCCTAGGCATCCTGTCAGCCTGTTGACAAACGCTTTCATACGTTGTTGCTCGGCTCGCTCGTCCTCTCATGAACTTTAGTTCTATTCGAGTCTTCGCTCGCCTTCGCGGGCCTGCATGGATGCAGGTCTGCAGTCGTCGCGACAGGACGTCGCGCTCTGAGACTGCCTTCTTCAATGGCAAGCGTTTTCAAGCCAGGCTGAGGTGTGTGCTAATTAGTCGAAAAAGCAATTACAAAAGTGTAGACAAAGTTAAAATCGACTTTGTCTACACTCTGGCAGGATGCCTCGGCATTCTGTTTTTTTAGAAGTACAGATGGAAATACAAGTAATTTATTGAAACGCCTGGAGGGTGTGAGAAGGGGTTTCCGTGATGAAATAGGGGTGAGGGAAAAGTGAAAATACTGGCAGTCCAACCGTTTCAAGAAGGATTGCGAAATATGCTGAGTGCGTTGAATCGGCTCGAAACTGAAATAACAGCAATCGAAACAACAATCGAGACATTTGTAGCGTTAGATGAAGTATTTAAAGGAGAAGGCGGCCAAGCCATTCGTTCGTTCTATGATGAAGTGCATTTGCCGTTCATCCAGCTCTTCCATATGATGCAGAGTGACTTCGTGAATGTACTGGAACGAATGACAGCTGCATTAACTACATTGGAACCACATCCTTCAGGATGGATCCAAGAGAGCTTTCTAGAAGGGGAAGTGGAGCAGGGCCTGGATGAAATAGCCCGAATCACCGCAAGTCTGACAGACGAAGCGAATCAAATCATGAACAAAGTGGCCGACATCGTTGCCTTGCCGCATCTGGACGACAGCAATGTACAGGACGGCATTTACACAGCGAAGCGAAAACGCGATAATACAGTCACGGAGCTAAATACATTTGATTCAGAGCAAACCAATGCACTAATAGCCATCGACAACCATCTACAAGTGATGGAACGCTGGATTGCGGACGCATCCAGCCTATTTACAGAAAACACGTCCGATATTCACTACGACACGGGGCAATGGGCCGAGCTGCTCGCCAAAAACCTCCTACAGACGGACATGGCTTACAGAGGCACTGTGCTGGCCAGTGTCATGACTGGATCAAAGTCGAAGGAACAGCTAGGAAAAGACCTCGAAGCGACAATCAACGAGATGGAAAAAGTCCGTGACAAAGAGGAGCTGGAGAAGCTTTACGCTGAAATGGCCAAGTATTCTCCATCAGAAAATGTAGGACTGAACCGGCAAGCCTATGCGACAGACGGTGATCCCGTAATGGACTTTCGCGCCGTCAAAGGTCCAGTGGAGCCTATGTTCGGTGGGGGGATGATACCACCTGGGTTTGGCGGATTCGTGCTAGGTGCAGTTAAAGGTGCCCTTGACTTCTGGTTCCTTGAAGATGTTGAAACCATCATAGACAAGGATACAACATTCACGCAAAAAGCGACCGCTGTCTTTTTCCTGACTCCCCACGGAAAGATCCTCAAGGGTAGCCAAAAAACTTATAAATTGAGCAGGAAAGCAATGGGCGGGAAGATTAAGAAGGTTGAAAAGGTGGAGGAGCCGAAAAAGACTGGTGGGTTGGAAGGGACTAAGGATATAGAAAATGGAAATTTAAAACCATTTAATTTATTGAGGGAATTATCGGAAAGTGGAGTTAAACATAATCCTGCTGATGTATTGGCTGTAACTAAAACTTCTAATGGTAAATTAGTATGGCTTGAAAAAGGAAACTCAAAAGCAGGTTTTTATCATGTAATGAGACACGCAGATGAATTTGCAGCAAAGGGAATAAAAACTAATGATATACCAGATTTGTTAATGAAAGCATTAAGTGAGGGTAAAGTTGTTGGATATCAAGGTCGGGGACAAGGGAGACCAATATACGAAGTGGTATTCAATGGCCAAAAACAAAGAGTCGCTATTACTGTAGGGAATAATGGGTTTATTGTGGGTGCTAATCCAACATCATTACCATAAGGAGTTTGAAAATGAAAAAAATCAAAATATTTTTAGAATACAAATGTTTTCCGATGTGGGTGTATAACGAAAATGATGAATTGGTAGAAAATGATTTAGTTGAGGAACTTAAAAATGATGCTGAGATTGATAATATGTTTGTAGAAATACAAAGTATATATGATGGATTGTATGAAGATGATGCTATTAACTTTGAGTTTAAAGGGTTTACTAACGAAATAGAAAAAAATGAGTTTATTCTTAAAATTAAAAATGCGACAACCCTAGTTAGAGAGAAAGTTGGAAATAAATATATAATCGAAAAAAAATTAAACTTTTAAAATAAATTATAGACCTTGATTGGTTTGATGCCTTTCAAGGTTTCTTTTTTGTTTCATTCTGAGTTACTAGGTGCCATGGGATTAATCTCTGTAATAGCTATTCTATAATCAAATAAAAGAAGAATCTGGATAGTAAGGAAGGAATTATATATTAGAGTTTGGTGACGAAAACAATCAAAAGAAAGTTGTATTTAAGTTTGAAGATGGCGTATTAGCCTATAGAAATATAGATGAAGGCTCCTTGTTAAAAAGGCTAAATTATTTGGATCAACATTACGGTGGAGATTTTTACAACGGATGTCATTTGTTTAAAGTTACAAACTCTGAATTTATGAATTGGTTTCTTGATGAATGTTCGGGTATTTATGAGCCGAACCAAGTTAGACATTATGTGTTTTTACACCAAATGATGTAATCGAAATACTAACAACAGTTGTAATAAAGTAAATGCAGTTTTGGAATACTACTCGTTAAATAATTTGAAGAAAATGCTCTCAACTTTGAGTACAAAGAATTAAGGAGAAAAACATGGAAAAAGTAATTTCATATGAAAAATTAAACTTAGATATTGAGTTTATTGAAGAGCTCAAGGGTGGTAACAGAGATTTTGTGATTTATTTCTCTAACACTGAAAACAATAAATTTAAATTACAATTTAAAGATGTATTGGATATAAGATATTCGGTTGAGAATGGTTTTATTGATAGGATTTCTACTATACCAGTGGATGTTCTCCGAAATAATAGAATATTCATGGTGACTGACTCAAGTTATTTAAATAACTTTATATTCCAAATTTCTGGAACGATGCCTACGAAAAACATAAAACATTATCTTGTGTTTGATAGAGTTGACACTGGTATAGAGTTGCTAACAACAAATGAACCGACTTTAACAAAGTTATGAAGGTATTAGATGCTAAAGCCGTAATTTAGTTACTACTACACCAGGGGTGATAAAATGAAACTAATCGGAAGCAAACAGGAACAGGATTTCAGAAAGGAGTTAGAAGGTTCGAACATTGTTTTGGCTCGAGATGGTAAAGCAGAAGCAATATTGAATGTGTTAAGAACTACTTTTGGAGAAGTAAAAAGCGCATATATTTTAAATTGGACACCAGACCAGAGCGAAGATATATTCACTATTTTAGTGGATCTTGATAGAATAGAAAAAATTGAGATTAGTAGAGTCCATCATTCAGAATTACCTATAATTGAAACTTTTAATCTGAAGGATTTTCAAAGAGGTTTGAGTAAAATTTTTCGAATTAAATTAGCCGTAGCGATTGATTTAGCAAAAAAGGAACATCAAAACGGTTAAATCAGTATTGTGGAACTTTGATTGGCTTTCAAGGTTTCTTTTTTTGACGGGGCTGCCCAGCGACGAAATGTGGGATTGGCTTTAGACAAAGATAAAATGGGTTGTGGTGTTATAGTAAGCATTATGTTAGAACATGAAAAGAATAAATTAGAAGAAGCGTTGAAATAAATAAAAGTATATAAAATAATTGAACCTTGATTGGCTAATATGCCTTTCAAGGTTTAATATGTGGTGAAGATAGTAAAGGCAAGAATTAAGAGATGCGATACATTTCTATTTTAAAAAGTAGGTGAGAGAAAGTGTTGGCTGCAAGCTTCCAAGATATTATTAAAAATTTTGACATTATGGATAGCGTGGTTACTGAAGTGAGAGATGGTCTGACAACCTAATGGATCTGATGGTTAATGTTGATTATTATTGGGATATTCAAGATAGGCATGATACTACAAGAATATTGAAGATTATTTTTGAAGGTTGCCAAAAAGTTGATTTTCAAAATTAGCGTTGAAATTCCCTTATGCTCCGATTCAGTAAACAAAGAAAGTCTCTTTACGATTGTTCTTTTTAAAGAACTGACAGGGAGTTCAGTCGAGCAACAACATTTAGGGATTTTTACCACCGATTATTCGAAACCGTGGTTTTCAGTAGTATGTACCAATGTAAAATTGGAGGAATAGGACTGTATATAGATCTTGAATGCTTACTGTCTTCAAGGTTTTTTGATAAATCCTTACAAGTTTTGCTACAAAAATAACGAAAGATGAGGTTATATAATGGTTGAAAGGTTGACAACGTCAATAGTACTGTATGGTGAAATTGATTCCTCAAATTCCGATAAATGGTTATACTTTTATAACTATGTATTAAATTTTATTAAGTCAATAAATTTGTCCCCGAATTATATGGCTGTTTCTAATGAATCAATTAAAAGTAGCAAAATTTCTCCTATAAAAAGAGTAGAAAAGAACTTATTGAGTGCAATAGAAAATAAAGAAGAAATTTCATCGTTATCTATATATAGTCTTCCGGATAAATTTGAAACAGCGGCTTTTGATTACAATGCATATATATGTAGGACAAATAGATTAAAATATTCACACATAATAATTACGTTACCTATCGAGATATATAAAAAAATTGACTATAAACAATTAATAGCGGGGTTGGAAAATTTCATAGAATTACAATCTGGTGAAATATTCAATATGTCAAATTTGGAAAGTCCTCAATTATATGCTTCTAAAGCAAATGCACCATCAACATTTAAAACTTTAGATGTGACTGCAAATTTTTAAAACTATTGTATATTGATTGGTTACCCTTTCAAGGTCTCTTTATTGTCTTACGCCACATCAACACTACGGTGTAGAGCGAATGGACTTTGTTTAAAGTTACAAACTCTGAATAAATAAATTGGTTTCTTCAAGAAAGTTCTGGTATTTATGAGCCAAACCAAGCTGGACATTGTGTGTTTATTACACCAAATGATGTAATAGAAACTAACGACATACACTCCAAGCGTTATAATAAGGTAAAAGTTGTTTTGGAATACTACTCCCCCTTTTAATAAATCAAGGGGGTTTTTATTTTATGTTTCAATAATTTCACAATTAGAAAAATCCTATAAACTATTGATATTCAAATAGCTTATTCATTAGAGTCGAATAAACGGCTTTTTATTTATTGACGGCGGCATGATCCCGCCTGGGTTTGGCGGAGTCGTGCTAGGTGCAGTTAAAGGTGCCCTTGACTTCTTGTTCCTTGAAGATGTTAAAACCATCATAGACAATGACACAATGTTCGCGCAAAAAGCGACCGCTGCCTTTTTCTTGACCCCGTTTGGAAAAGGTCCCAAGGCAGCTCAAAAAACCTACAAGTTGAGCAGAATGGAATGGGCGGGAAGATTAAGAAGGTTGAAAAGGTAGAGGAGCCGAAGAAGACTGGTGGGTTGGGGACTAAGGGTAGGGATAATGGTGTACCTTCTTATGGTAAGAATTCAGTACCTATCGGACCTTATAGAGAAGTCAATGGGTTCCCAGTTAAAGTAAAGCCAGGTGCTCAAGAAATTGCAAATGGAAAAAATAAGAGTATTTTCTATGGTGATAATAAAACAGCACAAGAACTGCTTGATAAGTTTGCGGGGAAAGGTCAACTACTACCGAACGGTAAAAAAGAAAGAGTAGACTTTGGTAAACCAATTGGGAAATACTATGATCGCGATACAGGTAAATACCTTGAGACTACTAAAGGAATAATACATTATGGAAAAGACGGTGCTCATATAGTACCATCAAGACCATAAAAAAAAAGAAAAGAGGATGCATATGTGGTATGACTCTTTAATAGAAACAATAATAAATTATGAAGATCGTGACATGATTCTAGAATGGGAAAATGGATTAAGGATTATTGGCGAGTTAGATACAGTTTTCGAAAC
>NZ_JAKMHX010000034.1 GCF_022048975.1 Sporosarcina cyprini | reverse complement strand
GAAACAATAATAAATTATGAAGATCGTGACATGATTCTAGAATGGGAAAATGGATTAAGGATTATTGGCGAGTTAGATACAGTTTTCGAAACAGATAATGGATTAGATGAGGATGATATAAATTATACAGAATATGATGCAGCTGTATTTAGAGTAAGTAAAATTTTATCTCATCCTAGTAAAAACAAAGGCGGTTTATATAATTGGTTAATACAAGAGAAAGGTTCATTGGTTGAAATTTCTCTCTATGATGATCCTCCAAGTGCAATTTTTTTAACTGACGGACAAAGTGTATGGAAAAGGGAAAATCAGAAATAATGGCTGTAAGCTTCCAAGATATTATTGGAAATTTCGACTTTACAGATAGCGTGGTTACTGAAGTAAGATGGTCTGACAACCTAATGGACCTGATAGTTAATGTTGATTATTATTGGGATATTCAAGATGGGCATGATACTACAAGAATATTGAAGATTATTTTTGAAGGCTGCCAAAAAGTTGATTTCCAAATTAGCGGCGAAATTCCCTTATGCCTCGATTCAGTAAACAAAGAAAGTCTCTTTACGATTGTTCTTTTTAAAGAACTGACAGGGAGTTCAGGCGAGCAACAACATTTAGGAATTTTCACCGCTGATTACTCGAAACCGTGGTTGTCAGTAGTATGTACCAATGTAAAATTGAAGGAATAGGACTGTTTATAGACCTTGAATGCTTAATGTCTTCAAGGTTTTTTCAAATACTTACAAATCTTGCTGATTTAAAAAAGAAAAGAATAGTGGAGGAATAGTATTGGAACGTTGGGAAAGGTGGATACCGATATTTGGATTGCCCCCAAGATTATTTAATGATAGTTTTCTGGATAGTAAGGAAGGAATTATATTAGAGTTTAGTGACGAAAACAATCAAAAGAAAGTTGAATTTAAGTTTGAAGATGGCGTATTAGCCTATAGAAATATAGATGAAGGCTCCTTGTTGAAAAGGCTAAATTATTTGGATCAACACTACGGTGTAGATTTTTACAGCGAATGGACTTTGTTTAAAGTTACAAACTCAGAATTTATGAATTGGTTTCTTGATGAAAGTTCAGGTATTTATGAGCCAAACCAACTCATACATTATGTGTTTTTTACACCAAATGATGTAATCGAAATACTAACAACATACACTCCAAGTGTTGTAATAAATGGAGGATGGAAGTAAATGAAATTAGAATATAGAACTTATGGAGAAGTGTCAAAGGAATTGTTAGTACTGAATTATGATTCACAAATAATTTATGAAGGGTATACAGAAGATTTTGTGACGTCAATAACAGGAGATTTAGAGTTGAACTTAAATTATGGCTCTAGTAAAAGCTATTCTGTAGTTTCTAGAAAATATGGCGACTTAATAGTGTGGATACCTAAGCTTCCTGTAGACATGCATTATAAATGTAAAACGATTATTTGGACATCCAAGGAATTTGAAGATTTTTGGACATTTTTAAAATACGTTCCTAGCGATGACCTGGAAATAATAAAAGAAATAAGTGCATGCGAACTAAAGCTAGTATGGTTGATCGGAGCTAGAGGGAACGAACAAATTAATAATTATATTTGTCTATATAAGTCAGTTAAAAAAAATATCATTGCACTTTCATCGAATCTAGAACATCAGAATAAAATTTTTAATAATCTCATTGAACAGGATTGGCTGTTGGAAAGTAATAAAATAATAAAATGTAAAGCAGATGAGGAAAAATTTCTAGCTTATCTTGATAAGGGTTTAAATGAAGAATGGGAGGTTTTCAGAACCGATCAAAATGAAAATTTATATGTTCACTTAGGTAATGAATTTTGTTTGCCAATTAATATATTAATAGAATCCACTTAAGAAATAACAGATGACAAAACTAAAATAACTCATAATGGAAATCTGATTGAGTTTAATGACCTGCTCACCTATTGTTTGAGATCATCTTTCAATGGGAGGTGCAGTTTTTTTATGGATAAATTACAGTAAAAGATAGGTAATCCATGGGCCTATACTTTTAAGTACGGTAAAATTGATCAGTATGAAGTCGACTAAGACTAAAACCTTACGTGTAATTTCAAAAATGCACTTTTTAACGTCATATTTATTCGGACTATTTGGAAGACAACTACGGAGGAAATTCGTTATGTTAATGACTAGTGAAATTAAGGAAAATATTGATATTGAGTATTGTGCTTTCCTAGATGTAGAGGGGAGTACTTTTAATCTCGTTTCAACAATAAATAACGAAGATGGGGTTAATCTTTTTGAAGGAGCAAGTTGCTTGATTAGAATAAGTGCAAAGGGTTTTTTGCAAGAGTTAGAAGTTATATTTGCCCATCCTTCAAAGGTGAAATATGGTACTTTCACATATAGTGAATTAATTTATGGAGTACCAGCCTTTAATCCCAACGACTGTTATAAAAGCGAAGATGAGGCAATAGTAATTGATAATAATGAGGGCGCAATAATTCTTCTAAGTCATGAGAGCGTAAAACACTGTGATATTTGTTTAAAGGGGAATGGAATAAAATACTACATTTTAAAGAACGAAATAATTGCAATTGAAGTTAGTAACTTAATTCATGATTATGGTGGAGAGAAACAGGTTCGATGGCTTAAAGAAAGAAATGTATTATAGATTGTAATGAAAAGACATCTTTTTACTGTCCTTGACTTTTGATTCCATTATAAAGATTAACCATTAGTAGATTAGGACAAAACAAATCCACAAAAGCGACTGCTGCATTAGACCAGTAGTGCGGTGGAATTGAGAGAAAAATTATTAGGAGGGTAGATTCATGGCGGTATTTGTTTTAATGTTGAAGCAATTTGAGGATGCAGAGAGGGTAATATATCAATATGGCCCAAATGAAGATTTAATGGGACGAATTGAATATGATAAAAAAAATAGAGTTATTAATCAGGTTTCGCAAATTGACTCTCAAGAGTTTACGGACGAATTTTTCTTTAAGAGGGCAGGAAGACGCCTTTCAAGAATGATTATTGAAGAGAATCAACATTTTGTTGATCGAACAACTATTGAATCTTAATTGCTTTTATTAGATATAGGTATGCTAGAGAATAGCACAATATATGAACCTTGATTGGCAAAAGAACTGCACATTCAATTGGTGTCTAACAAAGTGGGTGCAGTTTATCCTTAGGTATAGAAACAAGAAGTAAGGAAAGGTGGTTTACCAGCAATGAAGTACTCTGTATATTGACCTTAGAAGGAGACAGGATAATGTTAAAAGTTACAAAATACAAAGAGAGTCAGTCTCTAAATTTTGTATATGATATTTATACACCGATTAATATAGAATTCGGTACTTGGAATATATCAAAGGAACCAACGATTTATTGGAGAACTGGGGATTTTAAGAAATCTTTAATTGAAATCGGTATAGGAAAATATACAGGAAGTATTCGGTCTATTACTCTGACGTTGAGTGAGAACGTATACAAGATGGAAAAATTAAACTTGGATATGAAAAATATTACTTTAATAAAAGGCGTACCTAATTTTCAAGTTGAAGAATATGAGGATAAAATTTATATAGATGAAAACAACATATTGAATGTCTATATAGGGATTGATAAGGTATTTATTTCATTTTCAGAAAACGATACTGTTTCAATTGTACAAAATGAGAATGTTGGATTTGCTTTAGACAAAAATAAAATGGTTTGTGGCGTTATAGTAAGTGGCATGTTAGAACATGAAAAGAATATATTAGAAGAAGCGTTGAAATAAAGTATATAAAATAATTGAACCTTGATTGGCTAAATGCCTTTCAAGGTTTTATAAATGGTGAAGAATTATAAGGCAAGAATTAAGAGACGCGACGCATTTCTATTTTTTAAAGTAGGTGAGAGAAAGTAATGCTAGTCAACTAATGAAAAAATCAGAAAAACCTAACGGACACACCTGCTACATTAGGGAAAGCAGACCAATACGGTCAAAGATATACTGTTGATATGCTAATTAAAGGGGCAAACGGTAAAACTGCCACAGTTAGAACGGGATGGATTATTAAGAGTGGCTCAAATACACCTGAAATGACTACACTATTTGTAAAGTAGGTGAAGATAATGAGTTTTGAAGTATACGAAACTGTTATAGTTTTAGAAGATGACCCTAACGAGGGAATAAAAAAAGGAGATTTAGGCACTATAATAATGGTTTATGATACACCTAATAAAGCCTATGAGGTTGAGTTTGTCGATGAAGAAGGTAGAGTCAAGTATCAAGGAGTTTATCTCTCAAATCAGATAACAAAACTAAAATAATTTTATGATGAAACCTTGATTGGTTTAATGCCTATCAAGGTTTCTTTTTTTGTTTGTGGTGCTAATAAGGCAGCACAGACTTTGGTAAACCAATTGGAAAATACTATGAACGTGATACTGGTGAATACCTTGAAACTACTAGAGGAATGATTCATTACGGAAAAGACGGAGCGCATATAGTGCCTTCAGAACCATTAAAGAGGTAATAAGAGGAGGATATACATGGAATATGATCCGTTAATAAAAGCGTTAAAAGAGTATAAAGATAATAGGGACTTGATTATAGAGTGGGATAGTGGATTAAAGATTATTGGTGAACCAGACACACTCTTTGAAACAGACAATGGGTTGGATGACCATGATGTGAATTATACCGAATATTATGCGGTTACATTTCAAGTAATTGATATTTTAGCGCATCCTACTAGTGAAGAAAGTAATTTATATAATTGGTTAATACAAAAGAAAGGTTCATTAGTTGAAATTTCACTTTATGATGATCCCCCAAGTGCAGTTTTTTTAACTGACGGAGAAATGGTATGGAAAAGGGATAGTAAATAATAAAAATGGTACTTTAAACATATACCTTGATGGGCTAAAGTCTTTCAAGGTTTTTTGTTTAGAAATGTTTAGAATAATATGTAATTTACTTTTATGAAGTCGAGTGAATTTTTGTAGAAAAGGGTAAGACTACCCCTTGCTGCTCTATTTATATTTGCATATAAGAATGGCACAACTAGTTATGTTAAAGGTGGGGATCGTACAGGGGGATAAGGTAAGTGAATAAAAGAAAACGATCATAAAAAAGATGACTCTGAGTTAGGAGGAAGTCATTTTTTGTTATATGCTGTTAATGATATATTGTTTTATTTAAATGAATGATTAGGAGGTAGAAATTTGGAACATTGGGAAAGATGGATACCAATTAATGGAGTACCCTCAAAATTATATAATGATACCTTTATTTATAGTAAAGATGGAATATTATTAGAGTTTAGCGACGAAGAAAATAAAAGGAAATTTGTTGTTAAGTTTGAAGATGGAGTCTTATCCTATAGGAATACAGATGAAGGAGCGTTATTGAAAACACTTAATTATTTGGACCAACAATACGGTACAGATTTTTACAGTGAATGGACTTTATTTAAAGTAACAAACTCTGAGTATATAAGTTGGTTTCTTCATGAAAGTTCCGGTATTTATGAGCCAAACCAAGTTGTACATTATGTGTTTTTTACACCGAATGATGTAATAGAAATACTAACAACATACACTCCAAGTGTTGTAATAAGGTAAATGTTGTTTTGAATATTACTCCCCCTTTTAATCCAGGGGGTTTTTATTTTATGTTTCAATAATTTTATAATTAGCGAAAATCCTATATATTATTTTTAATATACAAATAGCTGATTCATTAGAGTCAAAATAAACGGCTTGTTATTTATTGACGGCAACATGATACCACCTGGGTTTGGCGGATCCGTGCTAGGTGCAGTTAAAGGTGCCCTTGACTTCTGGTTCCTTGAAGATGTCGAAATTATCATAGACAAGGATACAACATTCACGCAAAAAGAGACCGCTGCCTTTTTCTTGACCCCGTTTGGAAAAGGTCCCAAGGCAGCTCAAAAACCTACAAGTTGAGCAGAACGGCAATGGGCGGGAAGATTAAGAAGGTTGAAAAGGTAGAGGGGCCGAAGAAGACTGGTGGGTTGGAAGGGACTAAGGGTAGGGATAATGGTGTACCTTCTTATGGTAAGAATTTAGTACCTATCGGACCTTATAGAGAAGTCAATGGGTTCCCAGTTAAAGTAAAGCCAGGTGCTCAAGAGAAACATATTCCTAATACCGCAAATTACAACCAAGAAATTGAAAATGGAAAAAATAAGAGTATTTTCTATGGTGATAATAAAACAGCACAAGAACTGCTTGATAAGTTTGCGGGGAAAGGTCAACTACTACCGAACGGTAAAAAAGAAAGAGTAGACTTTGGTAAACCAATTGGGAAATACTATGATCGCGATACAGGTAAATACCTTGAGACTACTAAAGGAATAATACATTATGGAAAAGACGGTGCTCATATAGTACCATCAAGACCATAAAAAAAAAGAAAAGAGGATGCATATGTGGTATGACTCTTTAATAGAAACAATAATAAATTATGAAGATCGTGACATGATTCTAGAATGGGAAAATGGATTAAGGATTATTGGCGAGTTAGATACAGTTTTCGAAAC
>NZ_JAKMHX010000033.1:0-122500 GCF_022048975.1 Sporosarcina cyprini | reverse complement strand
TTAAAGTAAAGTATATTTCCGTTTCAGATCTATGCTGTTAATAAACGAAGGCAGCTCACTTCCCCAGACGCTCTGTCTTTATGACAGCTTACCATCTGTACAGGGTAATCAACTCAATATATTCTCGCTAGAGTTCTGGACTTACACGATAGAGCCCAAACTAGTAGTTGAAATGGAACGCGCAGTAATTATTAATTCACCCCTTGGCTATTCGATTGGTTTACGCACCTAAAAGTTACAATTCCTTTCTGTCCAGCCATTCAGAATTAAATTGGCGTTAAATCTAAAACGGCTGCCCAATTAATTTTTGGCAGCCGTCTTCAGGTTTTCTTCTATTTAATAAATATGAAATACAAAATGAACAGCACCGCAAGTCCGTACATGATCGGATGAATTTCCTTGCGTCGCCCGCTGAGCAACATTGTAATCGGATAGAAAACAAATCCAATTGCGATACCAGTTGCAATACTATATGTCAGCGGCATAGCGATGATCGTGAAAAAGGCAGGAACCGCAATTTCAAACTTGGTCCACTCGATATTCCCTAATGTCGAAACCATCAACACACCAACAATAATTAATGCTGGGGCTGTCACTTCTGGTGTAATAACAAACAAGAGTGGCGAGAAGAATAGTGCTAGTAAGAACAGAATCCCAGTTACTATAGAAGCAAATCCTGTTTTAGCACCTGCTGCTACACCAGCTGTAGATTCAATGTAAGACGTTGTCGTTGAAGTTCCAAAGATAGCACCCGTCACAGTTGCCAATGAATCAGCAAGTAATGCTCTTCCTGCTCGAGGAAGCTTATCGTCTTTCATTAAACCTGCTTGATTTGCTACTGCCACTAGTGTTCCTGCAGTATCGAAAAAGTCCACAAACAAGAATGTAATGACTACAACTAAAAATTGAGTCGTCAATAAGGAAGTAGGATCATCCAATAATGTATGGAAAGCAGCACCGAAAGTCGGGCTGACACTTGGCACTTTGGATACAATCTGATGTGGCACATCTATCAGACTGACGGCCATTCCAACTAATGTTGTAGCAATCATTCCGTAGAAGATAGCGCCTTTTATTTTACGTACCATCATTATAACAGTGATAACCAATCCGAATATCGCCAGCAATGTCGGGCCTGATGAAAGCTTGCCTAATGTCACCAAGGTGTTTGGATCTCCGACAATGATTTTAGCATTTTGTAATCCTAGAAATGTAATGAATAACCCAATCCCTGCGCCAACCGCATATTTTAATTGAGCTGGTATAGCATTGATAATTAGTTCACGTAAACCGGAAAGTGACAAGACAATAAAAATAAGACCAGAGAAAAGTACACCTGTCAAAGCGGTTTGCCATGGAATTCCGTATCCTAATACAACTGAGAAAGCGAAGAACGCATTTAGCCCCATCCCTGGAGCCAATCCGATCGGATATCTTGCAATCAGTCCCATGAATAATGAACCTACTGCTGCCGCCAATGCTGTTGCGACAAAAACCGCTCCCTTGTCCATTCGCATTGCATCTGGCAAATCTGGAACAGCTTCCAATGACAATGTGATTGGATTTACGGCCAAGATGTATGCCATAGCTAAAAATGTAGTCAGACCCCCGACGATTTCGCGGCGGTAATTCGTACCCAACTTGTCAAACTCAAAATACTTTTTCATCCCATACCCTCCTGATGGTAAAAACATAAAAGAGAGCATACGTATTCAATCGTATGCTCTCTCCATTATCCATCCTAAAAAAGCAGCTGCTTTCCAGGATGAATATCGTAGTCGGATCATTTACGGTGTTCCGGTAGAAACTTCTGGGCCCTATCCCCAAATTTATACGATTTCGCTATTAAATTTTATTCCCACTCAATTGTGCCTGGTGGTTTTGGTGTAATGTCATACACGACGCGGTTGACATGGTCTACTTCTGCTGTAATCCGGTTACTGATTTTTTCAAGCACATCCCAAGGGATCCGTGCCCAATCTGCAGTCATACCATCCACAGAATGAACAGCACGCAAACCAACAGCATAGTCATAAGAACGTTTTTCGTCTCTGACACCAACGCTGCGGATGTCCGGAAGGATCGCGAAGTATTGCCAGATACTCTTATCTAGGCCAGCTTTAGCGATTTCATCTCGCAAAATCCAATCCGCTTCACGGACGATTGCCAGCTTGTCCTCGGTTACTTCACCAAGAACACGAACGCCAAGACCAGGACCAGGGAAAGGCTGTCTGCGAACGATGTCTTCCGGCAAGCCAAGCTCAGCACCTACAGCACGGACTTCATCTTTGAAAAGAGCCTTCAATGGTTCGATTAATTCAAACTCCAAGTCCTCAGGAAGACCGCCTACGTTGTGATGCGATTTGATCACTTCGTTCGTTGCAGTTCCGCTTTCGATAATGTCAGCGTAGATTGTGCCTTGAGCAAGATACTCAATGCCGTCTAATTTAGCTGCTTCTTCATCGAAGACATAGATAAATTCGTTTCCGATTGTTTTCCGTTTCACTTCAGGATCTGTTACACCCTTCAGCTTGTCCAAGAAACGTTTGCGTGCATCCACTTTAATGAAGTTCATATTGAATTTATTGCTGAAAGTATCAACTACACTTTCAACTTCACCTTTACGAAGCAAACCGTGGTCAACAAAAATACATGTCAACTGGTCACCGATCGCGCGGTGAATCAATGTAGCAACAACAGAAGAGTCGACGCCTCCGCTTAATGCGCAAAGTACTTTTTTATCTCCAACTTGAGAACGGATCTTCTCAACTTCAATGTCAATGAACGCTTTCATAGTCCAGTCTTTTTTCGCTCCACAGATCGAAACGAATTGACTAAGCATGTCTCTGCCGTTTTCAGTTTGTTCTACTTCCGGATGGAACATGAAACCATAAATGCGCTTCTCATCGTGAGCAATCGCAGCAATTTCAATTTCCTTGCCAGAAGCAATTGTTTTAAAGCCTTCTGGAGCTTGTGTCACAAGTGTCCCTTGGCTGCCAAACACAGTTTGCTCTCCAGCCAAACCAGAGAAAATGGAAGATGATTGGTCTACCGTTACCACTTCTGACTCTGTATGAGTTTGGGATCCGAATGAACCGCCGAATTGTTTTACAATTAATTGCATTCCATAAGAAATACCTAGAACAGGAATTCCTAATGAGAATATTTCAGGATCAATTGACAAAGCATCTGCTTCTTTGTCTCCTCCTGACAGGATGATGCCAACTGCATTCATTTTCTCAATATCTTCTGCAGTAACAGTGTGCGGATACAATTCACTATAAACACCCAATTCACGGATTGTACGCGTGATTAGTTGGTTGTAGGAGCTACCGTAATCAAGTACCACGATTTTTTCTTGTTCGACTAATAAAGGAGCTGTTGACAATTGATCCACCTCTTCCAAAGTATTGTACGATATCCCTTATAATTGAAAAGACGCGTCAGAAAGATTCTTTCTACGCGTCTCGACAACTACAAAAAGCAGGAATAGCTAAATAACCATTCCCGCCTTCATAGACAAGCCATTTAAGGTGGCTTGGTAGAAACGTCCGAACCGTATTATCAGACATATATGAGGGCTGTATCGTTTTGTTCTTTTGTCATATCATACTCTCACGCATTCTAAAAATCAACCGGCTGACCTAATGATTAAATCTTCCCATATTTCCTGCAAAGCCGGCCAGTCATGCGTTTCGATATGACCGCCATAAACACCCTGTTCATATACAGCAGTCAAATCCCTCATTCGTCTGCCTCCGAAATGACGATCGACTTTCATTGCATATTCTGAGAGTGTCATGTCGCCTGAACGTTTAATGCCGAAACGCTCTAATTGACGCAAAAGACTCTTATATTGTTTATCGAATGTTTCCCAATCACCGCTCGGCTTCTGATGCATGCGAATGAGTAACTTCGGCATCCACTTATGACGAATGTAATAAATCCGCCATGCAATGCCTGTTAAGACAAGAATAACGAACACCGATTTCCACACATTCGACTTTACCCATGCGAACGCCTTTTGAAAACCTGTAGGTCCACCCGATTTATTTTCAGGTTTCGCAACTGGAGTTTGCTTTTCTTTCTCTTGCTTCTCCTTCTCTTGCATCTCCGGAGATTGAGGATCGTCCAGACTCGTTTCGATATCATAATCTATGCCAGCCATGTTTGTAAACCCGATAGTTGGTTCAAACGGCATCCATCCGATACCTGGCATATAAGCTTCCACCCAAGAATGAGCCTCATTGTTTGTCACTTCGTATATTCTTTCTCGCTGGTCGTTCAGTTTTGATTCACCAGGTGCAAACCCTTTTACCCAACGGGCTGGGATATCCACCGAACGCAGCAGTACCACCATTGATGATGAGAAATTGTCGCAATATCCGCGTTTTGTATCAAACAGGAATTGATCGACATAGTCCTCACCCTCACGAGGAACTGGAACATTTTGCTGGTCATACGTAAACCCATTATTCCGGAAATATCGTTCAATTGCTTTCGCTTTATCATAAACGCTTTCTTCATTCTCCGTAATGGAATTGGCCAACTCTCTTACCCGATCAGGAACCTGCTCCGGCAGCTGTAAGTACGGTGAAAAATCAATGCTGGCATCATAATCATCCATCGATGTTTCCCGCAAAGCTTTCATACTATATTTTGGCTCAACAAATTCGATTTCATACGAATCAAGTTCCAGCTCCGAGCCGTTCTTGGTCGCCCAAATCTGTTCCGAATCAAACCGTCGATTCAAAACAATGTCTGGTCTCGTATTTATTTTCGCAGTGCCATACGGATAAGCGACATAAGGCAGGCTCTCGATGATCTGCAATTCTGCACTCACCTGCTCAGGTTTATTGCCATCTAATAACGTTTGGCCTTCTGCTATTGAGTCACCCGGGAAAAAGCTCTGTCTCTCGCTTTCTTCGGGATGCTTTTCCCATCCTTTTGAAGTATAGGTGCTCTTCGTTTCGATTTTCCAATATTGCTTACTTGGCACCTTGGCTTCAAAAACAACCGTATGGTCAGGTGTGAAAGGCCCTCCTAGGACAGAATCGTCAGGATCGTAACCACTCGTAGCCGTCATGGTGCCGAGTCCTTGACCGCCTTGAACGACGGATTTGAAGAAAGGCACAGGGTCCGGCCAGGCGGGATCCTTCTCCGGAATAATGCTCGCAAAAGCGGAACTGGCAACGACTACGAATAATAAGGGAAGTGAGATTGCCGCATAAACACCCGTTTTCAATGGCCTATGGTGTTTTTCAGAGAGCCGTAAAATATACAGAAGCCCGACCAGCAGCAAACCACTCACCATTATTCGAAAAATGGCATTTTCAGCAGAGTACGGGCTAAACGTGTCAATAAAGGCAATGAAAACAACCGTCATTACATAGAACAACAGAATGCTTCTACGGACTTCAATCCAATGGCGTATCAAATAGGTCGTCATCCATAACAGAACGAAAAAGAGAATGGTTCGAAAAGGATTTGTAATCCCCTCCCAATCACCAGTTTCCAGTATGGATAAATTACTCATAATATCCGTCATGAGCAAAGACAGCGAATCTCTCGTAAAGAATATGAGATTCAAAAAGACAAAGTGAACAGCCCAGAAAATGTAAAGTATTTTAACAGGTACGGAAATCCACCATTTCATTCCGAGTAAAGATGTTAAGAAAGACAGACCGATGAAAACCATGAACAGACCTAGATAATTCGTGTCCGTCAATGCCATCACCGGCAGGAGCCATTCGCGCAATAAAACGAATGCAAGCGAATAGAGGATGATCAGCAATCTCCTGTCCATTTTCGTATCTTTCATCAGGATGCCACCTCCCGAAATGCTTCTGCAAACTCCGTTTTCCCAAGTACATGCACCGTAATTCCCTTGGTCCGCAAGTATTGGATTCGTTCCAGCTGAATGTCTGTCAACGGTTGTTGACGGTCCACCACTGCAAAACAAATGACAGCTTGGACATTTCGCAGGGTCGTAACGATCGGCTGAATAAATGACCAATCCGGTTCACTTGAAATGAGAATAACACTACCGCCGCTCGCCATCGTCATGCTAAAGTCGATGGCTTCTGGCATAACATCCACATCGGGTTTCAGCTTTGCTAAATGGACGAGAGTATTGCGGAGATGTTCAGCAGATTGAAGTAACGGGAAATGATGTACTTTCTCTCCAACCGAGAGAAAACTGACATTGGCCTGTTTCGAAGTAGCTTCTTTCAAAATGGAAGCCGCCAATTCAATTTCTTCTTCAAAGAGTTTTGATTTTCTGCCATCCAGGATTATCGTCAACTCTTCAGATTGGCGATCCTCAAATTCTTTTGTCATTAATGTTTGCGTCCTCGCAAATGATTTCCAATGAATCCATGTGACACGGTCGCCGGATTGATAATCACGAACGCCTGTAGCCATGGTTGTATCTTTCACGAGCGAAAAAGGAGACGCCAACGATCCACGATCATATTGTGCTTTGATCGGCACATAATGGATGTCTTTCATTTTTGGGAAGACCAATACAGCATCTTTCATATCAATGACTTTTGATTTACGAATCCATCCAAAAAAATCAGAGACTTCAATTTCAATTCCACTTAAAACATGTTCCCCTCGGGGCATATCTTCTATTACATACGACCATTCTACTTTTTTACGAAAACCAAAAAGGAATAACCGCTTCCCCTTATCCCCCATCAGTTTGGCAATCGCAGGATCCTCCCATTTTTCCGATGCAACTGTATAGAGCAGCGGAAATGGGAGATGACGCTCAATTTCAAGTCGCACCTCCAGCTTCCCGCCTCTTTCTAGCGTCCGGGCGGTCAGCTTTCGCCCCGCCTTCATATCACGCAACGGATAGAAAAATAGCAGACAGGAATAAAGGACAAAAGGCAACAAAATATAAAAAATGCTCCAACTTACTTTCCCGCCTTGAAACATGGCAAATACATAGGTCACGGCAAGCAAAAGGAGGACGAAAACAAACCGGCCAGATTCGGAAAGGAAACGAAGACGTTGCTTCATCTCACCCGGATCCTTTCAATCGGCACATTCACTTTCGTCAAAATACGATCCATAATTTCCTCTGTTGTAATCCCTTCATACTTTGCTTCAGGTTTTAAAATAATCCGATGGCCAAAAGCGAACGGTGCTAAATATTTCACATCATCCGGTGTAACATAATCCCGTCCCCTCATGAGGGCAAACGCCTGGCAAGCTTTCATTAACGCTAACGATCCCCTTGGACTGACGCCTAAATAGACATAAGGATTTGTCCGCGTCTCCGCTGCGCAATCGACAATGTACTTCTTAATCGTATCGTCCACATTCACATCGGACACACCCTGTTGCAGTTCCCTGAGCTCTTCCAGCGTAATGACCGGCTCCAATTTTTCAATCGGCACTGCCTTCTCGGCACGCTGCAGCATCTCCACCTCGGCAAGCCGCTCTGGATAGCCCATTTTGAGTTTAAACAAGAATCGGTCCAGCTGAGCTTCCGGAAGCGAATACGTCCCCTCATACTCGATCGGGTTCTGCGTCGCCATTACAAAGAAAGGCTGCGGAATTCGAATTGTCTCCCCATCGACAGTGACAGAAGACTCCTCCATACTTTCAAGCAAAGCGGACTGGGTTTTGGGAGAAGTCCGGTTGATTTCATCCGCCAATACAATATTACCGACAATTGGCCCCGGTCTGAATTCAAACTCCATCTCCCTCGGATTGTATATCGAAACGCCTAGCACATCCGAAGGCAATAGATCCGGTGTAAACTGGATTCGCTTAAAGGAAGCGCCTATCGATTTCGCTAACGATTTGACCATCATCGTTTTGCCGACACCCGGCACATCCTCCAGCAAGACATGGCCACCTGCAAGCAGTGCCGTCAAGCTCAGCTCAGCGATGTTCCGTTTACCGATCATCACTTTATCAATATTCGCTAATACCTTGTCGATCGTCTGTGCATGAGTCATAATAAATCCTCCATTTTAGCTGATACAAACAACTATAGTTATCTTACTAACAAGCAAGTCAGTTAGCCTACTTCCACAATAAACCATATCACTGTCCGAAAATTAACAAAATGTAACTTAATAATACATCACATCCAATTTCCCTACAACCTTTTCACCGCTGGAGAGGATGTTGTGAATTACTTGGCAGCAGGTGAATAACTCATCCAAATTGACCTTCCTGCGATAGGATAGAGCAAGAAAAATTTCGTGTACTTGTTCGGTTATTCGAACTCTCTTTTAAATAATACGAGCTATCATGAAACGGATTCGAGAACTCTTCTGGATATACGAGCACTTAGGCAATGGATTCGAGCACTCCTTCAATTATGCGAGCACTCTCGCAACCGATTCGAGCATTCTTTCAATTATACGAGCACTCCCGCAACCGATTCGAGGTCTCTGCAAATTCACCCGAAAAGTAAGCACTACCCCAGCATTTGAACATTATATGAACAGGTCGGTCACGCAGCAGCTACAACCAAAAAGTGGTTATCAATAACATCCTACCCAATTTCCACGTTTTACATAAAAAAAGCACCCCATTTAGTACTTTTAGGGGTGCTTCTCTTTTTACTTCCAGAAGTCATCGAACACAGTAATAGGCATATGCCGTTTATGAGCTGAGCGCAAGTATAGTTTTTCAATTTGCTCTCGTGACTTTTCGGAGACTTTTTTTCCTTCAAGATAGTCGTCGATTTCTTCATAGCTGACGCCTAAAGCGACCTCATCCGGGAGCGCCGGCCGATTTTCTTCTAAATCGGCTGTCGGTACTTTGTTGTATAGATGCTCTGGGCAATTCAATGCTTTCAGAATCTCGCGGCCTTGGCGTTTATTAAGGCGGAAAATGGGCATCAAGTCAGCCCCGCCGTCCCCAAATTTGGTGTAGAATCCGGTTAATGCTTCAGCTGCTTGATCTGTTCCTAGGACGACGCAGCTTTGAGCAGCGGCAATTGAATATTGCACCTTCATTCGTTCCCGGGCCTTTTCATTTCCTTTTGTATAGTCTGAAATGATGACGCCTGCTTTGGCGAGTGATTTTTCACTTGCGTCGACCGCATTTTTAATATCTACCGTATAGATGATGGAAGGCTTAATATAATCAAGGGCGTCTTGACAGTCATCCTCATCAAATTGTTTTCCATAAGGCAGACGGACCGCGATGAATTTGAAACGGTCGGTACTGTGCTCCTCGTTTAATTCATCGACAGCCATCTGGGCAAGTTTCCCGACAAGGGTAGAATCCTGCCCACCTGAAATCCCGAGTACAAAGCCATTCAGGAATGTATTTTTCTCAATGTAATCCTTCATGAAATCAATTGATTTGCGTATTTCCGCCTGAGGATCGATCGACGGTTGCACTTTTAATGCTTCAATAATCTGTTGTTGAAGTGACATATCTGTTCCTCCTCACCGTAATGAATAGGCATCCACTTTCTCCCGCACTTCACGGATGTTGCGCATTTTATTATCCCAGCATTTCTGGCTTAAATCGACTGGATACTCTTCCGGATTGAGAGAGCGTTTGTATTCCTCCCATAATAAATCCAAATTGGCATGTGCATACTTCTGCATTTCCTGCAAGGTAGGGTTCGTGTAGATGACGTTACCCTTTTCCATCACTTTTGTATGGAGATTGACTGCTTCAAAGTTCGTCACAAACTTTGAAATGAAGGTATGGACAGGGTGGAACATTTTAATTCGTTCCTCTGATGCCGGTTCTTCATCGTACATCGTGATGTAATCACCTTGCGCTTTGCCATTTTCCTTATCGATAATACGGTACAATTTCTTGAGCCCAGGTGTGGTGACTTTTTCCGCATTCGACGAAATTTTAATCGTATCTTCCATTTCGCCTTGCTCATTTTCAATGGACACCATTTTATATACTGCACCGAGAGCAGGCTGATCATAAGCCGTAATGAGCTTCGTTCCGATTCCCCAGACATCCACTCGGGCGCCCTGTGCTTTCAAGTTCAAGATCGTATATTCATCCAAATCGTTTGAGACAACGACTTTTGCATTCGGGAATCCGGCTTCATCCAGCATGCGGCGTGCTTCTTTGGATAAAAACGCAATATCTCCGCTATCGAGCCGGATACCAAGGAAATTAATTTGATCTCCAAGTTCCTTTGCGACCTGAATAGCAGTCGGCACTCCAATTTTCAGCGTATTATACGTATCCACTAGGAAAATACAATCTTTGTGACGCTTCGCATACGAATGGAATGCTTCATATTCACTCTTGTACGCCTGTACAAGCGAGTGGGCGTGTGTACCCGCGACCGGAATGCCGAAGCGTTTTCCCGCTCTTACGTTACTTGTCGCCTCGACGCCGCCGATGAACGCTGCACGCGCTCCCCAGACAGCCGCATCCATCTCATGGGCCCGGCGGCTTCCGAATTCCATCACCACTTCATCTTTGACGACTTGTTTGATGCGGCTCGCTTTTGTTGCAATCAACGTCTGGAAATTAACGATATTCAACAACGCCGTTTCAACAAGCTGTGCTTCCGCCAGCGTTGCTTCCACCCGGACAATTGGTTCATTTGCAAATACAAGTTCCCCTTCAACCATCGAATAAACATCGCCAGTGAACCGGACG
Source organism: Sporosarcina cyprini (assembly GCF_022048975.1). GTDB lineage: Bacteria > Bacillota > Bacilli > Bacillales_A > Planococcaceae > Sporosarcina > Sporosarcina cyprini. Next base: position 111,880 of record NZ_JAKMHX010000033.1, on the reverse strand, counting down.
TCTTTCAAGTAGTCTAAGAAATCTTCCCGATATCCAACCTCATCGCGCAAATAAGCGATATCGCTCTCACTGAAATGAAATTCCTTCAGGTAATCAAGAATTCGTTCCAGCCCTGCGAAAATCGCATATCCGTTGCCAAATGGCAAATGCCTGAAATAAATCTCAAACACCGCTTTCCTTTCATGGATGCCATCTGCCCAATAGGACTCTGTCATATTGATTTGATAAAGATCGGTATGTAAAGCTAAACTGTCATCTGCATATTGCGAACTCATGCAATTCCCTTCTTCCACAATCACTATTTGGATTTAGTATACACCATTTACCCGGAAATCGAACGCAATTAACATAAATTGTGGCAGATGCGGGATACCAGGAAAGATTTTAGACGTGGTGCATGCAACAAAATGGGGGTCTTAACAGTAAACTCCCCACTACACATGACAAAACCCCTGTCAGCAGTTGACCAACAGGGGTAATAATTAATAATGAAGACTTTCCATCCGCTTACACTTGCGGCAAATCCGATGCGTTTGTTCCTCTTGAAAGTCATGCTGGCATTGCAACTGGATTTCACGCAATTGCTGTTCCAGCTGAAAAAGCCGATGTTTCCCTTTCATAATCTCCATAAGGAGAGCTTCCGCAGTTGTCATCTCCTTCCCTCCCACCATGTTAGCTATAGATGGTGCCGCCGGCTTCCTGAAATTCTTTCGCTTTTTCTTCAAGCCCTTTTTTAATGGCCAATTTTTCTTCCAATGTATTTTCATCCGCATATTTTCGGATATCGTGCGAAATGCGCATGCTGCAGAATTTCGGGCCACACATGGAGCAGAAATGAGCAATTTTTGCACCTTCCGCCGGCAACGTTTCATCATGGTATTCCATAGCTCGCTCCGGATCCAGACTTAAATTGAACTGGTCACGCCAGCGGAATTCAAATCGAGCTTTCGACAATGCATCATCACGCTTTTGGGCGTTTGGATGGCCTTTTGCCAAGTCAGCTGCATGGGCAGCGATCTTATATGCGATGACGCCTTCGCGGACGTCGTCTTTATTCGGCAATCCCAGATGCTCTTTCGGGGTTACATAGCAAAGCATCGCCGTTCCGAACCAGCCAATCATGGCAGCTCCGATGGCGGACGTAATATGGTCGTACGCAGGAGCAATATCTGTCGTCAGTGGTCCTAATGTATAGAAAGGAGCCTCCTGGCAAATTTCCATTTGCTTGTCGACGTTTTCTTTAATTAAATGCATCGGGACATGTCCCGGCCCTTCAACAATGACTTGCACGTCATGTTCCCACGCAATTTTAGTCAATTCACCTAGTGTTTCCAGTTCCGCAAATTGTGCTTCGTCGTTAGCATCGGCGATGGATCCTGGACGCAGGCCGTCTCCGAGAGAAAACGAAACATCATACGTCTTCATAATTTCACAAATCTCTTCAAAGTGTGTATACAGGAAGCTTTCCTGATGATGCAGCATACACCACTGGGCCATGATGGATCCGCCACGTGAAACAATCCCGGTGACACGATTGACTGTTAATGGAATATAGCGCAAGAGCACACCGGCATGGATTGTAAAATAGTCCACTCCTTGTTCCGCCTGTTCAATAAGTGTATCGCGGAACACTTCCCATGATAGATCTTCCACTTTCCCATTCACTTTCTCCAACGCCTGGTAAATCGGTACAGTACCAACCGGAACAGGAGAGTTGCGGATAATCCATTCGCGCGTCGTATGAATATTCTTGCCCGTGGACAGATCCATAATCGTATCCGCTCCCCAGCGCGTCGCCCATGTCATCTTTTCTACTTCCTCACCGATGGAGGAGGAAACAGCCGAGTTCCCGATATTGGCATTGATTTTCACATGGAAGTTGCGTCCGATAATCATCGGTTCCGCTTCCGGATGATTAATATTTGCAGGGATAATCGCTCTGCCACGAGCTACTTCGCTTCGGACAAACTCCGGATCTATTCCCTCCCGGATTGCGATAAATTCCATTTCAGGGGTTATGATTCCTTGCCGAGCGTAATGCATCTGTGTCACATTTTTCCCTGGCTTTGCGCGAAGCGGCTTGCGCTTCAGTAAAGGAAACGTCTCATCTCTTTTTTCCTTGCCAGCTCGGTATCCGTTATCTTCCGGCTTCACTTCCCGCCCTTCATATTCCTCTACATCACCACGTTCGAAAATCCATCGTTTTCGAATTTCTGGAAGTCCTTTGCGAATGTCTACCTTATAGCCAGTCTCCGTATACTTTCCGCTCGTATCATATACACGGAACGGTTCATTAGGAAATTCGCCCTCTTCTGTAATGGTGGGAGATAATTCAATCTCCCGCATCGGAACTTGAATGTCCTTTCTGCTGCCTTCCACATACACCTTTTTACTAGCCGGAAAGCAAGAATGGATGTGAATCGGTGTTTCTTCTTTCATGTTACTCATCTTGTCATCGTCCCCTCATCATTATTTGCGGGTGAACCAATGACTCTATCCAAAAGGGAGTGCTGCCTAGACGCAAAAAAGACCAGCTCTGTCACAAAACAGACCTGGTCTCCAAAACATACGCATATGCATGCCACTAATCGTTATAGAAACTTCCCCACGCTGGTATGAGCCAGATCAGGTCCAAAGAGTTAGGAGAGCAATCAATATCTCCCTCTCAGTCCGGTTATGCCGGACACCCCTAGTTTGCATCTATTAAATTGGTCGTACACTCATAGTCTAACCGAGTATCAGGAAATGTCAACCTAATCTGACGTTAGTAGTTTACTCAAATGAAAAACTTCATCCAAACAGCTTCAACCCAACCGCGCCCCCGATAATCAACATCAAAAACAACATCCGCTTCCAGCCTGCCGGTTCATTAAAAAACAAGATTCCGACCGTCACAGCGCCAGCTGCTCCAAGCCCTGTCCAGACTGCATATGCGGTACCCATCGGAATATCGCGCATCGCAAGAGAAAGAAAGAAAAATCCAGCCGAAAACACAGCAGCTAATAGGATAAGGCGGAGGACTGTTTTCTTGTGGAGGAATAAATTTATACAATACACACCAAAAATTTCACCGAAACTCGCAATGACCAGGTAGAGCCACGCCATTACCCCTCTCCCCCTTTCGATTCTTGCGGTTTCTCTTCAGTTGTCGTCATCTTGATTCCGATGACGCCTATGATAATCATTCCGATAAATATAAGTTTCACGAAAGAAAAATCGGCATGAAATAATACAAAGTCAATTAAGACAATCGCTGCCGCCCCGGAACCTGTAAACACGGCATATACCGTTCCGCTCGGCAATTTCTCGCAAGCTTTTATTATGAAAAAGAAACTGAACAAAATGGCAACAACAGTGCCCGTCCATTCCAGCAGTGAATCTGAATACCGTAGGCCGATCACCCAAAATATCTCAACAATCGCTGCAAAGACAACATATAGCCAAGCCATTGGCAATTCCCTCCCGTCATCCCGGCCAACTCACCAATCAATGAACTACTCTCTATAAAATGGAGACTGTCTAATCAACCCCTAGTATAACAAAAATACTAGCTTGCAAATGAGACTCTTTCATGCTATCGTTAGATAAACTATTTTTAAACAATTCCATATTTTTATTCTTATCAAGAGAGACGGAGGGATTTGGCCCGAAGAAGTCTCAGCAACCAGCCCGATTTTGGTATGGTGCTAATTCCAAGTGACGTTAGCGTCATGAAGATGAGAAGATTGAATTCAACACTCGAATGTTGAGGGCCCTCTTCTTGCAGGGTCCTTTTTTATTTTTCTGACAAAGGAGATACAAAAATGAAAAAACGATGTTTAGATACGAAATTTGTTCAGCTGGGGAATCAGAGTGATCCGAGGACGGGTGCCGTCAACCCGCCTATTTATTTGTCCACCGCTTATAAGCATGACGGGCTCGGTCAATCAACAGGTTACGACTATACCCGTACGAAAAATCCAACACGCACCATTTTGGAGGAAGGCATTGCAGAATTGGAAGGTGGAGATCAAGGCTATGCTTGCAGTTCTGGCATGGCAGCAATTCAACTCGTTCTCTCCTTGTTCCGTTCAGGTGATGAATTGATTGCGCCGGAGGATCTTTATGGCGGCACCTACCGCCTATTTGACCAATATGAAGATCTTTATGGCATCCAGACAACATACGCTTCCTTTGAAACCGTAGAAGAAGTTGAACAATTAATTACCGATAAGACTAAAGCTCTCTTTCTAGAAACACCGACAAATCCACTCATGCAGCAAATCGATGTTGCCACTTATGCTGATTTGGCAAAGAAGCACGGCCTTTATCTCATCGTCGACAATACATTCTTAACACCTTTTTATCAAAGGCCGATTGAAGATGGAGCAGACATCGTCATCCACAGTGCTACGAAATATATCGGCGGACATAATGATGTACTTGCTGGCCTCGTCGTTGCCAAGGGAGAGTCATTATGTGAACAGCTCGGCAAAAATCATAATGCCATTGGCGCGACATTGTCCCCATTTGATTCTTGGCTTGTTGTCCGTGGGTTGAAGACACTTCACGTACGGATGCGCGCCCATGATGCGAATGCCAAGGAGATTGTCGCCTATTTAGAAAAAGAGCCGCTGATCGATAGTGTCTTGTACGCAGGGCAAGGCGGCATGGTATCCTTCCGTCTTCAAAAGAGCGAATGGATCGGCCCCTTCCTAGAAAATCTAAAGCTGATTACGTTTGCTGAAAGTCTTGGCGGAGTCGAAAGCTTCATTACATATCCGACGACACAAACTCATATGGATATCCCGCTCGAGGAGCGCCTGCGCCGTGGGATTGATGACCGGCTTCTGCGGTTTTCAGTTGGCCTGGAGGATGCAGAAGACTTAATTGAAGATGTTCAGCAAGCATTGAAAGCCGCCAGCAGAACGACCGAGCAAGTGTCCTCCTTGTCGTAAAGTACCTTCAGAGTTACATGAAACTGCTCATTTAATATAGAAAACACGCGAAGAAAGAGGGATGGAAATGACGATTAAAACCAGTACTGAAATACATGAGGCTCTGCAGCTTCTGAAATCAAAAGAGTGGATTGATCTTACCCATACGTTCGGCCCTGATTCTCCACACTTTTTCATGTTCGACGACGCCAAATTTGAGACACTTTTTAACCATGATGATGGTTTTCTAGCTCAACAATTTACGTTTCCAGGGCAATATGGGACGCATATCGATGCACCTATTCACTTTGTCCGCGATACCCGCTATCTTGAAGAACTGCAGTTAAAAGAGTTAGTTCTGCCACTTGTCGTCATCGATAAATCAAAAGAAGCGGCGGAAGATAACGACTTTACACTGGGGGTTCAACATATCCTTGATTTTGAGAAGATTCATGGACCGATCGAAGAAGGAACGTTTGTGGCGCTTCGTACAGATTGGAGTAAAAGATGGCCGGATGCAGAAGCCTTCAATAACAAGGACAGCGAGGGCAACAACCGGATTCCGGGCTGGGGTCTTGATGCCCTACAATTCCTCTTCGAGCAGCGCCATGTGAAAGCAGTTGGCCATGAAACGTATGATACTGACTCCGCCGCAGATTTCCGTGCGAAAGGAAAATTGGAAGGTGAGTATTATGTACTCGATCAAGATACGTACCAGATTGAATTGATGACGAATTTGGACAAGTGCCCTGCCAAAGGAGCTGTCATCTTCAATATTGTTCCGAAACCCGAAAAGGCATCCGGCTTCCCGGTTCGGTCTTTTGCAATACTGCCTTAACCAATTGAATAATAGTTAGAAATTCCGGCAAAGGGACCAGCTTCCCTTTGCTTTTTTTGTTACTTTCTATCAATCCCTCACCTTTCGTATCAGTCTTAGATCAAATAAAAACTGAATATTTTGTAGAATATCTCCCCAATAAACCCTTCTACTTTTATCAAAAATTGTCGAAACCGGTGCTATCTTGTCTAATAAACTGATTTTTCTTAATTTTATATTGACACTCTCTTCATTAGTCATTAGTATCATAGATAATTGTCAGGACAATCTCCTATACGGGCGGCTCTGGCCGTATCGGAAGTGTCATCACATTGAAATGGAGTGACCCTATGAGCAATCAACCTGTACTGGATGTCAGTAATCTGAAGACATATTTTTATTTGGAGAAGGATGTTGTTGCAAAAGCGGTGGATGATATTTCTTTTTCCGTCTATCCCGGTGAAACAGTCGCAATCGTCGGGGAGTCTGGCAGCGGAAAAAGCATTACAGCCCTTTCCATCATGCAGTTGATTAACAAGCCGGGCCAGATCGTCGACGGTGCGATCCGGTTGAATGAACGCAATCTGGCTACGCTGAAATCGAAACAGATGACATCCGTCCGCGGCAATCATATCGGCATGATCTTCCAAGAACCAATGACCGCACTGAATCCTGTTTTCACGATTGGGAGCCAAATGACGGAAACTCTCCGCAAGCATAAGAAACTCTCGAAAAAGCAAGCACATGAAAAAGCAATTGAATTATTGCGTATCGTCGGTATCCCAAGACCCGAACAAATCATCCACGAGTTTCCCCACCAATTATCGGGCGGTATGCGCCAGCGTGTCATGATCGCGATGGCCATATCTTGCGAACCGGAGCTGCTGATTGCCGATGAACCGACAACTGCCCTGGATGTAACAATTCAAGCCCAAATCCTCGACCTGCTTCTCGAAATGCAAAAGAGGTACAATATGGCGCTTTTGCTCATCACACATGATCTTGGTGTCGTCTATGAATACACGGATCGCGTCATGGTGATGTATGGCGGTCAAATTGTTGAACAAGCCCCAACAAAACAACTTTTGAAACTGACTAAACACCCATATACACAAGGGTTGCTCAGCAGCCTGCCAAGCATCGATCAAGACGTTGAACGGCTTGGCACTATTAAGGGCACTGTTCCACCAGCGTACAACTTTCCAAAAGGATGCCGTTTTTCTACCCGCTGCCCTTTTGTCATGGATCGTTGCAAAGAATCGAACCCCGCATTGACCGAATTGGAGAAAGATCATTACGTCCGTTGTTTTCTCTACGATGGAGGTGAGACGCCATGACTCTGAAAACAACCACCGAGTCCAGTCACTATCAAACATCTGAAGAAAAGAAAGAAGTATTAATTGATGTGAAGAACGTCAAAAAATATTTCCCTATAAAAGGTGGCGTTTTGAAGCGTACAATCGGCCAATTAAAAGCCGTTGATGATGTTTCATTTACTATTTATAAAGGTGAAACATTAGGGATTGTCGGCGAATCAGGCTCCGGTAAGTCAACGTTGGGCCGGCTGCTGATTCGGCTGCTGGATCCAACCGAAGGTAAGATCATGTTCCAGGACGCGGACATCACCCATTTAAAGCAACGGCAAGTTCGCCCATACCGGCAGGATATGCAAATTGTATTCCAAGACCCTTTTGCCTCGCTGAATTCCAAAATGAGTGTCGAGCAGCTGATCGAGGAGCCCCTCATTGTCCAAGGACTTTTGAACAAAAAAGAACGCAAAGCGAGGATTTTGGAAATTATCGAGAAGGTCGGCTTGCGGCCAAGTGACCGGCAAAAGTATCCGCATGAGTTTTCCGGTGGCCAGCGACAGCGAATCAGCATCGCCCGGGCATTGGTCTTAAAGCCTAAATTCGTCATTTGTGATGAACCCGTATCCGCGCTCGATGTGTCCATTCAAGCCCAAGTGCTCAATCTCATGAAAGATCTTCAAGATGAGTTTGGCTTGACATATCTATTCATCGCCCATGATTTAAGCGTCGTTAAACATATTAGCGAACGGGTAGCGGTCATGTATTTGGGCCGCCTCGCTGAGATTGCGCCAAAGAACCGGTTATACGAAAATCCGCTACATCCATATACAAAAGCGTTGCTGTCATCGATTCCAATTATCGATTTGGATGAAGAGACAGGCAAAACGAAACGGGAAAAAATTAAATTATCCGGGGATCTTCCAAGCCCCGCCAATCCGCCGTCGGGCTGTACATTCCGGACAAGATGTCCCCAGGCACACGATCGATGCGCAATTGACCGGCCAGAGCTGATAGAGATTGAAGCAGACCATTTTGTCGCTTGTCATTTATATGACAGCAACTAAATATACTCTAGGAAGCCTTCGTCTGTCCGCATAACAAAATGGATTTCCTTGTAGGGGGTGATGCAGCGAGTGGAGATGACCGGCTTTCATACGAACCTCAGTTTTTCATCAAACAAAATATAAAGGGGGATTTCAATTGGTAAAACGAAGTAAACAGTACGTATTCCTTCTTCTTTTGCTATTGGTTTTCGGCATGGTGCTGGCAGCCTGCAATAAGGAAGACGGCGAAGAGAAGCCTGCAGAAGCAGAAAAACCGACAGCTGAAGAGACAAATAAAGATGATGAGGCCGATGCTTCTTCCGGCCCGAAGGAAGGCGGAACAATCACGGGTGCAATGTACTCGGCACCTACTGGTATGTTCAACCCAATATTCTATCAAGAAGCCTATGAAGCCAATATCCTTAACTTCACCCATGAAGGCTTAGTTTCGCAAGACGAGAATTTAGAGTTCACCCCAAGCCTTGCAAAGGAATGGAAAGTAAATGATGACCAGACTGAGATTACGTTTACTTTGGAAGAAGGCGTTAAGTGGCACGATGGAGAAGAATTTACTGCGCATGACGTCGTCTATACGTACAAAGCAATTTCTGATCCGGATTACGTCAATGCGGGCGGTGTCCGTACGAACTATGTAACGCCGTTGCTAGGATATGACGAGTATGTCTCCGGCGAAACAGATGAGTTCATCGGCGTCGTGGCAGACAGCGACTACCAAGTAACTTTCAAATTTAAAGAGCCGAACGTCACACCACTCTACACGGCCAGCTTCTCTATCATCCCTGAGCATATTTTCAAGGACATCCCTGTAGCGGAAATCCCTGAAGCGGAAGCATCCTTGCAGCCAGGAAAAGTGATTGGAACAGGTCCTTTCAAATTTACGGATATGGTTGAGCGGGAACAATATGTTCTTGAGAAACATGGCGACTACTGGCAAGGTGCGCCACACTTAGACAAAATCGTTTGGAAAGTGATCGCCCAGTCGGTCATGACCGGCCTGCTTGAAAAAGGTGAAATTGATTTCATCGCAAGCCCAGGCGGTATTGCCCCAGCTGATTATGAAATGGTCAGCGAGTATGGCAATGTTAAAATTATTGAGCAGCCTGATTTCGGTTATCAGTTAATGGGCTTCAAACATAACCACAGGACGACAGCAGACGTTGAATCTGGAGCCATCAATCCTGACAATTGGATTCCAAACAAAAAATTGTCCAATCAGAAAGTCCGCCAAGCGATTGCTTATTCTGTAAACCGTCAAGGACTTGTCGGTGAAGGACACGGGCAAGGATTGCTGCATGGCCGTGGCCAGCCAATCAATTCTCCAATCGCGACACAATTCTGGGTGTATGACGATAAAGCAGCTGTAAACTACACATACGACCCTGAAAAGGCGATGCAGATGCTAGATGAAGAAGGATATGTCGATAAGGATGGCGATGGATTCCGTGAAGATCCGGAAGGCAATAAGTGGGTTCTTAACCTTGACTATCCGACAGGCAATGAATTGCGTGAAAGATCAGCTCCACTGTTGAAGAACGATCTTGAAAAAGTCGGTATTCAAGTGAACATGCGCCAGCCAAAGGAAATGTCTGCGTATGTACCTGATTTGACAAACGACAATACAGACTTTGACCTTTACTTGATCGGCTGGAGCCTTGGAAGCACTGATCCGGATCCATCCGGCCTATGGGGAACTAAAGTTGGCTATAACTTCTCCCGCTGGAACAATCCAAAATCAGAAGAGCTACTCCAAAAAGGGTTGAAAGCTCCTGATGCATTCGATAAGGATTTCCGCGCAGAAGTTTATAAAGAATGGCAACAACTTTTCTCCGAGGATTTGCCGGCATTACTTTTATATGCACAAAACAGTATTTGGGCATACAATGACCGCATCCAAGGAATTAAGCCAATGCCGCATACGATGTACCAGGATGCTCACGAATGGTGGGTAGAGGACGCTAAGTAATTGAAGACACTGTGGGAGTATGCCGGCTGGATGCGGCATACTCTCCCTCTTCATGGGAGGATAAAAAATGTATCAGTATATCATACGTAGAATTTTAGTATTCATCCCCATGCTGCTAGCCCTTTCCATCATCGTATTCGGACTGGCGAAAGCTGCTCCCGGCGATCCGTTCACAGGTAAGATTCTTGATCCGAATGTAGATCCGATCGTATTCGAACAGCAACGTGCAGCACTTGGCCTTGATAAATCGATTCCAGAACAATATTTGACGTGGGTCTCTTCCGTGGCTAAAGGCAATTTGGGGAAATCAATTACCTATAACGGCCGTTCAGTTGAAAGCCTGATTAAAGAGCGCGTCAAAAACACCGTTTACCTAGGATTGTTCTCTCTTGGCATAACTTTGATCGTAGCCATTCCAATCGGCATCTATTCCGCCCGTCATCCTTATTCGCTTCTTGACTATGGGGCAACGACTTTCGGTTTCTTCGGTTTGGCAGTACCCAATTTCTTTTTCGGTCTCGTAGCCATCTATTTGCTGTCTATCAATCTTGGCTGGTTTCCCGCACAAGGAACCGTTTCGAGCAACGACTTGTCCGGTTTCGCGGAATTCAAAGACCGTATTCATCATATGGTACTTCCTGGACTAACTTTGGGACTAGCAGGAACTGCGACTTATATGAGGTATATGCGATCCGAAGTAATGGACGTGCTCGGCAGCGATTATATACGGACCGCAAAAGCTAAAGGAATGAGCGACCGGAACGTGTTGTATAAGCATACGCTTCGCAATGCCATGATTCCAATCATTACGTTGATGGGGTTTGAATTCGGAGCTCTCTTGGGCGGCGCCATCATTACTGAACAAGTTTTTAATTTTCCTGGTCTCGGAACACTGTTCATCGGCTCTGTCGTGAATCGTGATTATCCCGTCATCATGGCAATTGCCCTTCTGCTAGGAGTCGCCATACTCGTCGGAAATCTATTAGCAGATATATTCTACAGCATTGTCGATCCGAGGATCCGCTATGATTGAGGTGAATACTAATGCAATCCATATCTAATAATGAACGTCCTGCAGAAGAACTAACGCTGGACATGGACCGGAAACATAGAAGCCCCTTCCAATTATCGATGCGTCGCTTCATGCGGAACAAACTCGCCATTGCCGGACTCGTGGTTCTGACACTCATCGTCTGTGCGTCTGTATTTGCACCACTGCTCACAGAATACGACCCGGAGGAAGCAAACTTGCTCATGGTAGAGCAGAAACCGAGCAGTGACCACATATTGGGCACGGATAGCTCGGGTCGCGATAATTTCGCCCGGTTGCTTTACGGTTCCCGCATTTCTTTGACCATTGGATTCAGTGCGATGCTCTTCACCGTATTAATCGGGCTCATTATGGGAGCGGTTAGCGGCTACTATGGCGGAATTATCGACAACATCATCATGCGCATTACCGATTTGATTCTAGCTCTTCCCTTCATCGTCTTGGCGATGACCATCATGGCGCTGCTCGAAAAAGTGACGATTGGGCTCTTCATCGTCATTATTGCCGTGACTGCCTGGCCTTCCCTCGCCCGAATTGTTCGAGGGACATTCCTCTCGCTGCGCGAACAGGAATTTGTGTTAGGAGCGAGAGCAATTGGTGCCAGAGATTCACGAATCATTTTCCGTCACTTCATACCGAACGCCGTAGGGCCTATCATTGTCAATGCCACATTAATGATGGCATCCATGATTTTGTTTGAATCAGGCTTAAGCTTCATCGGAATGGGCATACCGCAACCGACACCGACTTGGGGCAACATGATTTCAGAGGCTCAAAACATCCGGGTTCTGAGGTATCACCCCGAAGCATGGATTCCGCCGGGACTTAGCATTCTAATTACGGTACTGGCAATCAACTTCATTGGGGATGGTCTGCGGGATGCATTCGATCCGAAAAGCGACAGAAGATAAGAAGTGGAACCTGAAAATATCTTGAATCAACTCGATACGTTCCTCATAACAATGAAGAGGCCTATTCTGTTTCGTTTTGACAGAATAGGCCTCTTTTCTTCCGTAAGTTTTTAATAGGCCATTTGAATTCATCAAAGCAAATAAATCCATTGTTTTCACTGGAATGTACGATACTACAAATATGATTGTAAGAAGTTAATTTAAATATCCACCAAAAACGCAAAAAAATTTCAGGAACTTTCACACCTTAAGAACCTTGTCATAACAGTACTCGAAGCAAGCAAGCTTTGATTCTTACATCATATTTTATCTATCGCAACGTTTAATATAAAGTACTCCAGGGAACTAAAACAATAGCAACACGATACTACTATTTTCAAAGGAGGACTTTACAAATGGCTAACAACGACAACAACAAAGACAACAAAATGACGGTGGAAGAAGCAGGACGTAAAGGCGGAGAAGCAACTTCCGAGAAACATGGTAGAGACTTTTACGAGGAAATCGGCAAAAAAGGCGGAGAAGCAACAGCCCGCAATCACGATAAGGAATTTTACCAAGAAATCGGTAAAAAAGGTGGCGAAGCTCGTGCCCAGCAGCATGACGGCAACACAAGCAATGGCAAAATGAGCTTGGAAGAAGCCGGTGAAAAAGGCGGAGAAGCTCGCGCCAAGCAACGGAAGAACGATTAAGCCATAGAAAATTGATGGGAAGCTCCAATGCATGGAGCTTCTTTTTTTGGCCAATAACCATTTCTCTTGCTTTGCCCTTTTTAACTCAATCAAAACAAACCAATTTATAGTGAAAAATTTGGAGGCAGAACGATCATTAGCTGTCTTATTTTCCATGAGGATAAAACTTGCTGACCTGACCATATTAATGTTGGAGGTGAAAACCAATGCCAAATAACAACCGTGAAAACAACCGCAACAACAAAAAGCAAAATCAAAATCAAGACCAAAATCAAAACCGCGACCGTGTTGAGTTCGGTACTGATTTTGATAACACCAACACTAATACTGAGCGTAACAACCGCAACAACAAAAATAACCGCAATAACAAAAACAAATAATAGCGCAACAAAAACCGCCGGAATGATCCAGGCGGTTTTTGTTGTCTTACAGGAAGAATGCCCAAATGGCGGACAACTTCCATTTCTTTTCACTTTTCTGGCGGATTTCAGTTGCACGATGATTACGCGTTCTCAGCTGTAAATCCTTCATATGTCGATATATAACTTCTCTATCAATATGTTGTTGCATAATTTATATTCTCCTTAGGCGGAGAAGGAACTTCAATTATTTTCGGGGCAATGGTATCCCAAAATCGTCGGGTGAAGAATCCCACTCCGTTTTCTCATTTGTATTTTTTCGTTTGTTGTTCTCTTTTGACATCCATAACTTAATCATTTCATTTTCCTCCTTTTTTTATTCATTGCATTCGTTGACTTGCGGTTTTCACTAACCGTCTTCTACATATTCCTTCATTGCAAACTTGATATTACATACCTTTCCCATGTTGATGCACTCCTTTAATTTATTTATGTCACACGCTTTTGCGTGGGTACACCCTCATTTTTAGACACAAAAAAGCACACGCCTTTTGCATAAGCGTGTGCTCATAGTAAAAGAACGGCAAATCCTGCCATTCCGAGTGTCAAAAGTTAAATGATTACCAAGCGGAACGGCACGAATACAATATGGAAATGGTGTTGGAAAAAATAACATTAGTCATGATAATCGTACCTCCCTTTCTTGTTTTGGTTGTTCTAACTTCTTCAGGATAGCATTTCCAGTTATCAATTGTCAATACTTTTTATATATTTTTTTAAGATAATTTATTCGATCTATTCTTTAATCCTTTCCAAATATCGAATTGGGATTGTTCCTAATGCAGTTTCTGGATTGGCATGTGTCCACTTAAATAGTGTATGATGGATAGTATGCAAATGTGATTTTTGAACGTGTTTAGTTAAAGGAGGGAGTTTTCTTGATTACCGATACAAAATTGCAAAAAGAAGCGATGCGCGTATTGAAACAAACGAGCAGAACCTTTTATATACCGATTAAACTTCTGAATCCTACGTTGCGTATGGCAGTAGGATCAGCCTACCTCTGCATGCGCGCCATTGATGAAATCGAAGACCACGAACAACTGGATGCTGACGTGAAACAGCAGTTGCTGGAAGCAACCGGGGCAATGCTGGCGAATGGATTTGACAAAGAAGCCTACCTTCAACTTCTCTCCCCTTATGCAGAGCTGCTGCCTGAAGTGACGATGCGTTTGGACGATTGGCTCACAGTCTGCCCTGTAGATTACGTCGATAAAGTGAAAGAATCGACAAGCATCATGGCAACAGGAATGGCCAAATGGGTTGGAAAAGCATTCTTAGTCCAAACAAAAGAAGACTTGGACGATTATACATATTATGTGGCAGGACTCGTTGGTGTCATGTTGTCGGATATTTGGAAGCAGTACGATGGCACAGAAACCGATCAGGAGCTTGCCATTGGATATGGACGAGGCCTACAGGCAGTGAATATTTTACGGAATCAAGAAGAAGATTCAGAACGCGGAGTCCGGTTCTTCCCTGCCGGATGGACAAGGGGAGACATGTTTGAGTATGCGGAGGCCAATTTGCGGATGGCAGATGAATATATTGAATCCATCTCCACGAAAAATATCCTGCTCTTCTGCAATATACCTCTTGCACTGGCGAAACGCACTTTACATGCGTTGAAGAACGGCGAAGACAAGATGAAGCGGGATGAAGTCGTGTCGACAGTCGATGAAATCTTAAAAGAATATGAGGCATAATACGGGAATGCAGGCAATCCGAATGGAGCTTGCATTCCTTTTTTTCATTCCCCCAAACATCGTCCGCCATGCCCGCATAAAATAAGGGAGATGAGATGAAGCGAGGGGTGGAATCGTGAATAAAGAAGGACTGTTTTACCAAGCGGACAGCGGGTCAGTATACGACGAGGTTCTTATAGCGAAACTCGCTTTCTTCGGAAGTCTGCTTGCCACAATCGGCGATGGGATTACAACTATTTCAGCAGCAATGGCACTTGAGAATTTAGCAAACAGCAATGCGAAGTCTTCAGGGAACGGGAATTCCTCTGGGAATGGCTCAAACCGCGACAATGATTTGAATAAGATGCAGCAACAATTGGATGCATTAACAAAAGAAATGGATCAAATGAAGCGTTCATCCAATCCGAGAAGGTGGTAACCGGCGATACACCAAAAAAAGAACGCTTCGGAACATACTGTTTCCTAGCGTTCATTCAAAGGCGCGATATCTATCGTACGGCAATCATTTGGAATTCAAGCAGATAACCGGCAACATTTGATGGTTCTTTTCAAGTATGCACAAATGATTGCCGATCCCCCAAGCACTCTTTTTCAATTTAGCTAATATGGTACCCAACCATTAGAATACCTTTGTTGTCCATGTTTCTCCATTCCATACATCGGTCACAACATCCTCATAGAAATGAGGTTCATGCGATATGAGGAGGACGCTTCCTTTGTATTCCTGTAAGGCGCGCTTTAACTCATCTTTCGCGTCTTGATCGAGATGGTTGGTGGGCTCATCGAGGACAAGCAAATTGGTTTCTCGGTTAATCAACTTACATAGTCGTACCTTTGCACGTTCTCCCCCGCTTAACACCTTCACCTTGCTCTCAATATGCTTGGTCGTCAGCCCACATCTCGCAAGCGCAGCACGCACCTCATACTGCGTGAAGTGAGGAAACTCCTCCCATACTTCTTCTAAACAAGTCCGGTTATTCTCCGATTTAATTTCCTGCTCAAAATATCCGATGTGAAGATGCTCTCCCAGTTCCACTGAACCCGACAGCGCGGGAATCTCACCGAGGATGCTCTTCAGAAGTGTCGTTTTCCCAATACCATTGGCTCCGGAAAGGGCAATCTTCTGCCCGCGCTCCATCGTCAGATTCAAAGCGCTCGATAACGGTTCGTTGTAGCCGATGACAAGATCGTTCGTCTGGAACAAGAATCGTCCCGGCGTCCTGGCGAGCTTGAAATCAAATTGCGGCTTCGGCTTTTCTGCATCCAATTCGATGACGTCCATTTTATCTAGCTTTTTCTGGCGTGACATCGCCATGCGGCTTGTTGCAGCATTTGCTTTATTGCGCGCAACGAAGTCTTTCAAATTGGCAATTTCTTTTTGCTGCTTTTTATAAGCCGCTTCCAGCTGTTGCTTTTTCATGTCATAAACACGTAAAAACTCATCATAATCTCCCGGATAGCGGGTAATTTGCTGATTCTCCATGTGATAAATGAGGTGGACAACACTGTTCAAGAAAGGAATGTCATGCGAGATGAGAATGAAGGCATTATCATAATTCTGCAAATAGCCACGAAGCCATTCAATATGCTCCACGTCCAAATAGTTGGTCGGCTCATCGAGAAGGAGGATATCCGGCTTTTCAAGAAGCAGCTTGCCTAGAAGTACCTTCGTCCGCTGCCCACCGCTCAAATCGTGGACATCCCGTTCCAGGCCAAACTCATCCAAGCCAAGTCCGTTCGCCACTTCATCAACTTTCGAATCAATGATGTAGAAATCTTTATTCGTCAGTTCATCTTGCATTTGGCCCGTCTCTTCGAGTAGCTTTTCCAGTTCATCCGGCCCAACTTCGCCCATCTTGGCAAACAGAAGATTCATTTCCGCTTCTACGTCGTATAAATATTGGAACGCCGTACGCAGTACATCACGGATGCTCATTCCCTGTTTTAAGTCAGCATGCTGATCCAAATAACCGACACGGACCCGCTTCGCCCAGCTAACTGTTCCTGCGTCCGGTTCCAACTTCCGTGTAATAATATTCATAAACGTGGATTTACCTTCCCCGTTCGCACCGATCAAACCGATATGTTCACCTTGCAACAAACGGAACGAAACATCGTCAAATATAGCGCGGTCTCCGAATCCGTGGCTCATGTTTTTTACTGTTAATAAACTCATTTACGTGCACCTTTTCTATTTTAGATTTCTCTTATTATATAGGGATTTGCGGCACAGGGATAGGGGTTATTCCTGAATCGCTTCAATGATGCGCCCGAGCGCTTCCATTGTACGCAGCACATGGACAAGGAAGTTCCCGATTTCCTGCATATGCTCTTCATCAATCCGCGTATGGAACGCAGCTTCAATGGTATACGTAAACTCGGCCGGTTCCTCACCAAGAACGGAACTGACCGTCTGCGTGACATCTATTTCCTGCTCCCAAATCGTGTGCAGTACCTGTCCGATTTCGCGGTATGGAACCGCATCCGACTGGACGGTGCTTACAAAACGGAGCGTCAAAGAACAGCCGGGCTCTTCTCCTTTCATCTCCAGAATTTCACCAGCCAAGTCTCGCAGCGAAGTGCTCAGAACAATCTCCGCCCGCAAATCTACATTGTCGAGCAGAATAAATTCGAGACCAAACCGGCGGGACAAAATAGCGAAATCCATTTGATCTGTCCGGTTCGTTATCAAAATTTTTCTTTCCAGTGTATCTAAATCATAAACACGGTTTTCTAGCGCCACTTTAATATTCTCAAAAATTGTCGGATCGAACATATTGGGAACTCCTTTCCAAATCCATTTGAAGGAAATCTTTTCTAAGTTTATAATAAGGGTACTATTCTGATGCAAAAGAAGCTAGATGCAACACACAGAGTAATGAAAAGAATGGAGGAAATGCATGAGAAATCGACTACTCATCCTGATAGGATTTTGCTTCATCTTCATACTGGCAGGATGCGAAAAAAAACCGACGCCTGTAGAACGGCTTGAAGCCTATGTAGATCATTGGAATAAACATGATTTTAAACAAATGTACAATCAGTTTTTGACGAATGAGACAAAACAGGAATTTGACACCGCCAATTTTATCGATCGCCAAGAGAAATTGATAAAGGATTTATCGATTGATGATCTGGAGATCACCTATACAAAACCGGATCAAGAAACGGAATGGGACCCAAAAGAACCTGCAACTTTCACTATTCAAGTGAAGATGAACACGCTAGCTGGCCCTGTCTCCTTTGAGAAGAAGCTAGTTTTCATTCATGAAACACAAGACGAAGAAGAAAATTGGTATGCCAAATGGGATCCGTCCTTCATTTTTCCCGAGCTTGATGTAAAGGATACAGTAGGAATCGCAACAATTGAATCAAAACGCGGAGAAATTTTAGATCGCAATGATCAACCGATAGCCATCAATGGCAAAGGCTTTGAAGTTGGCATTGTCCCCGGGAAATTCGATCATGCAAGAAAAGCAGAATTCGCCAAATCGGTTGGGGTTACGCCGGAATACATTGATAAGCAATTAAACCAAAGTTGGGTGAAGCCCGATTATTTCGTGCCGATTGCAAAAATGGCGAGAACGGATGCCAATCTGCTTGATTCACTCATTGCCATCCCTGGTGTCACGTACCAAAAGACGCCGATGCGTGAGTATCCTTATGGCGAAGCCCTTGCCCACCTTTCTGGCTATATCGGTAAAATTACGGCCGAACAGCTGGAGAAAAAAAAGGATCAGGGCTACAAAGAGTCCGACCTGATCGGACGCCAAGGCCTCGAACGTTTGCTGGAAGACCGCCTGCGAGGGCAAGATGGAATCCGGATTTACATTAAAAAACCTGATGTCGGAGCGGAGCCGGTTGTAATTGCAGAGAAGCCCGCCACTGATGGCGAGACTATCCACGTAACAATCGACGCAGAATTACAAAAGCTGATTTACGATTCGATGAAAGGCGAACCTGGCACGAGTGCAGCAGTAAATCCGAAAACAGGCGAAACGCTTGCTCTCGTCAGTTCGCCAAGTTTTGACCCTGCCCATTTCATGCTCGGCATGAGTGGAGAACGTTACAAGCAATTATCGGAAGATCCATTGCAGCCATTATTTAATCGTTTTGCTGCTGCCTATGCACCAGGTTCGACAATGAAACCGATTACGGCAGCTATCGGAATGAAAGCGGGCACACTGAACCCAACCGAAGGCATTGTCATCAATGGCCGCACCTGGCAAAAGGACGCTTCGTGGGGCAATTACAAAGTGTCACGTCTTCATCCCGAAGCACCGAACCCAATGGATTTGAAAAAAGCACTTATCTACTCAGACAATATTTACTTTGCCCAGCAAGCATTGAAAATGGGACGCCAGACATTCATTGATGGGGTGCATGAATATGGTTTCGGCGAGCAGCTGCCGTTCGCCTTGAACCTGTCGGCCTCTCAAATCTCAAATGACGGCAAAATCACCTCAGAGGGGCAGCTTGCTGACAGCTCATTCGGACAAGGACAAATGCTGACGAACATCTTGCATTTAGCCTCCATGTATGAGGCCTTTTTGACAGATGGTGTCATTTATAAGCCAACGCTTTTTACCGAGGAGGAAAAGGGACAAGTTTGGAAGAAAGATGTTCTTAGTGCAGACCATGCAGCTGTGATGCGCTCGAATTTGCGCAGCGTCGTTGTGGACGGATTCGCACAAGCTGCAAATTTACCAGACATCCCGCTTGCTGGCAAGACCGGTACTGCCGAATTGAAATCGACAGGTGAAGGAAGAGGACAGGAAAACGGCTTTTTTGTAACATATAATTCAGAAAATCCGACACTCCTCCTCGCCATGATGATTGAACATGTCGAAGACAACAATGGAAGTGGATACGTAGCCGTAATGGCTGCTGAGGTATTTAAGGCGTATCAAGCAAAATAACAGTAAACGGCCGACCTTCTGAGTCGTCCGTTTCTACTTTTCTCCAATTAAAACAGGCAGAGCGGATCTATTTATCCGACTCTGCCTGTCTGGCTTCTGCTTATCTGATTGTATTAATAAAAGAATCTGCCTTTCCGATCGGCCATTTGATGAGCCAAACGGATTGTGGAAACAGCTAAATCTGCATAGGATACTTCTTGTTTCGGATTAAACTTATTGTCTTCCGCTTTCACAAGTCCTTTCGCATTGGCGATAGCGACATAGCCTGCAAACTCTTTAGAGATCTGATCCTTATCCTCGAAGTCTACTTTATACAAATCAGTGTGCTCTGCTGCTTTCTCCAAACCAAGCACCTTGACATACCAGACCGCCAATTCCTCTCGCGTCATTGGCGCATCTACATCGAATGTGGCTTGGTCTGCATTAATCAGGCCAATGGATACAGCGTGTTCGATCGCTGGGTAAAGCGGGTGTTTAGGATCAATGTTTTCAAACGTCTGCTTGACTTCTTCCTGCCTGCCGAACCGTGTATCGTAAAAATACGTCAGCGAGCTCATGATCACGCGCAGCGCCTCTCCCCTTGAGACGGCAGCATCCCCATTGAAAGCTTTTCCGTCTTTCACTTCCAGGATATTGGCACTAATTAAATAGTTTAATTCCTTTTCGGCCCACGGATGAGAGACAGTTACATCGCTTCGCATGCCAAAGCGTTGCGTCCACTCACCAGTCAACGCGTCAATCGTTCCGTACAGATTGTCATTGAACTTTGGAGTATAGACGAGATCGTAATGCTTGGATTCACCTTTTCGCATGTAGTTCAATTCAACCGTAAGATTTTCTTTGTACTTTGCCAGTGCCTCATCTTCAGCTACCGCTTTAGCAGGATCAGGCCATTCACTGAATTCGCTATAATCGCTGTAAATGGAGCTTAACGTCCCATCCGCATTGATTGCGACAAATAGCTGATCGCCAAGCACAGTAATTCCCTTTTCTACCCGAGGGAACGAAAATTGATAAATGCCGCTCCGCTCTTCAAATTGGCCATCCATTATAGGCTTGGCATACAAATGCAGTTTCGACGGCATTAATTCTTTCAGATATCCGATAGCCGCTTCTTTCGCTTCTTGCTCAGAAATCGCATGACTCCAATCTTTTTCTTCTTCTTCAAATGTCATACTGTAGTCGCGCATCTGATAGTAGTTCAATACATCTCCGGTCTTTTTGTCAAATTCCAAGCTGGAGCCAAACCCGCCATTGCGTGTCTCATACATATAATGGACACTGATGACTTCTGCACCATTATAATTTGTCCGTTCATCGATTCCCTCGATCGTCAGCTTCCCTTTCGGTTCGGACCCTTTCAGCAGTTGCTCTGCTAAGTTCTTCGCCTCCTCAGGTGTCAAATCTGACTCCCTAGGCTTTAATGGTTCGGTTACAATCCGTTCGACCTTTGATTTTGCAGGCGGCGCATCCCCAAAGCCTTTAACCGTCTCCCACTTGCCAGTTAGGGCATGAACATTTGAAATTCGTGGTGTATAAACGAGGCCGACTGTTCTTTCACCAGTCCGGTAATCCCAATTGACTTCATACTGCAAGTCGACAGCCAAATTCTCTTTGACCTGTTTCAGCACTTTTTCCTTGTCCAGGCTTCCCTCCGTCTTATCAAACGTCAAATCCTTAGGCTGGCTAGACATATAATAAAACTCTACTACATCTCCATTACCCAGGACCGTTACTTGGGCATTCTGATCGGCAACAGGTACCCCTCCCTTCAGCTTTTTGAAGGTAAATGTATAACGGACCGGTTCGGTCAGCTTTGTATTGTAATAGTGGTACGGTGACTCTTCAAGCTGAAATTCGTTTTTATCTACCATTTTATTCATGAAAGACTTCGCAATTTCCTCTGCTTCGTCATTTGAGATCTTTGGAGGAAATAACGCATCTGCTACGTTAGGTGAACCAAAAGAAAAACTTTCTAGATTCAATTCCTCTCCTATAAAACTTACACTGGCGTAATAGTCTTTACCACCTTTTACGCCACTGAGGGACAAGTGAAATCTTTTCTGCTCGTCTCCTCTGTAACTGCTGCCACTGTTCATATGAGATTCGCCGTTAGCTACATAATCCAATTCGGGAAACAACGCTTTGAATTTTGCAATCAAATCTTGTTTAGTAACCGTTTGTGCAACTGCTTCTGCTGCTTGTCCTGTCGGATTTTCCTGTGCCGCCACTGCAGAAGTTAAAAGACTAAATGCCAAGGCCGAAGATGATAGTGCCATTCCAAATTTTTTTAATTTCACAATTAGATCCCCCTGTATTTGGATGTCATTTTAACACTCCAATTTATGTGTATGTCCCGCACTCTCCCAATATGCCTAATTTTCTATACTCCCCCTTCCCTTCATTCCAAAGCGGGCATTCCCTAATTTCTCACCCATTCAAAGCAACTGCTTTCATGGATGAAATGGTACAAGTTCGTGCCTCAAGAATCTCTCAATATGCAAGCGATCTATTCACGTCAGAATTCATCCCATACCCCATTTCCAAATCCTGTTTTGAAAGGAAACAACATCTAATTAAATAGTACCATAAGCTACCATAAAAGAAACGAAATATAGTCAATTTAATAAACAATTCTTGAAACAGATTGTGTCATCTCGTTTTTAGGAGAATTCGAAAAGTCTTCTGCTTCTAAATCGAGTACTTGGAGAGCACTTACGAGCTGTCTTTCGATTAATCGAGCACTTGCGCGGCACATACGAGCTGTCTTTCATTTAATCGAGCACTCACACGGCACATACGAGCTGTCTTTTACTTATTCGAGCACTTACAAAAATATACGAGCTATCTTTTACTTTTTCGAGCACTTGCGCTTCATATTCGAGCACTCCCAAAATTTACATGCTACTGCGTGATTCCGACAACGTCTTTCAAATTAATCGAGCACTCACACGGCACATACGAGCTGTCTTTTACTTATTCGAGCACTTGCGCGGCATATTCGAGCACTCCTAAAATTTACATGCTACTGTGTGATTCCGACACACATACTAACTACTGCCACAACAATTGCGATAAGTAATTCATACACAACGAGCAGGCCGCCAGTATGAAACAAACGGCATCCGAACTAGCAACAGAATGCACTTTCACTAAAAGGATTTAATCTCTAACGAAATGCGCATCCTAACGATTGTGCACACATTAAAATAGGTTTACATTATTTAAATAGTGTTACATAGTAAAGAAATACTTGATTACAGCCGGGAGGGATGCATTCATGCGAGATGCGGGTGGACGTGAGAAAACCACTATTTCAGCGGAGGCTGCGCTTAGAGGAGAGTTAAAAGGGATCCGCAAGTATCTCCCCTTTCTTGGGCCTGCTTTCATTGCAGCCGTCGCGTATATTGATCCCGGTAATTTCGCTACGAATATTACGGCTGGGTCTACATACGGGTATTTGCTATTATGGGTCATTGCCGTTTCGAATTTGCTAGCTGTTTTAATTCAATCCTTGTCCGCTAAACTAGGAATTGCAACGGGGATGAATTTGCCGGAGGTTGCGAGGGAAAGGTTCCCGAAGGGCGTTTCTGTTTTTCTGTGGATTCAGGCAGAGCTTGTGATCATTGCAACAGACTTGGCAGAATTTATTGGAGCCGCTTTAGGGCTATATTTATTATTCGGTATTCCTATGCTGCCAGCCGCGCTAATTACTGCGGTCGGCTCGTTTGTTATTTTGGAATTACAGCGCCGAGGGTATCGCATGTTGGAGGCAGTTATTGCGGGAATGTTATTTATTGTCGTGCTTGCCTTCGCATTTCAAACATTTTTAGCCAGACCGAATATTGGAGAAGTTGTGCAAGGTATTGTGACGCCCCGCTTTGATGGCGTGGACAGTATTTTATTAGCAGCGGGTATTCTCGGTGCGACTGTTATGCCACATGCGATTTACCTACATTCGTCATTGACGCAGAGACGGATTGTCGGGCGGAACGAAGGGGAGAAAAAGCGGATATTCCGGTTCGAATTCATCGATATCATCATCGCCATGGTCATTGCAGGAGCCATTAATATGAGCATGCTCATCATTGCGGCCGCCCTTTTCTTTAAAAAAGGCGGAGTCGTGGAGGACTTGGACGTCGCTTTCAACCAACTGGGCGACACGATCGGGCCAGTTGCCGCTTTATCCTTCGCACTTGGTCTTCTCATTGCAGGGCTGTCCAGTTCATCAGTTGGTACGATGTCCGGAGACGTCGTTATGCAAGGGTTTATCAACATGCGGATCAATTTATATCTTCGAAGAGCCATCACTATGATTCCTCCGCTTGCCATCATCATGTCTGGCGTCAATGCGACACATGCCCTTGTTTTAAGCCAGGTAATCTTATCGTTCGGTATCGCATTTGCCCTTATTCCGCTCGTTATGTTTACTTCCAACAGACGGGTAATGGGCGGTTTGGTAAATCATAAGATCACGACTATCGCAGCTTGGGCTGTCGCCGTTGTTGTCATCTTCCTTAATCTTTTCCTGCTTTATGAAACAGTTTTATAACTCAGCAGAAACTAAAAAGTGATCCATCCCAGTTATGAACTTAAGGATGGATCACTTTTTTTAAATACCATGATTTTCTTGAGATTGATGGATCGGCGCCTTAGCTCCGATTCCAGCAAGTTAATGAAATGCGGATCAAGACCGATTTTCTTTGCTAAGATGTATGCCTGCATTAGACTATTCACTGATAACTTTTCCATGGTTTCTCTCTATACACCCTTCTTGGATGGCTACCTTTGTGATTTACTTTATGTTATAAGGGAACCTGTTACTTGTCGTCCTCTTCTTCCGTGCCTTTTCAATGCTAATCATTTGCATGACGACTAATCTTACAATCGTTATATTTTTGGTATGTTTTCAGTTTCCCAACATACGAACTACATGTCTCCATCTCTTTTTCTAGCTTACTGAGTATGGTAACATGAAATTAATTATATGAAAAATATAAAAAAACTATATTTTGCATACTTTTATCATATACAGAAGAGGAGTGCCTGCCGATTGGACATTAGACAACTGCGTTATTTTATCGCAATAGTGGAAGAAGGTAAAATTTCGGCTGCAGCAGATCGACTTCATATTTCACAGCCGCCGCTCAGTCAACAGTTAAAAAGTATGGAAGAGGAGCTTGATTCCCAGCTGATCATTCGCAAAGGGAAACGCTTTGAAGTGACGGAAGCAGGAAAAGCCCTCTATGCCTATGCGCTACAAGTGACGCGGTTGATGGAAGAGGCAGAAATGGAAGTAAAATCGGTTGGCAATGGAGCTAATGGAACCTTATCATTAGGCATTAATACGTTGTCTTTGGCAGAATTGCCCGGGCTGCTTCAGCGTTTCCACATCCAATACCCAAAGGTTTACCTGAAAATAAAACAAAATGAATCCACTCATCTTTGCAAGCTAGTACGAGATCGGGTCGTGGAACTCGCCATCATTCGGCTCCCGCTTGAAATTGGAGATCTTTCTGTTATTCATCTGCTCGAGGAACCTTTTTATTTCATTACTTCCGATCAATGCGAGCCCTTTGAAACAGAAGTGTCCCTTCAGGACATCAAGGAGTTCCCGTTGCTTCTGCCAAGCAAGGAGGGTATGGGGCTTCATTACATCATACTAGAGGGGTTCTCACGCTTAGAATTGAAACCGAATATCATCGGTGAATGCTCCGATATATCTACCTTATTGGATATGGTATCGTCGGGTCTCGGGGCTTCCATCGTTCCCGAAACAGTCTTGAAACGCCACCCAGAAAAATCGATTCGTTCTTATCGATTAGCAAAACCAGACAATCTATTGGCACCTGTCGGCCTAGTGTGGTTAAAGAATCATTACTTGTCTAAAGCCGCACAGCACTTTGTCGATATGATTCGAAAAGAGTATTGTTAGTACGTTTTTATTGGTGCAACGCTATTCCAACTGCCACCAATTTCTGAGGACTTGATTTCCTTTCGAATCCATGATAGATTGGAGAACGGAAAACTTGATAGCAAACATAACGTATAATCTCAATAATATGGTTTGAGAGTCTCTACCAGGAACCTTTAAATCCTGACTACAACGGAACATTTGTGGTCAGGATTTTTTATATTTTTCAGACCATTTAGGAGGGATGTTCATGGACTTTAGAGTATTACTATTAGCGGTATCCACAATAACAGTTGGGTTAGTCGAATTGGTGGTCGGCGGTATTTTACCGGTAATCGCAGATGATTTAGGGGTTTCCATCGGTACAGCCGGTCAATTGATCACCGTTTTCGCGCTCGTTTATGCCATAGCAGGACCCGTCTTGCTTTCCTTGACGGCCAAAGTTGAACGCAAGAAATTGTATCTCATTACACTTTCCGTCTTCTTTGCCGGGAATGTCATAACATTTTTCAGCCCGACCTTCACAATAATGATGATGGCACGAATTATTACAGCAATGAGTGCAGCACTCGTCATCGTTCTTTCCTTGACCATTACAGCCCGGATCGCTAAACCGGAAGTACGGGCGAAGTCGTTAGGCTATATTTATATGGGAATCAGCTCATCACTCGTCCTAGGAGTGCCTTTAGGCATTCTCATTACAAATGCATTTGGATGGAGAACCGTCTTCTTAGGCATTGCCATTCTGTCTGTCGGGTCGATCATGCTGATCTCCACTTATCTTGAAAAGATCCCGACTGGAGATGTGCAGCCGTTATCCGAGCAAATACGAGCTCTTGCGAATAAAAAAATCGTTTTTGCCCATCTGGCGACGATGTTCATGCTCGCAGGCCACTACACTGTGTATGCGTATTTCACTCCGTTTCTTGAAACGACGCTTCAGCTGAATCAATATTGGATCAGCATTTGCTATTTCCTTTTCGGCCTGGCTGCTGTTAGCGGAGGAGCATTCGGTGGAGCACTTGGATCACGACTCGGTTCGAAAAAGAGTATTTTATTCATCTTGGGCACCTTTGCCATCAGCTTGTTCGTGCTCCCTTATTCGACTTTTTCGCTCCCAGTATTTATTGTCGTCATGATGATTTGGGGCGCCCTTAGCTGGGCCTTGGCACCCCCGCAACAGGATTACATCATCCAAACCGATCCGGTTTCTTCGGATATCCATCAAAGCTTCAATAACTCCGCTTTGCAAATCGGCATCGCGCTCGGCTCAGCTATCGGCGGTATGGTTCTTGGGCATACGGAATCCGTTGT
Source organism: Sporosarcina cyprini (assembly GCF_022048975.1). Lineage (GTDB taxonomy): Bacteria > Bacillota > Bacilli > Bacillales_A > Planococcaceae > Sporosarcina > Sporosarcina cyprini. Next base: position 84,884 of record NZ_JAKMHX010000033.1, on the reverse strand, counting down.
CAGTACGGCGACAGCTGGATCAGGAATCGTGGTCATTGCATTTCTTTGCGCTGTCATTTCCTTATCCATGGCTGTGCCTGCAAAGAAAACGCATCATAAGACAAACCAAATCAGATATGAAGAAAGGTGAAGGGAGCCAGTCCCGTCACCTTTTTTATTTGATTATAAGTTCTCTTTTGGCTGCTTCCAAAACAGTACTAGCACGAGACCGATTAACAAGAAGATAGCTCCTGCGTAAAACGGATAGTCCAGATTAATATCAAAAAGCGCACCGCCCATAATCGGGCCAAAGATATTGCCGATACTCGTGAACATGGAGTTCATTCCCCCGACAAATCCTTGATCATTGCCTGCAATTTTAGATAAATATGATGTGACGGCTGGCCGGATTAAATCAAAGCCGACAAAGACAATCATTGTCACGAATAGAATACTGTAATACGAATGGACGATCGTCATAAAATACACGAGCACCGCCGAGAAGAGCAGGCTCACAAAGATGACTCGAATCTCCCCCATATACTTGGTCAATCGATCGAATAAGGCCACCTGCGCGATTGCCCCAACCAGACCTCCACCGGTAATAATAATGGCAATATCCTTCGGCGTAAATTGAAACTTGTGATCTACAAACAGGCTGAAAATCGACTCAAAGGAAGCCAATCCAAAAGATGAAATTAAAATGACCATGAAGGCAATGAAATACATTGGAATAAAGATTTTTCGAAGTCCTGACTGTTGCGGACCCTCGACAACATCTTGTATCTGCCTTTCAGGTTCACGCAATAACACCATAGAGAATATGCCCGCAAAGCAAGCAAGACCCGCCGCAAAGAAAAACGGAACCCTTGTGCCAAAATCCGCTAGAAACCCACCAATTCCTGGCCCAATAATAAATCCCGTTGAGATGGCAGCAGACATATAACCTAGCGCTTTCGCACGCATTTCCGTTGTCGTAATATCCGCAATAAAGGCAGTAACGGCAGGCATGATGAATGCAGCACTAACACCGCCAAGCATCCGGGAAATAAAGAGCACCGATAAGGATTGTCCCATTCCAAATAACAGCTCTGATAAGCTGAAGATAAACAAACCGATGACAATCATCCGCTTCCTTCCGAATGTATCGGCCCAGCGACCGGCTAGCGGGGACACTACTAATTGTGCAAAGGCAAAAACTGCCACCATATACCCGACGACCTTGCCCGAAATATGCAACTCATTCATCAATGTCGGTAATACAGGTATGACGAGGCCAATTCCTAGGAAAGCGATAAATAGATTAATCAACAGGATTAGTAATGTAACTGTCGTTTTTTTCATAGATGACCTCTTTGTATTTTCTAAGTTTGTTGTCATGTCACTTTGTTATGTAACAGCTAGTTCATTATATCAATTCCGGGATGAACCGTCCCTTATCCTTCCTTATAACATAAAAAGGCACACAGCTGCCGTCGGTGCCTGCCAGCAAATCGTCTTACGGTCTCCTTGGTTTTAGTACATCCATAGAAGCCGATTGAACGATCCGCAGGAAGGTCCCCGATCATGCTGTGGCCTGATTTTCTTTTACATTTACTTAGCCTTAATAGCCGCCGCCCCACCAAAAAGCAGCGCCTACAATGATCAATAAAATGAATAGGACGACGATTAAAGCGTAACCGCCACCGTATCCTCCTGTTCCTCCCTCAGCTCCGGACATATTGAAACACCTCCAAACGGTTGATGTTCATATTGTATGTGTAATGGCAATCGTCTATCGTGACACATACCCAAACTTGTTCATTTTCGATGCCATAATGAAAATCGGGTTAAAAAGACACACGTGCCATGTGCCTCTGCTTGTAAATAAAAGCTCCCGGCTCCAACTAAACGGGTGGACTTCTTACTGAATCTTTCATCCACAAGCTTGCCATCCGGCACGTATGTCTTTACTAGATGAAGACAGAGTGTACTGCCTCGTCCTAGATGCACGAGGAATTAATAGTACCCACCGCCCAAGAAAGCAGCACCAACAATAATCAACAGGATAAACAAGACTACGATCAAAGCGAAACCGCTACCGTAGCCGCCTCCTCCGTTTCCAGACATTCCACAACACCTCCTTTTCAGGGGATAGTGATAGTGTATGTGGCTGATTCCATTTGGCAACTGACACTTCCCTATATTTTTTGCATGTTTTCAAATGTGCTGTAGCGGCCCAATGACAGATGCGGCCTCAATGCCGATTCCTAAAACACCATCTGGTTTGTCCGCCCCACTATTGCTTCAGCGGACTCATATACTGGTATAGATGTGACGGAAATGGGGTGAATAGAATATGTCTTCATTTGAACACCATCATGCCATGTGCAACCGCTATGTAGGCAGAGCGGTCGTTATCGGGACGCGAGATGGACAAACACATAGAGGCGTCATTCAAGGGGTTCGTAACAATAAAGTTTATTTGCAGCCAATTGGCAATCAGCGAAACTCAAGAGGCATCGGATTTGGCTTCGGTATTGGATACGGCGGAGGCTGGGCCTTCGGATTGGGAATTGCTATCGGTTCCATTGTAACGCTAGCGCTTCTTCCCTTCTTCTTTTTCTAATTACGCAGCGCCAGAGCCGCAAAAGCTTCTGGCGCTTATTCTATATAGACAGGAAACGTTTGAAATCATTCCTTTTAGGCAATCCCATAAAATAAGGAATCCTTTATTTCCGATTGCTTCAATGCAGCGTCCACTCAATACAAAGGAGGGTTTTCCTTGAAGAAAATAATAACAGGCTACCTTCACGCTTCATTGATTCTAAAAATCACGATTGCTCTCATACTTGGGATAATCGCTGGATTTCTTTTAGGAGACAATGCCTCTGTTCTTGCTCCGTTCGGTGATCTTCTTCTTCGTTTATTGACATTTTTGATCATCCCCTTAATTCTCTTCACACTCATTGTCGGGGTCAATCAAACAAACATCAGTAATCTGGGGCGAATGGGAACCAAAGTCTTTGTATACTATACATTCAGTTCAGCAATCGCTATTGGAGTCGGTCTGGCAGTAGCCAGCCTGTTCCGTCCTGGTACAGGAATGGAGCTGACCGGTAATGAAACGTTTGATGTACCTGAAAATCCAGGCATTGTAAAGGTTCTGCTCAATATTGTCCCTTCCAATATAGTGACGGCTTTTTCAGAAATGAACCTGCTTGGCATTATTTTTACTGCTCTCGCTTTTGGCATTGCCATTTCCGCTATGCGTTCCATACCTAAACTAAACGAACACGGCGAGATGCTGCTGAAATTATTCAATGCATTAAATGAAGCATCGATGATCATTTTAAAAGCGATTCTCCAGTATGTCCCGATTGGCGTATTTGCCATTATGGCAAACACAGTAGGAAGCCAAGGGATAAAAACTCTTGTATCGCTCAGTGGCTTGATTGGCGTTTTTTACATTGCCCTTCTCGCTCATATTGTGCTGTATATCCTGTTTATGCTCTTGTTTGGCGTGAATCCGCTGCACTTTTTCAAATATGCCAGAACTCCAATGCTCACTGCATTTGTGACGCAAAGCAGTGCTGGCACACTTCCCCTGACGTTAAATGCAGCGAATCATATGGGGGTCTCCAAAAGTCTTTATAGTTTCAGTTTGCCACTTGGCGCTACGGTCAATATGGACGGAGCGGCGATTCGGATTGCCGTCTCCACTGTCTTCGCAGCGAATGTGACCGGGCATCCGCTTAGTCTTACCGATATGCTGATGGTTGTTTTGATTGGAACTCTCGCTTCGATCGGAACAGCTGGTGTTCCTGGCGCCGGTATCGTCATGATTGCAACGGTGTTTGTGCAGCTGGGTCTGCCAATGGAGGCTGTCGCTCTGCTGACGTCCATTGATGCCTTGATTGGCATGGGCGCCACCGCTTTGAATATTACCGGGGATTTAGTTGGGACCCGCGTGATTGATCAGCATGAAAAAGGAAGGCAAAGAAAATCGCTTGGACATCCATTATGATGACCAGCGATTTTTTTGTAGTTGCATCTTTTATTTCGGCATGATAGGATGCAAGTACACACTTACATTCAGTAGGGAGAGGGTGCTGTTGTCAACAAAATCGACAACGGAACGAATATTGGACGCGGCCATCGAGCTAGTTAGCGAAAAAGGATATGCTGCCGCCACAACAAAATCAATTGCAGAACTGGCAGGAGTCAATGAAGTGACGATATTTCGCCACTTTGGCAATAAACGAGGCATCTTAAAAGCGATCATTGAAAAATTCTCCTATGGACCGATCTTGCAGAAGACCATCCAATTGGAAGTGTCCTACGAGTTACAGGACGACTTGCTTCTCTTTTCCGAGGAATACTTGCGTTATATGCTGTCCATTAAGGATTTTGTGCTAATCGGTTTCAGAGAAGCGGGATCATTCCCGGAAATCGATGAAGAGATTGCCAATGTCCCCCGTGTGATCAAAGAAGAACTCATGAAGTATTTCACGGAAATGCAGCGCAGGGGAAAAGTTGTGGACATTGATGTAGAACCGATCGCCATGTCTTTCATTGCCATCAATTTCGGCCATTTTATCTCAGCGGCGAGGCTCGGCACGAATGTGACGGCAATCGATCTGACAGAACTTTTGCAAACGAGCGTCACCATTTTTTCTAGGGGCATTACCCCCTAGAAAAAATTTTATTATAGATGCAAGCAAGTACTTACATTACTAGGAGGAGAACTAAATGAAAGCTTTACAGGCTTTATTGCGCTTACGTGGAACTTATATTGGAATCATAGCAGCGGTCATGTTCCAGCTAATTTTCTTTTCGGTGTGGCTGACTGCCTATGATGGTGTCCTGGATCGGACTGGCAACTTAGCCATCGGAATCGTAAACGAAGATAGGAAGGCTGACATGATTGCGGAAGAAATCAAAGGAAACATGCCATTCCAAACAAAACAATTTTCAACGGTTGCGCAAGCCCTGGAACAAATGAACGCAAAAGAAGTGAGCATGGTCATCCACATTCCTGATCTTTTTATGTCCGCGTTGACGACAGGAGATCAACCTTCCATTCAATATTGGATTAATCAGGCAAACGCCACCTCAAGCAAAACAATGATGGAGCAAGTCGCTGCTGAATTGACCAACAAATTGAATGCACAAGTATCATTGCAACAAAAAGCGGCTGCAGCCGGAGCCATCGAACAACAACTAAGCCAGTTGCCAGTTGAACCGCCTGTCGCCTTGGCAATCGGAGAAGCATTCGAATCTTTCACGAAGACCATCCAGCCGGAACCGATCAACAAAGTCATCAACAAAACGAATGCAGTCGATCAATTTTCAGCCAACCTGGTCCCGTTGATGGTTATCATTTCCTCTTTCGTAGGAGCGATGGTCATGATCATGCAAATCAACGAAGCAGCCGGAGCAATCCGCACCTTTCATTCCAAATGGGGATTATTTTTCGGCAGGCAGGTCATTAATGTCGCCGTCGCATTCCTCCTGCCTTTGCTAACGATTGGACTGATGAAGCTGTTTGACGTGGCTTCCGGGGAATCATTCCTCCCCATCTATTTATTCCAAGGCGTCATGTTCCTTTCCTTCTTACTGTTTGCCCAAGTATTCGTCTACGTTTTTGGGAACTACGGAATGGTCTTCAACATTCTCGCCCTGTCCCTGCAACTTGTAACCTCGGGCGTCTTAGTCGCGAGAGAATTGCTGCCGTCCGGCTACCATGCACTGGCTTCCTTCCTGCCCGCCACCTATGGCGCAGACGGCTATTACACGATTGTCTTCGGCGGCAATGAAGGAGCCCTCTTCACCAATATCGGCCCACTCCTCCTCATCGCGGGAGTGGCGCTGCTCGTCACAGCAGGTGCCGTCTTTCTACATCGAGATAGAAAAAGCGTATCGGTGAATGAATCTAGCTTAGTAATGGAACCATGAGTCCTGCCCCCCTCCCTCTTTGTGGAGGGGGCTTTGTTGTGATGCTCGGGAGGGATTGAGCAGTTGCCGGGATTGATACGAGAGGTCGGGAGAAGATACGAGGGGTTGCCCGATTTATTCGAGCGGTTCAGAAAATATACGAGGGGTTGCCGGAGTTATTCGAGCGGTTCAGAAAATATACGAGGGGTTGCCGAAGTTATTCGAGCGGTTCAGAAAATATACGAGTGGTTGTCAGAGTTATTTGAGCGGTTCAAGAGAAGATACGAGTGGTTGCTGGAGTTTATCTACCGAGCACACGCCAACTTATTCCAGCTCTCTCTATAAGCGCTTACCACCGACTCTCGAACGTTTACCACCGACTCTCGGGCACTTACCACCGACTCTCGAGCATTTACCACCGACCTGGAGGTTTACCATCAAATATCAGGTGTACTTACCAGCACTCCCCCGAATCCTCCATGCCTACTTACCAACTTTCAAGAACTTACCCGCTAGAATCAATCAACTCCTCAATCAAACGCAAGCTTCCGCTAAGGTTTGCAGAAAACTATTGCATTCGCCTGTAAAAACTTTTAGTGTGTTAATGTATTATTAATTTCCCATACTACAATTGCATAGTTCGACCTACTACATAGAAGGAGTGGTACGATTGGGTTCCTATAGACGAGTGTTCCATGGCACGGCCTTTACGAGCAAGTCGCCAAAGGAAGTGGCGGTTTGGAAAGATTGCTTATTTTGCATTGAGGAGAACGGGTTGATTGCCAAAATCGTTCAGCCTAGCGATGCGGAGTATGCGGAGCTGCTGGAAACGTATGAGCAGACGGATGCATTCCAACGCCTTGAGGAAGGGACCTACTTATTGCCGGGATTCGTGGATTTGCATGTGCATGCGCCTCAATGGATCCAAGCAGGAACGGCGCTTGATATTCCGCTGAGTGATTGGCTGCAGACTTACACCTTCCCATCCGAGGCAAAGTTTGAGGATGTGGATTTTGCGAGAATGGTGTATGCCGATGTGGTTGATACGCTTCTGGCAAATGGTACGACAACCGCTCTTTATTTTGCAACGGTTCATAAAGAAGCGAGTCTCGCGCTGGCTGAAATTTGTGTGCAGAAAGGACAGCGTGGCCTGGTCGGTAAAGTCGTTGCAGATAACGTAGATCAGACGCCCGATTTTTATCGTGATCACGATACAGCAATCGCACTCCAGGAAACAGAGGAATTCATTGTCGCAGTGAAGGAACTCGCGAAACAGGCGAAGCAAGGGGTCTATCCAGTTGTGACACCCCGGTTCATTCCGAGCTGCACAGACGAGGCGTTGCAGGGGCTCGGCAAATTGGCCGAGAAATATGATACACATATTCAATCTCATTGCAGCGAGAGTGACTGGGCGCACGGGTATGTGCAGGAGCGGTTTGGCATGAATGACGCCAAAGCATTGCATGGTTTTGGCTTACTCCGAGAGAAATCGGTCATGGCACATTCCAATTTCCTAACGGATGAGGATGCCCGCTTGTTTGCGAAAAACGGCAGTGCCATCGCACATTGCCCGGTATCCAACGCCTATTTTGCTAACAGCGTCCTGCCACTTGCCCGTTTCATGGAAATGGGCGTAGAAATCGGTTTGGGCTCTGATATTTCTGGCGGTTTCTCTCCTAGCTTGTATGACAATGCACGCCAGGCTGTGATGTCGTCCAGAATGCTGGAAGATGGAGTAGACACGGGGCTGCCAGCGGAAAAACGTGGAGTACCAAACTCCCGTATTACGCTAAACGAGGCATTCTATTTGGCGACTGCCGGCGGCGGAGAAAGCCTCAGCCTCCAGGTCGGCCGCTTGGAAGAAGGCTATGCGTGGGATGTTCAACTGATTGATACGAAAAAAGCAACAGCCCGGCTTCCGCTCTACGATCCGGAGGAAAGCGAATTGGACATCTTCCAGAAAATCATCTACTTGGCAAGACCGGAAAACATCCACGAAGTGTGGGTTCAAGGCGAGAAGGTTCACAGCCGAAATTAATCGACATAGCAAAAGCGAGGAAAGCTTCCTCGCTTTTTTTCGTGCTATATTCCGCATTACTGCCTCAAAATATGCCTTCCACCGTAAACGATCCGTTCGATTTCTCCGCTATCATTCTCGACGAATTGCAGAATATCCGATTGGTCCTCCAAGCCCATGAACACATTCTTTCCGATGCACCGAAGCGGACGGAAGACCCCATTGGACTCCACGCCAAATTGTCCATTTCGCATAGCAATTTCCACATTCATTCCTTCGCCGGAAATATACACTCCTTCAAATTTCCGAAGTTCTTCCTCGGTAACTTGCTGAGTGTCATACGTGAACGGGGACGCATCATAGGAACGACCTTCCACTTTATTCAACGCATCCATCAACAGGTCGCCCGCTTCCACGTCGGCCACATTTGTTAAAATGACGCCCGAGAGCTTCTTATCCGGAATGGCCACCATATATGATGAGACCCCTTTTAATCCGCCTCCATGGCTGATAAGTTTTGAGCCAAAATAGTCCGGAATGATCCGCAGTCCATACCCATAGCATTTGCCCGGCTCATATTCCACGTGCGGCGTCATCATCTGCTCAATGCTTTCCTTGGATAAAATCCGGACGCCAGCGACTACCCCTTCGTTCATATACATCTCGAGATACCGGAGAATATCATTTGCTGTTGATTTCAAATATCCGACCGCACGCATCGAAGGCGCGTCCCACCAGAGCGGCGCTTCATATACATGGGATCCGTCCTTCGCCTTCATGTACAGCGTCGTCACATCGTCCAACTCGTCCAAACGTTTCATATCAAAGAAACTGCGGGTCATGCCTGCCGGAATCAATACATTTTCTTCGATAAAAGATTCATACGACTGGCCGCTCGCACGTGCAATAATAACGCCGAGCAAACCGTAGGAATCATTGGAATAGCTATAATACTCGCCAGGAGCGCCAAGCCACTTGAAATCATCATTCGCCATGAACGCAAGCATTTCATCGTACGTTTCGATATGCGGCCCTGGATTATTCAACAAGTCCAGTCCATAATCCTTCGCGGACGGATCAGCCTCAATGCTGTTTTTCCGGGCATACACATGCGTCGCAAGCGGCGGATAGCCTGCTGTATGCGTCATGAGATGATGGATCGTAATTTGTTCCGCCTGCTCACTGGAGCCTTTCAGTTCAGGTAAATACGTGACAATCAAATCACGAACGGATAGCTTCCCTTCTTCCTGAAGCTTCATGATGCCGGCACATGTGAACGATTTCGTCATCGACGCGATGCCAAACACCGTATCAGCAGTAACAGGCAATTGTGCCTCCACATTCCGGAAGCCGAACCCTTTTTCAAAAATAGATTCACCGTCCCGTTTGATGCCAAGCATCGCTCCAGGAACCAACCCCTTTTCAACCCACTCCGCGGCATGCTGTTCCATTGATGTTTCCGTTACTGTCTCTTTCATATCCATTCCCCCATTATGTTGTCATGTATGAATAAATGCTCTTGCCGATTTGCGCTATCGTTTCCTGCGCCTGCCGTTCAGCGACTCCCTCTGCAAGGATTGTAATCGCCACGGCACGTTTTCCGGCGAACAGGATAGCCGTTTCATGTGTTATCCCCTCCACATTCCCCGTCTTGCTCGCTGCTTCCCAATCACTTATGGATCCGACCACGGATTCCTGAGGAGCTGGCAATAAAGACGTAAAACCATTGGACAGCTGCTGTTGCTTCATGATGTGTATCATTTGCTGGCTCACATGCAATGAGACGCATTCGCCTTTTGCGAGCAAACGGAGGACGGTTGTCATATCTAGAGCAGTTACACAATTAGTCGCTTTCCGATCGGCAGCTACAATCATCAATTTATGATGGATTTCGCTCTGCGTCATGCCTATGTCCCGCATAACCGATTGAATTCGTTCCATACCCACAAAGTCAATTAACATATTCGTCGCCGTATTATCACTTTGAATCATCATTAAAGTGACCAGATCATGAACAGGCAGTTTGATCCCCGGTGACATATGCTGCAAAACACCGCAGCCTCCGACTTGATCTTCCGCTTCCAACGTAAGCCGATCCCTAAGCCGAAGCTCGCCTTTCTCAGCGAGCTTGAACACTGCCACCATAATTGGAACTTTAATCAGGCTTGCTGCATAGTACTGCCGGTCGCCTTGCAAGGTGAAAATGGAGCCATCTGTTAATTCTTCAGCCGCCACAGCCCAGATTCCTTCCACCTCCACGATGCCGCTTTCAATCGCTTTCTGTAACCCTCCCATGGCCTACCCCCTCACTCATTCAATGGACTAAAGAAGCCCGCAATGACGAAATCCCGTTTTCCACATATCCTTTCAAACAGGTAAGCATATACACCCAGCCTTCTTTTTGACCGAGCATTTTAGCGATGAGATGCGGATCTTCCTCAGAAAGCCCCTCCTCTTCCACTGTCACTAAAGTTGTTTGGTCACCCAGTTCTTCTAAGCTGATTGTTACCGTTGTCTCTTGGCCTTCCTCTCCCCAAACGAACTGGATTTTTCGCGGTTTCTCTACTTCTTTGACATGCACTTTGCCTTCCGCATTGTACTCCTCATATCGCCAAATGATCGTCTTTCCCGGCTCCATTCGATGGGTTCCCGAAGAAAACCAATATTTAGACATCTGGGCAGGATCCACCAGCGCTTCAAATACATCTTCAGGACGTTTTTGTATTTTCATCTTCGTGACAATTCTTGTATCCATCCCAATTCTCCTTTAGTTGTTGCCGATATGCTTCAACGCTTCCCGTCGGCTTAATGGCTTTAGCTCATTTTCATCGACAAATGTCCTCACCGTAACAGGATCTGTTTTCGCATACTCCCGCAGCACCCAACCGATGGCTTTCTGAATGAAAAACTCACCCGAGCCCGTATGCTTACGAATGATCCTAAACAATAAATCCGTATCCGTGTCCCCTTTGAATTTCAATTGATGCAAAATGGCGGAACGGTTGACCCACATATTATCCGCATCCGACCACTCCAACATCATCCGTTCTCCGAGCGCTCGATCCTTCTTCACGATATGGCCGACAAATGCCGGCGCAATTGCATCGACACTATCCCACCACGATTTTGTTTCAATGAACTCCCGCAATGTCGAATAATCTTCAACCGTCAAATGCTTCCTCATTTTTTCGATCAAGCCGATAGCAGCATACTGATACTCCCGCTCTGGCATGTTATATAACTTCCATGCCTCAACGAATAGCTGATCTGGCACAGGCAATTCGTATTCCGCGAACTGCTCCCGCATCAGCTCTTTCCGTAACGGGCTTTTGATTCCCAAGAAAGGGAAGTGATTCTTCATATACGCTTCCATCGGTCCTGCCAGTTCTTCATTTCGGTGCGCTTCAAATTTTTCAATGAGTCCTTTATGATCCCATGGCTTCTTCATAGTTTCCCTCTCCCATCAATTCGTCGATTGATGTATCTCCAGCATTTTCTTTAAATAGGCGGCTGATTCGCCTTTCGGTATACTAAGGCTGTTCCATTCTTCCCCTTTAATTTGCTTGCCAATAAACATGATCTGTCCCACATGAGCAGCGTAATGGGCCATTTGCCGCTCGATCGCATCGATAGCGGAATGGATCTGTCCCCGAATTCGAACCTTCGCCAGCAAATCTTCCTCTCTCAATTCAGCAAGCGTCTTGAAGAATACTTCCCATCCTTCCTCCCAAACGTTCAGCAGCTCCTCCCGGGATAGACGGGATTCAATGAATTCTGCCTCCCGATTACGGCTTGCCTTCTCCCCATCTGTCGTCAAGAAATCAGTCCAACGTGAAATCATATTTCCCGCCATATGCTGCATGAGAATGGCGATGCTGTTGGAAGTATCATTGATGGTCCAATAGAAATCCTCATCGTCCAGCTGTTGAAATGTCTTTCCCGCCTGGTCTTTTAATGTCGCAAACCGTTCCTGGATTACCCGTAAATATTCTGTACCGATTGACATGTTGTTTTCCTCCTTCATATTAAATCTGAATGGAACTGAGTACTGTATGGGATTTATTTCTCTCCAAAACTTTCAACCAATTTCCTATACTCACTTTGCAAGATACCCATTCCGATCACATCATGCCATTGCCCATCCCGGAACAACGCCTCCCGGCTGGCCCCTTCATGCTGAAACCCGATTTTCTCGTAAAGGGAGATCGCTTTGTCATTAAATGAAAACACGCGCAATGATACCCGGTGCAGGTTCAATTCACGGAAAGCGTAATCCAATAACAAGGTCAATGCTTCCCTACCATATCCTTTTCCGTGGAATTCCTTCTCCCCGATATCGATGATGCATTCCGCATTCCGGTTTTTCAGATCGATATGAATTAACGACGTAATGCCGATCGCCTGCCCGCTAAGCTGATCCACAATCATGTAGCTTTTGGCATCCGGAGAACCGAGGATGACCTCATTGACAAACGCCTCCGTCTCTTGATAGGAGAACAGATCTAGCATAGGGTTTGTCGAAATCATCACTTCCATATCATTTCGCCAAGCATGATATGTTGGGATATCTTCGCTTTCCATTTTTCGCAGTCTGACCCTCTTTGATTGAAACACGGCTCTGCCCCTTTCCGTACTTGGTTATGTATGAATCAACAACTTTTGCTTCCTCTGAATCAATTCGATAAGGGTGCAACCAACTCCTTCACTTTTAAAGAAAGGAGCGAAAAATATAAGTTTTCTCTTTACTTCATTAGACAAAACAAAAGGCCAGGCATTATCGCCCGGCCTTTTATCGTTTATTACACTACCTCGGGTTGAGGCTGCTCCTCAACTACAGGAATCGGATCGACGAGTGCATATCGCTCCCATGCCCTGCTTTTCCACCTCAGTGCCATGGCAATGGCGCGAATCCATTCATCCGTGGCTATGGCGAGCCAAATGCCGACGAGTCCCATGTCGAGCACAAAAACAAAGAAATACCCGAGCGGCAAACTAATCATCACCATCGAAATAGCACCCATCAGGACAGGAAATTTTGCATCGCCGGACGCCCGCAAGGAGTTAATAATAACAATGTTGAATGTGCGGCCCGTTTCCAGCAGACAGGACAGCAGCAAGACTGATGCCCCTAGCTGGATGATCGATTCATTATCCGTAAACAGCCGCATGAGTTGGTAGCGAAACACCATGACAACCGCCACAACGGCAATCGTAAAAAGGATTGCCCGCCGGAACGACGCCCATAATTGACGATACGCCTCCTCTTTATCGCCGCTGCCGACAAGACGTCCAACGATGATCGAGGTGCCAAGCCCGATGGCGAGAGCGAATAAATAACTGAACATCGAGATGTTCGTTGCATATTGCCGGGCTGCAAGCGCCTCCGTCCCTAAATAGGTAACATAATAGAGGAAAACGATCTGGCACGCCTGATACAAAATCTGCTCGAACGCCGATGGCAAACCGATACTTAGGATTTTCCGAACATATTCTTTAGACCACTGGATGTAGTAGCGGAATTCAATTCGATACTCCAACACTTGATACAACAGCCACACAAAGACGAACAATGCGATAAGCCGGCTCCCTACGGACGAAATCGCTGCACCTTGGACACCAAGCGCCGGCATGCCGAATTTACCGAAAATGAGTGCATAGTTCCCAATCACGTGGATGACATTCATTCCGAGTGAGACAAACATCGTCTGTTTCGTAAACCCATGCACCCGGATGACTGCCGCAAGCGAGTTAATGATCGCCTGAAGGAAAATCGCTCCGCCGACAATCGTCAAATACGCTTTGGCATGTGCCAGCACGTCTCCCTGCAAGTTCATCGCCTGCATCATATGGCTTGTAAACAGAAGGAATACTCCACTGATACCAATCCCGACCAACAAGTTAAGAGACACGGCAAGCGCTGATATCTTAGACGCCTCCACAAATCGCCGCGAACCAAGATATTGCGCGACAACAATCGCTGCCCCATTCCCGACAACTTCTAAAACCAGGATGGCAATCTGGACGTATTGATTCGCCGCCCCTACTCCTGACACCGCCTCATCTGACAAGGCGCTAAGCATGAATGTGTCAGCCAACCCCATCAACATAAATAAAAATAACTCAAGAAAAATAGGCCACGTTAGGTGAAACAAACTCAGTTTCGTCCCCGGGCCCTTGACTGCAGTTGCTGCCATCTATTTCATCGCCTTCTTTGCTAATCAAATTCGCAAAACAGGAATAGCTTACCATAGATATTGGCATGTGCATACCATTTTTGAACAACAATAATATATTATTTTTGTAAACACATCATGTGAAAATTGCATTAATCAACTGGCGATAAATGGAACTCATCGACTAGTCAAACCTGTCGGAAGACTAATGGAAATAACCGCTCCGCCATCGACAGCATTCCCAGCCTTAATCAGCCCGCCATGCTTATCGATAATCGACTTGGCGATATAAAGACCCAACCCCGCATGCCCTTTACGTCGATTTCCTTGATAAAAGGATTCAAAGATTTTAGCTTCCTGCCCATCTGAAAATCCCGGTCCGTTATCGATCCATGTCACTTCGAATCGTTCATCTTCCAATTGAACTGAAAAGGAAATGGCACCATTCTTAGCAAACCGCAGACTATTGGACAGCAGATTATCGAAAACTTGTGTCAGTCTGTACGGATCAGCATGAATGGTTCCGCTCTCCGTTCGGTTATCATGAATGGCTGAGTTGAACTGCACTCCTTGCCTCGCGCATAACAGCTCATATTCCCCCATTTTTTCAGTAAAAAATTCTTCTGGGTCAAATGAGATTTTATTTAAAGAAAACGAATCGCTATCAAGGATTGCGGTTTGATTCAGATCATGGACCAGTTTTACAGCACTTGAAATATTTGATTTGATAACAGGAAGATATTGTTCGAAACGGTCGATCCCTTTCCGATGTGCTTCTTCCAATCCTTCCACATGGCCTTGAATGACCGTCAAAGGTGTCCGGATATCGTGCGCCAGTGCGGCAATGGCATTTTTCCGCTCCTTTTGTGTGTTCCATTCACGCTGTAACGACTCCGCTAATTCATCCCTCATCTGTTCGAAGGCATTCGTCAATTCTCGTATTTCCGTTATCTTTTCTTCTTGGTTGAAATGAAATTGCAAATCTTTATCGCGAATTCGGGCTGTTGCTTCCATCAATTGCGAAAGCGGTATTTTCAATTGCCTGCTAAGCCGGCTGACAAACAGAAGCGTGAAAAGCAGAATGTAGACGAACGGAGCTGCCGCAAACGAGAAGGACCAAATTCTCACTAACCCAGTTTGGGATTCGTGAACGGGCGTAACTTGTAGAGTGTAATACAATAGTAATACGCCCTGCATAGCATCCCGTTTATCAAATAATGGAATGTAGTTCACAAAATACTTTCCGGGCCCATGCTCGACAGTATTTATATTTTCCAAGATATCGCGTTCAGGTATGTCGGCATGATCCCCGAAATTGCCATATTGATAGACGCCTGCGTGATCCACTACCTTATACGAGATACCTTCCTTTGGCAAAAGGCTATCCAGCATTTCTTTGCCGGAACCGTCCAGCCAGTCCCCCTTACTCTGCTTCACACGTTCTTTAATGGCCGGTATCATATTCTCATAATGATTGGCATAGTTCATATTCTTCTCGCTGATCAACAACAGTCCACCCCACGTCATGATGGTGCATACAAAACTCAACAGCAAAATGACCGCAATCATCCTATGGAGCCTTGTTCGGATCGGCACGGTTTTTACAGCCATTTATATCCCACTCCCCAAACTGTTTGGACAAACGACCGTGTCGGCTCGATTTCCTGAAACTTCGCACGGATTTTTTTAATATGCTCTGTCACGGTTGCATCATCTCCATCTGCCTCAAGGCCCCATACCCGTTCATAAATATCAGATCTCGAAAAGACCTGTCCACGATGCATGGCAAGAAACCAGACGATGGAAAACTGTTTGCTTGTCAACTCAATCTCTATTCCATTCAAACTGACCGAACGTCCTTTGTAATCAATCATCATCCCATCGAATTGCAGCGCTGACCGGTCTCTATCATCCATTTTTCGATGTTCTCGACGGAGATGTGCATGGACTCTCGCTTTTAATTCAGACAAACTGAACGGTTTGACGATATAGTCGTCGCCCCCAACGACAAGCCCCTTTACCCGATCCATCTCATCCTGGCAGGCGCTGAGAAACAGGATCGGTCCTCGGATGACCGAACGGATCCGCTCACATACTTGAAACCCGTCCAGCCCTTCCATCATCACATCAAGCAACACCAGATCCGGCTTTTTCTCCGCCTGTCGGATCGCCTCTTCTCCATTCGATGCTGTCAAGATCGCATAGCCTTCATCTTCTAATGCGTCCTTAATAAAGGAAACAATTTCAGATTCATCATCTACAATCAATACAGTCGCTTTCGCCATCTCACATCTTTCCTTTTCCTCAGTTCTTGTAATTTGCTGAACTTGTCTCTTCACTCTATATCTCAATTATAACGAAAGTATAATAGCAGCCGTTATCAATCCTTTATTCTCTATCCGTATGGTAGAAGTAACGAATATACAGGAGGATTTGAGAATGAAACGGATTAACGTATTAGATGCTTTACGAGGGTTTGCTTTGCTTGGCATTTTGATCGTGAACATTAATTTTTTCAATGAATCGCTTTTTGCAATCAGTCTCGGCGGGCTTCCAGTCGAAGGATGGCTGAACAAAGCAATTCAATATCTCTCCACACTGTTTGTAGAAGGAAAATTCATGCTGCTGTTTTCATTTCTGTTTGGGTATGGAGCGATCATTTTATATCGCAACGCAGAAACGGCAGGCAAAAAATTTACTTGGATGTTTGTGAAACGAATGCTCGCCTTGCTTCTTTTCGGCATCCTGCACGGAGTATTCCTATGGTACGGAGATATTCTGACAACCTATGCAATAGTCGGCTTGCTATTTGTTTTGTTTGTACGACGCCGACCAAAGACTTTGCTGACCCTGTCGATGGTCTTTACACTTTTCATCCCTTTCATCATGTCCGCATTCATGCTATTCGGCAGCCTGTCCGGCGCTGAAAACATGGATGACATGTATGCAGTAGACCCCTTGCAAATCCAACAGTACCAGCAGCAAGACCAAAGAATTTACGGGGAAGGCTCCTATGGAGAAATTACAAAGAAACGAATCGGGGATTATATAGCTAGCTTTTTTAATATGGTTCTGTTTATGCCGCAAGTTTTAGGCACATTTTTATTTGGCGCTTATTTTGGGAAACGGAAATTGCTTGAGGATATTCCTTCGAAAAAGCGGTTCCTTGTTAGACTTGGCTTTATTGGCGGTATAGCCGGCTTGGCATTGACAGTACCCCGGATACTATGGGAGTCATCTAATAGTCTGCTGGATATTTTCAGCGTCTTTATCGGTGCCCCGTTGCTGATGTTGTCGTACGTCGCTTGTTTTTCGCTATGGTATACTTCGAGTCCGAAATGGCTGCACATGTTCAGTTATCCGGGAAGATTGGCATTCACTATGTACATCCTGCAATCCGTCCTTTGTGGGTTCATCTTCTACAGCTACGGATTTGGCCTTTTTGGTACGATGGAGGTATGGCAAACGACAGCGATTGCTTTCCTCTTGTTTGGACTGCAAATTGCCATTAGCGCCCTTTGGCTCCGGCGTTTTCGAACGGGTCCACTCGAGTATGTGTGGCGGGTATTATATAAAGGAAGGGCTGGAGCAAACAGAAGCTTTCAGCGTTAATTGAAAAAATGGCAAGACCATGCATTTCCTCTCGTAAACAAAATGCCGGGCTCCTATGAACCCGGCATTTGCTCTATTTTACATGTGATGTAATCAGGAGTTCGCTTGCTTGACTGATACGAATTGGTCGATGAAATATTGCGGGTTTAATTTTTCACCCGTTGCTTTTTCAATTTTTTCATTCCACGCGTAAAGTGCGCCTGGCTTGAAATAATCTTCAATCAGATAACTTCCGACTTCTTTCGTAAACATATCAGCCGAAACATTTTTGTAAATATGCGCTTCCAATTGGGATGTGGTCAACTCCCCAAGCAAGTAGTTCTGATAATAAACCGGAACGAGCGTGAAATGGATCTTCGCTGCCCAGTGCGGATAGTCTACATTTTCCGGAGGGTTTACGAACTGGATGTCATTCACAAGCTTCCACCATAATTTATTCAAGTCTTGGTCCGGATTCTCATAAAGCTCCCGCTCGAAGTAAGAAAACGTCATGATCCAGCGGCCTGCAATAAGCATTTGACGACGCAAGGATTCTTCGATGATTGGCGTCAAACGATTCACTTCGGTTTCATCGATCTCCAAGTATCGCTTCAACCATTCCGGATTCTTTGCAAATCGGCCGTAAAGCATCGCGATCGCTTCAGTCGTTAATGTATGGGCGCAAGTTCTTAATAGGAATGGCAAGCTCTCGTCGACATATTTGAAATACACTGCGTGACCAAATTCATGCAACGTTGTGCAGGACCAGTAGTCAGACGGCACGTTGTTGCAAAGGACCCGCACGTCCCCTTCCCGATCGATATCCGTACAGAAAGCATGCTGGTTTTTCTTGTCGCGCGGATACATATCGCTCTTCGCCAGCATGTCTTTAATTTCCATGCCCATGTCTTCGAAAGTTGAAATTGTCAGCTGCTCCAGATCTTTCCCCTCATAATACGGATCTAAATCGAGCTCCTTCATCGGCGGCGCTTCTTGGAAGAATGGATCTGCATAATGCCAAGGACGCAGCTCCTCCAAAGTAATGCCAAAACGTTCTGCAAGCTCCGTATCCATCTCCAATTTCATTTCACGGAATGGCTCATCCGACAAGTCTTTTAATTTATCAAAAATCGAAAAGACTTCATCACGGTCCAGCTCCTGCAGTTTGAAGCTCATTTGGTGATAGTTATCATATCCAAGAGAACGAGCGACTTCGTTCCGCTTTTTAACGAGCGTCAAGAGCTTCGCTTCCACTTCTTTCGCGATCTGTTTACTCGCATGCCAAGCCTCTTCCCGCTCTGCAAGGTCATTGCTTTTTAAAAGTATTTGGCGGATATCATTCTCAGAAACTTCTTGCTCGCCGATCGTCGCACGGAACGTATTGAAGAGTCCAACCAATTCTGTCGAGCGTTCAACCATCTCTTTCAAATCGCTTTCAGCAATTTGATTTTCCGCCATTCCGTTATACAGGCCTTCCAATTGACGGCGCTGTACGTCTGTCAAATCATCGTGTTTTAAATACGTTTTTACTTGTTCAAATCGTTCCGGGTCAGCAAAGTAGAGATTATAGGCTGTCGAAGCCTCCGCTGTTTTTTGATTCCACTCATCCTCGCCAGTCGTCGCTGCCATCCATGAACTCGATGTGCTGGCGATATGTAATGCCTTAATTGCGTCGTTCTGTTCTTGTAAGAACTGCTCCACTGTCATGTTCATTTCCCCTTTTTTGGACATTGGTTAGTATATTCTAGATAACTAGCACAAAGTCCTTTCTCTTTCCGATAAATCAATCCATAGCGAAAGTCGAAACTATTCAGGCAGTTTATCGTATGATAAGTATAACTTGTTCAGAGGTGATACGGTGGGATTTAATTCATTTGACAATGCTATGTTTTCTATCGGCCCGTTTTTCATAGGAGCTGTCTTTATTATCGTAATTGGAATGTTTATTTTTACAATGATAAAAGGCATTGGCACGTGGGCATCCAATAACAATTCCCCTAAGTTGTCAGTACCAGCCCAAATAGTAGCGAAGAGGACTGAAACATGGGGAGGAAGCGGGGATTCGTCAGCTCAAACATCCTATTACGTTACCTTCCAAGTGGAAAGCGGAGACCGGATGGAGCTGCAATTAAGTGGATCTGAAACCGGAATGCTGGCAGAAGGCGATTTTGGAATTTTAACGTTTCAAGGAACCCGTTATTTGGGGTTTGAACGGAAACAGGATTGAGGCGATTCGGGAATGAAGGGGAACGAAACGATGAAACGATATGCCATCTTAACAGTAGGTAAAACCCATAGCGGCAAGACAACTTTTGCAAGAGAATTAGAGCAATACATGTCTAATTCTCTCGTAATCGACCAGGACAACCATGCTGCTTTTATTAATAAGCATTACGGCAAACTGATGCCGACGTCAGGACCAAACACATTGAAATATACGCTCACGCATACCATTGTCGATTATGCCGTTCACGAGACAAATTTGCATATGATCATTTGCAATTCCAATCGTAGCCGCAAAGGCCGTGAGGAGCTGTTGTCCTATTTTCGGAATAAAGGCTTTGATACAATTATCGTCAACTTTGATATCCCGGATGCAGTCTTACAGGAACGGGTCAAGAGGACAACACGCGGCACAGAGATTTTTCGCAGTGCTTCAAGTTTTGATGAGGTACTGGCTCGACAACAGGCGGACAATTATAACAGCGATGCAGCAGTGCCGGTCGTGGGGGAAGCGGACGATTTGTTCACCATTCGACAGGAGAATGATGTTCCGTTTATCATTCAGGAAATTTGCAATCTTATAGAGTAAGTATATTATGTGGAACATCATTGGATGAAACGAGACGAGCTACAATGTGAAGTGAACTAACTGTTTGTAATAAAATGTGATAATTTGACGGATAATTCTCCTCCCCACGCTCTCGAACCGCACCTGACTTTTTTCGGGGCGATGTTAAGGACCTGGAAGATTTGGAACCCTTTCCACTTCGAAAGCTTGTTCAGCAGTATGTGAATGGTTTGAAGGATGTTTGGTGGGAGAGCACGATTTGATAAACAGCTGCGGACTGAGGATTATGAAGAAAAATAGGGGCTTTACATAGGGAGTCTTTTCCAGTACGATAAACAACAATACTTAACGCAATGATGAGAAGAGTACATACATTTAGCCTTCACAGAGAGCCTCGGCAGGTGGGAAGAGGTAAGGAGATTGTATGGAAACAAGTCTCAGAGCGGCACATGGGAACCTTCAGAGAGGATCATGTGACGGGAACTCCCGTTATAGAGGAAGGGTATAAAATTAGTACCTGAGAGGGCAAGTATGACGCCATGCTTGCTAAATAGGGGTGGCACCACGGCTGAAAACTCGTCCCCAAGACATTTTGTCTTGGAGACGGGTTTTTTATTTTGCCAAATTATGAAAGGGAGATGATAGTTTGAGTAAAGGAATCAACCATTGGAAGGAACCATCTTTATTACTTTCCGGAATCGGAATCGCCACAATTGGCGAATGGGTATATTTCATTTCGTTTAATTTGATCATCTTTTCGATGACTGGATCTGCAATGGCTGTTACTGCTTTGTACATCTTGAAGCCACTTGCTTCTTTGTTTACGAATATATGGGCAGGTACCTTGGTGGATCAGGTAAATAAACGCAAATTGATGGTGACGCTCGACCTTCTACGTGCTTTTCTCATTGCACTGTTGCCTTGGCTTTCATCCCTTGTACTTATCTATACGGTTGTTTTCCTTATTAACATCGCTAGCGCCATATTTAGCCCGACATCTATGTCGTATATTACAAAATTAATTCCTGTGGAAAGAAGAAAAAGATTCAATTCTCTTTATAGCTTAATCACATCTGGTGCTTTCCTGATCGGCCCAGCAGTCGCAGGATTACTGTTTATGGTGAGTACACCAATCGTGACGGTCTATGTAAATGCAGTCGCGTTGTTTTTTTCTGCTCTTATTACCATGCTGCTGCCAGATGTGGATGACAACACGTCTTCCATGAATCGATTATCTTTTCAAATGGTGAAGAACGATTGGAAAGAAGTGATTCGTTTCAGCCACAAATCTCCGTATGTCATATTGATCTATACGCTCTTTATGTCGGTCATGGTCGTCGCTGCCAGCGCAGTCGATTCGTTGGAAGCATCTTTTGCAAAGGAAGTGCTTTCGCTTACTGATAGCGAATACGGATTTCTGGTTTCCATCGCAGGGGGCGGCATTGTGGGCGGTGCGTTGCTAAATTCCTTGCTTGTACAAAAGACGAAAACATCTTATCTAATTGGGTTCGGTTCATTGCTCGTGTCCACGGGATATCTCATGTACGCTTTTTCAGCATCCTTATTGATAGCCGCCGTTGGATTCTTCTTCCTCGCTTTTTTTATCGCCTTTGCCAATACAGGATTTCTAACGTTTTATCAACATAACATTCCTACCCACTTGCTGGGCAGAGTCATCAGCTTTTATCAATTTGTCCAGTCAATCCTGACAATGGCATTGACGGGATTGCTCGGTTTATTGGCAGAATTAGCGACCATTCAGATAGCGGTTATTACGGGGGTGCTCGTTATGTTTTTCCTTTCCAATGTGCTTTGCGTCTTTAGCCTGTGGCCATCCAAAAAGGTTCATTACGAGATGGATTCGCTTTGACGGATTCAGAACTTTCATGATATTGTAGTCTAGTTCGTCTAGGTAATTTTGAAAGGATTTGACAGAATGATAGATATTGCAATACGACCGACACCCGAACAACTGCAGGCGTGGATTGAGGCATACGTTCCTGAAAAGGATTTGTTTTTCCTTCGTGCAGAGGACATTTCCTTTTTACAAAAGGAACTGACCGGCACTCTCATTTTTCCGAGGAACGAATTCTTTTCTCATTCTTCCTACTCTGAAATCCAATTGGTGAACAGTTATACGTACTGGATGATAAAGAAAGATGCTGCGTTTGTTATCGTCGCTCCATCTAATTGGATTATTGCATTGAATGAGGAGAAAAAAGAATATTTACTCAAACGACAGGTTGAGTTAGGCAGAGGAATGACCGGACCGCTATCGCTTTTTTCGAGATTTGGAAATTTCCCGCAAGAGTACATAATCGAAGCGGAAGGCGAGCAGCATGTAGTTATGCAGCGAGCTTTATGGGAGTCTCTGCCGAATGAAGTGAAAGAAGTAATGTTGTGCACCATTGCTCAGCAGTATGATGCATGGGATGCAAAGCCGGTACCTAGTACATTGCCTGCTCATCTGGTTCCTTACGCCAATACGTTTGCTACGAAGTCTGGAGCAAATTGTCTGGCTGCTACTTTATTCGCGATCAGTACAGAACCGCAATTAGAAGAATGGATTATTCAGGAATGGGTCCATGATCAAACCTTCGAGGAAAAACTAAGGCTTGCCTCTTATGTGAAAACAGAGGACAGCTTCAAAGGCGGCGATGTCGTCGCCTGGGTGAATGATAGTGGTGTGGTTCAACATGCCGCTTATTGCATTGAGGGCGACTTATTCTTTAACAAGAGCGGACAAATATTTATTAATCCGTGGAAAATAGTAGATTGGTCCGATCTGGAACAAAACTGGGAACAATTTACACCACAAGTATATCGAAAGATGTAGAGGTGCAAGGGGAATTCTCCCCTGCACCCCTTTTTTATTCAAATAATGTACAACTGCTAGGGCATTTTGAGTTTTTAGCATCGACTCTTGGGAGTTTACCACCGACTCTCGGGGGTTTACCACCGACTCTCAACCATTTACCACCGTCTCTTCCACAGCAGTCTCAAACCATAAAAAAATCCGCTTGGCCTCCCATGAGCCAAGCGGTTACTTATCTTGTCGCCTCTACAGCGAGACGTGCTTCTTTTTTTGTGAAATCTTCTTCCGGGTAATAGGCATGTTTCACAAGCAAGTTTGGTCCGAGGCAACGAACTGCAGGGCAGTGGCAGCTGACCGTTCGGGCGAGCGTGCTGTCCAGCCATTTGTCTAGCAGGCCGGGGAGTGCATCGGTTTGGATGTTTCCGAGCGGCTTTACATCACCGAAGTCCGTGACAATTACATTCCCCGTGAAAATATTGACGTTCAAGCGGGACCGGCCGTCCGGATCGTTTCGGACTGACACATTTTTGGCGGCATATAGCCGCTCCAGCAACTCCAGATCTTCCTGCACGCTACTGCATGGATAGAACGGCAGCGTTCCGAACAGCATCCATATTGATTCGTCTCTAACATCGAGCAGCCGGTGGATGGCAGTCCGAATTTCATCTAGCGGCAACACTTCAAGCTGAGATGCAAAGTCAACCGGGTACATCGGGTGAATTTCGTGGCGGCTGCATTTCATCTCCTCCACCACTTGGCGGTGAATCGATTCTAAATAAGGGGCCGTTCTTTTATTGAGCATCGTTTCAGCCGAGACGAAAACGCCCGCTTCCGCCAAGGCACGGCTATTGTCAATCATGCGCTGGAATTGTTCGGCTCGTTTTTCAATCGGCGGCTTCCGTTCCATATTGGCAAATCCGCCCTCAATAAATTCCTCAACCGTTCCCCAGTTATGCGAAATATGCAAGACGTCCAAATAAGGGACTATCTCCATATACCGGTCAAGCGGCATTGTCAGGTTAGAGTTCATTTGCGTCTTGACGCCGCGCTCATGAGCATATTTGAGTAAAGGACGCACATATTGATCGACCGATTTCTTTGAAAACATCGGCTCTCCGCCTGTAATGCTGATTGTACGCAGATGAGGAATTCCATCCAAACGCGAAATTAACAGATCAATCGGCAATGCATCGGGATCTTTCAGCGCCAGCATATCTCCAACTGCACAATGTTCGCAACGCATATTGCACAAATACGTCGTTGTAAACTCAATGCTTGATAAGGTCAATTTTCCGTGTTGATCCATATCCATATAAGCTTCCCATGGATCTGTCTTCGGTGTCATCATCAACTCTTCATCTCTTTCAATATAGTTTCTGATTCATTATACACCGGCTGTCAATTGACTGAAGCTTTTGGCGAGTGACCGTTATTTTTTCTGAAGCTTCACTTCTGCAATCCCTTCCACTACCAAGGTCACCTGATCATAACGATCATTTGCAGTTACCGGGAAGTTAGTAGAAATGATAGTTTGGCCATTCTTCGTTTCCATCGAAAAGCCGTTAGGATAATATCCATTTCCCTTTTCATCCACAAGCTTCATTGACCACGTAAATGGGGTCTCATCCTCAAATTCCTGATCGATTGAAAATTTCACATTCAAGGAAGATAAATTCGCTTGGGCAGACAGAACATGTAGTTTCGATTTTCCATCTTCCTGTACGTATTCAAGTGTTCTTACATCAGTGCCATGGTCAGGTATTGGCAAGTCCCACTTTCCGTCAATTTTTCGAAGCAACCCCCTCTCCGAGAACTCAGAAAAGATGTTAATGCTTTCTACTTCGACAACCGCGTCTTGCAAGTCTGGGAATGCCGCTTGATTAGAGTCAATTACGACATGATACTGGATCGTCCCCTCTTTTTTGTTTAGCTTTGTATTCCGATCATCCAAGCCAGATGTGTAAAACACCTTTCCTTTTAACGGTTTCGTATCGGGAATAAACTCAACCAGGTACTCACCGTCGCCATTTTTCACTCGATAATCCATCGTCACGAGGGAAACGTCATCTTTTAACAAGGAAGCGTCTTCAAATTCCAATGAAAAGCTTAATCCGATTTTCGATGGATCCGAGAAGCTTTTTTCTAGTTTGACTGTGATCCCTTGATCGGTCGCCATACTTTCACCACTTTGTGCAAGCCCTTGTGAAACTACTTGTTCCACCCCACGATCACCAAAATTGAAAAACCCATCAATATTCGCACGTACCTGTTCATTCGATAAAAGCACGCCTGTCATCAACAAAGCACAAGCTGCCACCGCCGACCTTTTCCAAACCATCCGCTTTCTTTTCTTTTTGGATTTCTGCTGAATCATCTTATACGTTTGATCGAGTGATGCCCTCACGTGCTCAGGCATTTCTACCTTTTCATTCATTACCTGTTCCAATTCTTTTTCAAGATCCTTTTTCATTTGCCAGCACCCCTTCGCTTTGAAAATAAGTTGTCCGCAACTCGTTTCTCCCTCTGGAAAGCCTTGATTTAATTGTGCCTTCCGGTTCATTCAAAAACTCACTGATTTCCCGGCTGTTCATTCCGACAATATAGTACAAGATAAAAACAGTTTTTGTATCGGCGGCAAGACCCTCCAGCGCCTCATCCAATTCAATAGCCCGGAAGTTCCCATCTTCTTGCCCTTGCAAGGTGTGTCCCTCAAGTGAAACCACCTTATTTCGTTTCGCTAGCAGGCGATTGCATTGATTCAGGAGTATTCTATAAATCCATGTATTGAAATACTCATTTTTCTTCAGCGTGTGAAGCTTCTCATAGGCTGTCATGATGGTGTCCTGCAGCACGTCCGCCACATCTTGCTCATCTCGAAGCATTCGAGTAGCCGCACGGAATAGTACGTCTTCATACTGCTTTACTAAGAGGATAAATGCATCGCCATCCCCTTTTTTCGCTTTCTTGACCCATTTCGCAATTGGTTCCATATAGCAAGGCCCCCTTTCTTTCGGTTTCAATACATTAGATAAATGACCAGCCCAAATGGTTGCATGCTCCAAAAAAAGAAAACGCCCGGCTTTTTGAATCGCCAAGCGCTTTCTAACAACTATTCCTCTCTGTACAATTTCCGTGCCAGCCATGTCTGCACAATTAAAAACAAACCACCGACCGCCCAATATAACGGGAAAACTGCTGGCGCAGAAAATGAAAAGAACACGATCATTAATGGAGAAAGATAAGTCATTATTTGCATTTGCTGTTTTTGTGGCCCTGATATGTCTGCAGTGGAAGCACGGGCTTGAATAAAGTAAACCAACCCTGCCAGTAGGGTAATGATCAAATCCGGCGAGCCTAAATTAAACCATAGAAACATTTCATTTGCCGTATCCTGCGAAGTACGGATAGCAAAATATAATCCCATTAAAATCGGCATTTGTACCAATGTGGGTAAGCAACCGATGTTAAATAATTTATTGTGTTTATATATCTCCATCATTTCGAATTGAATCTTCTTTTGTTCTTCCGGTGTCTTAGCCGTTTCCGCCTTTGCTTTCAAGGCATCTAACTGAGGCTGCACCTTTTGCATGCGACTTTTCGCGGCCCGTTGATTTCTATAGGACTTCATCATGAGCGGCATGAGCAGCAAACGGATTAAAATCGTAATGGCAACGATGGCCATCCCGTAACTGCCCCCGAAAAGGGCACCGAGTTCATGGATACTCCATGTCATGGGATGCACGAAGATGTCGTAAAAGAAACCACTCTGCTCACCAGAGGCCGAACAGCCACCGAGAAGCAAGATGCTGAAGATGATAATAAAAACGTTGATGGATTTTTTCAATATAAGTTTCCTCTCTATATAGAATTTTGATTTCTACATAGAAAGGTGATGACCTTCCGTGTCTTCTGGACGCTCTAACCGGCAAACCGTCTTGCGCAATTGGATATGATCGGTCAGCGGAGGCATACTGTCAAGAACAGCAACGGCTGCCTCCGTCGGCAAATCGATCCCGACGTGAAGATGCGCCATGAAGGTGAAGGATTTATGTTCGATCACTTGCCAGCTCAATACGAGGATCCAAGCAACGACTAGCGGCAGAATCCAATCAGTAGAGAGCATTTCAAGCAAAGTATTATTCATGGAATTCACCTAATTTCATTTAACCTTCCTCTTCTACGGTTCCATGGCCGAAAGGTTTCATTCGCCAGGTGGTTGACATGACAAAGAGCCAGCCTCTTCATACTGAAGGAAGACTGGCTCTTTTATTAAAATGGACGTTATTCATCTATAGTTGGTTGACTTATAGAAGTTTTTTACGATCCTACTTCCATTAATTCATCAATTAATGAAGCGGGCACATACGTTTTCGAAGGCTCGAGAAGGTCCGGAGCTGCTTCAAAATAACGAAGGGATTTATTATACCCATACGCCTTTTCCCCACGAGTGATGGTAAATGAAAGAGCACCTTTCGACACGATGGCGCCTTTGCCAGTCGATGTCACTTTGTACCCGAGTTCTTCGGCAATCAGTCGAAGCGGCACCATTTTCACGCCATTGACATCATAGTGATCGGCCTCCACGATTTTATCAACCGCCGGGTTTGTCACTGGATCCTCGCCAGGGGTTTCTGCATCGTCTTCTGATGCTGCTTTATCCAATACCACAATTTTTTCAGGTGTTGTTTGAGCTGGGATGCTGCGAGTTGTCATCGTATAGAAGACGACTAAATCTTTTCCTTGAAGATCGTCAGCAGTCACTTTCTCACCTGATACGCTCGAAAGCTCTGTCTTGTCGCCCACATTCAATTTGAGTGAAAGTGATTGATTCAATAAGCTATCATCGAACTTCCCAACTGCCACGGAACCGAGTTCTTCCGTTTCCACGATCACCACATCTGGGCTGTATTGCGGTGGATAAATCATGATCATTGGCTTATCAGCGTCAGTATAACCCGACACTTTATCGCCTTTTTTCAGTTCCGCTTTCTTGCCTGTATTATCGTATACGAGCGTATCCTTCGTAACAACGAGGTAGCCTTCCTGCTCGCCCTCTTTTACGAAATAATGTGTCGAGTTCTCACGCGTCTCCACTTTTTCAATCGTGCCTGTGAATTTCACGAAATCCGGTTGTACTTGCACGTTTTCTGTTTGCGTCCCTTCTTCTGCAAATACTGCAGTTGGTATGGCAGCCCCGCTGATCAATAGGGCCGACATGGCGAATGGTACTGCTTTTTTCATTTTCATGAATTTCATCTCCTTTATGTATACCTTCATAGAAGTAGTCGAATCAATCAATAAAAGGTTACAAGTTTTTGAGATTACGAATTCATTTATTTTATACCCGAAAATCCGATCCCCTGAACGTATAGATCTCTCCCGGTTATCCATAGTAGAGTGAGGAGGTGACGGACTGTGAATAAAAACAATAAGAAGACGATGAACGAGCGTACCCATAATAGCTTCGATGTATACAAAGAAGCACAAAATACGAACAGCAACACCAATGATCGCAACGAAAACCGTACTGCGGAATTTGGAGCCGATTTCAATGAAACAGATCGCGAAACAAGGAAGAAACGGGATTGACCAAACAAATTAAATCAACGCAACTATAAAAAACATGCCGGTCAAAGCGACCGGCATGTTTTCCATCTTTCATGCTACAATGAAAACAGATTGTATGAAAGGTGTGCTTCTCTTGTTCAAAAAAGTGTCTGTCTACATACTTATGCTTGCGATCGGCTGCCTGCTGCTCTTACTCTCCTTGACCGTCGAGCTGCCCAACCCTGTAAAATGGGCGTTTCTCGCCATGGCCTTATTACTGAATATTACAAGCGCCATCGTCTTCATGAAAGCCGGCATCCGCCAGATGAAGCCCGATCAGTGACCGAGCCAGTTATTCACAAACTTACGGAATGCCTCTGCATCCACATCCCGCTTTGGGATAATAACCGCACTGACTGCACTATTATATAGATAGAAATGGCCGACATCTTCTTTAAACTGTTTCACGGCTTCACGGGTCATTTTAGACTCCCCATTGGAAGAGATGTCGGTCAGCCCTTGCTTATTCATCTTCAGCACATGGGAGCCGACAAGCCCATCATTCTTCCCTTCCTTCAGCGCCTTCCGCACTTGCCGTGTCACATGCCAATAAAAATACTTAGGATAGTAAATGGCCCACAGAATGGCTGTCAACCCGAACACAACAAATAGCGGCCCTGTCTCTAGTTCCGTCGACACCGACAAAAAGAAAGCAAACAATAGGAACAACAACGGCGAAACGACCCGCTGCCAGCGCAACGATTTCCGCCCCAAATTCGAATTTTTCACATGGTAAACGTTAAACGCCACCACATCCTCTTCCGTCAACTCATATTGAAACTCCATATCCATCCCCCTGCTTCCAAACTCTCTATGTACTGTCATTTAGGCTACCGTACAAGTCAACCGCATGTCAATTGGTCCTTTTCAGATGAAGCCATTTATGATGTCCTGCCGATACTTGCTTTCATTTGTAGGTCGAGAATTTCAGGGCCTTTACGAGAACTCTTTATGTTTGATGGCAGGCTAAACGCATGATATGTATGTTCACTGTGTTCTGAATGAAACTGTTAACTAAATATTTTTATAACTATTTGAAATTTCCATCCTCCTGTAATATAATGGTTATATATGTATATTTCCAAAATGTACGATGAAAGGAATGGTTAAGGTAGAAACGATAATGAATATCCAACACGAGAAAAAGAAAGTGCGTTGGATAGTCGTATGTACATTGGTGGCCGTGGTATCTATCTTTTTACTTACTCACTTTTTCGCAATATACCCTGGAGGTTATTCACTTGAGAAACAGAATGGCGAGGTGTTAATTGCAAAAGGTGCTGACAGTAATCGAGTTGCAATAGATGACAGTGTGAATAGTGAGCTGAAAATAACTTCTTTAGAATCCAATATTTCTTACCTTAAAACTCTTTGGTATGTTGGTGTGATCTTTACTGCAACAGTACTGTTGGGATTATTTACTTTTCATAACTTAAAGATGAAAAAAGCTGTTATTATATCAGCTTCGTTATATATTGTTATGGCCATACTCATTATCTTTAATTATTCTAGTGTCATTACTTCAATCGAGAATACAATTCAGCATCTACTAAATGGTTAAAACAACAATCACACAATTCAACAACATAAGTCACTCCACACAAAAACCTTGAGAAGACAATCGTCCTCTCAAGGTTTAATTAATGTCATTAAAATGCTGGAATCGCTGTTTCATCGTAATTCTCTTCCAAGAACTCGCGCACTTCGTCGCTTGTCATTGCTTTGGCGAGCTTTTGTATTGGCTCCCAGTCTTTGTTGTCTTCGCGTGCCACAAGGGTGATCGCAAAGTCATTTTCCACGCCTTCTGTTAGTAAGGCATCGCTTTTTGGTGTTAAGCCGAGCGGTGCTGCGTATGCCGGTGTCATGATGACAGCGTCTGCATCGTCATACATCCGTGCAAGCATAAGCAGATCCACTTCTTCAAACTTAAAGTTCTTTGGATTTTCTACAATGTCCGCTTGTGTATAATAGCTGCCTGTCTTTTCTTTCAATGAAATGACGTTATGCTGCGCCAAAAGAGAGAGTGAACGGTCAATGTTGGACACGTCATTCGCGATGGCGATGACTGCTCCTTCCGGCAGCTCATCGATTGAAGCAAAATCTTTTGAGTAGACGCCATAATTTGCAAAATAGATTGGCTGGATCGGCACCAGGTTCGCATCATTATTTCGGTTGAACTCTTCCATGTACGGCACGTGCTGGAAGAAGTTTGCGTCCACTTCTTTTGCAGCGAGCGCACTGTTCGGCTGAACATTGTCACTTAGCACAACTACTTCAAGCTCAATGCCTTCCTTTGCCAATTCAGGTTTTACCAAATCCAAGATTTCCGTCATTGGCGGAATTAAAGAAGCGACTTTCAATGTAACGGGCTTGTCCGTTTCTTGTCCGTCTAGAGCTTTCTCTTTGTCTGTGCCTTTATCTTTACTGCAACCCGCTACGATGACTAGGAGTACCGCCATCAGCATAAGTAGTTTTTTCATGTTGTTGCCTCCTGTTATCTTTTATCGATTTTCCGAGCAATTGTCATGCCTGTAAATTGAATGAACTGAACCAGAATAATCATGATGAGAATCATATACATCATTAAGTCCGTCTTGAATTGCTGGTATCCGTACCGGATGGCGAAGTCACCAATCCCGCCGCCTCCTACGACACCCATGATCGTCGAATACGAAATGAAACTAATGATAGATGTCGTTAAACCAAGGACCAATCCGGATCTGGCTTCCACGTACAAAAATTTAAAAATGATATCCTTCCCCGAGGCGCCCATCGAAATGGCCGCTTCCACAACCCCTCTTGGCACATCCAATAATGACTGTTCGACTAGTCTGGAATAATGCGCAATAGCGATGATCGATAATGGCACAGTGGCGGCCTCGGTTCCGATTGCCGTTCCAATAACCAATCGAGTGAAGGGTATTAAAAAGACGACTAATAATAAAAACGGGAAAGAGCGGATAATATTAACGACTAAATTTAAAGTGGAAAAGATCAATGGATTCTCATAAATTTGCCCTTTCCTGCAAAGGTACAAAAGTGTGCCTACTGGAAGTCCAATGAGTACTGCGGCTGCAATCGACACACCCACCATCACCATTGTTTCTCCGATCGAACGCCAAATCTCATCTTGATATTGAAGCAGAATCTCAGGCATGGTCTGTTTCACCGCCTTTTGTCAGTTGCTCGACAAAGTTACGCGGATTGCTTGAAACAGTTCCGATCCCCTTTGGCTCAATCGAAACCGTATCAAAAATGCCGCCATCCGCCATCACAGTGACCCGCTGGCAAATACTTTTAATGACGTCCATTTCGTGGCTGACCAGCACAATAGTGACGCCGAAGTTTTTATTAATATCTTTTAAAATGCCAAGAATCCCAATGGTCGTGTCCGGATCAAGTGAAGACGTCGGCTCATCGCATAACAAGACTTGCGGTTTATTTGCCAAAGCTCGGGCAATGGCGACTCGCTGTTTCTGACCGCCGCTCAGCTGAGCAGGATACTTATCCTTCAACTGTTCGAGTCCAACAAATTGCAAGCACTCCATCACACGTTCTTGCCGCTGTGCTTTTGGCATGCCCCCTAGCTGCAATGACACGTCAACATTCTCATAGACCGTCTTATTTAAAACTAAATGAAACTGTTGAAAAATCATTCCGATCGACATGCGCGCCTGCCGGAGTTTCTTTCCCTTCAAACTGGTCAGCTGCTGTCCATTCACAACTACCTCACCCGTATCAGGAATCTCCAACAAATTCATTAACCGCAGCAAGGTCGATTTTCCAGCTCCGCTTGACCCAATGATTCCGTGTATCTCGCCTTGCGGGATTGTCAGGTCCAGAGAGCGCACAGCTTGAAATCCAGCAAAATTTTTACTTACCTTATGTAAAGAAATCATAAAAAAATCCCCTTTCATCGTCTAAAGGGTGATTGGAACGTTCCTATTATAGCTTAAACTGTCAAAGGTGTCATGACAATAATTCGTTTGATTTCGAATCAAAGCAAAAACGGATTACCTACACTACCAGGCAATCCGATTTTGAGACTTTCCTTACCCTTCTTCCTCAACAATGACCGATCGGCCTTTTAATTTTAATAGAAGGGGAATGAGGAGCCATGCTGCTGCGACAATAATAAAAATAAGCGAGAGAGGCTTTGTGATAAATATACTGAAGTCTCCGTTTGATATCGTCAATGCTCTTCTCATATTATTTTCAATCATTGGACCTAGTACAAGTGCTAGCACAAGAGGAGCGACAGGATAATCATTTTTAGAAAGCACGTAACCTAGAATACCGCAACCTAACAACAAATACAGATCAAATGTTGTATATTGCACTGCATATACGCCGAAAAAAGAAATGGCTACAATGATCGGCAATAAATATTTCTTCGGCGTTTGGATAACTTTAGCAAACACGCGAACTAGTGGCATATTCAGCACAAGCAGCATCAAGTTGCCGATGAACATACTCGCAATCAATCCCCACGCGACTTCTGGATGTTCGTCAAACAAAAGTGGGCCTGGCTGGATGTTATACATGATGAGTGCTCCCATCAAAATAGCTGTCGTTCCCGAACCAGGAATTCCTAGCGTTAGAAGTGGAATCATTGCTCCGCCGGATGCTGCGTTATTTGCTGATTCCGGACCTGCAACTCCAGCAATATTCCCTTTGCCAAATGTCTCAGGACGTTTGCTGAATTTCTTTTCCGTCATATAAGAAAAAAATGATGCAAGGGTTGCCCCTGCGCCCGGGAGCACGCCGATGAAAAATCCAAGCAGCGATCCACGAACAATCGGGACAGAACTGTCTTTCAAATCTTGTTTCGTTGGAAGGATCCGATTGATTTTTGCAATGGCACCATCTTCATGATCCCGTTCCAAGATCGTCTTGAACACTTCACCTAAAGCAAAGAGCCCAACTGCAATCGTCAAGAACTCCAATCCTGAAAAAAGAATCGGCTGGTTATATGTAAAGCGGGCAATACCAGAAACCGCGTCTATCCCAATCGTTCCCAACATGAGACCGAAAACCGTCATAATTAACGCTTTCGTCATAGACTTCCCTGCTAATCCGCTAACCGCTGCCAATCCTAATAACATGAGAGAGAAATACTCAGCCGGCCCAAATTTAATCGCGACATTTGATAATGGCTCTGCCAATAAAACAAGACCGATCAGCGAAATGATACCTGCACAAAATGATCCTATCGCTGCAATGGCAAGTGCTACACCAGCGCGACCTTGTCTCGCCATTTGATACCCATCGAGCGTTGTCACGACAGATGATGATTCACCTGGTGTATTTAAGAGAATGGACGTTGTCGATCCCCCATACATTGCTCCATAATAAACACCGGCTAGTAAGATGATGGAACTGGCCGCTGCGGCACTCGTCGGCATGCCGGATGTTAAAGTGGCCGTCACTGGAATGAGTAGGGCAACACCGCTCATCGGTCCAATACCCGGCAATACGCCAACTGCTGTTCCAATTACGACGCCGACTAGCGCGAACAATAGATTTTGCCATTGAAACGCGATACCAAACCCATCAGCTAAAAATTGTATTGTGCTCATAGTGTAACTCCTTTCCGTTTACCAGACAGGGAATCCGGGCAATGAACCGCCGAGAAACTCCGCAAAGAAATAGTAAACTCCTCCCGAAAACAAGGCCGCCACAACAGTGGATACTAAGATTCTTCCACGCTCCATCGTTTGAAATGCCAATAGTAAAAAGAGGAATGTCGAGATGACATAGCCTATCTTCTCAAGTAAAAATGCGTACAGCGCTGCGGCTGCGAAAATAATGAGGAACTTTTTGACTTGCAGCTTGTCGCTCGCTTCCACCTCGGATTTGTTTTTAAACGCTTCGTACAGCAAGCGCAAGCTGAGCATCATTAAAATAATGCCAAGCCACATCGGGAAAATTTTCGGACCAACTGCTGACCCATATGCGCTATCAGCTATTTTTGAGCTTTCAATAACAAATAAAAGACCAATCAGTAAAAAAGCGATACCTGCATAACGATCGAATGTTTTACTCATAGTCTTTAACACCCCCCTAATAGAAAAAGGCGGCGTTGTAGCCGCCCTGAAAGAATTTTATTTTTGCATACCAAGTGCTGTGAGCAGCTCCACTATCACTTTATCCTGTTCTTCCAAATACTTCGTAAAGTCGTCGGAGTTACGATATTCACTTTCCCAACCGTTCTTCTCCAATTCAGCTTTCCACTCGTCTGTCTCCACCATTTTCTCTAGCTTCTCAGACCAGTAGTCAACCGCGGTATCTGACATCTCTTTAGGTCCGAAAAGACCTCGCCAAATTGTAAATTCAGCATCAAGACCTTCTTCTTTAAATGTTGGGACCTCAGCTAGTTCTCCCCCCAGCCGTTCTGACGAGCTGACCGCCAACACACGGACATCTCCTGATTTCATGTAAGCGCCAATGGTAGAAGCATCCGTCGCAATAACATCGGCATTTCCACCAAGCAATGCTGCAATTGCTTCTCCACCGCCATCATAAGACACATATTTGACTGTTTTCGGATCAATTCCATATTCAAAGGCTGGCAGGACACCAACCAGATGGTCCATGGAGCCAGGTGCCGATCCACCAGCAAGCGTTACAGCTGAAGCATCCTTTTTAATGGCTTCCAGTACGTCTTGTAATGTTTGGAATTCCGAATCTGCTTTAACGACAATCGCTCCATAATCTCGTGTCAATTGCGCTAATGGCTTCGTATCCTTGTAACCATAAGGGCTGTTTCCTTCTGCTTTATTGTTGTTAATTAAGATGGGTGGTGATTTCACAAGTAAAGCGTAGTCATTCTTGACCTCTTTTGTCGCGAATTCCGCCATGTATACTGCTCCGCCACCACCTGGTTTGTTCTCTACAGTAATCGGCTTTTCGATCAACTTCGTATCGTTCATCGTCTTTGCAATCGCACGGGCAGTTAGATCCCATCCTCCACCAGCACCAGAAGGCGCTACAATTGTAATATTTCGCTCAGGATATTTGGTCGATTCCCCATCCGCACTTGAGCATGCTGCAAGGCTAAGTGCCAACACCCCTGCCAATGCAGTTTTCGTGAACTTTTTCCACTTCATCTTACTTCCCCCTTAATATAAAAAATTGATGATAGCGTTTTCATTTTCGCTACCATCAATTTATCAGAAAGTTACTAGTTTTAAATGTTTATGACGATAAGTTGGATAATGGGGGTTAAGTTCATTTTGCTCATATTGTTCACCGTTGTTGTGTAATGAAATATCTTCTTTCAGGACGCCCAACCGATCCATATAACAATTCAGTACTGGCACGTTTTTCTGTAACTAGGTGCTCTAAATAGCGTCTTGCAGTAGAGCGGCTAACCCCGATTTCCAAACCCAATTGCTCCGCAGTCACGCCTCCATCCATCTGTTCGAGATGATGAACGACCTTCTCGCGTGTTAACGGGTCGATTCCTTTCGGCGGAAGAGGCGGCGTATTATTTGTCGGCTTTGAGGCAGACTTATTCCATAACAATTGGATGGAATCCTCTTCCAGAGTACCATCCCTTCCAAGAGTTTCTTTCTTCGACTTATATGACAGGAGACTTTCCTGGAAACGGTCAAAGGTGAGTGGTTTTAATATATAATCGGCGACTCCGCCTCGAAATGCATGTTTGACAATATCCACCTCTGCTGCCGCAGTAATAAAGATAATGTCCGTATCAGGGCTGTTAGTATGGATAAACTCCATGATTTCAGTACCAAGTGTATCAGGCAAGTAAACATCCAGCAGTACAAGTTCCGGCAACAATGCTTGTATCCATTCTTTTGCCTCCTCGCCATTATGCGCAGTACCTACGACTTTAAATCCTTCCATCTTTTCTATAAACCGACGATGGATGTCAGCAATTCGCTTATCATCTTCTATAATCAAAACTTCGATCGGTGTTCTCATTTTTTATTCCCCTCTTTGGAATGGAGATGATGAATAGCGCACCACCCAGATCTCCTTTTTCAAATGTAATGGACCCTCCTAAATCCTCAACATTTTCCGCCACTTTCATTAATCCAAACCCCCGGCTCTTCCCTTCTTTTGTTGAAACTCTCTCTTGAAATAATGCATTGAAGATCTCTGAATCAATTCCTTTTCCTGAGTCTTCAATCTCGAGCAATATTTCCTCGCCGTTATCCGAAATAAAGATACGCACCATCCTTCTTTCTTCCGGAAGCCATTCGACCGCTTCAAATGCATTCGTCACCAAGTTTCCGATAATCGAGACAAAATGAGTTTTTTGTAGATGGGGCGGCAATTCTTTAAGGAAACTATCTTCATCCAGCAAAAAACGGACTTTCAATTCTTTGGCTCGATTGAAAAAACCAATGACTATACCACCGAGAAAAGGATCTTGCAGTCGTTTTGAAACAAACTGGATTAACGACTGTTGTTCAGCGGTTTCATTATGAATTAAATGTAATGCTTCCTCGTAGGAATTGAGTTGAATGAGACCCGAGATGGTGTACAAGAAATTATGATATTCATGTGTTTGTGCACGCAAGGCATCCGTATATCGTTTCACTTGAGACAGCTCCGTAACAAGCTGATCCAATTCCGACTGGAGCCGGAACGTAGAAACTGCTCCGATAATTTTCCCGTTCGAGTGAATCGGAATTCGGTTGACGATTACCTTTTTTCCTTTAATCTCCATGGGACGATCCAAATGCCTCTCCCCGGTTTCAAGCACTCTTGGCAACAACGTATTTGGAAGAACTTCTTGAATGGTCTTGCCTATCATCTCTGTTCGGTCGGGAATGGATAGCGTGTCATAAGCGGCTGCATTGACAGTTGTGATGCACCCATTAGCGTCAACCATAACTATGCCTTCACGTACTGATTCGATGAGAGCATTTCGTTCCGTTAACCGATTGGCAATTTCTACAGGCTCCAAATTAAACAGTTCCTTTTTGATATTACGCGCGAGAATACTAGAGCCGATAATGCCAATGCCAATTGCAATCAACACGATATAGGATATGTTATCGACATACTCAAAAAAGGTATGAGATATATTTTCATTTAAGTAACCTACAGAAACAACACCAATTATTTCGCCCTCATTGTTTTTAATTGGTGCTTTTCCTCTTAACGCAGGTCCAAGTGTGCCTGTTGCTTCCGAAACATAAGAATCTCCAAATATGAGAGCCCGCTCATTATCATCTCCCACCATTTTTTTCCCGATTCGTTCTACTACTGGATGTGCGTAGCGAATTCCTTCTTTATTTCCTATGACTACATATTCAGCTCCAGTTTGCCTGCGAATCTTTTCTGCAATCGGCTGTAAGTAATGCGATGGATCAGCCTGTTCAAAGGCAGCTCGAATATCGGGACGGTCGGCCGTCGTTTCTGCTATGCTGAGCGCTCTGACGCCAATTTGCTTTTCAATCCCCTGTGACATTGTGAAATAAAAGGAAATACCAATAATAACAGCAACGAGCGAAACGAAAAGCGCTCCGTACGCAAAAATTCGAAATTGCAGAGACTTCGGTTTCAAACAGATCTTCCCTTCCTCCAGCATCTATACGAATGCAATTCCTCTTACCATACATGTTACACTATTGCGAATTGCAAGGGTACTTGTTTTAAAGGATAGAGCGGTCTATTTCAAAATGACATACATAGAATAAATAGATGACATGTAACTAAATTGAAAAAGGGGACAAGACCATGTTTGCAGTTCATTTCTATGAAAATAAAACGTACGTACTCAATCAAGCATTACGGAACTTGCCTGCTGTTGATGAAGAAATCCGCATTAAAGGAAGGAATGGAAAAGTCGTCAGTGTCGAGGCAATGGAGGACAACAAGTATTTTGTGTACGTGGAATTTGAGAAGATAGTAGCCAAAAAGGCAGATGCACTGGATCCAAAGAAACGAAAACGATAATGTTCCACTGAATTTATTAGCACGAAAAAGAAGCATGCCAGATCTGAAAAGTGATCCGGCATGCTTTTGTTATGCATTACGACATCGTTTCGGCAAGAATCTCATACGATCGTAAGCGATCCGCATGATGATAGATTCCTGAACTGATAATAAGCTCATTCGCTTTGGTCGTCTGCAGAAATGCCTCCAATTTCCGTTTAACTGTGTCAGGACTTCCGACAATCGTCGATGGCCACCCCAGTAACTCTTCGATGGCTGCCTTTTCATATTCGTCGAAGGCAGCATCCGGATCTTCGTGTGGCGGCTTAAATTTGCCTGTGACACCTTTGCGGATATTCAAAAATTGTTGCATATAAGACGTCGCCAGATAGTGCGCTTTTTCATCTGTATCAGCAGCAATGACATTGACGCCAAGCATGACGTACGGCTCAGAAAGATCCTTCGACGGCTTGAACCGTTGATGATAAAGCTGCAGCGCCTGCATCAGGTAAGCAGGTGCAAAATGGCTTGCAAACGAGAATGGCAGCCCCAGTTCAGCCGCCAGCTGCGCACTGAATCCGCTTGAGCCTAGTAGCCAAATCGGAATGTCTTGTCCCTCTCCCGGTACTGCTCGTACACGTGCCGTCGGGTTGTACTCGAAATAGCCCCGCAGCTCAGCAAGTTGTTCAGGAAAATCCTCCCCGCTGCTATGCAATGTCCTGCGAAGAGCGTACGCCGTTGCCTGGTCACTTCCTGGCGCCCGACCTAGCCCGAGATCGATGCGTCCAGGATACATGGCTTCAAGCGTTCCAAATTGTTCCGCAATGACGAGTGGCGCATGGTTTGGCAGCATGACGCCGCCTGAGCCGACACGCATGGTCTTCGTGGCACCTGCCACATGCCCTATAATGATGGACGTCGCTGAACTTGCAACACCCTGCATATTATGATGCTCCGCCAACCAATATCGATTAAAACCCCAGCGCTCTGCATGCTGCGCAAGGTCGACCGTATTTTTAAACGATTGGGCGGCGTCACTTCCTTCATTGATCATCGCCAGATCGAGAATAGAAAATGGAATGCCATTGAACTTTTTTGCGTTTGACTGGATCATGTGAACACACTCCCAACTACTATTTGAATTGCCACCTAGTATTTATTTAAAAGAAGGGCTTTTCATTCCCTGTCCACATCCATGATAGCGCTTTGACAGGGGGACTTCCATTCTTAGGATTCTCCAGCCTCGTTCTCTAAAGAAACAACCATAAGAATAGCCCGCAACCAAATAAAGTTGCGAGCCCGCTTCCCTATTATTCGTCGACCCTACGTATTGCTGACTTCAAATCCTCCACCAAATCCTCCGCATCCTCCAGGCCAACCGAAATTCGGATTAGCCCGTCTTCGATTCCGAGTGCCAGTCTTCTCTCCCTCGGGATGGAGGCATGCGTCATCAAGGATGGGATAGAAATTAAACTTTCTACCGCTCCGAGACTCTCCGCCAGCGTAAAATAGCGAGCCGATTTAACAATGTCCTTGGCCTTCTCTCCATTTTCGACTGTGAAGGAAACCATTCCTCCAAACCCGCCTGCCTGCGATTGATGGATCGCATGGCCCGGATGATCCGCAAGGCCCGGATAATAGATTTTCCCGATTGCCTTCTCCTGTTGCAGCATGGAGACGATCGCTTTTGTATTCGCCTCCACTTCCTCCATTCGGACACCGAGCGTTTTAATGCCGCGGATTAACAGCCAGCTATCCTGCGGGCCCAAAATGCCTCCGGTCGAGTTTTGAATAAAATGCAGTTCATCGCCTAATGCATCAGTGGCCGCCACGACCAATCCGGCTACAACATCACTATGGCCACCCAAGTATTTGGTTGCACTGTGCAAAACAATGTCTGCACCAAGGGCAATCGGGTTTTGCCAATACGGAGTGCTGAATGTGTTATCAACAATAAACCGCAAGCCATGCTCTTTGGCTATCTCACCTATCGCCTTGACGTCTGTCACCTTCAAAAGCGGGTTCGTCGGAGTTTCTACAAAAATGGCCTTTGTTTCCGGCCGAATAGATTTCTTAACGGTTTCCAGATCGGTCGTATCCACAAACGTCACGTCAATACCGAAACGATGAAACACTTTCGTCATGATCCGGTACGTTCCCCCGTAGACATCATCCGTCAGCAGGAGATGATCCCCAGCAGAAAACAGCTGAACGACTGCGGCAATCGCAGCCATTCCGGAACCAAAGGCGAACCCTCTGGCACCGCCTTCCAAATCCGCAATTAATGTTTCCAGGGCTTCCCGTGTCGGATTGCCCGTTCTGGCATACTCATATTTGAAATTCCCTACACCGTCCTGCTGGTACGTGCTTGCGTGATAAATCGGTATCGAGACTGCGCCCGTATAAGGGTCCCGGCTGATTCCGCCGTGAATCAATTTAGTTTTCTTCTTCATTGCTTCTTCACCTCGTCATAGATTCCGCTGCTCATATATCGTTCACTGCTGTCCGGAAAAATGGTAATGATATTCGTCCATGGCGGCGCCTGCTCCGCTTCCTTCAATGCCGCTGCCAATGCAGCCCCGGATGAACTGCCAATCATCAGCCCTTCTCTTCGTGCCGCTTCCCGCAAGAAATGAAATGCCTCTTCATCTGAAATCGTATGGATACCGTCAAACAGGCTTTGATCGATGAATGGAGGGATAAATTCCATTCCAATTCCCTCCGTGCGATGACTTCCCGGTTCTCCCCCATTTAGAATCGAACCCTCTGGCTCTACGACAACACAACGAATACACGGGTTCTTCTCCTTCAAATAACGGGCTGTTCCAGTAAACGTTCCGCCCGAACCAGCGCCAGCGACAAAAACACCGATGTCCCCCTCCAGAGCCTCCCATAGCTCAGGTCCCAACGTATGATAATACGTATCAGGGTTGGCCGCGTTCTGAAATTGTCCTGGACTATAGGCACCCGGCACCTCTTCAAGTAGTCGCTTTGTCTCTTGAATAGCGCCTGCCATCCCGAGTTCTGTTGGTGTATTTACAACCGTTGCACCAAGCGCTCTCATCAAAGCCTGTTTTTCCACACTGAATTTTTCCGGCGTGACAAAAATCGTTTGGATTCCATGGTGGATCGCCGCAAGGGCCAGGCCGATCCCCGTATTGCCGGCAGTCGGTTCAATAATGGTTCCACCCTTTATCAGCTTCCCCTCCAGCAACGCACGCTCGATCAAATAGTAGCCGAGCCGGTCCTTCACACTGCCGCCCGGATTAAAGTATTCCAGTTTGGCAAATAACCTGACTCCATGCGGTAGGGGGAAGGATCTCAACTCGAGCAATGGCGTATTTCCAATCAAGTCTTTTATACTTTTTACGTAATTCATGCTGTCCCTCTTTTATTGAAATACTTGGGTCCACTCGCTCCGTTTTTCAAGCATGCCTTTTGCCGCTTCCTTCGCGCCTTCCAGACTGTGACTTGCCGCCCAACCGCATTGAACTTCATTGCACGCCGGCACTTCGTCTGCTTCTAACACGTCTTGCAACGTCTTCTCCAGTATCGTAAGCACCTCATCATAATCATCATGATTGATGAGCGCCATATAATAACCCGTCTGGCATCCCATCGGACTAATATCAACGATACGATCAGAGTGATTCCTGCTGAATTCCGCCATCATATGCTCAAGGGAATGAATCGCCGGCATTTCCAAATGATCCTTGTTCGGTTGTGTAAAACGAATGTCGTATTTGCGAATCACATCCCCATTGATTCCTTCTTTCACCCCAGCCAAACGTACATACGGCGCTTTCACCTTCGTGTGATCCAAATTGAAACTTTCCACGTTCATCTTCTTTTCCGTAGCAGACATGTTCATCTCTCCTTTTTTGTAGCGTCCATTAGCCAAACGAAATCATTTTGCTGCTCAAACTTCACGTCAAACCCTGCAGTATGAAACATCTCCATCAAGCTTGGAATGGTGGAATAATATTCTGTCCTTAAATCTCTCGCCAGCCGGAAATACCCTTTCTGCTCCGATTCTTCAATTTTCTGCTCCTTCGCCAGCTCCGTCATAAAAACGGTGTCAGCAAAAACGATTCGACCATTCTGTCTTAACAGGCGATGAAAATTGACCAGCGCCTCCGCTTTCTCCTCGTCTGTCAAATGATGAAAAGCATACGTGCTGACCATCGTGCCGACCTGCACAGAAGGCTCCGGAAACTCCAAAAAGTGCCCATCGACTACATCCAAGTCGGGAAGTTTTTGAAGAACTTTTTCTCTCATTCCTTTGGAAGGTTCCACCCCATACACTTCCAAGCCTTGAGCCAATAGCTTCTCCGTCAAATTCCCTGTCCCCACCCCAAATTCCACAACAAAGCCCTCACTCCGCTGTGCCACGTTCTCCAAAATCTCCTCATACTTCGCAAACACATCTTTATACTCCAAATCAAAACCAGCCACTGTACTGTCATACGACTCCGCCCATTGATCGAACAGCTCATTAAACTCAATTCCCATTAAAAACACCCTTTTCTTATCAACTTACTCGGAATTAATTTTAAGACTACCAAATGTATTTTGAAATAGCAAGGAGGTTTTTCGCCTATATGGGTTATGCTGCCTGAGATTTAGGGGGTGATGAAGTGATTTTTAGAACTGCTTCAGGTGAGGCACGCTTGTGAGAGATCGAGTTTTAATACTGACACGACTTCCGATTGATAAAACAAGAGATACTTCCGTACCGTCGCAACTACACGAGACCGGGAAAGGTGATACGAACAGTTCACAGATTATACGAGAGGCGGATACGAGTGGTTCGAAGGCAGATACGAGAGGTTAACTCGAATATACGAGCGGTCCACAAATTATACGAGCGGTTGTCGGTGGATACGAGTGGTTCGAGGGAAGATACGAGAGGTTACCTAGTTATACGAGCGCTTATCCCACCTAATCGAGCGGTTACAAATTCACGCCAATAAATCAAAAAACCCATCCACCGGAGCAGGCTCCAGGGAGGGGCTAGATACAGATAATGCACGAAATAATCAGCTTGGCAGTGAACGATGGGCCAACACAAGAATCCCGTAACTGGTTCCCCAAGGTTTGAAAGAGCCTTGATTGTTAAGCGTTTAACTTTAATCGATGAAGAACTTTAAGATCTAAGTTTTACAGCTTTGAACGCTGAGTTTTGAGCTTTTATTCTGCTCAGTAAAAGTCATTTGATTAGTTGAGGCCGGTTTTCTATTTGACCCAAAGAAATTCCGGTAAAAGAAGGGTCTTGTGGATATCGTTTTCGATTACTCATGCATTGGTGAACATTATATGGTAATGGTCGTGATAGCGTTTGATTCGGATAAGACGGCATCAACTTCGGCTTTGAAGCTCGAGACCCGCTCTT
Organism: Sporosarcina cyprini; assembly: GCF_022048975.1. Taxonomy (GTDB): domain Bacteria; phylum Bacillota; class Bacilli; order Bacillales_A; family Planococcaceae; genus Sporosarcina; species Sporosarcina cyprini. Next base: position 40,691 of record NZ_JAKMHX010000033.1, on the reverse strand, counting down.
CCCACTCTTCAATCCTCTTATCCAAATGCAACGGGTCGATCAGGACGTATTCATTACGTTCCATGAATGACTTTGTATGCAATTCGACTTCTTCTTTTTTCGCATGTTCTTTGTTGCCTAAGATGGCAGTCAAGTAGTCTTCCAAGCGGCTTGGGAGGGACTCGTTTTCCGTGGATAGTTTATTGATGGCCATTCGACGTTTCCCAATCATAGTCGAAAGCAATTTCTCTTCATGTGCAATCGAAGATTTTCGCTCAATCGCTTTCGCAACCGTCATTTTTTCCCCGGCGACCACGACTTCCGTAACCGCGTTGGACTGGACAATCGCATCCTTTAACCGGTTGCGACGTTCGAGCAGGGATACTGCCTTGTCGAAACCAGCTTGGATTGTCTTTTCATAGTCTTCGATGGTGAGGCCATTTATTTTCTGTGCCGATTTTCGGTCTGTTGCGATGAAGTCTGCCTCATTGATCGCTTTTGGGATCCGGTCATTCAAGGTTTTCAGTTCGGATAATGCCCGATGAATTGACATCGTTTGTGTTGTAGTCATTACATCTCCCCCTTGTCGTATGACCAGTTTATCATGCTGTCCCAGTAAGTGGAATTGTTATGGTTACTCGCAGGTTGCAACGAATGCATAGGTAGAGAGAGGTTTGATTGAATGCTGGTTCCGTGCCTCTTCCAACAGTTGAATTTCTGCATGGAGCAAGCTCTTCACTTTATCCGGCACTTCTGTGAGATTATGCAGATCCTTATATTCGGATAAAGTCATCTCAATCTCCCATTCCCCATCTTGCAGTTCCGGGGAAACGATGGTTCCCTCTCGTTGAATGGACCAGCCTGTACTTTTTGCAATCCGCTCTACGTCCATCGGAGTGAACAGCGTCCGCACATTGGCTAAACTATCTGTTTTAAAACACTCATAATGTGATTGAATCAATACCGCCAAGAAATGAGGATATTGCTCGATCGTTTGGATACGCGTATCCCATTCTGCAAAACAAAGTTTCCCGCCCCATTTCTTGATTTTAGAAAATATGGCCGCCAGTGTTTCAAACGACTCCAAATACCATGAGCAATGGGAGAAGACAATAAAATCAAACGTCCCAGGTGGAAAATCGACGTCCTCCGATAATACATCACATTCAAATCGAATTTCCGTTTGGCTCCCGAGCGGAGATTGCTTCAAATGAGCAGCCGCTTCTCCAAGCGTAACCGGACTTCCATAGGATGGGGTTGCAATATCAAGGCCAATGACACTTCCCTGTTTGCCAACCGTGTACGCTAATGCAGCGGTCGTATCCCCTTGACCACAACCAATTTCCAACACCTTGCTGCCTTTGCTGATTCCCCAGAAATCAATAAGCTTCAGTCGATGTTCTGTCTGAATGCGCTGCACCTCCTCGCCCCCAGGAAAAACCGCCATACATTCTACAATTTCCTTTACCGCCATCAAAACCTCTCCTTTTCCATCAAGGGAATTAAATACGTAAATGTTGTATCCTCTAAAGAAGCGAACCGCTCCAATTTTTGGCCTTTTGTTTGGAACCCGAATTTCTGCAGCATTTGAATAAAAGAGAAACAGAGAAACGGGTCCGTTACGTCGCCTTCCATTGTGGCGTAGAGCTGGGGATGGTAGTGTTCCACATACACATCGTCGCCCATCGACTGAGGCAGCTTGCAATCTGCCTCCAAAAGAAACCCAACCTCTCCCGTCATCCTATCGCCAACCGAATCCAATGTTTTTATGTAAATGCCAGGGGCGATGCGTATCCCCCATTTCTTTATCTCCTCCAAATCCGCTTCTATCACGGCGTGAAAAGGATGGATTTTTCGCTCCACAGCATGTGTAAACCAGATGAACTTCCGGGGCTCATTCCACTTTACTAAATGGACATGATTTTCTGCCGGCCGAATCCCGCCAAGGTATTGTTTCGCAACTTGGATGGAGGAGAGCTTGGATTCCACCTCCTGCTGCCATTTCGTTATGAAATGATGTTTCTGTTCTTCTGATGACCCGAGAAATTGTTTAATTTCCTCAATGGCCACGTCTGCATGACGCAACGAATGGATCATCCTGGCAGAGGAAATTTGCTTTTCATCATAGAGTCGATACCCACTATCGGATCGATGGGCTGGCTTCAGTAGATTCTTTTGATCGTAGAATCTCAAAGTGCTGGCGGGCAACCCTGTCCGAGCAGAAAATTCGTTAATTGTAAATGTCATTTGCGTATCACCGTAATGGATAGGACCAAACGTTGATTTGATTGCCATCCGGGTCGTGAAAATGAAAGCCGGCCCACCCTGTATTTGCATTGCCTGCAATTTCAGACAGCTGGATCCCTTCTTCCGAAAGTTTTTCATACGTCTCATAAAAAACATCCGGACGCACATCGAAATAATTGCGTACTGATGGATAACCATTTTTGGCATCGGACCTATCGATCTGTTCGAATAAAATCGCATCGTATACGACTTGCTTTAATTCATTCCAATCATAGGCGTCCTCGACCTTCAAAAAAGCATGTCGAACCTTATGACCCTCTAAGATGAATCCCAAATGCTTCTCATACCAATCAATGGACTGCCCAATGTCAGCAACACCAATACTCATACATACGATATCACTGAAACCGGTCACTCGAACATTTTCAAATTGGCCGTCCTGCTTCGGATTATGGACAACAGTCAATCTTGCCCCGTCGAATGCTTGGATGTCAAAACGCCGATGTCCCGTCGGCAATGGGGCCAGTTCGGTATAGTGTATTTTTTCCTTCGAAAAATAAGCGAGCGTATCTTCCAGATCGATCGCTTCAAAACAAAGGCGAGTTTCGCCCTCAAACTTTTCCCTCAACTGAAAATGATCGAGTTCTGACTCGAATGATTTTAACGTCACGACCCCCAACCGGGGCATCTTCAAGAAAGCCTTTTTCCCGACCGGCGTAATGATTTTATCCAAACATGTCCAACCGAGATGGGTCGTATACCATTCTACCCCTTCGTCAAATTTGTCCCATTCCACCATAATAAAACCGCCATCCCATCGAAATGCCATTTCATATCCTCCCTTTCGTCACCCTTTATATTGTTCATTGTAAAGGTTCCACTTGGTTGAAGGTCAAAGTATTTTTTTCAAATTACTCATTTTTTATTTTATTTCCATCAACACAAAAAGCACCTACACATCTTCATGTAGGTGCATGCTTGTAATGAAGTCCCCGTTCCCACCCTCACTGCCGTCGCAAATTAGTACATGGTCGTTACAATGACAATCTACTTGTACTGATGTTACGGTACTGGGCGTCAATTGTTCGTATCGGACTCGAACCGAGTGGCATAGCCCCATCTGCCTACCGTTAGTCCAACTTGCCCAGTTGGCGGGTTTGCACTCACCTTTGCGATTCGGTAGCTACCGACTCTCTTTTATAATAAATCCACTGACCAGTTTAATCCTTGGATTTTCGTATCCAATTCACGGAACTCCTTGGATAGCCGGTCTATCTTCTTTTGCATAGCCGCCACATCCACAGCGCTGATCATTTTGATTTCTGCACGACTGTAGCGGTCTGCCCGTACGGATGCCTGCTCGGCAATTTTCCCAAGTATTAACCGTTTTTCCCACAGCTGATCACGATCTGCAAGAGCATCAGCAAGTGTCCGGTCATCATCGAATTGCACAGAACAATTCGTTCGATTGATTCGTTGAATGAGAGACGTCAGCTCTTTCATAATGTCATCCAATTCCGTCAATAACGTATTCGGATCCTCTGCGGGCTGTTCTCCTTCTTGCACTTTCACGTTATTTCCGATCCGCATTTTCAATTGCTCAATTCTTCTTTGATAGTCCGCCCGTGTAATTAATGCTTCCGCAAGTTTCACGAAACTTCACCTCTTTTGTCTTCATGATCTAGTATCTACTCTTCTGCTCTACTAATTAATTTCTTCATCTACCTGCTAAATCCTTTATTTTACTGTAGAAATCTACAGCTCATTATTACAATCTTCATTGATACCCACCAATAATTTGGTGATTATTTGTCGAAGCTATTCTATTTGAAGAAGCATTCAGAAAATCTAAGTGATACCATACAGAAAGAAGACGCAAGCGATCATTCTTTCAAACGAACTGCTAGAAACAAAAGCTGATGTCCTTCGGCTGCAGCAAGCCTGATAATATTGAGATGCTTCTGATCAAGCCCACTTACCTGCTTAATCATGTGCTTCTTTTATCTCCTGACATCCCGAACCGTAAATTATTAGCAATAGCCATCCATTTATATTAAAGTAATAGAAAGGTTTAGAGCTCGATTACGCAATCCAACCAGGGGAGGCAAAGCAGTGACAAGATGTGAGGAACTATACGAATTCTTGATGAGCAAAGCAACAGAGTTAACAGAGAGATGGTATGAAGAGGCGGACAAGACTTCAGGCGTTTATGCTTCTACGAATCCTAAAGAAATAAGTTTCTTAAAAGAACAAAATAAGTTATTTCATCTTAAATTCTTTAAAGTATTAAAAGAGGATGAGGACATATTCCTGAAAAACTTAGAGGAGTGGATTTTGGCAGTCGCTAAAGATGAAAGCCATCAAGTAACGCCAATCAACTCCATTATGAAAGAGTTTTATCGTGTCCGAAATCATTACTTGGAGCTCGTTCAACAATTCATTGCCGAACAGAATGGTACGGAAGAAGAATTAAATAATTGGAGCCAAGTCATTATCGATACGATGGACCATGTGACCATCTGGTTCCTGGAAGAGTATGACAGATACTCGATGGAGCGGCTTCACAGCCATCGGGAACTGATCAATGAACTGAGCGTGCCCGTCATATCACTGACACCTACTACAGGATTGCTGCCGCTCATCGGCGATATTGATACGGTACGTGCTAAATCCATTTTGGATGAGGCATTGGAACAAAGTGCCGGCAAAGGACTGGATCGCCTATTCATCGACTTATCAGGCGTTCTCGTTGTGGATACAATGGTTGCTCAGCAACTATTCCAGTTACACGAATCCCTGCGGCTGCTTGGTATTCAGACAACCATTTGCGGCATTCGTCCGGAAATTGCGCAAACCGCAACGCAGCTCGGCCTGTCATTCGATAACATATCCATTTGTTCCACTTTGCAGCGGGCCTTGCAGTCCTCTGTGTTGCATTAAAAAAAGTCCTTGGCAATTTTGCCGAGGACTTTTCTATTTATAGTCAAGACCGTGTTAAAACATCCCGTTCTCATTAGGCGAGTCTGCGTTCAGCGGTTGTCCCACATCCCACATTTCCACGATCTTTCCTTCATGGAAGCGAAACAGATGCACAACCGCCGCCCCAATATCGCCAGCATGTTGTTGTATATGTGAATAAACCATGACTCTTCCGTTTTCCTCTATGGTCTGCTTCACCGTGATGATTTTTTCCGGACTCCTGTCCCCATTCTCTTTCATTGCCGACCGCAATGCTTCCGCATCTCCGGGGAAATAAGGGTTATGATGAATTAATTCAGGGCTCACATAGGTTTCAAATGCTTTGTCAATCTGTCCAGCAACGATAGTTTGAAGAAACGCCACTGCCTTGTCTTTATTCTGCTCCATCAGATGTCTCCTCCCATGATCAATCTTAAACTGTTTCTGCTTTACTTTTAGCAGCTTCCCTTAAATGGGCCACATGGTTTGGATGATCCTCCCATGCTCGCATGAGCTGTCGCTGCTTGTCTTTCAAGTCCGCCTCAGGCTCTTCAATCAATTCCATGCGGCCCATCTTCTCCTGAAAAATGCCCGCTTCTTTCATTTTGCGTAAGCCTCCAAAGCCCATTTCGTCATTCAACAGCCATACAACCCGCTTGATTTTGGAGAACAGAATTCCTCCTGTGCACATCGGACAAGGCTCCAATGTGCTGTAAAGCGTAAATGTCTTCTGACGAATTTTGGCGTCAAAAATCGCTTCACCGGCATTACGTATCGCGTCTATTTCCGCATGAGCGGTAGTATCTTGGGCGGAATGTACTCGATTCCGTCCAATAGCAATGACGTTGTACTGCTCGTCCACGAGAACGGCGCCGACCGGATATGTATTCTCTTGTAATGCCAGTTCCGCCTGCTCCAATGCCATTTCCAAATATTTTCGGTCTTGATTACTACTCAATGGACTTTCCCCTCCTAGAGTCAGTTACGCCCCGAACCGCATAGGTGAGCAATCCAGCAACGATGGTGGCAGCAAGAAACAATAAATACGTAAAGCCATTGAAGTACTGGCTGTTGACGTGCGGGGAAGCAAGCGAACTAGTAATGGAACGGATGTAATCCCAGTCACCATATCCGTGTAATTCTTTGTTTACTTGAAATAAATACTGTCGGTACTCCTCAAGCCAAAGCTGCTGAAAATAAATACCGGCCGCTATCCCGGCAGCTAGAACTAGCAACATACCTGCTACGATCGGAAGTCTTGGTTGTATCTTTTTAAAGATAAAGTACCAGAGGACGAAAGCTAAGATAAAAAGAAGTGGCAACGGCATCATGACCAAGAGGGCGACATTTCCATTCCCTGACACACCGCCTGGGCGCGGGGTTAATTGATTAATGAGCCAAAACAAACCGGCTGCCAGGAGAAGCACACAGCTAAGTGATAGACAGATCCTTTTCATGTGCAACACATCCCTCTGTTCAGCTTCCAATTCGAACCGCATTCCCTTTGTTCTTGAGGGTCGAAATGACGCTCAAAGCGGCGAGATAACTCGTTTTCGGATTTGATGGCATCGGTCTATTTTCAATCTCCATGCGCATCTCTCCAAAGTCCCCGGCAGCTTCGATACAGTGCGTGTTTCGATCAATATCAGGATCGGCGATGACACGCACCCTCGTTTTCTCGGAGCCAAGCCCAGCCAAGGATAACAATAATGCGACATTGATATTCCTCGGGAATCTATCGATTGCCTCTCTCGCAGACCCTTCGAATATCACTGCCGCTTCTTTGATGGATTCCATCCCTAACGAACGAGGTGATTTTTTCGTTGTAATCCGGACATCGTGCAGCCCGCCTATGGCATTTGCCGATTGCAGAAGATCCAGTCCTCCGATGGCTCCGGAAGGGAGATAGATTGTGACTTCATTCCTTTCTGCAAGAACTCGTATTTCCCTCAGGAATGCATCGTCTTTTAATGCACCAATACTGCTGACGATCAAGTCCGTTTTATTTTCTACAATCTGTCTCATATACTGGACAGCAGCCTCCACTGTTGCCGCTTCCACAACTATGTCAATCGATGATTGAAGAAACGCTTGAAAGTCCGTATAGAAAGCAACACCATATTGTTGTTCCAGTCGCTCTCCTACTTCGCTATTTCTGCCAAACAGCGAAACGACCTTTCCTTCCACTTGCTTTTCTTCATTGAATATCTCAAGTAAATACGTCGCAATATTGCCTGTTCCGATAATACCGATCTTCATGCTGTCCCTCCTATCATGATCGATGATCCCTGTCGGTCTACTGCCACGGATAAGTACTCCACATCTTAAAGCAGACAAAGGCGACAAATAGGACGAAAGTGAAGGCCGTAGAGATTTTTAAGACGGTTGAATTTTTCACATTCCTATTCAGCGCTTTATAAATGGTGAAATTAACTGCGATAACGGCAAGCAGCGTGAGAAAGACCCAAACCCAATATTCTATGCCCATAATCCAACACCTCCTATTACTAAATTGTCCCATTTGTCCATTTCTTTCATGGTACCACATCTGGAACACTTCATGCGTATAGCTTCTATAACACCTTTAAGAACCAGATGAGATAAAACAGTGTTAAAATTACTATCCCGATGATAGATCTAATTTTTATATACTTTATCCCCTCATCCGAAAACTCGGGATCCTCGTTATACATCCATCGTTCTCCCCATAATGTTGTATCTTCGGGATATTTCAGTTGGAGGATGAGAAAGAGATAGATAGGGCTGAATAAGATAAAGGTAATAATGAATATAAACATAACATTCCCCTTTTCTTCCAGTGTACTTATTTATATATACGTAACTGAACTTCAGGAGTTTCAAAACGACTGACATTCTGCTGGATCAATCCCTCGCCGCCATCAAGCGATGCACTTCTATTGCATCTTCCGGCTGCAAGGTATAAACGATATGCGTGTCTAAGGTGTTCTGGATTGCTCCCGACTCTTCGGAGATCCAAAGAAAGTACGTGTCGCCATCTAGTTCAAATTGATAATCCGGATTCACCATGTCCGCAATACCAGGTAGCCTTTCTGCTCGTTCCACCGCCTGCTTCAGTTGCTTTGGGACATCTGCCTCTGTGATACGTTGAAAGGAAGGTTTACTGTACGAGCTCTCAATTTCCTGCAAGGCAATAGACGGGTCCTTCTCTTTCAATACCGTACAACTGGCAATCATGGGCAGCAGTAGTAAGACAATTCCAGTAAGGTGACTTCTCATTTCTTCTCTCCTATTCGTATCTCTTAATTATTGAATAAGACGGATCGCAATTAATTAAGTAACACTATTTCTCTAATCAATTATTTATTATCTAAAAGCACTGAATAGTCATTCATTTTATGATAAGCTACTTAAAAGGGATTAAATTGGGGGTGCAGCATTGTTCATGAAGAAGAGATGCATTCTGGGGGAATCAAGCGGTGTGCGATACATAAATGGCATCCTTTCCTGGAAAGGGGTGCAGCTAAATGTGCACTGCTTTGAAACGGACGGGGTTTTGATTGATACGGGTGCCCAATCTTTACTGGAGGAGTTCAAGCCTTTCTTTGCCAATGCGGACATTGATCAAATCATCATCACGCATGCACATGAAGATCATTCAGGAGGAGCAGGATTTCTACAAAATGAGTATGGGCTGCCTATCTATATCAATGACATGTCCATCGAAGAATGTGCCGAAAAAGCAAAGTATCCTCTCTATCGGAAATGGTTCTGGGGAAAGAGGCAGCCATTTACAGCTCAGCCGATTGAAGAGTCCTTTACAAGCCGCAACTGCTCGTGGAGCGTGATTACGACACCCGGTCACTCACATGACCATTTGGCTTTCCTAAATAATGATACCGGACAACTCTTCTCAGGTGATTTATTCGTTCATCCAAAGACCAAACTGATCATGCGCGAAGAGAGCATCCCAACCATTATCGCTTCCATCGAAAAAGTATTGGCCTTAGAATTCAACGAACTGTTCTGCTGCCACGCAGGCTATGTCAAAGAGGGACGACAAGCGCTCCAAAACAAGCTGGCGTATCTCTATGAACTGCGGGCGCAAACCCTTGAGCTATATACGAAAGGTTGTAATTCGAAAGAAATTCAAGCAAGGTTATTTCCAAAAAAATATCCCATCAGCCGCTTTTCATCCGGCGAATGGGATTCTATTCATATGATCAATTCGATTATTAAAGAAGCGGGTACTCCGTAATTTTTCTGGAGTGCCCTCTTCTGGATGTATGAAGTGTTGCTGCCTTTCACTGATAAGTTGTCACAAATGAAGGACGCGGGAAAATATTCGGCCGCTTGTCGATGCCCTCGCTCGTCCCCCGTTTGGCATGAGCTTTCGAGTAGGCTTGCGATTGCTGCCAGCCAGTAAACGATTCCTCGTTTTCCCACATGGTCAGAATGACATACGTATCGGAATCCAGCGGCCGGAGAACACGAATCGCGACAAACCCCGGCTCCTGTTCAATCAGGCCTGCCCGATTCCGAAAACGCTGCTCAAACAGCTCTCTTCCATCCTCGCTGACCGGTATATTATTCAGCACAGCAAAACGGCCCGGCTCCAGTTCCCCAGTCCGGTCCCGAACCTCGTACGACTCGGTCCATTCAACCGGCGAAGTCTCTGCCTCCAGCAACAGCAAATGCTCATCACTATTTTTCAAATGAATGATCGTATTGTCCTCAAATCGTTCCTTCAAATCCTGTGCTTCCTGCTCACCGACAAGCCACTTATACACTTTCATTCTGGCAAACTCCTCTCTATCATCTTCTGTATATATTGCATCTGCCTTAATTGTAGCACTTCACCGGGCGATCGTTATCTATTATGCCCGCTTTGATTTTATTGGTTAGTTTTGATGAGTTATCGATTACTTTAAAAGTGTTATCGGTCACTTTGACATGGTAATCGATTAATCCCGTTTTTATCAGGCAAATTAAATGCGTGATCGATCACTTCCTAGATTTTATCGATTCCTTTGAAAAAGTTATCGGTTTCTTTACCATGGTTTTCTATTTCTTCTAAAAGGGTATCAGTCAGTTAGTTAGGGTTATCCGTCATTCCTCTTTTACCGGGGATGTTCGGACTTCAGCAGAAAGCTCATGACTTTCCTGCTGTTCTCATACATAGTAAGTCTACAACTCTGTAATATCCCCTAACCAAATTGGATATCATTTCCTACAACTAATAACTTATGGCATGATAGGAAAATAGGAAAGGAGTGAACCGATGATTCGTTTTGAAAATGTGTCGAAGTCTTATGATGAGCAAACGGTTGTTGTGGATTCGATCAATTTGGAAATCAAACGGGGCGAGTTTCTTGTGTTGATTGGTCCAAGCGGCTGCGGAAAGACGACGACGTTAAAAATGATTAATCGCCTCATCCCCCTCACGGAGGGTACGATCTGGATCGACAACAAGAAAGTCAGCGAGTATCCGATTCATGAACTGCGCTGGCGTATCGGGTACGTTCTGCAGCAGATTGCCTTGTTCCCGCATATGACGATTGAGGAGAATATTGCGATTGTCCCTGAGCTGAAGAAATGGAAAAAGGATCGGATTCATGCCCGTGTGACCGAATTGCTCGACATGGTGGGTCTCGACGCAGAAACGTACCGGCATAGGAAACCGAGTGAACTATCCGGCGGGCAACAGCAGCGAATTGGTGTGGTCCGCGCATTGGCGGCTGATCCCGACATTATCCTCATGGATGAACCGTTCAGCGCACTTGATCCAATTAGCCGCGCGAAATTGCAGGATGATTTGATGCATCTGCAGAAGACGATCCAAAAGACGATCGTCTTTGTCACGCATGATATTCAGGAAGCTTTAAAGCTGGCAGACCGGCTTTGTATCATGAAGGATGGAAAAATAGAACAGATCGGGACGCCCCAAGAAGTGACATCCCAGCCGGCTACAGCTTTTGTCCATGAATTTATTACAAGCGGCATACCGGAACCTTTTAAAATAGCAGACCATTTACGGCCCATTGCAGAAGGATTCGATCGCTTTCCATCCATCTCAATCGACGACGGCTGGGCGGAACTCTTGCATTCCCTAGTTGATTCAGATCAGGTGGCGGTTCAAAAAGAAGGCGAAGTGGTTGGCATGATATCACGGGAAACTGTAATTGCTTATTTGGCTGATGATGCAAGGGAGGGACGTCTAGCGAATGAATAATTTTTTGAATGTCTTTCAAGACAGGAAGGCTGAATTGGCTAGTGCGCTTTTGACGCATATCCAAATCTCGCTGATTTCCCTCTTTCTTGCAGTACTCATTTCCATTCCGATCGGCATTTATTTAACGAACCGGAAACGGGTGGCTGAAACGATCATAGGTGCGAGCGCAGTGCTTCAGACGATCCCATCGCTTGCCCTTCTCGGCCTGCTCATACCCTTGTTTGGCATCGGCAAAGTGCCTGCTATTATCGCACTTGTCGCTTATGCCTTGCTTCCGATTTTACGGAATACGTATACAGGCATTAATGAAGTGGATCCATCCTTGAAGGAAGCGGCGACTGCGATGGGGATGAATCGCTGGAAACGGCTTGCGAAAGTTGAGCTCCCGCTTGCCATGCCCGTTATTATGGCAGGAATCCGCACTTCTATGGTCCTCATCATTGGAACGGCTACACTTGCCGCACTGATTGGAGCCGGTGGACTTGGGGATCTGATCCTGCTGGGAATTGATCGTAATGATCCTTATCTCATCGTGCTTGGCGCCATTCCAGCTGCCCTGCTCGCACTTGGATTTGATTTCTTGTTGCGGAAGTTTGAAGGATTGTCCTTTAAGCGCGCAACGATTGCATTAACTGCATGCTTGGTTATTGCGATTCTCGTTATTATTCTGCCGTTCATCTCGCTGCGCGAAGACAAACAGCTTGTAATCGGAGCTAAGCTTGGAGCGGAGCCGGAAATTCTTATAAATATGTATAAGCTCTTAATTGAAGAAGAGACTGATTTGTCCGTTGAACTGAAGCCCGGTCTAGGCAAGACATCGTTCGTCTTCCAAGCTCTGCAATCCGGGAGCATTGATATGTATCCTGAATTCACAGGGACCGCTTTGTCCGAGTTTTTGAAAGAAGAGGCTGTCAGCAACGACCGAAACGAAGTGTATGAGCAGGCAAGGGATGGCTTGGCTGAGCAATTCGACCTCGCCCTGCTGCCTCCAATGGCATATAACAACACGTACACACTGGCAGTTTCCGAAGCCTTTGAACAACAATATGGCGTGAAAACCATCTCGGATCTCGCGGCTGTCGAAAGTGCTGTCAAAGCCGGATTCACCCTTGAGTTCAAAGACCGCGAAGACGGCTACCGAGGCATTCGCAGCCTATATGGTCTCGACTTCCCATCGGTTAAAACGATGGAGCCGAAACTCCGCTACCAGGCAATAAAAACCGGTGATATTAACCTGATGGATGCCTATTCAACAGACAGCGAACTGCAACAATATAAAATGACGGTCCTCGAGGACGACAAAGAGCTCTTCCCGCCTTATCAAGGAGCGCCTCTCTTGCGGGAGGAGACTCTGAAACAGTATCCAGAGCTCGAAGACGTACTCAATCAACTCGCCGGCAAAGTGACCGACGATGAAATGCGCGACATGAACTATCGAGTGAACGCGGAAGGAGAAAGTCCCGTAGACGTGGCACGCGAATTTTTAAAGAATGCGGGTTTATTGAAATAAACAAGACGGCCGAGATCAATGATTCCTGATCTCGGCCATTCCTTTCTTGGAAGAGCACGCTTAAGTCGAATGCTCAAGCGGCACGACGAGAAGCCCCAGTTCATCCACCTTGTATCGATCGAGCGCTTGTTGGAGCTTATGCACGTATGTCACGATATACGTTCCGGACCAAACCGTGTCATAGTCGTCCCATAATTCAATATGGCCGCCATCGTGGATGACATGTGAATCTGTTTTATCTTCATACACATAGACGGCCGTCGGGGTGAAATAAAGAATGACAGGATACAATTCCTCCAGCTCCCCCGTTATTTCAGCTGGCTGCCCGCTATAAGGATTTTTGAGTTTATTAAAGAACACCAATCACTCCTTCTTGTCTACTACCCTTCATACGTTTAAACCGGATAGAAGATTCAATACATAACAAAAAAGGCGGGTCCATATGAACCCAGCCAATGAATATAATTTTTTCTGTTAGATAAATTTCACTTTATTCTCGATCGGAAGCCGGGTAGTTGGATACGCCGGAGCATTTTCCTTGCCAATTGTAATGAGGACGATTGGGAAATACCGCTCATCTACTTGGAAGCGTTCAGAGAACTTTGCTTTGTCGAAGCCGCCCATCGGCCCAGTCGCATACCCGCGATTTTTTGCAATCAGCATGAACTGCATCGCAGCAAGACCCGCATCAAATGTCGCCATGTTCTTACGTGCTTCTTCCGGCGCGTAAGGATACGTCTTGTTTGTATTGCTGACAAGCACTTCCTTGCTCGCATCGTCAATATAGCCTGCCTCTGACATACTGTCATAGACCGGGCCTACATTTTTATAAAACTCTTTGTCGCCTAATACCGCGATGACAGCAGAAGCAGTTTCGATCTGTTCCTGATCATACGCGATCGCCCGCAAGTCTTTTCTTTCCTCGGCATCCAGAAAGACAATGAATTCCCAAGGCTGCAAATTGCTTGTTGAAGGCGCCAGCGTCGCTTCTTCCAGCATTTCAAGCAGTTCCTCTTTTTCAATCTGTGCATTCGGATCGTATTTTCGGACTGACCGGCGTTCCCGAATCAATTTGGATAGATGTTCTGACATTCCAATTCCTCCTGTTTCGAACTAATCTTTAGTAAGTACGAAACTAGCATACTTTTAGTAAGCAAGGGCGTCAAGTGTTTTGCAATGTGATATGATGAGTAAAAGTAAAAAACGGAGTTGGAAGTATGGAAAAAGATCTTAAAACGATAGAAACCGGCACGGAGTCCACCTGCCAGAAATACCGAAGCGCCATCGAGTTCATTGGTAAGAGATGGACGGGTATCATTATCTTTAATTTGTTTGACGGTCCAAAACGATACCACGAACTGCTGAATGCAATTGACGGCATCTCAGATAGGTTGCTGTCAGAGCGACTTAAAGATCTGGAAGAAGAAGGATTGCTGGAGAAGCGCATCATAGCGAAAGCACCGAGAAAGGTTGAATACGAATTAACCCCGCCGGGTCATGAATTCAAGGATGTCTTCAAAGCAATATTAGGCTGGGTCGAGAAGAAGGAAGAGTTTGTGAACCGAAAAGAGAACTAGTGCGAATCCAAGGGGGTGTTCCTATGGTTTATCTTATTACGCTCGGCATACTATTCGTCGTCAACTTTATCATCTGTTCCATTATCACGATCCTCTTCGGTCGAACTCGGAAACTTGATTGGGCAATAGTTGCCGTCATTAGTTTTCTCCTCGCCCTTATCGTGATGGCTTTCTAATTTTCTAGTAAATAGCTGAACTTTACAGAACGCTTCCTAACAGGCTGGCGTTCTTTTTCTTGCAAATAATTTGCGAAGAGAAACAATATTTCAAATATCAATTGTCGCCTCGTAAACTTTTAGCTATGATGAAGTAAAGGGAAGGGAGATGATTCAATGACTCAGGAAAAGGAATATGTAATTGAAAAAGAGAAACCCCACATTCCAAAAATAAAAGTAGAAAGAAAAGACGGTGAACCGACAGCTGCTTTCAAAGGGGCATCCATTGCGGCGTTGCTAATTGGAGTATCATCCTATTTAATCGGCTTGTTCAATGCGAGCATGGAATTAAATGAAAAAGGCTATTACTTTGCCGTTCTCATTTTCGGTCTTTATGCATCCGTTTCATTGCAAAAGGCGGTCAGAGATAAAGAGGAAGGCGTCCCGGTGACAAATATTTATTATGGCATCAGCTGGTTTGCGCTGATCATCGCGATCGCTCTTATGGCGATTGGCCTGTACAATGCCGGCAGTATCTTCTTAAGTGAAAAAGGTTTTTATGCAATGGCATTTGTGTTAAGTATTTTCGCGGCAATTACGGTCCAGAAGAATGTCCGGGATACACAAAAGGCGAGAGAAACGGATTAATAGCTTTTATGCTGTAAAGTTACTTTTCAATCGAATTTTTAAAACTTTTTAAGTTTTTGCTTGCATTTACTTCTGAAAAGGGGTAAAGTCGTAGTAATTTAACATTCACTTATTTCGCAAGTTTTGAAGTAAGGATAGAGGCGCAAAGACCATCAGTACACAGTCAGAGGATAATGAGATCCGACGAAGACTGTGGAAAGGGGAATTTGCCGAAGTGGAGAGAAGCTCATTATCTCGAAGCTGGTTCTGCGTTGAATAAGCACAGAATTGTCATATAGGAAACTATATGGAGGGCTATCTTATGCAATGAAATAATTTATTATTTCAACTGCAACAACGAGCCCTCGTTGTTGCTTTTTTGCGTTCAATTCACTTGGATCGTTTAGATGCACGGAGGTCATGCTCCTGCTTCTCCAAGTTAAGCCTTCGGCGAGGGTCAGCCATTATGAGAGATGCACGTAGCAGCTCGACTAAATCCCGGCCAATTACTCCGAGGCGTGATTGATCACTTGCCCTTCTCCCTCTATTTTTTATAAAAAAATGATAGGATGTGGAGAACAATGAATTTCGGACGAATTGTAACAGCTATGGTGACTCCTTTTGATGAACAGGGTGAAATTGATTTCCAGGCTACACAGAACCTGATTAATTATTTGATTTCCAATGGCACTGAAGCATTGGTTGTCTCGGGAACAACAGGAGAATCCCCGACCTTGACGAACAAAGAAAAAGCCAAGTTATTCAAGTTTACCGTAAACGTTGTAAATGGCAGGGTGCCGGTCATTGCAGGAACTGGTACCAATAATACGAAAGAGTCCATGGAACTGACCCTGCTCGCGGAAAATGCGGGAGTCGATGGCATTATGCTCGTGACCCCGTACTATAACAAACCTTGTCAAGAAGGGCTCTATCAGCACTTTAAAGCCATTGCAGAGGTCACGACTCTGCCGATCATGTTATACAATATTCCGGGACGCAGTGTCGTTAATATGTCCGTTGAAACCGTCATCCGCCTCTCGAAGATTCGCAACATCGTGGCAATCAAAGAGGCGAGCGGTGATTTGGACACCATGGCCGAAATCATTGATCGCACGCCAAAGAGCTTTGCATTATATAGTGGCGACGACGGACTGACACTTCCTGTATTATCAATCGGCGGCGCTGGCGTCGTTTCAGTCGCATCTCACGTAGTCGGAAATGATATGCAAACGATGATCGCGCATTTCCAACGGGGCGATTTTGAACAAGCTGCCCGGGAGCATCGCAGACTGCTTCCTATCATGCGGGCTCTATTCGCAGCCCCAAATCCATCTGCTGTCAAAGCCGCTCTCAACTTAAAAGGCATTCCCGTTGGCGGTGTCCGGTTGCCGATGATTCCGCTAAATAGCGATCAGTTGCGCAGCTTATACCAATCTTTGACGCTCTATGAGGAATTAGCTTTTTCAAGGAATTGATCAACTAGCAAAGATACATGCCAGGTTCACACGATAGTGGAGCCTGGCATTTTCTCATCATAGCTATTTGTAGGGTGTTGTGATCTTCGCCAGCAGTTCCTCATTTACAAAGTGCAAGTTTTCGTTGTCTCTTAATGCATAGATGGGACTGCCCTTCCGACTGCTTGCCCAGGCATCGAACGCAAGACGCCTCGACTCTTCATTATAATGTGGACACAGACTTCCCTTCACGATCCCAAGCCCTTGAAACTCCTCATATCCTGCCTCACTTTCACTGAAGCACGTCTCAAACCAGCACATCGCACCTGCACTGATCCCAGCAAGAATCACTCCGTTTTGGTAGGCATTTTTCAAAACCACATCGAAACCGGTCCGGCGCCAGATTTCAAGCATAGAGTGGGTGTTGCCCCCTCCTACATACACGATGTCCAACGCATTTACGACCTCTTGGATAGCCGGCGACTCGAAGTCTTTACTTGTTAAATGGCTTGGTTCCTCCGCTCGGAAGGCTTCATAAAACTTATCAATATAGCCTGGCGCATCATTGCTTGCCGTTCCAATAAATGCGATTTTAATTGGTCCTTGTTTCCGGCAAATTTTTAACAGGTACTCATCAATAAAAGGGGTGTTTTCTGAAAATCCACCGCCTGAAATGGCTAGTATATGTCTTTCCATTCTTACTCTCCTCCTTTCATTCGTCATAGTGCAATACCCTTTGACTCTACCCTCAATAGTATTTTCCCTTCATAATTACGACTTTCCATTAATCGATGAGCCTCTGAGGCATCTTGTAATGTAAAAATATGAGCGATAGGAAGAGCAACCTGATGTAAAGCAATTAACTCAATTACTTGGGCAGCAATAGATGCCAATCGAGCGGGGTCTTGCTTTCTCGTAGTACCTAAACTAAAACCCTTAATACTTCTGCAGCTACTATGGACATCATTTGTAGTAAAGGTTCCTGGCAGACCACTGCTATTTCCAAATTGCACAAGTGTACCGTACAACGCTAAGCATTCTAGGCTCTTCCCTGTTACCTCACCGGCTACAGAGTCAAAGATTACATTCGCTCCTTGACCATCCGTATGATACAAGACTTCTTCAACAAACGAATCATAGGTGCATACAAGATCTGCCCCTAAGTCCTTTACATACTTTGCTTTATCCATATGGCCTACCGTACAAATGATTTTCTGCGCTCCAAATGATTTCGCTAACTGTACAAGCATGGAGCCAACACCGCCAGCGGCACTATGTATAACAATTGTATCTGTTTTCTTAATTTGTCCGATCTCATGCAATAGGATAAATGCTAAAAACGATACAGTCGGCATAGCAGCAGCCTGTTCAAATGAAAGACTTTCGGGAATTTTATAGACTAAACGTTCATCAGCAATCACGTATTCTGCATACGATCCATATTTAGGGAACGCAACAACACGGTCCCCTTTTGAAAAACCCGAATGAGGATGAGTTTCTTCAATGATTCCAGCTGCGTCCAACCCTAGTAGTAGAGGAAATTGTCCTTTCCCTTTATTGCCTTTGCGAGTTTTTATATCCGCATAATTCACACTAGTAAATGCAACTTTTAGTAAACATTCTCCAGCACTAATTTTCGGACGTTCCATTTCCTCAAACAAAAGAACATCGGGTCCACCAAACTCTTTTTGAATAATCGCTTTCACATTCATCCCTCCCATTCTCACTGTAGCATGAAATAGATATTTCATGAATTTTCAAATTCCTATGCACTTACATAAGTTTTTCGAATCAAGTTCATTAAATAAAATTCAAAATCGAAAAAAATGCAAAGGCTCCTCTACGGTGATGCTTTCAACAAGGCTTCAATTCCTATACAAACAATGATAAACGATCACGCTTGATGCATAAAAGATTGTCCCAATACAAAGGATGCGGTTCATTAATCCTCCTATAATAGCAACCGTAAACGTGAGAACAATCCTCACCAATTGGGCTTTGTACTACGTGAGTAACCAAACAAGTCTAATAGACGAAGCATAAAGGATTCTTAGCAATTTAGAATCGATGATGGACATTTTCGGGCATAATTTATTAATAGAAGAGAAACAATTAGTGAAGCACCACTTGTAACATATAGTTCACCTTCCGTTCATCTTCGATTATTATAATAATCAATCATTATTTGTGGAGGTGTGATCGATGGCAATGAAGGAAAAAAAGACGACTACCTTAGGTTTTACGATATTATTGATCGGTGTGTTCATGGCTGCTCTGGACAACGGGATTATTAGTGCCGCTTTGACAACGATCAACTCTTCATTCGATGTATCAGCGACATCGGGTGCCTGGGGAATCACACTATATACGCTCGGCCTGGCTGTCGCGACTCCAATTGTCGGGAAGCTGGCAGACCGCTATGGCCGTAAGAAATTGTTCCTCATTGAGGTCGCCATTTTTACAATTGGTTCACTCGGTGTTGCACTAAGTCCAAATTTCACTCTGTTCCTAGCGGCGCGTTTATTCCAGGCGTTCGGCGGCGGTGGAATTTTCATTATCGCCAGCTCCCATGTCCTCAGTACATTTGCGAAAGAGAAACAAGGCAGTAAGCTAGGCTTGCTTGGGGCCATGAATGGAATTGCTTCTGTTGTCGGCCCGAATATCGGCAGCTTTCTAATCGATTTGACGGGTAATTGGCATTGGCTCTTCCTAATCAATGTTCCGATCGGTATTCTATTAGTGATCTTCGGCTGGGTTTCTTTACAGGAAACTAAAACGTCCGTACTATCGAAAATCGATTTTCTTGGTATCTCCCTATTATCTTTTTCCATCTTAAGTGTCATGTTTGCAGTCAACAATTTGGGCGAAGGTGGCTTGCTGAATAGTCTTCTCGGCTGGAGCACTCTTGGTTTATTACTGCTCGGCGTTGTCCTTTTCGCGTTGCTGATCTTTGTGGAAAAGCGGAATGAAGAGAAGCATGTCGATCCGATTTTACCGTATCATTTATTGCGCAAACCAACGTATTCCATGACGATGGTGATGGGTGCACTTTCAGGACTGTTCATTGGCGCCGTCATCTTCATCCCTTCTTATGCGGAGCAAATTCTCGGCATTCCTGCATCCAAGTCAGGGTATTGGATGACACCACTTGCTTTAGCTTCAGGTATTGGTGCGGCAGGCGGCGGGTTCTTTGTTGATAAACAAGGTCCTGTGAAGACACTTATCCTCTCGGGAATCATTTCAGTTATCGGTTTCGGGGGACTCGGTCTTTTTGTAGATTCAAAACTAACTTTTATACTCTTCTCCGTAATTGCGGGAATCGGCTTCGGTTTCGTTCTTGGCGCCCCTCTGACAGTGTTGACGTCGAATGCTGCCGGCACCGAAAAAGGCTCTGCAATCGGCACGTTGTCTGTCGCCCGGCAAATCGGTTTGACGATTTCGCCTACCATTTTTGCGGCTTTCATTCAACAAGGCTTCAGTCAATTAGGCACGCTTATTCCTGAAAAGTTAAAAGCGCACGGAATCGATCCCGCTGCAATGCCGAGCGGAGCAATGGAGTCTGTCAGCGGCGGAGGCTATGCGAATATCCAGGAGAGCATCGATAAGATTCCTGTGGCGGACGTACGCGATGCTTTGAATGAAGCATTCCAAAGCGCTGTCCATTCAGCATACGAGCCGATCTACTTAACGTCCGCAGGCGCCGCTCTCTTAATGATTATCATTGCTTTAGTTTTCAGCAAGAAGTTCGCCAGAGACGCGAAAGAGCATCCTGCAGAATAACGCATGAAAAAAAGGGAACAGCATTATCACGCTGTTCCCTTTTCTATATTCTTTTATTCCACAATATGGCCATCGCGCATCGTGATAATCCGATCGACATACGGCAGCATCTCTTCGTCGTGTGTGACCATCAGCGTGGTCAGCTTGAGCGTTTTGGTCAGCTGGCGCAACAATTCCATTACATCCTTGGAACGTTTCGTATCAAGGCTCGCTGTCGGCTCATCGGCGAACAGGATTTTCGGACGATGGATAATCGCCCGTGCAATCGCTATGCGCTGCCGCTCCCCACCAGATAGAGAAGCCGGATAAGCGTCTTTCCGGTGATCCATTTCCACGAGCTTTAAGATATTGTCGACTTCTTTTTCCTGCTCTTTCTTGCTGAGCTTTGATTCTGCTACATCTAGCATTAATAATAGCTGCTCTTCCACTGTCAAAAACGGAACGAGATGGGATGATTGAAAGACAAAACCGAATTCGGACGCCCGCACTTGGCGGATTTCTTCCTGCGACATCTTCGTCATGTCTTTTCCTTCAAACAGAATTTCTCCATCAGTTGCGCGCTGCAGGCCAGCCGCGATCGTCAGAATGGTAGATTTCCCAGAGCCGGATGGTCCGATGAGCGCCGTCATCTCCCCTTCCTTCAAGGTAAGATCGACGCCTTTCAAAATCTGCTCTTCCACTTCACCATTCGTGAAGGTCTTCGTAACATCTTCTATTAGAAACGTCCCCATCTTACATCTCTCCTAGCTGAATCGCTTGAAGCGGTTCGATTTTTTTAATTTGGAATCCGGAAATCGTCGCACCGACAAAACCGACAACAAGGAAAACTGCCGACAGCATCAAGACAGTGTCGAGTGTCAAATGGAACGGCATTCCTTCCGGTGCTACGAAATTAAACAATTGGCTTAAGCCAATGCTGAGTGCCAATGCGACAAGCGTAATCGCAATCATTTGGAACCAGATCATTTTAAACAGTGCAATGGTCTTCATTCCGATCGCTTTCAAAATGCCGTACAATCCGATTTTCTGCACGTTCATCATATAGAAGAAAATCGCGAACAGCATGCCGCTAATGACAACTAAAAACCAAATGATCATGTTCAATGACATTTGTTCGGCACTATAGCTTGGAATAGCATTTAAAAATGTTTTATTGCTGAATGACTCAAGGCCATTGTAAGCAGGTGCATCTTTCCCTGGAACGAAAATCGTTTGCATTTCCATAACACGGTACATCTCTTGATAGTTCGTTATGTTAATGTAGGCAACCGGCGCGTGGCTGTATTTCTTCTTGTCGACAAAGCCTTTGACGACGAACTCACCGCTGAACTGGTTGTTGGTCAACACATCGCCTACACGGATTCCATCTTCCTTAAGGGAGCTATCCAAGACAATTTCGCCTTCTTTAACATTCTCAAATACATCAGATTCGGTAGAGGTGACAAACGCGACACTATGCTGCTTGTCCTCCGCGTCGTTGACAAACCCCATTTGCACCGAAAAAGCGGTTGCCTCTGGATGCTCCTTCAATACTTCATCTTGCAAACCCGTATCTATTTTGGACAAATTGTAGGTTTGCTTGGCGTTCTCATTCAAATAAAACCGGCCTTCCGGCAAATCCTTAATCAGCGCCGCATTATCTTGCGACAAACCGTTCGCCAATCCTGAAATAATAAACGTCAAAAAGCTGACGAGAAATATAATCGAGCCGAGAATCAAAAACTTTGTTTTGTTCTTCCGCATTTCTTTCCATGCTATCTTCACTGAAATCGCCTCCGTTATTGTTCTTGCCTTTATATTACGGCGGCAATATAAACGGAAGGTGAACAGTTGATTACAAAATCAAAGACATCAAAAAAGCCTGCAGGCGCAGGCTTTGCTCACTATTGTTCAACCGGATACCCAATTGAATTGGCAATCTCTACAAGAACTTGAGGTGTCACAATATCTGATATCCGCTTATCTACCATCAGCTTGTACTGCCAAATATCCTTTTCAAAGACCAATAAATCGAAGCCTTCCAGCCTAATGTAGTGTGCCTCGCTTTGATCAAGCAATTGGTACGTACCTACAATGCTCTCGTCTTTGAAAATGAGCTTTTCAGCAAGTGGCCGGATGACAATTTTATAATGGTTCTCGGAAGATTGATCACTGATCATTGTGATTTCAAACGAATCGTTCATGGCTCCATCCAAATCAGAAAATCTAGCGAACTGATGTGTAAATGCAACAGGAGGTACCCGGAGAGGCAAGGTGATTTTATGATCGAAATGTGTTTCCGCTTCACCAAGTGCCACATCTATTTCTTTGTATCCAATCTCCTGATAAATCCGCTCGTATGGCGGCCTTTCAGTTAGCTTAGCTTGAATAGTTCTCTCACTAAAGAATAATGAAAAGGTAAGTAGGAGCATGACGATGGATACGTGGCGCGTTTTCCTATCAACGGACATAAAACAAGCCCCCATTAATAATTTCCACCTTAATCTTCGTCTCATATTGCTCTTTAATCGCCTTTTTTTCCATTTCATAGCTTTCAGGACGTTCCTCTGTGTCTTTATAAAAGTACTCCAGCACTTGCAGATCTCTTTTCTGTCTGGCCGCCGCTTCGTCGGCCCATGTATGGTCGTCCTGCGCAATCAACTCATCGATTAATGTTTCAAGCCGCTCCATAGCGCGCATCGGTTTAATGATATAAGGCAAATAGAAAGTGTTTGGAGGAATAGCCGCTTGTAGCCTCAACTCGCCGACCGCTTCGTGGAATCCGTCCATAATGGCGCCTGTCATTAAATTCATCCCAAGCGAGTACAGCATTTCTTTCGTCCGGTCGCTGCTATACGTAATTTTATAGTTCACGCCGAGCCATGGGGTCAATACGGTTTGTGCTCCGGTTTGATTGTCCACGTTCTCAAACAATTGGACAAAAGCCCCTCTCTCCTTCGCCACTTGAAACAGTTGATTCAATCGGGGAGAACCATAGTGCACAACTTCCCCTGGAATGTTCAAGCCCATTCGGGTTTTGTCGGTAATCAATGTCAGCTTCGCCGGATTCGGCTCGCCTCCTGTACTTTCCACGTAGCTCCAGTAAAAGGGCCGGTTCATGATCCGTTTATCCATCTCGATTGTTAATTGAACTGATAGATGATGGTCGCTTTCCTGCACGATCGGGCAATTCGTCTCCATGAAAAACGTCCTCAAGTATTGCTGGATCTGCTTTGGATACAGACTAATCACCTCCCTTAGATTGACAATCTATATTCTGAAAGGATATCGTCCAGCTCGCCCACCACTTTTTCGAAGACCCCTATTTTCGTATTCAGCAATTCCAACATATAATCCTCAATCGTATGTTTAATGGCCAAATTGTAAATATGGACATCATGCTCCTGCCCAAGCCGGTGGACACGCCCGATCCTCTGCTCCACCTTCATCGGGTTCCAAGGCAAATCATAATTGATAACATGATGGCAAAATTGCAAGTTGATCCCTTCGCTGCCCGACTCTGTGGCAATCAACACTTGTGCTTTCTCTTTAAATAGCTGCTTCATCCATTCCCGTTTGCTTTTATTGAATTTACCGTTGAACGGAACACTCGTAATTCCTTTGGAGAACAGATACGCCTGCAAATACGTTTGGCTTGCCCGGTATTCAGTAAAGATGATGACTTTATCATTCGCCTGCTTAATAATTTCATACGCCTTATCGGCTTTCGTATTGATCTCGAGCGCCTGGAGTTTCATCAACAATTCATTGATATATGCCCGCTCTTCCGCACCGTTGCATTTTTCAACAAGCTTCTCGAGCGTCAGCCATGCAGCCTCTTTGCTGCTGCAAAACTCCCTTTTTAAGGTCATCACGGTGAATGCTTCTGAAAAAGCCTTTAAATGCTCCGCAGAATTTGCGATGAGATCATACACTTCTTTTTCCTTCTGGCTGAATTCGATCGGGATAATCTGCACCCTACGACTCGTCCAATCGAGACCGATATGCTGCCTGGAATTCCTCACCATCACTTGGTTAATCAATTCCTTCAGAAACTCGTCTTCTTCCACGTTGTGCTTGCTCGCCGAAAACACTTGCTGGAACGTCTCAAAATTTCCAAGGTGACCGGGTTTAAGAAGTGAGATGAGATGGAATAATTCAAAGACATCGTTTTGTATGGGAGTCGCCGTCAGCAACAGGCAAAATTTCTTTTTCAGGCTTTGGACAAACTCATAGTTCTTCGTTTTATGATTCTTTAATTTATGGGCTTCATCCACGATGACCAAATCATAGTTCTGATTATAGATGTTTTCCTTGTGGGGACTTCGTTTCGCCATGTCGAGGCTCGCCACGACGATATTGCATAAATTCAGGTCGTACTTCTTATTGAAAGGGACAGCGGGGATATGAAATTTTTGATTCAACTCTTCAATCCATTGCGTCGACAAAGATGCCGGCGTCAGAATCAGCGCTTTTTTCACCAGTCCCCGGATGAGATACTCCTTCAAAATAAGCCCTGCCTCAATCGTTTTTCCAAGTCCGACCTCATCCGCCAAAATCGCCTTGCCATTCATCCGTTCAATGACTGTCTCCGCCGCCTCCAACTGATGTGGATAAGGCTTAAGAGCGGGCAAAAACTTCGGGGACTGAAGACCATAAAAAGTCGGAATCAACTTCCGCTTCTCCACGTCGTAGCTCATTTGATACAATGTCCAATTGTCCCACTCCTGCTCGCCATCCAACCGCTTCTGCAAGCCTTCCATCCAATCAGACGATTTCTCGATTCGCATATACATCCCCTCACCCAACTTTTTCTTTCCGTTAGGCTATCCAATTAAGAAATTACTATGTATAGTGGTGGGTCATGGATTTAATGAGAGGGCGAATAAGCGTGTGGTTTAAACGGGATGAACGTTGGTAGATGGGGATAAACGCCGGTATATCTGGGCGAACGCCTGATTATCGAGCTGAACGCCAATAAACCGGGTTGAACGCCAATAACCCCGGTTGAACGCCAATAACCCGGGTTGAACGCCATTAACTCCGGATGAACGACAATAACTCGGGTTGAACGCCATTAACCCGGGATGAACGCCAATAACTTCGGATGAACGCCAGTAACTCCGGACGAACGCCAATAAACCGGGTTGAACGCCAATAACCCGGAATGAACGCCAATAAAAGGAAAACTCCTGTGGGCAGAAGTTTCCCAAAGATGACGTCATTTCCCCGGTTTGATTACACGATTCCTCACTAAAAAACGCCCGTCAAATCGAATGGGCACCCCTTCTCCGTCCAGCTCCGCATGAATATGTAAATGCGGTTCCGACGTATTGCCGGAGTTGCCGACCTTTCCGAGATATTGCCCTGTCGTTACGTTATCGCCTTCTACCACAGCGACACTCCCTTGCTGCATATGAGCCAGGAGCACCGTAGCTGGATGTTGATCGCAAATTAATAACACATGATTTCCTTCTGGATGATCCGAATCCATTTCGGGTGGTGTCATATCTACCAGATCATTTTCGGACTTCACCACAGTCCCATTACATGGACTTATCAAGCTATCCCCATAGATTGCATATTTATTAAGCTCTTCAGGTAAAAAGCCTTTCGCACGTGTACCCAGACCATTTAGCCCCAAAATATCAAGTGCATACTTTTGAGGCGGATATTCATTATGGTAATTCATCATGACATGGTCCCCTCCGTGCCCTACATAATAGGCACCCTCTTTCAAGGGGAACACCAAGTCGATTCCTTCTTCTTTTGTTGTGTAGCTCGTTATGATCATGACATTGTAATAACCAAATACAAGCATTAGGAATCCATAGATTGCGAGCGAAAACTTCTGTGAACCCGTATACGCCACCTTAATAGGCAGTGCACGTATTTTTCTCCAAGACATAATCAAGGCGACTGCCAGCAGAACTATCCATACATAGCGAACCCAAATGCCAATCCAGCTCCAGTTGGCCGACTGAAAAAGCCAGGCAATCAAGAAGATGGTGGAACCCGCATCCATGCCCCACTCCAGCTTACTCTTGAAGGCCGCTCTCCATAAAACAAAAATGAACACACCAGGCAAGACGATCATCATGAAGATCGGCAAAGCCGTAAACAACATCCCATCCATTCCTTTCATTGTTTATAGGGACTACTGCACCTTACATGGACAACACGAATACTCCATTGTTGCAATCAGATAAGCCCTCTCCCGATAACATTCGCAGAAATCGGCTTCTTCCCTACTTCCCGTGCCCATACTGACAGTTGCCCGATATGATGGATTTCATGGGCAATAAGATGTCTCATGATTTCCCCCCAAGTATCCTGGCTCACCCGTCCATCCGGCAATGTTTCTACCAAGACGTTTTGCTCCATTTGATTTTCCCACGCTTCGACGAATGCCACGACTTCCGTATGATACCGCGCATCCAGTTCGCGAATTAATTGCACACTTGAAAAGCCCTCGAAGTTCTCCGCAGGGTCGGGTCTCCCTTGCATTCTACGGATCCAACTCCATTCCACATCAATAATATGGAATAAAGTCTGCAAGATGCTTCCGACGCCCCCTGTCCTGTCACGAAGAAGCTCCCCTTCTTCCACTTCCTCACACCACCGATACCATTCCTGTCTCACTTGCCAATTGTAGTGAAAGAAGGTTTTCAATCGGCACGCTCCTTGGTTAAACGGAACTCTGAATCCAAAAGTGAAAACACACGGGCATCATGGGATTGTCCGTTTTGGAATAGATAACCGCGCAGAATCCCTTCTTGTTGAAATCCATGCTTTTTCAAAAGACCGATCGAAGCGACATTGTCCAGGAAAGTCACTGCCCCCATCCGATGCAGGTTCAGCTCTTCAAAGGCATAACGTAAAACGGCTTGCAGCGCCTCAGAAGTGATGCCAGTTTGCCAAAAATCGGGATGGATCTCAAATCCGATTTCTGCCCGTCTCATACCTTTTGATAATTGATTTAACCCGATAGTGCCGACGAAGCGGTTCTCTTTTCGGACTACGATTCCCCATCTGAGTCCTCGCTTCCCCTGTTGCATATCCTCAAACTGGCTAACTAATCTTTCGGCTTGAGAAAGGTCGGTCATGACTTCCATCCCATAGTACTTCACCACTTCGGGATTCGAAAAATTAGTAAAAAGCGCTTCAGCATGTTTCATTTCAATTTGAACAAGATCCAGACGATCTGTTGTCATGGACGGAAATTCCATAATACATTCCCCCTTTAATTGATTTCGAAATAATCTTACAAAGTTATCTACGTTCCTTTCGGATATATGTTTCAAAATAAAGAGAAAGAAAAAACCAACCTCCTGATTGAGATTGGTTTTTTCATTTCTTTTCGGCATTCCAATGAGCCGGACGGGTCAAGTGATGAGGGAGTCGAGTGTTCGCATCGCCAGAAGCGACGTTTAATTGCGCTTGCGTCAGGAAGAGACTTCCACGAAGATCGGCTCCGCATAGTTTCGCGGCTCGAAGGTCAGCACCGATCATATCGGCCTCGCGCAAATCGGCTTGTCGCAAGTCAGCGCCGAGAAGAAGGGCCCCTCGAAAGTTCATTCCACGCAGATCAGTATTCCTAAAATTAGCACCGATCAAGTCAGCACCTGCACCTGGCCTTTTCTTTGGTTGTCGCTTTGGATCTCTCAATGCAGTTACATTCGATCGGATTCGCTCACTTGCCCTCAAAAGAAGCTCGTTCACTTTGGCTCGATGGATTGGCACGTCCAACCGAATAAGTTGGTCGACCGGCAGTTCGGTAAGCTGTTCCGTTTCCGAAAATACGGCCTGAAGATCAGCATGAAGATCACGCAAGGCTTCCCGGGACAGCGCATCAGCCAAATAATAAAGCATCTCATGAAGCTGCTGCACAATCGGAAAAACAGCATACATTGATGGAGCACTTTCCGGTGCTGATCTCCAATCAATCCCGTTGAAGATAGTTTGAGATACTTTTTGGCCAGCCCCAAAACATTCGTACGTGACACATCCATTGCAACCGTCTTCCCGCAACTTCGTATGAATGCTGCAACGATAATCTTGCTGGAGGTTGCGGCATGGCGTGCCTCCATCTTTATGAAAAGCGAAATCAGCAGAAGCGGCAAAAGGCAAAGCCACACAGCACAAAGCAAAACAATTGGCACAGTCGGACCGCAACGCGCTCGGCTGATAATTCGATTTGATTTCTAACTGGGACATCATGTTGCACTTCCTTTAAAAGGATTTTTCAACTCTTCTAAACTATAGAGTGCATAGAGTGAATTGTAAATCCTTTCGGCGGGTGCTAGATAAAATCGCTTTATGCTAATTGATTCGGCTAGGTGCCAAGTAGTTTGGATCTAAGCTAAATAACAGCGGGCGGACGCCAAATAATCCGGTTTCATGCCAAATGCCCTTAGACAAACACCAAATGGTACAGGTTCGCGCCAAATCACATCAGACAAACGCCAAATAATCCAGATCTGCGCCAAATAGCATCTGACAAACGCCAAATAATCCAAATCCGCGCCAAATACCATCTGACGAACGCCAAATAAATCCGGTACGCGCCAAATAACACCGAGCAAACGCCAAATAATCAGCTCCGCACCAGCCTAACCAATCACTTCTTCGAAAGTTCTTCCTCCGTCACCCATTTATGATTTTTCACAGGCTCTCCTCCGGTCGTCGGGGTGTAATCGATCATGTAGACGGTTGTCTTTTCGGAAGAATCGATGACGCCTTCTGCTCCTTTCATGCCTTTCATGTGATCTGCTTCAATTGTTATTTTGGTGCCGTCGGCCAAGGGTTCTTTCCCCGCGTCTTTGATTTCCTCTTGGATGACCCATTTATGGTGCGGGACTTCCGCGCCGCCACCAACTGGCGTGTAGGTCACCTCATAGGCAGTCGTTTCGTATGCGCCGACGATTTTGGCAACAGCGCCTTTCATTCCTTCCATATGGTCAGCCTGCACGATGGCTTCGCTGCCGACAGGATATGTTGGATTCGCAGCAACTTGAAGAGTGTCCGGCACATCGCCTGAACCTGTATGCTCCATGTCGTGATGGGAAGCTTCATGGTTTGTCTCGACTTTTGTACTGTCGTCGTTATTGGCTTTTTCTTTATTGCCACAACCGCCCAGCACCAACATGGCAGAGGTCATGAATAATATTAGTTTTTTCATAAACTATTACTCCTTTGTATATTATTTTTTCCTATCATCATTTCCCGCTCCTGCCTCTTTTATAACGTAAACTTACGAATAAAAAGCTGCCAAGAAGAGTTTCCCCTTCATGGCAGCTTGCACTATCATTTATTATCTTGCAGCACTTCTACGCTAATTTTTCTAGCGCCTAGTTTATGGCCGATTGGCACAAACAGCGTCACACTGATGGCAAGCATGGCAGATGCGACGGCCCATAACAATGATGCGTTGACGTACAACTTGCCGGAATCGACTAGCAATATGATCCACGATAATAAAAATCCGCAGACTGCACCAAAACAAAGACCGATTACGACATATAGAGAAACTTGTGTCAAAATGACTTTTCCAATGCCGCGCGGACGCACACCAATTGTCCTTAAAACCGCAAACTCTTTCCGTTTCGCATAAATCGTGTTGATCAGTGTATTGCAAACGCCCGTCATTACGGATAACACAAGCGCAACGAGCACCATTAGGAAAATCGACCAGCGTTGCAGGAACATCGCATTTGCCTCATCCACCGATTTTTGATGGCCAAACAATTGGAGTTCCGGATATTGCTGTTTCAACGGTTCCAATTCCTTCATCGTTTCTTCCTCATTGGTTGCATCGATGTAGAGGGCGTGAAACGTCGTGTATTCATTTAGGAATGGAGTAGCTTTCCAATCCATCATGGCATCTACGTCTGACATGGTTGGGGAAATTGCACCTATGATCATTTCATCTATCCACTCTACTTGCAGCGACGTGTTGGAATAAACACCAACCGGATAAGTGTCACCTATCTGCAAATTGTGTTTCTTAGCAAATTCCTTGGATACGACCATTTCCTTTACCAGGTCTTTCACATTTTTCTCTAACAGTCCCGACGTGGATAAATCCGTCATGACATAGCTGAACTCCTGCTGTTTACCAGCCAGTTTCATTTCGCCCGGAGCCGCGTTGCTGACTGCATATACAGTTTGTCCCGGATATTGTTCTTCTACCTTCTTCTGCAGGTCCAATGTCGGAATCTCGGAATCCCATAACCTGCTCTTCAACACAATGGAAGTCGGAAATTGCGTATGGATATACGTTAATCCATTCTGTTGAATGGTGTTCAATAAAACCGACCCGAAAACTGTAATCGTCATGACGAGGCTGATGGATAGAATAACAAGTGTATTTTTTCGTATTTGCGGCAGCATTGTTTGAACCGCAACCGCCGCCTCTTTCCCGAACACTCTTCGCACGGCCGGCAGTATCGCCCTCAATATCAGGGACATATACAGCGGCATCAGCAAAAATAACGCGATGATACATGATAATCCGCCCCCTAAGAAGGCAAGCGCTTTGCCTCCTTCTCCATCCGGGCTAAGATAACTGATTATGATGGCGAGTATAGAGAAAGCAGCTAACGAGAGGCCCCAGTTTCGTCGCCTTGAGGAGTGGGTAAAATCGATCTTTTCATTCTCCTCGAACAATTGAATTGGCAGTGCCTTAGATGCTTTATATGCGGGAACGGCCAGAAATCCTTGGATGACAATGGCACAAAAGACTGTTACCGGTATCGCTACCTGCCAGCCGAATGCCGCTGCCTCCGTCTCTATCGAAAATAATCGCCCGAAGATTGGTTGGATCAGTTGATTGCCGCTTGCTGCCAACAACAGTCCCAAGAAAGTTCCGATGACATTTATCAACGTACTTTGAATGAAAACAATCTTGGCAATCTGTTTTGTCCGTGCTCCCATTGCACGCATGATAGCTAACTGATTGCGGTTTTTGTACAGCAGCAAATCAAAATTGGATATGACCATCATCGACGTCACCAGCAATATTAAAACCGCCATGACGCCAATGAAAACCGTCAATGATTCCATATTCTGTTTGACGAAGTCTTCTTGCTCCATGACATCAATCCGCAGTCTGTCATCAAACTTTTGCAAATCGATTGCCATGTCAACGACATCCGTCCCGGGAACAGCCTTGATCATCAGGGCAGTAGTCGTCAGCTCATAGTCGTTGCTCGGGAACGATTTGGCTGTCTCCAGCGAAAAAATAAGCATATCCGGAACAATGCCCGCCCCTTCAATATTGCCTATTATTTCGACCAGCTTGAACCGGCTGTTTTCGATTTCCACCTCATCCCCGACAGCGAGCTCCAAAGAGCGGGCCAACTGCTCCGACATGGCGACGGATGTTTCGTCCAAATCTATCGTTGTATGGTACCGGCTTCTCGCAAGACCATCGTTTCCCATGCCAACGGTATACACCCTTCCGCCTAAAGGCTCAACAAATGCTCTTGTTACAAACACTTCCGAAATTTCTTCAGTGCCTGGATGCACAGCCGCAAAGTCGAATAATGCTTGTTCATCATAGGCCGGCCCTTCGCTGTCATAGACGATCGCCAAATCCTGTTCCCCAAACAACGCCTTCATTTCATCCAGTACCGATTGCTTCGCATTAGACGAAAAGACAGACAAAGTGACAATTAAGGACACAGCGATGGCGATGCTAACAACCGAAGTGAAAACAATAAACGGATTAGCACGGAAAAAGCGGAAAGCGAGTTCATTTAACGACTTCATGTGCACGTCCCTCCAAAATCACCTGGAAGATTCTCATGATTTCTTCCATATCTCCAGTCCCTTTGCACGTATACGTATCCACCATTTCTCCATCATGGAAAAACAGTACGCGATCCGCATACGTTGCGACATTCGGATCATGTGTCACGACGAGCATGCTTTGGTTCAGCTTCGCCTTCAACTCTGTCAGCACCCGCAAAATATCATTGGATGTATTCGTGTCCAAGTTTCCTGTCAATTCATCCGCAAGTATGATTGGAGGTTCTGTAATCAACGCCCGGCCAATTGCCACGCGCTGCTGCTGGCCTCCCGAAAGCTGGACCGGACGGTGGTGCCTCCATTCCCGAAGTCCCATCAGCTCCACCATGGCACTAGTCTTTTGCCGGATTTGCTCCTTCGTCTCATTTTTTATTAATAGGGGCAGCCCAATATTCTCTTCCACCGTTAAGTCTTTGAGCAAATGAAAGGACTGAAAGATGAAACCAATATGGTCCCGGCGAAAATCTGTCGCATACGGTTCCCGAAACATTTGATTTGATGTTTGACCGTTCATTACTATCTTGCCTGAGGTCGGTTCATCCAATGCGCCAAGTATATTAAGCAGCGTGCTCTTTCCTGAGCCGCTCGTGCCCATGACGGCTATCAACTCGCCTCTCTTTAATGTAAATGAAATGCTTTTCAGCGCTTGTACAGAGCCGCCTGCAGTTTCATAGGTTTTTGACAGCTTCTCTACTGACAAGACTTCCATGTGAATCCTCCTGCTTTCTTTACCTAATACTCCAAGCATACGATGGAAGCACAAGGCCATCCATCGAAGTAACGAACAAAAGAGAGACGGCAACTTACATTTTTGTCATTTGTCTTAACTGATTTACTTAATTAGATTCTTTCAATCTCTTCGTCCTCTTCACCTTAACTCGATTCCGTGTTTAGTTTCATAGGAGAAAGGTAGAAAAGGAGTAAGGAGATCGTAAGGAGGAATTATAAAAAATAGAACGCAAAAAAACGGAAAGGCTTCAGAGCCAATCCGTTGTTGTGCTAATAACTTATATCGTCTTCATCTCTTTATGTGAAAAAGGGCATTTTGCCACAATTGGCTCAGCATCATCCCCGATAAAAAATTGCTTCCACTCGTTGTGCTTCGGATCGCCGTAATGGCTAATGTCAGGATGCTTCGGCAGCTGATCCCACACCTCAACACGCTGGCGCACTTTCTCCCTCGACATGATACCGCCTTTTTCTGTCCCCTTCAAGCCTTGGAAAATGCGTCTTGGCTGGAAACCGAGCACCATTGATTGGCCCAAATCCCTCGTTTTGCGTTGCTTATATGCAGGAGCATTGCCAAAAACGAAGATCGGTTCACCACCAAAATGGAAATCCCATAAGTAATGTTCGGGGTCCTTCGGGCTGTCTGGCGGCCATTCGATTTTATCATTCTCGTGCAAGTACTGAAGAATGTCCCAGAATTGTTTTCTGTATGCTTCCAGGTCCCCTTCCTTCTCAAATGGTTCCACGAAGGCGAACAACCCATGCCGTTTATGTTTTGGCTCATCGAAGAGCCTTAAAAACTCGTAAAGCGCATCAGGAAGATTTGACCAGTCCTGCTGCGTTATGTACGCATACCGCAGTTCCCCCTTCATTTCCCCGCCCATACCGAAGTAGCACGGAAATGTCTTCTCCGTCACTGTTTCGTGAAATGTCTTGTAACTCTCCAGCAGCCAAGCAGGCAAATCCTTTCTTTCCACAAAGTCTTCCTTCGTCAACAAAGCCTTCATTGTCCTCACCTCATTATCGGATTCTATTCATTGACTTCCCTCTTGCAAGGTTTCAAAACGGACGAATCCTCAATACCACGCCAATCTATTCAAATGAAAAGAGACTTATTACGAATCTCTCACTGTGTTTAATCAAATAATAATAAACAGAAGTAGCTTTCCTTAATCCTTCCGGTTTCCAATACTAGCGCAATACAATACTACAAGCCAAAAAGTGAATGTATTTTGACACTCCCTTGCCTTCTACTTAAAGCAGACTTGATTTAAAAGTAATGTTCTGGGTAATTATGGTTATCTTTTAATTGGAAATGTTTTAGAATTACATAGAGGAGGAGAGTGTATGGCGTTCAAACATTACAGCAGGAACACTAGAGGTATTATTTCTGTACTGGCTATGGCCATTATTGCCCCACTCGTTGGCTCTTTGTTTGGATTAGATCTCTATTATGCGTTAGGCATATGGACGGGTTCACTGATTGTATTATTACTAAACGGGATTTACCTCTTTCTGAAGAAGAGGTTAGTCAAATCAAGAGCTGAGAGTGACCAAGTGGATGGCAACGAATAACTTAGTCGCCTCAAGGTTGCAGGCGTCTCATCGCGCGCCGAGAACTCATTGCATTCATATTCCTCATGCTCATATCCTTTCAAGTTACAAGTCATTTTCCAAACAGCCAAGTATTCCACGGAAGCCTCCAGGCACTTGAGAAATTCATAATAAAAGCCAGCCGCACAGTTCTCCTTTCGAACCATACGTCTGGCCAACTTGCATTCACTTCTTTTTATTTTCAATCAGACCAATGCCAAGACCCGTCGGATCGACAAGATACGCCAAGTAGAACTCGTCAAACTCCATCTTTTCCCGTACGACGAGCGCGCCCATGTCTGTCGCCTTCCCGATAGTTTCATCAATCGAGTCCACTTCGATTTGGATACGGATGCCATGTGGATAATCACTCGGCCCCTTGCAAATGCCTCCGTTAATACCGCCATCACTATCCTCCGTTTTCACCGGCCAATACTCCCAATTCGGCGGTGCTATGCTCCATCCAAACACTTCACCGTAAAACTCGATAGCCTTCTCCGGATGTTGACTGTTCAACTCAAACCCTACCACTTTTCCCATACCTTCCCCCTCTTCCCCTTCATTGAATGAGTTCTTAAAGTCCTGAATATTGCAAATGAATTATACAATAAATAGCAGGAAGATTACATTGGAAAAAGCAACAGCATGTTCATCCGGCCTGCCTTGCGCTAAAATAGAAAGTGGCAGGATAGTAATTGAGGTGGTCAAATTATGAATGAACCAATCAATATAAAATTCTGGACCGTTTGTATGGTGCAAAATGGCGACTACGTTCTCCTGCTAGACCGGCAGCATGATCATTTCAAAGGGTTTATTCCGCCAGGCGGGAAGGTCGAGTTCCCAGAATCTTTTACGGATGCCGCGATTCGTGAAGTGAAGGAAGAAACAGGTTTGGATGTCAGCCACTTGGTATACAAAGGTTTATATGAATACGTTAACCCAGTCAAAAAAGACAGATATATGATTTTCAATTATTGGACGGACACCTTTACGGGAACCCTGTCGGAAGAGACACGGGAAGGGAAACCGATGTGGGTACACATAGAGGAAGCCACCCACCTCCCGATGCAGCCGTCCGTCAGAAGGAGATTCCCCCTGTTTTTCGAGGAAGGAACGTTTGAAATACAGGTGGAATGGGACGAAGAGAACAACAAAGAAGGAAGCGTCCGGATACGAAAAACGTAATTCGGCGTAAGTAAAATAAATATTGGAGTCGATCAATGTGGAAGCAGAACAATGCAAGGTTGAAGAAGCACTCGGAATCTTAGTCGGGAAATGGAAGCCGATCATCTTATTAAACCTTTTCAACGAAGGTACGTTGCGCTTCAGTGAATTGAAACGTCTCATGCCGGGCATCACACAAAAAATGCTGACAAAGCAGCTGCGGGAATTGGAAGAGGAAGACATCGTAGACCGCATCGTCTATCCCGAAGTACCACCCCGCGTGGAGTATTCAATCTCAGAATACGGCAGAAGCCTGCAGACCGTACTGAATACCATGCATGAATGGGGTACGGCACATGCCATTCGAAAAGGAAAATTAAAATGATAATAAGCTGTCCGGCGGATCTCTGGCCGGACAGCTTTATTTATTGAGAACAATCCATTCTTTATTTGATCAACAATGTCAAATACAGCCCAACTAGCGTAATGAATAGAATAGGAAGCGTCAAAACAATTCCTGTCTTGAAATAAGTTCCCCATGAAATTTTAATCCCTTTTTGGCTCAGCACATGCAGCCAGACAAGTGTTGCTAAGGAACCGATTGGCGTGATTTTCGGCCCTAGATCGGATCCAATCACATTCGCATAAATCAGGGCTTCCCTAAGTATCCCGGTAGTATCCGTTTCCGCTATAGCAAGGGCATTCACCATGACCGTCGGCAAATTATTCATGACAGAAGACAAGAACGCCGCAAGGAACCCCATTGAAACAGTACCGACAAACAGTCCTTGATCCGCCCCGGCTTCTATCAAAGCGGCGAGAGCGTTTGTCAGCCCTGCATTCCCGAGCCCGTACACCACAACATACATCCCAACGGAGAAGAAGACGATATTCCAAGGTGCCCCTTTTATGACAGCACCCGTATTCACGGCTGCACTCTTGCGCGCCAGCACTAAAAACAGCAGCGCAATGCTGCCCACAATGAACGA
This sequence comes from Sporosarcina cyprini, assembly GCF_022048975.1. Taxonomy (GTDB): domain Bacteria; phylum Bacillota; class Bacilli; order Bacillales_A; family Planococcaceae; genus Sporosarcina; species Sporosarcina cyprini. The sequence goes on along the minus strand of NZ_JAKMHX010000033.1, from coordinate 3,928 downwards.
TACAGGAATCCCGGTCCATTCACTGGAGAAATAGCCGATTACCAAGACGGCGAGCACACCCCACGAAAGACGGAATAAGCGCAAGTCTTTAATCGCCTCTTCCGGCTCTTTCAGTTTCTCCAGCCGGTACGTGCGCGGGATGGATTTTCTAAAATAGAGAAGAAGCACGACAATCGTCGCCAGCAATGAGAATAAGTTCGGAATCACCATATGTAAGGCATATTCAACAAAGCCAATACCAAAAAAATCGACAGAAACAATATTCACGAGATTGCTCACGATGAATGGCAGGCTTGTCGTATCGGCAATAAAACCACTCGCCATAATAAATGGGAAAATCATCTTTTCTTCAAAGTTTAAATTCCGCACCATTGCAAGAACAATTGGGGTTAAAATAAGCGCTGCTCCATCATTTGCAAATAAAGCTGAAACCACCGCTCCAAGCAGGCTCACATAGACGAACATCCGAACGCCGTGTCCTCTTGCAATTCGCGCCATATGAAGCGCCGCCCATTCAAACAGACCAATTTCATCCAAAATAAGTGAAATGATAATGATCGCAATAAAGCTCAAAGTTGCATTCCAAGTGATTTGCACCACTTCCAGCACATCCCCGGCATTCACAACACCCGCAAGTAAGGCAAGCACAGCTCCTATACAAGCAGACCAACCGATATTCAAGCCTTTCGGCTGCCAAATGACAAAAACCAACGTTGCAATAAAAATAAGGCCGGCTAGTATCAGCATCGCATATCACCACCGTTTGGGCATACGGGAATTGCATCAAGCCCATCAATGACAGTCTCTACAACTGGTGATAGCCCTTCTGCCAATCGGAAGTGCTTCCAATTGCCAGCTTTGCGCTCTGTAATAATTCCCGCCTCTCGCAACTTGCGTAAATGCTGGCTTACAGCAGGCTGCGAAATCGGCAGAACATTAACAAATTGGCATACACATACTTCTCCGTTTTTCATGAGTGCCAGCAATGTTAAACGGTTTACATCCGCTAAGGCTTTTAATTGTTTTTCCATTACATGTATATCCATAAGTCCTCCTATATAAGTAATCACTTATATAAGATACAAGCCAGCTCATCTGTTGTAAATAGTCATTTGAAGTCACAACGTTAGAAGTCGCGAATCAATAGATCCGAGTTGACTGGCTCAAGCCCAACCTGGCGGGCCCAAATAGACAGTTGCCCAATATGATGGACTTCATGCGTGACAATGTGTGACAACACCTTATCAAAGGAAAACGTTACAATGTCTCCATTCCTTTTTTGAATTTCGAGTATCCTATGTTCCCCATGATCACTTCCAAGTTCTTGCAAAAAAAGTTTTGTTCTTTGCTGGGTAAGCATATCGTACGATTTGACTTCATCCAATTGAGTAATGGCATTGAGGTCTGTAGATATGACTGGTTGGTTCCACATTTGATTAATCCAGAGCTGCTCACAATCAATAACATGATAAAGCGTATGCAGAAAACTCCCCATCCCGCCAATTCTCTTTTGAATTAGTTCATCGTAGGGAATTTCTTCACACCACTTCATCCATTCCTCACGTACCTGCCAATTATATTGAAATAACTTCTCAAGCATGTCCTTCCCCAATTTACTAGATAAGTTTCAATGTTTTTAACGCATATTCAATTCCTTCATCCGCACAATCCTTTGTAACAAAATCTGCAATTCGCTTGAGATTCTCATGACCATTGCCCATCGCTACACCAAAACCAACCAATTGGAATAAATCAATATCATTTTCACCATCCCCAAACGCAATGGCTTCGGACGGCTGCAAATGAAAATACTCCAAAACATGTTGGGCTGCAATCGACTTTGAAACTTCGTTCTGCAACACATTTGCGATCTGGGGATGCCATTGTTGAAAACGCAAACCGGGAAATTCTTTTTCGTAAAGCTGTATCGTATCCTGGTTTCCATATAAGCACATCAAATAGATTTCTTTATGTATGGCCTGATCATCCTGCTCAGGATATGCGTCCAATGACAATGTCTCTCGTAAAGCAGCAAGTGTATTCTCATTTCGGATGCCATTCATCGTTAATGTCTCTGTAAAATAAGTAAGCGAATGTCCGCTCCGTTCCGCAAATTGGCGGATACCCGTCACGGTTTCCTTACTCAACACCGACTTGTATATCACTTCATCTTTATACTTCACATAAGCTCCGTTCGCTGTAATGAATGCATCGATTCCCAGTAACTCTAGATCAAGGCACATAGATAGCGGCCGTCCAGTTGCAGCGACCACCACATAATTATCTTTCTTTAATTGGCGGATCGCCCTTTGAGTAGTTGCTGACACTTCACCCGTTTGATAGTCGATCAATGTGCCATCCACATCAAAGAAAATGATTTTATAAGTCAATTTATATCCCCCTTTTCGTCATCAATTGTTCACTATAAGTAACTTTTCTCTTATTAGAAATATGAAGAAAACCCTTTTTCAAAGGGAGATGCGAAAGCTGTCCGACGGCTGTATTTCCCAGGCCAGCATTTTACTATCCGTTTCTAAGTATTGTTATTCTAGCTTCTCAGTTTCTTTCATTACCCCTTTTGAAATTCCCAGTTACCTTTGCCATTATTAATTGTTCTTCCGTTGTGTCTTCAGCTGCATGAATCCTCTTTAAAAATTTCTCTGCTTCTTTTCCTTTTAAGATTTTCACCTGCCTGCCGTAATAATCCAAAAAGACGGTATTATCTTTAGACACCCGGTACTGAAAAGGTTCTTCACCTAAACGATTTCTTTTATCAATAGTATTCAAGAGACCCCATTCCTTCCATTTCACATTCCTATTCTCCATTCGACTATCAATGCATCCTACTGAATCTCCCCTGCTCTTTCTGCTGTTTGTTCGGAATGAAAAACGCTAAGTGCTCCTACTTAGAAAAATACTACTTTTAGTATTTGATAACAGATTATGATAACCCTTGACTTTAAAAAGAGTATATTCAAACTCCCAAACCAACTTGATTACCCTTTCAATCCGATTGTTCGCCACCATCCAGTCAAAACCCTTTCTTTACTCGTTATGCTACACTGACTTTAAGGAAAAAGGAGTGAGAAACATAAAACAAGCAGCGATTTTCGATATGGATGGCACTTTGTTTCAAACCGATTTGGTTCTGGAACTGTCGCTTGATGACACATTCGCGCATTTGCGTTCATTGGGTGCTTGGGAAGGCGAGACGCCGATTAATACATACCGCAATATGATGGGAGTGACTTTGCCTGAAGTGTGGGCGGCTTTGTTGCCGAATCATTCGGAGGAAATGAAGGAATTAGCGGATACGCATTTTCTCGAGAGCTTAATTGATAACATTACTAGTGGAAAAGGGGCTCTGTATTCGAACGTCAAGGAAGTTTTCAGGTGCCTGAAAGAGCATAGTATCGATATTTTTATCGCAAGCAACGGATTGCCGGACTATTTGTCGGCTATTGTACGTTATTACGGCTTGGATGAATGGGTGACGGAAACGTTTAGCATAGAGCAAGTCGATTCCTTGAACAAGAGTGATTTAGTCAAAAGCATTCTTGAAAAATATGATATTAAAAAGGGAGCAATGATTGGAGACCGGCTGTCTGATATCCGTGCCGCGAAAGACAACGGGCTACTTTCAATCGGATGCCGATTTGATTTTGCCAAAGAGGAAGAACTGGCTCAAGCTGATCAGGTCATCAATGATCTGATAGAACTTCAATCGATACTGCCATAAAAAAAGCCATCCTGTCTTTATTAAGACGGGATGGCTCAGACTGTAGACAAAAGGGTTGGAAATCAAATTGATTTCCAACCCTTTTCGTGTTTTTTTCGTGTTTTTTTGCGAGAATGCGTCCTAGCACTGTTCTATTTTCCTTTTAATTACGCCACGGCTGGTGCTTTCCATGTCCAGCTGGCCAACTTC
>NZ_JAKMHX010000032.1 GCF_022048975.1 Sporosarcina cyprini | reverse complement strand
CGGAAATCAACATTTTCTATTATTACTTCCATTGTAAAAGAAAAAAGACTGTAGGCAAACTCTGTAATTTCTCGAGTTTGTCTACAGTCTGACCCGCTGCCTGTTAGGCAGCGGGTTTCTTTTTCATTACACGTATTGATTAATCGCTAATCCTTTACCTGTCACTTTTGAGATCTGGGGTGATAGATTAGCAGGGTTCGGATAGATGAATCCATCCTTATAAAGCGGCAAATCGGATGTTTGGACCGGCTGCTCCGTTTGCTCTCGATCGCTCAACTGCTTCTCTAGCGTCCGATCAAATGTCTCCATGAATTCCGTATCCAATTTCACTTTTTCCACACGATTGATATAAGCGAAATTGTAACGTTCATCTTGTAATCGGTTTGCATACATTTGAGATTGAATTGGTTGGATCGGCAACTGATAGCCCATCTTCCACACCCCTTTTCTAAAACATATTTTTCTTTCTATAACCGTATTCGAAAGGCTTGAAACCTATTTATCTATTTTTTTTAGTTTCCAAGCATTTTTTGAATATCGTTCATATTGAAAGAACTGCCGCTTTGTAAAATGGACCGCACCAATTCATCTTCCAAATGTGGCGGAATGTCTTTGTTTGCCATTCTGCCAACTTTCTTGACAATTTTGCGAACTTGCCGTTCATCGCTGAAGTCGGCATATTGGATCGCATTGGCTAGTGCAAAGACTTCTTCCATTGGCACGCCTGTTTTAGATTCGATTTTCCGGAAAAATGAATCGTTCATGCTTCATCCCCTCCTCTTATACAAACGTAGCGCCAACAATGATCAACAGGATGAAGAGAACAACGATGAGAACGAACGTAGAACCACCATTCGAACCTCCGTAGCCACCACCATAGCCGCCGCCGTTGCAGCCGCCAAAGCATCCTGGATTCCAAGGACCGTATCCTCCAGACATTACTAACCCCTCCTTCCCTTCCACCTATCCTATGCAGGAAGTGAAAAGAAGGAGGGGGGCAAACGCACATTTTTTTGTGCAATCATTTGAATTGGTCCATTTAAAGTTACTGAAATGGCACTGCGGCCGTCCTGGATATCATGCCTTCCCTTTTGAACGAAATAAAAAAGAAGCAATGAATCCAAATAAGATGGCTGATGTGATACCTGAACTCGTTACTTCGAACATCCCGGTCAAGACACCGATGATGCCGTGTTTTTCTGCTTCAGCCATCGCGCCGTGGGTCAGTGAGTTGCCAAATGAGGTAATCGGAATGGTAGCTCCGGCTCCGGCAAAATCAACGAAGGGCTCATATAACCCGAAACCGGCCAATATGGAGCCGATTACGACCAACGTACATAATGTATGGGCTGGTGTCAGTTTTGCGACATCAAATAACAGTTGTCCAATTACGCAGATCAAGCCGCCTACAATAAAGGCGGTAATATAGATGGAATACAAATGAACCACTCATTTCATCGTTAATTCAACTGCATGGGCCGTACACGGAATCGTATCCCCTTGTTGGAACGACATCGGGGACAATAGGGCACCTGTTGCAATCAGCAAAACACGTTTATATTCTCTCGACAATAATTTGTTATAGATTTCCGAAAAATAAATAGCTGCAGAACATCCCGCACCGCTGGCACCGGAGAAAAATTTCGGATCTTTTCCATAGAACTCCATGCCGGCATCCCTAAAATTATTGGTGTTTCGGATTCCCTTTAGATCCACAAGCCTTTTTAATATTTCAAAACCTGTTTTTCCTAAATCGCCTGTCATAATGACATCATAATCGTCCGTCGACGCTCCATGGCCTTCCAAATGGCGGAACAGCGTATCAGCAGCTGCTGGTGCCATGGCAGCACCCATGTTCAAAGGATCTGTCATTCCCATGTCAATAGCTTTGCCGAACGTTCCTCTCTCAATACTTGGCACGCCTTCGCAGTGAGGGGTTACAGCGGCGGCTCCCGCTGCAGTTACTGTCCATTGGGCCGTATCTCCTTTTTGAACGCCGTATTCGACCGGATATCGAAACTGTCTTTCAATTGAATTATGCTGACTGGCTGAACCGGCAATCGCCAGTTCGGAAATTCCAGCGTCCGTTAGAATTGCGGCAGTCAATAGAGAAGAAACGGAAGTCGCGCAGGCACTGAACATGCCGATATATGGAATGCCAAGTGTAGTCGCACAAAAATTGGAAGGGGTCATTTGATTCACCAAGTCGCCTGTCAATAAGAAATCCGCATCCCCCGGAACTGCATTCACTTTGCTTAGTGCGATCATCGTGGCATCTTCCATCAATTTCGCATGACCATGCTCATTTGTATCAAGCCCGCATCTTTCCCCTTCGTAAATCTTATCGAAGCTCTCGAAATACGGGCTCTGTTTTTCTAGCGGTCCGGCTGTTACACCCGTTGCCGCAATCGAGGGAGCCGTTTTAAATTGAATTACACCGCGCGTCACCATGAAACAACTCCCATTTTGACGAGTATTGTCTTAATTAGTGCAACTGCAAAAGCAGAAAAAACACCCCAAAGAATAACCGATCCGGCTAATTTAAAGATATTTCCTCCAACGCCAAGCACATACCCCTCGGTTCTATGTTCGATTGCCGAGGAGATAACTGCGTTACCGAAACCTGTGATTGGAACAGCTCCGCCTGCTCCGCCAAACTGACCGATCTTTTTGTAAATGCCGAATCCAGTAAGCAGCATGGAAAAGAAGACCAACGTTGCCACGGTTGGATTGCTCGCAGTTCGTTCAGTAAAATCAAAAAAAGTAATATAGAATAAAGCTACAAATTGTCCGACCAAACAGATGGTGCCGCCTGTTATAAAAGCTTTGAAAACATTTTTTACGATCGAAGGCTTCGGAGATATTTCCTGTTCAATTGTTGAATACTGTTCTTTGTCCATTACGTCTCTTCCTTCAATAGTAATTTCAATCGGTCAATACCCTTGCCTAGCTCGTCCTCTTTTCCTTTATCGATCAGTTTGTTTGTTTCATATAAAATTTTGCTGTCGGCCGAAACGGTCACATCCATATCTGGGTATTGCTCTTCCAGCTTTTTCTCCAATTCAGCTGCGACCTTCTTCTTTTTAAACCTTGAAAATGTTTCAACGCGAATCCCCGCGAGCAGTTTCTCATCATGAAAAACGACTGCTGCCGATTTGATCCGCTTATCCTGCCGGATGATTGTTTCGGCTTGCGCCGCTACTTCATCTGAATCATTTTGATAATACCGGAACGCATCTTTCGAGCAACCGGCCAGGAGCACTGCTAGTAATGAAATGAGTATAATCTTCCGTATATCCATTCCCTCCCTTTTTTTCACAGTATGGCATTGGAAAGAGAAGTTTATTCAAAACCATGTTTTCCGCCCTGACGATTGGTCACCATGCGCATAAAGTATAGAGAATTGAAAAAAGGAGGTGGAATGAATGGGATGTGGAAGAACTGAAGGAGTAAGTGATACACACCGTCATGACAATTGTATTTGCGAGGTGGTCCGCGCAATTAAACGAGTGCAGGATATTCGCGAAGATATTGATTGTGACGATTGCAGAACCGACTGCTTCTTGACTCCGCTTGGCAGCCTTGTCAGCCCTGCTAGACAACGGGCGAACACTCGGGTGTTCATGCTGTTAGATGATGAAGGTAATCCATTCAAAGCGTTATTCAATCGTAGACGGATCCATAGGGAAAACGAAACTGCGAATGAGCAAAACAAAGTGAGGGACTGTGCAAGCTGTTTCTCAATCTTCTTTAGAGTGCAAAATGTTTTTGATAACTGCTGTGCTACACTTCAAGTCCTTGAGCCGCGTGATGCAAGAGGCAGAGCTGTAGATCTGTTTAAACATGGCAAACTTGACCTTGATGCAGTTTGTGATGCAGTCCGCTTTGAAGCGACAGGCTCCTGTGTAACAGTTGACCTTAAATGCTTCTGTGGCATTCAATGTGTACGTGACGTATTTATCGTTTGCGACGAAGACTGATCTGCCAACCTGCAATGTCCCGGCCGGCTGCCAATTTGGCGGCCGGTCTTTTTTCGTTAGGTTGTCAGACAGCAAAATTAAGCTCAACATAACAAAACAGGACTGGGGCAAGGTCCCGTCCTGTTTTTTAGTCCATGATGAATTGCTGGCCCCGCCAGTGGATGCTTTCGATTTCGTCCATAGCAATCATGATAGGTGCTGTCCCGCCTTCGAGCGGATCGATCCAAACCGTTTCCCCTTCGACTTTCCGAAGGCTTCCTTTCAATTGTTCCTCTCTCAAATAAAAGTGCAGTGGGCGGTATACCTGTCTCCGGAAAGGATTGTTTAAATATTGGAGCGTCTCGTATATGGCGGGATGGCTCACCCGCGTGTCAATATCGTAAGTCTGGTCAATGTCATGATTTGGTGTGCTATCACCGGAAAAGACCGGTGTAATGTCATATTCCGGCATCTCCCCCAAGGCAGTTTTTCCATCCTCGTTTACAACAAAAACGGAAGTACTTTCCTCCTCATCACTTGCGACAATCCGAGTATAAACTGGCGGACCCTGCACAAACAACAACGGTTTTTGGAAGCGTATCATACGTCCCCCCTTTTCCCTGTTAGTATATGCGCCTAACTTTTACGAAGTTCATCACCAATATGAAAAAAAAGCTTCCATCGGATTATAAATTCCCGATGAAAGCTGTAGCTAATCCAAGATAAATCAAAATACTAATTACATCATTTAGAGTTGTAATGAAAGGACCTGAAGCTACGGCCGGATCAATCTTCAACCGATGCATAAATAATGGGATGAACGAGCCTAAAATCGTAGCAACAAAAATGGAGACCAAAATGGCAGCCCCTACTAATAAGGCAATTATGAATTCGTGCTTCCATACAAAAATCAACCCAACTACAAATACCGAACAAGTCAGACCCGTAATTAACCCCGTGCCCGCCTCTCTCAACAGCAACTTAAACTTACTTTCCTCTTCAATATCTCTTGTCGCAATCCCCCGTACTGCTACTGCCAGTGCTTGCGTTCCACTGTTTCCGGCTGTACCGCCGATCAGAGGAATAAAGGCGGCTAGTAATGCCACTTGGGAAATTGTATCTGTAAATAAATCGATCAAATTAGCAGTCAGCATGCCCAAAACGAGCAAGATGATCAGCCATGGAATTCTTTTCTTCGCAGCGGATAAAGAATTTTTATCCATCGAATCCATATTGGATACACCGGCAAGTTTGGAGTAGTCATCCGATGCCTCTTCATCTAAGACGTCAATGACATCATCGACCGTAATAATCCCTAACAAATGCTGCTGGAAATCAACGACCGGCACAGCTAGCAAATTATAGTCCTGCGTCGTTCTTGCTACATCTTCCTGGTCATCCGATACAAGCACGCTGACGACCCGATCATTCATAATATCCCGGATGAGTGTATCTTCCTCCGCGATGATCAAGTCACGAAGCGATACGACGCCTGTCAGCCGATTGTCTTCATCTACAACGAATACATAATAGATTGTTTCCGCGCCGGGTGCTTCATTGCGGAGGATGGTCATCGCCGAACGGACAGTGGAAAATTCCGGAATCGAAACATATTCCGTCGTCATGATCGAACCTGCGGTATATTCTTCATAATGCAAGAGCGACTTAATCTGTTCAGCCGCCTCTTTGTTCATTAAGATGAGATAGCTTGCGATTTGCGACTTATCAAGTTCTTTCAGGACATCGACCGCGTTATCGACAAACATATGGGAGATCATTTCGGCCGCATACGTCGTGTCCATCTCCTGAAGGAACTCTTTATATTCATCTTCATCAATTTCACTAGTCTCGAAAATTTCCGCTAATTCTTTTGGTGAGAGGAAATAATAGATTTGCTTCCTTAAATCCGGTCCTACATTTTCATAGATAACCGCCCGGTCATAAGGGTGGAGCGCTAAATACTCATTCCGGAAAGTTTTGAGGTCCCGATTTATCAGAGCTTCGGTCATTCTCTCCTCAATAAGTGTGATTTCTTCTTTCGTTTCGTTATATTCCGTCATGGCTGCACCTTCCTTTCCGCTCTGTCGTGTATGATTGCTTGCAATCCAGGTATGATAACATAAAAAACAATAACAACTTTTCTTCTCAATTTCTACAAGTTAATAAAAAATAAATTATGCCAAATAAAGGAGCACAAAAAATGAAATATGATATCATCGGCGATATCCACGGTTGCTTTGCGGAATTGCTCGAATTGATCAATTCACTCGGCTACAAATTTAAAAACGGCCTGCCCATCCATATGGAAGGAAGACAGCTTGCTTTCGTAGGAGATGCGACAGACCGGGGACCGGATTCCCTTCAAACGCTGCAGCTTCTGTTTTCAATGCAGGACGCCGGAATCCTACTTTATGCACCTGGCAACCATTGCAATAAATTGTACAGGTACGTCAAAGGAAATAAAGTTCAGCAAACACATGGACTGGAAACAACGGTGGCTGAACTTGATTCACTCCCGAAAAACAAGAAAGAGGAATTTCTACTGAGATACCAAAGCTTCTATGAGAATTTACCCCTATATGTATCCCTTGAAAACGGAAATCTCATTATTGCGCATGCAGGCATCCCAAAACGGATGATCGGTGCCCCAATTTCCAATAGCATCCTGACATTCGTATTGTATGGAGATATTTCCGGCAAAACCTTACCAGATGGCAGGCCAGAACGCAGGGATTGGGCGAAACATTATGATGGGGAGCCTTTCATCGTATATGGTCATACGCCGGTTCCCGAGGCCCGCTTTGTAAAAAACACCGTCAACATCGATACTGGCTGCGTGTTTGGCGGGAAATTGTCAGCCCTTCGTTATCCTGAAATGGAAATACGCAGCGTTCCGTCCCGCCAGTCCAACCAGCCTGAACGGTTTACTCGGTTTGAATAGTGAGCAATGAAAGATCCGGTGGCAGACTGCTAGTAAAACGGAGCGGTACCCCTGTTAGAGGATGGCAAAACCCGATTGACGCGCAATGCAATGCTTGGCGGCTGATCAGGGATAACGAGCCCCCATATAGATCATCTCCCACTAACGGGTGCCCGAGCGACTGCATATGCACCCGGATTTGATGCGTCCTGCCAGTATGGAGTACTAGCATTACTTCTGAAAAAAGGTAGCCATCGTTTCCATACAAACCGAGCACTTCAACGTCCGTACGCGCGTATTGGCCATCTTCCCGAACCGTTCTTTCAATGATGCTCCCATCTTTCCTGCCGATGGGTCGCTCGATAATGAACCGAGATTCTTTCAAATGGCCTTCCACAAAGGCGATATATTGGCGATGAAAGCCGATTGATTCCATTTGACTGCTTAACAGATGATGGATATGGCGGTTCTTCGCAATACATAAGAGGCCGGACGTATCACGATCCAGCCTCGTCACTACGTGGACTGTACTCGGCACTTGCTCTCTGCGGAATTTGCCTGCCACCAGATTGGCAACGGTACCGCTCGGCTGGTCTCTGGATGGGATGGTCGCCATACCAGCCGGCTTATCGAGAATTAAGAGTGCTTCGTCCTCATAGACAACCGACAATTCCCCTTCTTCCGGTGACAATCCCGCACTCGGCTCCTCTATCGGAAAGAGGACGGAAACAGCGTCCCCTTTGGCTAACCGACACCTGACAGTCTGTTCCTGCCCATTGACCAGAAGAGCGCCGCCTTCATACTTCGTGGCGGTCAGCGTCTTCTTCGAAATGCCTTTCTGCTGCAAGAATTCACGCAGCAAAACGGAGTCCTCCTCCACGAGGAAATCAAGCCGGACTCTGAGATCTTCCTGCCACATCATTCATCACTCGCAATAAACGAATCGTGCACACGTTTCCAGAAAGGAAACGGGCGAAATCGTGCAAATCGGACACGCTGTCCGGATACTTTATATTCAATGGATTTGACGTCTTTGTGAAGCAACTGCAAATGGTCAATCGTCACCATGAAATCGGGTCCATTGACAGGTGTCAGGACACAATTATGATGGGATGGAAGTACAAGCGGCGATCCGACTGTACGGAATACCCGGTTATTGATGGATGCCATTTCAGTGAGCTGCATCGCAGGAAGTGCCGGATGGATAATGGCACCGCCGAGCGCTTTATTATAAGCTGTGGAGCCGGAAGGGGTAGACATGCAAAGGCCGTCTCCCCTGAACCTTTCAAAATGTTCCCCATTCAACTCTACGTCCATGACAAGCGTCACTTCCGGTGATTTCACAGTTGATTCATTCAACGCCAAATACGTAGCAACCTCATCGGACGTTCGATAATTAATACGCACTTCAAGAAGCGGATATTCAATGACATCGTATTCTTTCCGAGCAATGGAAATAACGAGCTTCTCGATCTCCAACGGTTTCCAATCCGCATAAAATCCGAGATGTCCCGTATGGATCCCGACAAACGCAGTATGCTGCAGCCGATGAATATACTTATGGAAGGCGTGAAGCAACGTACCATCGCCTCCGATAGATAGGACAATATCAGGTTCATTCTCATCATATTCGAGACCGAAATCAGCCAAATAGCCTTTTGCCTCATCGCGCAATCTTTCAGACAGCGCATCATTCCTCGTTTGAATTGCGAATTTCATGCCTTTACTCCCCCTTCCACTTCTGTTCGCCGTAATCGCGGTCCGGTGTTTCCTTGAATGCACTGAAATACTTCTGGGCATCATGTATTTCATCGCGGATCAGCGACATCTCCTCATCCAGCCGGAATGCCGCCTCTGCCGCACGTTCCAGACGATGCCGGATCTCATCCGGCAATTCGCCCTTATATTTATAGTTCAATGAATGTTCGATGGAAGCCCAAAAATTCATCGCAAGCGTCCGGATTTGGATTTCCGCCAGGATCGTCTTCTCGCCATGGATTGTCTGCACCGGATATTCGATAATCATATGATACGATCGATAGCCGCTCGCTTTTTTATTGGAAATGTAGTCACGTTCCTCCACCACCCGCATATCAGTCCGCTGCCGAAGCGTCTGCACGACTTTGCCGATATCATCAACAAATTGACACATCAGGCGGACACCCGCAATATCAGGCAGTTCTTTCGCCAAAGCCTCAGAGGGTTCAAACGGGATCCCTTTTTCAAGCGTCTTATCATAGATGCTCGCCAAAGGCTTTAACCGGCCGGTTACAAACTCAACAGGTGTATGGACATTTTCCAATTCGTATTGCGACCGCAATCCTTTTAATTTCACTTTTAACTCGGCCACTGCCTGCTTGTATGGTCCTAAAAATTGTTTCCATTCCTTCATCAAGGACCCTCCCCCCACTCTATTCATACTAACAACTCGACTCTCTTAACGAACAGGTATTAAGCCTGCAAGATAGCGCTGAACTCGTCCTCCACGGCAGTGGAGAATTCTTCGCCGTAATTGTCATTCCCTTCGATATTAAAAACTAACATTGTCAGCTCTTCCACAAATCCAGGAAGCTCGATTGTTTCCTCATCGCATTTGATCACAGGCTGCCTGCCTGAGTCCAACACTTCCGCCATTTGTGGCCAAACCTGTTTCGGGAAATGAATGTATGTGTATCCCTCTTCTGTTTCAAGTAAATAAACGAACGCCATCTCATCCGAATCTGTAATCATTTTCTTGGAAGGTGCGCCTTTGGGACGTCCATTGGTCGCATCGATGGTAAATTGCATTGTTTCATTATGTATAGTTGCGTCGTTCACTCGATATTGAATTCGCATGCGTTCTACTTCCTTTCCTTATCATACGTTCAGTCTACCATATGATAGGTTTTCATGCAGTTTGTAATATGCGTTTGGGCGTATACTTGTTATACTATACATATAGTGCAATTGACTGTTTACAATGAAAGGAACGATCTTTATGGATGCGCGCTCCATTCGTACACTGCTTGACATAAATGCGATGCAGACATTAGGTTCTGTACAGACGTATGCCTACGGGCAAACCGGGACTGCTTCCCTGTTCGATGAATTGCTTGGAGAGTTCATGGGTTCATCTTCTATTGCGGATTCTGTGACAAATGTTTCCGGCTCATTGCTTGGAGCTGCCGATCCTTTGGCCTACTCCGGTGCAAACCAAATATATATGCCGCTCTCCATCGGCAATGACTTCGTAAGCACATCTGCTAGCGGGATGCCTGGGATTGGCATGAATGAAGACCGTGATTTTGCAGACATTATTAAAGAAGCAGCGGACCGTTTTGGTGTTCCTGAGAAATTAATTTCAGCTGTTATTAAACAGGAATCCAATTTCAATCCTTCCGCCGTCAGCCATGCGGGTGCTGCGGGATTGATGCAGCTGATGCCCGGGACAGCCCGGCTCCTTGGAGTCCAAAACAGCATGGATCCCGTCCAAAATATCCACGGCGGCGCCAAATATTTGCGTCAAATGCTCGACCAGTTCGGAAATGATACGGAGCTGGCACTTGCGGCATACAACGCAGGACCCGGCAATGTAAGAAAATATGGCGGCATTCCGCCTTTTAAAGAGACACAGCAGTATGTCCAAAAAGTGCTCGGTTATTATGAAAGTTTCCATGTATGACTGACTTGAAGAAGTTGTAAGGCTATTTATTTGTGAAAGAATAGTCTGGTTGATAAAATGTCATTACAGTCAGAGCAAAGGAGATTGACATAAATGACTCGAAAACCTTTGATTCCTTATGAGGAGATCGGTGCTGAAAAGCTTTCGGAACTCATTGACCGATTTTATGAAAAAGTTGCTGTCCATCCGGACTTATATCCGATTTTCCCAAAAGACCTGACCGAAACGGCTAGAAAGCAAAAACAATTTCAGACACAATATTTGGGCGGACCCAATTTATATACCGAAGAACATGGACATCCGATGATGAAGGCAAGACATATGCCCTTCCCTATCACACCGGCTCGTGCCAAAGCATGGCTCGACTGCATGAACGAAGCAATGGATGACGTCGGAATGGAAGGAAAGCTGCGTGAAATTTACTTTAAACGGCTGGAGATGACAGCTAATCATATGGTAAATCGGAACGAGGGTGATTTTCATTGAACCGTCGGACATTGATGGAAACTCCGGTCTCCTCACCATCCCAATCGAGACCGATTGAATTATATGTTTTCGTGGACCCTTTGTGCAGTGCCTGCTGGTCGTTGCAGCCGCTGCTCCGCAAATTGCAGATTGAATACGATCGCTATTTTTCCCTGCAGCTCGCATTGCGCACTTCCATTCCAAAAACGAATGCATGCTGCCGCAATGAAGACGATTTAATGGCATGCGAGAAAAGCCATCCCGCTTTCCCAAGCATCGCCATGAAAGCTGCCGAATTCCAGGGTAAACGGGCAGGTTTTCGTTTCCTTTCCAAAATGTATGAGTATACGTTTCTGAAAGACAGGAACATCACCTCTTTTTCAGTATTAACCGAAATAGCAGAAAAGCTAAACCTTGATGTGGATGAATTCATCCGCGATTTTTCATCTAAAAACGTCATGCGATCATTGCAGGTGGACTTATATTTAGCGAAGGAAATGGAAGTGGCCGAAGCTCCGACGTTCGTCTTTTTCAATGGCAATATCGAAGACGAGGGATTGATGGTCAGTGGATCCTATCCTTATGAGGTGTATGAACAAATACTGGAGGAACTTCTCGGCTGCACAATCACGCCGGAATGCCCTCCTGAGCTCGATGATCTGTTGCAGCGTTTTGATACGATGTCGACTCAAGAAATCGCGAGCATTTATTCCCTTTCCGAAAAAGATGCGGAACGTGAATTAAAAAAACGCCTTCTCCAGCAGAAGGTGGAACGGCTTACACTACAAAATACGACACTATGGCGAAATAAATAAAAAAACTCGATTCCTTTAGTGGGAATCGAGTTTTTTCTTTAAATAAATATAAAGAGCATCCCTCCTGGGGGAGAGGGATGCTCTAATAAAGGGAATGGGAGAAATGTTCACGTTCAAACAAAAGGGGTGTATGTTTGGTATGTGATTTATTTCACATCTATAATTTATCATGGAATAATAGTTAAATCAACATTTCACAAATAAATTCACATATATGTCACAAATGCTAAACAGGTAAAACATTATAGATATAAGTTATATAACAGCTGTCTCCCTTGAATCGACAAGATTCGCGCATATGAAAGCGCTTTATTTTTAATTATATAGATATAACTACTGTTATAGTCTTTCCTGTCTGACGAAATCGCTTCTCCGCACATCGTATGGAATTTTGACTAACGGAATCGAAAAAGCGACGGAGCAAAGTCCCCGCCGCTTCTAAACTTGATTTATTGTTTATTCAACAGTTCTTCCAACTCGTTCAAGCGTTCTTCAAATACGCTGCAAGCTTCCTCGATTGGTGCAGTACTTGTCATATCAACTCCCGCTTTTTTCAATACTTCGATCGGATAGTCGGATGATCCGGCTTTCAGGAAGTGATTGATGTAACGATCGACAGCCGGCTGGCCTTCTGTCAGGATCTGGTGGCTCAGTGCAACTGCCGCGCTGAATCCAGTCGCATATTGATAGACATAGTAATTGTAGTAGAAATGCGGAATTCTCGCCCATTCAAGGCCGATTTCCTTATCTTCTGCCACCGCTTCTCCGAAGTACTTCTGGTTAAGCGCAAAATATTCTTCCGTCAATTTGTCCGCTGTGAGAGCCACACCTTGTTGATCCAGCTGGTGAATCAAATGCTCAAACTCCGCAAACATAGTCTGACGGAAAACAGTTGAGCGGAATCCATCTAGCCAGTGATTGAGCAAGTAAATCCGTTTCTGCTCATCATCGATCGTTTTCAGTAGATGGTCATTCAAAAGTGCTTCATTCACAGTAGAAGCGACTTCCGCCACAAAAATGGAATAACCGCTGTAAATGAATGGTTGTGTTTTCCGGGAATAATAGCTGTGTACACTATGGCCGAACTCATGAGCCAGTGTAAACATATTGTCCACGTTATCCTGCCAGTTCATGAGAATATACGGGTTTGTGCCGTAAGCGCCTGAAGAATAAGCTCCTGAACGCTTTCCTTTATTTTCACGAACATCGACCCAGCGATTATCCAAGCCTTCTCTAACGATGGACTTATACTCTTCACCAAGCGGATGGAAACTTTCGAGCATCGTTTCTTTTGCTTCCTCATAAGGAATTTTCATCTCCACATCTTTTACTAATGGTGTGAACATGTCCCACATATGAAGCTCGCTGACATCCATCACTTTCTTTCGCAATGCGACATAACGATGAAGCAATCCAAGATTCTTGTTAATTGTTGATACGAGGTTCTCGTACACTTGCTCCGGAATATGATTTGTCGATAGGGCTGCTTGACGTGCTGAGTCATATTTGCGGATCCGCGCATTGACATTATGGCTCTTTACATTGCCTGCCAGCGTAGAAGCAAATGTATTTTTAAACTCGCCATATTTGCTATACATCGCCTTAAATGCTTCTTCCCGAACACGTGGATCCGTGCTCTCCAAGAAACGGATATAACGGCCATGTGACAGCTCGACTTCCTCCCCGTTTTCATCTTTGATCATCGGGAACGTCAAATCTGCATTATTCAACAGGCTGAATGTTTCGGAAGAACTGGAAGTCACTTCACTCATTTGAGCGAGCAATGCTTCTTGGTCGGCAGGAAGCACATGAGGACGGTAGGCATTTAATTCCTCGATCTCATGTTTGTAGATACGGAGATTGTCGTTCTCTTCCACCATTTTGTTCAACTGATCTTCCGGAATGGCAAGCAGTTCAGGCATGAAATAAGAAAGCGCTGTCGACACCTTTACATATAGTGATTTAGCGCGGCTCTCCATTGCTTGGTAAAAGCTATTTGTCGTATCTTGATCGCCTTTCAGATGAGAATACGTGTATAGCTTGCGCATTTTTTCGGCAAGCGTATCCCGATAAGAAAGCGCTTCAAATAAAGCTTCTGGACCATTCTCTAACGTTCCTTGGAATGAACCTGCCTTCTCAAGGAAAGACTCAATTTCTTTGAACTCTGCTTCCCATGCCTCATCAGTCGGGAAGATGTCTTCCAAACGCCATGTTTCTTCCACTTTCACTTCGTCACGAGTTAATACCTTATTAGTAGATTCCGTTGTCATATTGTTTCCTCCTTCTCGCCTTTTTTCGGAAAGCGAATCAATTTCATTCTCTCAATTTCAAACGGTGTTTGCAAGAAATCTTTCTGAAATTAAACGCAAAATCTTATTTTCACCCAGTTCTACATGGTTCTGAAAAGAGTGTATGCCATTTTCCATTAATAATGCGAAATACATCCGACAAGCGAGGATCTGTTCTTCTAGGTCACCCCCAAAACGCCTGCAGAATCTCTCAAGCTGATCAGCAGTCACTTCATGGAATGCCAAGCCATTTTGCGCAAGTTCGTAGAGAAGGCATAACTGCCATTCACAATCATGCACACGGAATGCTCTTTTCGTCTGAACTGGCACTCCGATCCAATCATGCAGGAGAACAGGTGGAATCCGAAGTTCGTAGCAGCAACGCAGAAAAGGATTATGGATTCCTTGCCGATTGTATTGGATTTGTGAGCGAATATAGTGTTCCCGAAACTGGACGTAGTAAGACAAGTACTCTGTGAGCATCGAAGGGGCCGGGGATTTCGGCATGGCAAATGGATAGCATTGATAAGCGATCGGCAATTTCGTATGAATCCCGATGTACCGCTGCCCATCAACGGGCAACAAATTGCTGTAATAATGGAATGTCTGAGTATACGTATTGTAGGTGAGGAGAAATGGATGTTCCTGATAGGGGGTCATAAAGAATTGTTCTTCGAACTTGGAAAAACGGAACACGTTAACGCCTAGCGGCAGCTTGCTGAATTTTGCCGGGGTATGCAAAATCCAGATGGGTTCCATGCCGGCTCTCTGATAGCATTTCGTTCGTTCTTTCATCAGCGCTTGGGAAATGCGGCTGCATTGGAATTCAATCGGGGTGCTGGTCTCCAATTGCTGAACGAGCAGATCCGGCCGTTGTGACAACACAGGCAGCAATGGCTCCATGGCCACTTGCAGATCAAGGTCGCATAAAAAGCGGTACAGCTGCTGTTTACCGTTCAAATGTTCTGCAGACTCCCCCTCTGAAAAAGCGCTCGTGCAATGGGCATCCTGCATATGCGCGAAATGGGGAATCACAATGTCGCCTACTTTCATTTGCAAAGCAGACCCGCACTCGGGGCAGAAGAACCGTTCGGAAGCACGAAGTCGTTTCAACTGGTTACGGGGCATGTCAGGGGAAAGAATGAAGAGCTGCCCGTTGCCAGTTCTGGCTGATAACATAGTTACTCCCTCCTTCCCCTCTATCATAAGAAGCTTACTGGTTATTTGCAAGGAAAGGCGAAACTCTCAAGGTTATGGAAAAGTCCATAAAAAAAAGACCGCAGCTGGGCGGTCTTGTCATAATCAGCCAAAATAAGTCTGAATCGTCTCAAATACATCCGATTCCATAATTACGTGCCCATACTCTTCTAATCGATGGATCGTCACGTTCGAGAGAGCACCATGCTCCGTCATCACACTGCAAAAATCGGTCTTGCGTGCATCATCGGAATCCTCGTCGTACTCGACGTAGAGATAGTATTTCTCTTCGAATTGATAAAGAGAGGTGTGGACCGTGTAATTGGAAAGTTCTCTTGACATGGAGATCAGTTCTTCAAAGTCGGTAAAAACGAACATATCGGACGTCCACTCCTCCGGCTCATCATTCACTTCATCCGGCAGGGTATCTGCCTTGCCAAAGATCGCAGAATCCTCTTGGAACATTTTTCTAGGATCATCCATTCCAAACGGCATTTCCATGTCATCTCCATCAGCCGGCATTTGAGCACGAGTCACCGTGACTTCAATTCCATTGTTCATCGCATGGACTTGGATCCATAGAGGACCTTCGATCTCAAACTCAGTTTCATCGTTGATTTCGTCCATCATTTCCCAGAACAACTCTTCACTTTTGTCCCGGTTATACCAAACTTCCTCTCGGGTGAAACCGCGCTCTTCAATGTCAATATATGATAAGTAGAACTTTACGGTGTTTTCATTTATACGTTCTATTTCCATCCCTTTTCTCTCCCTTCCCTAAAACCGGCAGATGCCTGTTTTGTTTTATTTGCACTAAACCTGCAATGCTTATTCATACTATATGACCGTCCGGCAGGATATGAAAGGGTTCACCTAGGACGTATATTAAATTCATTTCAATGGAACGCGAGGCAAGCGTCAAATTGCCCGATCCGCACATAATAACATATGATTACTAGCATTGTAGAGAACATCCGCCAAGAAAGCAAGGGAAAATCAAAAAGCTGATAGGTTTGGCGAGATGCCCTCGATTCCCTATCAGCTTCACCTATATCTCGATCTTTAGTTTACCATACGCCGCGCTTCAAGCAGCTGATAGGCCCTTACTTTTCTAGGTAGGAAGCGACGAATCTCATCTTCATTGTACCCTACCTGCAGCCTTTTTTCATCTAGGATGATCGGTCTTCTCAAAAGTCCTGGATGTTCTTGAATCAATTCATACAATCTTTGCAACGGCAGACTTTCCACATCGACATTCAACTTTTGAAAAATTTTCGAACGTGTTGAGATGATCTCGTCTGTTCCGTCTTCCGTCATACGAAGGATTTGTTTAATCTCATCTATATTCAAAGGTTCCGAAAAGATGTTACGCTCTGAATATGGAATCTCATGTTCCTCCAACCATGCTTTCGCTTTTCTGCATGATGTGCAACTTGGTGAAGTAAATAATGTAACTCCCATTCGCTGACACTTCCTTTCAGTCGGCTTGCTATATTGGATAAATCACTTTTATATTAGAATCATTTTAAAGTACTTTCCATACTACCCATTATACACGTATTCATATTGAATGAATACACTTTTAGAAAAAAATTTGAAACACCTTTTGAGTATGTCACATTTCCGCAATATTAGTGGGGTTTGCAACTCCTTTATGTATATGAAATGACCGCTACTTCTGTTATACCCAGTGCTCTAAATTGTTAAACATCATTTTGTCAAATTATCTCCTTTCTCATTTAGGCTGATAAAAGTGAAAAATAGATGTTCATATTTATAGTACGATTATGGACGAGGTAAAGTTTCATTAAACCATAAATATTGAAATATTATTTGTGATTTTCGATGGCAACGATACTATCAAGATGGAACGTATTAGTATTCCACTATTGAGAACTGCAAGGGAACGGGCTGTCCGATGAAAAGAGGCCCAACCTGTTTAGTTTAAACGGGTTGGGCCTCTATGATGGAAGTTTTCCTATTCACTTGTCGCAGCTATCTCATGGTGTATAATCGACATTTTCCGTATACGTATTGCCTGCATTCCATAATAAAAATTCATGGATGCCGTTATCTTGCAGCGCTTTGATTTGCGCCTCTACTTCCTTCTTGCCGTACTTCAAATAATTACCGCTTCCGAGCCAAGAGGCTGTGAAATCCTGCAGCCATGGGCGGGAAACCGGAGGGGTCTCCAGCTCTCCCAGCTTCTTATTTTCGACTTTCGCATAGGCATCGACCAGCTCATACGGCTCCAAGTCCGGTTTTGCGATGCCGAAATAGGAAGTCCAGTGGCTCGGATAAATCATGGAAGAAATGACATCCACATTCTCCGAGATTTTCGAGAAGTTCTGTCCAATGCCAGGCGCCTCAGGCAATGTCGCCGAGTAGCCAAAAATATCGACAGAAACATCCACGCCATAAGGCTCCAATTGTTTTTTCGCATACGCAACGAAATCTGTAACTGCTTCAACTCTCCGCTGCACCGGGTCGAGCTCCGAGTTATCATAGTCTCCTAAAGAGTACTTTAATACATCATGCCGCTTTTCAAATCCTTCTGGAAAACGGACATAGTCAAACTGGATCTCCTGGAATCCCATCTTGGCGGCTTCAATGGCAATTTCCACATTGTAATCCCATACTTCTTTCATAAATGGATTCACAAAGGAATCACCTCGCCTGTTTTCCCAGACAGCGTCACCGTCCATAAACGACAGCTCTGGCTGTTTGGCAGCAAGAACAGTATCTTTAAAAACGACAACCCGTGCAATCGGGTAAATCTTTTTCTCTTCCAGAGTTTTCAGCATTGCTTGGGGGTCTTTAATATAAGGCTTGCCAATGTCTAATTGCTTCAGCGGAGAATCCTCTGCTGGTATATACGTCAGATTACCCAGATCATCTTTAATGTCGATGACCATGGCATTCAATTCTGTTTGTTCAATTAAGCTGGTGAGACGTTCAAAACGGGCCCCGCCTGCCGAATGCCCCGTCACATAAATGCCTCGGACGGCATCCGGATACTCAAACGTCAATCCGGATTGATATGTAAATAAAGGTGATTGCAACACTAAAGCTTCATCAATCGTGTCAAATCCATATGTACGTGTCGTCAAATCCGTGGATTTTTCATCCTCGGCATACGCGCTTGCGGGGAACCCCATGGCGGCCGTCAGCAAGAGGGCACATCCCCATTTCATCAATTTCATCGGCTCTCATCCTTCCTATCTTCATATCTTAGCAAACTGACTAGTAGAACGGTATCAAAAACTGTATATTCCCGAAAATCCATGTCGAAAAACCCCTGTTGGTCTGGTTTGTACGATTCCCCTGTTGCATTTCACAAAAGGTCGTATTATAATCATTGGAAATGAAGCGCACTAGCGCAGAAAATGAAAAGCGATGACGGAGAGAGTACTCATGTATTGGTCTTTTAGAGAGTCTGTGGATGGTGAAAACAGACGGCCGGCCTTGAGGAAGTGGACTCCCGAGCTTATTTTGTGAAAAGGTTGCTTGTTTAACCTCGTAGCAAAGTACGTCTCACCACGTTACGGTGCTGGAGAGGCCTTCGGGCAATTCGGGTGGTACCACGGTTGATCACACATCAGTCGTCCCTTTTTTAGGGATGGCTGATGTTTTTTTATTTTCAAGGAGGAGAAGAAGATGACTACCATTTTTTCAGGCGTACAACCGACCGGAACGGTCACATTAGGGAACTATATCGGGGCCTTCAGACAATTTGTCGAGCTTCAACATACGAACGACTGTCTGTTTTGCATCGTCGATCAGCACGCCATCACCATTCAGCAGGAGCCGGATGAGCTGGCCAAAACAATCCGTTCCCTTGCCGCAATCTATATCGCGAGTGGAATCGATCCGAAGAAAGCGACTCTGTTTATCCAATCGGAGGTGCCCGCTCACGCACAGGCCGGCTGGATGATGCAGTGCATTTCCTATATCGGAGAATTGGAACGTATGACACAGTTCAAAGACAAATCTGCCGGTAAAGAAGGTGTTTCTTCTGGTTTATTGACATACCCGCCATTGATGGCAGCTGATATCCTGCTGTATAACACGGATATCGTGCCAGTCGGCGATGACCAGAAGCAGCATGTCGAGTTGACACGAGATCTGGCCGAACGATTCAATAGCCGCTATGGTGAAGTTCTCACAATCCCAGACTTACGCACACCGAAAAACGGTGCACGCATCAAGTCCCTGCAAGATCCATTGAAAAAAATGAGCAAATCCGACCCGAATAAAAAAGGTACGATTTCCATTTTGGACACACCAAAAGACATCGAAAAGAAAATCAAGAGTGCAGTGACCGACTCGGACGGCATCGTAAAATTTGATGTCGAAAACAAACCAGGCGTTTCCAACTTGCTCGTCATTGAATCTTCCTTAAGCGGCACGTCGATTCAAGACTTGGAGACAAAATACGAAGGTGCTGGATATGGCGCATTCAAAGCCGGAGTGGCGGAAGCCGTCATTCAGCATTTAGCACCGATTCAGGAAAGATACGAGGAGCTTCTCGCCTCTCCATTACTCGACCAATATTTGGATGAAGGCGCCGAAAAAGCGAACGCCATCGCAACAGCCACCCTCAATAAGATGGAGGCGGCGATGGGGCTCGGACGTAAACGGTCAAAATTAAAATAATCGTTGCTACGATGAATATGAGAAAGTCCGTAGTTGATATGATAAAAAGCATGACTTGTTTCCATCCGTGGCCCAATGTGACATAGTTCAAATAAAAGATCATATTTGTCACTGTGATGACTATGAGTCCATAACTGATAAGAAAGAAGAAGATACGTGTCACTGATCATCGCCCTTTAACGTTTCTTCTATACTATGTACAAGAAACCCCCTTTTAGACGAAGGGGGCTCTTTTGTTTGCCTTAGTTGTGAACGGCACGGAACGGTGAGATAGTAAATATAGTTGGAGTTGATCGGCTTCCAGGAAGATTAGGGCAGCTTCTAGTAGAAGGTCGACGTGGTGTGTGAACAGGGATTGGAATATACGAGCGGTAGGGTACATATTCGAGTGGTTATCATGGAGATACGAGAGGTTAGCGGTACGATACGAGCGGTCATGAAGATATACGAGCTCTTCCTGAAATATACGAGCGGTCCTAGGGATATACGAGAGGTTACACAAATTATACGAGCGGTTGGCGGAATACATACACTATGACTTTCACGAACAATCTCTCCTTATGAGTGCTCCGCCAGGAATAAAAAAAGAGCTGCTATGCAACTCCATGTTTCTAGAGAAAGACCCGGTTAGTAGTTGGAAGCTGATCAAAATGCGTCGACAACGGTAGATATTAGAACTACTGAAATACCTACAGCGAAGACAACCCACAACACATTTCGTGTTTTCTGATATTCGCGGAATCCCATTATTAAAAGCATTACACTCAATAGTAAAAAGACCACAGGCAGCAAGCTATAATTTTCCGTAATTCTACAATAGAGACCCAATGAAATCACAAGTAACGCAAAGAACATTTGAAACCACATCAACATATCATACTTTTTTTCGTTCATTTCATACCACCCTCTACTAACCTATCATCTTTAAAAGTCATTTTCCAGTTAAGTCCAGGGGAATTCAAGTGACTTTTTCAAGTACGCTTCTTTCTCTTGCTTTTCTTGATTCGAATTATGGCTTTGGAGCCTGCTTCTTCAGCCACTCTCTCGCAGTCCTTACTTTCCCCCTTACAATAAACAACAAAAAACCGGCGATCCAAATCGCCGGCAGTTCATCTTATATCTTTTTGAAGACGAGTGATGCATTGTGTCCGCCGAAGCCGAGCGAGTTGCTCATGGCATATTCGACGTCAACTTTGCGGGCTTCATTTACGACGTAGTCCAAATCACATTCTGGATCTGGCGTTTCATAGTTGGTTGTTGGAGGCAAGATGCATTCCTGCAACGCTTTAACTGTGAAGATCGCTTCCAGCCCACCAGCTGCTCCGAGAAGATGGCCAGTCATCGACTTTGTTGAACTGATGGCGAGTTTGTATGCATGCTCGCCAAATACTGTTTTCGCAGCAATTGTTTCAAATAAGTCATTGTACGGCGTGCTTGTGCCGTGCGCGTTAATGTAGCCGACTTGATCTGGACGGATGCCAGCTTCTTCAAGTGCCTGCTTCATCGCGCGGGCTGCGCCTTCCCCTTCTGGTGCCGGGGCTGTAATATGATGGGCGTCTCCCGTCGAGCCATAGCCGACGATTTCCGCGTAGATTTTCGCTCCGCGTTTGACCGCATGCTCGTACTCTTCTAGGATGAGAATGCCCGCTCCTTCACCGATAACGAATCCGTCACGGTTTTTATCAAACGGACGGGAGGCTGTTGCAGGGTCTGGATTCAAGGAAAGTGCTGTGTTCGCACAGAATCCTGCAACTGCCATCGTTGTGATCGGTGCTTCTGTACCACCAGTGATCATTACGTCAGCATCTCCACGCTTAATAACTTCAAACGCATCTCCAATGGAGTTTGTTCCGGATGCACATGCCGTCACGGTACATGAGTTGATGCCTCTCGCTCCAAAATGGATAGATACTTGGCCAGATGCCATATCCGGAATCATCATCGGGACGAAGAATGGGCTGACCCGGCGATATCCTTTTTCCTGAAACGTCTTGAATTGCTGTTCATGTGTTTCCATACCACCGATGCCGGAACCGATCCAAACGCCTGCACGCGGTGCCAATTCTTCATCTATTTCCAACTCGGCATCTTTCATTGCCATGATGGATGCTGCCAATGCATAATGCGTAAAACGGTCCATTTTACGGGCGTCTTTACGAGGGATATATTCCTCGATATCGAAATCTTTAACTTCTGCTGCCACTTTTACCGGGAACTGTTCGCTATCCAGCCTTGTCAAAGGACCGATGCCGGATTTGCCGTTTATTACTGCTTCCCAAGAAGCTTCCGCTGTATTTCCGACCGGCGATATTGCGCCGACTCCTGTCACTACTACACGTCTCGTTTCCATCGTTCCAACTCCTCTTTTCAGTTACATAACTCTCATTCCTACCAACAGTATAACGGAGAGTCCGTTTATTTACCCCATTTTATACAAAGAGCGCCCCACGTCAAGCCGCCGCCAAATCCAACCAGTACGATAATATCGTCGTCCTTCACTCTGCCTTCCGCCAAATCATCATATAGCGAAATCGGAATGGAGGCCGCAGATGTATTTCCGTATTTATGCACACTCTTCGACATCTTTTCAACCGGCAAGCCTAAGCGCTCACGGGATGCTTCCATAATACGGATATTCGCTTGATGCGGAATCAAATAATCAACATCTTCTTTTTCCAAGCCAGCTTTCTCGATAACACTGACAGCCGATTCGCCCATTTGACGGACCGCAAATTTAAACACTTCCCGGCCGTTCATGACAATGTATTGTTCTTGATAAAGATGATTGCCGCCTCTTCCGTCCGCACCCAGCTCGTATGAGAGGATTCCGCGTCCTTCCGAGACTTCACTGATGACCGCAGCGCCAGCTCCGTCACCAAACAGCACAGCCGTATTCCGGTCTTCCCAATCTGTAATCTTCGACAGCTTTTCAACTCCAACTACGAGGACATGCTTATACGTTCCCGCTTCCACAAAATGTTTTGCCGTCACGACACCATACATGAAACCTGCGCACGCAGCCGACAAATCCATTGCTGCGGCATTTACACAGCCAAGACGATCCTGGATCATCGTGGCTACGGAAGGAAACGGGCGGTCTGGCGTAACAGTCGCCACTAAAATCAACCCGATATCTTCCGGCTTCAGGCCAGCGTTCTGAATTGCTTCTTCCGCAGCAGCGAAAGCCATGTCAGATGTGTCCATATCATCTGAAGCAATCCGTCTTTCTTCAATTCCAGTCCGTGTCCGGATCCATTCATCCGTTGTATCCATTCGTTTTTCCAAGTCCGCATTCGTAACTACTTGCGAAGGGACACATTTACCGATTCCAATTAACCCTGCACCCATCTTTGCATACCCCGTTCCTTGTCATCTATTATTAGTACCTGGTATCAATTATAAATTATGAGCTCTCATTTTTCAATATGCTGACACATTTCATTCATGAATCGCCTTCCAGCCGACAAAGTTGTTTCCCCTTTTAATTGCCTATGGTATGATGGACAATGATATTGGTACGCAGAGGTGAATTTTGATGAAATATATTATGACTTTTGTATGGTCTTTTCTTCTCGTCACGATGTTGAACTATGTAACTGGTTCGATTGCCGACATCCAAGGCTTTGATTTCATGGGCGGCGTCATCGTATCAGTTGTTCTAAGTATCGTAGTGATCGCCATTTCGGCAATTATTCCGGACGAGCCGGTTGCAGATCATTCATGACACAAAAGAGCCACCCAGGTGAGATTGCCTGGATGGCTCTTTTTTTATTCCTTATCAATCTTAATTTTTCCATCTACCATCGAAAGATGAAGCTTTTCTCCCTCTCGCAAGTCCCCTTTAATGACTTCCTTCGCAACAAGCGTCTCCACATGCCGCTGGATGAACCGCTTCAATGGACGTGCGCCAAAGTCCGCATCCGTCCCTTCCTTGATAATCCAGTCGATAACCGATTCGTCATAATCAAGCTCCACTTCTTGAGCATGCAGCCGCTTAACGAGATCTTCAAGCAGCTTTTTCGCAATCAATCCAAATGCGTCGCCGGATAACGAATGGAAGATAATAATGTCATCCATCCGGTTTAGCAGTTCCGGCTTGAAGTGGCGGCGCAATTCCGCCATGACCAAATCTTCTGCAGCATGATCCTCTGAATCAAAATGGCCTTCCAGCAAATAAGCCGAACCAATATTAGAGGTCATGATGACGACGGTATTCGTAAAATGAACGAGTCGCCCTTGGCTGTCCGTAATGCGTCCGTCATCCAAAATTTGAAGCAGGATATTCGAAACATCAGGATGCGCCTTCTCGATTTCATCCAGCAAGACGACCGAATATGGATTGCGCCGCACCGCTTCCGTCAATTGGCCACCTTCTTCGTAACCGATATAGCCTGGAGGTGCCCCGACAAGGCGGGAAACGCTATGCTTTTCCATATACTCGGACATGTCGATCCGGATGAAATGGTCTTCAGAATCAAATAATGTCGCAGCGAGCGTCTTCGCGAGCTCCGTCTTACCGACACCGGTCGGTCCGAGGAACAAGAACGAGCCAATTGGTTTGTTCGGATCTTTAATGCCTGCACGGGCCCGCCAAACGGCTTCCGTTACGAGCTGAACCGCATCATCCTGTCCAATC
The DNA here is from genome assembly GCF_022048975.1 of Sporosarcina cyprini. GTDB lineage: Bacteria > Bacillota > Bacilli > Bacillales_A > Planococcaceae > Sporosarcina > Sporosarcina cyprini. The sequence goes on along the minus strand of NZ_JAKMHX010000032.1, from coordinate 114,020 downwards.
ACGCGTTCCTCCAATGTTTCGCGGAGACGAAGAAGCTTCTCCCGTTCGCCTTCCACAAGCTTTGTCACAGGGATTCCTGTCCAGCGAGCGACAATCGCAGCGATTTCATCTTCGGTCACTTCTTCACGGAGCAAACGATTGTCCGCACTTCCCGCAAGCGGCGTCTCCAGTTCCTTCAATTCTTGCTCCAATGCAGGAATTTTACCGTATTGCAGTTCAGCGGCTTTATTTAAATCAAAACGATTTTGCGCGTCTTCCAATTCACGGCGGTAGCGATCCAGCTCTTCCCGTTTTTCCTGGATGTTGCGCAACGTTTCTTTTTCTTTATTCCATTGCTCTCTCATGCCGGCTGACGATTCCTTCAAGTCGGTCAGCTCATCACGCAGCGCTTCCAACCGCGTTTGGCTGATTGCATCCTTTTCCTTCCGGAGTGCCTGCTCTTCAATTTCAAGCTGCATGATGCGCCGTGTCACCGAATCCAGCTCCTGTGGCATGGAGTCGATTTCCGTCCGGATCATCGCACTCGCTTCATCCATCAGGTCAATTGCCTTGTCCGGCATGAACCGGTCTGTCAAATAGCGGTCGGATAAAGTCGCCGCTGCTACAAGCGCCCGGTCGTGTATCCGTACGCCGTGATGCAGTTCAAAGCGTTCCTTCAGCCCACGCAAAATGGAAATCGTATCTTCCACAGACGGTTCGCGCACAAGCACTTGCTGGAACCGGCGCTCAAGCGCTGGATCCTTCTCAATATACATCCGGTATTCATCCAGTGTTGTCGCACCGATGCAGTGAAGCTCACCGCGTGCGAGCATCGGCTTCAGCATATTGCCCGCATCCATTGCGCCATCCGTCTTGCCGGCACCGACAATCGTATGGATTTCATCAATGAAGAGAATGATTTCCCCTTCACTATCCTTCACTTGTTTCAAAACGCCTTTCAAGCGTTCCTCAAATTCACCGCGATATTTCGCTCCCGCGATCAGGGCACTCATATCCAGTTCATAAATTTGTCGGTCCTTCAGCCCTTCCGGCACATCCCCTTTAACAATCCGCTGGGCAAGGCCTTCGACAATCGCTGTTTTCCCGACTCCCGGCTCCCCGATCAGAACAGGATTATTTTTCGTTTTTCTCGATAAAATCCGGACTACATTGCGAATTTCTTCGTCCCGACCGATAACAGGATCCATTTTGCCGTTTTTTACTTCATCGACCAGATTGCGGCCGAATTGTTCAAGCGGTGTGCGTTGATCTTCCTGTACGCCATCCATTCTCATTAGCAATCACCTCTAAAGTTTGACTTTGACTATCTTTGATTAATTAAATTATAGGATGAAAGTGATACAAAGTAAAGTATTTTGCACACGGTCTCCATTGTTCTCCTACCCGTAGAGAATGCCATGAAACATGGATGTAGGCTGAACTCAGATAATCAAATTTCGGCTTGCAATCAAAACGCCGTCTTCATCGACATAGACAAAATGACCTGGGGTCCAGTCCACTTCTCCAAACTGTAGCGTGACGTCCCTATCTCCTTTTCCTTCCTTCTTGCTTCGGATCGGATTTGTCCCGATTGCCAATATGCCAACATCAATTTGCGCCAAGTCGGCACTGTCCCGAACGCACCCGTTAACAATAATTCCGGCTAATTTACGGGTTTGTGCAATGCCCCCGAGGCGGTCCCCAAGCAGCGCACAGCGGGCCGAGCCACCTCCATCGACTACGAGCACACTACCTTCAGGGATTGACTCCAGCGCTTGTTCCACCAGCACGTTATCCTCGAGCACCCGCACCGTTTCGATCGGACCGAAAAACGCACTGCGTGCTCCATAGGAACGGAAAGGAACGGTGCAAAGAGTTAATTCATTTCCATGTGCATCATGTAAATCAGCTGTTTTGATCATAATAATCCACTCCTTTTAAGTTATAAAAAAAAGGCTGCATGACCTACACAAGTCATCCAGCCTTCACATGTTGAATATTATCGGACCCCTAGCGCCATTTTCGCATATCGGGACATTTTATCCCTCGACCAAGGCGGGTTCCATACGATATTGACATTGACGTCCTTCACTTCCGGAAGCTCTGCCAATTCCTGTTTAATGTTTGAAACGATTTGCGGCCCTAATGGACAGCCCATGGAAGTCAGCGTCATCGTTACCTCTGCTGTTCCCTCTTCGTCCAGTTTCACGTCATAGACAAGACCTAAATTGACGATATCGACACCCAGCTCCGGATCGATTACGTTTTCCAGGGCTCCGTAGAGGCTCCCTTTCATTTCTTCATCCATTCGAATTCTCCTCTCCGACCAGTAGTATTCCCATCATATCAAAGGTTCGGCTCGTCATTCAAATATCTTGCGAACCAATCGCACGCTTCCAGCATGCCGCTTCTCGAAACAGCGTGTCCCGCGGACTGATCTGTCGTAAACGTAAAACGTTCCGGGGCAGATGCATAATCCGCTTTTGCTGCACGGAAGAACTGATAGGTTGGCTCGTAAGGAACGACTATATCCTTCTTCCCGTGCCAAAAATGAACCGGCCGGCCGTTTAACCGTTCACGCTGCCGAGTGAGATCGAAAAACGCCAGCGTATCAAGCAACGATTTTCGCTCTTGAGAAGTGATCGGCAGCTTAAATCCTCTCCGTTCGAATTCGGACATTTGCGCTTTTGCGAGTTCCACAAACCCTGGCGCTCCCATCATGACCGCAGCCACATCAATCCACTCATATACAGCAAGGCATCCAAGCGTCGTAATACCGCCCATCGACGTACCGCCTACACCGATCCGATCCACACCTCTTGCTAAAAGTTCTTCATGCAGGATTTTCATTTCTTCAATTGAAGTTAACACGATTTCCCAAAATCGCAAGCTCAGTTGAACCTCATCCAGCGGTTCACTGCGCACCCCATGCAAATGGGCTTCCGGCAATAAAACCTGAAAACCTTTTTTCGCCATATTAAAGGCATAGTGAAGATTATGCTCTTTCGCACTTGTAAAACCGTGCAGGAAAATGATCGCAGGCTTCTGCTGCCCTTCGTTTGCTTCTTCTTCAATATGTAATAAGGGAATGCCTCCCCACGCTTCTTCTTTGATTCTCATGCACAGCACCTTCTGACTTTTTATAAAAGCGTACCAAAGTTTTTCTGAAAAAACAAAAGGTAGCCACTTAAGACGGTTACTTTTGACTTGCTCCGGTAACTAAGGGTAGTATGAAGGAAATCATGTCCGAAAGTTTTAGGATTCAAATTGGACAATATGTGAAATACAGTTAGGTAGAAGAATCGTTCATTCGTAGGAGGAGTTGCATTGAAGCCGCATTTGATTGTACTAGATTTAGATGGAACATTATTAACCGATGAAAAAGTCATTTCTGAAAAAACCGCACATACATTGAAACAAGCAAGGGAACAAGGCCATCAAGTGATGATTGCGACCGGCAGACCGTACCGCGCAAGTGAAATTTATTACAAACAGCTAGATTTGATCACACCGATCGTCAATTTTAACGGCGCCTTCGTCCATCACCCGAAGGATGTAAAATGGAAGACGATCCACGAAACCATTTCCTTGCCTGTCGTGCGCGATGTAATCGATGCGATGCAGGATTTTGATATCCATAATATCATCGCGGAAGTGATGGATGATGTGTACTTGGAGAAACATGATGCCAAGCTGCTGGATATTCTCAGTTTCGGAGACCCCGTCATTAAGGAAGGGGATATCCGTAAATCATTGAAGGATGACCCGACAAGTTTGCTTATCCAAGCGGATAGCAAAACAGTCGAGCCGATCCGCAAGCATTTGGCGGAAGTCCATGCAGAAGTCATTGATCACCGAAGATGGGGCGCACCATGGGATGTCGTTGAAATCGTCCGCCATGGTTTGAATAAAGCAGTCGGTATTTCCCATGTTTCGAAATGGCTCGACATTCCTCGTGATCGGATCATTGCATTCGGTGATGAAGATAACGACTTGGAAATGATTGATTACGCAGGAGTCGGAGTCGCCATGGGCAATGGCATTGACCGCCTGAAATCCATCGCGAATGAAGTGACGCTGACGAATAATGAAGATGGAATCGCCGAGTTTTTGAAGGATAGACTGCACTTGGCATAGAACTTAATACAGAGAAAAGAAGTACTAGCGAACGTACTATAGGGAGGAAATCGTATGCGAATTTTTGCTGATAGTGGCTGTGATTTGCCGAAATCTTATTTGGAGGAGAATAATGTCACACTCTTGCCTCTCCGCGTGTTGATTGATGATCAAGAGTATGACGATATTATTGAAATTGATTCAAAAGAAATTTATAACGCCATACGTAGCGGAAAACACCCGAAGACATCCCAGGCATCCCCTGAGCTGTTCCTCAACGCATGGAAGGAACTGGCCGCTTCCGGAGAAGATGGCCTATACATCGCCTTTTCATCTGAGTTGTCCGGAACATATAATACGGGCGTCATGATGAAAGACCAAGTGAAAGAGACCAATCCAAGCATGAATCTTGTCGTCATTGATTCCCGATGCGCATCGCTCGGCTATGGCCTTCTTGTGAAAGAGGCAGTCCGGCTGCGGGACAAAGGTGAAGATGTCCGGACGATCGAGCGAAAAATCCGTTCGATGGCTGCTCATATGGAGCACTTATTTACTGTGGAGGATTTGGACTACCTTGCAAAAGGCGGCCGGGTCTCCAAAGCGAGCGCCTTTATTGGTGGCTTATTAAACATTAAACCGTTGTTGCATGTCGAAAACGGACGGCTGGTGCCGCTTGAAAAACACCGCGGCCGCAAGAAAGTGCTGAAACGGCTTACGGATCTCATGGCAGAACGCGGCGATCATTTATCGAAACAGACCATCGCCATCAGCCACGGGGATGATGAAGAAGCGGCGCTTCAAGTGAAGGCAGCTATTGAAGAACTCTTCCGACCTGTCAAAGTCGAAGTCCACATGATCGGCTCTGCGATCGGTGCCCATGCAGGACCGGGAACAATCGCCGTCTTTTTCTTGAATAAGTTGAATGGATAATAAAAAAGAACGTCCCCGCTTACGGAATGACTCCGTTACGAGGGCGTTCTTTTTTATTTTTGTTTCGCGTCCTGTCTTCGACGTTCTCTTCCCTTTTTAATGACAAGGAACAGGAAGCCAAGGAATAGGACATATACGAGAATAGAGGCGATTAAATAAGGAGTATTGAAGCCTTTATCTTCATCGGCGATATAGATTTCTTCTGTTTCACGGTCCAGCACGACACGGAAAAAGCCGTCGTCCGACTCCCGGATCAAATCGCTGTCGAGTATGCCTCGCAGCTTTTTATCTTTACCGAACGTTTCCGCAGGGATTGCCACATTCGCGGTCTTGTCCGTATTATTGATGGCAATTAACCACGTTTCATCTTCAGAAGAACGAGTGTATACAAGGAACCCATTTTCGTTATGCAAAATCTTAAAATCTCCAGTGCGGAGCGCTTCGGATTGATTGCGCAAGCCGTTCAAATCAGCAATGCGATCTTTCAATTCCATATCCGTCTTAAAGTTCATCAACGGATGGCTTTCAGGCGCTTCCTTCCCGTTCACTGCGATTTCCGTTCCGTATGGCATAATCGGCGTGCCTGGCATCGTGAACAACGCTGTAGCAGCCAACTTCCAGCGGGTCGGCGGGAACATCCGCTTCTCCACGATATCATACGTAAAACGGGATCCGATCAAATCATCGAATTGAACGGGCTCATTATGCGGATCGTTTGAAAACTGTGCCAGAACCGAAGTATCCGGATTCACTTCGATGAACGACTGGCGCAAAGCCTCCGTCCTCTCCGAATTCGGCTTCAAGTCGAACTCCGCATCACTCACTTCATGCGATAGGACATAGGCACCTGGATTCTTCTCTTCCACGGACTTGATGATGTCATTCAAATAATCCGTACTGAATCCTTCCAGCTTCGTCAGACGGATGCCGTCCAATTTGTATGTAGATACAAAATCGATAACTGCTTGTTTCAATTCCTTTTGCACAGCAGGGTCCTGAGCATCCCAACGCACCACGCCTTCCCCGGCTGGCGTCGATTTCAACTTGCCTTCTTTTACCCACACATGATTCTCACTCACTTCCCCTAACGGAAAATCAGCGATCACCTTTAACTTCTTTTTATGGATTTCAGTAACGAGTGCTTGAAGTTCTTCCTCTGTCCCGAAGTGCGGCTCGATTTTCCCGTAATCCAGCACCCGGCTTCCATCGTACGTCTCCATCGAAAAAACAGATCCGATCGACACAATGGTGAATCCCATATCCAAAATATGCTGCAAACGGGTGGCCACGCCTTCAAAATCTCCCCCATTGAACGCATATGGATCGAGCGGGTTGACCCCTTCATCATTCGTTTGACTGGCATCATTATACCGGTCCACTAATAAATCATATATACTTTCATCCGCCATGGACCCCTTCGCCTGCACAGTGGCAGGCAACAGAAGAGCCAAGACCAAGGATGCAATTCCCAGCCTTCCCAACCATTGTTTTACTCTCACAAAAAAGCCTCCTCAACACGAGCTGTCTCTCGCCATTTTACCAAACCGTCCAACCGCCCGCCATCCTTTGAAATGAATATCGAAAATTCCAACTAGAAATGGGGCTAAATTGTGAAAAATGAAGATTATTTTGCGGGATGCTTGTTTGTTTTCTTAAGGAATGATGGTCTGTTGTCAGCGACTGCTCGTATCCTCCTGCGAACCGCTCGTATATCGAAATGAGTGCTCGTATCTTCCTGCGAACCACTCGTATATCGAAATGAGTGCTCGTATCTTCTCGCCAACCGCTCGTATATCTTGATAAGTGCTCGTATCCTCCCACGAACCGCTCGTATAGCGGAAGTGATCGTATCCTCCCGCCAACCGCTCGTATATCGAAATGAGTGATCGTATCTTCCCGCGAACCGCTCGTATATCCCGATAAGCACTCGTATCTTCCCGCGAACCGCTCGTATCTTTCAGCAGACTCTCCTCATCACATCCCCCTCCCCATAAATCAACATAAAAAAACCGGAAATCAAATTGATTTCCGGTTTTCCTAGCACGGTTATCCGTTATTCATCATCAAATTGCGAGTCGCGCCGCCGTCTGTAGGTGATGACGACTGATATGGCGAAGAGGGCCATGAGCAAAAGGATGACAGCGAAGAATAGCATTCCTGATCCGATGGCCATCCTGGTCCCCTCTTTCCCGTTTCATGTTAAGCAGACTTTGATGTTCTTAGAAAAGTTCCCAGCCCATTGGCAATTTGAAGCCCAAGAACATAGTGGCAAATAGGAAGACGAAGAACAGTACCCAGAAGAGTGTAACGCTCTTGCCTTTTTCCGAACGAACTAAGACCATTTCCATCATGCCGATTGTCAGAAGTCCGAGAAGGAACTTAATGCCGTATTGGGCACCCATTCCGTAGTTCATTGATTTCGTGAACAACATGACGCCTGAGAATAAAATAAGCACGTAAAACAATCTTGCAATCATATGGGCAATTTTCTTACCCTTTGTACCATTCGCCAGCACTGCCGCCACTAGGAAGACAATAATGCCGACTACCCACGTGAAAATATGAAAATGGGTTGTGTTTGATAAAAAATCCAAATTAATTCACCTCAACTATAGTCAATCTCCAATTATCCTATCATAGATGGAGCAATTCGTGATAGAAAATGGACTTAGACGAACCGGTTGACGAGAGTTCCGATGCCTTCGATGGAGATTTTCACGACATCACCGCGTTTTAAGAATGCCGGCGGATTCATCCCTTTGCCGACTCCCGCAGGTGTTCCTGTCAGGATGACATCACCCGGCTCGAGCGTGACATACTTGGAGATTTCCGAAATGAGTTCATCGATTTTGAAGATCATGTCGGATGTGTTGCCGTTCTGGCGCACTTCGTCGTTCACTTTTGTCGCGACTGTTAAGTGCTGGGCGTTCGGTATTTCATCTTTCGTCACAATATACGGTCCCATCGGGCATGAGCCATCCAAGCTTTTGCCAAGGAAGAACTGTTTGTGGGCGGTTTGGATATCACGCGCCGTGATATCGTTCGCAATCGTATAGCCGAAGACGTAATCATAAGCGAGCTGCTTTTGAATATTTCGTCCCTTTTTGCCGATCACGATTGCCAATTCACCTTCATAATCTAGCTGGTCTGTCACGTCGTCATGGATTGGCAAGTCTTGTTCGTCCGCCGCAATTGAAGTTGGCGATTTAGTGAAAATCATTAATTTTTCTGGCGGTGCGTCCGTGCCCATTTCTGCCACGTGATCTGCATAGTTTTTCCCTACACATAGTACGTTTTTCGGCGTACGTGGAATTGGAGACAGCCATTCGATTGCTGTAAAGGCATGTTTGAATCGTTCTGGCGATTCATCTTTCCCTGCCTGCTCAACCAGTTTGCGGACCTTTTCGACGAAGTCCAAGCCGAGCGCAATCCCATCGATAATCGTCTTTGGAAAGTCGGTTTCCCCATATGACTCGGCGATTTCCAAGACATCCCAAACTGCTTCTTCCTTCTTCACTTTCGGACCAAACTTAACTTTTCCATCATGTTGGAACGATAACAATTTCATTGTGTATGCCCATCCTTCCGTCCTATGTCAAAACTATTTTCCGCAAATAAAAGATTGTTCTCACTTCCTGACAATCTCTTAGATTCATTTCTACAATGCTTGCACATTTCCTTCTTTTTTCGGCAAGTTTTTTCCGTACGTCCCTTTTCTCCAAATCCATTCGAACGGACCCATCCGGAATTTCATGAACCACAACTCCGCAAAGATCACTTGAATGACAAAAATCCCGATCGCCATCCACGTACCTGTCGCCAAGTCGACTTTTCCGTACAATCCAAACCCATAACTATTGAATAGCAATGTAGCGATAATGGATTGAGTCAGATAGGTTGTGAGCGACATTCTGCCTGCCTTTGAAATTGGACGGAAAATAGTCCGGAACAGCGGCGCTTGGCAGAAGAGAAGGATGATCCCCCCATAGCCGATCGCGAGCATAGGACCGCCAATCAATTTCTGAAGCATGTCATAATGAACCGTGGGTTTGTCGATGTATGGAATTGATTTAATGACAATGCCACCGACAAGTGCAATCACTGTCACAATCGCAATGCGCCCTTTTAATTCTGCAGCGCGTTCAAACAATTTCACTTTGGACAGGTAAGCTCCGAACATGATGAGCGGCAAAATCATAACCGGGGCAAGAAACACACTCGTTAATCCGAATGTCGCCCATTCTACCGCCCGGAACGCAAACGCTTCCCAGTATGTGCCGTGGCCATAAGCCGTGATAGCCAACTCAATTTGCTGAATGTCCACATAATCGCTCATCACCTGGTCGGGGTTAAGCTTGTTAAGTAAATAAAGCCCGCCTATCAGGAGGATTGCCGGGATCAGATAAACGACTGCCGCAATCCGAACGAGCCAGCGTTTTGGAATACGCACCGCTGCAATCATGATGAAACCCATCAATGCATAGGTGAATAAAATATCACCGGACCAGATGAATAACGCATGAAGCAGGCCGAACAGCAGCAAGATGCCGAGCCGTTTCGCCATGACCGGCGCATAGGGCTTTCCGGCAGCTTGTGCCTTCTCATATTGCAAATTCATGCCGTAGCCGAACATCATCGCGAAAATCGGATAAAAACTTGCTTCTACAAAAATATTAATGATTTTAAACGTTTCTGCATCGCCCGGTGTGCTGAACCAAGAGTGAGGCTCCAAATAAAAATAAGGGGAATGGAATGTCAGCATATTGGCAATAAAGATGCCGAGCAATGCAAAACCTCTCAACATATCCAGTGATTCAATCCGGTTGTTGAGCGTTGGTGTCAAATTCAAACTGATTCCTCCTGAACACGCAATGTCCTCTCGCTATCAAATAAATAGAGGAGCATTTCTTTAATCTTAATTTTAGTAATCTCTTCGATGGCCTTCTTATACAGGCTCACTTGGATGCCGTACCGTCTTTGCATTTCCTCAGAAAGCTCCACATCCGAGTACCGGCCCCGCGTCCGATCGGTCTTGTAATCAAGCAGCACCCAGCCATCCGGCTCCTCAAAAAGACAATCGGCGATCCCTTGCAATATTTGATGGTCACCGTCATCGCCATCGTGTGCATACGTAAAAGGCAATTCCTTCAGAACCCGTTTCGCCTTCCGCAAGCGGTCTGCTAGCGGCGTTTCGAAAAAGCGGGTTACATTCCGCACATCCACCGCATTCGCCTCTTCTGACGTGAGCAGCTGACGCTCCGCGAGCTCTGTCACAAGCCGTTCCACGTCTGCTACCGAATGATTTTTGCCTAACTCGATATGCTGCATGATCGTATGCATTGCGGTTCCGATTTCAGCAGCGGATAATGTGCGGGACTGCATGAAAGCAGGTCGGTCATGCAAATAAGGCGTCGTCAGTTCATCGTCTCTTGTTGCAAACGGATCATCAAAATCCGGTTCATTATTTAACAGCGACAGACGCTTCAACTCGCTGACCGTCTGCTTCGACCGTTTTTTCACAGAAGCCATATGCGGATAACTGAAATCAAACCGCCGTTTCACTTCCTGTACTAGCAATTCGTCCGAAGCTATCTCCTGTAACTCCGAAATCTCAGGTTCTAGCAGACTCTCCCCAGGCTCCTGCTGGACATTCAACAAAGATGATATGGGCAGCGCATTGATGTCCCAGACGGATGAATCCTCGATAAGTTGGCCACCATACGAGACCCCCATCTTCTCAAAGTCACGGTGCCTTGCAATGGCAGGTCCGATCCAGTCCAAATAACCGTTCGCACGAGAGCGCACATATTCCGGCAACATCTGGCCGGGCGGGACCATTTGAGCGTCCTGCCACTGCCCGATTGATTTTTCCATATCCTTCATCGAAGCAATCAATTCCAAATGCTCCTTTGCACGGGTCATCGCCACATACAAAATCCGCATTTCCTCTGCGCGCATCTCGAGTTGCTTTTTCTCCTTCATCGCAAGGAACGGCAAGGATGTGTATGTGATCCGCAATTCCGGATCAATCGCTTTCACAGCGAGACCAAAGTGCTGGTCGAATAAATAAGGCTCATTGAAATCCATTTTATTAAATTGACGGCCCATTCCCGGCAGAAATACATACGGGAACTCCAGTCCCTTCGAAGCATGGATCGTCATGATCCGCACGACATCTTCCGTTTCGCTGACAAAACGGGCAGCGCCTAGATCATCACCCCGCTTTTGCATCCGGTCGACGAACCGTAGAAAACGGAACAGTCCCCGGAAGGAGGTCTTCTCGTAGTCGATGGCGCGGTCATGCAGTGCACGCAAGTTCGCCTGGCGCTGTTTGCCGTTTGGCATGGCACCGACCATTTCATAATAATGTGTATCGGAATAGACTTGCCAGATTAAATCAGCTAAGGAGCCTCGTCGAGCCAGGTTGCGCCAGTCCTCGTACATGATGAAGAACCGCTGCAGCTTTTGCTGAGTCTCGGATGCTATTCCTGCTCCCCCTTGATCGATGAAGGTCCGCAGCGCATCATAAAATGGCACCTTTTTATGGGCTAGGCGTACTTGGGCCAATTCACTCTCTGTCATGCCGATGAACGGCGCGCGAAGAACAGACGCAAGCGGGATATCCTGATAAGGATTGTCGACGACCCGAAGCGTATTGAGCATGATCATCACTTCAATCGCCTCAAAATAACCCTGCGATAATTCCGCATATACCGGGATGCCAGCGAGTTTGAATTCTTCCGCGATCTCTCCCGACCACGTCATCGACCGCATCAAAATGACGATGTCCCGATACTCGAGCGGCCGGCGTTTCTCGCTGAACGCATCGGTCACTTCCGCACCAGACGCCATCAGCTCTTGAATTCGCTTGATCATATAGCGTGCTTCGGCTTGGGAACTTTTCAAGCTCTGTCCTGTCAGATCAGTCGCTTCCTGCTCCTCGCCCTCTTCCTCACCATCGTAGAGCAAAGCAATGCGGGCAGGCATTTCCTTATCGGGATAACGCGCACCGTATTTTAAAGCAGCCGCTTCGTCATATTCAATTTCCCCGACACGCTCGCCCATCACTTGGGAGAAGATGTAGTTTGTCGCATCCAGCACTTCCTTCCGGCTCCGGAAATTCGCATTCAAGTCGATTTTCAGCCCTTGATTGCCATCGGTCGTTGTAAACCGGTTGTATTTCCCGAGAAACAGATTTGGCTCGGCTAAACGGAAACGGTAGATCGACTGTTTTACGTCGCCAACCATAAAAAGGTTCCCATCTGATTCACCGCCGCGTTTCACGAGCTGGATGATCGCCTCCTGGAGCAAGTTCGTATCCTGGTATTCATCCACAAGCACTTCGGCAAAGCGGTTTAAATAATCGAGTGCGATATCAGAAGGGACAAGCTTGCCGTTTTCCTCCTTGGAGAGGATTTGCAACGCATAATGTTCCAAGTCAGAAAAATCGACGAGTCCCCGGTCGATCTTCACCCGATGGTAGCGTTCGCCAAAGTCGATGACCAGCTCAATGAGCGTATGCATCATCGGAGCCATGAGGCGCATTTCATCGAGCAACCGTGCAGGAGTCCTTGTGAAATAAGATTCTTTCAAACCAGTCACCAATTTTTTTACGGAGTCCCTCAGCGCTTTCGCCCGTTTTGCCAATTCCTCATCACATGTATTTTTCCGGATCGTGCCGGCTTTCACCCAGGTCAACGAAGCAAAGAATTCATACGTATCCACCCATGATTCTTCGGAAATTCGGCGAATCGCTTCCCGGATCCACAGTAAATCGGCTTCCGCAGTTGCCGCTAATGGTTCGGGACCTTCCGGCATCAACGCAATCCTCCGCATATCTTCTGTTAACGCAGCAGCTTCCTCGAGTGAATGCCGGATGGACAATTTCAACGAATCGATGAATCCAAGCTCATCAATCGTCGCATTTTCATCAATTTCATATTCTGCCGGGATCATCCGGAGCCACTGCTCTGGCGAAGGATGAACGCGTGAATAATCGTATAGCCGGTCAATGAGTGTTTCGATGGACTGGTCATTCCGGTCTGACGTAAAGCTATCAGCAAGCCGGTACATCGGTTCCGGATTCTCGGCCTTGTACGCATCCTCCAGGACATCACCGATCGTGTCATCACGCAGCAGGGACGCTTCTGTGCTATCTGCGATCCGGAAGCCAGGGTCGATGTCGAGCAAGTAGGCGTACTGGCGGACGACATTCAAGCAAAATGAATGGAGCGTGGAAATCTGAGCTTTATTCAACAAACTGAGCTGCCGGCGCAAGTGGATGGACTCCGGCTGCTCGAGTATTGCTTCCTCCAGCGCTTCCGCCATCCGGTGCCTCATTTCCGCAGCCGCTGCATTCGTGAATGTCACGACAAGCAATTCATCGACATCAATCGGATGTTCCTGATTGAGCACCTTTTCAATCATGCGGGTAATGAGCACCTTCGTTTTCCCAGAACCGGCCGCTGCTGAAACAAGCACATCCTTTCCGGTCGCCCAGATCGCTTTCCACTGATCATCTGTAAACGTCACATCATCCGGTTTAACGGGTATGTTCATCATCCATCACTTCCTTCCGCATTCTTTCAAGGGATTGCTCCGCATCTAGATTTTCATAGTTTCGATACATGGAATCCGGGTCGGTCGTGTCAAATTGGCACACGGCTCGATAGGAGCAATATTCGCATGGCATCCGGTCCTTCAGCTTGTAAGGATACACTCGGGTATCTCCGGCGAGCATGCCGTCTCCCGCCATCTGATGACGCTTACGCACATAGTTCCGGACAACATTCAAATCATCTGAACCGAGCACTTTTGACGCCTTCGTAAAACTTCCATCCGTCTTCAGCGCAGCAGGTACAATCGAGGACGACTTGCCGATCAAGGCATCCATCCCTCGCACGACGTCAGGATCCTCCAGCAAATAACCGCGCATCTTATACGATTTCAACAGTTCCTGTTCAATTAAATCCTCTGTCAGCTCCAGCTCCGTCTTAATCATCGGGTTGTGGATATGCAAATAAAGAACGCCCGCTGGATCCGCTTGAAAACCAATCCATTCAGCTGCATTCTCCACCGCCACATCCAAATACGTCAGCATCTGCAAGGATAGGCCATAGTAGACATCAGTCAGATCCAAGTTTTTCGCGGATGACTTATAGTCAACGACCCGCACATAGTTCTTGCCATCGATTTCAGTCGCATCTACCCTGTCGATCCGCCCGCTTAAATTCATCTTATTGCCCCGCCGCAGCGGGATTTCAAGTGGCGGCAGCTTCTCGCCCGGTCCAAATGCCGCTTCGATTGCGACAGGACGGAATAAGCTAGTCGTCGCCTGCTTCGTCAAGGCAAAAATCGTCTTCTGCAAAATATGGGTTAGCTTCCGCCTAATATAGTGATAACGGCTCGTGGACAATAGGATTTGATTGAAAAAGCGCGGCGTAATTTCCTCCATAGCCGTTCTCGCCAATTGCCAGCATTGTTCTCTGGAAAGGTCGGTCCAAGATTGTCCAGACCGAATCACCTCATCCGAAATCCACTTCAACGCCGCGTGAAATAAATCACCGATGGAAGGAGCCTCTAATTGGAATTCCATCCGATCATGCAACTCCAAGCCATACGATGCAAAGTGCTGGAACGGACAGCTGTAATACGATTCAACGCGGGAGACGCTGGACACGAACGACCGGCCATACAGCCCTTCCGTCAGCTCCGGTGCCAGCCTGTCAGCCCGCTTCTGATTGTCTAGAGGTTTCATGATCACCTCAAGTACCGAAGACCAAAGAGGATCTTCGTCGTAATACGATTGGACGGCATGCCACTCGGGCTCCAGCTTTCCTGAATGATCTGCTTCCTTTAATTTCATAGACAAGTAAGGCAATGCGGCCCTTGGATGGCTCACGTATTCCATTTGATCCATATCGGACAGCAATTCCGTCGGGTCCGTAACGGCAAGCTTCTTTTCTATTCCGGGGAGCAGCTGCTCAATCCGCGGAATGTATAATGACGGGAGCAAGGATTTTCCTTCTTCATCCGCAATCGGATAAGAAATGAAGAGACGCTCCCTCGAAGCCGTGAACGCACGGTACGCCATATACGCTTCGTCCATCAGCTTCATCTTCGCAGTCGGCGCAAGCTCCAAACCATTTTTCGCGAACCATTCGCGGTCTGCATCGGAAAGAAGTCCTTCCGCATCGATCCGCTGTGGCAATACGCCGTCATTCACCCCGATGACAAAGCCAACATCGATTTCCATCAAGCTGGCAAGCTCGATCGTCGTTACGGTCACTTGATCGAGTGAAGGCGGAATCCGTGTGAACTCCAATGTGTCGAAACCTTCATCGAGAATGCGGGCCGCTTCCTTCGGATCCAATTGCTGATCGCCGAACATGAGGACAAATTGATCAAGCACATTGATCCAGCTATCCCATGCCTGCTCATGCTCCGTCGCTCCAAGCAATCTGCCGGCGCGTTCCTCTTCCATGCGAAGATCGATGATTTTATCGTACACTCGCAATCCTTCGATGAAGGAAAAGAGCGATTCCGCCACTTCACGGCCGTTTCTTGCACGCTTTAACCGTGCCTCGAACTGTGCAAGCGGCTCACGGATTAGATCCCGCATTGCATGGAGTTCATGCTGCTGGGCAAGCTCCTCGTCGGTTTGGACTTGGGTGTACTTCTCCAGTCCCCGGTACCGTTTCACAATCCAGCGTGTGTCATCAAACCAGCGAGGACCATAGATGCCATTGGCCAAAACATAATTTTCCAGCCGATCTGCCCGTTCCCGCCATAAAAACTTGTCCTCTCCATGTGGGAAAAACAAATCCGTCTTTACGGCGCGGAACACGGTCTCATACGACCAGTTGGCGAGCACCGCCTCCAGGACGGAACGCGTAAATTCAATGAGCGGATGGTGAAGCATCGGCTTTTTTCGGCTAATGAATACTGGGATGTCATACTGCCCGAATATCGTTTCGATCAATTCGTCATATGCTTCGGGCTGTCTGTACAACACGGAAATCTCTTTGTAACGTTCACCCGCCATGACCATTTCCCTGATTTTCCTTGCGACCGCATGCACTTCCGCACGACGGTCTGCGGCTTCAATCAGCGTGATGGCTCCTTCCGATTCTCTAGATGGCATCGGATACCGTTCGAATGCCGACTCAAAGAAACGAAGCTCCTCATTATGATAACGAAGGGCTTGATCCAAATGAATGGTCTCTTCCATCTCGACTGATTCGGTTCTCGCAATCTCACGCAGCCGGAGAGCAGTTCGTACTGGATTGAAAAACAGCTCATGATCAGCGTGCCCGGTCAAATCCGATTCCATTGGCAGGACAACGGTTACCCGTTTTGCATGTTTCATCAACTCTGTTAAAATCTCGTACTCACGGGCTGTGAAGCTTTCAAACCCGTCTATATAAATATCCGCTTCCTGAAGAAGATCAGAATGTTTGATTTGCGAAGCCAGAAGCGCCAAATGCCCCTCGCTATCCACATAAGATGTGCCGAGTCGTTCTTCAATCTTTGTAAAAAGGAGCGTCAAATCATGCACTTTATCCTGCAGCGTTCTTGGTGCATCTGTCATCTCGAGATTTGTACCAAGATCCGTCAAACATTGTCGATCGAGACAGTAGCGGCTGAATTCCTTCATGAGATCACCGACTTTTTCCACGAACCCTTTTTTATTCGCGGCCTGCCGGAACAATTTCAAATCGTCGCGGTTTTCCTCCAGCACACTCCGCACGAGCATCCGGTACCCGAAACCATCCACCTCTTTCCGGGTGATCCCTCCGGTCTCCTGCAAAATTCGCCAAGCCAGCCGTTTAAACGTCGATACTTGCGCCCGGATGATACCCCGAAGACCGAAATTGACCGACAAACTGTGCTCCATGGAATACGACATCTGATCCGGAACTAGAAGGACAATCGCCGGCCCAAGCGGATCCGCTTGCAGCGCGGACGCAATCTCCCGCTCGATGAATGTCGTCTTCCCCGTGCCCGCCCGTCCTGTAATAAATCGCAAAGACATGAACGACTCCTCCTCTCTATCTTGTAAAAATAAAAATGCCTGTTCTCTATCTTTCTATTGTACCGAAAGATGAACAGGACAGGAACTAATTGCATTGGGCCATATAGTGGAAGTGAGCATGGTGCGGGGAGAGCGGTTTGAAGGGAGGCTGCATATGGATTTTGTGTGTGAAAATAAAGTTGGAAAAATTATGGTGGCGCTTTACACCAGAGCACCAGCGCATAAGCATTCCACAACCGAGCATAACAACAGGACACCCGCGCATAACTATACCCCAACCGAGCATAACACCAGGAAACCCGCGCATTACCATGCCACAACCGAGCAAAACACCGGGGCACCCGCGCATTACCATGTCACAACCTTGCATAACACCAGTGCACCCGAGCTTACCCTTTTCCCACGAGTCCATCGACTTATAATAACACCCGAACCACACCTACTCCCACACAAAAAAGAGAAGTACCATTCCTCGGCACTCCTCCCACTAGTCTTCCTCTCTCTCATCCTCTACGTTGAAATAATTGCTCGATTCCTCTTCAACCCTTTTATTCAATCGTTTTTCAAGCCGTTTGCCAATGAACCAGAGAAGAAAGATGATGATGCCCACGATTGCTGTCCGTATCGGCTGTGTAAACAAGGCTCTCAAATCGTGTCCAATGAAGCTTATCGTGAAGATCATCACGAATTTTCCAGCCATGAGGATAAACAAGTAATGTTTCTTTTTCATATTCGACAGGCCGGCCACCAGGTTGACGAGGGCGGACGGTGTAAACGGAAAGCAGATGAACAGGAATAAGGGACCGAATCCGTTACGCTCCACCCAGTGAATCAATTGTTGAACCCGCGCATGTTTCGTCAGGAATCGGAAGAACCGTTTTTGGCCGAACTTCCGGATAATGAGAAACACTGTATAGGATCCAATGACGGTTCCACCCCAGGATAAAAGGAATCCATACCATAAATCATAGGCGTTCACATTGGCTATGACGATTGCGAACAACGGCAAAAACGGCAAAAAGGCTTCGATGACCGGCAACAAGAGTCCAATCAACGAACCAAGTAATTTATATTGTTGTGCTATCGCTTCAAATTTGTCTAAATCCAGCCATTCCGGCATCCCAATCACACCCTCATCCGTTTACAGTCAATCTAGTTCAGCTTGCACATTCCGTATTTGTACTATTCCTTTTATACAATACCACCAAAACAAAATTTTATAGTATAATCGCTAGGATACGCTAGAAAAAAGGTGACAACATGTTGAAAAAACAATTTCAATCCGGACTGAAGGCCGGTACGAGCATCGCCATCGGCTATTTTCCTGTTGCATTGACGTTCGGCTTGCTCGCCAAAACGACAGGGCTCTCTTTGATGGAAGCGACTGCGATGAGCCTCTTTGTCTACGCAGGGGCGGCCCAATACATATCGTTAAGCATGATAAAATTCGGAGTCGATCCGGTATTGATTGTCATGAATACATTTATCGTCAATATCCGTCACTTTCTTATGACGGCTTCGCTCAATGAAAAGATGCATCGCGCGCCGAAATGGGTGAAAGCAGTGTATTCGTTCGGGATCACAGATGAATCTTTCTCCGTCATTGCGACGCAAAAAGAGGAGAAAGTATCCACGGCGTTCGCTTTTGGTGTGTCGATTATCGCGTATGGCAGCTGGGTCATCTTCACGGCAGTAGGTCATGTAATTGGCGCGAATCTGCCTGCATTTCTGCAAGCCGCGATGTCAATTGCGCTGTACGCCATGTTCGTCGGCCTGTTGGTCCCTTCCATGAAAGGAAACCGAAAAGTCGTTATGCTTGCGGGCATTGCTGCAGCCATCCATTGTTTCTTTTATTTCACAGAACTGCTGTCGACCGGCTGGGCCATACTCGTGTCCACGCTCGCCTCTGCCATCCTCGTAGAAATGTTTTACGCGCGGCGCGGAAAAGCAGTCGCTGGCATGTATCCAGAAAAGGGGGATGAATGATGGGTGCCTGGTATTGGTGGATGCTGCTCGGCATGGCGCTTGTAACGTATATACCCCGCATGGTGCCTCTTACGTTTTTGGATGGAAAGAAACTGCCTCCCATCGTCAGCGGAGTATTAAGCAATATTCCGTATGCGGTGCTGGGGGCGCTCATTTTCCCGGCGATTTTATTCGTCCAGGAAGGCAATATCCTATTTGGCGTCATCGGGGCGGCCACCGCCTTTCTCATTGCGATTCTCGGTGGCGGGGTTATGCCTGTCGTTCTCGGAACGATCGGTGTACTGGCCATCTATAGTTTATTTCTGTAAACAACAAAACCGCAAGCTGGATTCACATCCGCTTGCGGTTTTGATCATTCTACTGTTTCCTTTTCCGATTGGTCGCGGCCTCTCGCCTTCTTTACCATCCGGGCTGCCAATGAAAAACCGACTGTCAGTGAAAGAGCGTCTGCCGCATAAAGAAGCCAATTATGCGTATACCCTGCGTAAACCGATGCAGCAATCAAAGCAAGCGTCAAAATGAGACCTACGATATGGTGAAAGGTGACGCGTGTAAAGAAGAGGACGAGCAACCCAGGCAGGAAAAGGGCGAGTACAAGTTTAGTTCCGAATGCTTCCATACATCTTCCCCCTCTATCCGTAAATTACCGGACGACTAGCAAACCAAGCCGGTGATGATCATGCCGGTAGAGAACTTGCTGCATGAGGCGGACCTCTCCGTCCCGGCCAATCACTTGCAGCCTGCAGTGTGCTGCGTTCACTTGAATAGCATCATACAGTTCTTTCTCGTTCGTCACATGGATTCCGTTAACGGCACGGATGCATTCGCCAGGCACAAGACCAAGCCGTTCACCCGGCGAATCCGGCAGAACGCCCGCAATCATGACGCCAGATGAACGAGGCGCTGCAACATACCCGCCTTTCCGTTCTTTCATCGCTGTCACGACGGAAAGAGTGATCCGGGAAATGACACCAATTGCAACGGCGGCCCATCCTAAAACAGGCATCCAGATAGCACCAATGCCGATTGCCACAACAACTGCCCCGATCACCATGATAGCCCGTCCCATTTTAGGATATAAAATTTCAGGGAAGGTCGTCCTGACAATTTGCGAGAAACCAATGACGACAGGAACAGGCACGAAGCTGAACGTCGCTGCACCTAGTGTCAGCTGCGGCCAGTACGGCACGTATGCGGATATCATATCGCCAGGAACGAGGAACACGACGGGAAGAAGCCACAGCCGTTTCACTTTGAAAACAGCCGCTTTCAGACCCCGGTTGGTCGGCTCCAGCAACGGCGACGGGTAGCGGGCAGCAAACCGCCTGACCAAATACCCTTCCGCCATTAAAAGCAATCCTGCGATAATGGCAACCGTCACAGCGAGCGGCCCGAAAAAGTCGACCTCATCTGGGCTCCAGCCGTACAGCATAAAACGGGATGAATCAAATTGCATGCCATAAATCGCAAGTACTGCAATCGCGGCAAAATAAATGGGCGACATCGCCTGGTAATAAAAGGATAAAAGAGCAATCAGCGAAATGCCGATGAAGAGGACGAGCCACCCCCGGTCGACCGCCAAACCGACGCCGGATACTACAATCGACAGCACTAATGCGGGAAGCCATGACTCAGAAACAATGCGCCGCCATTCCGTCAGCCCCGGAAGCAGTCGAATGTTAAAATGCCGCCGCTCCCGCTTCACTCTGAAATAGCCAACCCCCACAGCCGCTATCAAAGCTGCCCAAAACAACGGATTCAAGAAGAAATAACCGATCGCCTTACCGATATTCCACCAATCTTGTTCAGTCACAGTCCACACCATCCGTTCCCCAGCTACTATTTTGTTCTCTATTGTATCAAAAGAATCGACTCTGGTGTGAGATGCAGACCAAATTTTCATAGAGTTGGTTCTCCCGTCCTGCTTTAAGGCAGGAAAAAACTCCTTGCCGGCTGCAAGGAGCTTTCCAATAAACGATCATTCATTTTCAACCGAATCATCCTATTCGGTCAACACATGATGCATATACCCGATTGCCATTTGGAGCTGAATGTCATTGGAACGATCTTTTCGGTACTCCTCTACCCGCTCACGCAGCAGCGAATAGAATTTACGATCCATAATATCTTCTGAATCGAGCTGGCCATCTTGGCGGAATTGCTGGACAGCAGCTGCAGTTGACTCGTCAAAGTAACCGTCTGTCCTGTCGACTTTGTAGCCGAGCCCACCTAATAAACGTTGGGCGTAGGCGATGTCTTCGTGATGGTTGCCTGGTGAATAAATATCCGTCACGATTCTTACGTGCTCAGTAAATAATTTATTCTGTTCTGCTTTCAGGTCGGCTTCTACACCTGATCCATGAATCCACTGTTCCTTCGGCGTCAGCCATTTATGAGTCGACAGTTTCATTTCGCCGCCATTCGTCAGCTCCATCGTATCTTGGACGGTGCCTTTTCCAAAGCTTGTCGTGCCCGTAATCGTTCCTCTTCGTAAATCTTTTAGCGCACCGCTCAGCACTTCACTGGCTGAGGCGCTGCCTTTATCTTGAAGAAGAACAATCGGGATTTTCTTCAGCTTCGGATCATATTGATCAGACGGTTCTACAACGAGCGGCGTTAAATTCCCCTCGGCATCCTGCATATAAGCATAGATCGAATTATCCTCCAGCAAACTGCCTGCGATCGCGCCAACTGCCCGCAAATAACCGCCCGGATTGCCGCGCAAATCGATGATTAACCCTTTTGCTCCTTGTTTCATTAAATCATCCGTTGCGGTTTTCCACTCTTTAGCACTTTCATCTCCAAACATCGTCAGTGCTATGTACCCAATCGTTTCGCCCCGCTCCTTCATTATCTCCGAACTGACCGTCTTGACAGGTATCGCTTCCCGCACTATCGTCATTTCCAAATGCTTGGTCAACTCTGGCCGATAAATGGTCAATGTCATCGATGAGCCTTTTTCACCGCGGATCAGCCGGACGACATCCTGCAACGTCAAACCTTCCAAACGCTCGCCGTTGATGCGCACAATTTCATCGTATGGCAGCAGTCCCGCTTTCTCGGCGGGCGAACCTTTTACAGGTGCCACAATAATGAACTTCCCGTTGGATCTGGTGATCTCTGCTCCGATTCCGACTCGTTCCCCCGCAAGAGATTCCCTGTGAGACGCCGCTTCCTCTTTAGACAAATAGGTGGAGTATGGGTCATTGATGACATCTGCCATGCCGCGCAGGGCTCCTTCAATCAGCTTGTCCCCTTCCACCTGATAGACGGCGTTCTCTTTAATTAGTTGATACGCTTCGTCGATAACAGGAAATGAACTCTTCTCGGCCTGTTCGGCCTGCTTTTTCTCCGATACACAACCGTCTAAGACAAACAAGAGTCCTGCGGCCAACACCGCCATCATCATAAATAGAAAAAACCGGCTTCTTCGCACGTCGTATCCTCCTTCCTTCACCAATATATGAAGGGGCTGTACACAATACGACTGCAAAAAACCGGCTTTTTTTATTATTCCATTGAATCCACCAAGTTGCGGATCATGTTCTCATCCATCGGTCCGATGATTTTCTGGGCAATGGTTCCGTCCGTTTGAATCATGTACGTCGTCGGCATCGTATATGCCTGATACTGATCCATCACGTCACCTTCCTTGTCCAGTGGGATGGGGAAGGTCAAACCATAGGAGTCAATAAAATCCTCGACGCCTTTCAACCCGAGCTTCTCTCCTGTCGTCAGGTTGACCGCGACAATTTCAACATTATCGTCTTCGCTGTAATTTTTATAGTAGTTCTGCATATGGGGCATTTCCGCTTTGCACGGCGGACACCAAGAAGCCCAAAAGTTCAAGATTACCTTTTTCCCTTTTAAGTCCGAAAGTTTGATGACGGTCCCGTCTAATGTCTCCAAACTGAAATCCGGGGCAAGATCTCCTTGGCCTAGACCTGTTTCTCCATCCGTCGCGACTGACACATCGTCAACAACCGCCACTTCCTTCAATGGCTTCGCATCATTCATATTAGACCGGATCATGAAAACGACCATCGATCCGATCACCAAAGCAGCAATCACATAGCCCATTACTTTCTTGTTCATATCATTTCCTCCGTATTCGTTTTTCCATGTTCCATCCGAGAATTAATCAGCATCCATAAGCCGACGATCAGCAATGTGACAAGCAGCGCTCCATTCCATACCCCAGCCGGCTGAAAAGAGGCGGCGAATAGATGGACGGAGGCGAGAAGCAGCGGTTCCTGATTTCCAATCTCCTTCTTCTTTGTAAACCGCCAGATCGCCAGCAGAAGGAGGACGGTGAATAAAACGACAGTGGCCACCCGAACATAAATCGGGCCGTCATTTAAAACAGCCATGCCCACTTGGTAAGTGGACAACGTGAAAACCGCTCCATACAATAGGGAATCCCATTGCTCTTTCATTAAACTTCCACGATGCTGATCCATCCAGCCTCTTATAAACAAATAGGCAATTCCTAAACAAAAACCAAACAAGCCTCCGTTGAAATAGATGATGGCCATTGGCGTTTTAACAATCAACGAGGCATGTGTCACGACGACAGATAACTTCCAGATCACTAAAATGGTGAAAAACTGATCGGCCCATTTATTTGCACTCTTTGCCTTAAAAAGGATCCGAACCAAACTATATGCCACTATGAAAGCAACAATGAGCGCAATCCATGATGAAGGAACTGTAATCTTTCCAATTAAAAAATATTTATTCACAAGCATGCCGATTCCCCTTTTTCTACTTCCATCGTATAAGGAATTCGATTCGACTGCGACATATTTGCTTATCAAAAAATCCGCCTCCTAAGAGACGGATTGTAGTATTTATTAGAATGAAACGTAGCGAAGTGGGTTAACAGCACTCGGACCAGAAGCCGAGAAGTTGCCAACATGAATTTCAAAGTGCAAATGCGGGCCTGTCGACGCGCCTGTCGTGCCAATTGCACCGACTTGTGTTCCTTTATCAATGACTTGACCGACATGTGCATCGATTCGTGACATATGTCCGTAGACAGTCGTCAAAATTTGACCATCCGATGAGTGGGTAATCATGACGCAATTGCCGAGACCGCCCATTTGGCCTGCAAAGGAAACGACTCCATCTGCTGCTGCGACAATTGGCGTGCCAATGGAATTCGCAATATCCACGCCTCTATGCTGACGCTTCGTACCGTAAATCGGGTGAACTCGCCAGCCGAAGGATGACGTAAACGTACCACTCGCTGGTCTTGTCCAGAATCCGTCCGAAACCGGAGGGATTTTAGTGGAATTTGCGCGAGCCGCTTCTCTTTCTTTCCGTCTGCGCTCTTCTTCTCTCCGGGCAATTTCAGCAGCCCGTTTCTGCTCAGCGATTACCTTTTTCTCAAGGTCCGCTCCGATTTCAACTGCCTCGTGGAATTCGTCTTCCACTTGTTTTTTCTCTTTCGATAAACGCTCTTCTTCCGCTTCCAACTGATCTATGATTTTATGCTTCTCTTTTTTCTTATCAAGAAGACGTGCTTTCAGTTTTTCCAGTTGTGCTTTGTTTTGCTCAAGCTCTGCCAATTTTTTCTCAACGAGCGCTTTTTCTTTCTCTAGCTGCTCGATGTCTTCTTTTTGGCGTTTCATGATGTCACGGTCTGCATCCATCAATGTAGTAACCGCGGAAAACCGGTCGATAAAGTCAGCAAAACTATTTGCACCGAGCAGTACGTCTATATAATTGACGTTGTTGCCTTTCGCCTGCATGGCGCGAACCCGTTCACGGAGCACTTCATCACGCTCAGCGATTTTTTTCTCAAGATCTTTAATAGATGCTTTCAATGAATCAATCTCATCTTGTGTTTTATTGATTTTCCCAATGACACGGTTCATATTGTCATTCGTTTCTTTAATTTCCCGGTTCACTTTAGCTACTTGGTCCAGGAATTTCTGAATATCACTGCGCGTCGATTGGATCGCTTTGTCTTTATTCTCAATCGTGGCGTTCAAGTTCTTTTTCTTCTGTTCATTCAGTTTCTGTTCCTGTTTCAAATCTTTCAATGTGCTCGCCAATGCACCCGTTCCACCGAGAAGAGTGGAAAGGGCCAAAATGGCGATGAAGCTACTCAATACCCATTTACGTTTCAACAACTTCCGAGTTCCCCCTAACATTGAACTTTAGACTTTCAAGAATTTGCGTACAGACATGAAGCTGCCCCACATTCCGATGAATACACCCATGAATAACAGGAGGCCGTTCACTTGTAGAATGAAAGGCATTGCATTCAACAGCTGGAACAATTCGTTTTGCAGTTTCGGCTCCCATTGCGCGTACAATTCATAGTACGAGAAGGAAATGACGGCCATCGGGATGATTGATCCAAGAACCCCCAGCCATATGCCTTCAAGAACAAACGGAATGCGCACAAAACTATTGGTCGCTCCTACGAGCTTCATAATCTCGATTTCCCGGCCTCGCGCCACGATCGTCAAACGAATCGTATTGGAGATCAGGAACATCGCCGTGAACAATAAAGCCAAAATTAAAACCATTCCAATATTGCGGCTCATGTTCAGCACCTTGAAAAGCTTCTCGACTTTGCCTTCGCCGTAAACGACTTGGGACGTATAGTCATATGTATCGATTTTCTTGGCGATTGCCGCAGTTTCATGAGGATCTTTCGCTTTTACATACAAAGCATCACCAAGCGGGTTGCTTTGTTTGTAGAGGCTTAATTCATCCCCGAACGACTGGATCATTTTGTCCAATTCTTCATCCCTCGAAGAATAGACGACTTCCTCGACGCCCGCAGTGGAGCGTACTTGTTTTTCCAATTCTTTCACGGCCGTTTCATCAGCCGCAGGATCTGCAATGACTTTGATTTCGACATCATTTTCAAGGTTGTCCGCCAATTGATTCAAGTTCATCATGATGACAATGAACACACCGACCAACAGCAGTGTAACCGTAACAGCACTTACAGAAGCAAAGGTCATCCAGCTATTCCGACCCAGGCTTTTGAGGCTTTCTCTCACATGCCGGCCCATCGTTCTAGCTTTCATAACCATAAACTCCTTCATCTTCATCTCTGGTGATCATTCCGCCTTCAACGACAATGACGCGATGGCGCATCGTGTTGACGATTTCTTTATTATGGGTTGCCATGACGATCGTCGTGCCAAGTGCATTGATTTGCTCAAAAATCTTCATGATTTCCCACGATGTATCCGGGTCCAAGTTACCTGTCGGCTCATCCGCAATCACGACTTTCGGTACGTTGACAATCGATCTTGCAATGGAAACGCGCTGCTGCTCCCCGCCGGACAATTCATTCGGGAACATCCGCGCTTTTTGTGTCAATCCGACAAGCGCCAACACTTCATTGACACGCTTGCGTATCACTTTCGGCGATTCCTCGATTACTTCGAGTGCAAACGCCACATTCTCGTAAACATTTAATTTAGGAAGTAATTTAAAGTCTTGGAATACGACGCCAATCTGCCTTCTTAGCAGCGGTACGCGCTTATTTCGCAGCGTAGCCAAATTGATGCCGTTGATCAGAATATCACCTTTGGTCGGTGATTCCTCGCGGTACATCATTTTAATAAATGTCGATTTCCCTGCGCCACTCGGTCCAACGACATAGACGAACTCGCCGCGGTTAATTTCGACATTGATGCCATTTGCTGCAACGACACCATTCGGGTATTTCTTGTATACATCTTTCATCACAATCATTTTAAAACCACCTGGTAATTGTTATCTACATTTTTTTCACTCAACATGCCCATTATAACATGACTGGGACGGCTAAGTATTACAGATATGTTTCAAATCATCTTCCAGATGACTTGGTGTGAAATAAAGAGAACTCCATTTTTCTCCAATTTCCGTCGGGTTTTGCAGCAGGCTGTTTCGGTATATTACAGGGATGGATTGAATTGTAATATAAATTTGTATTATTAATAATATGATTTTTACCCATAAAACCTTTCTACTTTTATTTATTTTTCTCCTCAAAAAAAAACCGCAACGCGCCGTTGCGTTACGGTTTCTTCTTCATTCTTATTTCTTGTCAGCCAAATATTTAGCGACAGCTGTGATTTCTTCATCGCTCAAAGTGCCTTTGAATGGAGGCATTCCGTTTTGGCCGTTTGCGACGATGTCATGGATTTCATCTTGTGAAAGCTCAGAACCGATATTAGCGAGTGCCGGAGCCGCGCCTTTACCTTCCAAGTTTCCTCCGTGGCAAGTCGTACAGTTGCTGTTGACGATTTTTTCTGCGTCAACTGAAGAAGTTGCCCCATTTTCCGTACCCGTCGCACCTTGGTTATTGTCCGTCTTGTTACCGCCGCCACATGCACCGAGTACAAGTACAGCGCCTAACATGACACCAAATAGCTGCTTTTTCAATTGATTTTCCTCCTATCGTCTAATGATGTACTTTCATTCCTAAGTATACCAAAGGATTGAAGTGTGTCTGTCTGTGGAAGCGCCTGATTTTTATCAAATTCATGACAATCGACAGCGACTCCTTCATCTAGTACTATACACATTTGTCCAAATTTAAAACCCATTCGGTATTACCAAAAAATAAAAAACGCACCAGGGTGCGCTTTTTACGTTTTAAGGCCATACTAGAAAGACGGCTTTTTTTATGAAATTTTAGAACGGAGATAGGCGTTGATAAATGGATCGATTTCGCCATCCATTACAGCGCCGACATTTCCTGTCTCTTCGTTCGTACGGTGATCTTTTACCATGGAGTACGGGTGGAATACGTAGGAACGGATTTGGCTGCCCCAGCCGATTTCCTTTTGCTCGCCACGGATTTCAGCAAGACGCGCTTCTTCCTCTTCCACTTTCAATTGATACAACTTCGCTTTCAGCAAGTTCATAGCACGTTCACGGTTCTTGATCTGAGAACGTTCCGTCTGGCATGTAACAATGGCACCAGTCGGAATATGCGTAATCCGGACAGCAGAATCTGTCGTGTTGACGTGCTGGCCGCCCGCACCGCTGGAACGGTACGTATCAATTTTCAAATCTTCCGTGCGGATTTCAATATCAATATCCCCATCAAATTCCGGCATCACTTCTACAGATGAGAAGGAGGTATGACGGCGTCCTGACGAGTCAAATGGTGAAATCCGAACAAGGCGATGAACTCCTTTTTCCGCTTTCAAATAACCATACGCATTATGGCCTTTGATGGAAAGGGTAACCGATTTAACGCCCGCTTCATCCCCTGCTTGGTAATCAAGCGTCTCGACTTTGTACCCTTGGTCTTCTGCCCAGCGCGTATACATACGGAGTAGCATGGAGGCCCAGTCTTGTGACTCGGTGCCGCCTGCGCCAGAATGAATTTCTAGGATGGCATTGCTGCTGTCGAATTCATCGCTCAGCAACATTTGCAAGTCGAAGTCCTCCATCTTCTTCTTGAAGTCTTTCAACTCTGCAACAAGATCTGCCTGCAGCTCTTCGTCCGCTTCCTCTTTCAGCAGTTCAAGCGTCATTTCGAGATTTTCCTGCGTATCGTTCAATTCATTGAAGTCTCCAACTGTGGATTTCAATGCATTGGACTCTGAAATAACCTTTTGCGCAGAATCCTGGTCATCCCAGAATCCTGGCTCCAGCATGATCTCATCCAATTCCTGAATTCGTGCCTCTTTGTTTTCTAAGTCAAAGAGACCCCCTGAAGTCCGCTAATTTCTTAGCTGTTTTGTCGAGTTCGTTGCGAACATCGGATAATTCCATCATAAAAGTTCCTCCTGAAAATAAAGTTCAGAGAAACAGCGGATCAAGCCGCCGCTCCTCTCATCAAGCCACGGACTGGTTATGCAGTCCCGTGACAGTTTTTATATTTTTTGCCGCTGCCGCATGGACATGGATCATTACGTCCAATATTGACAGCCCGGCGAGCCGGTTTTTTCGTTACTTTTTCGCCATCCTCTTTCGGATTGACAGCTTGCCCTTTCGCTACTTCCTCACGCTCCAGGTTGTTGCGGATTTCCGCTTTCATGACATATTTCGCAGCGTCATTTTCGATGGATGTAACCATCTCTTCGAACATCGCGAAACCTTCCGACTGGTATTCACGCAGCGGATCGGTCTGGCCATAGGCACGTAAATGAATACCGTGGCGGAGCTGATCCATCGCATCAATATGGTCAGTCCATTTCGAGTCGATCGCGCGAAGCAGAACGACTTTCTCAAATTCACGCATCCGCTCTTCGGACATTTCGGCTTCCTTCTCATCATACCGCTCGGTAATAGCGTCATTAATAAGAGCCGTGACATCCTCGATCGATTTGCCTTCTATTTGAGCCGCAGTAATGCGTCCTTCCGGCAGCAGATTCGCGCCAAGGAAGTCTTCCAAGCCCTTCACATTCAACGTTGTGCCGTTGTCATCAGTATGCATAGCGATCACACGGTCGACTACGTTACGCAGCATGTTTTCAAGCACTTCGCGGATGTTGTCGGACTCCAGCACTTCGTTCCGCTCCTTGTAAATGATTTCACGCTGTTGACGAAGGACATCATCATACTGAAGCAACCGTTTCCGCGCATCGAAGTTATTGCCTTCCACCCGTTTCTGGGCGGATTCAACAGAACGCGACACCATTTTCGACTGAATCGGCGTGGAATCATCCATACCGAGCTTCGTCATCATATTTTTCATTTGGTCGGAACCGAACCGGCGCATCAATTCGTCTTCAAGAGACAAGTAGAATTGCGTGATCCCCGGATCCCCTTGCCGTCCCGCACGACCACGGAGCTGATTATCAATACGGCGGGACTCATGCCGCTCTGTCCCGATAACCGCAAGGCCGCCAAGTTCCTGGACACCTTCACCAAGCTTGATGTCCGTACCACGTCCGGCCATGTTCGTCGCAATCGTGACAGCACCCGGCTGACCGGCTTCCAAAATAATTTCGGCTTCCCGGCCATGGTTCTTCGCATTCAATACATTATGCGGAATCCCGTACTTTTTCAAGTAGTTCGAAATAATTTCCGAAGTTTCGATCGCCACTGTACCGACAAGGACAGGCTGCCCCTTCTTATGGCGCTCTCTAATATCCTCGGCGACCGCTTTGAACTTTCCTTCCATCGTCGCGTAAATCAAATCTGCACGGTCATCCCGCGCAATCGGACGGTTCGTCGGAACAGCAATAACATTCATATTATAAATGTTACGGAATTCCTCTTCTTCCGTTTTCGCCGTACCAGTCATACCGGCCAGCTTGTCGTACATCCGGAAGAAGTTTTGGAACGTAATCGTCGCAAGTGTCATCGTTTCATTCTGAACTTCCAGGCCTTCCTTCGCTTCAATCGCCTGGTGAAGCCCATCACTATAACGACGGCCTTTCATCAAACGTCCCGTGAAGGAGTCGACAATAACAACTTCGCCTTCCTGCACGACGTAGTCCACATCAATATGCATACTCGCATGGGCTTTCAACGATTGGTTGATCGCATGGTTAAGCGTTACGTGCTTCAAATCAAAGAGGTTTTCGATGCCGAAAGCTTTCTCTGCTTTATCCACACCGGACTCCGTCAGAACAACGCCTTTCGTTGATTCATCGTACGAATAATCCTCTTCCTTCTTCAACGTGATGACAAAACGATTCGCCAAACGGTACAGCTCCGCTGATTTGGAAGCTTGCCCCGAAATGATGAGCGGTGTCCGTGCTTCATCAATTAAAATCGAGTCAACTTCGTCAATGACGGCATAATGAAGCGGGCGCTGTACTTTATGCTCCGAATACAACACCATATTATCCCGCAAATAATCGAAGCCGAGCTCGTTATTCGTAGTATACGTAATATCCGCATCATATGCCTCGCGTTTTTCTTCTTTCGAAAGGCTGTTCAAATTGAGTCCGACCGACAAGCCAAGGAACTCATACAGTTGTCCCATCTCATTCGCATCACGGCTCGCCAGATATTCGTTGACCGTTACGACATGAACGCCTTTGCCTTCAATCGCATTCAAATAAACCGCAAGCGTCGACGTCAGCGTCTTCCCTTCCCCGGTCTTCATCTCTGCAATATTGCCTTCATGCAGGGCAGCCGCCCCCATGATCTGCACGCGGAACGGATACATCCCAAGCACACGACGAGACGCCTCGCGAACCGTCGCAAAAGCTTCTGGTTGAATCGCATCCAACGACTCGCCGTTCGCCACCCGTTCCTGGAATTCTCTCGTCTTTTCTTTCAACTGCTCATCGGATAGACGCTCCATCTCCGTTGCATGTGCTTCTACCTGATCTGCAATTTTTTCAAGCCGTTTCAAATCTCGTTTATTGGAATCAAACATTTTATTCAATACGCCAAGCATATAGGTCACATCCTCATTAAGTTCACCCTTCATTTTACCATTGTAAAAAGCATGGTGCAAATGATGGACGGTTTTCCGGGCCGTGACTTTGGTATTTTGTGGTTTCGAGGGGGTTGATGGTGCGTGGGTGTTGTTTTTGGAGTGACTGTTGGAGGAGGGTGTGCGCGGGAATGCGAGATTATTTGGATGAATGCCAGTATTTTTTGCAGAACGCCCGTTGATTGATTCGACCGCCGATAAACCGTGGCGAACTCCAATTTATCGGTTTGAACGCCATTAACTTGTGCTGAACGCCAATAACTCGCGTTGAATGCCAATTAATCATTTTGAACGCCAATAACTCACGCTGAACGCCAATTAATCGATTTGAACGCCAATAACTCGCGCTGAACGCCAATTAATCATTTTGAACGCCAATAACTCGCACTGAACGCCAATTAATCATTTTGAACGCCAATAACTCGCACTGAACGCCAATTAATCATTTTGAACGCCAATAACCGGGGTTAACACCAGATTATCCGTTTGAACGTCAGATAACCATGGTGAACGCCAGATTATCCGTTTGAACGCCAGATAATCTGTTAGAACCCCAATAAACTCTGCTGAACACCAGATACTTCGGATGAACGTCATGCATCATGTTAAATCAAATTTGATTCCAACAAAAAACCTCCGGATCTCTCCGGAGGCTGGAATGTTAATTCGTTTCGATTAAACCGTATTTGCCGTCTTTTCGTTTATAGACGATATTAGTACCGTCAGATTCTGCATCTGTGAAGATGTAGAAGTTATGGCCAAGCATATTCATTTGGAGGATTGCTTCTTCTTGGTCCATCGGTTTCAGGTCAAACTGCTTTGTGCGGACGACTTGGAAGTCACCTTCGTCAGACGCTTGCTCTTCTTCCTGATTGCGCTCTCTTTCCACGGTTTGTAAGAAAGCAGCGACGCCTTCCCGTTCGCGGAATTTGCGGTTCACCCGAGTTTTATACTTACGGATTTGGCGCTCGAGTTTATCGACAATCAAGTCGATCGCAGCGTACATATCGTCGTGCCGTTCTTCCGCACGCAACGTCAAGTTTTTCATCGGAATTGTGATTTCCACTTTTGTTTGCTTGTCGTTGTAGACCTTCAAATTGACGTGCGCTGTTGCGTTTGCACCTTCAGTAAAGTAACGTTCCAGCTTCAGCACTTTCTTTTCGACATATTCCCGAATAGCTGGTGTTACCTCAATGTTTTCCCCGCGGATGTTAAAGTCTAGCATATGAACTCCTCCTTTGTTTATCCGTTGATATATACTTCTCCATATTGCCCTTGAAGTCCTTCTTTAAACTAAAAAGATTTTTAGAAAGATGTCGAATTGTGACGAAATTACGTCCGAACCCCATTCACTTCCGTCCGGATTTGACACGTAATTTCAATTCATCGACAATCAACCGGGCATTCAACGGCTGTTCTAAGAAATCAAAGCCATACTGATAACCGTTTTGATACCGTTTCTT
This sequence comes from Sporosarcina cyprini, assembly GCF_022048975.1. Lineage (GTDB taxonomy): Bacteria > Bacillota > Bacilli > Bacillales_A > Planococcaceae > Sporosarcina > Sporosarcina cyprini. The sequence goes on along the minus strand of NZ_JAKMHX010000032.1, from coordinate 81,145 downwards.
CCAAACAATCTTGCCTTCTTGCTCAATCGGCTGTTCATAGAGCGTAAATCGCAAGCGAAGGTCCACCTCATGCAATTCAATCGGAATGTCATATTCCGTATATAATTTGGCACCGCCCGAACTAATATCCATCAGCTGGCACCCACCCGGACTGGACGCTTTCGAATGATGCTCCCCGACCAAAAGCCGGAATTCCGCTTCGATCGGTTCATCGAATGTGTGCCTGAAATATTCTGTCCGCTTGTACTGCATGTCGACCCGCTCCATTTCTACGAACCTTCTATCCTCAGTATAGCAAATGTAAAATTAATTATCATTTCTGACACTCTTGCTAATTCAATAATCGATTGGTTCTCTCCATTGTTCCAACTAACGTTTCCACAACTTGCTCATTATCGGCTACCGTCGTATGAATCGTCGCATTCACTTCCTCCAGGGCAGCACTCGACTGCGCCAGCAAATCGGCGAATTCCTTCATCATATTGCCAATGACAGTCGTTTCATTCCTAATTCCCTTCATTTTGGAATCAAACCTTACAAATTGCCCATGGAACGTTTCTAACGTGTCGTGCATCCCCTTGATACGATCTTCTGCCTGTAATGTCACCTGTACTTGTGAATGGAGTTTTTCCGTGCTGTCTGCCAATGCCGTGCGGGATTGTCCATTCACCTTGTTCACGTCCGCTAAATTCATATTAATTTCCGACAAAGTTGTAGCGGTCATGGCAGCGAGCTTCCGGATTTCTTCAGCCACAACGGCAAACCCTTTCCCATGGATTCCTGCCCTGGCTGCTTCAATGGAAGCATTCAGTGCCAACAAATTGGTCTGCTCCGTTATCGTTGCAATGGAGGTTGCCAGCTGATTCGTTTTACCGATATTTGCCGTTAGCGTATCGAATGAGCCATGTAAAGCTTCAAGGGCCGTCCCAACCGACTCGATGCCGGAGCGGACGCTCTGTATGACCGCCACAATGTCCGTGGATTGTTCTTGCAGCTGCAAAGACGCGTCACGCATTGAATCGCTTTCCCTTTGCATCTCGATTACCTCATTCTTCATCCGCTCCGCATTATGTGCAATCGAAGTAATCTGCGTCGCTTCCTGTTCCACAGAACCGGCGACAGAATCCATGATTTCGAGCAGTTCGTGCTGTGCCGACAAATGCCGCTTGGCCGTTTCTCCAATATGATTCAAATCAGCTGCCACCAGCGCGACTTCTGCATTCAACTTGTGATGCTTCCGTTCTTCCTCTTCCGCCCGCATCCTTTGCTCAGCGGTAAATTTCCCTACTTGCAGTTCCAGTTTTTTCGCCTGCTTGATTTGAATGAACAACCCAATCCCAAGCAGCAGAAAGACAAGAATTAAACTTCCTTTGCTCGTCGCCAACTGTTCTTGATATGGATAGCGGACTAAAAAAGTGACGAGCACAAGAAGCGCTAGCGTGAATCCATACCCCATAAGCCCAATTGACACATGGACACTCGTGATGCCGACAATAAAGAATGCGATGCCCGCTGTGGCAATAGATGGATCGCCAATCCACCCATTAAAAAGCGCGGCGCCTGCTGTACATCCGATAACGACCCACGGAAAGATGGTTTCCATCGCTTTTGAACGGCTGGCCAAAACGAATAAAATGACTGCAACCGTGACGGGTATTGCCATACTGATCGTTTTCAAAGTGTCCTGACCGGTCAATAAATAATACAGCGTTCCAATAAAACTGGATGCGCCAAGCGTCGCAAACAGAATGAAATTTTTCTTGCCATATTGCTCCCTTTGAAGGGACTCCCCCATTTCCACTGCCATCATGGCCATTCCCCCTTACCATATGATCCATACTCCAGTTTCAATGCCACTAGTATGTCTATCGTATCATCGGTGAATGACCATTCATATAGTCGGTTACTCCCATTAACATTTATTGCAAATTATAAAATAGTCGTCCTACAAGGAACCGGACACAAAAAAGACTGCGCTCTTGGAAAACCCAAGTCACAGTCTTGTTTAGTTCATTGCTTTGTATCATAAAACCTACCGTCACGTGTCACTTTCCCATAGGGATTAACATAGTTTTTCATATGCTCTTTCTTGGATTGCGTTGCCGAAATATCTGCACGGATCCGTTTGGAATACAAGGTAAGCGATTGAAGAACCTGCTTTTCCAAGGCGACCAAATCACGTCCTGCCACTTCTTCCTCCGGCGTAAAAGGAGGGAACATTTCTCTTTGCAATATATCGCGCTCATCGAGCAGCCGTTCCACTGTGTCAATGATCGAATCCCGCTGATCTTCCTCCAGTTGAGCAGTGGCGAGCAGGAGCTCCTTCGACACATCCTGCCACCGCTTCATCGCCGGCCGGATCATACTTCATCCGTGTGGGCATATTGTTTTTGCCGGTTAATTTGAATAACCTGCTTCCACGTATCGCGGAATTCCGTGATGATGGAAGCCGCTTCGTCATAGTAGTTCACATCATTTTTAATATTTGCTTCCAAGAGACGATTGTTGACAAACTCGTACAAAATCATCATATTTCCAGCGACCGGAACCGAAGTATCCAGCGTCACCATCAGTTCCGAAACGATGGCCTGCGCCTTTTGCGTCGCCGTGTTCTTCTCTTCGATATTCCCTTGATCCAATGCCTTCTTCGCCTGTTGAATAAATTTCAAACAGCCATTATATAACATCAACGTCAACTCACCAGGTGTCGACGTATTCACCGAATTGTTCTGATACGTTGCATATGGATTATTTATTGCCATTATTGCTTGTCTCCTTTAAAGGGATTCCTAGAGAAAAGGAATACATTATTTCACTAGTCCTTACTGTCCACCAAACATATTCATCATGTTCGCCGATTGTGCATTTGCACGCTGGATTGCATTCTCCATCGCGGTGAACTGCTTCCAAAGACGGTTTTCAGTCATCTTAAGACGCTCTTCAAATCGATCGATTTGTTTATTCATATCGTCAAGTGTTCGACCGAGGGTAAATGTATTGTTTACCGCCCCTGTTTTACCTGCACGATCGGAGATTGATTTTTGAGTATCATTAGATATAGTACGTAATTGTTGGGCGAGGCCACCTGGGTCTGTCACTTTTCCATTTGCATCCTTGACGACTTCTTTTGCAAATAACTGATGTACTTTAGATGGATCTGCAGTAATTGCCTCTTTCAATTTATCTTCATTAATAACTAATTTCCCATGATCCAAGTAGTTATTAGATGTAGTTATGCCTATGTCTTTCAAACTCATATCTCCTACTGCTGAAGACAATGCAGTTCGTATCTTTGTCAACATACTAGAGATGTCTGAGTCGTTTCGAAGTGTACCGCTTTTTGCTTTCTCTTCCCAAAGCTCAATCTCTTTTTCTTTCATTTCTTTCTTCTGCTCTGCTGATAGCGGCTGGAATGAACGGTATTTAGGTTCTCGAATTTGTTTGTTCAAATCCTCTATCATCTTATTGTAATCATCGACGTATTTTACAATGGAATCGAAGATTTTGTCTGTATCTGGAGAGGAATTAAATGTGACCACTTTCCCCGCGGTAACTTGTTTTAGATTGACCTCGAAACCGTTGATTTGGAAAGTGTTTGACGAGCGTTGAGTTCTGAGTCCATTGAATGTAAAATCAGCATTTTGACCATTATTCGATGCACCAGTAATTCCTAAATCATTTGCCAAGGTACCCGAAATGACAATTTCACTTCCCCCTTGAATATCGCCACTATTTTTTGCTGTGATTCCAATCTTCCCAGTGTACGAATCAAAAAAAGCATTGACTCCTGTTTCTTTGTTAATTCTTTCTATAACCGACTTAATTGTGTCCTTTGATGAATCAAAATCTAGCGTTATAGCTTCTGTTGGCATTTTACCATTTTTATCAATGGCATTAATAGTTATTCTAGTTGTACTTATTCCCAATTCAGATAGCGTTAGACTGTCAGAATTGCCTTTTGCATTAGCAATTTCTGTCCCTTGCATCGTAGCATTCTTAGCCAACTGATGAATTTCAATCGTACCAGAAAACTCGCTAGAAGAAGAAATATTCTTGATTGCCACATCATCAGGAGATGAAACGGTTACCGTTTTTTGATTAAAGTTCGTTGAAAGAATCATATTATCAAACGTATTTTGGCTAAAATTGAATAACTGACGATTCACTGCTCGGTAATCATCCAACTGCCACTCTAAATATTGTTTCTTTTGTGTAATCTTATCTAAAGGTATACGATTCGCTTTCATCATATCCTTTATTATTGATTCCGTATCCATTCCGGATGCTAGTCCACCAATTCGCATATCATTTAGTCCCCCTTAAATCTTGTGGTCGATGAGTAGTCCGACAAATTCCTTCATGGCGGCGTAGATGTCCATGAGTTTCTTGGAAGGGATTTCGCGGACGACTTCGTCTGTTTTTGAGTCGACGATCGTTACGTAGTATTCGTTCAGTTTGTCATGGAGTTTAAAGCGCAGTTGGGTGTTGACGCTCTCCAGAAAATTGTTCATGCTGTCCGTCATTTGCTGTGCTTTTTCAACGGGCAGTGGCTGTTCGTTGCTGGCTCGTTCCTGTACTTGTGCGGAGATGGCTTGCACTTCCTCCACCATGAAATTTGTTTCTGGCGCTGCACTTTCTGCACTTGAACCGATTTGCGGTACGGTGCTTCCTCCAATGCGTCCAACCATAATCCCAATCCTCCTGTACTTGTGAACTTCGTTATTGTATGTATCGGTTTGTTTTGGATGAAGTTGAGAGGACGGGCAGGAAAATTGGCTTTTCTTTTCGAATACGGCCAAAAACCCGAGGTCTGGTTCACATCGGGTTTATAACCGGCTTGCGGTTTCGTTCAGTTCTTCAACGGTCACTGCGATGTTCTCGATGACGGCTTGATACTCCTTCATCTCTTCCAGAAGCATTTCAATGGCCGCTGTTGTGTCCTCCACCAGATGCAAGTTCTCGTCCATTCCCGCGATGATTTCATTAAAGGTACCCTTCGTTTGTCTGGAGCTTTCCAATCCAACTTCCATTTGTTCGTCTGCCATGGTTAGTGTCTGGACCATTCCGTCCATGAACCGATGATTCAGGCGGATTAACTGAATCATGCGAAAGATGGATTCTCTCGTTTCGTCTGACAGGTTCCGGATTTCCTGTGCGACTCGCTCGTTCTTCAAATCCCTAGGAATAAATGGGATGGCTTCGGCCTCTACCCGAAGGGCCAATAAATTAATATTGTCCGTTATCGTTTTTACGATGTCGATGATTTCGATGACTTCCCAAGAAGATTCTTTCACTACTCTAAACAACTGCTGCACGTCAGAAATACGGGATTTGATTTGTTGCATTTCTTTCCCCAGCCGCTGGGTCTCTTCTCGCCCGGCGACTGCTAACAGCTGCGTTGCAGACGAATTTCTTTCGGACTGTTCCATTGCGCTGGCAGCCTGCTCCCCTTGCTGTTTCACTTTTCTCATGGCTAGCTGGACATGTTGACTGATCACTTGCAGGTTCTCACTTGTCGTTCCGATGTCTGTTTTGATTTCCTTGTTCACTCTGTCATTTTTGCTTTGGATTCCCTGAACGGATTGGGCATGATATTCACTTAAAATTAGCTGTTGTTTCAAATTAAAAACCTTCAGTAGAACCCGAATATAGTGGCTCGCATCCTCCCGATTCACCATCATATTGGAAATCAGATCAACTAATCCATTTTGCAGCATATGGAAAGACGCCCAATACCATTGCGGCTGCATGCCATTATTATCTTGAACTTTCCCTGCAATCAATCTCTTTCGGAAAGCGTCCTTTTCGAATTCCCCATTCAGCATATCTTTTACCTGATTCGTCAGTTGCATCGTCAAACCTTCCATCGAACAATTCTCTTCTATGAATTCCCCGACATCTGGAATGCTTTGTAGCTTGGTAACGAACTGGAGGAGTACCTCATCCAAATAGGGCTCTAATAGGACACCTAGCTGTTTAATTTCCTCTAAATCCGAACGTGAAAGACCGATAACTTCAAAATGATGATCCATTCCATTAAAATTTGGTACCCACTTATCTATCTCACCAGACCCTTGATTATCCCACAATCCATTTGAAAGCCGATCGCTAATCTTCATCCGTATCTCCTCTCGAAAATCATACTTCTTACGTTATTCATCGACTAATTATTAGGATAGTTGAACTAATTCTATGGAATTTATTACAGATTTGAACACTTTTTAATAAAAACTTCAAATAATCGTCGGGAGATTGGGTCTCCAGACGCACATAACTCTTCTGGATGCCATTGGACACCTAGGACAAACCGATGCTTTGTACTCTCCATCGCCTCAATCACTCCATCTTTTGACCGTCCAGTTATCACAAAAGGGCTAGCCACATCGCAGACAGCTTGATGATGAAATGAATTCACACGTATTTCAACCCGCGCCGCAAGTTGGTGCAATATACTATCCTTTGTAAGCGAAACAGCATGGGAAGCATGGCTTTTTGCAGCATGTTGCTTATGTTGAATCAATGGCCCTGCGTGCTGGGCTGTTAGATCTTGATAGACGGTTCCTCCGCAGACGATATTCAATAGCTGCATCCCTCTACAAATACTTAATATTGGCTTGTCGGCATTCAAAAATTGCCGTGCCAGGGCCATTTCCATTTCATCGCGTTCAGGCGTCACTTTGCCAAGATTCGCATGTGGTTCTTCATCAAACAAATAAGGATCAACATCATCCCCTCCTGACAGCACTAACCCATCCAGTGATTCCTCAATTCGCTTCACATCCTGTCCAACTCCAGCTGGAACGAGAAGCGGCACCCCCCCTGCTTGAATAATGGCATGTATGTACGCATCATGAAGAAATTGTTTCGGCCCTTCTGTTAGATCCGTCGTGATTCCAATCAATGGTTTCATTTGTGAATCAACTCCAATCCTTTTTACATGAGTATATGTTGACTTGCTCGCATATCAGCACCGTAGGGGACGTTTCAAAATGGTATATTTTACAACCCCTATAACTATTCAAACTTCTTCATGTGATGACGAAATAATAGAGTAACTACTTTTAGAGAGGATTATCCTATGTTCAAATCCATTAAAATGAAAATTACTTTTACTGTCGCACTCCTATTTATTTTGGGCATATCCCTTATGACTTTTATGACGAATGACCAAGCGAAGAAGCAATCCTCCGTTAACATGATTCAGGCCAGTTCTCCCATAGTGGAAGAAATGAGCTACGGCATTACCAATTATTTATTGCAATATGAAAAGGGATTGGACTTCCTTGTGAATTCAGCCTTCTTCCATAACAATGAATCCGCAGAAATGGAACGTACCTTTTCTCAATTTCTAACTTCCTACCACGGCGCGTCTGCTGTGTATTTCGCATCAACTGAAAGGGAACTGACAATCGTTCCCCACAGTGATCTCGGCGACAGCTTTGATCCAACAACCAGATCGTGGTATCAAGAAGCCGCTGCTTCTCCGCAGACAATTCATTGGTCTGAGCCTTACTTGGACAAAGCCTCTGGAGATTTTGTCATCACCGCTTCGAAAGCGGTTGTGATCCAAGACAAGTTGGTTGGTGTTGCAGCTCTTGACATCCAACTAGCCGCTGTTCAAGAGGAACTTTCAAGTGTTGATCTTGGCTATGGAGGCTACCCCGTGCTGTATGATCAAACCGGGACCGCCATTTCTCATTCGACTAAAGCCGGTGAGAATCTAATGGATCTTCCTGACGTTCGAGCGCTCTATGAAAAAGAAGCTGGTGTAACTCATTTCACTGATGAAAAAGGCGTGCAGCAGATTAATGTCTATACGACAATGCCTGTGTTCGGGTGGAAAGTAGGTGCAGTGTACAATGAAAGTGAAGTATACGGACTGGCAACATCCTTGCGCAATTCGATGCTCATCATTGCGGTCATCACATTAGCCATCATATTGTCCGCATTATTTTTTACGGTACAGCAGATGACAAAACCGATCGGCCGATTACGCAAGTTAATGGATACTGTGGCAAAGGGTGACTTGACTGTGAGGTCTGAAAGTAAGTCTAAAGATGAAATTGGTGAGCTTAGTGCCAACTTTAACACAATGATTGATGAGATGAATACCATTATCTCAGTTGTCCGATTAACTGCCGGAAATGTCCGGTCCAGTTCAGAAAATCTAAGTGCAGTAGCTGAAGAGACAAGTGCATCCAGTGCTGAAGTAGCTCATGCGGTTTCCGAGATTGCAGGAGGCGCCGCAAAATCTGCAGAAGACTCTGAGATGGTGGCAGAACGGGCGGAAGGTCTAGGGATGCAAATTAATGAGATTATCAAGAAAGCAGAAATGATGGCTCAAATTGCCGGTCAAACGAAAACGATGAATGAAGATGGACAAGTTCAAATGATGGGTTTAAACAATTCGTTTACATCTTCTGCAGAACAATTCCGTGCTATGGTTGACGGTTTCAATGAACTGAATGATAGAGTGGCGGCAATTGGCGGCATTATGGATACCATTACAGGTATTTCAACCCAAACCAACCTCCTCGCCCTAAATGCAAGCATTGAAGCGGCACGGGCCGGTGAACACGGAAAAGGGTTTGCCGTTGTGGCAGAAGAAGTCCGCAAGCTGGCGGAACAATCAACCAGAGCCACAGATGAAGTGAAAAATGTAATTCAAGCACTGATGGACGGCTCACAAAATACGTCTAGACAATTAGAAGAAACAATTTCCGCGTTTAAACTGCAGGGAGGCGTCGTCCAAGAAACCGAGTTGACTTTCAATCATCTCTCAAGTCTTATGGAAACGATGCAAGTCTCCATCCAATCTGTATTAAACGAAATTGAGCGAGTTGCCCTGTTGAAAAACGAAGTGGCCCAAACCATTCAAACGATGGCTGCGACAGCCGAAGAAACAGCCGCAGCCTGCGAAGAAGTGAGCGCTTCAACAGACGAACAGTTGCGAGCCATTCAAACCGTGACTGCTTCAGCCGTAACCTTAACAGAATTAAGTGAAGAGCTGAACACGGCGATTGAACGATTTACAGTGTAAGAGCAAAGCGTCAGTGACAACTATGTCCTGGCGTTTTCTCTTTTTTACTCACCAAACCGCAATCGTCCCATCCGTCCTTGACTCCGTCCCGCCTGCGAGCACGCCTGTCTCCGGATTTCGCCAAATGATTTGGCCACGCCCGAACGAACCGTTGTCGAGCGTCGGTACAATCTCATGGCCAAGGCGGGTGAGCGCCTGCGCCAAGTGGTTAGGGAAATTCGGCTCGACATGGACTTTATTTCCTACAATCCACTGCCAACGAGGTGCGTCGAGCGTCGCTTGCGGATTCAATTCATAGTCGATCGTGTTGATGACGACCTGGAAGTGCCCTTGCGGCTGCATGAACCCGCCCATTATCCCGAATGGCCCGATTGCCTGTCCATTTTTCGTTAAAAATCCAGGGATGATCGTATTGAACGAACGTTTACCTGGCTTCAGCACATTCGGATGGCTCGGATCGAGCGAGAAGTCGACACCCCGGTTCTGCAATGCGATGCCTGTTCCCGGCACAACAATGCCGGAGCCGAACCCCATATAATTCGATTGGATGAAAGACACCATATTCCCTTCTTCATCCGCAGCAGCCAAGTAAACCGTGCCGCTTTTCGGCAAATCATATGGCTCGGGTACTGCCGCGCGGTCTGTAATGAGTTGCGCACGCTTTTTTGCGTATTCCGTTGATAATAAATGCTCCACGTTAATGGGCATATCTCGTTCTTCGGTAATGAACGCCTTCCCGTCAACGAATGCCAGCTTCATTGCCTCGATCTGTTCATGCAGCGTTTTTACTGTATTTGGAACAGCCGGGCTTAATTCTGAGAATATATTAAGTGCCATCAGCGTCACGACCCCCTGGCCGCTCGGAGGAATCTCCCACACATCGTACCCTTTGTAATTTGTCGATATTGGATTGACCCACTCCACTTTATACTTTGCGAGATCAGATTTGCGCAAATAGCCATTATGGCCGGCAACATGAGCATCAATTGCATCCGCCAATTCACCGGTGTAGAAGGCATCGGCATCTGTTTCACCAATCAATCGAAGTGTCTTCGCATGCCCCGGCGACTTCCACATGTCCCCAGTCGCAGGCGGGTGCCCATCCGTGGCGAACGTTTTGAACCAATCGTCAAATTCACTGGAATCCTGCGCCTTGAATTTGTTGTAGGCTATACGCCAATATTTACCGAGGATCGGTGTCAGCGGGAATCCTTCTTCCGCATAACGAATAGCCGGGGCCAGCGATTCGATAAGAGGAAGGTTTCCAAAACGTTTTGCCAGCTCTGCCCACGCTTTCGGTACGCCCGGCACCGTAATAGGTTTAAATCCGTATGTCGGAATCTTTCCATACCCCGCTTCTCTCATTGCTTCCAGCGTCAGCCTTTCAGGTGCTGGACCAGATGCATTAAGGCCATGCAATTCATCTTTCATCCAAACTAGCGCAAAGGCGTCTCCCCCAATTCCATTTGAAGTCGGTTCCACCACAGTCAGTGCCGCCGCAGTCGCAATTGCGGCATCTATCGCATTCCCGCCTTTTTGCATGATCTCGATTCCTGCTTGCGCGGCAAGCGGCTGCGACGTCGCGACCATCCCTTTTCGGGCGAAAGCCGCATGGCGAATCGTCGAGTACGGGTTGTACAAGTAGTCCATTTGAAATCCCCCAGTGACAGATGAAATGTTTAGATTATTTTAATTATAAAGGAAAATATAGCAGGTTGATATAGTTTATTTTCGACTAACGAATTATTTTAGCGAGCGAATGAATAAAGTAGCTTCCCTGAAAATACCAGAGAGATTTTTCTATCTCTTGTCTCATTCTAATATGTTTTCTTGCTATAATGATAGACGGATTTATGAAAAGACTTTGTAAATCTATCAATTTCTTTATTGGAGGATGGAATTTTGAAAGGTTGTTTAACAGTTTTAGCAGTACTCTTGTTCATTGGCTTGTTAATTAAATTCCCCGCATTCTTTCTCGGTGCAGCAATTGCCATTTGGGGATTCGCCCTCATAAAGAAGCAAAAAGAGGCCGGGCTGAAAACAAAAACAGCGCCGGCTATAATAATTATAGGAGTAGTGGTTGCTTTAACAGGATGTGTCGGTTCATTCGATGACGAATCGGCAGAAAAATCGGGGACGCCACAAGTCGAAAAGAAATCACTGAAGGAGACTGCTCCAGATCCGGTTACTTCCGAAAAACCGACGGAAGAAACAAAGCCGGAAAGCGACAAGAAAGTCCCCGTTGCCGGAGGAAGTGCGACCGAAAAGAAACCTGCTGCCACCAGCAAACCAGGACCTGTAAAAAAGACGGATACCGCAGGGACAACAAATCAAATTCCCGTCACTCTCCTGAAGACAGTGGATGGAGACACGATTAAGGTGCGATATAACGGCGAGGAAATCAATATCCGCTATCTTTTAATTGATACGCCGGAAACAAATCACCCGCGTCTAGGCAAGCAGCCATTCGGCGAAGAAGCGAAAGAACGCAACCGGCAATTAGTCAATAGCGGCAAGCTCACAATCGAATTCGATATCGGTGAACGATACGACAAATACGACCGACTGCTCGCCTACGTATACGTAGACGGAAAAAGCGTCCAGAAAACATTGCTTGCAGAAGGCTTAGCACGTGTAGCGTACGTCTACCCGCCAAACACCCGCTACCTTACGCCTTTCGAAGAAGCACAAGCAGCAGCCAAGAAAAAAGGGCTCGGCATCTGGTCCGTTGAAAACTACGCGACCGACTCCGGATTCAACAGCGACGCAGTCGCCACAAATAAACCAAGCAATACACAAACCAAGAAACCAGCAGCACCATCTACAACAACGAGCAAACCAGCCGCCACACCAAGCACGGGCAGCACAGGCGGAAGCGAATGGTTCCAAAACTGTACTGAGCTTCGTAAGAAATACTCGGCTGGTGTGCCTCAAGGACATCCAGCTTATCAGGCGAAGATGGACCGGGATAAGGATGGGTTTGCTTGTGAGAGGTGAGTAGGATGGGCAGTTTTTCATTGTTTGATAGCCATGGAATTTCGGGAGATGTGCTCGATTATGTCTGCTAACCTCTCGTCGGTTAAGAGCTCGAATACGTCTGCGAACCGCTCGTATACGTCCGCAAACCACTCGTATATTCCGGGAACCGCTCGATTCCACCCGCGAACCGCTCGTATATTCATTTGAACGCTCGTATACGCCAGCAAACCACTCGTATATCCGGATGAACGCTCGTATACGTCCGCGAACCACTCGGATATTCGGTTGAGCGCTCGAATACATCCCGATAGGCTAGTGAGCATAATAGCAATCAGATTAATTAGCAAACCATCAGCTACTGTAACAAGCAGCTTGATCAAACAAGTGTTAGTCCTTATGGAAAATCCACATACACAAAAAACCGCTTATCCAAGACATCCTTCTTGGATAAGCGGCTCATATCTTATTTATCGCATGTATTTTAACTTAGTTGAAAGGCATTAGAAAGTAGTCTCTGCATCATTGTACTTTTTTCAGCTGACGACTTCCGCCTGCGTATCAAGAAGGCCTTTCGTGAACACATCCATCTTCGCATCAATCATTTCAAGTCTCTCATCCGCTTTTACCATCCAACCCTTGATGCTATCCACATCTTCCTTTAATGTAGCTACGTCTGCTTGTAGCGTTCCAACATCCGATTTCAATATTTGAACGTCTACTTTCAATGTCTGAACGTCTGATTTCAAAGTTACAATATCAGCTTTAATTTCAGCGATATCTGACTTTATTTCAGCAATATCCGATTTTAACTCATCCTTGTTTTCCTTTACTTGAGCAGATAATTCAAAAATAGCTTGTAAAATGGTTTCTTGACCGATCGATTGACTCATTTCCATCCCTCCTCTGCTAATATTTTTTTGTTTTATATGAAGGTCATCAGTTACGTTGAATACGGGTCGACACATTTCACTCTATTTTGACTCATTCTAACATAGAAATAGCCGTATATATACTCTTAATAAAAACGATAAAGTCTGTTTTATATAAATGATGTCTTTAAGGTTCGCGAGGTAAAACTTGGTGCATAAAAAAGATGTCCCCCCTTCAATATTTAATAGAAGGACGGACATCTCTCCTCGAATACATACTCCGAGATCACTCTTAAATCTACTAGCATTTCAAATGTCCAGCTCCATCCCCTCTTCTGCCACATGGAACCCGTTCGCTTCCACGACACGTCTTGCCTCGCTACCTGGATCGAGGACAGGATTGCTATGGTTGAAATGCGTGAAGTAAATAATCGTCTCCCTAGCGATCTCCTTCAGCCGCGCAATTGAGTCGATAATGAACGGGTGTGGAATATCCCTCAGATCTCGGTCGATCCTTCCGCTGTCCGCGAGATCATCGGGGCTGAAAAACGTCGCATCAAGCAGGCAGATATCCGCTTTCTGGCACGCGTCTGCTACATCTTGCCCCCATTCGTTCCAGCTGTCGATATCCGGTATGTATAAAACCCTTTTCTTCGGTCCCTGTATCCAGAATCCGAACGTCTCGGAAAATTCATTACGGTGCGGAACGTCGATAGGTGTCACTGTGACATCTTCTGCCAGATGAACCGGTTTCCCGTCCTCGATCTCTCGTAGCCGGATGTTGCCAAGATCCGTCAGTTGCCGCCACGGGGCATGCGTCTCTAGCATCCGCTTCATCATCGTACCGGCGTAGACAGATACGTCCGACGTGCTCATCGCCTCCTTGCCAAGATACATCAGTCCCGGATAGTGGCCAATATGGGCATGGGTCAGCAGAATGCTGTCCATCACGTGGCCTTCCAGCCCGAACTTGCGCTGCAATAGGATGAGCTGCTCCTTGAAATCGGGCGAGGCGTCGATCAAATGCCATTGGCGTTTCTCGGGAAGAATGACTGCAAGCGATGCCGCTCTCCGCTTCCACGCTGGATACTCCATCGCCCGCGTGCAGTTCTTGCAATAACAATTCGGCTGCGGCACACCCGCATCCTGCGCAGTGCCAAGCACTTGAAGTATCACTTTGCCCATGCCGGTACCTCCTCTTTCTCTTCTGGTTGAATCATTGCCGGTTCTGTGCTGTAAATCTTCTTCTTAATCGTGAACCCGGTGAAACCGAATACGAGGTTCACTAGCGGCACAAGAAATACAAAAAACGCATAAGGAATGAATTGCCCTGGACTAATGCCGAACATGCCGGCCGCAAATACAGCGGGCACACTCCACGGCACTAGGTTGATGCCGACCGTACCGGCCGCTTCCACGCAGCGCGATAGATTGACTGTATCAACACCCATCTCTTTATACTTCGGAACGAACGTCCGAGATGGGAGAACAATTGCAAGAAATTGCGCGCCGCTCGCGAGCGCAACAACAAATGTTGAAAAAATAGTCGAGGCGATTAGACTTCCTGCCGACCTGACACTTGCCATCATTTTGCGTGTAAGCACTTCGAATGAACCTGATTCTTCGAGAATTCCACCGAGCGCTGTCGCAATTACAAGCAGTGCGACCGTGTTCAGCATCGATGTCATACCGCCTCGGTTCAAAAGCGAGTCGACCGCCGGAACACCTGTCTCAGCGGTGAAGCCGCTCGTCATTGCCTGGATCACTGCACTCACCGGCATGCCTTGGACAAAAACCGCCACAACCGCCGCAAACAGACCGACGCCGGCAAGCGCCGGAACTGCGGGTACCCGTTTCACCATAAGAACGATCGTCAGTACAGGCAACAGTAAAAGTAGAGGATGAATGACAAATTGATCAGCCAGGCCCGCCTGGATCAATCGAATTGACTCAGCATCTGCCGTTCCTGCACTTGCGAACGACCGCCCAACAATGGCATATAGTACAATCGACAGCCCGAACGCCGGCAACGTATCCCATAACATGTGACGAATATGCGAGAACAGATCGGTCTCCGCGATTGCCGGCGCAATATTCGTTGTATCGGAAAGCGGTGAAAGCTTATCTCCGAAATACGCACCGGAAATCACTGCCCCGCCAACAAGTCCCGCCGGAAACCCGAGTCCGTCGCCGATCGCCATAAATGCAAGGCCGACCGTTGCGATTGATGTGAACGAACTTCCAAGCGTAATCGACACAATGCCTGTCACAAGGGCTACAATCGGCACGAACACGGACGGATGGATCAGCGACAAGCCATAATAAATAATTGCAGGTATGACCCCACTTGCCATCCATGAACCGACAATCAGCCCGATTAAAAGGAGAATAAACACCGCAGGCAGCGTCCGCCCCACTCCGCGCACCATCATCTCCTGCACATCTATCCATTTAAACCCTGCCATGGTTGCTACCAGAGCCGCCGCCAATACACCAATCACGAGCGGCATCAGCATTCCTGCTTTCCATACGAATACGGACAATGACGCCGCACCCACCAGCACGACAACTGGCAATGCCGTTAGCCACACAGGCATCTCCTTCTTCATATCCTCATCTCCTCTAATCTAGTTGAAATAAATAAAAAAGCCCCCATCCCTCTCATAAGAAAGGGACGGAAGCTCCGCGGTACCACCCAAATTAGCAGAATTCATCTGCTCACTCAATCCAGATAACGGCTGGCTGCCGGACACACAGTCTGCTCCCTGCCTGTAATTCACCCATACGCCCCGCTTGGTTCGCACCACCCACCAAGTCTCTGATTTCAAGGAATGCACGGCTACTTCGGACAGCTCATCACATTTTTTCTAATAATAGAGCGGCAAGTCTTATTTGTCAATTTATATTTCAATTTAAACCGTGAGGCTTTTACTGAGAGCCACATTGATCTGTCTGGAAGTGAAGTCCGTAATGTGTATTGAAGTTCAATACATAATCCCCGTAAAGGGAGCGACCGAAAAAGCGAAAGAAATTACAAGTGTTGTCCTTATTTCAATTCACGCTCCCGATGAAGCGACAAGCTGAGGGGCAAGGAAATTTCATTCCATGCACCCCATTTCCTAAATAAACCACGATATTAATATCATTTTCTTGAAATAATTGCAGTTGAATCTATATGTCCTCGTTTCGGTCACTTACAATCTGTTAGTCGTTGTGTTGGCATCTATGTTTTCGTTGTTTTAACAAGTGTATTAATCGATCGCCTGTTTAAGTGTCTCCACTACATAGCCCACATCTTCATCAGTCATTTGAGGAAATAAAGGCAAAGTCAACGCATGCTCGTACCATCTCTCCGCAAAATTACAGAGTCCCCTCTGGTATCCCCTTTCTTGATAGACAGGATGCCAATAAACCGGAATATAATGGACATGCACTCCTATATTCATCGCCCGCATCTCATCAAAAATGTCCCGCCTTGACTTCCGAACAATTTTCTCGTTCAATTGAATCATATACAGATGCCATCCAGAAACGGTTCCTTCCAACTGCCATGGCAGACGAATCCCGTCTACATCACACAACAATTCACCATACAACGTAGCAAGCTCACGCCGTCTTTCAAGAAAACCGTCCAATTTATCTAACTGCGAAAGGCCTAACGCAGCCTGTATGTCATTCATCCGATAATTAAATCCAAGATCGGTCATCTCATAATACCAGTCGCCTTGCTCTATTGAATAAGGAGTTTTAGAGATCCCATGGCTCCTGAACAGCTTAAGTTTCTCATGGAATTCTTTAGAGTTTGTTGTGATGATTCCACCCTCTCCTGTCGTGATCGGTTTTACAGGATGAAAGCTAAACATCGTCATATGAGCTTGTGAACCCACTCTTCTGCCCTTATATTCGGCACCTAGCGAATGGGCTCCATCTTCAATCACTATTAGATTGTGTCGCTTCGCAATTGACAAGATTTCATCCAAGTCTACCGGCTGTCCAGTAAAGTCAACTGGAATGATAGCCTTGGTTTTAGAACTAATTACCTGATCAATTTTTCTCGGGTCGATATTGTAAGTAACCGGATCGATATCTGCAAATACCGGAGTTCCTCCACAATAAAGCACAGCGTTAGAAGTTGCCGCAAAGGTGATGGGAGTGGTAATTACTTCATCCCCTTTGCTGATTCCTGCAGCAAAACAAGCGCCATGCAACGCTGCTGTGCCGTTTGAAAATGCCACTGCATAATTTGCTCCTACATAATTCGCAATGGCGTTTTCAAATTCCTCTACTTTGGGTCCTTGTGTTAAGAAGTCCGAGCGTAAAGTGTCATATACTGCTTTCATATCAACTTCATCAATAGATTGCCTGCCATATGCCAAAAAATCATTTCGTTTATTCATCACTAAGCATCTCCCAGCTTAGTGGATCTCCTTTTTGTAAATCACGAGTTGCTTTAAGCTTGAGAATTTTCTCGAAGTATTTCGGTTTCAGTCCGTAACCCGGCCGTATTACGCGGATATTTTCCATAGTAAAATGCTCTCCCTTTTTTATATCATTTGTTACGTATATGGAACGTCTAAATTTTAAGGAAGCTTTTTCAGCATTTGTTGGGCCATAAGAAACATTGCCCATTGCCTGCCAGGCTCTTTCCGTTTCGACCACTAAATCTTTCATTTCATCCGGCTCCATTGAAAAAGAAGAATCTACCCCGCCCTCTTCACGTGACAATGTAAAATGCTTTTCAATTACTGTCGCTCCTAAAGCAACACTTGCAATAGAGACCCCAGTGCCCATTGTATGATCTGACAAGCCTACCTGGACGCCAAATAATTCTTTCATATGAGGAATTGTAAGTATATTAGTATTTTCAGGCGTAGCCGGATAAGTGCTTGTACATTTTAGTAAAATGATATCTTTACATCCTGCTTCACGAGCTGTCCGAACCGCTTCATCCAACTCTGCAACGGTTGCCATCCCAGTAGAAATAATCATAGGCTTGCCTGTAGAAGCCACCTTCCTGATTAATGGAATATCATTGTTCTCAAAAGAAGCAATCTTATACACTGGAACTTCTAACTCTTCCAGGAAGTCAACTGCTGTTTCATCAAATGGAGTACTAAAAGGAATCATTCCTAGTTCCTTTGCATAATCAAATATAGGCTTGTGCCATTCCCATGGTGTATATGCCTGCTGATACAGCTGATATAGATTATTCCCTTGCCACAGACTTTCGGGATCATCTATTTGAAAATCAGGGTTTTCTATATTTAATGTCATGGTGTCCGCCGTATAAGTTTGTATCTTCAAAGCATCTGCACCTGCATTTGCGGCAGCTTCTACAATTTTAAGTGCCCGTTCAAGCGATTGGTTATGGTTGCCGGACATTTCAGCAATAATAAATGGTTTTTCTTGCAAACCAATAGTTTTTTTTCCTATTTTAATAGATGGCATTAACGTTCCTCCCGCTCACTTAAAAAATCTCTTGGAATTTATTTCCCATTCTTCTTTAAAATAACCAAACAAGTACAGATCTTCTGCGTAAATATCTCTCAATACTTGCTCTTTTTTTATCCCTTCGCTAGTAAAACCCCATTTTTCGTGAAAATATAGACTTTTAACATTTGTGCCCAAGACTTCCGCTGATAACTTCCGGATATTCATTTCTTCGAAAATATAATTTAGCCCCTTATAACCTAAATACTTGCCTAAACCTTTTCGATGGTGTTCTGGACTCAAATAAAATCCCCAATCACATGTGTTACTTTTCTTATCATAATCATTTATATTTAAGATTCCCACAGGAAGTTCATCTAGTACAAATAATTTAGTTATGGCAGTGGGATTGTTTTTTATTTTATTAAACCAATTATAATGCTCTTGCAAAGAAATAATTTCATTATTTATCATAGATTCTCTTATAATCTTTGAATTCCGCCATGATAAAATCATCTTTAAATCTTCTTCTTTAATATCTCGAAGTGTCATATGATTAATTTGCATATAAAAGCTCCTCTATGGCTAAGACCACTTTGCGATTTACATAATCATCCACTAAACATCTACTATTAATGCTTAGCTTTTTAACATACTCTGGATTTTCAAGGACATTCTTTATTGTCCTTCGTATAGAGTCAATATTTGTATACTTGCTTTTTCCTAGAAACTTAATAGCACCCAGTTTACTTAAATCTCTCGATACATTATATTGATTTTCTGCTACAGCAATAACAATGGAAGGCAATCCCAGATATGCTCTTTCCCATAATGTCGTTCCGCCTGCTCCAATTGACAAGTCGGCATTATTCATCAATTCTGCGATACTATTAATTTGACAGTAATAAGTTGCCTTAGGTATTTGATTGCATAAATTCTCTATAATTTTCTTAAAGGGATTAGAAGCTCCGACAACTACATCAATCTCTAAATTTTTATCATTGAATTCTTGAATAGCTAAAAGTGTTTTAATAGTTTCCCTAGTTGGATCAGAACCTCCAAAAAAAACCAAAATTCTATTTACTTTTCCTGAGCGAACTTTCGCACTCTTTGCTGCCTCAATAAATTCATCTCGCAATAATGCATAATTTGGACCCAACAATGTTATTGCCTGATCTGGAATTAAGTTTTTATAGCGTTTTTCCTTATTTATGTAATAATTTTGATCTAGCAATAAGTCGCAATCATGCGACCGATCTGCAAGGTCATCAATTACCATTATTTTCTTTGAAATATCTCTAGTTTTCTCTTCCCATTTCTTATCAAATGCGTAATGATCTACTATTAAAAGGTCAATTGGCTTACCTTTTAGGGCCTCTCGAGTTTGCTTAGCATCAACTTCCCAGTTATTTATCATCCAACTATAATTATCATTTTTTTTAGATACATTAGGAAGTGAAACTACTTTAATAGTTTCCTTTTTTAAAAAGTCAATCATATTACCTTCTAATTCACGGCAAATAAACGTCACTTCGGTCCCGTGACGTTTAAGTTGCTTGGCAAGTGTAAGACAACGCATGATATGCCCAGTTCCTATCTCGATAGATGCATCAGCTCTTATCACAATATTCATCGTTGAATCACATCCTATAATTCCTTTTGTTCAATGTAGGAATTTATATCAAACCAATCTTCGTGTTTTTTGAATAACTCCAATATGTCTCTTAAACAAAAATATTCCTTGTAAGTTTTTATCTCTTCTAAAATAAGTTGAATGAGATTAAAATCTTCAATAGTGTCCACAGTTAATCGATATTTTGAATAATCCTCAGTAGATTCGATTCCCGCTAATCTAAATTTATCAGGGTGACTATATAAATACGAAGAGACATGCTCCCTATCTCTAGTTAAAATTGCTTTTTCATTCGCAGTTTTTAGCGCTTTAAATGTAAAGACTTCTGTATCCATACCTCTAGGAAATGTTCTTTTCAGAGTATTAGAAATATAATCAACTTTACCTTTTACTCTGACATACTCACTTATTACTTGATCTATAATTTCCGGATCGATTAACGGGCAATCTGAAGTTAAACGGACAACAATATCTGCTTTATAACGCTCTGCTGCTTCAAAATACCTGGCAAGCACATCGTCTTCTGAACCTCTGTAAGTAGGAATATTAAGTTTGTTACATTGCTCCACTATTATATCGTCAATACTATTTCTAGTGGTAGCAACAACAATTTGATCAATAAACCGACTCTGCGATACCTGTTCAAGTTGATATTCCAATAAAGGTTTACCCATTACCGCTCTCATTACTTTTCCAGGAAGTCTAGTTGAAGTCATCCTCGCCTGAATAATAGCCACAATATTCAATTGGTCCACCTTCTCAAAGTACATTTGCTAATTTCTCTAGTTCCTCAACTGTTAACCATTCGGTATTCATATCACTCGTATATTTGAAGCCATCGGCTAATGGTTTACCCTTATGTTTTACATCTGTCCACCAAGGAAACTCCGGTTGGATCACATAATAAGAATCAAACTCGACTGTATGCCTTGCATCATCTTCCATAATCATTGCCTCATGCAATTTTTCGCCAGGTCGTATACCAATAATTTCGATATCACAATTTGGAGCAATCGCTTTTGCAAGATCAGTTACTTTCATACTCGGTATTTTAGGCACAAAAATTTCTCCGCCTTGCATTCTTTGTAGATTATCTAATACAAACTGAACACCTTGATCAAGCGTAATCCAAAAACGTGTCATACGCGGATCGGTAATAGGAACT
Source organism: Sporosarcina cyprini (assembly GCF_022048975.1). Classification (GTDB taxonomy): domain Bacteria; phylum Bacillota; class Bacilli; order Bacillales_A; family Planococcaceae; genus Sporosarcina; species Sporosarcina cyprini. The sequence continues at coordinate 60,029 of NZ_JAKMHX010000032.1, read as the reverse complement.
TTTCCAGTTCCCTTGATTTTTTGAAAGAAAGGCACCACGCTTCCTCGGCTTCCCACCACGTTACCATAGCGAACTACTGAGAATTTTGTATGCTTTGTTCCCACATATGCATTAGCTGCAACAAAAAGTTTGTCGGAAGCCAGTTTTGTTGCACCATATAGATTAACTGGACTGGCAGCCTTATCGGTGCTGAGAGCAATCACTTTTTCTACATCTTTGTCAATAGCCGCCTCTATAACATTCTGTGCCCCGTGGATATTCGTTTTTACAGCTTCAAACGGATTATATTCACATGCGTCTACATGTTTCATTGCGGCTGCATGGATGACAATGTCTACTCCATCGAAGGCACGATATAAACGCTCCTTGTCACGCACATCACCAATAAAAAATCGAACTCTGCTGTCACTAAACTCTTGTTTCATTTCATATTGTTTCAATTCGTCTCGGCTAAAGACGATAACTTTCTTAACGCCTTCCTCTAAAACTTTTTTGATAAACTTTTTGCCGAAGGAACCTGTCCCTCCTGTTACAAGTACTGTTTTTCCGCTAAACATATAACCACTTCTTTCACTCTAAAGATAGAATCAGTTCATTTCCCACTTCATTAAATAAATCTTTTACTTCATAATAGTTTTGAATTGCACTTTCTAGAAAATTACCGAATTCATTTATAATACACTCGGCTTTTTTCATTGTATTAGTCTCGTATTTCAATCCTTTAATATTTTGTGAAAGTAATTCTTGTTGAACTCTAATCATTGGTTCTAAAAGTCTCTGATAAAATGAGTTCTTTTTCATATTTCCAATTTTATCGTCTAAAGTGTTGTAATGTTTTTCTAAATTTTTTATGCGATTTGCATTAACAGCTTTTTGTATAGCTTCTATTGTATCCAGTGCCTTCTTCAGCACTACTTCAAGTATAATAGATTCGCTTTTCAACTGCTCAAGTTGCAATTTAAGATGGACATGATTATAGCCACTTTGCCCTTTTGTCCATCCTTCTTTTACAACTTTCTTTGTCAGTTGCTCAGCGATTATCTTGGTGAGCATTTTAAATTCCGCTCCATCAATAGCTGCTCCGCCCTTAGTGGTATTCCATACTTTTAGTTGCGGATTCGTTGCAATATACATTTCTAGCTGCTGTCTCATCAAATTAAATCCTTCAGTGGTTCTTACGACATTTCCGTATACATCTTTTACACATATAGACGATAACAATTGAGTGTCGCTAATGGTTTGACTACCTGTGCCATAATCAATTCCGTTTGCATAGTGTTTATTCTTAATATAAGCCAAGTTTTGTCCGACAAGTATAATATCGCTCACTTTTAATTTTACGAGCAACTGAAATGTGACTATGGCAATTGATGGTGCATCATTGATTACACAAAGTGAAGATTGATCAGTGTTCGTTAGTAAAAAAGGAGAAACGGTGTCCTGGCTGATGATCATATGTAACAAATCACCGGGATACCCTTCTACTGTTTCAAAACCGACACTACTTCCAAATATTAATGGGATGTCTGTAATGTTATCATCTTTAATTCGTTGAATAACACGATAATTATGTTCCTGTGGATCATATGTGCAAGCTGCATCTGGATAGATTCCGTGTTCTATCAAAGCATTGATTGCCGAACCTACAGTGAAGATATAAGCAAGACCATGCTCCTTAATATACCGTAAATTCTCAAATTCCTCATTCAATGACGGACCGGCTGAGACGATAATAACCGGTTTCCCTTTAAATGCACTTCTATCAATATTATGTAGAATGTTCGGAGTCTTTAGCATTACAGGTAAATTTCTAACAGAGTTAATCGTCCACCGTTTCTGGAAAGCTACATTAGCAACAAGGTTAATATGTTTTTCTTCAATTACGCCAAGTGCCTTTTCCAAAATTCCCTTTATCTGTTCCCCATAAATCTTTTCATATATCGGCAAGAAAATAACTTCCAGACTATTGTGTGTTGCATCTAATAATGATTGGACTTCAAACTCTATTACATCAGGATTGATCCCTGTAAAAAGCCTTTGCAAATTTTTCAATGGCAAGTCTTCAAGCCTAAATGTTGATAAATAAGCATGTAGGATTTCTTCACTAGGTTCATAGATTGAGTATTTTGCTTCCGGATGTTTCTCTAAAAAACTTTTTAAATAATATCCCATTCCCATACCAACAAACAGAACATGTTTTATGTCTTTCTGGGTATACTTTGCGGCCAAACGTTCTGCTTCTCTCACCGGATCATACTTACTTACTAAATATTGTTGTTTGCCTTCTATATTTACTTTTATAGTTGGTACTCCCGTTTTAGCTGTCTCAATCTCTACTGAATTTTTTTGCAGATGGTCCCACTTTGAAAGTTGTTCTAGCAATTCTCTATATTTTATACGTAAAGCTTTACGATTATCAACTAAGATCATGACGTCTTCCCTCATTATCCATCGTATGTTTAATTTCTTTATCCAACTGTTCAAAGACTGGAAACAACTCATAGAGGATAATGTCACCAACTAACACATGGTCTTCATTCTCCATAGATACTGCTAAATTTTCTATTTCTAAATCTATTTTTTTAGAAACGGATAAATATCCAGTCCAATTACATGGTAGCTCTCCAGAGGTTCCAATTGACATTAGCATTTCATTAATCCACTGAATACCTGCGAGTAATTGGTCCAATTTAGACCAAGCTTCCGAAGTAGGATTATCATAAAAGGCTTCTGATAAGGGTGTTAATTCAGGCATGGCACGCTCTAAATATTCCTCAGCAGCGAGCAAAATATCATTAACAAATTCTTTGACAGTCTTCGCAATGATGACTAATTGTTTTATTTCGTTGATATGATTGTCTAAATACTCTTCATGTTTTTCATAAATCTCAATACCATTCGCAATGAAATGACTAAAAAAGTAATCCTTTTTAAGGATATTATTAATTTGCTTGATCACTTCATCAGAAGTTGGGGTATTAAGTGTAGTAGTTTGTTGTTGAAAGATTAAATCCATGGAGCGCACCCCCGTAAATTCTTTGTAGATTATAACATAGATATATTAATTATATCGGCTAGAATTATACGAAGTTAAGTGGGATTACATTTAACAATATTGTATAATTACTAAAGGAAGGAAAGGATGAAGGGAGTCACAAACTGGTGAAAATCTCTATAGTAAATACTAAAACAGTACCAACCGTACAGGTCAGCAAAAATGGAAAGTTAATCACATTTCACAGTAAATATGATCCATTGAATGAGGCAGATTCTTGGGTTAAAAGTTTGAATCGAGTATTAAAGAAAGAACAACCTATTTTAGTAATCGGAATAGGAGCCGGTTATCATATTCAAAAACTAGCAGAATCTTATCCAAATCAGAAGATTATTGCAATCGAATTTAACGATAGTTATTATATCTGGTTCAAAAATAGTAATCTTAATCTAGCAAGTCTTAAGAATATTGAAATTGAATCTTTTGGTAGACTATCAAAAGAGAAGCAAAAAGATTTATTTACGGCGATTAGCTCTACCAATATAGGGATTCATAAAAGCGGATTAGATATCTTCCCGCCAGAATACTCTTCGTTACTTCAATTAATAAAAGACCTTCAATTTCATCAGCGCACAGTTCTTCATCAACTAGACTTATTAGAGGATAATTTTGCAAAGAACTTAGCCTTGAAAGATCCAAATTTACAGGAATTACGTAACGTATACAATGGAAAAGCAATGATTATGGTAGCAGCTGGTCCCTCATTAAATAAACAATTACCATTACTTCATTCTATTCGTTTTAAAAATAAGTTCATTATCGGCGCTGTCGGTACAGCTGTTAAACCTTTATTAGCAGCTGGCATCACACCTGACTTTTTTATGGTTACTGATCCAAAAGAGGCAACTCTCACACAATTATCCGATGTATCAATACCTGAAGCAAAGTTTCTTTACTTGAGCACAGCATGCCATAAAACAATTCAATTACACAATGGAGAAAGATACATTGTGTATCAGGAAGGATATCCTGAAGCTGAAGCAGTCGCAAAGAAAATAAACTCACCATTAATTCAAACAGGGGGATCAGTAGCCACAGCTTTACTCGATACGATGAATTGGATGGGAGCAAAAGCGGTTGCTGTTATAGGCCAAGACTTGGCATATACAAACGGTATGAGCCACGCGGAAAACTCACATTTAAAGACGACAGTTAAGATGACTCCTAATCAATTGCAAGTTGAAAATTATTATAAAGATGGTATGGTTTATACTTCTGAAAATCTTTCCATTTATCGAAAGTGGTTTGAAAAGTATGTAATGGATAATACAAATTTATCGATGTATAACTGTACTGAAGGAGGGGCTAATATAAAGGGTTGGAGCAATATACCGTTAGATGAATATATCAAGATGAATAATAACTAAAAAACACGATCCTAAAGTCGGGATCGTGTTTTTTAAAATGATTAACGCAATAATTGAAGAACGCCTTGTGGTTGTTGGTTAGCTTGTGCCAACATTGCTTGTGCAGCTTGAGTTAAGATGTTGTTCTTCGTGAACTCCATCATTTCCTTTGCCATATCGACATCTCTAATACGGGATTCAGCTGCAGTCAAGTTCTCAGAAGAAGTTCCAAGGTTGTTAATTGTATGTTCCAAACGATTTTGCATTGCACCTAGTTTTGAACGTTCAGCAGAAACTGTATCAATAGCTGTTTGAATTGTAGTAATTGCTGCGTCAGCACTTGCTTGTCCACTAATAGAAATACCACTTACTTTTAATCCACTAGTAGTCATTCTTGAAATATTCAATTCGACTTTTTGTCCTGCATTCGCACCAACATGGAAAGTAAGTTTAGTCGCTCCAGAGAATGCGCCACTCATTAGAGTTTTTGTATTAAATTGAGTAGTTTTTGCAATACGATCAATTTCTTCAGTAAGCTGCTTAACTTCTTTTTGAAGCTCTTTACGGTCACTAGTTGTGTTTGTATCGTTCGCAGACTGAACCGCTAATTCACGCATACGTTGAAGGATGGAGTGTGTTTCGTTCAAAGCACCCTCAGCAGTTTGGATCAAAGAGATACCATCTTGAGCGTTCTTGGAAGCCATATCCAAGCCACGAATTTGTCCACGCATTTTTTCAGAAATTGCTAGACCAGCAGCGTCGTCTCCTGCACGGTTGATTTTAAGACCAGAAGATAGTTTTTCTAGGTTTTTAGATGCTTGTGTGTTGTTAGCACCTAGTTGGCGGTGTGTGTTAAGAGCCGCGATGTTGTGATTGATTCTCATTGTAAATTCCTCCTTGAGTGTATGTGGGTTCACGTCCTTGTGACCCCAATATTCAGCGTTCGATCGAGCCGGCCGGCCTCTCTCTCCCGCTTACATTTCTTATATCGGATGTCGGTTGAAAGTGTTTAGTGTTTTACTTAAACATTTTTCAAGTCTTATAGCACAAAATGCAAGACTGAAATATTAACAGATTAAGAACTTCTTAGTATAAGTTCATTTCTTCTGAAAGCAACCTTTAATGTTTAATCTTTCTTCACTAACTGCGAAAACAAATCTGTATCAATAATGATCGATTCTGTGTTCGTTTCTGAAACGTTATTGACAAGTTCGCCTCGTAAAATGTCAATATCCTTTGGAGCTTCAATGCCAATGCGAACAGTATCACCTTTAACTTCTATAATTTTGAGTTCGATTGTGTCTCCAATAATAATGGTGTCATTTACCTTGCGGGAGAGGACGAGCATGTCAGTTGCCTCCTTTGCCGATAACGTGACGTATGTCGAAGCGATTATCGTTCAGGATCATTTGCTTCGCTTTACGGCTCTTCGCTTGGAAAATGAGAGGTGCTTGCAAGTTGATCGTTGAATTTTCAAAAGGTTGTTTTAAAGAAAGAATGCCAAGAACAAAGATATCTTCTTCCGATTTTATTTTAAGCAGTTCGACAGTCGGATCGTCAATATCGAATGTATATTCGTCAGCCCATGTATATGGATTTGCAACGATGAAGGCGGTAGTTGGTGTTTCGGTCGATTGTAATACTTGAAAGACTTCGTTCCCCTCAATTGGCAGAAGGACGAATTGCTTTTCATCTTCAAACCCTGGAATACCCTTAGGAAACGCCCAGAGTTGGTCAGTTTGAATTTCGATAGATCCGTGAAATTTCGTTTGGATTTGCATGGAATCGCTCCTTTTACAAAGACTAGTTTTCTACTGCTAGCATAGCATCTAAGACAAGCAATGCATAAAAAAAGAACGCATAATACGTTCATTTTTTTCAGGTTCAGCAAGTTGTCGTTTTGTATTCTTACACTTTCCAATCAATTTCAATTGATGGGTATTGTTCCATAACACCTGTCACTTTGCCTTGCGTATAATTGTGAATCGGTTTATTTATTTGCACATCGATGATTGGTTTCTGCGTTGATGCATTGATATTTAATGTCCCCTGTGTAAAGGAGGTATGAACTTTCAGTCGGTCGCCTACAAAGCGTATGCCGAGCGGCGCAAGCGGGCGGTTGGTGTCCTGTTTGATCAAGTTGACCAGTGCATTGCCGCCATCTTCAATCCGCATCAGTTGCTGACCTTCCTGCGCACGTCGGGCGATCCCTTCCATTAGCTGCTGCATGCCATACTGGGCATTTTCATCACCACGCCGCAAAGGGCTTTTCAGGTCAATATCCGCACGGTTCTCGGTTGTGTCGACAGATAATTGCGGTCGGGTTGTTGACATTTCTAGAATGGCGGCAGGCTGCTCAATTTGTTGCGTTGCTTTCGGCTGTTCAATTTCCTGGATAGGTTTATCGATTTGAAGACCAAGGATGCCACGTGTTGTTTGGATTTGGAGCTGCGGAAATTCCATAGAACTCTTCTCCTTATAAACATGCCAGGTGCAAGCATAGATTACTGCTAACACCTGGCATTATTGAACTAACGATTTATCTTAGAAAATCTACTAATGACGGCTGGATAATCCGGGCTCCCACAGAAAGTGCTGCACGATGAATCGATTCCTGTGTAATCATTTCCGTAATTACTTTTTCATAATCAATATCTTCGTTTTCAGAACGCTGTTTTTTAGCAGCGCCTTCTTGCATTTCGAGACGGTTGTGCATCAGTTCAGCACGGTTGGACCGAGCTCCGATATCGGCACGCTGTGTGAGGACGTCATTCATTAAGTTATCGATTTCTCCAATAGACGAGCTAAATCCTTCTCCGCCATCTGGTATGTTTTTTAGTCGTTCAAACATAGCATCAATGTCTTTAAATGTTTTGGCTGCCGTTGTATTAACCCGCAGATTTACTCCATCAAAGACCTCAATGTCGATATTTTTTTCATTAGCTGTTACAGCCCCAGCGGGGTTCGTGTCCGTACTCAGCGGCGGGTACGCGCCATTATATAAAGGTTGGTCTGTTAATGTTCCATTAAATATATACTTATCTCCAACTTTGGTGTTCGCTAAATCTTGGACTTGCTGCCTAAGCTGCTCTAACTCTATCTTGATCTTGTCTCTGTCTTCTGGAGTCATTGCACCCGTGTTGGAAGCATTCGTCACCAATTCTTTCGCCCGGTGGAGTGCAGAGCCAACTCCATCCAGCGCGTCATCCGAACTATCTAGCCAGTTGTTGACCTCGGTCAAGTTCTTTTGGAATTGAGCCACTTTGTCAACTTGCATTCCATAGCCCAGCCCTTTCATAACGACAACTGGATCATCTGATGGGCGGCTCACTTTTTTACCTGTATTGATCTGCTCTTGCAATTTACCCATCTTGTTATAGCTTGTTGTTAAATTGCGAAGCATATTATTGGAGAGCATTGATTGTGTTACACGCATTTATCTCGTTCCCCTTTCTTACCTACCGACAACGCCCATGCCATTTATGATTTTATCAAGTGTTTCATCGATGACTGTAATCATTCGGGCAGAAGCATTATACGCTTGTTGGAATTGAATCATATTCGTCATTTCTTCATCAAGTGATACTGAACTAATGGAGTCTCGACGGTTAGCAACTGCTCCTAGAAGTGTAGTTGTATTAAATGCCATTTTGTTAGATTGCTGACCTTCCACTCCAAGTTCGCCAACTACTCCAGAATAGAAAGATTGAACTGTGGAATTACCTAGCCCAGCGAGTTTTTTAAACTGAACATCCGCAAGTGCCTTGGCATTCTTTCCGTTCCCTACTTCTGCTCCTGTATGAACTGTATCAGAAGCAGCTACTTTATTTGGATTATCCTGAATGGCTTGATTTACGGAGATATTAGCTGCACTAATTGGACTACCATCATCTGACACAAAAAAGCTATCCCCTGTATTGCCATCTAAGTCTTTTCCTGCTTTATGCTGTACATTAAATTCATTTGCAAATTCCTGTGCCATCTTATTTAATTTTGCAAGCATGTCAGGATATAATCCTTTGACAGTTGCACCGTTGTCAGTACTATATCCATATGAATCTACTAATGATTTCAACTTACCTGATTTTTGCATATCTACAACATCAAAGTTTCCACCTGTTGCATCTCCATTAGTAGTAAACATGAAACCAGTCATTTTCTCAGGACTTTGCGGATTACCAGCAACGGCATCGTTAATGCTCATTTCCGCATACTCTTTTCCCTTGATTACGGTGATTGGCGTTCCACTTGTCTTAATACTTACTGTTACAGTACCTTCCGCAATGGCCAACGCTCGGCCACCGGATTTCTCATAACTCACTTCAATCGGCACATATGTAGACAGTTCATCTAACAACATATCACGAGCATCATATAAATCATTCGGCATATAGCCATTCGGTTCGACATCTGAAATCTGACGATTTAAGTCGGCAATCTGTTGCATGATGGAGTTAATATCTTTTGTCGATACGCCAATTTCTTTACCTAAGTTGTCTTGGATTTCGGTCAGGGACTTATGCATATACTTAAACGAATCCGCAACAGCTACACCTCGTTCAACGGCAACAGCACGCGCTCCTCCGTTCTCCGGGCTCCCGGCAAGTGTCTGCAATGAAGCCCAAAATTCACTCAACGACTTCTGCAATCCATACTCAGACGGTTCGGCAAGCACGTCTTCCATCTGGCCAATCGCCTTCGAACGTGATTCCCAGTACCCCAGCTTATTCGATTCCTGGCGATATTGCTGATCCACAAACGAATCCCTGATCCGCTGTATTGAACCAGCTTCAACACCCGTTCCAAGGAATCCAGGCATCGTGCCTGCATTCAGTCCGACTCCCGGGAAGCCCGCAGTTGCCTGCATATTAACGCGCTGACGAGAGTAGCCAAGAGTGTTGGCGTTACTGATGTTGTGGCCGGTTGTATAGAGGGCGGACTGCTGGGTGTAGAGTCCGCGTTTGTTTGTTTCGAGTCCCATGAATGTGGAGCGCATGGTTGTGTGTCCTCCTTAGGCTTGGGAGTCGAAGGATGGAATATCCTTCATCTCTTTTTTGCCGTTGATTTCTGTTTTTGAGTAGGTGGCTGATTCGGGACGTGGGCGGACCATGTCCAGCGACAGATTCACGAATTGAAGAGATTGATAGGTGAGTTTCTGGTTTAAGTCGTTTTGCCATTTCAATTCATGAATCGCGTGCAGGAGACGGTCCTTCGCCTCCAATAGACGGGTTTGGTCTGGTTCCGGTGCCACTTCGATCAGCTCTGCGATGCTTGGGTTTTGTGGCACGGGACGTCCTTGTCCGGCCATGTAGGCAGCCACTGCTTTTTGCCGATCGCGGTCGACTTGGACGATGGCGGCGATGTGCGCCTGTTCGTCTTTCAGCAGCTGATCAATGCCCATGATGTCGCCGCTTTTGATGAGTGCGGTTTTGTCGTTCGCAATTCGGAGTAAGCTTTTATGAAGTTTTTCCAAGTTGTCTAGAATCGACAAGATCGTTTCGATGGACATGCTGCTTCACCGCTTTCGTTTACCTTATTTTTTGTAGTACTTGATCAGATCGGCAGCGAGCTTTTCTGGCTCCACTTTGTATTCCCCTGATTCAATCTGGGCTTTCAGCTGCTGAACGCGTTCATTGCGCTTCGCTTCAAAAGGCGTGATTTCAGATAGTTGCTTCGCCTTTGAAGAAATTTCAATTTTATCCATTTTCGCTGTCGCCTGCTCTTTTGCCTGGTCGGCTTTCACCTGATTTGCCCGGTACGGATTGACGGGCGGGATGTTGAATTTATTGATTTTCATGGACCTCGCTCCTTTCGATAGTTGTGTACCATTCGCCTATAGGTACCTCTATTTTGCTTCGAGATGGGTCGTACTATGTCTCTTGTACTTTATTTCGGTTGCAAATGGGAAACGTTTAGGGTCTTTGGTACGAAAAAGGAGAACAGTCCGGTAGTTATAGGAATTGCCCCCTTCAAATGCACTAATGGCTGGAAAAACCGGTTGTCCACATATAGACTACCGGTTTTTCCGTTTATCGGACAGATACGTTGCGCGGTCGGAGTTTTGTACTGCCTCTCTGAATTCTTGAGCTGCATCGAATGTCCGAAGTTCTTTTTTCAAATCAGCTGTGCAAGTATCGCAAAGCTTCCCTTTCGTCGTCAGTTTACCGCAATTGTCGCATGGATAGCCGAGGTTCGGGAAAAGTGCTGGCTGCAGCCGGCCTTTGCGAACCCATTTATGCAATAGCGATTCAGTGACTCCAGTCGCTTCTACAATTCGCTCAATTGTCGCCGCACGGTTCTCACGCTTCCGCAAAAAGCGGTATACTTCTTCGTACATTTTCTCTTCGTTCATCGCACATTTCGCACAGACGTCTCGGACGCCTGTATAGTTGAAAAATTCGCCGCATGCCGGACAGTTTCGTAATTCTGCCATGTCACTCACTCCAGTCGTCAAGCTCGTATTAATGTCACTGCATCTACTCGGGCAGCACCCGCCTCTTTCAAAACGGCCGCCGCCTGCTTCAGTGTCGTTCCAGTTGTGTAAATGTCATCGACGATTGTATAGGTGATCGGTTGGATGACTGCTTCTTCTTTTAGTTTGAATAAAGGATCAATCGCCAGGCGCTCTTCCCTTGTCTTCTCTCCCATTACATCCGTGCTTGTCTTGTCGAGCAACTGTCCAAATGGTATGGAAGCCCTTGTCAGCAGCTCATCCACATGCGCGAATGTCCGCTCCACTCTTTTTTCAGGATGCATTGGAATAGGCACAACTGCCTTCTTGCCTTTTAGAATGTCACGCAAGTCATCCCCGAACACATCCGCCAGCGCAACATCCTGTAAAAACTTGAATTGATGGAAGAACTCCCGCATGGCTTCGTTATATTCATAAAGCGAATGGACGCTGTCAAGGATTTCTCCCTCTTCTATTATGTCGGCACGTTGGAATGAATTTGAACATGCTTCACATAGATGTTGTATTTTCTCAACGCCGAGAAGCCCTTGCCAGGTAGGCCGCCTGTCGATTAGCTGTTCACAAAGAAGGCATCTGCTCATTTGCCCGTGCCTCCTTTATTCAACATGCCGATTTCCCGCTTTGCATCATCCATCGCATAGGTGATGCCATTATGGAACAGGACGAAATCACCTGACGGGAAGTTTACGGACCGGCCAACTCGTCCGCCAATTTGGATAAGGGCCCCTTTGTCAAAAATCTTCTGTTCCGCCCCAACGACCGCCACTTGAATATTCGGTATCGTAATTCCCCGTTCCAGGATGGTTGTCGTCAAAAGACCCGGCAGCTGTTCATTACGAAGCGCTTGAACGTGTTCCTTCCGATCGGGATGCGCTGCGTGAACAGAACGGATTCGGCTGTCTATCTTTTGAAATAAAGGTTTAGCTTGTTCCATCAAACCGATATGGTGGAAAAACACGAGGAATGGTTCCCGTTTCTTCAGCCTTGTCGTCACCCAATCGATTAGCTTTTGTGGGAGTTTTCCTTTCTTCATCTGTTTCTCATAATTCCATAGGGATTCATAGCGCGGGACGGGCAATGGATAGCCATGGTAGCGCCTGTTGATTGTAGAGATGGAGCCTGTCTTCTTCATGGTGGAAAGTAATTCGTCGGATGGGGTTGCGGTGACGTAGTGGACAGGTGCTTCTTGCTTGGACGCTTTTCGTACGGCCCCGCGCAATGTTTGATCTGCGGTGTAGGGGAATGCATCCGCCTCATCGACAAATACGGCATCGAACGCATGGCGGAAGCGGTAGAGCTGGTGCGTGGTCGCCAGTACGATCTGTGACGCTTCAGTCTTCTGCTCGGCGCCGCCATAAAGCGCTTCAATAGACGTATCCGGAAACGCGGCCTTTAGCCGTGGCTCCAATTCCAGAATGACGTCGACTCGGGGAGCTGCAAGACAAACCCGTTTCCCTGCGAGCAACAGTTGATGAATCGGTGGAAACAAAATTTCCGTTTTACCGGAGCCGCACACGGCATGGATGAGATGTGGCCTTCCTCTTTCCGTGCTGTCCGTCAATTCGTCGGCCGCCTTTTGTTGGTGCGGCGTCAACGTCCCTTGCCAGGCAAGCGTGTGATTTATCGGAAATAAAATCGGTTCGCCGCTCCATACGATAAGATCTGTGCAGGAAGAGACGCGGCCCATTTTAAGGCACTTTCGGCAATACGTGCACGGCCCTTCGCATTTTGCACAATGAAATGTCGTGAACCGGGTCTGATCATTGTTTTCACAACGATTGCAGACATGTCGTTTTTGATTGAATAAAGAATTGGTCGTTTGAATTCCAGGGATTGTTTGAATGAATCCCTCATTGATGTGGCGATCGATGATGTCTTGTTTAAATGGGGTATGCCTGCGTAACCAAATGCGGCCATCAAGGAAGTCCCTGACAGCCGCATGGAAAGGTTGACCCATGTACAGCTCACCTCTCTTGGATTATGATCTTCGTTTTACCCAGCCAAGCCCCATCGAACCTTCCCCTAAATGGGTGCCGATGACAGGACCAAAATGGCTGATGCTAAATTTCACATCAGGAAGCCGGTCCGCGAGTTCATTGCGCCAAGTCTCTGCTTCTTCTAGCTGATTCGCATGAATGATGACAGCTTCAAGCGGCATCTTCGCTGCCTCTTCCGCCAGCAAATCCGCAATTCGTTTCATCGCTTTTTTCCGCGTCCGGATCTTTTCGAATGGAACAATTACTTTATTATCAAAATGCAGTATCGGCTTTACTTGCAATAGCCCGCCGATCAACGCCTGAGCGCCGGACAACCTTCCCCCTCTTTGCAGATGGGCCAGGTCATCGACCATGAAGTACGCGCGGACGGTCTTTTTCATTTCTTCAAGCTCGTCCAGAATAGCCTTCGGATCCGCGCCTTCCTTAGCCATTTCAGCGGCTCTCCGTACATAGAACCCTTGCACATAACAAGAAATCTCTGAGTCAAATGCGTAAACTTTTATGTCTTTCACCATTTCACCCGCTTGGACGGCTCCCGCGTACGTACCACTGATACCGCTTGACAGGTGAATTGAAATGACAGCGTCGTACTCTTTGCTGAGCTGTTCAAACAGTTCCACAAACCGGCCGACCGGTGGCTGGGATGTTTTCGGAAGCGGTCCGTTCCCGCGGACTTTTTCATAGAAATCCCCGGCAGAAAGCTCGACTTCCTCGTCATACGCCTGCCCGTCAATTGTCACAGTGAGGGGGATGACATGGATATTGAATTCACTTATTTGATCATGCGGCAAATAGGCTGTACTATCAGTCACGATGGCTGTTTTCATTTTAATCAACTCCTGTCTCCCATTCTACCTAAACTGAGCGATAATAGGGAAGCAGAAACCGATTTCATTCAATCGAGCAGCTGTGCCCACAAATTCGCTTCTTGGGAAAATCCCCCTAACGTTTCGGGCGGGATACCCAAAATCTTCGCGTATAGCTCTATCCGGTCCCAGTCAAACCGTTCCACGGCAATCGCCAGTTCAAGAAACGGAGTCAATTCAGTCCATTCCCTGCGCAACGTCATCTCTGTTTTCTCTGACAGCGGCATTAATTGAATAATTTCATCCCAGGATTTATTCATAATGACATCAAGCAACGAGAACATCCCGACGAGGAAGCATTCGTCCGAGTTTGCCTGGCCTTTATAACCCGCAAGCAATTCACATAGTTTTGCACGAGTCAGCGAATAGGATATTAGCGCTTTAATATGTCCGCCCGACTGCTCGGCCATATCCACTAACGTAAGAATATGGAGCCATTTCCTCGTTTCTTTTAATCCAATGAGAACGATTGCCTGTTTGATGGAAACAATCCGCATGGGCACTTCAAACGCCATCGTATTTATGAAACGCAGAAGCTTAAACGATAAAGAGATATCACGTCTGATCAGGCTGGCGATGTCATTAATATTCACATTTTCCTCATTCATTTTTTCAAGAAGCTGGACTTGCAGCTCAAAATTGAATGGAATGTCGACTCCGCTGATAATTTCCGGCGCCGCAAAGAAATAGCCTTGGAATAAGTCATAGCCCCTTCCGAGTGCCTCATTGTATTCTTCCACAGTTTCAAGTTTTTCCGCGAGCTTCCAAATATGCGGGTATCGTTTCAGGAACAATTCGATCCGATTCCGTTCAGCTGCATCTGCTTTCATGAAATCGACCTTAACGAAATCAATCATTTCAAAGAGAGATTCATGGACGAGGTATTGCTCTTGGAGGACGAAATCGTCGAGTGCGAAGATGAATCCTTTTTGTTTCAGTTCCCGGATTCTTGTCAATAAAGCTGGGGTAATCTCTACATCTTCTAAAATTTCAACGACAATCCGATCGGGACGCAAGCTGGTGAAAATGTCTTTCGTCAGCAGTTCCCCGGTGAAGTTGATGAAGGATAGCGCATTGCCGGCGATTTTATCGACACCGATTGTCAAGAACGTGTTCACAAGCAACTGGACTGTTGCCTTCTCCGGATCAACTTGTGGAAACCGGTTCAACTCACTATTACGATATAACAGTTCGTAACCATAGATTCGTCCATGACGATCGAGAATCGGCTGTCTGCCAACAAAGATATTCTGGCTCAATTCCCTTCACCTCCCATTTTTAGTAGTATACCAAAATACGACTTTTTTCACCATATCTTTTCTACGAATCTCCTATTCAAATATTAGAAACGACCTGACTAAAGTGGTATGTTTATGAGTAAACCAAACGAAAGGGGAATGGTTGGATGAAAACAATTCTATATGTACAAGAGGGGCATCTCGCCTTCGTGGCGCTGAATCGCCCGGATGCAATGAACGCATTTAATTATGACATGCTCGTGGAACTTGGGGAGACAATTGAAATGATTCGGGTCAATCCCGAAATTCGAGTTGTCGTGTTTTCGGGGACAGGCGATCGTGCTTTCAGTGTAGGAGCTGATCTGAAAGAGCGAAAATTCTTGTCGGATGAGCAGGTAAAACGGAATTTATTCAAAATCGGTGAGGTATTCACCGCCATCGAAAACCTACCGCAGCCGACCATCGCCAAGCTGAAAGGATATGCATTCGGAGGAGGCATGGAACTCGCACTCGCATGCGACTTCCGGATAGCCGCTGATAACTCCGTCATGGGGTTGACGGAAACAGGACTAGCCATCATTCCAGGCGCCGGCGGAACGCAGCGGCTGCCGCGGTTGATTGGCGAAGCAAAAGCGCTGGAGCTGATTTTGACTGCCAAGCGAATGAAAGCGGACGAAGCATATGAGTATGGCGTCGTCACAAAAGTCGTCCCGGCAGAACGATTGAATGAAGAAACACGGGCATTCGCCAATGCTATGTTGGCAAACGGACCGATGGCCTTGCAGCAGGCGAAGTTCGCTATCAAGCATGGAATGAATGTTGATTTGCAGACCGGGCTCGCAATCGAACGGAAGGCTTATGAAATTACAATTCCGACGGAGGATCGGATTGAGGCGTTGAATGCGTTTGCCGAGAAGCGAAAACCGGAGTTTAAGGGTCGGTAGTTGTTGTTTTAGGGAGTAGTTCGCTTGATGATAGTGGAGCTGCTTTGAATTAATTGCGTTGTTGGCAATGGTAGCCGAGTGGATCAGACTAATAGGACCGGTTGACTGTGTGTTAATAGGACGGGCCCGACTTATTCGTGCGAACTTCAGGACAGTAGCAAAGTAGTCCAGACGTATACGAGCGGTTAGCAAAATATACGAGCGGTTCGTGCGATTAATCGAGTGGTTCGCTGGGATATACGAGCGGTCAGAAAAATAATCGAGCGGTTAGCTGAATATACGAGTGGTATGAACAAGTAATCGAGTGGTTGGCCGGGATATACGAGCGGTCAAAAAATTGATTAGTTGGTCCAAGGAATTGGCAGTTCACAAGTTATGTAGCAGTCAGGATATTGTTTTAAACGTTTGACATCAATTTCATCTTCAAACAAAGAGTCTTTTCAAGTATCCCTATCTATTGTAAAATTAATTGAGTCACTCTCCATTCCTCCAAATGTTTATCGTCGCTGAAAACATTTACAAGGATGGAAGTGGCTTTTATTTATTTTCATAAATTTAAGGACTTCCCCTATGCAGTTCAAACCATATCAGATGTAAAATTCCTCTTTCTTGTTCTCTGCTGGGCTTCTTCCCACGCTTGGATGAGCTGCTCGGCAAACACTTCCACTACGGTAAGCCGTTCGGTTGATTTTTGAATTTGGACATCGACAAGTAATTGATTTAAATAAACATAAAACGTGAAAAGCCGCTCCCCTTCCTCGGTGTTTCGATCTGCGGATGCCATTAATTCAAAGAGAAGGTCCTGCGTATTGGAAAGGGTCGCTTGGATTTCATCCCATTCGTTTGATTGCTGGCAAAAGCGAATGTTTTTAATCGTTCCTTTCAATAATAAAAGAATGTATTCCATCGTCGGAATGGTGGAGGCGTGCGTCTCCCTGTAGATTTTCATGGCGCGATTGAGGTTCACCTGTTTCCCTCCAAGTCCCTTTTTCTTTTGTATCGGCTAAAATAGATTCATTTCAAAGGAAAGTTGCCGATATAAAAATGGAAATGTTTATTATACTGGTGATAGAGGTGAAGAAATGCGGATACATAGCCAAGAACAAATCGCCTTTTCGATGAACCGGGCGCAGCGTAATTCGACGCAAATTGAAAAAAGTCTGCTGAAATTGGGTTCAGGGCTGAAGATTGCAAAAGGAAGCGACAATGCCTCCGGGCTATCGATTTCCGAAACAATGCGTGCTCAGATCCGGGGGATTTCACGGGCCCAGGCCAATATGCAGGACGGGTTGTCCGTACTGGAAGCTTCCAACGAAGGGCTGAACAATGTCAATGGCTTGCTGCAGCGTGCACGAGAATTGGCGGTCCAGAGTGCGAACGGCACATTGACTGATTCCGATCGGAAAGCAGGCCAGCAAGAATTGGACCAGTTGCTCGGCGCAATCAATGATACGGCGACGAAGCTGGAGTTCAATACGAAGAAAATTTTAGGCGAGACAACACAGTTGAACTTACATGTCGGCGCAAACCCTGGCCAGAATATGAAGATCGATTTGGTGGATGTCAGTACAACTGCTCTCGGTATCAAGGACGCATCCATTTTAACGCAGTCGGATTCTGCTGAATTGATTACTACGATTGATGGTGCAATCAAAACGATTTCTGGTCATTTGACAAAAGTCGGTTCTCAGATGGAAGCAGTCGAGCACCATTTGAAAAACGCTCTTGTTTTCGAGAACAACCTGACGAAATCACTTTCACTACTAGAAGATACGGACATGGCGAAGGAAATGATGAATTTCATCAACTTGGACATCCGTCAAAAGGGTGACCACCTGCTCGTCAATTCAGTGAATCAAAATGTGCAAAATGTGTTGAATTTATTAACGAAGTGAGGACACCGTGTGTTATGCGGTGTTCTTTTTTTGTGGGGAGATTTATTGTGAGATGAAAGGAGCATAACATTGGCGCGAGGAACGCTAGACAACTGGAATGAAACCCAGAAAACCTGGACCAACCACAGAATACTAAAACGAACGCCAGTATACAAAATTGCACGCCAGAATAACAAATTGAACGCAAATATTCACAACCGTACGCAGAATAATTAAGTACTCCCCTATCTTCGCAAACTGGAGGCTGTAGCGCAAATGCGCTTGGCAACATCTCCCTCAAAACAAAAAAACACCTCAACCTCAAGGTGTTTCTTCGTTGTTTGGTGCCATGTTCTCGCAACGCGGCGCATTGGAGACTTTACGGGCTGCTCTGGCGACGATAGACAGGATATTCGTAGCACCTTGCCTGTCCGCTTCGTGAGCCGCGCGTATATAGGGACTGTGTTTTTCATTTGCAATGTAGTGGGGCGGCAGTTCATTTAGTGCGATGGCCATGATGTCATTCAAGCATCGCTCACAATCACATGTTAGATGAAGGTCCCGTTTGTTTTTGCTAAGTACATCACGAACGACATCTTCCATGACATTGTAGATACCCATTATATTCCCTCCAAGACTACTTTGTTGCTTTTAAGTATATCATTTCCTTGGCAGGGATTGGAGTGCTTTTTCCTGTTATACTGGCGCCAGCCCTTTCGCAAGGAACGCAATCATTTCATCGATCTCTTTTTCGTCATCCCATCCCTCTGGAGTGAGAACATATTTGGTGCCGAAATAACCGATGATCACCGAACTGACGTAACGGAGTACCATGGCCGGCGGGATATCGGCGATCTGCCCTTTTGCCTGGTAAAACTGAACAGTTTCCAAAAAAAGCTGATACACCTTTTGGCCAACTTGCTTAATAAACTCGTCGCGCAGTTCAGGGTGGAAAGGAATTTCTTGTATGACCACTTTCACAACCTGTATGTTATTCTCCAAGAATTCTTGCCGGTTTTTGATCATGGCGCGAACGAAATCCTCGAACCGTTCGTATTTTTGATCCAGCACTTTGTTAATATCCTTCAAAATAAAGGGAGAAATCATTTTCAACATCATTGGCGATACAATGGATAATAACAAGTCTTTTTTTGTTTTGTAGTGCCGGAAGATGGTTCCTTCTGCGACGCCCGCTCTTTTGGCGATTTCACTTGTCGATGTGGCGGCAAAGCCTTTTTGCGCAAACATTTCTGTCGCCGCCGCCAAAATGTTCCGTTGTTTCTCCGTCAAGTCCCCTTCGTTTTGCAATAATTCTTCCATTCGCTTATCGAGCTTTTCCATAGTACCTCCTTACATCGTACGAAACTTCCGCAGTACCAAGATATTCATCATCATGAAGAAAAGAGTGAATCCAAGCAATACGAGAAGATTTATATAAATTTCTGTAAATCCATATCCTCTCACCATTATATCGCGTAATGCGTCTGCTGCGTAATAAAGAGGTGTGACGTAACTGATCCAACTTAGCCATTCCGCAATCGTATCTAAGTTGAACAGCCCTGAAAAGAAGATTTGTGGTACAACAATAATTGGTATGAATTGCATCATCTGCAGTTCGTTATGTGCAAATGTTGATAATAAAATTCCTAGTGACAATGCAGTGAAAGCGAGAAGAAGTATAACGAGCAGCACATGGAAAAACGCTCCTTCCATCACCATGCCAAGCACGTAAACCGCATAGGAAGCAATAATGGTCGATTGAATCATGGTGAATATCCCAAATCCGATCACGTATCCAACGACAATCTCCCATTTCCGCAATGGCGTCGCCAGCAGTCTTTCCAATGTCCCCGTCGTCCTCTCGCGCAAGAATGAAACACCCGCGATAAGAAACACGAAAAAGAAGACAAAGAATCCTAACAGCACCGGGCCGAAGTAATCAAACTGTCCCATATCATCCGAGCCAAACATCGTATCGACCTTAAGCTGGGGAGCATTCTCCGGCTGACGTGGTTGGAAGGCTTCTTGCACCCATTTCATTGTTGCTCCCGTGACGGTAGGGTCACTTCCTTCCAAAACCAGTTCCGGCTGACCTCCAACGAACTTAATGTACGCATCCAGTTCCTGTGCGGCTATTTTTGCTTTAGCGTCCCCTTCCTCCTCGAATAACGAGAGAGTGGCTTTCTTGTCATCCAATTGTTCAATGACAGGTTCTGGCGCATCCACCAATCCAATTCGCGGAATATAATCGTCGCCATTGAAAACGAAATATAACATAGTCAATACGAGGATGGGGGCAAATATGAGCAAGCCGATCGTCCTTTTATCCCGTATCAATTGTTTTAGAATACGTTTTACCATTGCCGTTACTCTCATGACTGCTCACCTCCGAAATATAAAAAGGCTTCTTCAATTGTCTTCGTCCCTGTTTGCCTTTTTAGTTCTCCTGGCGTCCCGACGGCAATCAGCTTTCCATTGCGGAGGAGCCCGAGCCGATCACATTTATCCGCCTCATCCATGACATGTGTTGTGACAATCAGCGTTTTTCCTCGCTCTTTTAATGCATGAAAGGCCCGCCAAATGTTTTTTCGGAGTAGGGGATCAATGCCGACAGTCGGTTCATCGAGGATGAGCAGTTCTGGTTCATGCAGCAACGCAATTGCTAAGGAAAGCCGTCTTTTCATCCCACCGGAATAATTGGATACTACTTTTGACAGCTCATTGGATAGCTGGACAATTTCAGCTACCTCTTCCATGCGCTCCACTTGTTTTCTCCCTTTTAACCCATACAGCTCAGAGAAAAAACGCAAGTTCTCCTTTGCAGATAACTCCGTATAGAGTGCATCCGATTGTGCCATGTAGCCAATACGCTGGACGAGATTTAAGTTCGGCATTTTTTGTCCAAATAAATAGTTGGCCCCTTCTGTTGGTGTATCAAGCCCTGCCAATTCTTTCACCAATGTTGTTTTTCCAGCACCGGAAGGGCCTAACAAACCGAAAATTTCCCCTTCCCAAATATCCAATTGGATGTCCTTCAATACAGAGTGAGTTCCAAAAGACTTTGACACATTTTGAACCGAAACACATTTGTTCACCTGTTTCATTTCTAACACCTCTTTCATAGTGAGTGATTACTCACTATGATAAATCAACAAGCATATCTTGTAAAGTGAGTAATCACTCACTACATTTATTTAATCGAATAAAAAGAACCATCCAGCCGTCAATACGGTCTGAATGGTCCCCTTTTTCTAGCTCTCTGTCCGAATAGAATAAAAGAGCTTTACTACGTCTGCTTCATTTTTTATGTCTAGCTGCTCCAGCGTCCGCTTCCCAACACGCCGGTCCAATACCGCAACTGCCCGGATGAAAGGATGGTCATGGACCAAGGCTTTCTCCACTGGCATCTGCACATAGTCAAACAATAGCGGCACCACTTCCCATGCCGGATATTGCCCCGATGCTTTCACTTGCTCTTCCGCGTCATCATATGCCGCATGGAGCTGCTTCAATTCATCGGACTCCCAAAAGGCCTTCCAGTCCCCTTCCCACTTCCAGGGATCAATACGCCGTTCCTCTTGCAGCTCCCGCCCGCGTTCATTCGCTTGTCGGGCGAACGGAATATCGGAGGCCCGGAATACTTCATTTCCATCGAGCGTCACCCGAAAAGTGGCTGTCTGGTCATGGCTTTTCCGATGAACGACTACGTGATAGTGCACGCGGCCTTGCAGCTTCTCACAAAGCAACTCTTCCGCCAGTTGTTTCAGCTTGGTCCATCTCATTTCGAGCGATGGGCCTCCCATTCTTCCCGAAGCATGCCCATCCGGATGGAGTCGTAATAGACACCGTTCCAGTAGCGGACTTTGCGGATTCGTGCTTCCATTGTCATGCCAAGTTTTTCAGCTACACGGATCATCCGCTCGTTGCCGGACCAAGTCGTGAGGCCGACCCGGACGAGCGGCATGGTCGTAAACAGATGTTCAATCCACATCGTGAGTGCTTTCGTTCCGTATCCGCCACTCCAGTAAGCCGGTTCATAAATGACAACCCCAATTTCAAGCCATAACGACGGCTTGTGTTCCCAATAATAGCTCACCATACCGATCAGTTTGCCTTCCGCCTCAATACCCCAGAAATCATCCTGCGCAACGATTTTATCTTTACGTTCCAAGAACTTTTCATACGGTATCGGTTCATGTGGATAATAAGGCGCATCCCATTGCTTCCACTCCGGGTCTTTATCTTTGAAGCTCATCTCCCAAAGGCGGTGCAAGTCGTCTTCTTTGATCGGTCTGATCGTGATTGTGTCAGTTGTATAGTTCAATACGTTCCCTCGGTTCTTATAAGTATTTCGCGAACCATCCCGTAATTTCATTTAACCGCTCAATGCGTAAATTCGGTGTTCCGGTCCGCGATAAGTTGTGGTCCGCGTCCGGAAAACGGACAAATTCCGTTTCTTTCCCCATGCTTTTTAGTGTAATAAATAATTGTTCTGCCTGTTCAATCGGGCAACGGAAGTCTTTTTCCGAGTGCAAGATTAACAATGGTGTCTTCACATCTTCCGCATATTTCAACGGCGAGTGTTTCCACAACGTATCCACGTCTTTCATGTCGGCGAGAATTTGCCAATCGCTGAAATAATAGCCGATATCAGATACGCCGAAGAAGCTGATCCAGTTGCAGATCGAGCGCTGTGTCACAGCTGCTTTGAAACGGTCGGTATGGCCGACGATCCAATTCGTCATGAAGCCGCCGTAGCTGCCCCCAGTCACGCCAAGACGTGCCTTGTCAATCCACTCATTTTCTTCGAGTGCATAGTCGACCGCTGCCATGATATCTTCATAGTCACCGCCGCCATAATCGCCGCGCACCGCATCGACGAATTCCTGGCTATAGCCATGGCTGCCACGCGGGTTGACGTACAGGACGCCCCATCCTTGCGCTGCAAGCAATTGCATTTCATGGAAGAATGTGTTGGCGTACATAGCGTGCGGGCCACCATGGATATTAACGACAAGCGGGTATTTCTCCCCTTCCTGCCAACCAGCTGGTTTCATGAGCCAGCCATGCACGTCCCAGTCTTTCTTTCCTTTGAATTGGATCGCTTCTGGTTTAACAAGCTCCGTTCCATTCACATACTTTTCATTGAACGAAGTAAGTGCTTCCCGTTCGCCGGTCGCAATCGTCAGTTTATACAGCTCACCAGGATTTGTCGGATCCGTCGCCGCAACGAGAGCAAATGTGCCTTCTTTGTCCACATCATATCCATAGACATGCTCATTTTCAGGAGAAGCAGGATACAATTCGCCTTCCAGCGTCGCGAAATAAAGGCGCACGTCACCCATTGTCGCCAATTGGAAATACAGATGATCGTCCTTCGTCCAAACAACAGTCGGTGCACTTGCCCCTTGCTGGTGATCGGAGACTGTCACATCCCCTACTGGCGCATCAATGCTTTCTGTTACATTCAAACGGTTGCCCCGCTTCGTGTCGTATACGTACAAATGCGTATGAGTGGCGTTTTGGAAGGAACGATCCGAGCCGGCAAACGCGATATACCGGTCGTCAAACGAGAATGTCGCCCCGCCATAATAGCCCTCTTCATCAATGATAATTGTCTCTTCCTTTGTTTCGATATCAACCAAAATCAACGGCTGACGGAACTCAAAATCCTGGTTCTCTTCCCGATTCACGCTCATGACAAGCTTCTTGCCATCATGCGAGACGGCTTGCAAGGCATATTGATGATTGCCCTCTGTAAACTGTGTCACTTCTTCTGTTGCGAGATCGACAACACCGATTTGCCGGTACGTATCTTGCGGCAGAAGGCCAACGCCATCCGCTTTGTATTTCATTTTTGTCACGCGAACGGGCTCAGGTTTTTTCTTGTCGTCTTTCTCTTCTTTATCCTTGAAGGTTTTGCCCTCTTTCACAGAGGCATTGATCCAGATTTTCTCCCCGCAAGGCGACCAGACGAAGCTGGATACCCCTTTGTCAAATGAAGTCACTTTCCGGGCTTCCCCGCCTTTTGCCGAAAGGACATACAGTTGGTTTTTGTCATCACGGTTTGATAAAAAGGCAAGCTGCGTGCCGTCTGCGGACCACTCAGGAGAGGACACGCGCTGTTTTCCATACGTCCATTGCGTTACTTCAGTCGTTTCCAAATCAACATGATACAAGTTGGCGACGTATTTATTTTCCTCTTCTTCAATATGTGTTTTGACAAATACCACTTCTTCGCCATTTGGTGCGATATGTGGGTTTGTAACGGATTGGAGTGTATATAAATCTTGTACTTTCACTTTTTGCTTTTCCATAGGAATACCCCCTTCTTTTTCTCTCTTACATATTTCGACACTCGTAACAATACTCCTTCTGTGTAATAAACTTTTTTGTAATCAATTTGATCACAAAAAAACAGCGCCAGTCCACTCGACCGGCGCTGCCTTCATTATTTCAATTTGAACCCTTGAACAATTTCCTGCAAACGGTCTGCCATGGAACTGAGGACAGTCGAAGACGCGGAGATTTCTTGCATCGTCGCACTTTGTTCCTCGGAAGCCGCCACGATGTCCTGCGCGCTGAGATCTGTGCGCTCAGACATAGTAGCCACCTCGTCGACGAGCTGTTTCATCCGCTCTGTGCTGTGGTTGACTTCTTGGCTGATTGCCGCAATTTCAACGGCTTGTTCCGTTACTTCCTGTACGTGGTTTTCAATGTCGCGGAAGTAGCTGCCGGTTTGATTGACCATCGATAACCCTTCTCCTACGAAGGTCTTGGACGTTTCCATCGCAGTGATGGCGCCGCCGACCTCTTGCTGGATTTCTTCGATGAGTTTTCGGATGTCTGATGCTGCGTTGCCTGATTGTGCCGCCAACTTGCCGACTTCACCGGCTACCACCGCGAATCCTTTGCCGTGTTCGCCAGCCCGCGCCGCTTCGATGGATGCGTTGAGCGCTAGCAAATTGGTCTGCTCAGCGATGCCCGTAATAATCGAAACGATGCTGCCGATTTCAGAAGACTTCTGATGCAACGAATTGACAACAGTGGAAGTTGAGTCTGTGGACTGCCTGATGTCATCCATTTTTTGTACAGTAGACTTCATCATCGCAACGCCTTCTTTTGTCAGCTCGGATGTATTTTTTGCGAGTGATGATACTTGCCCGACTGATTCAGCCGTCTGATGGATCTGCTCTGCCATCTCATCCACGATGGCGCTGCTGGATCTTGCGCTGTCCAATTGGACGGACGCTCCTTCAGATACTTCGATAATTGCATTCGTAATTTGTTCAGACGCCCGTGTTGATTCGTCCGCACTCGTTGCAAATTGCGTGGATGTTGAAGCAAGCGTATCAACGTGTTCATTCAAATCCGTCATGATCTCACGCAGGTGATTTGCCATATAATTGAAGTCGCTAGCGAGTTCACTAATCTCGTCTTTCGTCTTCACCTCAATCGGCTGGACTGTCAAATCGCCTGTCGCCATCTGCTTAAACGAAGAAGACAGCTGGACGATCGGACGCTGGATGGTACGAATCAAATAGCGGATGCCGAGAATCGCAATTAACGTCGCAATGATTGTGCTGACCGATAAGATAATCAACACAGAACGGTAGAGCATGTCTCCCTCTTTTTCAATTGCTTCCAATTCCTCATGATGCAATTGGCTTAACTCCTGAAGTTTCTCTTGCATCTCATTTGCCGAGATGATGGCGTCATATGACTTGGTTGTCGCCTCTTGATCTTGGCCGCCTGCACTCATCACTAGTATTTCATCAATTTGCGACGTGTACGACTTCCACACTGTCACTACTTCATTCAATAATTCTTTTTCGTGTTTCGTATCAAGTAAAAGGTCATACGAATCAAATGCACCTTCCACATTGTCTTTTTCATCAGAGATTTGCTGTTCATACTTCTCTTCAAACTCGCTATCCTTTGATAAAATATGACGCTGTGTTAATCCAAGTATATTCTGCGTTCCTTTTTCAAGCCTGTTGATCCGATCAATTTTCGGTATCTCTCTCTTATTGATCGTATCCGTGTTCTCACTCAATTTATTTGTACTCACAATGCCCGCCACACTCATCCCGATAATCAGCATGATCATCAAAGTGAAAATGGCACTTAATTTCCTCCGAACTGTCCAACGCATAAGCGCTCCCCCTGCCAATAAATTCATGACCTCTATTTTTATTATCGTCATATTTCGACATGAATTTAATAGGTGGTTTGGGTATATCTTTCTATTTGTCAAATAAGACCTTTGCATCAAAAAACCTTTTCCAATAGAGTACCAATTGGAAAAGGCTGTTGAGGACGTATTAATTTTTTGCACCGATATGTGATTTCAATGAACGACGGAGAATCTTTCCGGTCGTATTCTTCGGCAACTCGTCCAGAAACTCGACATGCTCCGGCACTTTGTATTTGGCGAGCTTTTCCGCGCAGTAGGTTTTCACCTGTTCTTCATTCAGCGAAGCTCCCTGTTTCAAAACGACGAACGCATGGACTGCTTCGCCGAAGTCTTGATCGGGTACACCGATGACAGCTGCTTCCACGACTGCGGGATGGGCAAACAGCACTTCCTCGACTTCGCGCGGGTACACATTGTAGCCGCCGACAATGATCATGTCCTTTTTGCGGTCGACGATATAAAAATAGCCGTCCTCATCCTGTTTTGCCAAGTCACCCGTGTATAGCCAACCGTTACGGATGGCGGCCGCCGTTTCCTCTGGCATTTTGTAATAGCCTTTCATGACGTTCGGTCCGCGGACAATTAATTCGCCGACTTCGCCCCGCGGCACTTCATCACCAAACTCATCGACGACTTTGTTTTCCACGTTAACAATATTTGTGCCGATGGAACCCGGCACCCGTTCGCGGTCGAGCGGGTTGAAGCAAGTGACCGGAGCTGCCTCAGAAAGCCCGTAGCCCTCTGACACACGGACATTGAACTTGTCCTCGAAGTTATGAAGCAATGCAACCGGCAACGACGATCCTCCCGAAATGGCTAACCGAATCGTCTGGAAATCCTCCGGGTTGCCTTCCGGATATTGATAGAGGAAGTTGAACATCGTCGGAACTCCAGCAAACACTGTCCCCTTCTCTTTCCGGATCGTAGAAAACACGTCCTGCGGGCTGAAGCGCGGAATTAACAGCACGGTCGCCCCTTTCAGCAACGGCGCGTTGACGACGACTGTCAAGGCAAACACATGGAATACCGGCAAGGTTGCCACGACGCGGTCATGCTCTGAGAAACCAAGATAATCGCCGACGTCACGGGCGTTGGAATATAAGTTTTTATGAGTCAGCATAGCCCCTTTCGGATGCCCCGTTGTACCTGAGGTATAGAGAATGATAGCGGTTTCATTTTCATCCACATCAACAGGTTTCACATCCGGACTGCCAGCTGCGATCAATCGGGAAAACGGCAACACCTTTTGTTTCACTTCACCCGGCAATGCCTTCAGCTTCTCTTCCGCATCCGGGCTCGTCTCACAAATAACGTAGTGGCCGATGGACGGGAAGGCGCCTGCCGCTTTTTCCACAAGCGGAATCAAGGCATCGAGCGCTATGACCGCTTTCGCATCGCTGTTATGTAAAATATACGAAATTTCATCTGGTGAATAAATCGGATTCACCGGAATGGCGGTCGCCCCAATACGCATTGTCGCATACAAAGAGATGAGGAAATGCGGTGTATTTCCTAATAAAAATGCGACATGATCTCCCTTTTGAATCCCCAAATCCTGAAGAGCAGATGCAAACATCGACACGGACTGATCAAACTCGGCATACGAAGTGTCTTTCCCCATGAAGTGATACGCCGTTTTGTCCGGCTGTTCCTTTGCCGTCTCGTAAACACGTGAAACTAAATTCAACGTTACTCCCCCTTTATTCATTTTGAATGAATACTCATTCATTTCCACCTTCTGTTATTATATAAGAAAAATTTAAATATAACAATAGATTTCAACTATCTTTCAATTATCCTTTAGGCAAGCAGATGGCATGCCAAAAAAGCATAGCCCATTCCCCGACTATGCTTTTCCACTATAGCCAACTTGCTTGTAAGAATTACTCTTTCGCCCGCGTGCTGCTCTAGAAATCTACTTTCAGAATGCCGTTACACATTCACAATATGCCGGATATATTCCATTGTCTTGCGTTCGGCGTCTTCCAAACTGTAATCCAACCGGTTGTTCAAAATGTTCGTCAGCATCCCCTGCCAAACCAATATGGTCATTTCATTAATATCATCGACCCGGTTCTCTTCCAGCTGCCCTTCCTTTGCCGCCAGGCTAAGAAGTGATTTGCCCCTTTTCGTCATGCTCCGTTCAAAAAGAATCGGCTGCAGCTCCTCCGGAATATTAATCAAATCTGCCGGGTACATCTCATAATAGTCTTCCAGCATTTTCTCCGGCTGATCTCCCAGATCCATGATGAACACCGCATGGAAAATGTCCGGCTGCAGAAAAGAATGCTTGCAGAAACACTCCCATGCCAATAGATACTTTTCAAGCGGCGTCTTGCCTCTATTAATGTACAGTGCTACGTCCTCGACATATCCCTTCAGCAGTTTCATAGAAGCGAAGAAGACGAGATGCGAGATTTCATCGAAATAATTATAAATCGTTGCACTGTTGTATCCCGCGCGGTCCGCCACTTTCCGGATGGTCACTTGGTTGATTCCTTCTTCTTCGATCACTTCAACGGTTGCTTCAATGAAATACTTCCACATCCTGCTCATTTGGATTTTTTTATTGCTCAACTTCCAACACCCCATCTGAATCGTTCTTTTCATATCTTGCATTATTACACAGTATACAATATTTGCATGCTGAGAAATTACGTTTTGTCATTGTTCTTCGAAAATTGCTGTGATAGAATAATCGATATTAATAAATAATCATGATTATTTTATTATGTTTGATTGTCAGACGTTTGGCAATCAATAACTACACCAGTTTCAAACCGGTTTTTGTTTTCATAGATGGGCATAGTAGTTGTAGTGTGCTTTTTGAAAACGCTACCAAGATAGTGAAAAATCCATAAACAACAGGGGTGGAAGCATGAAAAAAGTTCGAATCGACCCAATTATCTTCTGGGCATCCATCGTCGTCATTTTGGCGGCAACTATTTTACTCGTCATTAACAGGTCGACAGCAGAACCTTACTTGGATGGCTTAATGACAGCGATCACATATAAAATGGACTGGGCTTTTCAATTTTTGACGATAGGCCTGTTCATCTTGCTTATTTGGCTGGCGTTTAGCCGGTACGGGAAAATCAAATTAGGTGACGGCAAGCCGGAATTCTCCACATTCAGCTGGGGAACGATGCTGTTCACCGCGGGCATGGGAACAAGTATTATGTATTGGTCCATGATCGAACCGATCTCGTATTTTACAGGACCTCCGTTTGGCATTGAACCGGGAAGCAATGAAGCAGCTGAGTGGGCGCTGACATACGGGCTCTTCCACTGGGGGATTTCCGCTTGGTCCCTTTATGCTTTTCCAACTGTCGTTATCGCGTACTCGTATTTCATTAAAAAGCGGCCTTCCCTAAAAATGAGCGTGGCGCTTAGCGGAGCGCTTGGGAAATATGCCGATGGCTGGCTTGGGAAATTCATCGACATCCTCGTCATCTGGAGTCTTGTGGGCGGGCTTGGCACATCGCTTGGGCTCGGGGTGCCGATGGTATCCGCAGTAGTCGGAAGCATCTTCGGTCTAGAGCAAACGATCATGTTAGACACGATTATCGTCATCTGTATTACGATCATTTATTCTGCCAGCGCGTATTTAGGACTTCATAAAGGAATTCGCCGCTTGAGCGACATCAATGTGTACCTTGCCTTAGCGATCGCCATCTTTGTCTTTATTGCCGGGCCAACGCTGTTCATTCTGACGTACTTCACTAACAGCTTCGGAATGATGGTGCAAAACTTCTTCATGATGAGTTTTTATACCGATCCAATCAATAAAGGCGGCTTCCCGCAAGGATGGACCGTATTCTACTGGGCATGGTTCGCTGCAACCGCTCCGTTCATGGGACTATTCGTCGCCAGAATTTCCAAAGGGCGGACGATCCGTCAATTGATTACTCATATGCTCCTCTGGGGATCTATCGGAGGCTGGATTTTCTTTATGGTATTCGGCGGATATACGATGAACTTGCAGTTGCAGGATCTTCTTTCTGTGAAAGATATATTGGCTGACAGCGGCGGACCCGCAGCAGTTGTTTCCATCTTGAAATCGTTGCCTATCAGTTCAATCGTGCTGCCGTTCTTCGTCATCTTGGCCGTTATCTTCCTATCGACATCGATGGACTCGGCCACGTACATCTTATCCGCAATTGCAACAAAAGAATTGCAGGAAGGGCAAGAGCCTGCAAGATGGCACCGGATGGTATGGGGAGCGATTCTAGCGGCACTTTCAATTTCATTACTCTTAGTCGGCGGGCTTCGAGTCATTCAAACTTCCGCAGTCGTTGTGTCTGTGCCGATTTATGTCTTCTATCTGTTGCTGATCGTGTCCCTGCTCAGATGGCTGAAGGAAGATTTTCCAAAACAATAAGGGACCAAAACATCTAGGAGGTTTTTCAGAATGGTTTTTAACGTTCGTGAATCAAATCGCGTCATTCGTACCGAATTCCCGAGAAAAGTGAAAGAGATCAAAAATAGCTGGATTCCGATGTCGGACGGCACTCGCCTGTCCGTCAGCATCTGGCTGCCGGAAGATGCCGAGCAACATCCGGTTCCTGCGATCCTTGAGTACATTCCGTACCGGAAGGATGATTTCACAGCACTTCGTGATTCCTTGCGCCATCCTTATTTTGCAGGCCATGGCTATGCGAGCATCCGCGTCGACTTGCGTGGAGCCGGCAATTCAGAAGGAATCTTGTACGATGAATATTTGAAACAGGAACAAGACGATGCTCTGGAAGTGCTCACCTGGATTTCGGAGCAGCCTTGGTTTACAGGTGGCATTGGCATGATTGGCAAGTCTTGGGGCGGGTTCAATGGTCTTCAAGTCGCAGCCCGGCGCCATCCCGCATTAAAAGCAGTCATCACTCTCTGCTCTACGGATGATCGCTATGCGGATGACGTTCATTATAAAGGCGGCGCGATGCTTGCTTCCGATATGCTGTGGTGGGCTTCCACGATGCTCGCCTACAATGCACGCCCTGCTGATCCCGAAGTGGTCGGTGAGGCATGGCGCGACAACTGGCTGGATCGTCTTGAGAAGACGCCGCCTTACGTGGAAGAATGGGTAAAGCATCAGCGCCGTGATGCGTACTGGAAGCATGGTTCCGTCTGTGAAAACTACGATGATATCGACATTCCTGTCTATGCAGTCGGGGGCTGGGCGGATGGCTATACGAATGCCATTCCGCGTTTATTGGAAGGGTTGAAAGGCCCTCGCAAAGGGTTGATTGGCCCATGGGCACATGAATATCCTGAGATGGCCGTTCCCGGTCCGCAGATCGGCTTCCTTCAAGAATGTCTCCGCTGGTGGGACCACTGGCTGAAAGGCATCGATACCGGAATTATGGACGAGCCGATGGTAAGAGCGTGGATTCAAGACAGCGTCCCTCCGCAAACCGATTATTTCGTTCGGCCGGGACATTGGGCAGCGGAAGAACAATGGCCACCAGCTGAGTTACGTGATACACGGTATTACGTCAAAGGTGCTGACCTTCTTACTGAAGCGGTTGAAACGGAACCGATTCTCGTTGAAAGTGTCCAGCAGCACGGCCTGCACGCAGGTGTTTTCTGTCCATTCGGCCAGCCAGGTGACTTGCCGGGCGATCAACGGAACGAAAATGGCTATGCGGTCGTATTTGATTCCGAACCGGTCGAAAATCCAGTCGAAATCCTAGGGCACCCGGCGTTTACAGCAGAACTGTCTTCTGACAAACCGAATGCGCTGTTATCTGTACGGTTGAATGACGTCGCTCCTGACGGCTCATCCACACGGGTCACATGGGGTTTATTGAATCTAACCCATCGCAACAGCCACGAGTTCCCGGAAGCGCTGGAACCTGGCAAAAAGTACATGATTACCGTTGAAATGAACGCCATCGGCCATAAGCTTGAAAAAGGGCATCGCTGGCAATTGGCCGTTTCTCCGACATATTGGCCGCACGCTTGGCCGTCGCCGGAAGAAGCGACGCTCACGATCTATCCATCGGAGAACACTTTCCTTTCGCTGCCGGTCCGTGAGCCAAAGGCACTCGATCTGGAATTAAAACCGTTCCAGCAGCCGGAAACAGCAGCCGTCTTGGAAAAGGATATTTTACGAGAAGCGAAACGGACCCGCGTCATTGCACATGATGTCGTTTCAAACGTCTGGACACTTGATGATTTCTCTGATGAAGGTGCAAGAAAGCTGCATATCAATGGCATGGAATACGGCAGTACGAACCGCAATGTTTACACAGTGGAAGAAGGAAATCCGCTTTCCGCAAAGGTCGAATGTGATTGGACGTTGACAGTCGGACGGGATGATTGGCAGACGAGCCTTGAAACGAAAAGTGTCATGTCGGCAGATGAAAAGAATTTTTATTTATTCAACCAAGTAATCGCTTATGAAGGAGACACAGAAGTGTTCAATCGCTCGTGGAAGAAAGAAGTTCCAAGGGACTTCGTATAAAAGGCAATATGTTGAGTCGAGGTGTCATATCGTGTTAACAAGTAGAATTCATCAATTCAGAAGTTATTTGGAAGCACGGCATATCGATGTGGCGTTACTCTGGGATCCGGATAATCAATTTTACATGACCGGGTTCCGAGCCATTTCCTATTCGCGGCCCATTGTGACGTTGATTGATGAAAAAGAGATCCAGCTTATTATTCCCGCGCTGGAAGAAGCACATGCAGCAGAAAAAGCAGCGGCCGATCGGACGTACGTCTATTATGAGCAATACGCCTTTCGCGAAAAGCCGCTGACATACGAAGAACATTTGACCGGCATCCTGAAGTCGTACCCTGCTCCATGTACAATTGGCATTGAAGCGGACATCTTGCCCGCATCTGTTTATCAACGATTGCTGGATATGGGCTTTCAACTGGCTGATATCGGCGGCCAGCTGACGAAAATGCGGTCCATTAAATCCGCTGACGAAATCGAGCTTTTGAAAATTGCCGGCTCCTTGTCTGACCTGGCAATCGGCGAATCGCTGCGTCATGCACGCGTTGGCGTCAGCGAGCTTGAATTTGATTCGCATGGAGACCGGCTCCTTCTCGAATTAGCCTCCCGGGACTATCCGGACGAATTAATCGGCTATGCAGACTGGACCTGCTCCGGCATTCAGCGGAGTGAAATGCCCCACTTGTATTCCAGCACGCGGAAATTCACGAACGGAGATGTTGTTGTGCATAGCCGCCAAGTGTGGTTCAATAATTATCGCGCGGAAAATGAGCGGACGTTTATGATCGGCAACGGAACAGAGAAACAGAAAGACCTCCTGAAGCTGATGATTGAAGCACAACAGGTCGGCATGGAGATGATTCGTCCAGGGATTTCTGCGAAAGATGTGGATATCGCAACCTTCCAAGTTTTCGACAAGGCGGGCTATGGCGAGTTCGTTCAGCACAGGACGGGCCATGGCCTCGGTTTATCCGAACACGAGGAACCGTATTTGCGATTCGATAATGAATTGATTCTGCAAGAAGGGATGGTCTACACAATCGAACCGGGTATTTATGTGCCAGGCGTTGGCGGTTTCAGACATTCCGACACAGTGATCATAACGGAAAATGGCAGCTTTTCGATTACCGCCTATCCCCGTGATTTTGAAAGTATGCTGTTCTAACCATTTATAGAGTAGGGGAAATCATATGTTATCCATGATTGTTACCATCGTTGCGATTAATTTGGTCTATGTGTCATTATTTACGCTTCGCGTCCTTTTTACATTTAAAGGACTGCGGGTCATCGCATCTGTCGTTTCCATGGCAGAAGTGTTTGTCTACTTGATGGGGCTGACGCTCGTACTCGACAACCTCGATAAGCCGATTAACATTGCTGCATACTGTTTCGGCTGGGGCCTCGGGGTCTATGTAGGAAGCAGAATCGAGAAGAAACTGGCGCTCGGTTATACCGTTTTTGAAGTGGTCGTCAACGACAATGACATGGCGATTTGCCGGCTGCTGCGCGAAAAGAATTATGGCGTGACGTCTTGGTTCGCGGATGGCAAAGATGGAAAACGTCTTGTCATGAAAGTGCTAGCCAAGCGAAAAGATGAACAGAAGCTGCGTAACACGATTTTGGAAATTGAGCCAAAGGCATTTATCATTTCCTATGAACCGACGACATTCAATGGCGGATTTCTCGTGAAGAATTTGCGGTAATGGTTGATTGCCTGTTGTGATGCAGGCAGTCAATAAAATAAGCGAGTATGTGAGCTGTCAAACGCCCGCATACTCGCTTTTCTTTTGAGATTGAAACACCCTTGCTTAGGTCGATGCTTTAATATGCGCCAAATAGCGCCAGCGAATCAAATAGAAATAGATGATTTGCATAAGCGTAAAGCCCGCAAGCACTAGCAGCAATTCCTTCACAATCGAAATTTCAGCCAAAGCATCCCAGATGACTTGCAGAGACAGGAACGCGAAGGAACTATGAACGAAGGCGACGCCCCAAGGGAAGAAGAACTGCGGAATCAATTGCCGATTCACGATCCGCTTGAATTCCTTGTCCGTAATTCCCATGCGCCGCAACACGTCAAACTGTTTGCGGTCCCGTTCGAGCGACGTGTACAGCCGGAAATAAATGAAGCTCCCAGCTGCGAGGAAAAAGACGCCTGCGAGCAGCAGCCCGACAAATAACAGCAACGAGAACGTCGTGCGGATAATCGCATAGTTCGCTCCCGGGTTGTCAAATTTATACGGCAGGTGATGAATGGTCCCTGTAATAAAGGACTCTGAAATGGATCGATTAATCTGCAGGCCAACCTCTTTCGTATTTTGCCAGTCCGGAATATTGAATGCATAATAGACCGAAGCCGGATCAATATCCTGCATGATAATTTTCTCAAAGTCGCTGTCATTCAAAATGATGGCGTTCGTCCCAATGGCATTTGAGGGAAACACTTGAAACGGGTACGCCCCTTCGATTTGAATGGTAATATCGGTTTCCTTCAACGTCGTCTCGACCGTCCGCTTCTTCAAAAAATCGTACGAAGAGGCAGATGGCGGCAGGAACATTGCATAGCCCTTGGATAAGTCAATCTTGCTGTAGCCAAATGACTGGGCAAGCAAGTTGACGTTGGACAGCTTTAAAATGGATACCCGATTCTCCGTGAATGATGAGGTTTGCTCAATGATCGGGATTCGTACCAGTGTATAATCGAGCTGCTTTTCTTTCAGCTCCTCGATCAGTTCGGCGACGTGGCGCTGTTCCAATTGATTCCCCGGCAAACTGTGATAGACGAGGCCAAGCGGATTCATTTCGCGATACTGGGACGCAAAGGAAGTCAGCGAAGCCAAGATGCCGACCGACATGAACGCGAGCGTCGATACGATTGTCACGATGAAGAACATCCGGGCGTTTTCCTTCAGGCGGACGACCCCTTCCGAGACTGAGAGCAGCCAAAAATGACGCCAATAGAACTTTTTACGCCGCCTGAACAGATGCAGCAGAAACGGCAGCGAATCGGTAAAGAAGAAATACGTTCCGATCGTCGCAAGCGGCGGCAGAAGAAAAATCAAACCGATGACGATGGAGTTGGACGTGGATGCCGCCGCCCAGTAGGAAACGCCGAGCAGGGCCAAACCGAAAATTGCCCTCTTGGTTGAAAATCCGTGTGAACCCAACTCAGCCATTTCACCGCGAATCAATTCCTCCACCCGTCCCGTGCGGATGAAAACAGGAGCGGACAGTGAAATGATAATGAACAAGCTCAAAAAAGCCCCGACCGTCAGTGCAAATGGCTTCCAGGATAAATAAAGCGGCAATGCCGGCAACAAAACAATTTCCTTAACGACCATGAAAAAGAACTTTGAGAACATATAACCTAAAAACGTTCCCGCCAAAATTGCCCCGACTCCAATGATCAGCGTTTCAATGAAAATGAGCCGGTGCAATTGCCTTTTTTCCATGCCGAGATGCAGCAGGATGCCGAACTCTTTTGACCTTGCTTGCAAGAACGCCCGCATCGAATAGAACAGGAAAAAGAGCGTGAAGATGAATAGAATCAGCTCCGCCGCTCCCATGCCGACGAGCGCAATTTCCTGCAGAAACCTATTTTCGATGGATGGGTGGAACAATAGCATCGAATAAAGGAAAAAGACCATGACTGAAAAAACACTGGCCATGAAAAAGGCAGCGTAAATCCGTCGGTTCCGGATAACATTGCGATACGCAAACTGGCGGAAATTCAAGCTGGCTCCCCCCGATCACAGCGTCCGCAGATCATGGACGTTCCCTCCAAGCAGTGACAAGACGTTCAAGATGCGCTGGAAGAACGTTTGGCGCCGCTCATCTTTGTAGATTTCATTGAAAAACTCCCCATCTTTTATGAACAGCACCCGGTCGCAATAACTGGCCGCTATCGGATCATGCGTCACCATAATGATCGTCGTCCGTTCAGTTTCATTCACATGGCTGAGCAGTTCGAGTACATCCTTCGCCGATTTCGAATCCAAATTTCCGGTCGGTTCATCCGCCAGAATCATTTTCGGCTGATGGATGAGCGCCCGCCCGATCGCTGTCCGCTGGGCTTGTCCGCCCGACAGCTCATCCGGCCTGCGATTTAAGATCTCTTTTAAATGCAGCTGGGCGGAAATTTTCTTGACCCGCCTTTCCATCTCATGCAAAGGCAGTCCGTCCAAGGTAAGTGGCAGGACAATATTCTCTTCGACAGTCAGCATATGAAGCAAATTGATGTCTTGAAAAACGAATCCAAAATTATGCCGCCGGAACAAAGCCAGTTCATTCTGGCTGAGCACTTCCGGCTCAATTCCGTTGACGACAAGCTTGCCGTACGTCGGCAGGTCAATCGTCGAGATGAGATTGAGCAGCGTCGTCTTGCCGCTCCCGGAAGGTCCCATGATCGCGACGAACTCCCCTTCCTCCGCTTCGAAGTCGAGCCGGTTCAATGCGCGATGCATCACTTTGCCTTCATAGATCTTCGTCACTTCCGTCAGTTCCACGATCCTCTGTGCTGTCATCCATCTCACCTGCCTCTCCGTTTTTAAATAGGACGCTGACCGTCGTGCCGGCTCCTGATTCCGATTCTATTGTCAGCGGGTGGCCCAGCTTCCCACATACTTCCGATGCGATGTAGAGGCCCATCCCAGTCGACTCCCCCGTCAACCGGCCGTTTTCTCCGGTAAAGAAGGCTTTCGTCACCCGTTTCAAATCGGATGCGGGAATGCCGATCCCTTCATCCCGGATACTCAGCATAATACCCGCATCCCCCGCTTCCGCAGTGAAATGAATTTTCTTTCCTTCTTCAAACGTATATTTAACTGCATTGGTAATGAATTGCGAAATGATCGTATGCATCCACTTAACATCGGTTGCCACTGTAAACCGGTCATCAATGCGAATGACCGGGAAAACCCCGTTCGTAATAAAGAGCCTCTTATGTTCATTCACAACCTTTTGAACGAGTGTTTTGAGACCAACTTGTTCAATGCGCATATCCTCTTCAAACGTTTCCAGACGGGCATTCATCAACACGGCATCCAAACCGAGACGGATCTTATCAATCTCCTCCGCCACACTCCGCTTGTCCAGCTCCCCCTCTTCCTGAAGCAACAGACCAATGACCGAAATCGGCGTCTTCATCTGGTGGACCCATTGATTCATGAAATGGATTTGTCGGTGCTGGGACGCATACAAGGACTGCACTTCATTTTGATAAAGGCTGTAGAGATTACGCATATAACGGATCGTCTGGCGCTGCTCCGGCGATGGGACGTAGCGCATCAAGGCGTCCTCCATCTTCTCCGGCTTCCGGGTGATCGATGTGTAAAAGGAACGCCGCATGATATATTTCCCGCCTAAATAGCCGGCGGTCAGCAAAAAGCTCATAATGATCGAGTAGATGGCCGTATTGAGGCCTCGAAACCCGTCCAAGTAGTAGAGCAGCAAGATGAAAACGATGAGCAGCAGCTGAAAGACAAGAAGCGGCATATGCTCCCGAAGAAATAGCGATACTTGTCTCATGCTTCCTCCGGCGCGACGAGCAGCCGGTAGCCCGAGCCGCGCACCGTTTCAATGGTGGACTTCACTCCATAATCCCCGAGCTTTTTCCGCACCCGAGTCATATTGACATTCAACGTGTTCTCATCGACAAACGACTGGTCATCCCATAACTCCTCGAGCAGCGTTTCACGTGACACAACTTTCGGCGACGCATCCAGCAGCAACTCGAGTATGACACACTCTTTCTTCTGCAAAGGGATAACTAAATCACGCAAATGCAACTCCATCCGCTCCACAAACAACGTCAGCAGCCCTTGCTTCACCGTCCGCTCCGATTGATTCGGCGCATACTCCCCAAACGACCTGCGCAGATGGCTCCTGATTTTCGCCAGCACAATCTCATAATGGAACGGCTTCGTAATAAAATCATCGCCGCCATTCTCCAGCGCAAATACCTGGTCCATATCCCCCGACCTCGCGGAAATGAAAATAATCGGGCACGTCGTATGCTGCCTCAACTGGCGGCACCAATAATATCCATCATACGATGGCAAATTAATATCCAATAAAATGAGATGCGGTTCAAAGGCGCCGCACTCTTCGACAATATTATCAAAATCCTCAACAATCGCTACATCGTATTGATACTTGCGAAGCGTCTCAGCGAGCAACCCCGCAATCTTTTTATCATCTTCCACGATGAAAATACGGTGATTTTCCATCGCTCCTCCCCCTCTCACTCTCTGTTGATTATACCTCAAAAGTGGAAATTCCGCCTGTTGTCTCTGTAAGGTGATGGACTTTTATGCTTCGGAATTGGTGGAGGTGTGTGGATGGGTCTTGGGTATGCGTGGGGGGTAGAACCCGTATGCGCGGGTGTGGATCCTGTATGCGCGGCTATGCACCCCGTATGAGTGGGTGGCTTTAGCTTATGCGTGGCTACGAACTCGGTATGCGCGGATGCCCTTGGCTTATGCGTGGCTACGGACCCCGTATGCGCGGGTGGCTCTGGCTTATGCGCGGGTACGGAACCGGTATGCGCGGGTAGCACTGGCTTATGCGCGGGTGACGAGATGAACAGAGGCTCTGTGCATCCGCGGGTCAATCAGCAGGTCACTAAACACTCCATTTCGCACTAACTGCCTTTGTCCATCTAGTAATTTCATCACTGGATTACCTGATTTTCATGTTGAAATATACAAGCAAGCTTGCAACTCCTTTTCCTCTTCCCCCGTGACTTTCGCCTACTTCTCCCCCCCTTTTTTACGTATAATAGAAGGGAGAAGAGCATAGAAAAAACCCGGCAAGCGCCGGGTTTAGTAGATCAGATTGACGAATTCCTCTTTCGTTATGCCGCCAAGGATGGTCGGGATATCGAGAGAATCCAATGCTTTGGTGATGGATTCGCGATCGTATTGGACATTTTTCAAGCTCTCCTCGATCACAGCCACTTCTCCGACACCGAAGAAATCTCCGAAGATGTGGACTTCTTCAATTTTGCCTTTATTCACTTGCAAACGGACATCAATGCCGCCAACCGGGAAGCGATGCGAATGCTGCATATTGCATTTCGGGGATTTTCCGTAATTCCAATCCCAGTTGCCGTAACGTTCCGCAGATAGCTGGTGAATCTTGTCCCAATCGTCATTTGTCAGTTCCACGTATTGAATATTTTCTTCCCCGTTAAAGATGGAAGTCAAAATACGCTGGCGGAATTGCTCAATGGTCATCGGCTCTTCGATGAATTCTGAGATATTGGCGACACGGCTACGGATGGACTTGATGCCTTTTGACTCGATTTTATCCTTCTTCACCTTCAAGGCGGACACGACCCGCTCGATTTCCGTATCAAACATGAGCGTTCCATGGGTGTACAAACGTCCTTGTGTCGCAAATTGCGCGTTTCCAGACACTTTCCGTCCTTCCACTAGAATATCATTTCGTCCCAGCAGCTCTGCCTTCACGCCCATTTCAGCTAATGCTTTGATAACAGGTTCCGTGAACTTTTTAAAGTTCCGGAACGATTCACCATCATCTTTTGTAATAAAGCTATAATTCAAGTTCCCTACATCATGATACACCGCTCCTCCACCAGACAACCGGCGGACGACATGGATACCATTCGCATCGACAAATTCTGTATTAATCTCTTCTACCGTGTTTTGATTGCGTCCGATAATGATGGACGGCTCATTAATGTAAAACAGCAAATAGGAGTCCTTTTCGACATCCATCGTTTTTAACGCATACTCTTCTATCGCCAAATTGATCCGCGGATCGGTAATTCCTTTATTATCAATGAAATACATGCTAATCGCTCCCTATGACTATGATCCAATTTTATTTTAGCCGAACGGCATCCAAAAGTGTTGACAAAAGATTCTTGTTATAATACACTACGTTTTAATAAATTCTAGTTGTATAACAAACGTAAGGAGTTTGATAGATGAGCTAACTATATATTTTTTTACCCTATCTGTTATATGACAATTGTCCAATTTTTCATTTCGTTATAACACAATGAAAGGAGATGAACACAATGCTTGAAAACATTG
This sequence comes from Sporosarcina cyprini, assembly GCF_022048975.1. Classification (GTDB taxonomy): domain Bacteria; phylum Bacillota; class Bacilli; order Bacillales_A; family Planococcaceae; genus Sporosarcina; species Sporosarcina cyprini. The sequence goes on along the minus strand of NZ_JAKMHX010000032.1, from coordinate 19,523 downwards.
TAGAGTTTTTTAAGAATCTGCCAGCTAAACAATGTGAGCAGTGCGGCAAGGAAATTGACGAGCAACACGAATGCTATAGCAATAAATGCGATGAGTGCAACGTGCTATAATTTTTTACCACATCTGTTATATGACATATGCACATTGTAGTAACACAGAAAACGGTTCATGTTTGAAATAGCATGAAGCCGGTAGAATTACCAACGGCAACGTGGTGTATTTTTTTACCCACTCTGTTATAAAACAAATTGACAACTTAATCATAGTTATAAAACAAAGGAGATGGAAGCAATGCTAGAAAACGTAGTGGAATTCTATAAAAACCTGCCGCCTAAAACTTGTATTACATGTGGAAAAGAGATGGAAGAACAGCACGAATGCTATAGCAATACTTGCGAGGAATGCAAGGCTTAATAAAACGAGAAGAGTCAGCTAACTATTTATCGCCAGACATGAAAATGCATGCCCTGAATGGTTGGGACAGATGCCCAGTTAGGATGATTCCAATTCCAATTCAAGCCAGCGTTGGCCTTCACAACAAAATTTCCCCACCAAGAAGCTTTACGGTTTATTCGCGAAAAGAACACGGAGGAGCAACATGATTGCTATTTATATTGAAATGCTGCCGAATGAGCAGTAGTAGACGACTTCCAATGATTGTAGGAGGTCGTTTTTTTTTCTGGATTATCTCCCTAAACCGGTACAAGCTCCCTATCACTTCTTTCACAACCTACATAGTATGAGAACAGAATCTGCAGATTCAATAAAGTCACAGGAGGTGATTGTACATGCCATTAACAACTGGACCAATTGAAAATACAGGCAACTTGCCTTCTAACGCGACTTCAGTACGGGTTAAGATCTTGAACCTTACGGGAGGTCCTTTGACAGGCGTCGTGCGCGTATTCAGACTCAATGGGACAAGACAGCTGATTGGCACTGCAAACTATAGTGTCAATGCGAATGCTTCCGGGTTTGTCACGTTGAACCTTGTCGGCGGTGCGTTTCAATACGAAACGGAAATCGTGCCTAACCAAACTGGAGGTATTTACACAGCATATGGCCGCACTGCTTCTGGCGTCATCATTGACTCCCAGCGCGTGTTGAACTCCGAATTGACACAAATCCTCTAAAGGACAAGTTGCGAACAGGCTGTTAGCCATTCGCATAGGAAAGGGGCTGTCCAAAATGGACGGCCCCTTCTATTTTTCATTCCCCAGCAAATCGGGTTTATCGGTATGAATTCCATTAAGGCCCATTGCTTGTAAGCGCAACGCTGTTTCCGGATCGTTGACGGTATATGCGAAAACTGCGAGCCCTTTTTCGTGCATGTAGTTTACGAATGGCGGGGTGAGGGCTTCATAACTGACGCCGATGCCATCTGCATAGGAAAGCAATTTTTCGATTTTTTTCTTCGACAGTTCTGCTTCTTCCCCTTCGTCAAAGGAGATAAGCTGCAGAAGCGGAATATCGGGATTTAATTTATGCACACGCTTGAGCGCCTTCTCATTGAATGAGTGAATGATGGCGCGCGGTCGTCCTTTTTTATCCTTTTGGATTAACTCATTCTGCTTTAATTGCTGCACAAGCTTTTCTTCGATATTTGGATAGTGGCTCGGATTTTTCAATTCAATTACATAATTTAAGCTATCCCCGAATTGATCAAACACTTCCTGCAACGTTGGGACCGCTAGATATTCGGAAGGCCCGATCACAGTCGTTTTATCTTTCTTCTTTTCGACAATGGAGAGCGATTTTAATTCTTTCAGTGTATATGTCTCGATGTCGCCATGCCCCTCCGTCGTACGGGATACATCTTTATCATGCATGACAACAAGTTGGCCGTCTTTCGTTTCATGGATGTCCAATTCAATATAATCAGCGCCCAAGTCTTCCGCCAATCCAAAGGAAGCAAGTGTATTTTCCGGCGCATAGGCAGAAGCGCCACGGTGTCCTACGAGAAAAAAGTCACCATCCGGAAAGACAGCCGATTTCTTTTCTCCGATCGAGCAGCCTGTCATCATAAAAATAACGAGACATGCCATCACTATTTTCTTCATCGTATTCCCCCTTTCGTGTGAATAAAGAAAAGGCTGCACGGGGCAGCCCTTTGGACCTTAGGGGAACTCTTTTTCTTTTAGAACAGATCAGTTAATACTTCCTCGACAGCCGCTTTGCCTTGATCGATGCAATCTGGCAGGCCAACGCCATCATATGAGGCCCCTGCTAGTTTGATGTTAGGAAACTGCTGTTTCAACTCTTCTCGGGCAGTCCGAATCCGATTTTTATGGCCGACCCGATACTGTGGGCGATCCTCTTTGAATCGGGTAATGACAGAGAAATCAGGTTTGCCTTTGATGGTAATAATCCGGCTTAGATCGGCTAACACAATCTTTTCGATTTCCTCGTCCGGCAAATCGACAATCGTTTCGTCCCCGACCTTTCCTACGAACGCACGCAGCAATACCTTTCCTTCTGGCGTAGTGGTCGGCCATTTTCGGTGAACCCACGTACAAGCCGTAATGGAATAGTCACTGCGTCTGGAAACGAGGAAGCCAGTGCCTTCCATATCCTGCACAACCGCATCTGCCGGAAACGCCAGGGCGACTGTCGCAACGGAAGTTGTCGGTATCTCCCCAAGCTCTTTCAGCAGGCCATAAGGGGCAAATAATTGACTGGTCGTCACATGGTCCGTAGTCAAAATGACTGCATCCGCCTTCACTTTTTTGCCGTTATTCAAGTGAAGCACGGACTGGTCATCGACTTGCTCAATCCGCTCCACTCGTACGCCCTTCAGCACTGTCTCTGGCTTCAGCGCACGCTCCGCTGCCTCCACAATCGTCTCGAGACCGTTGCGGAGAGAATGGAACGCTCCTTCTTTCGCAGCACCGTGCCCATTCTTTTGTGGAACTTGTTTAGGTGTCGTCTTCTTCATTCCAAGGATCAGGCTTCTATGCTTTTTCTCAACTGCATAAAATTGAGGATAGGTCGCCTCGAGGCTCATCTGGTCGATGTCGCCGGAATACACGCCGGATAACAGCGGCTCAATTAAGTTCTCGACAAGCTCTCCTCCAAAGCGCCTCCGGAAAAACGAACCGAGCGATTGGTCGCCATCGATGCCGGAACGGGATAAGACCATGTCCCCTGCTGCCCGCAGCTTGCCAGCGATGGAAAAGAGATCTGATTTGAAAAACGGTCCCATTTGCGTCGGAATTCCCATGACGGAACCAGGCGGAATCGGATGCAATTTATCATTTACGAGAACATATGCCTGCCCCGTCGCATTGCGTACAAGCTGATCACCCACGCCAAGATCTTTAGCCAAGATGTCCATGCTTTTCTTCCGAATTAAAAACGAATCTGGTCCCCGTTCAATAATGAAACCATCCCGGCGGACCGTCTGTATTTTACCGCCAAGCCGATTGGAAGCCTCAATCAGAAGAATTTCCACATCCAACTCTTTTTCTTCCGCTTCTTTTTGAAGGTAGAAGGCGGCTGTTAACCCTGTTATGCCGCCTCCGACGATGACGACCTTTTTGTTTTGCTTCTCCATCTCATCATCACTTCCTGTCATCAGGCTGATTTGATCTGACCAAGTACTGCGTCCGCCATTGCTTCAATAAATAACGGATCCGTATTTGGCATTGCAGGACGGTGGTAGGCCGCGCCGATTTCATCACAAACTACCTTGCACTCATGGTCATTGTCATAGAGTACTTCCAAATGATCGGAAATAAAGCCGACAGGCGTGTAGACAAATGATGTATACCCATGTTGTTCGTGTAAATCACGTGTCAAATCCTGGACATCAGGCCCAAGCCACGGCTCGCCTGTCTGCCCTTCACTTTGCCAGCCGACAGCATATTGGTTGACTTCAGCCGCTTTTGCAATCAAATCAGCTGTTTCCGCCAATTGATCCGGGTAAGGATCGCCAAATTGTTTGATCTTCTCCGGCAGCGAGTGTGCAGAAACGACCAAGCATGCCTTCTCCCGCTCTTCTGCACTCATCTGATCGAAAGTGCCACGGATTTTGTCAGCCCAATACTTGATGAATTTCGGTTGCTGATACCAGCTTTCCACCGAGGTGATTGAAATGCCGTATTTCTCTGCTTCCTCTTTTGCACGCGTGTTATAGGATTTGACAGAGAAAGAAGAATAATGCGGTGCGAGGACGATTGAAACGGCTTCTTTTATGCCATCCTTCGCCATCTGCTCCACTGCTTCTTCTACGAACGGTGTAATATGCTTTAGTCCAATGTACAATTTGAATTCAATTTCATCCTGCATTTCATTCAAACGATTACAAAGTGCACCTGCCTGATCGTCAGTGATTTTAGCCAGCGGGGAAATGCCGCCGATCGCTTCATAACGAGAACGCAAATCCTCCAATTGTTCAGGAGCCGGCGGACGGCCGTGCCGGATATGCGTGTAGTACGGCTCGATATCTTCTTCTTTGTACGGTGTGCCATAAGCCATCACCAATAAGCCCATCTTCTTTTTCGTCATTTCATTCACCTCATCAATGGAATTATTTTCTCAATTGCGCACTATATTCATGAATCAATTCGGTCAGCTTTTTCAATGTGGCCGGCTGTACTTCAGGGAAAACACCATGGCCAAGATTGAAAATATGGCTGCCGTGCTCAACACCTTGTTCAATAATTGCTTTTGCCCGATCTTCAATGATAGACCAATCCGCAAGCAATAGGGACGGATCAAGATTTCCTTGAAGCGGCTTCGTCAATCCGCGTTCTCCTGCCTCTTTGATCGACAGGCGCCAGTCAAGACCGACAACATCGACAGGAAGGTCATGCCATTCATTCGCCAAGTGGCTTGCACCAACGCCGAATGTGATGAGCGGCACATTGAATTTTCGGAGTTCTGAGAAGATGCGTGTCATGACCGGTTTGATGAAGATCCGATAATCCGAAACATTTAACGCCCCTACCCAAGAATCGAAAATTTGAATTGCCTTCGCACCGGCATTCACTTGTGCTTCAATGTAAGCGATCGTCGTATCTGCAAGCTTGTCCATTAATGCGAACCATGTTTCCGGTTCAGACACCATAAACGATTTTGTTAAATTATAGCTGCGCGAAGGCCCGCCTTCAATCATGTAGCTCGCTAAAGTGAACGGTGCACCGGCAAAACCGATTAGTGGAACATTCAACTGTTCCTGCGTCAGCAATTTAATCGTATCCGTAACGAATGGGATGTGTTCCTCGGCAGAGAAGTCCCCGAGATTATGTACATCTTGGACAGTCCGGATCGGATTAGAGATGACCGGACCAACACCTGGCTTAATTTTCACATCGACACCGATGCCCGGCAGCGGCGTCACAATATCCTTATAGAGAATGGCCGCATCCACATTGTATTGGTCTACCGGCAATTTCGTAACATATGCACATAATTCCGGCTGATGCGTAATCTCTTCCAGCGAGTATTTCTCTTTGATTTTTCTGTATTCGGGCTGCGAACGTCCCGCCTGGCGCATATACCAGACTGGTGTATGGTCAATTTTTTCGCCTTTCGCGGCGCGAAGCAGTGTATCGTTAAATGTCGTCATCAATCGATTCCCACTTTCTTTTTATAATGATTATCATGTATATCGTTATCCGACTTCCAATATAGACGACTACGGCCGGATTGTATAGCAAATGAACCCGTTTGTCATAAATTTGTGCGGGACAGGCGCCATCATTTTGCCATCGCTTGTTTGATTCGGCCGTTTCGGGGAAAATATGATTAGTGCACTTAGTTAAGGAGGGTTTGTCAATGTATATCTATATGACAACAGGTACAAGAGATTTTATGGAAAAAATTAAAGAGAAACATGCTTCCAAGCAGATGATTCTGATGCATGGCAGCGGCGCCTCCCTTCTTCTTCATGAAACGGAAGGGAAATCTGTCTTCCAGACACCTCGACGTTATGAAGTAATCAGCTCGACAGGAGATCTGCAAGATGAGGGCTACTTCGTTTGCAATAATATTCCCGTTTCAGATGAAGGCCGTCCGGTATTCGAACACCGCTTTTCCACACGGGCAAGCGCTATTGAATCTCAGCCCGGTTTCGTAGCCTTCCGGTTATTGCGCCCGCTCGATTCCGATACGTACATCGTCATGACGGAGTGGAAGGGACCGGCCGATTTTGACCGTTGGAAAAACTCGCCTGCTTTCAAAGAAGCGCATGATCCAGAGGCAGCCCGTGAATTCGTAGATAATACGACACATATTTTCACAAGTGCTTCCTATATTACAACGTACACAGCAAAACGGGAAGATGAGGCATAATCCCCTACCTTTCTACTTATTGCGGGACTCGAAACATATGATATAATATGAAAAATGAAAATGTTTCGGGAGAGGGGTTTTGAAAATGAATGAACAGCTGTTTGAAAAATTGGACCAGGCGTATGAGGATATGGTGGTTATCCGCCGCCACTTGCATATGCACCCGGAGCTTTCCTTCAAGGAAGTGAAGACGGCGCAATATATCCATGATTTCTATGCGGATCTTGGAGTGGAAGTTCGCAGCGGCGTTGGCGGCAACGGGGTTGTAGCGCGCGTCAAAGGAGCGCGCCCAGGTAAAACAGTCGCGCTTCGTGCCGATTTCGATGCCTTGCCGATCAACGATGAAAAGGACGTGCCCTACAAGTCGACTGTCCCGGGTGTCATGCATGCGTGCGGACATGATGGACATACCGCTACCCTGCTCCAGCTGGCGAAAGCAATTCATGAACTCCGTGAGAACTTAAGCGGTGAATATGTCTTTATTCATCAGCATGCGGAAGAATTTGCTCCTGGTGGTGCCATTTCCATGATTGAAGATGGCTGCCTGGACGGGGTGGACGTCATTTTCGGAACCCATCTTTGGTCACTCATCCCGTATGGTGCTGTCGAATATTTAGCGGGTCCCGTTATGGCAGCCGCAGACCGTTTCGATATTACCATCCAAGGCGCCGGCGGACATGGCGCTTCGCCACATCAAACGAAAGACGCAGTTGTCATTGGGTCGCAGCTTGTCATGAATCTTCAGCAGCTCGTCTCCCGCCGGGTCGATCCAATCGATTCAGCTGTTTTATCCGTTGGCTCGTTTGTCGCGGATAACGCCTTCAATGTTATTGCAGATACTGCAAAGCTCGGCGGCACAGTGCGCACATTCAATCCAGATACACGTGATCTGATGGAACAAGAAATGGCCCGTGTCGTGGAAGGAACAGCCATCGCAAACAATTGTGAAATCAAATTCGAATACTTCCGGGGCTATCCGGCTGTCGTGAACCATGCGGCAGAAACCGAGTTTTTGAAAAACGTAGCTGAGCAAATTCCTGATATCCAGGCGCTAGTCGAAACAAAACCGCAAATGGGCGGCGAAGACTTTGCCTACTATCTTGAGAAAGTACCGGGCACGTTCTTCTTTACAGGCGCGATGCCTACAGATGTTTATCCGCATCACCACCCACGCTTTGACATCGACGAGCGTTCCATGCTCATCGCTGCGAAGACACTTGGTGCGGCAGCGCTTGAATATCAAAATCAATAAAGCTAGGACCTTCCAATTGGGAGGTCTTTTTCATTGTAGTCTTACACAGTTTACTAGCTGTCGAATGAGTGCCATTTGTTTATCTCATTACAAATTACCTATGAAAGCATCTCTGTCTCTATTTCTCTTGATGGTAATAAAATCCTTTCCATATGAGTTTACTTTTAAATAAAAGCCTTTAAATGGGTATGTTTAGGCATAAATATCTATACACCATCCGATCTCAACCTAAGGCTTAATAGATAAAAAGATTCATTTTTAAAATTAGTCAAAATTATTCATCTTTTTGGTTGCTTTATATTCTATCTGGATTACAATAGGCTACGAAAGTAACTTTTATAAGGAAAGGGTGTAATTGGAAATGGAAAAACCAATGGGCAATTATGTAGTATCGTTTAGCACCTTTGTTCTGCAACCAGTTCGTTTCGGAAATCGGATTCTCACATATGTGATTGAGCGGGACAGAGAGTTGGACGTTCCAAAGAAACCGATACATATTATGAAAAGCTCCGCCGCTTTTTATGGCAGTTCTTTTCAAGTGTTGACGAAAACCGCTAAGATTGTTTTAGGTAATGTCCATAAGACCCCGATTCTCCTTGCGCACGCATACGACACACCATGTATCTTCATTCCTACACTATCGTCTTCTTCCGATCAAAACGTATGGATCAACTGTTTAGCCATCGACTTCATCGAGCCGGATCCTTTGGGATGCGTTGTCACACTTGAAAATGGCCGGAAGATTAAACTAGCGGTTTCAGCCAATACAATGTGGCGGCAATATTGCTTCGCCAGATTTTTAGAGAAGGATTTTTTAAAAAAACAGCATCTCCTGAATAAATCAGCCTACTTGTTCAAACCCGATTGAGGCGTCCGGTTTCCTGCCATTGTAATATAAAATTGCAGCAGTTCTTCTGTCCGGTTCCGCAAACGGACATTCAAATAACGCCGATGATCCTCATAGCCGCCATTCATGAAGATATATTCGGTAAACGTGTCATCCATTTTACTACGGATCACCTTCATATTATGGCGTCGCAAGTACATCGAGGTGTCTGTTAATTCGCTTTGGACACTGAGCAGCGCATTTTCAATCATTTTCAAGTAAGGGCCCTTCAATTTGAATGGGCCTTTTTCAATCGTTTGCCGATCTCGTTCTAAAATGGTAAGCAACATCGGCAAATAAATCATGTTCTCAAAATGCGGCAATGCCTTTGCTGGGATTAAAGGCATCACAACTTCCTCCTCTCAATAAAAAAGGAACGTATGTTCTATATATTAGTATATGCCAATATCCAGGCAAATACAACTAGCAATCCACAGGAAATATTTGAATCCTCTTGACAGTATGTCCGATTTCGCCAAAAAAAGACCGCCTGCCAATCAACAAATCTGTTGATCGGCAAGCAGCCTTCCACATTCTTATTTCTTTTCCTCGTCCCCTATATAATAGATCGAGTCCACTTTCCATTGGCCATCTTCTTTTTTGAAAACTGTGACCTGCCGCCCTGACGGATTGGTTTCCAAACCTGATTCAATCTGTTTGAATGTCGTTTTCAACTTGGCGAATAATTGCGCTTCGTTCTCCTCGTACTTGACGATTGTTACATCGTTCGCTTCCCGTGTTACATCATAATCTTTGAACGTCTCTTGCAACAGAGCCCGTTCATCCTCGAGAGAAAAGCTTTCTGAGTTTGGAGAAAGCACAGATAGATAAGTATCGATGTCCTTTTGGTTAAACGCGTCGATGTACGCCTGGAAAGTTTCCACAATCGCCGCTTTTTCTTCAGCCGGGACATTTTGCGCTTCTTCTATCGTGCCCCCTGCCATATTGAATCCAACACCTTTATCATCGACGCCATGATCGATCGACCCATATCCTCCGGCCGCCTCTCCATCATCGACAGAGCCTTGGCTTGTCTGCTTCTCCTCATCCTTGCTGCAGGCACCTAAGACAAGGAGAATGCTGAACAGCATGATGAGCAATGATCGTTTCTTCATACGTCTACCTCCTACATAATAAAAGGGCCATTCCAGATGGATAGCCCTTAGACTGAAAAATGACAAATGGGAAGCAGCGGGTGTGCCCCGTCTACTATCCCCTATGCCTGTTCCTATCTTTCCTTACTTCACTTCAACCCAACCGTTTTTAATCGCAGTGACAACTGCCTGTGTCCGGTCGTTGACGCCCATTTTCTGCAAAATGCTCGAAACATGGTTTTTGACTGTTTTTTCAGAGATAAAAAGCGTCTCACCGATCGTTCGGTTGCTTTGGCCGTCTGTCAACAGCTGAAGCACTTCGCACTCCCGCTTCGTCAACAAATGGAGCGGACGGCGAATTTCACTCTGTTGGAATGAGCCTTTATATTCGCGTTCACTCAAACGGCGGAATTCTGCCACCAGGTTATGCGTCACTTTCGGATGCAAGTAAGAGCCTCCAGCTGCTACGACTTTGATTGCTTGTACAATCGCATCTGCATCCATTTCCTTCAGCATATATCCGAGAGCACCCGATTTCAATGCATGCGATACGTAAGATTCGTCATCATGGATTGAAAGCATGATGACTTTCGCTTCTGGGAATTCCTTACGAAGCTGCTCTGTCGCCTCGACACCATTCATGCGGGGCATATTGATATCCATCAAAACGACATCCGGCTCATATTTCCGGTATAATTCATTCACTTCGCTGCCGTCATCGCCTTCTCCGACAACATCGAACGAATCTTCAAAATCAAGGATCCGTTTCACACCTTCACGAAAAAGCTGATGATCATCCACAATTAAAATTTTTGTCAATTTCTTTCCCTCCCAATACCCTATTCAACAATTATATCGTCTTCTAGTGGAATGCGGAAAAGCACAGTCGTTCCGTTGCCGGCTGCAGACATGATTTTCATCTCGCCCTTCAACAATTCGATTCGCTCGCGCATTCCAATAATGCCAAATGATTTTTCTTTTGTTTCGCTTTGGTCAAAGCCCTGTCCATTATCTTTAATTACAATATTCATTGTATCACGAAGCCATTCAATTTTCACCCATACATCCCTTGAATTACCATGTTTGAGTGCATTGTTAACAGATTCCTGAACCAACCTAAAAATGGCTACTTCAATATTTGATTCGAACCGTCTTTCTGAACCATTGTTCATGAAGTGTATGATAGTTCCTTTCTCGTACTCCATGACCGTAGCGAGATACTTTCGTAATGTCGGGATCAAACCAAGATCATCAAGTGCCATCGGCCGCAAGTCATAGATAATGCGACGTACTTCATATAAGGCATTCCGCACCATCTCTTTCAGTTGTGTAAGTTCCGATAAGGCTGATGTAGGACCTTTTTCGACAAATGTCTTCTCAATCAGACCTGAACGGAGCAGCACATTGGCAAGCATTTGCGCAGGGCCGTCATGAATATCCCGGGAGAGCCGTTTCCGTTCATCCTCCTGAGCCTGGATGATTTGGATGGCAAATTCCTGTTTTTGCCTCGCTGTTTCAAGCGCTTCGCCAACCTTCTTTAAATCGGAAGTCAGATATGTAATGACCGTAGTCACCTGATTCACTAAGTGATCGGCTTTTTCGATCGTCTCAAGCAACGCCGCAATTCTGCGTTCCAGCTCATCCCGACGGACACGAAGCTGTTTTTCTTCCATGCGGTTGATCGATAACCTGACAAGCAAATCGTTTGCCACTTCATAAGCTTGCCGCACTTCTTCCTCCGAATAATTAAGGAAATTCTTCGAAACGTCAGCGAGTCTTCTACGGGAATGACGAGTCATATCCTCTAAATAGTCGCCTTCAGTTATTACCCGGGAAATATCCTCTTTGATAATAACGAGCTCTTTTCTCATTTCGTCGTAATTTTGCCGACTCTGTTCGCTAATTGTAAATATGTCATTTTTCGACTGGTCCATCATATTTACCATATTATCGAAGATGGATTCCAATTTATGGATGTCTATTGCTTTTTCAGCCAATTCATCCCCTCCTGCTCACAGCCTCTTCAATCTCGCCTAGTTAGTGATGTTGCAGTACTAATGAATTCCTTATACACTTTGTTTATTATATCATCATATTACTATATGCGTATTAAAATTGTATTACAAATAGGAGGGGCACTGCAAATGCGAGCTGACTATAGAACCGTTAAATTGGCTGGGGAAAGTGAAATCATCATACAAAAATCCAGATTTCTTTCTTATATAAAGAGGGTAGAGACTGAAGAAGAAGCACTTGCTTTCATTCAAGAAATCAAAAAGTTACATCATTCAGCTACCCACAACTGTTCCGCTTATCTCATCGGCGAACATGACCAGATCCAAAAAGCAAACGATGATGGTGAACCATCTGGCACAGCTGGTGTGCCTATGCTCGAAGTGCTAAAAAAACAAGGGCTGAAAGATACAGCAGTCGTCGTTACCCGTTACTTCGGAGGAATCAAACTTGGCGGCGGCGGACTGATCCGAGCATATGGACGCGCAACGACTGAAGGGATTGCAGCTACCGGCGTCGTGGAAAGACGACTTCATAAGGAAATGAAAATCTCTATCGATTACACCTGGCTTGGAAAAGTCGAGAACGAAGCAAGACAATCCTCTTACCCGCTACATGAAATTGTGTACGGAGAATCGGTTGATATCCATATGTACGTGCCAGTAACGGAGACGGAACAATTTGTCCAATGGATGACCGAACTGACAAATGGGCAGGCAAAAGTTCATCCGGTATCCGAATTATTCTTGGAGTTTGATGTCTAAAGTGGTATACGTTAGAAGAATTTGATAGTATAATGGTGAAAGTTGGCGTCTATTTGAATAGAGAGAGAACTTTATGGGCCAAGGGGCGTCATAATTGATAGATGCACATACTGAACAAATAATCTGCCGCAGGTACCTCGTCTGTTGACCAGAATTGCCACGCACAACGTTTTGTACCGGCATTTTCTGTCACGAACGTTCTATGGCCGATTTTTGGAGGCACATAAATGAAAAGAAAAGATTTTAAGAAGATGAAAAAAAAGACGTCAAAAAAGCGTTTGGCCATTAAAGTTGCGTTGCTTGTGACCTTTTCCTCCCTTCTTATGGTTACTGCGTATGCGTTGAATCTACAGCAAAAGGCGCAGAAAGCCATTGAAGGAGCATACGAAGCAATTCCAGAGACACCGAAATCCGAAATTCGCGCAGAAGCGAAAGTCGAACCGGCAAGCGACAATGTTTCCATTTTGCTTATCGGTGTTGATGATAGTGAAACGCGGGGACAAGGCGATGATAACAGCCGTTCGGATGCTTTGCTTGTTGCCACTTTCAATCCGAAAGAGAAATCAGTGAAACTACTCAGCATTCCGCGTGACTCCTATGTATATATTCCAAAGGTCGATTATAAGGATAAAATCACCCATGCTCACGCTTATGGCGGTACGCATGCAGCGATTGAAACAGTAGAAGAAATGCTGGACATCCCGATCGATTATTATGTCAAAATGAACTTTAATGCCTTTATTGAAGTGGTGGATGCACTAGGCGGCATCGATGTGGAAGTCCCATATGACCGTGTTGAGAAGGATGAATTCGATAAAAATTCAATTCAGCTGAAAAAAGGAATGCAGCATTTGGATGGTCGTCACGCTCTTGCGCTTGCCCGTACTAGAAAAGCGGACAGCGATATCGAGCGCGGGAAACGCCAGCAAATGATCATTCAAGCCATCCTGAAAGAGGCGGCATCACTTAAATCGGTTACGAAATACGGAGATGTCATTGAAGCCGTTGGTGACAATATGAAAACAAACATGACCTACAGTGAAATGACTTCCTTCATGGAATATGCAAAAGGCGGAATGCCCGATGTCGAGTCACTTTCTTTGAAAGGTTATGATGACTGGTCTACCGGTACCTATTACTATAAGCTGGACGATGGGGATTTGCATACGATCCAACAAATATTGAAGTCCCATCTCGGTTTGATTCCTGATTCATCAAAGTTAACGAATAACGATACCAATGTAATCGGCACTGCCGATGAAAGCGACGTATCAGAATGACATAAAAGCTGCCCTCCTATTGGAGCGGCAGCTTTTCTTTACAGAATTATGACGTTCACGTTTCAACAGCTGCCTTCTATAGAATAGAGGGCGACTGCCTGTTTGATTTCATATCAACCAATCAGACTACGTAAAAACTCCGGAAACGGGTTTTCCTGAAGGAAGGCCCATTGCCGGAGTTTTTACGTTTTATTTTCCTATCATACGGACCAGATTCAATAAAGGACGATAATTCGTTCCTGCCAGCCCGATAATTTCAACAAACAATTCGATCGCGATCAACATGACTGCGATGAGCACAATGGCTCCCCATACAGTCGCTTGCGAGAACAATACTGCAGCGACACCAAAAAGAATAGCTAGTCCATAGATGATCAGAACCGTTTGGCGATGAGAGAATCCGGCACGCAGTAAACAATGGTGCAAATGCGATTTATCCGCAGCCGTAATCGACTGTTTCATGCGAATTCTTCTGACGATCGCAAAGAATGTATCCGAAATCGGAACACCGAGCATAATGATTGGAATGATTAATGATACAACTGTTACGTTTTTGAATCCTAGCATCGCCAGGACGGAAATCATATAGCCCAGGAACAGAGCTCCCGTGTCTCCCATGAATATTTTCGCGGGATGGAAGTTGAAGAAGAGGAAGCCTAGTGAGCTGGCCGCAAGCAATGACGCGGTCGCAATAACGTAGACATCTCCCATGATGACTGCCATGACTGTGATGGAAATGAGTGCAATGGTGGAAACACCAGCAGCCAAACCGTCAAGGCCGTCAATTAAGTTAATGGCATTCGTGATGCCGATAATCCAAATGATCGTAATGGGAATACTGAAATACCCAAAGTCTAATTGTCCAAAGAATGGCAGGTTTACAAAATCAATTTGCAATCCGCCCCACATTACAACAACAAGTGCTGCTGCCAGCTGTCCTACCAATTTCGCTTTCGCGGTAATTTCCAACATGTCATCCAAAAAGCCAGTTGCGATAATCAGGAATGCACCGACAATGATGCCCGCCGTATTATACGTCGCATCCGGATCTTCCGGTCGCAGAATAAGGTAGCCGATCATGAACGCGCCGAAAATGGCGAGTCCGCCAATGCGTGGCATGATCTGTGCATGGACCTTCCGGTAGTTTGGCCGGTCAACCGCTCCAATCCTGAACGCGAATTTAATAACAAGTGGAGTTAGTATGATAGAAGCTACAAACGCAGCGGCCATAGCAAGGAATAGCATGTCTTTCCTCCCCAAGAAACAATAATTTACTTAGCCAACAGTATTATAACACGGTTAGTTCCGGAAATCACCCAAAGTTGCTAACTAAAACTAGTATACCCCCTTTCTCGCCAAATAACTCCTGGCGCCTTTCTATAATTATACAATTATCTGCTTCCAGTAGTCTTTTAACTTATTGTTTGATAAAATAGAACCGTATCCTTGTAGAAGGAGCATTATAAAGGAGCGTTCATTTTATGCTATCACTATTCAAACGTTCAAATCAAACGAGCGAAAGGCAACTGAAGAAGTATCGGAAAGTTGTCCAGGATATAAATAATTTAGAATCCAAATATGTTACATTGACAGATGAAGAACTGGCACATATGACAGAAGTTTTCAAAAGCCGCTTAGAAGCGGGCGAAACAATTCAGGCCATTACCCCTGACGCTTTCGCGGTTGTGCGTGAAGCCTCCAAACGGGTTTTAGGCATGCGCCATTTCGATGTGCAGCTCATCGGCGGCATGGTCCTCACTGAGGGGAATATCGCAGAGATGCCAACAGGAGAAGGTAAAACGCTGGTTGCGTCACTTCCCTCCTATGTGCGTGCACTTGAAGGCAAAGGCGTTCATGTCATTACAGTAAACGATTACTTGGCTCGGCGGGATTTCGAGCAAATCGGCCAAATTCACCGTTTCCTCGGTCTTACTGTCGGTCTGAATGTGCCGATGATGCAAGGACCTGCCAAGAAGAATGCATACGAAGCCGATATTACATACGGTGTCGGAACGGAGTTCGGATTCGACTATCTCCGGGATAATATGGTGCAGCACGTTTCACAAAAAGTGCAGCGCCCCTACCATTTCGCCATCATTGATGAAGTCGACAGCGTACTGATCGATGAAGCGAAAACGCCGTTAATTGTGGCAGGAAAAATGCAGGCCGATCCTGATTTGCATCATATCGCTGCAATGCTCGCCAAACGCTTTAAAAAAGGCGTTGATTTTGATTTCGACGATGAAACGAAAGCGACTTCTCTAACAGAGACTGGCATTGAGAAAGTAGAAAAAGCATTTGGCATCGACAATCTATATGATTTGGAACATCAGACTCTCTACCATTATATGATTCAGGCAGTTCGTGCCCACGTCATCTTCAAACGCGATGTCGATTATATCGTGAAGGAAGATAAAGTGGAACTGGTCGATATGTTTACCGGCCGCATCATGGAAGGCAGAACACTTTCCGACGGTCTCCATCAGGCGATCGAGGCGAAAGAAGGCTTGCCGATCACTGATGAAAACAAGGCCCAGGCACAAATCACGATCCAGAACTATTTCCGGATGTACCCGAATCTCAGCGGAATGACAGGAACGGCTAAAACACAGGAGAAGGAATTCCGTGAAGTTTATAACATGGAAGTCATCCAGATCCCGACAAACCGTCCGCGTGCCCGCATTGATTCCCCGGATAAAGTGTATGAAACGATCGAACAGAAATATGAAGCGGTAGCCAAGGAAGTTGCAAAGCGCAATCAGACTGGACAACCTGTCCTGGTCGGAACGACTTCCATCCTACAATCGGAAAAGGTTGCCGAGTACTTGGATAAATATAAACTGAACTACCATCTATTGAATGCAAAAAGTGTCGAGCAGGAAGTCGATTTGATTTCCCAGGCAGGCCAGCCGGGGCACGTTACAGTCGCAACGAATATGGCCGGACGTGGTACCGACATTATGCTCGGCGAAGGCGTGCAGGAACTCGGCGGATTATTCGTACTCGGTACGGAGAAGCATGAAAGCCGCCGCGTCGACAATCAATTACGAGGACGTTCCGGACGACAAGGCGACCGTGGGGAAAGCCAAT
The DNA here is from genome assembly GCF_022048975.1 of Sporosarcina cyprini. Classification (GTDB taxonomy): domain Bacteria; phylum Bacillota; class Bacilli; order Bacillales_A; family Planococcaceae; genus Sporosarcina; species Sporosarcina cyprini. The sequence goes on along the minus strand of NZ_JAKMHX010000032.1, from coordinate 2,850 downwards.
TCTTCCTTTCATTAGAGGATGATATGTTCAAACGCTTTGCGAAGGATGATTTGGAGAAATTCCTGAAGAAGGTCAAAACCGATGAGGAAGGCCTTGTCCAAAACCCTGAAGTGAATGAATTGACGGAGCGTACACAGCGGATCGTCGAAGGCGCCCACTTCTCCATGCGGGAATATAACTTGAAGCTCGATGATGTCATTAACGACCAGCGCGGCGTCTTGTATTCGCTCCGCGACAAAGTTCTGGAGAGAACTGATTTGTTCGATCAATTGAAGAAGATGATGTCGGAAGCAATTGAATTCGTCATTTACGACAGCTGCCCGGAAAACGAAACACCGGATGTCTGGGATTTTGAGCGAATCGAGCGCACGATGAACGGACTTTTGCTTGAACCGGTCACATTGAACCGTTCCTATGAACGTGTGTCGGATATTTTAAAAGCCTATGAAGAACCGGTAGAACAGCTATTTAACTATCTGGATTCATTCGCAGAGAACGAACAGGTCAACGAAATCATTCCTCAGGTGATGCTCGGCCATATCGATTCCATGTGGGTGAAGCATCTGGACGTCATGTCCCGTCTGAAGGAAGGGATTGGCTTACGTTCGTATGGCCAGGAAGATCCGATGCGTATTTATCAGCGGGAAGGCTTGCAGTTGTTCGCTAAGCATTACCAGAAGCTGCGCCGGAACATCGCATCCGAAGTTATCGGCTTTATGAAGCTCATTTCACAACAACAGGAGGCCCAATCACTATGAAACTCTTATCGTTATTTAAGAAAACCGACAAAACAGGTTCCGATAGCACAATCGACTCGAATGAGATTTTAGAAGGCGCTGCCCGTTCAGAAGGCACTGATGCAGTGGAGACAGCGCTCTCCCTGCATCCGCAATGGACGCTTTCTCAGGAGCAGGAATACGTATTCCGTTTCCTTGCGAATGAACTCGAACCATTGAAGCCGAACCAAATTTCCCTATCCGGAATCGATATCGACGTGGAACCGGCTAACGGCAGCTGGCTCGTCAAATCGTTTTTCCGTTCGTCTCTCGATCAAACGATCACAGTTGGCTCCGTGGAGCTCATGCTGCTCGACGCAGAAGGAAAAACACTCGCATCTCAGGAATTTGATTTGAACGAACTTGGAGACATTCCTGGACGCAGCGCCCGTCCGTGGGTATTCGTCTTCACAAAAGACAATATTTTCGCAGACGCGCCGCCAGCTGAAAACTGGAAGCTCGCTTTCAACGTACAATCAATGGTTCCACATAAATTGGAATTGGAACAAGCATGGGAAGACGGCCTGGCTCAAGAACAAAAAGACGCGTTGGCGAAAGTCGTCGAAAACATGCCAAAACTAAAGCCGCGCGAAGTCAACTTCGCCGGATTCCAAGTAAAGATTCAAGAAGACGGCAGCATCGCTGCTTCCATCTTCATCCGCAACGGCCATTCCAAGCAGATCAACATCGAAAAACTTCCGCTTGAACTTGTCGATGCAACTGGCGAAATCGTCGCCCGCGGTTCCTTCAACCTCGGACCACTTTCTGTCAAAGCCAACACATCCAAACCATGGACATTCATCTACCCGAAAGAAATGGTTTTAAAAGAAGAACCTGACTTCTCTCGTTGGACAATCCGGGTACCGCAATAAGACACAGTCCACCACACCAATCGAAATGCGATTGGTGTGTTTTTTTGTTGTGAGATGGTGGCGTGCTAATGAAGATTTGTGTGCAAATTGAGGATTAAGCGAGGTGGGATTCGAGTGGTCGCAAGATTATATAAGCACTTCCAAAACAGATACGAGTGGTCGCAGGATTATACGAGCATTTCGGAAACAGATACGAGTGGTCACGGGATTATACGAGTGGTTCGACAGCGGATACGAGCGGTCACAGGATTATACGAGTGGTTCGACAGCGGATACGAGCGGTTACAGGATTATACGAGTGCTTCGACAGCGGATACGAGCGGTCACAGGATTATACGAGTGGTTCGACAGCGGATACGAGCGGTCACAGGATTATACGAGTGGTTCGACAGCGGATACGAGCGGTTGATTGAAGATACGAGGTTCGGCGGGATACGGTTCGAGCGGTTGATTGAAGATACGAGGTTCGGCGGGATACGGTTCGACCGTTTAATCTAAACGCGGAAAATTTACATGTCTTTCCCTGCACCAGGTCGCGCTGAATGCCTTTGACCAATCAAGAAAAATGATCTGATCGTTGAGCTTATTCTTCTCGAGCAATTTTACGAGCGGTTCGGGAGAGGATACGAGGGTCGTGGGAATATACGAGTGGTTCGACCACAGATACGAGCGGTCACAGGATTATACGAGCACTTCGCAAACAGATACGAGCGGTTGCAGGATTATACGAGTGGTTCGACAGCGGATACGAGCGGTTGATTGAAGATACAAGGTTCGGCGGGATACGGTTCGACCTTTCAATCTAAACGCGGAAAATTTAAATGTCTTTCCCTGCACCAGGTCGCGCTGAATGCCTTTGACCAATCAAGAAAAATGATCTGATTGCTCGAGCAGTTTTACGAGTGGTTCGGCGGCAGATACGAGCAGTTGCTGAAATATACGAGTGGTTCGACAGCGGATACGAGCGGTCACAGGATTATACGAGTGGTTCGACAGCAGATACGAGCGGTTACAGGATTATACGAGTGCTTCGACAGTAGATACGAGCGGTTGATATAAGATACGAGGTCCCGCGGGATACGGTTCGACTGTTTAATCTAAACGCGGAAGATTTACATGTCTTTCCCTGCACCAGGTCGCGCTGAATGCCTTTGACCAATCAAGAAAAATGATCTGATCGTTGAGCTTATTCTTCTCGAGCA
>NZ_JAKMHX010000031.1 GCF_022048975.1 Sporosarcina cyprini | reverse complement strand
AGAGTAAGAATCAGCAGAAAATCATTCAACGACATATCTGGCAGGATTACCTGGATGTAGCGGAAGAATTGAGACATCACCATGAGATCAAAAAGATATACGGGAAGCGCAAAGAGACGATTGAACGTGTCTTTGCAGACGCCAAAGAAAAGCATGGCATGCGATGGACAACCCTCCGGGGGCTCAAAAAATTGTCCATGCAGGCGATGCTGACTTTTGCTGCCTTAAATCTTAAGAAATTGGCCAGCTGGACATGGAAAGCACCAGCCGTGGCCTAATTAAAAGGAAAATAGAACAGTGCTAGGACGCATTCTCGCAAAAAAACACTAAAAAAGCACGAAAAGGGTTGGAAATCAATTTGATTTCCAACCCTTTTGTCTACAGTCTGACCCGCTGCCTAACAGGCAGCGGGTTTTTGTGCCTAGACAAAAGAATATTAATTAACGTTTAAAAATAAATTGTTACCACTGCTCACATAAAAATTATTGCAATGTTGATTTCTGCTCCTGGCGGTCGGTTTCCTTGGGCCGGCATCCTATCTCTGTTAATTTGTGATTCAAGCTTGCACCAAATGCGCTTTTTATCGCAAAAGCCGTTCCGTATTACTGCTTTTCCTGTGGGATTTCACCTTCTATGAAAGTCATTTTGATCAAAACTACTGGCTCGATATTGGGTCTCTCAACTGCCGAATTAAGGTCTTCGACCAATGATAATGAAAGAGAAATCAATTGCTGCATCGAGCTTGCGAACAAGATGATCTTGCGGTACCAGTTGTTCAATGGTCAGCATTTCTAACTCTTTACGCTCGTTGATTTGTTTTTTGTCATCATAACCATCGCCCGATAATAATTGCGAACACCCTGTTGATTGGAGCGGAGGTTGGCGACTCCAGCGGGAACAGCGCGAGCTGAAGACCCTGGACGGAGCGCAGCGAAGGAAGCGGCTGAAGCCGTGCCCGCGGAAAGCGTCCAACCGTAGCGCAAATCAACTTTCCTATTACTTTATTCGTTATAAACGAAAAAACTGTAGACAAACTCCGAATTCCTGGAGTTTGTCTACAGTCTAACCCGTTGCCTAACAAGCAACGGATTTCAGTATTAACAAATATACATAAAAATGATAAGAGGCCGAGGTCCATCTGAGAATCAGATCGGACATGTCAGCCTCTTCTTATTGCGTGATCATTTTTTCCATTGCACGATGGGGAATGTCAGCATCCATAAACTCTGGCGACGTTACGATATAGCCTAGCTTTTCGTAGAATGGAACTGCATAGGACTGGGCATTGAGAATAATTTTATGCATGCCGGTCTTCAGTGCATATTCTTCAAGGGAATGCATGATCAAATTCCCTAAATGCTTGCCTCGAAAATCCTTTAACACACAAACACGTTCCACCTTGCCGACACCTTGCGTGATTTCCCGAATGCGACCAGCTCCGATCGGCTGGTCATCGGAATAGACGATAAAATGGGCAGCAGAAGCGTCGTGTTCATCCAACTCCAGGTTGAGTGGCACCCCTTGCTCTTCGACAAATACCATCTTCCTGACGGAGAATGCGTCTTCCCGTTCCGGTTCCGAACCGGCTACTTTTACCCGGATCAACGCTTACTGTTCCTCGTCCAGACGGAATGTCTCGTATACTGTCCATGAGCCGTCTTCGAGTTGATATAGAAGATGGATGCGATCAATCGTCTCGGTATGGTCGACGCCGATCATCTTCAATTGACCGATAATGTCATCATGTTCCGTCGGATTTAATTTTTGTGCAATCGTTACATGGGGAACGAAAGAGTATTCTGTCTGCTTTTCAGTGAATACACCATCCAAATCTTTATGGAGCGCCAACAGTTCATCGTTCGGCGTCACTTTGAAGTAAATCGTATTCGTAATTGGTGCAAATGTGCTCACTTTGGAGACGCTTAATTCGAAGGGGCTGTTTTTCGCCGCGATGTTACGAATCTCTTTTGCGACTTGCTCAATTTCTGTATCGTTCGCCTCGAATACATCCTTTAATGTCATATGAGGTGTAATTAGTGCATAGTGGGGATCATACCGCTTCCTGTAGGCGTTCGCCAAATCTTGCAGCTTTTTTGATGGAAACGCAACAACACCATATTTCATAATAAAAGACCTCCTCTAGAATATGATTCCAACCTGATACGGTTAATTATAACAGATACATTTGATTTTTGTCTTATTTGGCATCATTATAAGATTTCAATAAAGCTCTCTTGACATCTTTTTGCCAATTTTTCCATGTATGATTTCCCTCGAACTCTTCATAGAAATAAGGGAAGCCTTTTTCTTTAATTGCTTCATTCAATTGACGGTTAGGAGTCAGGAAATCCCGTATGCCGTCAACAGTTGTTTGGACTTCGGTCTCCTCCAGGCCGATGACATGGTAGATGGAAAGGCTGGACGGGTCTTTTGCCTGCTTCACTTTTTCGAGGACAGATTCGTCCACATATGGCGAATGCAGCATCACTTTTCCAAAACAATTCGGATATTTCAAGGCAGTCAACAGCGAAATGGTGGCAGCCAAGGAATCTCCGATTAGTCCTCTTCCAGCCCCTACTTGATACGTTGGATAGTTCTCATCGATGTAGGGAATAAGCTCATGAGCTAGAAAACGGATATATGCTTCGTGCCTGTCCCCTTCCGGGTGATACATCCTTCTGCGCTCCATGACGGATTTGTAAGGAACCCCGACGACGATCATATTATCGATTTCGCCTTCTTCCATCAGCTCATCTGCCACTCGGCCGATGCGGCCATATTGGAAATAGTCCTTGCCGTCCGATGCGATCAGGACGGAGTGCTTGTATAAAGGCGAATAATGGTGGGGCAAGTGAATCAGCAGCTGCATCTCTTCATTAAGTGCCTTACTGTAAAGGGTTACTTCTTCTATTTTACCGTAATTCAATTTGGGACCTCCTCATGACTGTCATGTATTGAAATTGTAACATAGGATGAAGAACAGGTATAATGCTTGGATAGGATGTACAAAAAAGCGGAGGTTTCCCTTCCTCTTTATAGAAGTTGGATTCTTTCGAAAGAAAAGGGGTCATTGATATGTTTACTGGGAAAAATATCGTTCATTCCGATGTCGTGACGGAAGCGACAAAACAGGCGCTTATCCGCCGAGGGGTGGAGCTTGAGGATATTGCGAAAATCGTCTATGAAATGCAAGCACCTTATAATCCGAGTTTGGATTTGGAGGAATGCCTGGATTCAGTTGAAAAAGTGCTTCGGAAACGTGAATTGCAGCATGCCATTCTTGTCGGAATTGAATTGGATGAACTAGCAGAACAGAAAAAGCTGTCTGCACCTCTCCAGCAGATTGTAGAAAATGACGAAGGGCTGTTTGGTGTCGATGAGACAATTGCGCTAGGTGCCGTCTTTACGTATGGTTCGATAGCTGTTACGACATTTGGCCATCTTGATAAGAATAAAATCGGCATCATCAATGAGCTGGACACGAAGAAAGGCCGCGGCGTTCATACATTTCTTGATGACCTGGTGGCCAGTGTCGCATCGTGTGCAGCTTCTCGGATTGCTCACCGGACGCGCGACTTGGAAGAAGCCGGGCTTACTTATGCCGATATCAAAGACAAACAGTAAATAGTGTTGTAAAGAGAGGGACAGAGCGTTTCAATCTGTCCTTCTTTTGTTGCGGTTTAACCTGGAACCGCTTGCAACTTACTGATAATTTACTAAGAAACGTTGACAAAAGAGTCAGCCTTCATGTTAAAATGGACACTAAGTTGCAAAACTATGAAAAAAAGGGGAGAAAGATTGAATGAAGAATAGTAAAATACGTTTACTTGCTTTGGTTACTATGATCGCTATGCTCGTTCTTGCGGCATGTGGTTCGGATGATTCAAGCAAAGGCTCGGGTTCTGATTCCGGGAAGAAGAAAGAGGACTTCAAATATCTAAGTATTCTAACGGGCGGAACGCAAGGTACGTACTACGCACTCGGCGGCGCGCTCGCAAATTACATTAATGATGAAACAGGCATCAAAACGACGGCTGAAGTTTCCCAAGCATCGGCTGCGAACATGACAGCCCTGAAAGAAAACAAGGCTGAATTGGCTTTCGTTCAAACGGATATCGCGTATTATGCTTCTAAGGGCGAAATGATGTTTGACGGAGAAAAAATTGATAACGTTTCTGCTATCGGAGCACTATATCCAGAAACAGTTCAATTGGTAACACTTGAAAAATCAGGCATTAAGACTTTTGAAGACTTGAAAGGCAAAAAGGTGTCTGTAGGGGCTCCTGGTTCAGGTACATATGCAAACGCTGAACAACTGCTTGAAGTTCACGGCTTGACAATGGACGATATTCAACCACAGAACCTTGACTTCGGTGAATCTCAAGAGAGCTTGCAAGCTGGCCAAATTGATGCCGCTTTCATTACTGCCGGAACACCGACTGGAGCGGTTGAGGGCTTGAATGCAAGCGCTCAAGTATTTGTCGTTCCTGTATCTGACGAAAAGGCTGATGAATTGATTTCCAAGTATCAATACTATGCAAAAGACGTCATTCCTGCTGGCACATATGGCTTGAAAGACGAAACACCGACAGTTTCTGTTGGAGCGATGATTGTCGTTCAAAATGATGTTCCAGAAGACTTGGCTTATGAAATCACGAAAGCGATCTATGACAATGCATCCCAATTGGAGCATGCAAAAGGTAAATTGATCAAAGCTGAAACAGGTCTTGATGGAATCGGTATTCCAGTACATCCTGGTGCACAGAAGTATTTCGATGAAGTGAATAAGTAATTCATGACGGCACGTTAATGAACGGGGCGGTGAAGCGATTGCTTCTGCCGTCCCCTTCTTCATTACTCGAATGGAAAGGAAGTGACGGATGAGAAAGAAACGGATCAACCTGACCATTCTTTTGCTGTTACTCCTAATCGCCCTCATCTTTTTTTTCCTGCCTATACAAAAGGCATTCACTTTTACTGAGTATCGGACAGATCACCCGGCAGTTTACTATTTGAAACTGTCGGAAGAAACGGAATTTCAAATCCGATATGTCCACTCGATCTTTCTATCCAATGTGCTGGAAACCTATCAAGTTGTCCGCGGGGATAACATCAAAATGCTGACCATGAAATACGAAGATGTAGGGATCGGACTGCCCGCCTATGCAGAGGAAGGGGAGTCACTGACAGTGAAGGACGGCGTGTATACGCTTACTTATGATAATCGTACCATCGAGTCATTCGTCTTATACGTTGGTGATGTGGATGCCGATCTTGCGTTCAGATATGAGCAGCATGAATACGATCTAAAACAACATTTGACGAGAGGGAAGTCGTACCTATTTCGTATTGAAAGAATCTCTTTGTTTCAAATGATGAAAGGAGTCAATTTGAGTGGTTAAAGAAAAGAAGCAGCATGACTTGACCGATGAGCAGTTTGACATGTTGTCGGAAGAGGAACAGCTTGAAATTTTACAGAAATATGATCCTGAGTCCAATACGCGAAATGTAAAAGGCATTTTTAAATACATCGTATTTGGCGGATTGCTCGCATTTTCCCTGTTTCAATTATACACGTCGATTGGAACGCCATTTACTGCGTACATACAACGTTCCATCCACTTAGGGTTTGCTCTATCGCTAGTCTTTATCCTTTTTCCGGCTAGGAAGAAGCCAGGAGTCAAGAAAAACAAAGTGCCATTTTATGATATTATCCTTTCATTGATCGCCATTTGTGTAGGACTATATTGGCCATTGTTTTATGAAGATCTCGTTGGGCGAGTTGGAAGAGTGTCTTCCCTCGATTTAACAGTCGGTATTGCAGCAGTCCTATTGACATTGGAAGCGGCTCGCCGCGCAGTAGGATTGCCAATCACGATTATTTCGTCTGTGTTTCTTGTCTACGCTTTCTTTGGACCCTATTTCCCTGGGTTCTTGGCACATCGCGGGCAAGATGTCGAAAGTTTGGTCCAATTAATGTTCTTTACGACGGATGGTATTTTAGGTACTCCGATCAGTGTGTCAGCCACTTTCATTTTTGTCTTCCTATTGTTTGGGGCTTTCCTCGTCAAAACGGGGGTCGGAAACTACTTCAATGACCTGGCTGTTGTTCTGGCTGGTCGCTTAACTGGAGGGCCTGCGAAGGTTGCGATTTTCTCCAGTGCATTGCAAGGGACCATTTCAGGAAGTTCAGTAGCGAATGTTGTTGGTTCGGGTTCTTATACAATTCCGATGATGAAAAAGCTTGGCTACCGAAAAGAGTTCGCTGGCGGTGTTGAAGCAGCGGCATCTACCGGTGGACAAATCATGCCGCCGATCATGGGAGCAGCCGCATTCTTGATGGTTGAATTCATCGGGAATGTAACCTATTGGGAAATTGCTAAGGCTGCAGCCATTCCGGCATTGCTTTACTTTACAGGCATCTGGATCATGACCCATTTCGAAGCGAAGCGCGTAGGCTTGCAAGGCATGTCAGAAGATCAAATTCCGAATCGGAAAGAGACGTTAAAGAAAATTTACTTGTTATTACCGATCATCGGGATCATCGTCTTCCTATTGCTAGGTATTCCTACAATGAAAGCTGCGTTGCTAGGTATTGTCTTGACGTTAATTGTAAGCTTCTTCGATAAGTCGACACGGTTAGGCATCAAGGATATTATTATGGCACTCGTCGATGGAGCCCGGACGGCACTTGCTGTCGCAGCTGCAACGGCGTGTGCGGGGATTATCGTCGGAGTGGTTGTGAAAACGGGTCTTGGCCTAAGTCTTGCTAACGGCTTGATCGCAGCAGCAGGCGGCAACATTGTCTTAACGCTCGTCTTCACGATGCTTGCAGCCATTGTATTAGGTATGGGATCTCCGACAACAGCAAACTATGTCATTACTTCAACGATTGCTGCACCAGCCATAATTAAGCTATTGATGATGGATATGCCGACAGATGCGGCTGTACCAATTGTCATTGCTATCTCAGCGCATTTGTTCGTTTTCTACTTTGGAATTGTTGCGGATATTACGCCTCCTGTAGCTCTTGCGGCATTTGCAGCTTCGGGAATATCTGGCGGTGATCCAATTAAAACAGGGGTCAACTCAGCCAAATTGGCGATAGCCGCCTTCATAATTCCATATATGTTTGTCTTCAATCCAGCGTTGCTTATGATCGATTCATCCTTCTTTGAAATCATCTGGGTGACATTTACTGCAATCATTGGGATGGTTGCGATTGGAGCTGGAATAATTGGTTATTGGTACCGTAAGTGCAACTTGATTGAACGCCTCATCATCGTGGCGACTGGACTATTGTTGATCTTCCCAGAAACGATCACGGACATCGTCGGTATGGCGTTGTTTGCTATCATGTTCGCTATCCAATGGAAAACGGGAAGAAAAGATAAAATGGCAGTTGCCTAACCTATAGAATTGGCTGTCCAGAAAACCAGTGAAAACTGGTTCGCTGAGACAGCCTTTATGATTTTTAAGAGGAAAGTGAGGCTGCTCACATTCATAGTACTTTTTATAAATATAATAGAAGATAAATATTTATTTTAACCAATTCAAAGGATCGGCCGATGCCCCTCAAAGTGAATAATGCTTCGCTCCCAATAAAAGTCCGCCCATCTAAACTGAGTATTGCCCCCCGTCAAAAGTTATTTCACTATGTAACTTTCCACTACGCCTCAGCCTGAATATAACTCACTAAATAAACTGTTATCCATCCAACGTATCTCAGCAAGCATAAAAAGATTCATAGAATTTATTGAAAATTCATAGTGATGAGAGTATAGTGGGAGGAAGGAATTAAGAAATTTCCAAAGTGTTTACAAATGAAAAGACTGCTGTATAGGGGGATCTGGGGGAACGTTTTTTGCAGTCACAACAAGGATGATGGAGTCATGACAATTGGAGCATTTCTAGCAAAAGCACTTTTAGCACATACAATGCTTGCGTTCCTATTTATTGGATTATCAATGCTGCTAAGTTTGTAAAAAAGATTGTGTTGTCCCGCTGGTTGGCAGTCAGCTCTAATTTTCACGTGCTCTTCCTGACGACCACAGGGCATCTCAAGAATTACGCAGCGAAAGTTTTGGAACATCGTTAACATCAGTCCAATTAGAATATGCATGACTAAAAAGGCAACTGTCCGTTTCGAAACGGAAACTGATTAAGAGAAAGGTGTATGACAATGGATTCTAGCATTATCTCATTACAACAAGTAACATATCGCAGAGGCGAGAAACTCATCCTGAATGAAATTGATTGGGAAGCGAAGCAAGGTGAGCACTGGGCGATTTTAGGTTTAAATGGATCGGGCAAAACCACTTTGTTGAATATTATTGCGGCACATCAATTTCCGACAGAAGGGGAAGTCGTACTATTCGGCAATCGCTTTGGGGAAACCAACTTGCCTGAACTAAGGAAAAGGATAGGGTTTGTCAGTAGCTCGCTTGAACGATTTTCTCAATTGTTTTTGAATGAAACAGTGGAACGGGTCATCGTTAGCGGCAAATATGCCAGTTTCGGATTATACGAACAAACGTCGGATGAAGATTGGAGCAGGGCTGACATGCTTTTGCACCAATTTCGCCTGACTTACTTAAAAGGGAAAAAGATCAGCTTATTGTCGGAAGGGGAAAGAAGGCGGGTGTTTATCGCCAGATCACTCATGAGTTACCCCACCATGCTCATATTAGACGAACCTTGTTCGGGATTGGATATCCTTTCAAGAGAACAATTTTTGCAAACATTACGGACTGTCATTGAAGCACATTGCCACTTGGTTTATGTCACCCACCATATAGAAGAGATCACGGAAGATATTACACATGTTCTCTTATTGAAAGAAGGAAGAATTGTTGCCGCGGGTAAAAAGAAAAAAATTCTAACCGGTGATCTCTTAACAGAGGCCTATTCTGTTCCTGTATCGGTCAGTTGGCAAGGAGGCAGACCTCATTTGCATGTGGAACGGTCTGCTGTTCTTCAATAGCAGGAAATCAAATTGTACTGCATTATTTATTGTGGGAAGTACCAATCCTACGTTAGTAATGCCACTAAATACATAACTAGTATTGAAATTTTTGTTAAATTCTTGTAAAATAGATTAATATAATATTTTGATAAATTGTTATGTAGCTGCAAGACTATATCACTTGAAGGGATATAAAGCATGAATTGGACCTTTTTAAAGCATGAATTTTTGTTGACGTACCGAAATAAAAAAAATATTCCATTTGTCGTTTTCCTTTGTATTGCGCTTCTCAGTTATTGTTTTCTCTTCGTGCCGAATGAAGTCACCCAGGAAACATTCCATGTGGACGAGGTGAAAAGCAAACTGACCGAGCTTGAGGCGGAACAGGAATACCGCCTTGCCAAAGGCAATACAGGCATCATCTTATTCTCCGGTATGCCAGTCTTTGCAATGAACGCTTATTCGTATGGAATGTTTTCCGCCATGCTAGCGGCTTATGAGGATGGCAATGCTACAAGATGGCTGCATTTACGTGCGAATCATCTTGAAGGCGATTCATCTGATTACATAAGAGACGAAAAACTGTTCAAGGATTCTCCGTTTCCGGGGAAAGACCGTGAGCATCTATACAAACAGACAATGCTGCGTTATGAAACATATTTAGCGAAAGAGCATCCGATTACTTTTGGGATGATCGAAGAGAAGACAGGCTTGCAGGCATTGCAAAAATTCTTCCAACAGTATGGCATGTACTTTGTGTTGTTTTGTGCAATTTACTTTAGCAGTGACTTACTCTCAAGAGACCGGCCAAACAAATCGGTCTTACAGGGATTGCCGTTGTCTTGGTACCGGCAGTTGAACCTTAAGACACTTTCTTCTTTCTTTTATACCCACGCTGTTGTTGGAATTGTTCTTCTGCTTGGAGTGCTCTTGCTGGCATTTCAGTATGGCTTTGGCTATTTTGATCTGAAAATACCGACCATTCTTATTAAGGACGAATTTCCGAGGGAACATTATGATGTCATGACGATTGCTTCTTTCTTAGGGGAAATAGCCATTATCATTCCAATATTGGTGTACTTATTTATCAGGCTGAATGTTGTTTTCAGCTTAATTTTTAAAAATGAATGGCTTGTTCTCGTAATCAGCAGTCTGCTCTTATTTTCCGAAAAGATCTATTTGACAAGGACGTCAAGGGAGTTATTCGGGATTGATATTAGTTTTTTTCCACAGACGTACTTTGATTTTGGAAACGTCATAACCGGTGAAAAGAATTTCCTGCTGAATACGACGACGATGGACTTTACCAGGGGAATTCTTGTATTGCTGATAACTGTTGTTGTCATGGAAGGGATATTGTTTGTCTTGTCCCGCATTATCAACAAACGTCGCTTTTATTCGAACGGATAAGAGGAGGACGAGGAAGGATACACGTATGATTTGGAAGTACATTCAATTTGAAGGAAAGCTTTTATTGCGGAATAAACTGAATTGGCTGCTCGGTGTAGCTTTCATTTTATTTTTTTCGCTCTATTTTTTCCAATACAGCGCGGGTGATATTGAGAGTCTTCGAGATAGAAAGAGCGCAGAAGCGCTGGAATATAACACTATATTCAATTACTTCCCGGAGGAAATGCGGGACACTCCCAAGGGGCAGGAAATATACAATAATCTTACTGAACAATCATCCTTGATCAACAAACAAAGATATTCGCTTTGGAAAAATGATGATTATGAGGAGTACATTGAAGGCGGGTTAAAGCTGAATGAATTGCGCCTTCGTTTGTATGAATTGGGCAATGAAGGCGTGCATCCAGAGTTTATAATACCGAAGGAAGAAATCAGAAAAGAGGATGCATTGTTACGGTATTATCAAAAGAATCAGTTGCCGCTTGAGGCGGACCCTTTTGCCGCAAGCAATTATATACCGGTTGCATTGGAAAAAGTGGACGGCTTGCTTTTTGTGTTATTTGTTTTATTTCTTGGAGGCAACATGCTCCTGCATGATCAGCAAAAACGATCGGTAATGGGCATCTTTCCGATTTCATTCATGCAGCGGGTATTTGTGAAAACCGGCCTCCATTTCATTCAAGCGCTCGCATTTTTGCTAGCCGGCCTGCTGATAGGCGGATGGTTCGTGTCCATCCGGACGGCATGGGGTAATTTCAAGTCACCTCTGTTATTGTTCCAGAACGGTGATTATGTGGCTGTTGGCACTAGCCGCTATATCTTATATATGGTAGTAGCCATGGCGCTCCTCGCGTTGCTGCTCTTATTGCTATCAATCTTAGTGAACGTCATTACGAAGAATATGTATGCGACTGTGCTGCTGATCGTTGTTGTATTTCTAGCTCCGATGCTGCTTCATTTTGCGGGTATTGACGCAAGCTGGCTGCAACCGCTGAGCGTCATGGAAATCAGCCAGGTGTTAAGCGGTGACACGGCAGTCCAATATGGAAAAGACACGATAGATTACAAATGGGCCTTTGTTTGGCTGGCCGTCTTGAACGTGGCTGTCCTTCTTGTGCTCTTTGGCGGGAATCGTGTGATGTATATGAAGAAACATGCGACTCCTTCGTACCAAGTAGGAAAAGGTGGGGGTAATTAAATGCTGAAATTGACGAATGTAACAATCGCCTATAAGGATAAAGTCGTTCTCGACAATCTGAATTTTAGTGCGGAACGAGGAGAAATCATCGGAGTGGCTGCTCCGAATGGAACCGGTAAAACGACGATGTTCAATATTATCGCAAACTTTGTAAAGCCGGATTCCGGTCAGGTGCTGTTTGACGATAAATTCGAATACCGGAACGAAAAAGAAGAATTGCAGATCCATCGGCAGCTCGTCACATTTCCTGAGCAAAAGGATCTTTTTGAAGAACTATCCGGGGTCGACCATTTAAAACTATATGCCAATCTGTGGACGGGCTCAGCCAAGCGGGTACCGGAAATCATCGAACGCTTGCAGATGGGGCATTACGTAAAAAAGAAAGCCAAGACGTACTCATTGGGAATGCGGCAGCGTTTATGCTTCGCAATGATGATGGCTGCCGATACACCAATCATGCTCATGGATGAAGTGATGAATGGATTGGATATCTCGAATGTCGCTCTCATCTCGGATTGTTTAATGGAAATGAAACAACAGGAAAAACTGATATTTGTCGCTTCACACTTACTGGAGAATCTTGATCTATATGCGGATCGTGTTATTTTCTTGAAAAACGGCGGCATAATTCATGAACAAAAGATGTCCGGCGAGCCGGATCTCTTTTTAAAGATTGAAATGAGTCCGGCCGGATATGAAGCAGTGAAAAAGAGAATGACGTTGCCGAAGGATCATCTATATATCGCAGATCATCTACTCTGTATTCCGCTTGAGGGATTGAGCAAGGCGGAACAGACCGATTGGATCGACCGGATGCTGGAGCACAATGAAAAAGAAATCACTGTAGGACCTTTGGGGACGGTGGAGTATTATGAAAAATATTATGCGACAAGCAAGTAAAGGAAACACTGCAGGGATAGCCGGTACGTTTTGCTTGCTGTTGCTTATGGCGGTTGGCATGGCAGGCTGCAGTGAAGTGCCGAAGTCTCCCGAAATCAATTCGGCATATGAGCAAAATTTTGAGATTATCGGCCCTGAGAAGGAGAAAATGCTCGGAGCTGTCAATCCGGGCATTTATCAGATGGTAGATCGCGAAAATAGGAGTGCCGAACCGGTTTCCATTCCAGTCGTCCCGAAAGAGGGAACGGAAGTGAAACTCAAATCGGGAAGATATATGTTCACTGGCTACCCAACAGGAAATATTTTTGTCTATGATGAAAAAGGGGATTTGATCCTTTCTGAGATCGTGGGGAGTTATGCAGGTTCTGGGAGCCTTACAATCGATATTCAATCCAGCTATACGGTCCGGGCGGATGGAGGATACGATTCGGTTGAAATCACCCCAGTGCCGACCGCTTTGGCAACCGATTTGACTACGGGTCTATGGGATGTCGGCCAGGATATTGAGCCGGGAGATTATGAAATTGCTTTAGATTATGGCTATGGATATTTACATGTGTTCGAGGAAGGAAAGGAACCGCGGGTATTTGAATTGATTGGCGGAGAGATTGCGAAATCAGATGGGCATGTGACACTGGAAGAAGGTCAAGTGATCCGTGTGACTGGTACGTCTCTAATCCGTTTTACACGTGCGAAATCTTAAGAAGTTGTCCATAAAATGAATTTCACCTATTTGGCAGACAGGAAGTGCTCTTTAGAAGGGCGCTTTTTTCTTTTTTGTACTACAATCAGAGATAGCGACTTACTTAGAAAGGAACAGGATTGCATTGCAGCTTACGTTGACATTCCTCATTTTAGGCACGACGGTTATTCTCTTCATGACAAATCGGCTGCGAACCGATCTGGTTGCCGTCTTGGCGCTTCTTGCCATGGTTCTCACTGGCATCCTATCGCCGGCAGAAGCATTAACCGGTTTTTCCAATTCTGTCGTCATCATGATTGCAGGGCTATTCATCATTGGTGCCGGGATTTTACGGACAGGGCTTGCTCAGATGGCAGGGTCATTATTGCTCCGTTATTCAGGAGACAGTGAAAAACGTCTCTTCGTATTGCTGCTGCTCATCGTGGCGGCTGTCGGGGCATTCATGAGCAATACGGGAACGGTTGCTCTGATGATGCCGATTGTCGTAAGCATAGCTATCAGCATTCAAAGCAGTCCGTCCAAATACTTGATTCCACTCTCGTATATGGCAAGCTTCTCGGGACTTTTGACGTTGATTGCATCACCTCCGAATTTGATTATCAGTCAAATGCTTGTCGATAACGGCTTCGAAAAACTAGGCTTTTTTCAAATAACTCCGATTGGCATTATCGGCGTCGTTGTCGGTTTGATCTATATGTTTCTCATTCGGAATACGTTATTGCCAGCCAGCCAAACAAGCAATTCGGGTGCCTCCCAACATAAATTATCACCAAAGCAATTGGCGATCGATTACGAACTGGGCGGCAATCTTTACAAAGTGAAAGTGCCCGCAGACTCAGATCTTGCGGGGAAGCGCTTGGCTCAGTTAAAGATTCCGGCTTCCTTTCATTTATGTGTGCTGAAAATTAGCAGGAAGTCTGTGGAAAGCATGAAGCTGTTGCCGATGACGTACCAAGAGATGGCGGGCCCGGATAGTATCATTCAACCGAAGGACCGTCTGTACGTTCAAGGATCGCTAGCCAATGTAGAGAAGTTTGTTGATGCGTATGGGCTGATCATTGAAGAACAGGAGCCCGAAGCCTCTGAGCTGATCTCAAAACAGTTTGGAATCGCTGAAGTTCTATTAACGCCCCATTCGAGTTTTATCAACGAAACCATCCGGGGAATCGGGTTCCGGGAAAAATATAATGTCAACATTATCGGCCTAAATCGGCAAGGAGACTATGTAGTCCGTGATATGACGAAGCAGCGTCTGCGTTTCGGGGATTCACTGTTAATCCAAGGTGCTTGGGACTCCATTGAACTGCTCGCCAAGGAAACGAAAGATGTCGTAGTCATCGGCCAGCCGAAGGAACATGCAGGTGCTGCTGCTGCGAGCGGAAAAGCGATGATTGCAGGGACGATCATGGTCCTCGTTGTCGGTTTGATGATCTTGGAATTGTTCCCTGCTGTCATTTCGGTTTTAATTGGTGCGGTTCTTATGATTGTGACGGGGTGCGTCCGCAATATGGATGATGCTTACGGGCAAATCAACTGGGAAAGCATCGTTCTCATTGCGGCCATGCTTCCGATGGCGACTGCGCTTGAAAAGACAGGGGGCATGGTGATGCTGGCGGAAGGAATTGTGGATCTGCTTGGCCCAATTGGCCCGGTTGGTGTATTAGGGGGAATTTTCCTGCTGACCATGTTGTTTGGCCAGTTTATCAGCAACACGGCGACAGCGGTTTTATTCGCGCCAATCGGGTTAAGCGCCGCGCTCAGTATGGGAGTCAGTCCCTATCCATACTTGATTGCCGTTGCAGTAGGCGCGAGTATGGCCTTCTCGACTCCTGTCGCTTCACCGACAAATGCGCTCGTCATGACAGCGGGCAATTATCGTTTTAAAGATTTCGTCCGGGCTGGTGTTCCGCTGCAATTGATCATGTTTGTTGTCATGCTGATTGCCATTCCACTTCTCTTTCCGTTATGATGAAATTATATGAAAGGAGTGGCTTATTATGGCAGTCGATATCTATTTGACGTTCAACGGCAATTGCAAGGAAGCAATCGAATTCTATTCTGAAGTGTTCAACACAGAGACACCCCATTTAATGACGTTTGGGGAAGCGCCGCCGAATCCTGAATATCCTTTGCCGGACGAGGCGAAAGACTTGATCATGCATGGCAGATTGATGATTAACGGAAGTACGATCATGTTTTCCGATACGTTTCCGGGTTCTCAAGTGGTGGAAGGATCGAATATCAGCTTAGCAATCGAAAGTAGTGACCAGAATTTCATTCAAGACTCCTTTGAAAAGCTGAAGCAGGGCGGAAACGTGAAAATGGAACTCCAGGAAACTTTCTTCAGCAAATGCTACGGCAGTGTCAAAGATCGTTTCGGTATCGAATGGCAATTAAGCTACGAAGAAAAATAACAAAACGGGCGGCGCAATTAGCGCTTCGCCCGTTTTTTAATGGATCGCCGATTTAAACGTCGCCCCGTGTGTCTCTTGAGTATTCATAATTGTGACGAAGGCAGTCGAATCGACATCGCGAACAATTTGTTTCAATTTGGAAATCTCCAACCTGGTGACCACGACATAAATGACATCCTTTTCGTTATCGCTAATGCCACCTTTACCATGTAGTTTTGTTACACTCCGTCCAAGCCTCTGTACAATCGCATCACTTAACTCCTCGTATTCATCAGAAACAATGATGATCGCTTTTGTTTCATCCAATCCTTGAATGACCATATCGATCATTTTAGACGCGATATAGTAAGTCAAAATGGAATACATCGCTTTTTCCCACGTCAAGACGAAACCAGCCCAGCCGAAAATGAAAATATTTAAGAACATGACAAATTCACCTACCGAGAAAGGTATGCGTCTTGTCAATAAAATGCCGAGAATTTCCGTTCCATCCAGCGCACCGCCGTTTCGTATGACTAACCCTACACCCGCTCCGAGGATTAATCCGCCAAATACAGTAGCGAGCAATGGGTCGGTTACAAACGGGCCGACGGATTTCAACGGAAACTCGATAATGGCCAATAACGCAATGGCGAGTACCGACGATATGAAGAAGCTTTTGCCGATATGTTTAAATCCGAAGAAAAGGAATGGCAAGTTGATGAGGAGAATCAAAATACCGAAGGGAATACCGGTGATGATATTCAATAATAGGGAAATACCGATAATGCCGCCATCGATGACGGAATTCGGTATGAGAAATAGTTCCAATGCAACAGCTGCCAAGGTGGCGCCAATTGTAATCAGTAAATAACGTTTCATTTGGTCACTGAATTTTTCTTTTTTATGCTCCCTTTTCATGTATGGAAACAGCTCCTTTGGACGTCAGGGTATACGGTTTTTCATATAAGAAAAATTTCGTATATTAACTATAACACTGAAATCGCTTTCAATAAAATATTGACAACTTGCCGAATAAAATATAATATCCTATTATTAACGACTATATAACGACATTTTGGAATCATTTGACAACGTAGAATTGGGGGAATGAAGATGGGTAGAAGAAATGATAAGAAAATTGGCTTTTTCATGGCCATCTTGCCGCTTATTATTATGATCGCGGTCATGCTTGTGACGGTCGTCAAATTGGAGCAGGGACCGCATATGCCTCTTATCGTCGGTACGACGGTGGCAGCGCTCGTTGCATGGCGAGCCGGCTATAGCTGGAAAGAAATTGAGGAAATGATGTACAAAGGGATCCGCTTGGCGCTTCCTGCCGTTGTCATCATTATGCTCGTCGGCCTTACGATTGGTTCCTGGATGGGCGGCGGTATTGTTGCTACCATGATTTATTACGGGCTGCAAATCATTTCCCCTTCATGGTTCCTTGTCGCCATCGCCATCATTTGTGCTATCGTTTCACTAGCCATCGGCAGCTCGTGGTCGACTATGGGAACAATTGGTGTGGCAGGTATGGGAATCGGGATGAGCATGGGGATTCCGGCTGGCATGGTCGCTGGAGCCATCATCTCGGGAGCCTACTTTGGAGATAAAATGTCACCGCTTTCAGATACAACCAACTTGGCATCCGGTCTGACAGGGACGGATTTATTCGACCATATTAAACATATGATGTACACGACTATTCCTGGTTTGCTTATCGCATTAGGTGTTTACGGTTTTCTTGGAAGAAAGTTTGCCGATGGGAACATGAAGTTGGATGAGATTGCCCAGACAGCAAGTGTGCTGAAGGAGAGTTTTCTCATTTCTCCTTGGCTATTGCTCGTTCCACTTGCGGTCATCGTTCTTGTCGCTGTCAAAGTACCTGCTGTACCCGCATTGCTCATCGGAATTATTTTAGGCTTCCTGTCTCATATCTTTATACAAGGAGGATCGGTTGCTAGTGCACTTGCTGCGCTGCAAAGTGGTTTCTCCATTGAAACAGGCAACACGATGGTGGACAACCTCTTCAATGGCGGCGGTTTAGATAATATGATGTATACCGTTTCCATGACGATTGTAGCGATGACATTTGGAGGTATCCTTGAGTACTCCGGCATGTTGCAAGCGATCATGAACCAATTATTAAAGGTGATCAAATCGACGTTTAGCCTTGTTTCGTCTACGATTGCCGCTTGTATCCTGACGAATGCGTCTTGTTCGGAGCAATATATTTCAATTGTCGTTCCATCAAGAATGTTTACAAAGGCTTACAAAGAAAAAGGCCTTCATTCCAAAAACTTATCGAGAGCATTGGAAGATGGCGGAACACTCACTTCGGTATTTATTCCATGGAATACTTGCGGTGTCTTCATACTCGGGACTCTTGGAGTAGGAGTGGTGGAATACGGGCCATATGCTATTTTAAACTTCATTGTTCCGATCTTGTCGATCATTTTTGCGGCAACTGGCTTCTCAATAGTTAAATTAACTAAGGAAGAAATAGCGAAAGCAAAAGAAGCAGAAGCTGATTCAGCACTTGAGGAAGAGAAAGAGCTTCAAATGGAAAGGTAATACAACAAATAGAGCATCACTAAAAGAGGAAAGTCCATTACAGGGCTTTCCTCTTTACCATAGCGGGAAGTTCAGCTCATACAGTGCTCGGGGACGTCCTTGTTTATAGGTCATCTCTTCGCCGGCTATCTTTATATATCCGCATTCGCTCATTTTTTTAATAATCCTTTCGGCTGTCCGTCTTGTCACATTCATATAGAGAGCCAGGTCGTTTGCGGAGAATTGCTTGGCATTCCGAAATTTCCCGAACTGCATCACTTTAGATAGGTTGGCGGGACTTAGCTTCGTTTTCTCCGCCATTTCCTGCATGATCGGATTCTGCACTTGCATGTCGATTCGATCATCCATATGATCTGGGAGAGGGCCCCGTAATTGCTTGGATCCATCCAACACATAAAACTCATCAGGACGACGACTTAGAGACAGGGCTTGCTCGGCGTGTTGGGAAGCCTCAATCGTCGATTCTCCAGCTCCAAATGCCAAGTGGGCTTTGGAGGACAGCCTTTGAAAAAGCTTCTGAAAAGCAGTAGTGGAAACAACCTTATCGATGTTGCCTAATGTAGTAAATACACTATGCCCATTCTCGGAGGCAATCGCATGTCCGTGCAGCAAGCCTGCTAATTCTGCCGCTTCTTCCTCAGCAGAGTTCAACATTGTCAAAGGACGGATCAAACCTACCGCGATCTGGGAAGACTTGCTGCGTACGTAAAGTGCTTTCTGCTTTGCTTCTTCAAGCGTTTGTAGAATATTGCTTTCCGGATCAATCATCTTCATAGCGGGCACTTGCTGCTCAACCAGCCGTTCATAGATAGCGTGTATACTTGTGACGGCCATAACTGTTTTACCGTCACGGTATAAAGAAAGATGAAAGTCCGTAATCGTTTCAATGGTTTCCTCAGGATGAATCGGATGAATATAAGGCATAGTAACCGTTTGTCCCAAGTCATTTAATACATGCGTCATGTGAATCGGTTCGCGAATATCAATTGAGATAGCATCCAGCTGTACATGTCTTGTTGTGGATAAATATAGCAGTGTCATCGCAATTGCTGTCTCATTCTGTTTTAAATAAACAGCAGGAATTTGAAGCTTCTCTAGCTCATCCAGCGATACATGGTAAGGCAAGGAACCTGAAAATAGAATGGCATCACAAGGCGTTAATGTCGGGATTATCGATTTTGCCTCTTTTGGATGCTCATATATATAAGAAACCAGGGAAATATCCGAATTCGGATCAAGCAGCCTGGCAGTTCTCTCACAGAAATCCTTTGAGCCAATCATAGCAATTTTTATCATAAATCCTCCTGAAAATATAGCGACTATTTAACGACAATGATACAATATTTAGTAGAGAAAAGCCAACTGGAAAGGAAAATATTTATGAAAATTACAAGTATTGATGTATATGGAATTCAACTTCCGTTATTTGAACCCTTTGTTATTAGCTATGCGTCTTACGACAGTATGCCGTCCATCATTGTGAAAATCACAACTGACAAAGGACATGTCGGCTATGGAGAGGGTGTGGCAGACGAGCATGTCACAGGCGAAAGCTGGGAGAGCACATTTGCCGTTCTGCAGCATACATTGGCTCCAAAATTGATCGGAGAAAATCCTGCGAATTTTGAAAAGATCCATGAGGTTATGGATAAGGAAATCTATGGAGTACCGACAGCTAAAGCGGCTATCGACATCGCTTGCTATGATCTAGTAGGTAAAGCGCTTGGTGTCCCTGTCTATCAACTGCTCGGCGGGCGATACCATGAGGAATTTCCGATTACCCATGTGCTAAGTATTGCTTCTCCAGAAGAGATGGCCAATGAAGCTGAGAATCGAGTATTTGAAGGGTACCGGTCGTTAAAAATGAAAGTCGGCACGGATATGAGGAAGGATGTCGAACGAATTCAAGCGGTGCGTGAGCGGGTAGGAGACGAAATAGCTATCCGCGTCGATGTGAACCAAGGATGGAAGAATAGTTCCACGACCTTGCAAGCTTTAGGAAGGCTGGAGCAATGCGGCTTAGACTGGCTAGAGCAGCCTGTCCTGGCGGATGATATTGATGCAATGGTTGAAATTAAATCTAAGACATCCGTTCCGACTATGATCGATGAAGGATTGCGTGGGCCACGTGAAATGAGAGAGATCATCGCAAAGAGGGCCGCGGATAAAGTAAATATCAAGTTAATGAAGTGCGGAGGAATCTATCCCGCGATGAAATTGGCTCATATGGCTGAAATGGCTGGAATCGAGTGTCAAATCGGTTCGATGGTTGAATCGTCTGTTGGATCGGCCGCTGGTTTCCATGTCGCTTTCTCAAAACGCATTATGACCAGTGTAGAATTGACCGGCCCATTAAAATTTAGCGAGGATATTGGAGATTTGAAATATGACGTGCCATTTATCCGATTAACGGAGCAGCCAGGCCTAGGAGTTACTGTTGATGAAAGGGTGCTGGAAAAATTGACAGTCATGAGGGAGAGGATTGCCAAATGAGACGGGAGCTTACATTACGGAATGGTCAAAGGGTAGAAGTGCGCCAACTCGGGATGGAACAGCTGCCGGAGATTTTATCGCTTCAGGAAAGAGTATATGCCGCCCTTGAAACGAAAGAATTGCTTGAACCGCTCACCGAAGAACAGATTGCCTACATATTCGGAGGAAAAGGCATTATGCTCGGTGTGTATCTGGATGAAAAACTGATCGCGTTTCGTGCCATGATGGAACCGGATGAAAACGAAGAAGAGCATCTTGGATTGGATGTAGGCCTTGCGAAAGAAGAACTTCCAACAGTACTTTATTCCGAAATTACAAATGTCGATCCAGATCAAAGAGGAAATAGTTTGCAGCGGATTCTAGGCAAGATGCTTCTCAATGAAATTGATCAGGAAAAGCACCGGTATATCTGTACGACGGTAGCTCCTTTCAATATTGCGAGCTTGAAGGATAAATTTGATCTAGGGATGCATATCGTATCCTTGAAACAAAAATACGGAACGAAGATGCGTTATATTTTAATGAAAGATTTGACCGCGCGGCCAGTTTATCGTGCCGCAGCAGTCTTCATCAATATGGGGAATATCGAGCGCCAGCAAGAGATGCTGGAGAAGGGCTGGGTTGGAGTCGGCCTCCTGTTGGATGAGGATGAGTGGAAAGTAGAATTTCGGAAAATATAGTAGTAAAGGCTTCCATCGAGTACGGTGGAAGCTTTTTTATGTAGGTAAAAAGTTGATTGGTATTTATGTAATAAAAGTACTATCTAATTATATTAGTCTGAATTATAATAGAACTATATTATACTTCAAAGGGGTTAGGGGTCATGAAACGTTCTGTAGGTAAAAAGATTTGGGGTGGCTTTCTCACAGTATTACTGATCATGGTTGTCATTGGAGCCTCAAGTCTATGGTCGCTGTTTAAAGTGAGCGATGAATATCGTTTTCTCATCGACGATCGGATGAAAAAAATAGTTCTTCTCGAAAAATTGTCTGCTATTCAAAATGAAATATCAAACAACATTCGGGGCTATATGATTTACAAGGAATCGACTTTTTTAGAAAACCGGGATCAATTGAACTCCGAAGCTACTGAGGTCTTGCTGGAACTTGATTCACTTGTGAAAAGTGAAGATGCCCGCAATGTGCTGGCTGATGTGACAGACCGAATCAATACATATGAAAGTATGTCTGGCTTTATCCTGGAGGATTTCCAAAAAGGGAATGAGAAAAATGCGATGGGGCTCGCCTATGAAGCCTCCGGCCAGCTTAAGAAAGCGAAGGATGGCATCGCACAATTAATAGAACATCAGAACAAACAGCGCGATACAACTGAAAAAGCACTTCATAGTTTATTGCAAACAACCCGTATTCTGACGATTGGCCTTATCGCGCTTGCAATTATTGTGAGCATCATTGTGGCACGGGTAATTAGCAATAGCATTGCAAGGCCAGTGGCTTCATTGACAACGATTATTAAACAGATGGCGGAAGGGAATTTTGCTTCCGAGCCGATTCAAATCAAAAATAAAGATGAGATCGGAGAAATGGCTTCTGCCTTTAATGTGATGGCTACTGACATTCGCCAGGTCATCTCCAGCACGAGGGAATCCGCTGTTCAACTCGCCGTTCAAGCGGAAGAACTATCAGCCAGTTCCGAAGAAAGTTTGGCGGCTTCTGAAATGGTCGCTGAAATTGCGGAGAAAAACATTATGGCGAGTGATGCTCAAGTCGCCATCGTACAAGAGTCGAATGCCTCGATGAAAGAAATGGCATCCGGCATTGACCGGATTTCGGCTGTAAATGAAAATATGTTGAAATCGACAGGAGAAGTGACGCATTTGGTTACGGACGGTGCGGCACTGATGACAGAATTCACGGTACAAATGAAATCAATCAACACGACGATGGAAGAATCGGTTGAGGCAATTTCCGAAATGGCATCCCAATCGGAACAGATTCGCAACGTTACTTCGTTGATCACCGCCATTGCAGAGCAAACGAACCTGCTTGCATTGAATGCTGCAATTGAAGCCGCGCGTGCCGGGGAGCATGGAAAAGGCTTTGCGGTCGTAGCAGAAGAGGTGCGCAATTTAGCAGAGCAATCGAAGCGATCCGCTGAGGAAATTGGCAGAATGGTCGAAAATATGATTGATAATGTCCATAATGCCGTAGCAAGAACCGAAGATGGAAGCCGACGGGTTGCGGACGGATTAACGGTGACAGGAAAGACGAACGAAGTGTTTGAGCAGATAGAAAAGGCTGCAGTCGAAGTTGCTGATAAAGTAAATAATGTCTCTGCAGCAATTGTGCAAATGACTTCTATGGTGAATGAAGTGGCGGTAGGAGCATCTGAAGTGGAAAAACTGGCTGTCCAGGGAGCGGCAGAAGCGCAATCCACCAGTGCGGCGACGGAACAGCAACTGGCAGCTAACGAGGAGATTTCATCCAGCGCCCAGCAGCTCGCCATGCTTGCTGAAAAACTTCAAAGTGATTTGTCGCATTTCAATGTGTAATAGGGCGTGACCATAGCAAAAAACAATAGATGGCTTCCTTAGGGGCCATCTATTTTTTGGATAAGTGGAGTTATTTTGAACTAGTAGCTAGTCGATTTTTATAATTAGAAAGAAATAGGTACTATTTAAGTTTAATGACCTTCCTAATCTAAATGATATAGTCTATACTATTTATGGTTTGATAGTATAGGAGGATAATAATGAAATTTTCTGTAAGCAAAAAATTGTGGGCAGGATTCTTAGGATTAGTGTTGTTACTCATTGTCTCTGGCGTGTTGAACTATTTGACCATACCTGATATCAAAGAGCGATATACATACTTAATAGAGGATCGAATGGAAAACGTCATCACTCTTGAGCAGCTGGCAACCAATCAAAACGAACTTTCCAATGATCTGCGGGGTTATTTACTATATAAGCAAGTCAGTTACTTGAAAAATCGCAGAGAGCTGCTTGAGAACCTTGATGGAACGATTGAAAAGTTGTCTACTCAATTAAACGATGAGGCGGCACTGGCTTTATTGGAAGAAATCAAAGTTGCTGCGGCAAGTTATGAAGAGTTAACGACGAAGGCAGTTAACACATTTAATAATGGAAATGATGTAGAAGCGTTGCGATTAGCAGGCGAAGCAGAGCCGTTTCAAACGCTCATTTCAAAGAAAGCGAAAGAATTAACAAAACTCCAGAGGGAACAAGTAGCGTCAACTCAAAAACAGCTGAATGACCGAATGAAAGTGACGGGCCTGTTTATTCTGGGAGTGATCATAGTAGCCGCGCTCCTCAGCATGGTCATAGCAACAATCATCAGCAGAAGTATTACGAGACCTGTAAAGAGAGTGACGTCGTCATTGAAACAGCTTGCTTCCGGCGACTTTTCCATGGAGCCATTGCATATTAAAAACAGGGATGAAATTGGTGAAATGGCGGATGCATTTAATGAAATGGCTTCCGATCTTCGAACCATTATCAGTTCGACGCGCCAGACAGCACATGAGCTGGCAGCGCAGGCAGAGGAATTGTCCGCAAGCTCCGAAGAAAGTTTGGCAGCATCTGAAATGGTCGCGGAAATTGCCGAAAAGAACTTGATTTCCAGTGATACACAAACAAACCTTGTTTCAGAATCAGTTTCGGCCATGTCTGAAATGGCGGACGGCATCGACCAGATTACACACCATAATGAAGCAATGCTGACATCCACTGAAGAGGTAGCTCGTCTAGTGGAAGAAGGAGCATCCCTTATGAAGGATGTGACGGGGCAAATGTCGACCATTTCCTTGTCAATTGAGGAGTCTGCACATGTCATCAGTGAGCTGGCGGAGCACTCCGAAAACATCCGTCAAGTGACACGGCTGATTACAGATATTGCCGAGCAAACGAATCTCTTGGCATTGAACGCGGCAATCGAAGCGGCTCGAGCAGGAGAACACGGAAAAGGCTTCGCCGTTGTCGCAGATGAAGTTCGGAATCTAGCCGAGCAGTCGAAACAATCTGCGACAGATATCGGACGCATGATCGAGACAATAATAAAAAATGTGGCAATGGCAGTTGGCAGTACGGAAGCAGGTACTGAAAAAGTGCAAGAAGGTTTAGGCATTACCGAGCGCACAGGCCGAGTCTTTAAAGACATCGAAGGCGCTGCAACCGAAGTCAAGGAGAAAGTGGAGTCGGTTTCCGCTGCGATTTTGCAAATTCAGCAGATGACCGAGCGCGTGAAAGAAGGGGCTTCCCAAGTACAGCATCTCGCTGTACAAAGCGCGGCAGAGGCACAGTCGACAAGCGCTGCGACCGAAGAGCAGCTCGCTTCCAATGAAGAAATTTCTTCCAGCGCCCAAACCCTTTCTGAAGTAGCCGAACGGCTTCAAAGTGAAATGGCCCGCTTTACAATTTAACAACCCGAGGAATATCGATCAGGAAGAGAAGACAAGTCGTTTTCTCTTCCTGATTTTCATTTGTATTATTGGCACCATAACCGATAAGTTTATGGTTGAGACCGATAACACATGTCATGGGACCGATAAAGTCAGCAGTGACTCAACAACGTGAAAAATTGGTTTTGTACTTTAGGAAACTCCTTCTAATGATAAACACAATCCCCGTCTCAAACCAATCAACCAAAAAAACATATTCATACAAGTTTTCTGTAAAATCGTATTGCCCAAAACATTCCAACATGGTACAATCAAAGTCTTGTTTCATTCCCCAACATCTCAATTACTACATACTGCAGGACGCAAAATATGCAAATTGGAGGATCTGTACTATGCAGAAACACCCTGATTTTGATTTTGAATTAGAGCGTCTCGACTACACGAAGAAATACATGCGAACACTATTGGAAGTGACACAGCGTGATGTGAAATCCTCGCAGGAGCAAATCCGGCATGCTATGGCCGACTTGGATTATTTAGATTCGAGTTTAAGCTACATCAACATTTTGACCAACACCCGATTTTTTGAAATGGCCCGTTCCCAGAAGGAGGGGCTGGAAGCGATCCAGCAGAAGCCTTACTTTGCCCGTATTCACTTCCAGACGGAAGGAGAAAAGGATCAGTTTTTGTATATCGGCAAGACGTCGGTTTTTCATCAGGAAACGCAGGAGCCAATCATCGTAGACTGGCGATCTCCGGTTGCGAATGTCTACTATGATGGCAGACTGGGCGATTTGACGTACCAAGTCCGTGATGAAGAGATCAGCGGACATCTTTTTTCGAAACGACAGTACAAAATCGAAGAAGGCGAACTGCTCGACATTCGAGATATCGACCTGACGACGAATGATGAGTTGCTCCAAGAAGCGCTTTCCGGCAAGGCGGATGTGCGGCTTACTGAAATTGTTTCCACCATTCAGGCGGAGCAGAATGAGATCATCCGCGCCAATTTGCATCAGCCGATCATCGTGCAAGGAGCGGCCGGCAGTGGAAAAACGACGATTGCCCTTCACCGGATTTCGTATTTCCTCTATACAATGACAGATTTTCCTGCGAATAAATTAATGATTTTGGCGCCAAGTAAACTGTTCATGGACTATATCGGAGATGTGTTGCCAGAGTTAGGGGTAGGCAACATCTATCAGTCGACCTTTGACGAATATATTCTCCAGGCAACGGGATTGTCCTTGAAATTGAGTGATCCTAATCGAAAGCTGGAACGATTAACGGCGGCACAGTCCTTGGGAGAAGAATCGTTATTTCTTACCCAGATGAAAGGCTCGTTGCAGTATCGCGAAGTGATGCAGCGCTATATTGAGAAGCTGGAACAGGACACCGCCACTCTGTTTGAAGATGTGTACATTGATAAATACCGGATCATGAGAGCAACGCGATTAAAACGGCTCTTCCTGGAAGATTTCCGCTACATGCCGATCGAGAAACGTCTTGATCGGATTAAACTCGTGATGCAAACCGAAGTGACTCGGAAACGGAAACAGCTATACGCTAACTTATCGGCGAAATATGAGGAGGCACTCGATAAAGCACTCTATGGAATCCGGGATGACGAAAAACGGCGCGCACGGATTACAAGGGTAATGGAAGAGCGGGATACGAGGTTGCCGGCAATTGAGAAGGAAGGCAAATCGAAGGTTGCTTCCTATATGAGGCGATTTAAGAAACAGCATGTGAAGCGGCTGTATCGGAGTTGGCTGACCGACACAGAGTTGCAGGAAGAATTGGCATTTGATTGGAATCCTGAAGAACGCAATCTATTGCTCGAGGCACACCGGAAAGAAACGTGGGAGACGGAGGATTTGGCGGCTCTCTTCTATTTGCATGTCAAAATCAAGGGGCTTGCGGATGAATGGAAAATGCGCGTCGTCTTTATTGACGAGGTGCAAGATTATAGCGAATTTCAGCTGGCAGCTCTGCAAGAGGGACTTGGAACGGATATGTTTACAATGGTAGGCGATCTCGCTCAAGGCATTCATAGCTACCGGGCATTGACCTCTTGGGATCCGATCCGGGACATGTTTCCACGGGCGACGTATACAACATTGCAAAAAAGCTACCGGACGACGATTGAAATTATGGAGTTGGCTAACGAAGTATTGAAGGATATGGAAGAGGAACTTCCACTAGTCGAGCCGGTCGTCCGGCATGGCCGTGAACCTGAATTTTATGATATGAAAGAGTTAGAAGCAGAGAGAATCCAGGCTATTTATGAGGAAATTCAGGGACGCGGACACCGATCAGTTGCTTTGATATGTAAAACAAGAAAGGAAGCACGGGACATTTTCAACGAATTGGAGAATGCCGGCATGCACGTTCAATTGCTGGAGGAGCAGTCCGATATCGATGGCGACCGGATGCTGATCGTTCCAAGCCATTTATCAAAAGGACTAGAGTTCGATGCCGTGATTGTAGCGGCTTTCGATGAGCCATTCCGCGATCAGCCGATTGATCGGAAGCTGATTTATGTGGCGATGACCCGGCCGATGCACGAGTTGCATCTGATCACATCCGCAAGTCCGGAAATCTTGGAAAGCGTAAAAAAGACGAGTCATGTATGATAGAGGAAGAGGTCCTGCAAAGGGCCTCTTTTCTTTAATCTATAAAAATTAACGAAAACGAAAACTTTCTTCGACAAGATTACGAATATAGTTACGAGGGCGGAAAGACTGAGGGAAAGCATGTGGTGAACAAAGATGGATGAACAGCGATGGATTAGGCAAATACAGAAAAAAGCAAGCGAGTCTGCGGCGGACGCACTTGTCTCTAAATACTACAAAGAGATGTACGCGTTTCACTATAAACAGACGATGAATGTGGAGTTGTCGCTCGATTTGACGCAAGAATTGTTTATTGGCGCATTGCAGGCAATCCGCAATTATGACAGTTCCAAAGCCTCCTTCCGTACATGGCTTTATAAACTGGCTTCGAATCGGCTTGTCGATTACTACCGGTCGAAAAGCTACCGGTATGCACAGTTATCGCAGCCGCTTGGCGATTATGAAGTGGAGGATACCCACGATGTGTCAATATCGCTTGAGTATAAGGAGGATGTCGAGCAAGTGATTGGAATTGTGAACAGTTTGGATGCGAAGCTACAGCAAGTCATCCGTTTGAAATTATTCGGTGACTACACGCTGCCTGAAATAGCGGACATGGAATCGATTCCGCTGTCCACAGTCAAAACGAGGTATTATGCCGCGTTGAAGTTCATCCGGAAAGAAATGGAGGCGGTTCACGATGCATAAAGAAAAATTTGAAATTCCAATGCCTGATGAGGAGACAATTCAAAAACAAGTCAATTTGATTGTCTCGCAAGGGGTACAACCAAAAGTCTCTTTTACCTCCTTCTTGCGTGAAATGATGAGCCAAGTGGGATGGCGTCATCTTTTTTCAGATCGTCTTGAATTGGGTTTAATCTTTATGATTGCCCTTTCCATTAACAGTCTGCTCTTTCTAATGCCAGCCGATGTGGACGTTCAAGCCATCTACGGGGCGATTTTCCTAATCTCTCCACTCGTTTTCCTAAGCTTGTCCATCTATGCTTTCGTGAATAAAACGGAGAATGCAACGTACGAAGTGGAGATGGCATGTAAATACAATGTGTATCAGATTGTCGCCTTCCGTATGCTCGTGTTCAGCATTATTGCGATTGTCACCAATACAATTGCAGTCAGTCTAGTCGCTATGCATTTTCCAACCGTCGAGTTCCTGCGTGCTTATATGATATCGACAACATCACTATTTTTATTTTCATTCCTATTCCTTTATGCCTTGATGGGGAGGCATTCGAGGAAGTATGTCATCGGAATGGTCAGTCTTTGGCTCATCGCCAATCTCTCCGTTCAAGTAGTAGATGCGAATTTTTATTCCGCGTTTTTGACAAAAACGCCATTGGTCGTATATGCGCTCGTCAACCTGGGCTGTCTATACGGTTTTGGCAAATCAATGAAGAGATTAGTTCATTTTAAACAAATGGAAGGAGTGTTATTCAAATGATTGTCGTGAAGGATGTCTGCAAACGATATGGGGACTTCACCGCATTGGAAGATATCAGTTTAGAATTCTCCAATGGCCTCTACGGTTTACTTGCGCCGAACGGGGCGGGGAAAACGACGTTGATCAAAATGTTGGCAACGTTAATCAGCCCTTCTTCGGGTGAAATACAGTACAACGGTGAAAATATTGTCGCTATGGATCAACGATACCGTGAGCTGTTAGGATTTTTACCGCAGCAATTCGGTTTTTATAAAAATTACTCACCGGCTCAATATCTCTTCTATTTGGCAGCCTTGAAAGGGATATCAAAGCAACAGGCGCAAGTGAAAATAGACGAGCTCTTGGCAAAGGTGGCCCTCTCTGATGTGAAACATAAAAAAATGAAGAAGTTTTCTGGAGGAATGATTCAACGTGTCGGCATCGCTCAAGCTTTGTTAAACGACCCGAAAATCCTCATTTTAGATGAACCGACAGCAGGACTGGATCCAAAAGAAAGAGCTCGTTTCCGGCATTTGCTTACCGATCTGGCACGAGACCGGCTTGTCATCATTTCGACTCATATCGTTTCAGACATTGAATCGATTGCCAATGAAATCATAATGATTAAAAATAAACGTTTGTTGTATAAAGATTCCGTAGAACAGATTTGCGAAACACTCCGGGATGCTGTCTACGAGACGACCGTGGACTTCAGTCAGTTGGATGAATTCAGAAAGCGATTTGTCCTATTATCTGAAAAGCAGGAGTACGGGAAGATGATCGTCCGTTTTATCCACAAAGGTGAAAAAGAGGAAGGATGGATCCCGGTTCAGCCGCAGCTGGAGGATGTATTTCTGTATGAATATCAAGATGAGATGGTCGAGGAATTGTAATGCGCATTGTCTTGTTAGAGTGTAAAAAGGTCATCATGTCGCCAGTCATCATCGGTTTGTTTTTCCTATTCACCGCTTTCAATTTGCTCGTCATCTTCAATTCATCCGATCACAAAGACGAATTGAAGATTGTGAATGAAATCATAGATACATACGGCAGGGAGATTACGCCATCCTCCTTAGAGCTGTTAAAGAAAGACATTCAAAATGATCTTCTGGAACTAGAGCAGTTGACCGGGAAGCGGTACGACAGTGTGTATGATTTTCTTGAAGGTTTGGATGTGGAAGCGTATGAACGCTATTCCGATAAAGAAAAGACATTCATTACTCAATTGCAGCTGAAGGAAATGTACGAATCGACAGCGAGTTCCATTGACGAGAATTACGCGAAAATCGATGTTGAAAAACTTGGCCACACTTCCTTGGAAATGTATAAAATCAGCGGCCCAGCAGCCAAGACCTATCTTGCGGAAAATGAGAAATTTGCAAAGCGCTTTGATGACATGATTCAAAACGAAGAGCATAAAGAATGGTTTTTCGCAGGAAAGGCGTACAAGATGCATACTTACTTGTTTAATAACATTTTCTTGCAAATGATGATTGAAATCTTGTTACTTGTCGTCCTGTCTACTGCCTTCCTTGCGACTTATGAGTTTGAACAGCGAAGCCATCTTGTCGCATTCTCCACGCGAAGAGGCAGGAAATTGATGAAAGATAAGTTGGCCGCGTCTTTGGCGACGGCAGTTGCTATATCAGCATTGGTCCTCGGCAGTACGCTCGGCGTGTTTTTCATGGTGTTTGATTACTCCCATGTTTGGGAGACTTCCATAAGCAGTGCGTTCAACTGGGAGTATAATTTCCCAAATGTCGCATGGTGGGATATAACAGTCGGCCAATTTTTGCTTGCGTCCATAGGCGTGCTATTCATAGGCGTCCTACTAATCTCTGTGCTGACATTCGCAATCTCCATCCTCATTAAGAATAGTTATGTGACTTTCTTTGTAGTTGCAGCTGGTTTTATCCTGCTCTATATGCTGCCAAGCTTCATGCCACATTCGTCCAATTTGCTTTTTGTTGCCGGGTATACATTGCCGACACTGCTGATGGCGATTTCAGGATTATTCATGGGAAGCAGCGGGATGATCTTTTTCAAAAACTTCGAATGGGTGACAATAGGTGTTTGGACGGCTATTACAATCATTGCTCTATTTATCTCATTTAGACGATTTGCAAAATTGGATATTCAGTAAGGGGGGAGATCATGCGGATTTTATGGAATGAAATGAAGAAGATTTTGACATGGAAGTCGTTGTTGCTGCTTTTAATTATCAATTGCATCCTCTATTTCTTCCTCATCGATTTTTACATTAAACATTTTCCGAATGGACGGCCAGCACTTGATTCTTATCGTATAGGCATCGAGATGATCGAAAAATATGGAACTTCTATGAATGATGAAGAATTTCAGGACTTTAGAAAAGTTTATGAGGCAAGAGTTGAAGAAGCGGACAGATACTTGCAGACGGAAAAAGTGGCCGTGTCAGAAGGAATCGACACGTATGCTAAGTTCAATTCCTATGATTGGAGTAGCGCCTCGAAGGAAGCAGGTGAGCTCCGAGATCGTCTATTTTTCGAGGAAGGTACCGATTTGTTTTGGGAACTGCAGGAAAGGAATCGGCTGATAGGTTTCTATGATGGCAAAAAAATGTATCCGAGTGATATTACGCCTGCTCAAAAACAGCGATATGAGGAATTAGCTAAAGAGGGGATCTTCGGCACCTATCCAGAAGTCGCCATCAGAAATTTTCAAGACTATATTACAAATGTGGCGGTCGCCATTTTGTTCAGCGTCGTGGCTGTCATATCGCCGATGATCTTGGAAGATCGCACAAGACATGTAGTGCCCTTGCAATATACATCGAAAAAAGGAAGAAACGTGCTTAAGACCAAACTGCTTGCCAGCTTCCTATCGACCTTGCTTGTCATCACAAGTTTGCTTGTTATTTATTTGAGCTTATATTCGCTCAATGATACATCCGTGTATTTCAATGTCCGAATCAACTCGTTCATTGGGAATGAATCCTGGTACAATCCGACCTTTTTACAGTACATCTTGTTTACTATAGGAGGCATCTATCTTGTTGGCATCGCCTTTGGGCTGGCCGCAATGGGCTTTTCGACGATTGTGCCTAACACCCTCACATTGCTTGGTGTTCAAATTCCTTTCGTTGCGGGCTTTCTCATTTTCGCCTTGAACCGGATAATCACTTTTCCGATGAATATGTGGTTTCCGAAATGGCAAATGCCAGTCTTCTATGGATTGCTATTATTAAGTAGCATGTTCTTTGTCTGGTATGTAAATCGCCGGGAGAAGAAGATGGATATTACAATATGAAGAAACGAGGGCTTCCCATCGCAGGAGGCCCTCGTTTGTATTACTTCTTATTTGAATCGGCTTGATCCTCATAAAACACACGGAACTTCGGATCCACTGTGCCGATATTCAAGTACCTTGCCTTGTAATCATGCAGCAGGCCGAAGAACTTCTTGCTTAAAATAAGGATAACGACCAAATTGACAAAAGTCGGGATGGCGGTTGTTATGTCCGCGAAATACCAGACAATTTTGCCGGGCAGCTCATAATAAACGGCGTACAGAACCATGAGCAATCCAGGTATCGGATAGAGCCATTTGAAAGCGGTCAATGTGACTTGTTTGATGCGGGAATGGCCTTTGCCGGCAAATAGATGACGAATGATGATTTCATAATACGTATACCAGCCGGTTGTTGTTGTTAAACCGAAAAGGAAGACGGAAATGGTCAACACGATTCGTCCTACTTCACCGACACCCGATTCAAACGCGGCTAGTGTCAATGCAGCACCATCCATACCTGAGGACCAAACGCCTGTAATA
This sequence comes from Sporosarcina cyprini, assembly GCF_022048975.1. Lineage (GTDB taxonomy): Bacteria > Bacillota > Bacilli > Bacillales_A > Planococcaceae > Sporosarcina > Sporosarcina cyprini. Next base: position 34,667 of record NZ_JAKMHX010000031.1, on the reverse strand, counting down.
ATAATCGTTAAGGAAGTCATCGTACAAATGACAATCGTATCAAGAAATACTTCCACAGCTCCCCACATACCTTGCTTAATTGGATGGTCGGTTTTCGCAGTAGAATGAATCATAGGGGAGGTTCCCCAGCCTGCCTCGTTACTGTAGACGGCGCGTGATACACCGATGCGGATGACTTGGGCAATTGCAGCACCAGTAAAACCGCCAACTGCCGCGGTCCCATTGAACGCGCTGTCAAAAATTAAACTGAAAACAGGGAGGATGTCGCTAGCATTCTTGAAAATAATAAACAGGGAGCAGAGTATATAAAAGGCGCCCATAAATGGAATGAGCAGAGCGGCAATTTCTCCGATCCGTTTAATCCCTCCATAAATGATTGCGTAAATCAAAATAACGTAAATGAGCGAAGCGGGAATCATCCCCATTGAAAAGGTGGAACTGACCGCCTCGGAAACTGTATAATTTTGCAACGTGATAATGAAAGTGATGAAGATACCGAAGCCGAAAAGAAAAGCAGGTATTTTCCAGTACTTAAATTTCTTCTCCACGCCAAGGCCTTTTTCCATGTAATATGTAGGACCGCCATATGGATTTCCTTCTTCGTCCGTGTTTCGGTAATGGACGGAGAGTGATACTTCCACCGCTTTTGTAATCATCCCTAATAAGGCCGTAACCCAGAGCCAAAAAACGGCACCCGGCCCGCCAATCGCAATCGCGGTCGCCACCCCTCCAATATTGCCTACACCGATGCTTCCGCCTACCGCTGTACTGACAGCTTGGAAAGGTGTTAAGATTCCTTTAGAGTCTTCCGGCTTGTCCTTTTTTGTGAAAAGTCTTCCGAAGGTAGATTTGAAGATATGAGGCAAGTAGATAATTTGAAAAAACTTGCTTCCGACTGTAAAAAAGACACCGACGAAAAGAACCGTAAAAATAAGCGGCAGTCCCCACAGCCAATCTGCCACACTTTCTAATAATTTCCCCATTAATGCCCCTCCCTTTTATGATATCTTCTTCTGTTCCCTAACTTGCTGACTTGGAAACTACAAAATTATCAAAACAGTCTAAAATGTTACTATTGAACTTAACAAACAATTTACATATTACATTTGTCCTATGCCTTACAATGACATTAGACCAGTTAAGGAGGAGGACACCAGGACATGCGAATGACGATTGGAAGGAAATTGTGGTTTGGCTTTACAGCGATCTTGTTTTTATTATTAATCGCAGGGGGAACCGGCATTTGGGGATTAACGAAAATCAATTCAGAATACGAGTTTCTCATTGAAGATAAAATACGGAAAGTAATCTTGTTTGAGCAATTGCTTTCCGATCAAAATGAAGATGCCAAAAATATTAGAGGATATATTCTGTATGGCGAAGATTCTTATGTGGAGAGAAGAAATGAACTGATGGTTTCCATCAAGGAGAAACTGAAAGAACTAAATCAATTAGTCAAAACGCCGTCAGCCCGAGAATTGCTTGCGGATGTCACCGAAACCTCAAAAAGCTATGAGCAAATCAGCGAACTGATTATCTTGGATGTCCAGCAGGGAAAGATGGACAGTGCCATGAATTTGGCAAAGGAAGGTTCTTATTATCAAGAAGAAATAACGAAGAATCTCTTCTTATTGATTGACCATCAGAAAAGCCAGCAGGCGAAAACAGAGCAGGACGTCAAGCATGTAGTTCAGACGACTCGAATCGTTATCATCCTCTTTATCGTCTTGTCCGTTGCAGTGAGTGCAGTAATTGCTGGTGCAATCAGCCGGTCAATTACAAAACCGGTCAGTACGTTGACAGCAGCTTTTGAAAGAATGGCAACTGGCGATTTCGCAGTAGAACCACTCGATATCCGGAGTAAAGATGAAATGAGTGTCATGGGAAATAGCTTTAACCGGATGATCAAGGATCTGCAACGAATCATTGCAGCTGTCAGAAAGACTTCGACGGAATTATCAATTCAAGCGGAAGAATTATCCGCAAGTGCAGAAGAAAGTCTGGCCGCATCCGAAACCGTCACTTCGATAACAGAGAGGAATTTACATGTGAGCGATAACCAAATCGCAACCGTCGCTGCATCCAATCAAACAATGGAGCAGCTGGCGGAGGGCATTAGCCAGATTACGCAAGATAATGAACGGCTGCAAGCTACTTCCCATTATGTGAAGAACAAAGTGGAGGAAGGGGTCGGCAGTATGGAGTGCTTCCTGAGCCAGATGCAGACGATTCAACAGACTATGGAACAATCTGCTTCCTTCATTACCGAGATGGCAAGCCATTCATCTGAAATCAAAAAAGTAACATCCTTCATTACTTCGATTGCGGAACAGACAAATTTATTAGCGCTAAATGCCGCAATAGAAGCTGCGCGGGCAGGAGAGCACGGAAAAGGATTTGCTGTCGTAGCCGAGGAAGTTCGGCAGTTGGCTGAGCAATCCAAGACATCGGCGGGAGAAATAAGTAGGATTGTAAACAGAATTACGGTTGATATGAACCAAGCAGTAAGCAGGGTGAAAGAGGGCAACAACCATCTGGGGGAAGGGCAGAAAATCGCAGGTCAAACTCAAAAATTGTTAAAACGAATCGAACAAGCAACAGAAGAGATGGAAGACAGGACGGATGCAATTTCGCTTGCAATAAAGCAAACGCATCATTTAAGCGGGCAAGTCATGCAGGCATCAATTACAGTTGGAGATTGGTCGAAACAAGTTGCCGAGGAGGCCCAATCAGCAAGTGCAGCGACAGAGGAGCAGCTTTCAGCAACAGAAGAAATAACAGCGAATGCGCTGCAAGTGGCAGAGCTTGCCGATAGTCTCCAAAGAGAAGTGGAGAAATTTACAATAAAAGATTGCTAGAGCAATGAGTGTATGTGAAGATATTACATTATAGAGAGGAATTCCATTGCGCAGTCGTCACGCATCAATGGACGATGCGCTATCTCCGTAAGGAACGCAGTCTGTCAAATGAAAGCTGGAAGAGCTAGCGGTAGCAATGTACCGTTAGTTTTTTATTTCAACAAAAGGGAGGAAAAGATATGGCACAGTATAAATACTGTTGGGGGTTGCCTGATAAGGAATGGTTAGAGGAAATTCGGCCGCTGCACCAACAGATCTTTCAAAATGCGGATGTGTTTTTTGAAAAAATGAAGGAAAGGGAACATCTGCTGACGATCATTGCTAACGAGGACGACAAAGCGGTCGGTTATAAAGTCGGATATGCCTTATCGGATGAGGCTTATTATAGCTGGTACGGCGGCGTGGAGGAAGCCTACCGGGAGAGAGGAATTGCCGGCAGCTTGATGGATCTCCAGCATGATTTGGTGAAGAAGGCGGGGTATCGGACGATTCAGACGAATACACGCAACAAGTGGAGGGGGATGCTCATCTTGAACATTAAAAAGGGTTTTGACGTGAAAGAAGTGTTTATAGACGATGAAGGGATCCGGCGGATTGTCTTACGAAAACAACTGAACGATAACAAATTCTAATGACTAAAGTTAATAAACATCTAATTTCCTTATGAAGAGAGGGGGCGTATACTAAGGAGAGAAGTAGGGGGTGTTTTCGTTGGATTATATTTTACTCTTTTTCATTGGGATTGCTGCGACGACAATCGGTACATTGGCCGGAGGGGGAGGCTTGATCAGCCTGCCGGCTATGCTGTTATTGGGGGTGCCGATTCATTCAGCGATCGGGGCAAATAAAGTGTCCAATACGGTTAGTTCGTTTTCCAGCTTTTTCGTTCTATTGAAACATAAACGAATCTCTTTGAAGGAATCACTCTGGATTATTCCTGTCAGCTTACTTGGAGGAGTGAGCGGAGGATTTTTAGCGACACGTCTAACGGACCAGCAGCTATCATTTTTTGCTATCGGACTATTGCTCTTTGCGTTTGTAACATCCTTTTTGGGGAAAGGCGACTTTTCCGGAGATAATAAATTGACCATTAATCGGATCAGCGTCCCAGGTCTATATGGAATTGGCATATATGATGGCTTATTTGGCCCAGGACAGGGAACATTAATGCTCTATTTGTTCGGTTATCTCGAAGTTGCCTATATTCGGGCTGTCGGATATGTACGGCTGGCCACGTTTTCCAGCTGTTTTGGAGCAGCCATCACGTATATTGCCGCTGGAAAAATCATCTGGCCGCTTACGATTATGCTATTGCTAGGGTCTGTCACAGGAGCACAACTCGGTGTGCGACTCGCTGAAAAATTGAAACCGGCCTATGTTAAGCCAATTTTGCGTATCGTAACAGTAGCTTTACTTGTACAAATTATGTTGGACAGGTTTTAATGTCAAGCGGTTTTCATAACAAGCAGCTGTTTTTTATTTGATGCCCACAAATATGTGTCGCCAGCCAAAAACATGGCTGGCGATTTGCATTAACGGCGTTTCGTATTCAATGGCTTGATGTTCGCTTCAATTTCAGCGCGCCGGCTCTCCAAAAATGGAGGCAATGCAAGGCTTTCCCCTAATGATTCGATCGGTTCGTCAGTCGTGAAGCCGGGACCGTCCGTAGCAAGTTCAAATAATATCCCGTTCGCTTCTCTAAAATAGAGGGAGCGGAAATAATAACGTTCGACAAATCCGGAGTTCGGCAATCCGGTTTCATTAATCCGTGCGATCCATTGCCTTAACTCATGCTCATCTTTTACCCGAAACGCGACATGATGGACACCGCCATATCCTTGGCGTTCCATCGGCAAGTCTGTTCGCGTTTCTATCCAGATTTCCGCGCCTGTTCCGCCTTCTCCGACTTCCATGACAATCAGATCCTCCTGCCCGGAAACCAAAGGGGCAATTCGTTCTTTCACAGAAAATCCTAAGAATTTCAGTACAGCCATTGTTGATTCAGGACGGCGAACGGTTAATTTTACAGGTCCTAGACCGGTGATCCCGTAGTCAGTTGGAACTGGGCTCCGATCCCAAGGGATTCCTGCTTTCACACCTGTATTGTTTTCATCTGAAATAAGTGCCAATCGCTGTCCTTCCGGATCTTCAAAGAAGAGCACCTGCCTACCTCCAAATTGGGTAATCGGCTCGTAATTTACGCCAAATTTGGTCAGGCGATCTGCCCAGTAGTCCAGTGCCCGGTCATTTTTAACACGAAGGGAGGTAGTTGAAATGCTGCCAACCCCTTTTTGTACTGGGGGAGCGTCTGGGAAATCAAAGAATGTCAGCTCAGTGCCTGGATTGCCAACTTCATCGCCATAAAATAAATGATAAGCCGTCGTATCGTCCTGATTTACAGTCTTCTTAATAAGCCGCATGCCAAGGACCTCTGTATAAAATTGCACATTGTCAGCCGCGTCTTGCGTCATTGCTGTTACGTGATGTATGCCAATTATGTTCATAATAGATGAACCTCTTTTCTTAAGATATCTCGAATTCAAGATAAATTATACGGTAATATTTTTGAATGTCAAGGAAAGGCAAAAACAGTGTACAAATAACGTATATATAGCGAGGAAATGGTATGAGCAAAAGACCTTGAAGGGATTGCCTTCAAGGCCTTTAACAATTAACGTTCAGAGAACATGAAACCGTTCACGCTATTCCTCTTTTAATTCTGAAATGGCAACTTCCGAACGTTCCTCCAATGACTGGCGTAAATGCACAGTGGCCGTCCGATCATCTTCATGCACCTTATCAATCCAGATGGAGACACCATTGTAACTGACTTCAATATCGTCCGGAGAAGAAACGATTTGCCTTGCACGGGTGCTGTCCATATCTATCCCTCCTGTCTTCGACTGTAGTATGGTACGATTATGATTCCAAATACATCACTTGTATGGCAAGCAGATGAATCGGGTATAGGTAAAACAGAAGTATAGGTTCGGAAGTTAAGGTAAAGAAGGTGAAGGCATGATCCGAACAGTAGGTGAAACGTCAGATGGAGAGCTTTTGTTTGATTTTCAATTGGAAGATATGGCGGATCTATCTTTGGAGTGGTATTGGGTGGACTTCGATCAGCCGACAGCTGAGGAAGCTTCCTTGCTGCATTCCCACTTCCACTTCCATCCTCTGGCGATTGAAGACTGTTTAGGCCGATTGCAGCGGCCTAAGCTTGATTATTACGAAGGCTATACGTTTTTTGTGTTGCATTCCATCTGCCACAATGATTTAGTCGCAGAGGAATTAAATCTTTTTCTAGGAGACAGGTTTGTCGTCACCTTCCATTTCGATCGTTTGCAGGAGTTGGACAAGGCACGTGAAATGATCAGCAGAAACCCGAAAAAATGGGAACGGGGCCATGTCTATACGGCATACGAGATTATCGATAAGGTGGTCGACCAATACTTCCCGATTTTATATAATATCGAAGATCATTTGGATGAAATTGAAGATCAATTATCACCTCGGAATGTCCATTTGTCCATGGATTACGTGTTTGAAGTGAGAAGTGATCTGCTGCGTTTGCGGAGAACCATTTTTCCGATGCGAGAGCTGCTGTACCGGATGCTGGATTCGGAACGGCTGGACTTCATTCCACAAGAGCATGCGTACTTCTCTGATATATATGATCATCTAATCCGGCTGGGTGAAATGATTGATTCCAATAGAGAATTGACTGCCGATATTCGTGACAGTCAATTGTCGATCAATTCGAATCGGATGAATAGCATTATGACCACGCTGACTATTATTTCTTCTATTTTCATTCCGCTGACGTTCATCGCCGGAGTATATGGGATGAACTTTGATTATATGCCAGAATTGCATTGGAAATTTGGATATCCGATTGTACTTGTCCTCATGGCGGTCATCGGTTTTTCAATGGGCATCTGGTTCAAGTCAAAAGGTTGGCTTGGATTGGATAAATCATAAAAGGTGATAGTGAGAAAAAGCTGCATTCCGTTTTACACGGTTTGCAGCTTTTTTGCGGTCTCTAGGTAGTGAGCTCAAAATACCCGATTTCCTCATATTTTGGGGATTGTTCAGGATGGATCGTGAAAAGAGAAAATCCATCCACTTGGAAAGGCACCCCTGTAAATTCTTCTTTGACAATTGGTTTTCCTGCTGCCGGTTTTATCTTTTTCGCGATTGTAATATGCGGAGTAAAGCGGTTCGCATCTGTTCGTCCCGTTATGTTTTGGCATTGGGAATAAATCACCTGCTGCAATGAAGACAGTGGTGCTGAGTCGTCCGTTCCTAAGTAGACGACGCGAGGACCTTTTGGCGAGCCGAAGTAGGCAAGATGATTAATTTCAAGCTGGAACTTTTCATGTTGCACGGACAGGGATGACAATATTTTTTTCAGTGGCGTGATATGAGAGTTGGGAAGTGCGCCGATGAAAAGAAGTGTCATATGTAAATCCTCTTCATGTGGCAAGACTTTATACGTATCCAACAGATCCAGCTGCGTTTGAAATGAAGCTGCAATCGGCCGGATTGCTGCCGGCGCTTTAATTCCGATGAAATAATGGGCGGACATAATAGAACCCTCCTTCTTCGTCAATGCCTATTATAACCGTTCCTTTTTCCGATAAACATCGGACAACTATCCACAACCCGGGCGAACGCATATAGTAAGGTAGTGGTTTGTACTACTTGAATGGAAGGGGATTTAGTGGAAAAACCGACAAATAAGAAGCTGCAACAGCTTGCTCCGTATACGGTGAACAACTATGGAACGAGGATGACGACTAACCAAGGCCTGAGAATTTCAAATGATGAGGATTCCTTAAAAGCAGGTGTCAGAGGACCGACGCTGCTTGAAGATTTTCACCTCCGGGAAAAATTAACACATTTCGACCACGAACGGATTCCTGAGAGAGTGGTTCATGCACGAGGGTTCGCTGCACATGGTGAGTTTGAATTGCATCATTCAATGAAAGAATTCTCTAAGGCGGGTTTTCTACAAAAACCGGGTTCGAAAACGCCGGTTTTCATTCGCTTCTCAACAGTTGTAGGAAGTAAAGGTTCAGCTGATACCGTAAGGGATGTCAGAGGTTTTGCAATCAAGTTTTACACAGATGAAGGAAACTTCGATTTAGTCGGCAATAATATTCCAATCTTTTTTATTCAGGACGCGATAAAGTTTCCTGATCTAGTTCACGCCATCAAACCGGAACCGAATAACGAAATTCCGCAAGCCTCATCGGCACACGATACATTTTGGGATTTTGTCGCGAACAATCAAGAAACTGCCCATATGATCATGTGGCTAATGTCAGACCGAGCCATTCCAAGAAGCTTCCGTATGATGCAAGGCTTTGGTGTCCACACGTTCCGACTTGTGAATGAAGAGGGGAAAGGTAGATTTGTAAAATTCCATCTTAAACCGATACTAGGCGTTCATTCACTTGTGTGGGATGAAGCGCAGAAAATTGCAGGGAAGGATCCTGACTTTCACCGGCGTGATTTATGGGAAGCGATCGAGAGAGGCAATGTCGTAGAATACGAAATTGGCGTGCAGATGATTAATGAAGAAGATGAATTCATGTTCGGCTTTGATATTTTAGATGCGACTAAAATATGGCCGGAAGAAATTGTGCCCGTTCAAATGTTCGGCAAAATAACATTAAATCAAAATGTGGAAAATGTCTTTGCCGAAACAGAGCAAGTTGCTTTCCATTTAGGGAATGTAGTCCCGGGCATTGATTTTACAAATGATCCGTTATTGCAAGGAAGATTATTTTCCTATTTGGATACACAGCTGCTGCGGCTTGGCGGACCAAACTTCGTTGAAATCCCGATCAACCGGCCGGTCTGTCCATTCCATAACAATCAACGGGATGGCTTTAGCAGGCAGCGAATCGACGTCGGTCAAGTGAGCTACCATAAGAATTCATTAGCAAACAACACACCGTCCACCTCGCCATGGGAGGAAGGCGGCTATGTCCACTACGCGGAGAAGGTGGATGGACGTGTGATTCAAGGGAGAAGCGAATCGTTTCAAGATCATTTTTCGCAAGCTCGGCTTTTCTGGAACAGCATGACTCCACCTGAGAAACAGCATATTATGAACGCATTCATTTTTGAAGTAAGCAAAGTAAAATCGGAAAGTGTCCGACAGCAAGTGGTCGATATGTTCGTTCAAGTCGATGAAGAGCTGGCAAGGCGCCTTGCTGATGCGGTAGGCGTCAAGCAGCCGACAGGACAGCAAGTAAATGTATCGGCATCTTCTCCGGCCTTAAGCCAGGAAAACACGCCGAAGTATGCATATAGCCTGAAAACGGGAATCCTCATCGGCAATGACTTCAATGGAGCGGAAGTGAAGGCGGTCGTGAAAGAACTGCTTAAATATGGAGTGGTCGTAGATATCATAAGCGAAAAGCTCGGAACCGTGAAAGGGGCGGACGGAGTCGAAGCTGTCGTCAATGCTACCTTCACCACCGCGTCTCCAGTTTTGCTGGATTCCATCTATGTTGTCGGTGGTAAATCGGATGACCAACAGTCATTTGACCGGCATATTATCGACTATATTAATGAGACGTATAGGCATTACAAACCGATCGGTGTAGCCTCTACAGGGATGGAGCTCTTCGAAGAATCTGATGCAAAAGAAGGCCCGGGAGTCGTCTTGGATGGCCATCAGGGGTTTGCAGATCGATTTATCCACGCCATCGCCATGCAGCGGTTTTGGAACCGTAAAATGTAACTGTTTTTGATGGACGGTTCTCATGATCTCCCATGTGGGATTGCGCAGCTGTCGTTGATCGTGATGGTCGCTTCTGAAGTAATGCGGTGGCAGAGTGTTTATGAGTGGGTGCCGAGTGGTTATGCGCGTCTCTGTGATGTTAATGCGCGGGTGTCGAGAGGTTATGCGCGTCTCTGCGATGTTAATGCGCGGGTACCGAGTGTTTATGCGTGTCTCCTGAGATTAATGCGCGGCTGCAAAGTACTTATGCGTGCTTCCGCTAGGGAAAAGCAATTTTGTTCAAGGGAGCCAATGTGCCATCAACCGGGTTAAACGGGCTAGTGTACGATGCTGGATTAGCAATCGATAATATCCAAACGACCATTCCAATTCAAGATGGAACGGTCGTTTTTGTGTATAATCGTAGGAAAGGAGAGATGGCGGATGATTCGTACAGTATTATTTGATTTAGACGATACACTTTTGTGGGATAAAAAAAGTATTGCAACAGCATTTGAGAACACTTGTAACTATGCAGCAGACGTAACGGACGTCGATCCGGCACGTTTGGAGAACTCCGTACGGCAGACAGCCCGGGAGCTCTATTCTTCCTATCGTACATATGATTTCACTCAGCAAATTGGCATCAATCCATTTGAAGGGCTATGGGGAACATTTGATGATCCGGGTGAGATGTTTCAATTAATGAAAGAGTGGATTCCTACATATCAGAAGGAAGCATGGACGAAAGGTTTGTTGATGGAAGGAGTGGAGGACACGGAGCTGGGAGCTAAATTGGCAGAGCGTTTCCGTGAAGAACGTATTCGTTCTCCATTTGTGTATGAAGAGACATTCTCAGTTCTGGATCAATTAAAAGGTTCCTATGAACTTGTTTTGATTACGAATGGTTCACCATCCTTACAGCAGCAGAAGCTGACGATTACACCGGAGCTTGCTCCTTATTTCAATCACATCGTTATTTCGGGCGCTGTCGGCAAGGGTAAGCCGGATCGTGCCATTTTCCAATACGTTTTGGATCAAATCGGCCGAACTCCAAGCGAGTGCATCATGGTTGGGGATAACCACATGACGGATATTCTGGGTGCGAACGGCATCGGCATGAAGTCTGTGTGGATTAATCGTGAAGAGAAGTCCCCTCATCCTGACATCCATGCCACCTATGAAATCGATCATTTGGAGAAATTGCTCCTTATTCTTGACGGATTGAATGCAGTAACAAATTAATGATAAAGGGACCGGTTGATGGGGAGAAAACAATAAAAACACAGCATTTGGGGACACAGTTCGTATATGAATTGGTGTCCCCGTTTTTGTTGTTATAACAACCTTGTAACCAATAATAGCTTCTTACGACTAATTGAGAAAGGAGAGAGGAATGCTTTTATATGAAACGATTGATTATTTTTACACTGTTAATTTTTAGTTTATTTATTTTAGGTTGTGCAAACAGTAGCACTAATAGTGATTTTATTGAAAACTACAAACTGAATATTGCTGATTATAATTCTGTTCAAGTAACAATAGATGGAGTTATGGTCTTAGAATCTAACGACAACTCAAAGATAGAAAAAATTATTAAAGAAATAAATACTAGTAAGAGAGAGATTGCACAAGAAATAGAGTTTGAAGATCCTCCAGAAGGGCTGATTACACTTATAGGTAAAAATGAAGTGAAAATAGCGTTTTTTAAAGAATCTAGCAGAACTCTTTATGGAGATTATTACATTCATACAGACTTTAAATTTCAATAAATTTATTGAGCTAATGAGTTTAGTGCAATAAGGATAATAGGAAATTACGCCAAACAGCACTCAGATTCCTGAGTGCTGTTAGCTGTTTTTATATGGCTATTCCACTGTTGAAATATGAACTAATTAACCTGTCATTTCCGTTGTTAATTGCACATTTTTACCCATCAACCGAACCCGTTACTTCAATGGGCTCACCTTTTCTTACAAATCAATCGCCTTCACTTCGAATATATCCTCCAACGACTCAAGCCGTTCTACTTCATCCGGCTTCACATGATTATCCACTGCCAGCATCATAATGGCGTTCCCGCCAATTGTTTGACGCCCGACTTGCATCGTGGCAATGTTAATATTTTCAGCAGCCAGCAATGTGCCAACCCGTCCGATCGCTCCTGGCTGGTCTTTATGTTTAATGAGTAACAGATGGCCGTCTGGTACAACGTCTACCGCATAGTCTTCCACCTTGACGATTCTTGCTCCAAGTCCATTCAGCAACGTGCCCGCCACTTTATGGGATGTGCCTTTTGCTTTGATTTCAATGGAAATTAAGTGTAGAAATCCTTTTGTTGCTGTCGTTTTGTGTTCAGTTACATGGATGCCGAGCCGTTCTGCATGTAGCCTTGCGTTTACTTCATTCACATGGATGCCGAGATTTCGTTTCAATAGTCCTTTGACGATATTGCGCGTCAGCGGCCGGACATCATACGTAGCAAGTTCTCCTGCATACGCGATGTTCACTTCCTCAATTGCCTGGTCGCATACTCTCGATAGGAAGACGCCAAGCTTTTCTGCCAAACCATAGAATGGTTCGATCTTAGATAAAACCTCTTTCGGTACAGCAGGCAAATTCACTGGATTCTTCACAGGTTCGCCGGAAAAATAACGGAGAACGTCCTGGCTCACATCGACTGCGACACTTTCTTGTGCTTCCACCGTACTTGCACCGAGATGAGGAGTCGCAATTACTTGAGGCAGCGTCAAAAGCTTATGATCGAGGAACGGCTCGGTTTCAAACACATCCAGAGCAGCACCTGCTACTTTGCCCGAAACGATGGCTTCGTACAATACATCCTCATCAATGATCCCGCCTCGTGCACAGTTGATCAGCTGTACACCATCCTTCATTTTGGCGAAGGCTTTTTCGTCTAATAAATGATGAGTTTCCTTCAATAACGGCGTATGGATTGTGATGAAGTCAGCACATGCTAACACCTCATCCAATGTTCCATAACCTATCCCTAACTTTGTCGCTCTTTCCTCTGTTAAAAATGGATCGTATGCAATGACATTCATCCGCTGGCCTTTTGCACGATTGGCTACTTCAATGCCGATGCGTCCTAAACCAATAATGCCAAGCGTTTTATTTTTTAATTCCACACCGACAAACGATTTGCGATCCCAAACGCCATTTTTTAAAGACAGATAGGCTTGAGGTATGTTCCGAGCGAGAGCCGACAGCATGGCGATCGTATGCTCCGCTGCGGAATTCGTATTGCCGTCTGGCGCGTTGACGACGATCATGCCGTTCTCGGTGGCGGCATCCAAATCGATGTTGTCTACACCGACGCCAGCTCGGCCGATGATTTTCAATTGCTTTCCTGCTTCCAGCAACTCCCTAGTCACTTGTGTTTGGCTGCGGACAATGAGTCCATCGAAGTCAGGAATCATTTGCAATAATTCGGAAGCGGTACGATCGGTATCGACCACCACTTCGAATTGTTCATTTTGTCTAAGTGGCTGCAAGCCATCCTCGCTAATTGGGTCGGCAATTAAAATTCTGTATGTCATTATTTCGTTCCCCTTTCCAAGTAGATCTGTTGGGCAGCCGCAACGCCTTTGCCCAATTCAATTTGTTTTCCTGTTTTCATTAACGCAATTTCCACAAGTCCGATCGTTTGAATTACATCTGCTGGAGAGCAATATCCCATATGGCCGATTCGGAAGATTTCCCCTTTCAAGTGTCCCTGGCCACCTGCAATCGACATGCGGAAGTCATTTTTCAATACTTTCCTGAATTCCTCCGCATCAAAGTCCGCTGGACGAATGGCTGTTACAGTTGGAGAGGCGTCTTGATCAGACGTCAGTAACGGAATGTGATGAGCTTTAAATGCTGCCCTTGTCATCTCCATCAGCAATGAATGGCGACGATAGACATTTTCCAATCCTTCCTTCTCTAGCAAATCTAATGCTTGGTTGAGCCCGAATAGTAAGGAGAGTGCTGGTGTAAAAGGTGTCGTATTCTTCTCCAGGTTCGTTCGATATTTAATTAAATCAAAATAGAAACCGCGATTCGGGTTGGCTTGAATTCGTTCAAATGCTCGCTCGCTCATTGCAACAAAAGCGAGACCTGCTGGGAGCATAAGCGCTTTTTGAGAGCCTGTCACCAAAATGTCGATGCCCCAGTCATCCAATTTAGCAGGCACACCGCCAACACAGGAAACGCCGTCTACGATGAAAAGTGCATCAGATACCGAACGAATTCCTTTCGCCAATTCATCAATTGGATTTAAAACGCCAGTGGATGTTTCGCAATAGGTCGCGAAAACAGTGGAAATCTCCTTATGTTGTTCAAGAAAATGAGTGACTTCTTTTGGATCCACTGCTTTTCCCCATTCCACCTGGAGCTGATGAACTCGGATGCCATAGGCTTCGCAAATATCAACAAAGCGTGCACCGAAAGCACCGGTAACAATGACAAGCACTTCATCCAGTGGGCGCACTGCATTGACAACAGCGGCTTCAAGAGCTGCCGTGCCGCTCCCTGCCAGAATGACAACGTCTTGCTTTGTGCCGAAAATAGGCTGCAGTTTCGGTTGAATAGCACGAATTAAATCAGATGTCTCGGAACTGCGATGGCCGACCATCGGTATATTCATGGCCCGTTCCACACTTGGCGGAATCGGAGTTGGTCCTGGGATTCGTAAAATGGTTTGATCTGCTAACATGTCATTTCCTCCTTGTAGTTGACAAAATAAAAAGCCTTCCGCCCCTTACGCTGAAACGTAAAGGGGCGAAAAGCTGCTAAAGCTGGACGCGGTACCACCCTAATTCACTGTGAAATGCACAGTCTCTAATGCGTAACGTGCATGAAGCGGATGAACCTACTGTTAATTCAGTCCATCGATTCAGAAGTGCTATTCTTCAAGGGAAACGCTGATTTCCACCAACCATCAGCTCTCTGTAGATTCCTGCTTGAAGAACGTATCTCCATCACCATCATTTTTCTATAGTGTTGACAAAATAAAAAGCCTTCCACCCCCTGCAAAATTCATTGCAAGGGGCGAAAAGCTGTATTTACGCGGTGCCACCCTTGTTCACTACCACTAGGGCAGTCTTCGTTGCATGCGTAACGTGCATGACCGGGTGTCCCTACTGCAAAAAAAGTTCAGGCCACCTACTCGGAAGTGCTGCTAATACAACGGAACCACTGATTTTCACCACCCATCAGCTCTCTTGAGATCCCAAAATGTATCGCTTGTCTTCGTCATCGTATCTGTGAATTAAATTAAACACATCTTACTCAAAGAAAAAAAGTTTGTCAACGTTTTTTTTCTGGAGCGAATAAAATCACAGTTCCCACACAATATAACATGGACACCAAAGAATTGGAGAAAATGAAACGAAAAGAGGAGAAATATATGGGAATTTTAAGTGGAAATCCAAAAGAAGAGCCAATGCATTACGGCGAAGTCATCGGATGCTGGGCATATGTCGGTGCGAATAAAGGTCTAATCAGCGCCTATGAAGCGTTCATTAATCATGCAGGCGATGAAGAACTGAAAGAACTCTTAAGAGATTCGGTTGAAACAATGAAAGAACAGAATAGGAAAGTCGAGGAAGTATTAAAGGAAAACGGAGTGACCCCGCCTCCAACATTGCCGGAGAGAGCGGTCGCCAATACAGATGACATTCCGGCAGGAGCACGTTTTTCCGATCCTGAAATCGCCGGCGCCATCTCGATTAACGTTGGCCAAGCCCTCGTATCCTGCAGCCAAGTAATCGGTCAATGTTTGCGTGAAGATATTGCCATGATGTTCGCCAAATTTCATGCGGACAAGCTGATGTTCGGTAGCAAACTGCTCCGTTTGAACAAGGAAAAAGGCTGGATCATGCCGCCCCCACCATTGCACAAATCAGGACAATAAAAAGTGAAGCCGGGGAATTTTCCGGCTTTTTTTCGTGGTTCGAAACTTCAGAAGAATATGGTAAAATGAAGGGGAAGTGATGCGAAGGGGGAAAAATAATGACAGTCAAGACAAAAAGAGAGCAGGTTGTGGAAGATTATCATGGCACTTTAGTTGCCGATCCATACCGCTGGCTGGAAAATCCGGAGAATGAAGAAGTAAAACAATGGGTGGATGAACAGAACGAAAAGACACAAAGTTATTTGAGTAATTACCCGAAACGTGAAGAAGTGAAGGAAAAACTCATCAACGTATGGAACTTTCCGAAGTATTCCGTTCCACGAAAAGAGGGAGCGCATTACTATTTCCATAAAAATGACGGTCTCCAAAATCAAGCGGTTTTCTATCGGACAAGCGACTTGCAATCTGAAGATTTGGAAGTTGTTCTTGACCCGAATACGATGAATGAGGAAGGGACTGCAGCCATTACGAATCTGTCGTTTACAAAGGACGGAAAGCGACTCGCTTATGGTATCTCTTTGAACGGCAGCGATTGGCAGGAGATCTATATTCGTAATTTGGAAACTGGCGATAATGAGCCGGATGTAATCAAGTGGTGCAAATTCAGCAGCATTGCTTGGAACGAAGAGGGAACCGGCTTTTATTACAATCGATTCCCAGAGCCCGGCACTGTGCCTGCTGAAGAAGAAAGCTTTTATAACAAAGTATTTTGGCATGAGCTCGGGACTCCGCAGGAAGAGGATATCCTCGTTTTTGAGGACCGTGACAATAAAGAGCATTCATTCAACCCATCTTTCTCGGATGACTATCGTTACCTAATCTTGAATGTCTGGAAAGGGACGGAGAACAAGAGCCGTATTTATTATAAAAAGTTGGATGAGGACGGAGAATTCGTCAAATTGCTCGCCGATGACGACGCTCGGTATGATTTCCTTGGCAATGACGGAACGAAATTTTATTTCGTCACTAATCTGGATGCGCCAAAGGAAAAAATTATTGCCATAGATGTGGAACAGCCAGCGAAGGAGAACTGGATCGATGTCCTTCCAGAACAAGAGGATGTTCTAAATTTTGCAGCTATTATCCATGATCAATTCATCGTTTGCTATTTACACAATGCGCATTATGAGCTGAAAGTATTCCACAAAGACGGCAGCCTGGACAAAGAGATCCCATTGCCAAACTTTGTTTCAATCTCTGGTGTACAGGGCAAGCGGAAGGATGATGTCATGTATATTGGCTACACATCCTATCTCGCGCCTTCAACTGTCTCCCGCTATGATTTTACAACTGGCGCATTGGACCCGGTATTCGGGCAATCTTCCCAGTTTGACACGGAGAATTTTGAAACGACACAGGTATTCTACGAATCAAAAGACGGTACAAAAGTTCCGATGTTCCTGACCCACCGAAAAGGCTTGGAACTGAACAGTCAAAACCCAGTGCTGCTCTACGGTTATGGTGGTTTCAATGTCAGTTTGACGCCAGCCTTTTCTCCAGCACAGCGCATGTGGATTGAGCAAGGCGGCGTGTATGCAGTTGCCAATCTGCGCGGCGGCGGGGAATTCGGGGAAGAATGGTACAAGGCAGGAACGCTGGAGCGGAAGCAAAATGTGTTTGACGACTTCATTTCGGCGGCAGAATGGCTAATTGCCAGCGGCTACACATCGGTCAGCAAACTGGCAATCATGGGTGGAAGCAACGGCGGCCTTCTTGTAGCTGCATGCATAACACAGCGTCCTGATCTGTATGGTGCAGCTATTTGCCAAGTTCCTGTCATCGATATGCTCCGCTATCATAAGTTCACGGTGGGCCGCTATTGGGTGACCGATTATGGCAATGCCGAGGAAAGTGCGGAACAATTCGAGTACATGTACAAGTATTCGCCGCTGCATAATGTGAAAGAAGGCACCGAATATCCACCTACCTTGATCACAACTGCAGATACCGACGATCGCGTTGTACCGTTGCATGCGAAGAAGTTCGCTGCCACATTGCAGGAAGTTCAGCAAGGCGACAATCCGATTTTGCTGCGAGTGGAAAAAAACGCAGGCCACGGTCTTGGCAAGCCAACTGCGAAAATCATTGAAGAACAGACGGATGTCATTTCATTCCTTTTCAAAACATTAGAAGTCTGAACAAAATAAGAAAAAGCGACGGGATTTGGAAATCCGTCGCTTTTTTGCTGCTTTTAATGTCGCTTTTGCCGATCTTGCCGTTCCCAGAGGCTCAGAGAAGGATACGGATCGAATGCCCATTCAGTCCGACCATTGTATTTATATACGCCATAATGCAAGTGAGGCGGGAATTTGCCAGATGTTCCTTCCTTCCCATATCCGGAACTCCCGACGAAACCAATTACAGTTCCCGGTTCGACGACATCTCCTTCTTTAATTTCCTTATTGAAGTAAGCTAAGTGGGCATAATAATGATACGTATTGTGATTATCGCGGATACCGATCCGCCACCCGCCATAATTATTCCAGCCCATCACTTCTATGACTCCGTAGGAAGCTGACATAACCGGCGTGCTATAGCCGGCAAAAATATCGGTTCCTTCGTGGATGCGGCGCCCGCCCCATCCCCGGCTTGCACCCCATGTGCTCCGGTACGTATAATTGTATCCTTTTGGAATAGGGAACCGGTGCTCATCGAGCTCAATGGTTTCAAAACGGGAATACAAGGTGGCAATTGCCATAATTTGATTGACCGTCGATTCTTGTTCATACAATTGTTCCAACGCTATTTTAAAGTCATCTTCGGAGGATCCATATACGCTCAGCGCTGAATGGAGAGTGAGCAGCAAATCATCTGGATTGGATTTGTCGGCTACTCCGTCACCATCTCCATCCATCCCGATTCCGTCGAAATATGTGATGGATTCGTTGGAGTTATTTTGAGCATCCGGATTGACCGCTCCAATCCAGTCTTCATCGGTAAAGCGTATTGCAAGAGGACCGTCATTTTTCTCAATGTCATTCCGTACTTGTTGGATATTCCGTTCGTATTGATCGATGGCAGCTAAATAATACCATGGGACCAATTCGTCGGAATAGCGCAAATATAGATCCATCCGTTCACTGGGTAACAGTTCGATTTGATCGTTTGCCATGATTTTTTGCTTTTGCAAGGCAAAAATGCTCATGAAAACAAATAATCCGATAAAAGCACGACGCATTTACACAAATCCTCCTTTGCCTTGTTAGCGTTCCCGCTTTTCCCTGAACCATGTATGTACTATTGAACAATAATTCTCTCAATAATCACTTGTTTTAAGATAATAAATAAATTACAATATAATAAAATCGGGCAGGGAGGTGACTTGTTATGAAAGTGTTCGATTTACATTCTGATTTATTTACTGATATTGCCATGCGGAGGAGTCAGGGAGAACGTCGTGTATTTGATCGGCTACATTATCCGAAATTGAAAAAGGGACATGTCGATTCAGTTTTGTGCGTCATTTGGGTGGAACGTGAATTCCGTCAAACTTCCCTTGCGCGCTTTCGATTCCTATATGACCACGTAATGGAGGATTTGGCAGAATCTGAACATGCTGCCGTTTGCCGGACTGTTCACGAGATGGAAAACAAAAGAGACACAGATCGAGTGAAGGTGTATTTAGGACTGGAGGGTCTCACATTCATGGAGGCCTGGGAAGGCGCTTCCGTGGAAGAGAGAGTAACCCGTGCCTTTCATGAATTGGACCAGGAAGGTTTTCATCATGCCATCCTCGCTTGGAATGAGCATAATTTTCTTGCCAGTGGAACAGGTGCGGACAATGGGCATGATCCAAAGGGTCTTTCGCCAGATGGTATAGCAGCCATTAAAGAAATGGAGCGGTTGAACTGGTTGATTGATGTCTCCCATATGGATGAAACGTCGTTCTGGGACATTGAGCGTCACGTCAACGGAACACTGATTGCTTCGCATAGCAATGCCAGGGCGATTTGTGATCACGAACGCAATTTGACTGATAGCCAATTGAAAGCGATTGCACAAAAACAAGGCCTCATCGGATTGAACGCTCATTATGAATTTATTGATCCCGAAAAACCGTCCCTTGAACGGCTTGTCGATCATGCGGTGTATATCTCCGATTTAGTCGGCACGGAGCACTTGGCATTCGGCTTTGATTTTCTTGATTTTCTAGCACCTTATGACACGACAGTAGGAGCTGGAGGGAAAACAGCTGGATTTGAATCTGCTCTGCAAGTGCCGCATCTATTGGAGCGAATGGCGCAAAGAGGATTTACACAGCAAGAGATCGAGCGCATCAGTTTTGGGAATGCAATGGAAGTAATGAAGCGGCATATGAAGAAGTAAGAATAGAAAAGGGGAAATAACCGTGGAGAATACACTTATCAAGTCAGATGATTTTATTACGTTATGGGGTATCATTGTCGTTTGGGCAGCAGTAAGTATTTATTTGGAACAGCGATTTACTTGGGCAAGCAAAGTGTCCGGTGCCATCATCGCGCTAGTCGGGGCGATCATTCTATCTAATACTGGCATAATTCCGACGGATTCACCGGTTTATGATTCCATTTGGGCATTCATTATTCCGCTGGCCATTCCGCTTTTATTGTTTCACGTGAACTTTAAAAAGATTTGGCAGGAAAGCGGGCGGATGCTGATCATATTCCTTATTAGCTCCATCGGTACCGTGGCAGGAACCATCATCAGCTTCTTCCTTTTGAAAGACCATATTCCATATTTAGATAAAATCGGAGGCATGATGAGTGCGTCCTACGTTGGAGGCGGGGTCAACTTTGCCGCAATGGCCGGTAAATTTGAAACGCCAGGGGAAATGGTTTCTGCCACGATTGTCGCAGACAATCTTATGATGGCACTGTATTTTGTCGTTCTGATGATAATTCCAACAATGGCGTTTTTCAGAAAACGTTATTCAACTCCGCATGTGCTGGAAGTTGAAAAACAAAGTGGTGAACAGGATGGCAAGACATTGGCAGAAAACTTCTGGTCGAGAAAAGACATTTCATTGAAAGATATGGCATTATCTATCGGGACAGCATTCTTTCTAGTTATCATTGCATTTAAAGTGGCGGCTTTCCTGGATGGCATTATTCCATCAGGAGAAGATGTATCGTTCTTCTTTAACTTACTGAATGGATTGTTCGGAGATAAATATTTGATCCTGACAACAATCACGTTCATCGCTCTGGCGCTATTCCCGAAATATTTTGAAGGAATCAATGGCAGCCAGGAAATGGGTACCTTGCTCATTTATCTATTCTTTGTCGTCATCGGTGTACCGGCATCTATTCCGTTGATCATACAAAATGCGCCACTCTTGCTTGTATTCGTAGCCATTATTGTAATCGTCAACATGCTTGTTTCTTTAACAGCAGGCAAGCTATTAAAATACGATTTAGAAGATATCCTGCTTGTGAGCAATGCAAATATCGGCGGACCGACAACCGCTGCTGCGATGGCCATTGCAAAAGGCTGGAAAAACCTGATCGGACCGATCCTTGTCGTCGGTACCATCGGATATATTATCGGAAACTACATCGGTACAACGTTAGGTTTGTGGTTTGCGACATTGTTGTAATAGATGGACCCGTTAGATACTAACGGGTTTTTCAATTTATCGCAAAATATGGTATGATGGCGAAAATGTAATAGAAGAGGCGGTACTATGTTTGATGGACTGAAAATCAAAACATTGCGCACAGAGCAGCAGCTGTCCTTAAAGGAGTTGGCTGCAAAGTCAGGTGTCAGCATCAGTATGATCAGCCAAATCGAAAGAGGCAACACAGACCCGACGTTGACTACGCTCTATAAATTGTGCAAAGGCTTGGATGTTTCCATTTCCACGTTGTTGGGAGCGGATGAACAAACGACACAAATTGTCCGGAAAGAGGAAAGAAAAACGGTTGATTTCCCTCAATCCAATTCAAAGTATCATTTATTGACCCCGATTAATGAAGGGTCGATTGAAATGATATTAATTCAAATGGAACCTGGACAACAGGATCAGCAATTGGTGGAGCATGCAGGGGAAGAATGCGGATTTATCATGTCTGGTGAAATGACCATTGTTCTGGGGGAAGAGGAATACATTTTGAGGGAAGGGGACAGCATCCGTTTCAAGAGTGCGACGCCCCATCGTTTTGTAAATCATACTGATCGAGTCGCGACCTCCATTTGGGCCATGACGGGAAGGGTGCTGTGAAGCCTCGAACGTAGGAAGTCATCTTGACCCGTGATATACTGAAATGTATAACGATACATACAATCAAAAGGAGTGCAGCGATAATGGAGAAACTGCAGTCGAAAGAACAATTTGAACAACTCAAAAATGGGGAACGGACCATCTTTATGTTTTCAGCAGACTGGTGTCCAGATTGCCGAGTCATCGAACCGATTTTGCCAGGCTTAGAGGCAGATTTCCCGGAATATGAATTTATCTATGTAGATCGGGATGAATTTATTGATATTTGCCAAGAGATGGATATCTTCGGTATTCCGAGTTTTATCGGATTCCATGATGGCCAGGAAGTAGGGCGTTTCGTCAGCAAAGACCGGAAAACACGAGACGAGATTGAGGATTTTATCAATAGTCTTTCAGCCTAATACCATGAGGGGACGAAAAAGTCCCCCAAATAATATTGTCGAGTTTAGGATGCAATAGCATTCCTAAACTCTTTTTTTATAATCGTGCAACGCACTCATTTGCAGTATTTATCGCCAGAATCAGCGCACCCCTACGTTTTCCCTATGTCTGCATTTAGACGTTAAGAAAAGCATAGAGCCTTTCAGGGTAATCCGTAAAAATAGCTTGAACACCGGCCTTTTGCAGTAAACTTGCATAGTTCTCCTCATTTACGGTATACGCTCTTACGGGAATGCCGGCTTCGTATACTTCCCGGTAGGATGGCCGGATGGCAGTGGGAAACAATAAATGAAATGCATCAGCTGGAATGTTCTTCAGGTACTCGAGCGGCTGAACGAGCACTTCCATAGTGAGCGCACCTGTTTCAATATGAGGGGCGAGCCGTTTCGCTTCTTGAATGGCACTGTGATCAAAAGAGGATAGGACGACTCTTGATTCCAAATGATGCGCCTTAATAAGATCCAAAACCTTTGCGGTCATGCCCTCATAAGGAAAGATATCTGATTTTAATTCAATATTTACATGATGATGCGTGGATTGGAAGAGGAGAAGCACTTCTTCTAGCGTTGGAATCTTCTCTCCTGTAAAGTCGGGTGAGAACCAACTGCCGAAATCATATTCTCTCAATTGGGCCAGAGTCAGATCCTTCACGTAGCCCGAACCGTTTGACGTACGGTCAATCGTTTCATCATGTATGACGACAAGCTCTCCGTCATTCGTCAAGTGAACATCGAATTCCACCCCGTGAACCGGGAGCCGGGCAGCCTCCTGGAATGCAGCTAGTGTATTTTCGGGAAAAGTGCCGGACGCTCCCCGGTGTGCATAAATCAACATGGACATCCCTCCAAATTATCTGATGAATTAACTATATCATGAACAAGGAAAAAGACTGTCCATCAGCAATGATGAAACAGTCTTTTTAAAATGGGAAATAGAATACTAGTAAGGAAATTGGCCATTCTTCGGTATATTCAGTTCTAGGCTGCTGGTTGTCATGGCCACTGTGAATAAAAGTGGATGATGCCGTTTGCTCACGTTACCAATCCCTGTTTTCCTTAATCTCTTTCATTAATATTTCCGCGCCTTGGGGACTAATATACATGCCATTGGAAAGCTGTTTATTTTCTGAAGAGATGATGCCTGTAACAACACATGCTTCATCCACCACGTATTTTCGCAAAATGATCATGTCATCATCAACGAATATTTCCATTGGAGCGCCTTTTTCCAACTGCAATGTATTTCTCAATTCTTTTGGAATGACAATTCGTCCTAAATGGTCTACTTTTCTAACAATACCTAAACTACGCATGTTGAATATCCTCCTTTAGTGAATTATCCTATTAATTACGAGTATACCAGTAATTTTGAAGAAAACCAAAAATATGAATATACTCTTCTGCCATTTCCTTATTTACTACTATTCCTTAAATCATTCATTTAAAACTTTCCAGAGGCTTTATTTCTGGTAAAATAATTAAGGCTGTTATGGAAAGGAGGCAGGAAGATGTCAAATCGTTATGTTAAATCGACGTTTTTCGACTATCTATTAATCATTTTGGGCGCTTCGCTTGTCGGATTGTCCTTTAATATCTTTTTATTGCCTTCGCGCATTGCGGCAGGAGGCATATCAGGTGTCAGCACGATTCTGTATGAATTGTTTGGTTTCAATCCCGCGTATGTACAGTGGATTATCAATATCCCGTTAATTATTTTAGGTTTGCTGCTCGCAGGCAAAGAGTTCAGCACCAAAACGTTAGTCGGTACTTTCTTTGTCCCGTTTGTCATCTGGCTGACGGGTGGCATTGAACTTTCGGTTGATAACCCGCTGCTAAGTTCAATCTATGGAGGAATTCTTCTAGGAATCGGCCTAGGCATTGTCTATCGTGGGAATGGTTCAACAGGAGGCACGGCGTTAATCGCCCAATTGCTGAAGAAATACACAGGGATTTCAAGCGGATTTTCACAGCTGATCGTTGACGGGGTTGTTGTAATTACTTCCGCTTTCGTTTTCAACTTTGAATTGGCGTTATATGCTTTGATGTCGATTTATGTGACCAGCAAAGTAATCGACTTCGTTCAGCTTCAGACGTCGCCAACCAAATTGGTCCTCATTATTACAGAAAATGAGAAAAAGGTGCAGGAAATCATACAAAATGAAATCGACCGAGGATTGACGAAAGTTAAATCGACCGGAGGATTTTCAGATAATGAAAAAACAATGATTTTTTGTGTGGTCGAACAATCGGAAGCTGTGTACTTGAAAAAACTGTTGCAGACGGCAGAGCCTTCCTCGTTCGTCATTTTCTTAAATGCATCGGAAATTCTCGGACTTGGGTTTTCAAAAGCGAAGAGATACCAGTGATTGACCGTTAGTAGTTCGGATCATTTTCATGTTTTGGACACATGAATAGTTTCCTACATGTTAGTAATCACAAGAAGTACGCTCCCACTGAAAATGTGGGGGAAGCAGACCATGAAAGTTTAAGAAAAATTTAAAAAAACTTTAGGCAAACTGTCTGAAAAGTGATATACTACTCCGTAATAGAATAATTCTTATCAAGAGAAGCTGAGGGATTTGGCCCGATGAAGCTTCAGCAACCTCTGCGTATGCAGGAAGGTGCTACCTCCAACAAGAAGTTCAACTTGATCTTTTTCACATCGTTCGTAAAACGTCTGTGAAAAAACTGTGCATGCCGTTCGTTGAATGGCCTTGCCGGAGTCAAGTTGATGCCTCGGTGATTGGATGTTTGGAATTCAGAATGCAGTTACAAACCGCCTTAAGCGGATGAATGCATGCGAATCCGAACATCTGGAATACCGTGGGTACTTGATTCTTGAGAGATAAGAACGACCGGAAAATTCAAGCCTCGTTCCTATTTCTTTAGGAGCGGGGGTTTTTTATTTGAATTGCCACGACAGAAGAGGGGGAGATTGTATGCCAATTAACATACCGAAACATTTACCGGCAGGCGAACTATTAAAAGAAGAGAAAATTTTCATCATGGAAGAGGATCGTGCGACCACGCAAGATATCCGGCCATTAAATATCATTATCTTAAATTTAATGCCGGAGAAAGAACGGACAGAGCTACAATTATTACGGTTGCTTGGGAATACACCATTGCAAGTGAATGTAAATTTCCTTAATACCGCTACATATGAATCAAAAAATGTGAGCAAAAATCATTTGGAAGAGTTTTACACCACATTCGAACATATTAAACATCGCCGATTCGACGGAATGATCATTACAGGTGCTCCAATTGAGCATATGCCTTTTGAAGAGGTCATTTATTGGGAAGAACTGAAGCAGATCATGGACTGGTCCAAAACGAATGTCACTTCTGTTTTGCACATTTGCTGGGGAGCACAGGCAGCACTATATCATCATTATGGTATTGATAAATATGACTTGCCGAAGAAATTATCCGGTGTTTACAGCCATAGTTTGACAGATTCGACCGTGAAGCTTGCAAGGGGCTTTAACGATATTTTTGCAGCACCGCACTCAAGATATACATCCGTATCCGTAGAGGAAATTGAACAGGATCCTCGACTCCAACTGCTCGCTGTGTCTGAAGATGCCGGTGCATTTATCGTGTTATCCAAAGATGAAAAGCATATTATGGTGACTGGCCATTTGGAATATGATGCGACAACGTTGGCAGAAGAATATGAACGTGATGTTCAAAAAGGTTTGGATATCGATGTGCCTGCCAATTATTTTCCGAATGATGATCCGGCTAAACAGCCGATGAATACATGGCGATCTCATACGCATCTGCTGTTCTCAAACTGGCTGAACTATTATGTTTATCAAGAAACACCATTTGTATGGGAATAAAGCTAAAAAAGGCGCATTTCTTTTTGGAGATGACGCCTTTTTATTCATTCTTCCTCTTCAAAAAACCTTCCGTATAATTATCAGATGGTAGTGGCACACTCGTATAATGGAGGTGCTGCGTTTTGAACATGAATGAATTTCTTGAATTTGATTTTTGGGAAATGACGATGCGAACACTAGCGTCCTTTATCGTGCTGCTTCTGCTTGCACGATTAATGGGGAAAAAACAGATTTCCCAGCTGACTTTTTTCCACTATGTAACAGGCATCACGATTGGTTCAATTGCTGCTGCCATTGCCAGTGAATCTGAAACCCCATATTTCAACGGATTGTATGCGATGATTTTATGGGCTTTTTTAACTTATTTGATGAACTTCTTAGCATTGAAGTCGAAAAAAGCGAGAATTTTACTCGATGATACGCCGACAATTATTATGCATAAAGGGAAATTGAATGAAGATGCAATGAAGAAGTCCCGCCTGCACTTGAACGATTTGAATATGATGCTGCGAGAGCAGGGAATTTTCTCCATTAAAGACGTGGAATATGCCATATTAGAAACGAACGGGCAGTTAAGTGTAATGAAAAAGGCGGGTCAGGAACCCGCTACCAAAAAAGATGTAAAAGCACCGTCTCCAGAACCGAAATTTGTGCCAACGGAAATTATTTCAGATGGAAAAATTGTTTCCAAAAACTTGACGGAACTTGGATTGACGGAGGAATGGCTGTACGATCAATTGAAAGCTCAGGGAATTGGCAAGGCCGATCAGGTTTTTTATGCGGAAGTCCAAACTGACGGAAGTTTGCATATCGATCAACGCTCCTAAGAATCCCAATTTCGTAGCTCAATAAATTCGATTATTATTGAATGGTATCATGAATTATTTTGTGCAAAATGGATAAATCCAATCTTCCGTGCAAGCCTTTTTCTAAGGCTGTACTGGAGGATTGGATGTTTTTACATAATCAAGGCAGCAAACGCGTTAATTGGTTGGATCAAGCACAGCACTTGTTTTTTACTGTATTTGTAGTAAAATGAATGACAGTCATTCAGTTGGAGGGAGATAAATGGCTCAAAACAAAAAAGAAATGATTGTACGGGCAGCAATTGAAGTTTTCCGCAATAAGGGAATCGAAAAAACCAAAATATCGGATATCGTACAAGTAGCTGGGGTCGCCCAAGGAACTTTTTACTTGTACTTTCCGTCTAAGCTGTCGCTCATGCCTGCAATTGCCGAAGTGATGGTAGAAAAAACGATGGAAATCTTGCGGTCGGCTGTATCGGAAAAAGCTTCTTTTTCAGATCAAATGCAACAGTTCGTTGAAGCCATCTTTAAAATCAATGAAGAGTACCATGAGATTCAGGCTCTTATATATTCCGGACTGGCATCAACAGAGCACCTAAAGGAATGGGAAGCAGTTTATGAACCCATCTATGTTTGGCTTAGTGAAAAACTTGATAAAGCGAAGGACACTGGGGAAATCCGTAACTCAATTCGCTCTGCCCATACGGCGAAATTAATTATTGGCCTTGTCGAATCCGCAGCGGAACAGATTTATCTTTATGATTCACAAGCGGAGAATATGGCGGACACTCAAAAGAAGGAAGTAAAGGAATTCCTAAAACATGCCTTGCAGATGGAATGAACTAATTCCATCCGGCTTCAAGGCAAATCATGCAACAAAATGACTGATAGTCAGTCAGTAGGGAGGCAGCAATGAATAAATCATGGATATATGTAGCAATGACGAGTTTCTTTGAATTGGTCTGGATTTATGGTTTTAATGTGGCAAGCGTTTGGTGGCACTGGATCCCAATTGTATTTTTCATTCTTGTTGATTTTTACTATTTATCAAAGGCTTGTGAGAATTTGCCGACAGGTACAGTGTACGCAGTATTTGCCGCGGTCGGTACAATCGGCACCGCTTTGATGGACGTCTTTCTATTCGGTGAAACATTGAGCGGCGGAAAAATCTTCTTTATCGCCATTCTTGTGGCTGGAGTAATTGGATTGAAGATAGCGGATGGAATCGAAGAGAAAAAAGCAGTTGGTGAGGTGAAATAATGGGCTGGTTATTAGTAACTTTAGCTGCAATCAGTGAATTTGTCGGCGTCATTTATTTGAAAAAATATAGTGAAAAGAAGAGCCTGGGCCGAGGACTGCTCTATATGGCTGGATTCGGAGCGGCATTTCTCTTCTTGTATTATTCGTTCAATTATTTACAAGTGAGCACGGCGTACGCAGTATGGATCGGTGTAGGGACTGCGGGAGCTGTACTCATCAATATGATTTTCTTTAATGAGTCCAAAAGCCCCGGAAGGATATTCAGTGTCTTGCTGATTGTCGTTGGAGTTGTTGGAATCAAGGCATTGTCATGAAAGAGGGATGCGGGAAATCTATCGTATGATTTCCCATTTCTTCTCTAACGCCACAGCTTCCAGTTTTGCATCTGGCCGGACAGCGACCGGATTTCCGACGGATTGAAGGACAGGCAGATCGGAATAGCTGTCTCCATAAGCATAGCTCTTCGACCAATCGACATCCTCATTAGCCAAGCAAGATAATATCTTCTCCGTTTTACGATCCCCTTGGATATGATAAATCGCCCGGCTTGAATCAACGATTTCATTATTAAATGGAACATCTGTGCCGATAATCTGATCAAATTGAAATTCACTTGTCACTTCATGAAGAAACGGTGTGTAAGCGCCAGATACAAGCATTGTGTAATCCCCATTTTTTCGGTGTTCCCGATAACGCTCCACAACATTCTCATTAAAATCTTTTTGAATAGCTGGTTTCATTTCTTGAAAATACTGGTGTATCTCCTCTCGAGATAACTCTTGCAATGCATTTAAATAGATTTGCATAGACCGTTCTTTCATTTTGGATTCAGGGAGCAGTTTTAATTTGTAGCTGATATAAGGCTTAAGAATGGTGCGAAAGAAAGTTTTTACAAAGGGCTGTAGGTCGGGTGGCTTTTTAACTGATCCATTAAGAGCTGGAATGTTTCATTGGCGTAAAATGTTCCGTCAAAGTCAAAAATAGCGATTCGCATATGGGGCTCCTTCTGCAATTGCTGCCAAGTTTCTTTTCTACCGATCATACAGTGTTTGTGTTGGAGAAGCAATTCGAGGATAATATAAAGGACTAAAGGAGGTTCCACATGCAGAAAAAAGGACCAAGGAAAGCACAAACAGCAAGCCCCCATACATCTGTTTTTCATGTAAAGCAAACGCAAGAACTATTGCCGTTTTTATTGGAAGCCCTATCGAAAAACAGCCGAAATTCAGTGAAATCCATTTTGTCCAGAGGGCAGGCAAGTGTGGATGGTGTTGTGATTACAAGGCATGACCATCCATTGCATCCGGGACAAACTGTAGAGATTGTGAAAAATAGGGCAGCAAAAGGAGAAAGTGAACTGGAAGGGATTTCAATCCTTTTCGAAGATGACGATCTGCTTGTCATCGATAAAGAGGCGGGCCTCCTTTCGGTATCCGCTAAGGATAAGAAGGAAATGACGGCTTTTAGTCAAGCTGCCAGCTATGTTAGAAAAATGAATCCGAAAAGCAGAATCTTTGTTGTCCACCGTTTGGATCGGGATACGTCGGGTGTATTGGTTTTCGCAAAAAATGAAAAGATGAAACAAGACTTGCAAAACAATTGGAATGAGCTTGTCCGCAGAAGGGAATATACAGCCCTAGTAGAGGGGAAGGTAAAGAAAGAGGAAGGAACGATAAAGTCGTGGCTTAAGGAGACGAAGACGTTTAAAATCTACTCCAGTCCTGTCGATAACGGTGGGCAGCTCGCCATCACCCATTACCGCAAAATCCGTTCCGCCCAACAATTCACTCTTCTAGAGGTATTGCTCGAAACGGGCCGGAAAAATCAAATTCGTGTCCATATGGAGGAGATTGGGCATCCGATAGTTGGAGATCGAAAATACGGTTCAACGGTTAACCCAATTAAACGGCTCGGCCTACATGCTTCCGCATTGGAAGTCATTCATCCGAAGACCGGAAAAGTGATGCGGTTTGAATCAGAAGTGCCTGCTGAATTTTTTAGGAAAGTAAAATAGAGATAACAAAAAAAGGTGCCCAAATTAAAGGCACCTTTTATTTATTATTGAAGGTTTGTATTGTTTGGATTACCCATTTGAACTTGGGTTGGAGCATAAGCATTTAAGATGGCCTGCATATCCTGCTGCGCCAGCTGAGGAACTTGGTAATAATGATGTTTGTTTTGATAAATGGCCAGCTCATAAGCCATTTCAATGCAGTTTGGAACAGAGTCCGCAAGCACACGTCGCACGACTGGATTTGTTGTTTCCAGTGCAGCCACTGTCTTATGGGAAGCAGATGCTTTTGCGGATGCAAGCAAAAAGCCAGAAATGATTTCATCCGTGATTTCATTTGCGGACTGAATCGGCTTTTTCGGTTGGGACTGCTTCATGCCGTAAATGTAATCGTTGCCTTGTTTCATTTTGTAGCTCTGCGTTGGATGGGATGGATCCTGCCCCGTTTTAAAACATTCCACCGTAATATTGTATTCATCCTGCATGAAACGCAATTGGCGATCCAAAATATCTAGAAGTTCCGGATCTTTAACATGGGGACGCAGCAATACTGCCTGATTCATGGCTCCGACAGCGGCGTTGAGCACTTCGTGGACATCGAATAGTTCATGTCCGCCGTGATTCATCTTTGGGGGCACTTGTCCTGTGTGCATATTTTGGTGTGTTTGGCCAAATGGGTTTTGTGTCAAAGGTATTCCTCCTCCTTCATGATGTGCAATCAGGAGTAGTATGGTATCCGCAAACAGAGTTATGCATGAGAAAATGAGAAGATCGTGCGGTTCATGTCATATTCATCTGTCCTCAAAAATATAGTGAAGAAGATGTTCATACGTATGAGGAAAGGCGGATGATGGATGTGCAAATCCACGTGGTGCAAAAAGGACAAACTTTATATGGTATTGGTCAAGCCTACGGAGTCTCTTACGAAAAGATAGCAGCTGCGAATGAACTGTCCGATCCCTCCAGAATTGTTGTAGGGCAAGCATTGGTCATACCGATAACGGGCAGTTATCATTGGGTGCAGCCAGGGGAATCATTGTGGTTAATAGCCAAAAGATACGGTATGACAGTAGAAGAACTGGCAAGAATAAATGGACTGTCCGTCAACGGTATTTTGCCGGTCGGACTGCGGCTGTACATTCCGCCAATGCCGAAAACAGATATAGATGTGCTTGCCTATGTGGAACCTCGAACTCCTGTCAGTGACTCACTCAAGCAGGAGGTTAGAAGAAGATCGCCGCAGCTTACGTATTTAGCGATGTTCAGCTATGAGCCGCAACGGGATGGCTCACTAAAGGAACCGCCCATTGATGAGATTCCTTCCATAGCGAGTAAAGCGGGCGTTTTGAATACGATGGTTGTCAGTAACTTAGAGAACTTTGAGTTCAGCTCTGAACTGGCGCATGAGCTGTTTGTAAATCAAACGGTGCAAAACCGGTTATTTGAAAATATAGTACAAGTAGCAAGGAAAGTAGGTTACCGGGATATCCATTTTGATTTCGAATTTTTGAGACCGGGCGACCGGGAACTCTACAATGATTTCCTGCGGAAGGCAAAAGCTCGCTTCAAGCCGGCCGGTTTAACCATTTCCACTGCATTGCCGCCAAAGACAAGTGATAGTAAAACAGGTTTGTATGGTGCTATTGATTTTAAAGCACATGGGCAGATCTGTGACTTTGTCACATTGATGACCTACGAATGGGGCTATTCATACAGTGAGCCGCAGCCGGTCAGTCCATTGCCGGAGGTTCGTAAAGTAGTGGAGTATGCAGTAAGCCAAATTCCACCGGAAAAAGTCTTTTTGGGACAAAATCTATATGGTTATGATTGGTCAACCCCATATCCGCCTGAAAGCGGAATACCAGCAAGAGCCCTCAGTCCACAGCAAGCTGTCAATTTGGCAATCAACACGAATACCGCCATTCAATATGACTATAGGGCCCAAGCTCCGCATTTTACGTATACCGACAACAAGGGCGTTCGCCATGAAGTATGGTTTGAAGATGCACGCAGCATCCGTGCCAAATTTAAACTGTTAAAAGAATTCAAATTGAGAGGGATTATGTATTGGAAGTTAGGTCTTTCCTTCCCGCAAAATTGGCTGTTAATGCAAGATATGTTTAATGTGCGTAAACGATAAAGAGAAAAATTGGAACCGTTCATGCAGTCGCTGCATAAACGGTTCCTTTACAATTTATTCTTTTGATATAAAGTTCGATAGGTTTTGGAATAGTTCAAAGTCCGGATTGATCAGTAGAGCAGGTAGGAATGCAAATGTCATGATGATCATCAGATTCGCGCCGATGACAGTCCGTAGGAGTTTGGTGAATTTCATAATGCATCGCCTCTTTCTCTTGATAGGTGTGCTTACAAGGGGCTCTCCAAGTAAGTAGATTTATAATACTCTATCTTCAGAACCTTGTAAATGATTATTTTATTCCCTTGCTGAATGAATTAAAACCTCTTTATTTTGTATGAGATGTTATTAGAAATAAATTTTCTAGAATAAAAATAGTTGTGTCTATTGAAATTTTCAGTAATAATAGCTAAAAACGGAGAAATAATTTCGAAATATCAATTTTGTTGTTTGGATAATTCATTTCTTCGGCACCGATGCAGAAAGGGATGAGGCATATGACAAAATTAGAAGTATTGACAGAGAACCGGAACCGGGCAAACGATTATGTGCATGAAGTATATGAGTTAGTGAAAAAGAGGAATCCGGATGAAAAGGAATTTCTGCAGGCAACTAGAGAGATTTTTGATTCATTGCGGCCTGTCTTTGCCAAACATCCGGAATACATTGCCAATGGCATATTGGAACGGATTACCGAGCCGGAACGCATCATCTCCTTTCGGGTAGCGTGGGAGGATGACAAAGGTAAGGTGCAGGTGAACCGCGGTTTCCGTGTCCAATTCAATAGCGACCTCGGCCCCTATAAGGGCGGCATCCGCTTCCATCCTTCCGTCAACAGCAGTATTATGAAATTCCTCGCTTTCGAACAAATTTTTAAAAATGCACTGACCGGCCAGCCGATCGGTGCCGGGAAAGGTGGCGCCGATTTTGATCCAAAAGGGAAATCAGACCGGGAAATCATGCGCTTCACACAAAGCTTTATGACAGAATTAAGCAAACATATCGGCCCGGACATCGACGTGCCTGCAGGCGATATCGGAGTCGGAAAACGAGAGATCGGCTACATGTTCGGCCAGTACAATCGATTGAAGGGCGGCTACGAAGCAGGCGTCCTGACCGGCAAAGACCCGAATCATGGCGGAAGCTTAGGACGAAAAGAAGCGACCGGATATGGAACTGTCTACTTTGTCGAAGAGATGCTGAATGAAAATGGCCAGTCCATCGAAGGCAAGACGGTCATTGTATCCGGATCAGGGAACGTTTCCACCTATGCGATGGAAAAGGCACAGCAGCTCGGCGCCAAAGTCATCGCCTGCAGTGACTCTAATGGATATATAGTCGATCCGGAAGGAATAGATCTTGATACAGTAAAACGCCTAAAAGAAGTGGAAAACAAAAGGATCGCGGAATATATTAAAGATCACCCGAACGCGGCATACCATCCAGACTGCTCGGATATCTGGTCAGTCGCTTGCGATATCGCCTTGCCATGCGCCACCCAAAATGAGATTGACGAAATTTCGGCACATACACTCATTGGAAACGGTGTCATTGCCATCGGGGAAGGCGCCAACATGCCATGCACCATCGAAGCGATCAACCTATTCCATGAAAACCGCGTTTTATTCGCCCCTGCAAAAGCCGCAAACGCAGGAGGAGTGGCAGTTTCCGCAATGGAAATGTCCCAAAACAGCATGAGGCTCTCCTGGACCGAAGCTGAAGTGGACGAACGCTTGAAAGTCGTCATGCATAATATTTTCGAGAGCTGCAAAAAAGCGGCAGAAAACTACGGCCACCCCGGCAACTTCGCCATGGGCGCCAATATCGCCGGCTTCTTAAAAGTCGCCAACGCTATGGTAGCACACGGCATCAGATAATCTGCCCGTCCAACGGTTAATAAAGTAAACAGGAGGAGAAAACGAGTTTTTCGTTTCTCCTCCTGTTTTTGTTGGCGATTTTTGGAGAGTGCTCGGAAATTGTGGTCGAGTGCTCGAACATGCGAATGAGTACTTGAAAGTGGCTGGAAAGTGCTAGTTTGTGCGGGAGAGTTCTCAAAAGTGGCTGCGGCCTGCACTAATATCCGGGAGTACACGATTGTAAGTACGGATCGCAATGAATGTGGAAAAGAATACAAGAAATTCTCGAGTACTAGCAAGAACCGAACCGCTCGAATAGTACCGAGAACCGCTCGTATCTGTTGGCGAACCTCTCGTATATGCACCTTAACCGCTCGTATCCGTCTGTGACCGCTCGTATATTCCTCTAACAGCTCGTATCTGTTCTGCTACCACTCGTATAAGCTGTCGAACCGTTCGTATCGCATTACATCCTGTATAACTTCCTCTTGTCCACGCCTCTCCTCTAGCCAGCAAGCTTGAGTGTGTATAAAAAATGTTCGTCTTCATCGTGCATTTTACCGAACCGCTCGTATAATACCGTGTACCGCTCGTATCCG
>NZ_JAKMHX010000030.1 GCF_022048975.1 Sporosarcina cyprini | reverse complement strand
GAAATGAATCTCGTCCAATCGATGTCCCGCAGAGGCAACTGCTGGGACAATGCATGCATCGAAAGCTTCTTCGGCAAGTTGAAGACAGAGATGCCGGGTTTCTCTACTCCAGAGACCCAGGACGAGATGATCCAAGCCGTCACAGATTACATTGCCTATTATAACGGAATTCGGCCCCAATTGAAATTCAAGATGAGTCCGATTGCATATCGGCTGGCGCAAGCTGCCTGAGCGGATGAACGGGTGGTACTAGCTGGCGACTTTACTTGGAGAGGCAGGCATGATAGCCTTGGCGGGCCGAACCAGCCTCCGGAGCTGGTTTCCTGGTTCGGGAAGCATGCCTGTAGAGGCTCCGAGTCAAGTCGCAAATAGATGTATTAAGAAACGGAAAAGGTCTGGCAACAAAATGAATTGAGCGGTTTATAGAGTGTCTCCTTGACAGGGTGTAAGTCAGCCCCCGGTACCCGCGCATAAACAGTGCTACCCGCGCATACAGCCCCGGTACCCGCGCATACAGTCCCCGCACCCGCGCATAAACAGTTGCCACCCGCGCAAACGGCTCCGGTACCCGCGCATAAATACGGCACCTCAAGCGATTAAATCCCACAAAAAACTAACACCATATTTACTGCTTTAAGTAAAAAAGTGCAGTAGCCCCTAGTAAATCATAAAAACTTCCGGAAGCTGACCGATTGCCATGCGCTTGATGAATACTCAGGCGTGCTAGCAGCATGAACATTCCATTATGCACTGACTGAAACAATATACCCGTTTTCCGTAATAGTGCTTGTTTTATAGTTTAGATTATATATAATAGTCTGTATATTGAAAGAGGGAGGAGTTTTGTTTGGTAACATTTATATGTTCTCTTCTTCTGCTGTTTGCAGGATATGCAGTGTATTCAAAAGTCATTGAAAAAGTGTTTGTCGTGAACGACAGCCGGCAAACGCCAGCGTATACCAAACAGGACGGGCTCGATTATGTGCCGATGAGCTGGTGGAAAGGCTGGTTAATTCAATTATTGAACATTGCTGGTCTTGGCCCAATCTTCGGTGCGGTCGCCGGTGCCTTGTATGGTCCTGTTGCATTTTTATGGATTGTGTTCGGCTGTATTTTCGCAGGGGCAGTACACGATTATTTTTCAGGCATGCTTTCTTTAAAGCATGGTGGAGCTCAATTCCCTACGCTGGTCGGAAAATATATGGGGGAATTTGTCCGGAAATCGGTTAACATCGTTTCCATTGTATTGATGTTATTAGTGGCGGCAGCCTTTACAGCGGGCCCAGCACAGCTAATTTCATCTATTAGTCCACTTTCATTTGGGCTCTGTCTCGTTCTTATTTTCGGTTATTTCTTATTAGCGGCCATCTTGCCGATCAATCAAATCATCGGACGGATCTATCCGATTTTCGGAGCTATATTAATCATCATGGCAGTTGCCATTGCTGCAGCTCTCGTCTTAGGTTCCAAACAGATACCGAATCTGACGTTTGCTAATTTGCATCCAGGTGAGTTGCCAATATGGCCATTGCTCATGGTGACGATTTCATGTGGAGCGATCTCTGGTTTCCACTGTACGCAAAGTCCGATCGTTTCCAGGACGATGAAGAAGGAAACAGAAGGGCGCAAGATTTTCTACGGTGCCATGATTGCTGAGGGAGTTATCGCGCTAATTTGGGCAGCTGCCGGCATGACATTTTTCGGAGGGACGGGTGGATTGCAGGGGGCATTGGCTGCGGGAGGTCCGGCAGGTGTTGTCAATGAAATCTCTACTTCCTTGCTCGGAACATTCGGCGGCATCCTCGCTATTCTTGGTGTTATCATCTTGCCGATTACGACTGGCGATACGGCACTTCGATCGGCACGGATGATTGCTACCGAATCATTGTCTAAATGGTTTAATCCAGAGAAGAAATGGGTCGTTGCTGTCATTACAGTCGGTCTTGGTGCCCCTGTGTTTTATCTTTCTACCATCGACTATTCGTTCTTATGGAGATATGTTGGAGGGACCAATCAAATCGTCGCTACTGTTATGTTGTGGACGGCTGCTTCCTTCCTCATGCGAGAAGGGAAAGCACATTTCATTGCAGGCATTCCAGCCCTCTTCATGACAGCTGTCGTTTGCACATATTGGCTGTATGCTCCGGAAGGCCTGTCGCTCGATTACACGCTTTCCGTCGTGGTCGGTTTGCTTGCAACGCTTGCCGCGGCTATCCAATATGCACGGAAGATTCTTTATTACCGACAACAAGCGCCAATTTTGCTCGAAAGATAAACAAAGACTCGCAGTCAGTCAAAAAGAAAAACGGCAATGGGGAGTTATTACTTCTCCATTGCCGTTTTAATGTCTGTGTTATTTTCGCAACGACTTAAATTCGTCAATTGCTCTAACCCAATTTTCCTTCATGACTTCAGACGCTT
This sequence comes from Sporosarcina cyprini, assembly GCF_022048975.1. Lineage (GTDB taxonomy): Bacteria > Bacillota > Bacilli > Bacillales_A > Planococcaceae > Sporosarcina > Sporosarcina cyprini. Next base: position 750,039 of record NZ_JAKMHX010000030.1, on the reverse strand, counting down.
TGTTTGCATCTTTTTCGAGCAGCAGCTTGATGATTTTTTCATGTTCCTCAATGGATTGCTCTGTGAGGATAATGGAATTGTGGAAGAACAGTCTTCTTACATGCGCTTGCAACGAAGCCGCCATGGTCGTGATGTAAGGGTTTTCAGCCGTATCCACAATAATTTGGTGAAACGTCTCGTCAATCTTCAGTCCATTGAAATAGTCCTCATCCCGGACTGCCGCCGCGAAATCATCATTCACCTTTTTTAATTCTTCTATTACATCGGGAGTCACATTTGGCACTGCGAGTTCTGCTGCAAGTGCCTGCAAAGCGGCTAGTGGCGGGAGCAGATCGACGATGTCCTCCTGCTCGACCTCTGTCACTTGCGTGGCTTTTCCCGGAAATAGTTTGACGAACCCTTGCACTTCCAATAATTGCAATGACTCTCGAATCGGCGTTCTGCTGACGCCTAAGGCCTGAGCCAATTCCACGTCATTTAATTTCTCGCCAGGCTGCAATGTACCATCGATGATCCACTGTTGCAGTTGGGTGAAGGCTGCTTCTTTTGCTGTCATGCGTGAAGTCTTTTCGTAATTTGAAGGTATCGGCAACTGAATCACCATCCTCATCTATTTGTTATAAGTATACCGTAAATTGTGTAACTCGGAAAGGTATACAATATATTGCTGTGCTAAATTATTCTACTGTATAGAAGAGAGAGATCCTCATCTTCTTCGTCTGCACCATAGGCGATTTGCTCTTCTTTGAAAATGAAACCCCTTGCTTCGTAAAAAGGTATGCCAAACTGGTTTCCCTTTGCAACAGATACCCGTTGTTCAACTACATCATATCGATGTTTCTGCAGTTTTGAATAAAACTCCAAAAGTCGGGTGCCGATTCCGCCGCCCCTCATTTCAGGATCTATGTAGAAGACATAAATTTCTCCAACACGTTCTGAGACCAAGCCTCCACCGATAATGCCTGTAATTTTTCCCTTTTCAACAGCAACATAGTAGCCATGCCAAGAATCGCTGACTTCTTTAATTTCCTCACGAATTCGCTGCATATTGTAATATTTGTCAATGAGCTGCTGTATATATGGTTCACTATAGAGTTCTTTATAAGTGAACCATTGTGCTCTAATTAGCAAGGAGGCGATTTCTTCTGTATCTTTCAGTTCTGCTTTTCTGATCAACATGACAAGCGTCCTCTCGTTTGTAATATTCAGATTAGAAATGTAATAATAATTGCGCCATTTTGTAACGTAGCTGTAATATGAGACTGTTAATCTAATTGTAGACTAAAACGCAAGGAGTAGAAAACTTGATAAAACGAATTGTGACGCTTATTTTTGCAGTAACACTTTTGATTGGCGGAACGTCTGAAAGTTTTGCAGCTTCTTCAAAGTATACGGTCAAACAAGGAGATTCGCTTTATAAAATAGCGAAAACCCACCACGTTTCAGTTAATCAATTAAAATCGTGGAACGGGTTAAAATCCAATACCATTCACCCTAAGCAAACATTACATGTAGTGAATCCGAAGAAGGTTGCCGCCAACCAAACTACCAAAAAGGACGTAGCATCTTCCAAGAAGACACCATCACGATCTAATACAGACAATGTCGTCAAAGAATTCACCGTCTCTGCCAGTGCATACACTGCGAATTGCAATGGCTGCAGCGGAATCACTTCCACCGGCATTAACTTGAAGAAAAATCCCGATGTTAAAGTGATCGCAGTCGATCCAAAAGTGATCCCGCTTGGCACAAAAGTGCATGTGGAAGGGTATGGATATGCGATTGCCGGGGATACAGGAAGTGCAATTAAAGGAAATAAAATTGATGTATTCTTTAATTCCAAAAGTGAGGCATATGATTGGGGAAGAAAGAAAGTTAAAATCAAAATACTTGAGTAAGAATGGAACTGTCCAGAATGTCAGCGGAACTGACTTTCTAGGGCAGTTTTTTTCGCTTGGTTGATGTAGGCGGGACATTGTTACTCTTCGTTCGCCCCGAAGGCGCAGATAGCTGTTTCCTCCATAATTAGATACTGTCAAAGTAGAATGCTTTTTTATGTCCAGAATGATAGACTGAAGAAAACAAATGGGGGAGAAGTGGTTAGATGGACAAAAGGAGAATGCTCATTGGATTGATTGTGCTGCTTGCGATTCCGCTATACATTTGGATCGCATATGTGGAAATACCTGCGAAATCGAAACTTGGCGAAGAGAAGCTGCAGCAGGATCCGCGTCAGCATGATTTTTCTCAAGTTCTGAAATATGACAATCCATACATGGGGAACGCCTCGAATGTAGGAAATTTATTTCAAGCGCTGCCCTTGAATGATTACAAAGGGACATTCGAGATGGATCCTGATCAGCTTTCGCTTGTAATGAACTATAATGTGAATGCAGGGGAACTGGAAGGCAGAGCAGAAGAGGCGTTTCTGTATAATTCGACGGCCGCTTTTTTGCTCATTCACAACTTGGATAAACTTGAGATGAGATTTTTAGATACTTCATTTGTAACGACGAGGAATCGCGTTGAAAATTGGTTCGGCTCCGAGTGGGAGAGTTTAAAGAACCCGGAGGAATTTAAGAAGCAAGTCCAACAAAAGCTGAAGGACGGAGAGCAGGAGGATTGGCTGCAATCCTATAAGGAGGGGGATTCGTAATATGGACATCGTCATTATTACCGGAGCATCAAAAGGAATCGGATGGGAGCTGGCGGCCCAGTTAAAACGGCAAGGGAAACAAGTAATTGGACTGGCTAGAACAAATCCAGGCTTTGAAGATAATTTTATAGAAGTCGATTTGGCAGAAACGACTTTATTGCCTAATGTGATGAAGGAGATCATTGAGCAGCACTTGGAAACCGCAACGTCTTTCACACTTGTGAACAATGCGGGCATAGTAGATCCAATTGGACTGGTTGGGGGAGTGAAGCCAGAAATGATTGGCAAGGCAGTCACTGTCAATTTGGCAGCGCCGATGATTCTTACGAATGCGTTCATTTCCCGGCTGGCTGATTTTAAAGGGACGAAAAAGATTGTAAACATCTCATCCGGAGCCGGCAGAAATCCGTACGAAGGCTGGGGCGTTTATTGCACGACCAAAGCGGGGCTTGACCACTTTTCACGTGTCGTGGAGCTGGAGCAGCAGTCCGCCGAAAATCCCGTACAAATCGCTTCCATAGCGCCAGGAATCATTGATACGGGTATGCAAGAGACGATTCGCTCAAGCGAAGCAGCTGACTTCCCATTGCTGGAGCGGTTCATCAACTACAAAGAAGAAGGAAAATTGAGCAGTGCAGAAGAGACAGCCCGAAAATTAATCGCTTTTATGGAGACCGATTTCAAGAAAGCGGGCGGGCCGATTTTAGATTTGCGACAATTGTAAATGGAAAGCGCCAGTCTGAGTACTATCTCAGATGGCGCTTTTTTTATGCCTCTTCAATGAGGCGGACGGTTTGAAAGTCTTTCACTTTTTCCAGTGCAATCAAAAATGGAGGGTTTTTTCGTTGGTTTAACAGCTCGTACCGAATGACATGGACATCGGCCTGGTGTATTTTCTTTACAAAGGCGAGCAGGGCATCCCGCTCCTCCTGGCCGCCTGTATGCCCATCATATACCGAAATGGTAATGATCCCGCCTACTTTCAACAACCCTAGCAGTTTGCGGACCGCTTCAATCGTAGACTCGGCTTTCGTAATAATGGACAAATCCTCACTATAGGGCAAGTAACCTAAGTTGAACATTGCGCCGCCAATCGGTTGATTGACATGCTGGTCGACATTGGCATGGCTGTCCAGCAACAATGTGACCCGGTCATGTAATTCTCCTAGCCGGTTCTTTGTTGCATCCAGTGCGGCTTGCTGGATATCGAATGCATACACATGCCCGTCTTTTCCGACTAGTTCGGCTAGAAAGAGTGTGTCATTGCCATTCCCCGCTGTTGCATCGACGACAGTTTCGCCTGGCGCCACGGTTTTTTCGATCAACCGCTTTGAAAACGGAAGAACACGATGTAATAAAATCGAACTGCTCACAGCGTCTCTACCACCTTTGAATAAAATTTTCCTTGCCAGCTGTTCCGCCGCTCAAGCTCTTTATCTATCCCATTGAGAACGTCCCATTTCGTTGCGCTCCACATAGGGCCGATCATCAAATCGATCGGTCCGTCGCCCGTAATCCGGTGGATGATCATTTCGGGCGGGAGGATTTCAAGCTGGTCGACAACGAGCCGGATGTAGTCGTCTTTTTCAAGGAAGGTCAGCAAGCCTTTTTCATATTGTTTGACCATTGGCGTCCCTTTTAGCAAATGAAGCAAGTGAATTTTAATTCCTTGCACGTCAAGCTTAGCAACCTCTCTTGCTGTTTCCATCATCATAACGTAGTCTTCCATTGGGAGTCCGTTAATAATATGAGAGCATACTTGAATGCCGTGCTTTCTCAGTTTTTCTACACCTTCCACGTACGTCGCGTAATCATGTGCCCGGTTTACGAGCCTGGCCGTTTTCTCATGGACTGTTTGAAGACCTAATTCCACCCATAAATACGTTCTTTTATTCAACTCCGCCAAATAATCAACTACGTCGTCAGGCAAACAATCAGGGCGGGTTGCGATAGAAAGTGCAACCACATCGTCTTGCGCGAGAGCGGCTTCGAATTTTTCCTTCAGGACAGGAAGAGGGGCATGCGTATTCGTATACGCCTGGAAATACGCCATGTACTTCCCGTTCTTCCATTTCTGATGCATTTTGTCCCGGATCTTTGCAAACTGGACATCGATCGGTTCTGCCCGGTCGCCTGCAAAATCGCCCGATCCGGCCACACTGCAAAATGTACAGCCACCAAAAGCGACCGTACCATCCCGGTTAGGGCAATCAAAGCCTGCGTCCAATGAAATCTTAAATACTTTGAATCCGAATTTGTCCTTTAAATGTTTGGACCATGTATGATAACGTTTCCCTTCTGAAGGGAACGGCAATGTGTGCAAATCCACGTCAGTTCATCTCCTTACGGATAAATTGTACCATAAATGGGGACTTGAATTTGGTGAATCGGGTAAACCGGAAGTATAAGGAATGAACCCGTTAGGATCCCAGCTCATATGATCTGAATTATGGAACATATACTGATGTGCTTGTTTGACTTTGAAAAAAAGCATAAACTCAAATTATATTTTTGGAAGAACGGAGGCAGAAAGATGCCTAAAAAAGTTTGGCTGCTCGTCATCGGCATGTTTGTCAACGTAATCGGCAACTCCTTTTTGTGGCCGTTGAATACGATATATATGCATGAATACTTAGGAAAGTCGCTGGCTGTTGCAGGTTTGGTGCTCATGGCCAATTCGGGAGCCGGAGTGATCGGCAACTTGCTTGGCGGCTATTTATTCGACCGGATCGGCGGATATAAGTCGATCATGGGCGGAATTCTGATTTCTGTCCTTGCGCTTGTCGGGCTAGTATTTCGGCATGACTGGTATCCGTATGTCATTCTATTGACCGTACTCGGTTTTAGCGGCGGAATCATCTTCCCGAGTATGTATGCAATGGTCGGCACAATTTGGCCGGAAGGCGGGAGGAAGGCGTTTAATTCCATTTACCTTGCGCAAAACGTTGGCGTTGCAATCGGTCCAGCGTTAGCAGGTCTCGTTGCATCTTTCCATATCGACTATATTTTCGGCGCAAATTTGATTTTTTACATTCTATTCCTGTTTATTGCCTATTTCGGATATAAGAACATCAGAATCGCACCGGACCGCCACACCGATGTATTTAGGGAAACTTCGCCGATCAAGAAGAAAGCGCCGTTTTACGCGCTGCTCATCTTGACGACTGGGTATTTGCTGACATGGCTTGTTTATTCCCAATGGTCGACTACGATTTCAACCCATGCACTGTCCCTCGGTGTCACGCTTAGGGAATATAGTTTAATTTGGACGGTCAATGGTCTTTTGATTGTATTAGGTCAACCGATTATCCGGCCTTTGATCAAGCGGCTGGAGCATCAGCTGAAGGCACAGATGATCATCGGAACGCTGATATTCATCGGTTCGTTCATCATGGTCAGCTTTGCAGGCTCCTTCCAAATGTTCATTGCGTCCATGGTCATCCTCACTTTTGGGGAAATGATTGTCTGGCCGGCTATCCCAACATTGGCGAGCCAGTTGGCGCCGAAAGGGAAAGATGGCTTCTATCAAGGGATTGTTAACTCAACAGCTACAATTGGACGGATGATCGGTCCTTTTGCCGGCGGTGTCCTCGTTGGACTGTATGGAATGAAAGCGATGTTGCTCATTTTAACTGCGTTTATGAGCATATCCATTGTGACGACTCTTCTTTACGATAAACCCCTTAAAGGGCAATTGATAAAACCGGAACAACCGTAAAGGTTGCCGGTTTTTCTTTATGCTTTCATTTCCACATAAATTGCAACAGATAAAATAGTTTGTTTTAATAGAATATGATAGGTATTGTAAATTATCGTTTTCAAACAAAGGGGGATGTTGCATGAAACCAATTTACACGTCTGCTATGGAAGCGGTTTCGCGTATTGAGGACGGCTCCACATTGATGGTTGGCGGGTTCGGTCTTGTCGGAATTCCGGAGCAGCTCATTTTAGCTCTTGTAGAAAAGGGAGTAAAAGATCTGACCATCATTTCGAATAACTGCGGAGTGGACGACTGGGGACTCGGGTTGCTCCTGAAGGAAAGACAGATTCGAAAAATGATCGGATCGTACGTGGGAGAAAATAAAGAATTTGAACGCCAGGTCCTCTCCGGTGAAATTGAAGTGGAATTGACGCCGCAAGGGACATTGGCAGAAAAGATACGGGCTGGCGGTGCCGGAATTCCGGCATTTTACACTCCGGCGGGCGTTGGCACTGTTGTTGCAGAAGGAAAGGAAGTCCGCCTTTTCAACGGTAAGGAATATGTGCTGGAAGAGGCGCTCGTGGCAGACTTTTCCTTGGTAAGAGCTGCAACAGCCGACAAGTTCGGAAATTTAATTTATAACAAGACAGCCCAGAATTTCAATCCGATGATGGCGGCTGCCGGCAAATTCACGATTGCTGAGGTGGAAGAGATCGTGGAAGCAGGGGAATTGGATCCAGCAGCAATTCATACACCGAGCATTTATGTGCAGGGGCTGCTCCAGGCGAAGCAGGAAAAACGGATTGAGCGTTTGACGACTCGATGAAAAAGGGGGACTGGCGATTATGACAAAAGTCAATTTCAGGGAGCGTATCGCAAGACGGGCTGAGAAAGAAATTAACGATGGGGATTACGTCAATTTAGGCATTGGCATGCCGACGCTTGTAGCAAATTATATTTCGCCGGATAAAACCGTTGTGCTGCAGTCGGAAAATGGACTGCTGGGCATCGGGCCTTATCCGACTGAAGATGAAGTGGATCCGGATCTGATCAATGCAGGGAAAGAAACAGTAACGACCATACCTGGTTCTGCGTTTTTCAATAGCGCCGAATCGTTTGCGATGATCCGCGGAGGGCATGTCGATGTGGCGATACTCGGCGGCATGGAAGTTTCAGAAACAGGCGACCTCGCCAATTGGATGATACCGGGCAAGATGATCAAAGGGATGGGCGGAGCGATGGATCTTGTCCATGGCGCCAAGAAGATCATCGTCATTATGGATCATGTGGCGAAGGACGGATCTGCGAAAATAAAAAAGGAATGTACACTGCCTCTTACGGGAAAAGGCGTAGTTCATAAAATCATTACGGAACGTGCCCTAATTGAAGTGACACCAGAAGGGCTTGTGTTACAAGAGGTATTTGAAGGATTCACAGTCGATGAAGTGATCGACTCGACGGAAGCGGATTTGCGTGTGGTGGATGGATTGCGGTAAAACCCACAGTCTGAATTCAGTTGTTGTATTTTGTAACATAGTAGGGTACACTACAATAAACTAACTCTAAATAGTGTTGGCTATGATAAGGAGTAGTAATCCGGAAGGTCGTTTTAGAGAGCAGGCGGTTGGTGCAAGCCTGTACGACCCAAAGATGAACTCGCCTTTGAGCCCGTATCGGTGAATTTAAAACTAGCCGGTGCCGTTGTCCTCGTTACGGATCAAGCTGAGCAGAGCAATCTGCTAATTTGGGTGGCACCGCGGGAGAAATACTCTCGTCCCTTTTCATAAGGGACGGGGGTATTTTTTTATTTTCCCTATACTCGCAATGACATGATTTAGAGAGCAGGAAGGAATGATTTCATGAGTTACAACCATTTGCAGATTGAAAAGAAATGGCAACAATTCTGGAAGGATCAAAAGACGTTCAAAACAATTAATGACCCTTCAAAACCAAAGTTTTACGCGCTAGATATGTTCCCGTATCCATCCGGTGCCGGGCTGCACGTCGGTCACCCGCTCGGCTACATTGCAACCGACATCCTAAGCCAATTTAAACGGAAACAAGGATATAACGTTCTTCATCCGATGGGCTGGGATGCATTCGGATTGCCGGCTGAACAATATGCGATTGACACTGGCAATGATCCAGCTGAATTTACGGCGAAAAATATTGCGACGTTCAAACGCCAAATGAACGATCTAGGATTTTCATATGACTGGGACCGTGAAATCAATACGACGGATCCGAAGTATTATAAATGGACGCAATGGATCTTCATTCAATTGTTTAATAAGGGCTTAGCCTATATCGATGAAGTGCCAGTCAACTGGTGTCCGGCACTTGGCACAGTACTTGCGAACGAAGAAGTCATCGACGGGAAATCAGAGCGTGGCGGCCATCCGGTTGAACGCCGACCAATGAGACAATGGGTGCTTCGTATTACAGAATACGCGGATCGCTTGCTTGAAGATTTGGATGATCTTGATTGGCCAGACAGCTTGAAGGATATGCAGAGAAACTGGATCGGCCGTTCAGAAGGCGCACAATTGACGTTTGAAATTGACGGTACAGACTTGTCATTCGAAGCATTCACGACCCGTCCGGATACTATTTTCGGCGCGACATATGCAGTTTTGGCTCCAGAGCATAAATTGGTGGAGCAAATTACGACAGATGAGCAGCGTCAGGCGGTTAACGAGTACTTGGACAAAGTAAAAGTGAAAAGCGACTTGGAACGTACGGATCTGGCAAAAGAAAAGACAGGCGTGTTTACGGGCGCTTATGCAATCAACCCGGCAAGCGGCGAGAAAATGCCGATCTGGATCGCGGATTACGTCTTGGCTTCTTATGGTACAGGTGCCATTATGGCGGTGCCTGCGCATGATGAACGAGACTACGAGTTTGCTAAGACATTTGATCTTCCGATTGTCGAAGTAGTAGCTGGTGGCGATGTTTCGAATGAACCGTTTACAGGTGACGGGGAGCACATCAATTCCGAATTCCTGAACGGGCTTGGCAAAGAGGAAGCGATCGAGAAGGCGATTGCCTGGTTCGTTGAAAATGGCAAAGGCGAAAAGAAAATTACGTACCGCCTTCGCGACTGGTTGTTCTCCAGACAGCGTTATTGGGGAGAGCCGATCCCAGTCATTCATTGGGAAGATGGCTCCATGACGACAATCGATGAGTCGGAACTGCCTTTGACTCTTCCAAAAACAACAAACATTAAACCGAGCGGTACAGGCGAATCACCGCTTGCTAACATTGAAGAATGGGTAAATGTCGTTGATCCGGCTACTGGTATGAAAGGACGCCGCGAGACGAATACGATGCCACAATGGGCAGGCAGCTGCTGGTATTATCTTCGTTATATCGATCCAGACAATGATGACATGATCATTGATCCGGAATTGGCAGAGCGCTGGCTTCCAGTTGACATTTATGTCGGCGGAGCAGAGCATGCTGTCTTGCACTTGCTATATGCGCGTTTCTGGCACAAAGTATTGTACGATGTGGGCGTCGTCAAAACGAAAGAGCCATTCCAGAAATTGTTCAACCAAGGCATGATCCTTGGAGAAGGCAATGAAAAAATGTCTAAATCCAAAGGGAACGTCGTCAACCCGGATGATATCGTCCACTCGCACGGCGCGGATTCATTGCGTCTTTATGAAATGTTCATGGGACCACTTGATGCATCGAAAGCATGGTCGACGAACGGACTTGACGGAGCACGCCGCTTCTTGGATAGAATTTGGCGCCTATTCGTCAATGAAGACGGAACACTTAGCGAGAAAATCAAAGAAGAGACAGGTGGACCGCTAGAGAAGGTATACCATCAAACGGTGAAGAAAGTAACCGAAGACTTCGAAGCGATGCACAACAATACAGCTATCTCGCAAATGATGGTATTCATTAACGAAGCATACAAAGCGGACTCCATTCCTAAAGAATACGTGGAAGGATTCGTTACAATGATCTCGCCAATTACACCACACCTTGCAGAAGAGCTGTGGGAAAAATTGGGCCATTCCGAATCAATTACGTACACAGCATGGCCGTCCTATGACGAATCCAAGCTGCAAGACGACACAATCGAGATCGCTGTCCAAATCAACGGTAAAGTGAGAGCGAAATTGGAAGTATCCAAAGACATCTCCAAAGAAGACTTGGAAAAAGCAGCCCTTGAAAACGAGCAAGTGAAGCAATGGATCGACGGCAAAGAACTGAAAAAAGTAATTGCCATTCCAGGCCGGCTTGTCAATATCGTCGCTGCAGAGTGACATTTATAACAGATGGGGAAAAACAATCGTTTTTCTCCATCTGTTTTTTGTTTTGGATACATGGGTAAGGATGCTAGGTAGTAGGCGAAATTGAAGTGATTGATATTACCTGGCGAAGTGACCGATACCTTTGGTAAAGAAGGCTAGATATATGAGTGGACGCCAATAAAACCGGGTGAATGCCAGAATATCAAGCCGAACGCCAGATAAATGAGCTGAACGCCAGAAAATCAAGCCGAACGCCAGATAAATGAACTGAACGCCAGAAAATCAAGTTGAACGCCAGATAAATGGGCTGAACGCCAGAAAATCAAGCCGAACGCCAGATAAATGAATTGAACGCCAGAAAATCAAGCCGAACGCCAGATAAATGAGCTGAACGCCAGAATATCAAGCGAACGCCAATAAAACCGGGTGAACGCCAATAACTCGGGCCGAACGCCAATAACTCGAGTTGAACGCCAATAACTCAGGCTGAACGCCAATAACTCTGGGTGAACGCCAATAACTCGAGCTGAAAGCCAAAAACTCAGGTTGCCAATAACCCGAAATGAACGCCAATATACTCTGCAAAGCGATCTATAACGATCAACGAATCCACACCAATCGATACTAATTAAAGACAACGGCAAACATTTTCTCTCTTAACGAGAAAAATGGCTTTAGCCTCGAATTCCCAGCTAAAGCCATTCAGCCGTTGACCATTCATATATCATGAAGGCTGCCCAAAACAGGACAGCCTCCACTTTCAATTTTTTCATTCCTCCGAAGCATACTGTCCGGCACTCATGCCTGCTATGCGGCCTGTAACGAGGGCGGATGTGATGTTATAGCCGCCTGTGTATCCGTGGATGTCGAGGATTTCGCCGCAGAAATAAAGTCCTTCTTTTTTGCGGGAGGCCATCGTTTTCGGTTCGATTTCTTTGACCGAAACGCCGCCGCCTGTAACGAACGCTTTCTCGATGGGCTGGGTGCCGTTCACTTTCATCGTGAATGCTTTTAAGGAAGTGGCGAGCCTTCTTAGTTTTTCGGTTGCGAGCGTGGCGCCGATTTCGCTAGGGTCGATGCCGGCGCGGTCGAGTAGAAATAATAGCCAGCGTTCTGGCACGAGGCCTTTCCAGACATTTTTTACAGCCTTCTTTGGATCTTCCTTGATGTGGGTAGATAATAGCTGGAAGACGTTCTCTTCATTTTTGTCAGGAAACGAGTCGATTCGGATATCGACGGGCTGATTGCCGTTCTTTTTTCTTTCCTTAACGACATATTGGCTGCATCGGAGAATGGCAGGTCCGCTTAATCCGAAATGGGTGAAGAGCATGTCCATTTGGTGCGTAACGAGAGCTTTCCCTTTTGCATTTAAAACGGATACGGCTACATCTCTTAATGCGAGCCCTTGCAGTTCTGCCGAGTTGATAAATGGCTCATTCGATAGTAAAGGAACTTCAGTCGGGTAGAGTTCTGTCACGGTATGTCCGGCCTTTTCTGCCCATGGGTAGCCGTCGCCTGTTGAACCGGTTTGCGGAACTGCTTTACCGCCTACTGCGATTACGATGGCCCGGGAGCGAATTTCCTCACCGGATTCAAGCCGCACTCCTATCACTTGTGTGTCGTCCATCAACAGTTTTTTCACTCGTGTCTCGAGTTTCACGTCCACATGAAGACGTTCCATTTCGGACAGGAGTGCGTTGACGACATCCTTTGCTTTGTTTGATACAGGGAACATTCTGCCGTGATCTTCTTCTTTTAACGGCACACCTAGTCCTTCAAAAAAGCGGATGATGTCTTCATTATTGAAAACCGAAAAAGGTCCGTATAAGAAACGGCCATTTCCGGGTATATGTTTAATGATTTCTTCGATTGGAAGGCGATTTGTCACATTGCAGCGCCCGCCCCCTGAAATGGATAACTTGTGTCCAAGCTTTTTTCCTTTATCGAGCAGGAGGACCTTTTTTCCGTTTTCAGCTGCCGCAATCGAAGCCATCAAGCCGGAAGGACCCCCGCCGACTATAATAACGTCATACATAGTAGGTACCCCACACTTTCTGTTTTTCTTTATTATACACAATAACATTGATACCCATTGTGAAATTTGACGGTCGGGGGTAAACTATAACATAGCTCTAAAGAATGGATGGATCATTTATGTCATCAAATTTAGTAAAAGGCACGGCCATTTTAACCATTGGGCTGTTTTTATCGAAAGCCCTTGGTCTATTGTATGTTATACCGTTTTATAGCATCATCGGGAAAGAAAATGTCGGATTGTACCAATACGCATACATACCTTATAATCTGGCGCTTTCCATCGCAATCTCTGGAGCACCTCTCGCTATCTCCAAATATGTCTCCAAATATAATGCGCTAGGTGATTATGCCACAGGAAAGAAATTAATGAAATCCGGTATGCTTGTTATGTCAATTACCGGTTTTCTTTCGTTTTTAATACTCTACTTCCTTGCTGAGCCGATTGCTGGACTGGTACATAAATCAGAAGACCAAAGCTTTAGCATTGAGGAAATTGCAACTGTTATCCGCTGGGTCAGCTACGCGTTGCTTGCGGTACCAATTATGAGTATTGTCCGAGGGTATTTCCAAGGTTTTCAGAAATTCGAACCGACATCCGTGTCTCAGCTCGTTGAACAGATTATCCGAATCGGAGTCGTTCTGATCGGCGCTTATGTCGTTGTAGATGTCCTCAAACTCTCCCCGCGGACTGCTGTTAATTTTGCCGTTTTCGCTGCATTTATCGGTGCACTCGCAGGACTTGTCGTCTTGTATCGCTACTGGATGAAATACAAGCCGGAAATTCAGCAACTGTATGATGCAAGTCCACCGGCAAGCCAAATTACGTTTGTCGATATGTACAAAGAAGTGATCGGCTATACGATACCTTTCGTTTTGGTGGGAGTCATTAATCCGTTATACCAGTTTGTTGATATGATTACTTTTAATGAAGCAATGGGATCGATCGGTCTCGCTAAAGTATCGGATGAATACTTATCCATGCTCAACTTTTTGACACATAAAATTGTCATGATCCCGGTCATGGTAGCAACCGGATTTTCCATGGCGCTCATTCCGGTCATTACAAACTTCTATACGAAGAGCGATCAGAAAGGGATCAATCGCTCGTTGGATCAAACGTTCCAAATCATGCTATTCCTCACTGTTCCGATGGTCATCGGCTTAATGGTACTATCTAACGAAACGTATCAATTCCTTTATGAAAAAGACGCAGTCGGGGCAGAAGTTCTGTTCAGCTATGCGCCTGTAGCGATTCTGTTTGGCCTTTACACAGTGACAGCCGCCATTTTACAAGGAATCGATAAGCATAAATGGATTGTCTTCACGTCCTTGCTCGGATTGCTATTCAAATTAATGCTGAACATTCCACTCATCAAGATGTTTGAAACGGATGGCGCCATTGCAGCTACGGCGATTGGATATATCATCGCTGTAGGTATTAATATCGTTGTCATCGCCAAGGAATTGAATTATCGTTCGAAAATGGTGTACCGACGATTGATCTTAATCAGCATTTTCAATTTGATCATGCTGATCGCTGTCCACTTAACATTAAAAGGCTTACTGGCAATCAGTCCTGTAGGAGGTAAATTCCAAGCCTTGCTTTATATCGGCATTTGTGCGGCTGTCGGTGCTGCTATTTATGGATTCCTGTCATTAAAAACAGGATTGGCACAAAAGTTGTTCGGAGAACGGCTGACACGATTTACGAAGAAATTCGGTTTTGGAAGGTGACGGTATGAGACTTGATAAATTGCTTGCCAATATGGGCTATGGATCTCGAAAAGAAGTGAAGCAGCTATTGAAAAAAGGCGCTGTCAAAGTGAATGAGGTGCCTGTAAAAGATGCAGCCTCTCATGTTGATCCGCATCAGGATGTGGTTTCAATTCTAGGAGAGCGGGTCGTTTATAAGGAATTCATCTATCTTATGATGAATAAGCCGCCAGGTGTCGTATCAGCTACAGAGGATTTCCGCGATCGGACGGTTGTTGATCTGCTGGATCCGGAAGACCGCCATTTTGATCCGTTTCCTGTTGGCAGGCTTGATAAGGATACGGAAGGTCTGCTGTTATTGACGAATGATGGGAAGCTGACACATAATCTCCTGTCGCCGAAAAAGGAAGTGCCGAAGACGTATTATGCCCGCATTGAGGGCGTCGTTACGGAAGAGGATATTTTGCTATTTGCACAAGGCCTGACGCTAGAAGATGGTTTTGAAACTAAGCCGGGCATTTTGCGGATACTTGATTCCGATTCAATTTCTGAAATTGAGCTGACGATCACGGAAGGGAAGTTCCATCAAGTGAAAAGGATGTTTGAGGCGGTCGGGAAGCGTGTCATCTATTTAAAGCGCTTGTCGATGGGAGCCTTGAAGCTAGATGATGAATTGGACTTAGGAGAATATCGCGAATTGACCGATGAGGAATTGTCATCGATCCTCGCGCCGTGAATCCGCAAAAAAGGAGGCTGTTCGGCATGTCATATCGACTGCCGGACAGCCTCCTTTCCGTTAAGGAAAGCAATATTAGGAAGGCAATTTCACTTTTTTCTTAGTTGTCGTCCATTTTCCGCGTGCCGGGCTTATAATGAGCTCGTTGTACTCAAGAACATTTAAATCCCTTTGAGCGGTGCGGTTTGTTATTCCGAATTCCTCGACCACGTTTTCTGTTGTGACTGTACCTCTGTCAAGGATGTATAAGTAAACGTCTTTGATTCGGGTAAGCATACGATCAGTAGCAGGATTCAACTTGGAGACCACTCCTTCATCTTCATTTTCCAAAATCGATGGGCATGAGACGTCTGAATGTTACCTTTGCTCGTGAAATTGCTCCTGATATTGCACTCCTTTCACATCTAGGAATGTCAGTGAATTGTTCTGACAATATAATTATAGCGCATTACTATTAAAAATGCATGAATTTATTGTTAACTTTGTCTTTTGGTACAACCTATTGAAGAAGAGACAATATGACGAGACCAATTTGGGTGTAGAGGGGCGAAAAATCCATCCGAATCTGTTGAAAATGAAATACATGGGAACGACGTATTGTTCTTTATTTTATTCGCCCAACGTGTGAAAATAGAGAGTATTAACGAAAAGAGGTGCTTGAATTGATGGATTGGAAAGAAGAGGCGTTACGACGGCAGGAGCAGATCATCGGAGATTTGCAGCAATTGGTTTCCATCCCTTCCGTACTCGATGAAAGCTCTGCTTCTAAGGAAGCTCCATTTGGACCGGGTCCAGCCGAGGCTTTGGAATGGATGTTGGAAGAAGGCCGCCGAGCGGGTTTTACGGTGAAGGACATCGATCATATGGCAGGTCATATTGAGATGGGAGAAGGCGATGAATTACTCGGCATTCTTTGTCATGTCGATGTAGTTCCTGCGGGCAGCAATTGGACATACGGTCCTTTTGAAGGGACTGTGAAGGATGGAAAATTGTTTGGCCGTGGTGCAATTGATGATAAAGGCCCGACAATCGCAGCTTGGCATGCCATGAAAATGGTGAAGGAAGCAGGTATTCCTTTGTCAAAACGAGTCCGCCTCATTGTTGGTGCTGACGAAGAAAGTGGCTTCCGGTGTATGGACCGTTATTTCGAAACAGAAGAAATGCCAACGCTCGGCTTTGCGCCGGATGCCGATTTTCCAATTATTCATGCAGAGAAAGGTATCGCGTCGCTTCATTTCAATCAACATACATTCAAACCAGACGGCCAGCTGCTCAAATTCCGATCTGGAAATCGGACGAATATGGTTCCAGATCATGCGGAGGCGGTAACGTCGCTAAACGCTTCAGACATAGCTGAGAAGTTTGAAAGTTACTTGAACATCAACTCAGCGAAAGGTTCCATTACAAACGAAAACGGACAAACGATCATTACGGTAGAAGGGAAATCCGCACATGCCATGGAGCCCGATCAAGGGATCAATGCTGCCGTGCTGCTTGCTTCCTTCCTGAATCGTGTCTTCGAGGAAGGCTCATCTAAAGATTTCACTCAGTTCATGCTCGATGCATTTGGTACGGAAACGAGAGGGAATTTTCTTGGTTTAGCATTTAACGATGAGGTGTCCGGCGATACGACATTGAATGCAGGCATTGTAGAATTCACTGAATCTGCCGGAGGAATCATAAAAGTTAGTATGCGCTATTCCGTTACGTATCCGTTTGATGATAAAATCGAGACGTGTAAAGAAAGACTTGAACAGACTGCATTTCAGCTGGCTGTTTCATCTAATTCCAAACCACATCATGTCGATGCAGCAGATCCGTTCATCAAAACGCTTCAAGCTGTCTACACAGACCATACTGGCGATGAGGCGGAACTATTGGCGATTGGAGGCGGGACGTATGCGAGAGTGCTGGAAAAAGGCGTCGCTTTCGGAATGCTTTTCCCTGATAGGGAGGATGTCGCGCACCAAGCCGATGAATATGTATATATAGAAGACTTGATGAAGGCGACAGCCATTTATGCAGATGCCATCAGCCGATTGGCTGGAGAAAAGAAAGGGGAACAATGATGATCTATTTTATGGATGGCCAATTCAAGGACCAAGAGGGATGTAAGATCTCCATCGATGATCGGGGCTATTATTTTGGAGATGGGGTATATGAGGTTGTAAAGGTGTACAATGGCGAACTTTATACTGCAGAGGAACATTTTAACCGGCTTCTGGAAAGTGCGGAAAAAGTGAAGATGGTGCTGCCTTACTCGAAAGAGGAGTTAATCGATGTCGCCAACGAATTAGTCAAGGCGAATCAAATTGAAACGGGTCATATTTATATCCAAGCAACAAGAGGGGTTTCCCCAAGAACGCATCAGTTTCCCGAAATTCCGGTCACTCCTGTCGTGACTGCTTATGCCATCAATAATCCTCGGCCTTTGAAGAATATTGATGAAGGTGTCCGAGTGAAAATCGTCGACGATGTCAGATGGCTTCGCTGTGATATTAAAAGCTTGAACTTATTAGGCAATGTATTGGCTAAACAAGAAGCTTTTGAAGCAGGTTGTGCAGAAGCATTATTTGTACGGGATGGCATCGTGATGGAAGGTTCATCCTCCAATGTTTTCGGCATTAAAAATGGCACTGTCTATACACACCCTGCCACAAATCTCATCTTGAACGGGATTACTCGCCGGGTTGTGATGAAGCTTTGCGAAGAACTCGCAATTCCATTTGTGGAGAAAGAGTTTACGCCAATCGAAGCATTAAGCATGGATGAATTTTTCCTTACGTCAACAACTGCGGAAATTACCCCGATCGTTTCAATTGACGGCCATCCGATCGGAAATGGGCAGCCGGGAACTGTAACGAAACAGTTGCAGGAGGCATTTGCCCGCCAAATCCCAGTACCGGTCAAAGCAAACTGAACGGAGTGAAATGCCATGGCGCAGCTAGTGAAGTTGCTCGATTATATTTCCCGTTATGAAAATGATTTGTCACGATATCCGACACAGTTTATCAGGCTGAAAAAATCACAGTGGGAACGGATGAGGTTTCAATGGGAAAATGGAACGGATCTATCTGTGTTAGAAACAGAAGATGAAGAAACCGGAGATATTCCGGAGGATCGGAAATGGTTTAGCCCGATTCTCCGGTTATTCAACCGGAAGCAGGAGCCGGAGGATGAGCAGCTCGAGGAGCAGGAAGCTGATGCCGAGGAGGAATTCGATTTTCAGCCGAACCTTGTGCAGCGTCCCAATGACATGGCTCATATGCGCAAGCTCTACTTGGACCAGCTGTTTCATTTTCAAATCAAATGGGCCAGTTCCACCTTATTGGATAAATCCAGAGTGGACGCTCGTTTTTTCCGTGACACGTTTCTGCGGGAATTAACATTACAATTACCGGATAGTTATTTATTGTTTTATTATCCGATTGTAAAAGTGAAGAAAGCACCAGTTGAACTGGACATCATATTGCTTACCCCCATCGAATGCATGTGTCTGACAGTCGTTGAAAAGGAAGATGCAGCAGTTTTCATCGGGGAGAGCGATCGGTTTTGGTTAAAAAAGTTCGGGGATCAGGAAGCAAAATTGTTAAATCCGACAATTGGCTTGAACCGGATGGAAAAGATCATAACGGGGCTATTCGCACGGGAAGGAATTGATTTCCCGGTACGCAAATATATCGTCTCCCGAAATGGCTATATTGATTATCCCGGATCGCCTTATGATATCCGGGCTATTGACCGGCGTTCGTTCCCAGATTGGTTCAATGGTTTGGCGCAATCGACGACACCGATGAAATTTAATCAATTTAAAGCGGCGCAAGCCATCTTGGATATCGGCCAGACGACTGCGATGAGCCGGCTTTTGGAATCATTTGAACAGCCAGAGGAACAGGACGAGGAAGAATAAAGATTATAGAAATGAGTGTAGAGATATGCGGTTACGCAACAAACCATGGGCAAAGGATTTTATGGCCCAGCATCCAGATGTGTTAATTCTGGACGAAGAACGGCCGAAAGTGGATTGGCAGCAGGAATTCGGCAACGATCATCCGATCCATATTGAAGTGGGTACGGGGAAAGGTCAATTTATTATCGGCATGGCACTTGCCAATCCTGAAATCAACTATATCGGCATCGAACTTTTTGACAATGTCATCGTTTCGGCGCTGGAAAAGGTAATTGAAATGGACAAGCCGAAGAATTTGCGCTTATTGCGCGCGAATGGCGCTAATTTGACTGAGCTGTTCCAAGACGGGCATGTGGACAGGGTTTACCTGAATTTTTCCGATCCTTGGCCTAAAACAAGACATGCGAAAAGACGTTTGACGCATGAGTCGTTTTTACAGCGGTATGAAACAGTTCTGCGAAAGCATGGCGAAATTCATTTCAAGACAGACAACCGAAAACTGTTCGAGTATTCGCTCACATCCATGTCCGCTTATGGAATGAAACTTCAATTCGTTTCGTTGGACCTTCATGCGGATATGCCGGAAGATAACATTATGACGGAGTATGAAGAGAAGTTTTCGGCGAAAGGCATGCCGATCTACCGTTTGGAAGCACAGTTCTGCGAATAATGCACTACTTAAGTAAAGGGGGATGGAATTGTGGATACATATACGTTTCACAATATGAAATTGACATGGTTAGACGGGGGCGTCAACTTTTTGGATGGCGGGACGATGTTTGGTGTTGTTCCGAAAGCATTGTGGGCAAAGCGTTACGCCTGCGATGAGGATAACTTGATTGAACTGCGGACGGATCCGATCCTCGTTCAATATGAAGGCAAAAATATGTTGATCGATTCAGGTATGGGGAACGGAAAACTGAACGAAAAAATGAAACGGAATCTTGGTGTCCGGGCAGAATCGAGAGTTAAAGAAAGCTTAGATGAATTAGGATTGACACCTGCCGATATCGATCTCGTTCTAATGACACATTTGCACAATGACCATGCAGCAGGATTGACGGGATTGCAGGACGGCGAGCTCGTTTCCATGTTTCCGAACGCCGAAATCATCGTGTCACAAGTCGAATGGGATGAAATGCGCAATCCGAATATCCGATCGAGAAATACGTATTGGAAGGAAAACTGGGAGCCAATCCAGCAGCAAGTGAAGACGTTTACTGACGAAATCACAATCTTGCCGGGCATTTCCATGATTCATACGGGCGGCCATAGTGACGGCCATAGCGTTGTAAAGCTTGAGCAAGAAGGCGAAACAATTCTTCACATGGGAGATATTATGCCGACGCACGCTCATAGCAATCCGCTATGGGTGCTGGCGTATGACGACTACCCGATGACATCCATTTTTGCTAAGGAACGATTAATGAAAGAAGCATTGCCGAATGGCTACCGTTTTATTTTTTACCACGATGCGGTGTACCGGTTGGTAAAGTGGGATGAATCAGGAAAAGAACTGATTGAAACCATTGACTGCCATGCATAAGAAAAGTCGCAGGAGCGGGATACTTTCCGCCTCTGCGACTTTTTTATTATTTTTTAATTAATTCAACGACGGTTCCGGTTTTTGAATCTGCCGCAAACTCAAATTGCTCAAGGGAGCCGTTTTGAATGCGTGAAATGCCGCCACGGTAAACATCCATCGTAATGACGCCATTATGGAACGGTTCAGGTTTCATAACAATCCAAGAACCATCAATCGGTCCCTCTTTTTTAAATGCCTCTTTGACGGAACGCAGCACATCCTCGGCAGGTGTATTCATTTCGATTCTTCCAATTGCTTGATTGACGATGAGTCCGGCTGCTACCCCAGTTAACACTCCCGCAAGGAAATCTTTTAATTTCATTGGTACGTAACCCCCTCTATCAGTTTCTTTCCAAGTGTACCATAATTCTGTTGATTATAGCAGATTCCGTATAACTCGTGAATTAATTCGAACTAGATGACAGCTTACAGAAAGAATGGTTTTAGGAAGGAAAACGACACTTGTAGCATAAACTATTTCGAAAAAGGGGACTTAACTATCATTTCTCATTATTTGATAAATAAGTATTTGAATATTTCACCAGGTAGTGTAGTATTTTCTCCATAATCAAAAAACTTATGATTAAAGGGGGTATGTTCAATGAAGGTTGAAAGCGTACACAAAGGGAAAGCCAAGCAAAAAAAGGGGGGCGCCGGACCTTTAGGGGGCCAGGGAGCAATTGATTACGAAAAAATAGTATCAAGCCCGGAGTATAAAGAAATGTTGCGTCGGAAAAAACGTTTCATCGTCCCGATGACTATTTTTTTCCTCGCATTTTACTTCATGCTGCCGATCATGACATCGTATTCAACCGTATTGAATACGCCTGTGTATGGCGACATCACTTGGGCTTGGGTGTTTGCCACCGCTCAGTTCGTCGTCACGTGGGTTTTGTGTGTCATGTACGTAAAAAAATCGAATTCATTTGATAAAGATTCAGATGAAATTATTAAAATGATTGAACGGGATGGGGGCTCGGCTTAATGAATGCAACGGTTATAATTTTATTTCTGGCGATTGTCATCGCTACTTTGTTCATTACGTATTATGCTGCGAAGCGGACTCAGACTACCGGCGACTTTTACACGGCGGGGGGAGGACTAACAGGGTGGCAGAATGGACTGGCTATTGCAGGGGACTATTTATCGGCAGCCTCTTTTCTGGGGATTGCAGGCGCGATTGCACTTTTTGGTTTTGATGGATTCTTTTATAGTATCGGTTTCCTGATCGCGTACTTGGTTGTCATGTTCCTCGTTGCAGAACCGCTTCGGAATTTGGGTAAATATACGTTGGCAGATATGATTAACGCCCGTTTTGATGCCAAAAAAGTTCGTGGAATGGCTGCATTCAGCACGATCACGATCGTCATCTTTTATATGATTGCGCAGCTGGTGGGGGCCGGTGCGCTCATTCAATTGCTATTTGGCATTAAATATTGGATTGCTGTCCTCATTGTCGGCGTAATGATGACAGTGTACGTGTTGTTCGGCGGCATGACGGCAACGAGCTGGGTGCAGATTGTCAAAGCTGTACTGCTAATGCTTGGAACAGTTATTATCGCAGTTCTCGTATTTGCTAAATTCGATTTCAACCTCGTTAAAATGTTTGCTGAAGTCAAAACGGCTACTGTGCATGGTGCAGACTATTTGAAGCCGGGATTGAAGTATAAAGTTCCACTTGATACATTGTCGCTAATGCTGGCGCTTGTGTTAGGAACAGCAGGCTTGCCGCATATTCTTATGCGCTTCTTTACCGTAAAAGATGCGAAGACTGCGAGAAGCTCAGTTGTTATTGCGACATGGATTGTCGGGATTTTCTATGTTTTGACTGTGTTCCTCGGCTTTGGCGCAGCCGCATTTGTCGGCTACGATGCTATTACGAAAGCGAATGCTGCAGGGAATATGGCTGCACCACTGCTAGCCGGTGTGCTTGGTGGAGATATTTTAATGTCCTTCGTATCTGCAGTTGCTTTTGCTACGATCTTGGCAGTTGTTGCCGGGCTCGTATTAACCGGAGCATCCGCGTTTGCCCATGATATTTACGGCCAGATTATTAAAAAAGGAAAGGCGAGCGATCGGGAGCAAATGCTGGCTGCACGCTATGCATCATTAAGTGTTTCCGTTTTCTCCATTTTACTTGCCCTGTTCGCACAGTCGATGAACGTAGCATTCCTCGTCTCCTTGGCTTTCTGTATCGCTGCCAGTGCGAATTTGCCAGTCATCTTATATACGATCTACTGGAAAAAATTCAATACGACCGGAGCCATTACCGGGATGGCGGCAGGCCTTTTCTCGGCTCTCATTCTCGTTGTGCTCAGTCCGAACGTTTTTGCTCCGGAGCCGGGACAAGCTATTTTTGTCGGTACTGCCTTGTTCCCGCTCACGAATCCGGCCATTATTTCAGTGCCGTTAGGATTTTTAGGCGGTTATCTCGGAACCATCCTTTCCAAAGAAAAAGCCGATTATCGGAAATATGCAGAAGTCAGCGTTCGTGCCAATACAGGCTTCCGGGAATAAGCTTTCACATGAGCGAAGGGGAACGAAAATCCCCTTCGTTTTTATGTATTTGAATGGCTGAAATGCTGAGCATAAATTAATTCGGGTTCCTAATTATTCTGTTGGAAAGTTCATGCAAGATGGTCTACAATGATATGAGGAATACATACTTGATTGGGGAGGACACGTTTCATGCAAAAAGAGACACTTACAATGTTCAAGACGCTGACAGAGCTGCCGGGGGCGCCTGGCAATGAACATATGGTTCGCAGCTATATGAGAAGTGAATTAGAAAAATACTCAGACGAAATCGTGCAAGATAATTTAGGGGGCATCTTCGGTTTACGCAAGGGACCTGAAGACGGTCCGCGTATAATGGTAGCCGGCCATATGGATGAAGTCGGTTTCATGGTCACTGCTATAACGGATAACGGCATGCTCCGTTTCCAACCATTAGGCGGCTGGTGGAATCAAGTGCTGCTGGCACAGCGGGTGCAGATCATTACAGATGAAGGGCCGATCATCGGTGTCATCGGTTCCATTCCTCCGCATCTATTAAGCGATGAGGTTAGAAATAAACCGATGGATATTAAAAATATGCTAATTGATATCGGTGCGGATGATAAGGAAGATGCAAAGCGCATTGGAATTCGCCCGGGCCAGCAAATCGTTCCCGTGTGCCCATTCACTCCGATGGCTAATGATAAAAAGATTTTGGCCAAAGCATGGGATAATCGGTATGGTTGCGGACTATCCATTGAACTTCTAAAAGAAGTGCATGGGGAAGAGTTGCCAAATACGCTTTACTCCGGTGCGAACGTAATGGAAGAGGTTGGTCTGCGTGGTGCCCAAGCGGCGGCGCGGATGATTAATCCTGATTTGTTCTTTGCGCTCGATGCAAGTCCTGCAAATGATGCTTCTGGCAATAAAAACGAATTTGGCCAGTTAGGAAAAGGTACGCTGCTTCGTATTTTTGACCGGACTATGGTCACTCACCGCGGCATGCGTGAGTTCATTTTGGACACGGCGGAGTCAAATAATATCCCGTACCAATATTTCATCTCCCAAGGAGGCACGGATGCTGGGCAGGTCCACGTTTCCAATGAAGGCGTTCCAAGTGCGGTTATTGGTATCTGTTCTCGTTATATCCATACATCCGCATCGATCATTCATACAGATGATTATGCTGCTGCGAAAGAATTGCTCGTCAAACTAGTGAAAGCTTGTGATAAGACAACGGTGGAAACGATCAAAGCGAATGTCTGATTGTTTGCAGTGATAGATGCAAGTTAAAAACCGGACCGTCCTTTCAGCTGATGAAGGACGGTCTTGCCACGAATGGAGTTGATCGAATGGATTTCGTTATCGGATCAAAAAATCAGGCAAAAGTAAGTGCGGTTCGCAAGGTGCTGGAACTTCATCAACCAGAGTTCCGACTTCACGAAGCGAAGGTGCCATCCGGTGTAAAAGACCAGCCGTTTGGGGATGACGAAACAAGACTGGGTGCGATTAATCGTGCGAAGAATGCTGCAACGACGGTTGATGGTGCAATCGGAATCGGTCTTGAGGGCGGGGTTCGCATGCTGGATGGGCAATTGTATGTATGCAACTGGGGAGCGCTTGTGCTGCCAGATCAAACCGTCTTTACTGCAGGCGGAGCACAAATCCCACTTCCTGAAGAAATTGCAGAAGAACTACATAAAGGCAAAGAATTGAGCGAAGCAGTCGATTCTTATTTCAACGCGCGAGGCATGCAGCATAGTGGAGGGGCAATGGGGATGTTTACAGCTCATGCAGTCGATCGGGATGCATTGTTTGAGCATGTCATGCTATTGCTGATCGGCCAGTTGAATTATGAGAGACAAAAATGATTCCGCTTGCTTGCATAACATAGGAAACAACTTTAAAATGAATATGCTCTTCTATAAATAACTAACTACTGACATGACGCACAGGATTGATGATAACTATATGTAAATTGATTGGGGGAAATTGAATGTTCCGCTCGTGGAAGTTCTTGTTCCTGCTCGTGAGCGCTATTTTTGTGCTTGGCGGGTGCGGCAAATCCATTGACCAAAAGGCGGAAGATGGCATTGCGGCAGCGCGTGATATTTTTGAACAGGATGGGAAGAATGCAACTGAAGAAATCGAAGGTGTGGCATTGTACAAGCCAGCTGGTTTCACAATCGATGATGCATCCGATCCGCAAAATATTATCTTTTCGAATAAGGATGAGACATTTATTCTATTCATTAATCCAAATGAAGAAAAGGATAGCCATCTATTCCATGATTTATTGAAATCGCAGGAAAAGATCGAAGTCATTAAAGAAGAAACATTTTCGGATAAAGGGTATTTCGGGTTTGCATCGGTGTTAAAATCGGGTGACGGCAAGGTGGAGCTTGTCACAAGTGTCGGCGGCGTGAAGATGACAACGATCACAAAAGAGAAAAATATAGAAAACTACATGGCGAGCATGATGGAAATCGTCCGATCTGTAAAACAGCCGGATTGACAACTATACATGATCAGCCATTGAAAGGACGTGGAACGGATTGAAATCTGAAGAGCTGGTAGAGGTGTTGAAAGAGCGGCTCCCTTCCGAAAGTTTTCAATGGCGTTTCGACCGGAAGACCGATAAAGTCCGTTTGGAACACAGCGGTTTAGGAAAAGGCATGGATATTTCCTTGCCAGAGATTTTAGCAAAGTATGAGGATAAAAAAGAACTGGCTCTGGATGAAATCGTTTATACGATCCGAGAAACTTTTAACGCAATGGAGAAGGAAATGAATGAGGGCTTCAATAAGGATCTGCCGATTTATCCTGTCATTCGTTCGACTTCTTTTCCGAAGGAATCTGCAGCAGGGCATCAGTTCATCACAAAAGATCATACAGCGGAAACACGAATCTATTATGCAATTGATTTAGGGACGACTTATCGGCTTATTGACTCCAGTATGATGGAGTCGATCGGATTGACGGAACAGGAAATTGCAGAAGCGGCCTTATTTAAACTGCGCTCCTTGAAAACGGATTACAAGAAGGATGAAGTGGCGGGCAACCTGTTTTACTTTATCAACAACAATGATGGCTATGATGCCAGCAGAATTTTAAATAGTGCATTTTTGAAAGAAATGGAAGCTAAAGTGGAAGGCCACATGACAGTATCCGTCCCTCACCAAGATGTACTGATTATTGGAGACTTGCGCAATGATACCGGCTATGATGTTCTCGCACAGATGACGATGCAATTTTTCACTGTCGGAAAAGTGCCGATTACTTCATTGTCATTCATTTATGAGCAAGGGAAGCTGGAGCCGATCTTCATCATGGCAAAAAACCGGATAGCTAGAAAGGACGGAAAAAAGAAATGAATGCATTTTATAATCCCGAAGGCGTAGGCAATGTACTACTCGTACAATTCCTTGCAACGAAACCAAAAAACTTGGAAGTAAAATCGTTGAATGATGTCACTCTATTGAAGGATGAAGAGACGGGGGAACTGGCCGGCTTGAATTTATTCAATGCAACTGAATATGTGGATGTTGCAGGCAATGGGCAAATTGAAGTGACTGAGAAATTGGTTGCTGAGATTAGGGAAGCTTTGAAAAAGAACGATGTGGCAGTTGAGTTTACAGTGGATTTTTCACCGAAATTTGTCGTTGGCCATGTTGTAACGAAAGAGAAGCATCCGAACGCTGATAAACTGAGCGTATGTACTGTGAATGTTGGTGACGACACATTGCAAATCGTATGTGGAGCACCGAATGTGGAAGCTGGCCAGAAGGTCGTCGTTGCAAAAGTGGGCGCAGTTATGCCATCGGGCATGGTGATTCGAGATGCTGAATTGCGTGGCGTGCCTTCCTCAGGGATGATTTGTTCCGCTAAGGAATTAGGTTTGCCGAATGCACCAGAAGTAAAAGGTATCCTTGTACTTTCTGAAACGGCGATTCCAGGAGAGCCCTTCACAAATATGTGAATTAGCTAGGGGGAAAGCCGATTTATGACGGACGGCCCCCGCAACTGAGAGGGTTACATGTAGACAATCCTGCTTATGAAGGCAAGTCGCATGACCTCTCCTTTATATCATCTATCTCATATGAAACGTACTGTTATAGACAGTACGTTTTTATCATTTTAGGGATTGGTTTGATTTCGCCGTGTTGAACCTGTTAAAATAGAATGATCGACATGGAAAGAGTGATAATGTTGACTTGGTTTAAAAGAGTATTGAATCGAATTGTAAAATCGGATAAGGATTATGAAACTGACACGGAAAATGAAATTGAATACGAGTATGAATACGAACATGAACAAGTGACAAATGAACATCAGCAGGAGAGGGAGAGCGATAGAGAGCGGACACACCCGCCGTCCTTCCGTTTCCCAATCATTACTGACGCCGAAATTTACGGCTGGGATGATGAGGAACCTATCGATCGCCTGAAACCATCTGCCCCTCCTCAGGAAATGCTGGAGGACGACGGTTTTGAACCGGTACCGCTTTATCAAAATGAGCGTTGGCCCGGCAAAAATGAACGTGTGACCATCCATCGGACAGAAACAGAGCGGCGTTTGGATAAAAGTGCTCTCCGAATGACGGGGGCAACGATTGAAGCAGCTACGGAACCAAAGCAAGAGAAAAAGGAGAAAGTGAAACCGGTACGGAACCGACCATTTACGCCTACCCAGGTACCATCTCCCGTTTATGGATTCCGTGCACCAAAAAGAACCGTCTTAGAAGAGGAGCAACTGCCAATTCCGCGAAGTCATGCCGAGAAGACGGGCGTACATAATGATTGGGCTGACCCCAATGCTTTGTCGAATGATGAAACTAACTTGCCAGTGCAGGAGAGGGAAGATTCGACCTCTTATGGGGATTTTGCGAATCCTTCATCTTTTGCTGATGTGCAGGCGAAAGAACAGATGCACGATCAGAAAGATATGAAAGCATTTGAAGCAGATGGCTTCCAAGAAGAGCAGTCGCCGTTGAACGAAGAACCTTTTGTTCATTCTTTGGAAGAAGAGGCGGAGAACGCAGAAGCAATGGAAGTGGAAGCTCCGACCTATGAGAAAGAGGATCATGTCGTTTCCAGTAAAGTCGATGTGGAGAGGGAAGAGCATGTTGTCATTAATCATACAAATGATGAAATGAAAGAGCATGAAGTTTCCGGAGAAATGGTAGATTTGAATGAAAACCATTCTGACAGCAGAATTGGTCTGACTGAAGAATATCCTGTCGCCAGTGAATCGGAAGTTGAGCCGGAAGGTATGGTCGGCATTGGTGAATCGAAAAACGTGACGGGAGAGCAGTTTGCTATCAGTGGCTCGAATGATGAGCTGGAAGATCATTCTGCCGTCAGTGAAGTAATTGATGCGAAAGATTTCACTGCCAGCAATGACTCGAATAATGAGATGATAATTCATACTTCCATCAATGAAGCTATTGAGAAGACGGAAGATTTCACTGCCAACAGTGACTCCCAACATGAGACGGTAAATCATACTGCCATCAATGATTCTAGTGATGAGTCGGAACAGTACCCTGCCGAAGAAGATCCAGAAGATATGGCGGAAAATAATGAGGCTTTCCGCGAAGTGAAAGAAGTTCCTGTCGCATCCGGCCAAATGGATGTGGAGCCAGTACTCGATCCTGCTGAAGAAAGCGCCATTGAACGGCCGGCAGAGAGGGAGAAGGTCGTCCCATTCAATGTGCTCATGTTGAAATCGGACAAAATGAAAAATGACAAGCCTGTTGAGCGGATAGAGCCAGTTACACAGTCCGCTAACGCTAAGAAGGAAACAGTCGAAGAAACCATCGAGCCGATAGAGGAAGAAGAGGAGCCATATTATGCTTTTCCGTCATTGGATCTTTTGATTCAACCTGAGGAGCATATTGAAGATGTTGAATGGCTGGAATCCCAATCGGTTAAACTGGAGGAAGCCCTATCGTATTTCTCCATCCAGGCTAATGTGATGGAAGCAGTGCAAGGGCCAACTGTTACACGCTTTGAATTAACAGTCGGACATGGGACGAAAGTGAGTAAAATCCGGAATTTGACGGACGATCTGAAACTCGCTTTGGCAGCGGAAGATATCCGCATTCAGGCGCCAATCCCGGGCACAAGCTCCATCGGCATTGAAATCCCGAATCGGAGGACGCGCGCTGTCCGGATTTCGGAAGTCATTCAGACAGAACGATTCCGGCAATCGACGTCTCCGCTTGAGGCGGTGCTCGGATTAAGTTTGACGGGAGAACCGGTCACCCTGGATTTACGTAAAATGCCGCATGGAATGATTGCTGGCGCGACGGGCTCAGGAAAATCGGTCTGCATCAACTCCATCTTGACGAGTTTGATGTATAAGGCCTCCCCGACAGACGTGAAACTGCTTTTGATCGATCCGAAGATGGTCGAATTGGCTCCATATGATGGCGTGCCGCATTTACTCAGTCCGGTCATTACAGACGTCAAAGCGGCAACCGCTGCGCTGAAATGGGCTGTCGATGAAATGGAAAGGCGTTATGAACTCTTTGCCCATGCGGGTGCGAGAAATATCGAGCGCTACAATGAAATGGTCACTGGCAGCCGCCAGTTCTCCTTGAAGATGCCTTATTTGCTCATCGTCATTGACGAGCTGGCAGACCTTATGATGATGGCGCCGGCGGATGTGGAAGTTTCTATCAGCCGCATCACGCAGAAGGCAAGGGCATGCGGCATTCATTTGATCATTGCCACGCAGCGTCCATCTGTCGATGTCATTACTGGTACGATTAAAGCGAATGTGCCGACACGTATCGCATTTTCGGTATCGTCCCAAGTGGACTCCAGAACCATCATCGATACGCCAGGCGCGGAACGTCTACTGGGGAAAGGGGATATGCTGTATCTAGGCAATGGCCAATCCTCTTCTGTTCGATTGCAAGGGACATTTGTCACGGATGAAGAAATTGAACGTATAATAGAACACGTTCAAAATGAAGCAAAACCTGTTTATTTGTTTGGCCAGGAGGATTTATTAGCCAATTCCATCGAAGAGGAGGAAACCGATCCCCTTTTTGAAGAGGCTTGCAAGTTCATTATTGAACATGGAAGCGCCTCTACATCCCTTTTGCAGCGTAACTTCGGCATTGGCTACAATCGTGCTGCAAAGCTGATGGATAAAATGGAGAAACTCTCGTTTATTTCCGAACAAAAAGGAAGCAAACCGCGGGATGTCTATTTGACTCAGCAGGAATTCGAACAGTATGTAAATCGGTTTGAGCAAAACTAATCACTTAGCTAGTAAATAAATGCGGATTCATTCGTGGTATAATGGGGAATGAGAAGCAAAGGGAAATCTAACGATTTTCAAGAAGATGAATGTGGGAGCAGTGATGATCCCGGGAGGTTGCAATATGACAGTGTTTCATTTTACCGGAATTAAAGGATCAGGGATGAGTTCGTTAGCCCAAATCCTCCATGATTCTATGAATGAAGTTCAAGGATCTGATGTAGAGAAATATATCTTCACAGAAGAGCCTTTAGTGGAAAGAAAAATAAAGATCTTGCCGTTTGATGCGGATAATATTGTGCCAGGCTTGACGGTTATTGCCGGCAATGCATTTCCGGATACCCATCCGGAGTTGGTGCGGGCGAAAGAACTCGGACTGGAAGTTATCCGGTACCATGATTTCCTCGGACACTACATGGATCAATTCACATCGATTGCGGTTACTGGTTCGCATGGTAAAACGTCGACAACCGGTTTGCTTTCGTATGTGTTATCAGGCTTTACGCCAACTTCTTATTTAATTGGAGATGGAACAGGCAAAGGTGTAAAGGACAGCAGGTTCTTTGTGTTGGAAGCTTGTGAATACCGAAGACATTTCTTGGCTTACAAGCCGGACTATGCGATTATGACCAATATTGATTTTGATCATCCGGATTATTTCAAAGATCTCGACGATGTGATGGATGCTTTTAATCAAATGGCAATGCAAGTGAAAAAAGCGATTGTGGCATGCGGTGATGACCATCATCTGCAACAGATCAAAGCAAATGTGCCTGTCGTATTTTATGGTTTCGATGAAGCCAATGACTTCTTTGCAAAAAATGTTGTGAAGACTTCAGATGGATCATCTTTTGATGTGTATGTCAGAAATGAATATTTCAATTCGTTCTCCATTCCTTCAGCTGGCGACCATGCGATATTGAATGCGTTAGGTGTTATTGCACTGTCCCATTATGAAGGCGTGCCAGTCGATATTATCAAAGATCGGTTATCAACTTTTGGCGGTGTAAAGAGACGTTTTACTATCACGGAATATGATGATAAAACGATTGTGGACGATTATGCCCACCACCCGACTGAAATTGAGGCAACCTTGCAATCGGCGAAACAAAAGTATCCGGATCGGGAAATCGTCGCGATTTTCCAGCCGCATACTTTTACAAGGACGGCCGCCTTGCTTGATTCATTCGCTGCCAGCCTTTCTCATGCGGATTCTGTCTACTTATGTGACATCTTTGGATCTGCGAGAGAAAAGAGCGGGACATTGACGATTGATGACTTGGTCAAACGGGTACCGGGAGCCAAGCATCTTAAGCTCGAACAAATTGCCGAGCTTGAAGAACATGGAAATGCAGTTTATCTGTTCATGGGAGCAGGAGACGATATTCAAGAATATATGAATGCATTTAAGCGTTTGATTGAGCAAGGAGAAACAGCTTGAGCTTTATCGGTTTAAGCTTCACTTAATAGAAAAAGGGCTGGAAATCAACTTGATTCCAGCCCTTTTTCTTTTGCAGGAAATGTCTTTAGAATTTGACCAGTTATTGTCCAACAGTAGCCGTGAAGAGGTACAAAGAGGAGAATTGATTTCGGCAGCAACCAGGGCAAACGATGCGGCAAGTGGGCCAAACAGTAGGCGGAAAAAAGTGCTCTGGACAAGTATTTGTTGTTTGATATTTCGAATACTTTTCATCACAAGACATTTTTCTTGTCTAATCCGGGTTTATTGGAAATAATAAATTATAATCTACTTTTTTAAAGGGAATTTAGGAAGAATGTCGAAAAGGGTATGTAGGCTTGGCGTTTACTTTATTTCAGATAAGGGTAGAAATTACTTATGTATGTAGAAGGAGGAAGCGTTTTGGTGATTTTGTTGTACCTGGCAGCGATTATTGCTGCTGTGGCGTTTTTAATATTATGTGTGAGCCTTGCAATGACGCTGGGATCATTGAAAACCACTTTGCGAAGTGTTTCGGAGACATTGGACGGGCTGACGACTCAGCTGGAAGGTGTGACGACTGAAACGACCGAGCTTTTGCATAAGACGAATGCCCTCGCGGAAGACATTCAGGAGAAGTCGTTGAAATTGAATTCCGTTGTAGATGCTGTAAAAGGTGTTGGCGAGTCAGTCAGCGGGTTAAACAGCTCCGTGCGGAGGGTTACAGAATCCATTACCGTCGAAGCGGAACGCAATAGCGATAAAGTCGCGCAAGTTGTTCAATGGAGCCATGTCGTCCTAGGGATTTATGACAAGGTGAAGGACATGAAAGCCAATACTTCAAAGGGTTGGACAGTGTATAAGGCAGATACAGGGCAGAAGAAGCTGCCAAGCCCATCAGACCGCTTCCGATAAAACAAAAAATATTAGAGGAGGAATTAAATTGACGGATTACAACAACTCAAAACCAAATTATGGTGATTCTGCATTCCAACATCAGTATTATGGCGATAATCAATATAAGAACACTTTCGGAGAACCGTCGAATTTGCCGGTGAACTATTCGCATTACACGAATACGGATGATTTTTACAATGAAGAAGAAAGTTCGAGTGCCGGCAGTTTTCTTCTTGGTGCATTAGTCGGCGGCGTCATCGGTGCTGCGGCGGCATTATTCCTAGCCCCTAAAACTGGGCAAGAAATGCGCGAGGACTTCTCTGAACAGGCGTCACAGCTGAAAAACAAGAGCATTGAACTCACTTCGGTAGCGAAAGACAAAGCGACTGAACTGACTGCAGTAGCGAAGGATAAAACGGATGGTTTGACGAAAACAATCCAAGAGCAATCCGGACAATTGGTCGGCAAAGTGAAGTCGATGGCAAACAAGACTACCATTCCAATGGATGATGGCACAGCGTCTTCCGAAGGGGAAGAAGCGATGGATTACGTGGAAAACAAGGTAGAAAAGAACAAGGAAGCTGCAGAAAGCAACACAACAGGAAATAGCGATGTCGTCTATGACAATAGCGAAAATTTCGGAGAAGATAAGGTGACAAACCAAAACCACATCTCCGTTGAAAAGGACAAGTAATAAAAAAGCCCGGTCAACCAAATAATTTTGGTTGACCGGCTTTTTTTGATATCAATTACACGTTCAGCTTGTCCGAAAAACGTATCTCCAGTTTATCACCACTAAAGATCTGGTCATGGAAACCGATTGTCTCGCCATTGCGTATCAACTGGTAATGACTCGGTCCGCTCGTTGGCAGTTCGTATTCAACAAATGCGAATACATCGCTAAATACAATCGGGGCAAAATCCGTTGTATCCAAGTCAATCCTGTCCCCGGAGGAAAGGGTTGCTGATTCATCGACTGCTTCGCCATTCACTCGGATGCTATACCGTTTTTTCTGTATGTCCACCTGTGTTCCGTTGAATTCAACAGTAGCTTTGTCATGGAGAACCAATCCCGCTTCTTGTGCAAGTTGACCGATCGTCGGCATCTTTGGGTATTCCGTTTTAATATCATCTCCATCGGAAACCACGTACGACTCAGAGACAGATCTTCCGCCAACGAGATAAGTTGTTTTGAACGAAAATTTCGTTTGTACGCTTTTCTGATTGACGAACAATTGAAGTGGCTCCTGGCCAGCCGGAATTGAATTATTCCACTCAGCGGCCAAATCTTTGATGGATTCCTTTTGAATTACTGTGATTTCATCCCGGTCCTGCAGTGCAGTGTCTAAACGTACCTGATTCCCATTTAACAAGATGACCGGTGCGACGGTTTTTTCCTTGCCATTGAACATGACTCTTTTCGTCGGGATATCCCCAACCAAATCCCGGACCGTGGCATTAGCATCTCTTCCATTTTCTCCCCGCGTCAATTGAATTTGGTCTCCGTTTGACAAAAGATCCTTTGTGCTGGCAGATTTGCCGTTCACTAGCAACGTGGAAGGCGTTCCATGTTCTCCGGGAATGAAAACCGTTTGGCTGTTTACTGTGATAGACATCCCCAGTCCCGGTTTGCCGTATAATTCGCCTGGTTTAATTTTCGCAGCAAGAAGGGCATCACCGACAGCCATTTCTTTTAGTTCGAATAAGCGGATTGTCTTGTCGTTCACGGTGACAGACATGTAGTGGATAGGCGCTCTCCGTGCAGCGATGGCAATGCCGATCGGTGTCACGAGGGCAGGAGAGGATTCGATCTCCTCAGCATACGTAACACCTGTTAGGGCATCAATTCCTCTAATGCCGATCCTGTTTAACGGCAAGTCCAGGCTGCGGCTCAGCTCATCGGTCAGACGAGGCGTCAAGCTGCCGCCGCCGACTACCATGACGGCTTGAGGAGATTTGCCGTTATTCAGCCGCTTAATTTCTTCTGAGATGCTTTGGGCGAGCCGTTCTGTAGCTGGTTGTAAAATCGAAATGACTTCTGACGAAGGCACTTGCTGTTCAAATCCGAGGATGTCGGAAATGGTAACTTCCTCTGCAGCAAGCTCCCTTTTCGTCAGCTCGGCGACAGGGAAGTCCAGCAAGTAATGATTGCTAAGCGCTTCCGTAATTTCATCCCCTGCGATTGGCACCATGCCATAGGCTGTCACTGTATTTTCATTCGTAATCGCGATGTCCGATGTACCTGCACCAATATCAACAAGCGCTACATTCAATCGCCTCATGGAAGGAGGAATCAGTACATTAATTGCCGCAATCGGCTCTAATGTCAGTGCCTCCATTTCAAGATCAGCCCTTTTCAAGGCGGAAAGGAGTGACTCGACGACGACGCGAGGCAAAAATGTAGCAATGACTTCGACACCGGCAGTCTGGCCTGCCTGATCGATCAAGCTGCCGATTTCCTCTCCGTCCAGCTTGTAACGAAGTACGGAATAACCAACACAATAATAGTAATCATCCATTGGAACAGAGTCGGACAATAACAGTTTTTGTTGAGCTTGTTGGACGGCTCCGAGTTCTAGACGGTTGACGTCTTCCATCGACATAAGTGCCTGGTCGGACGTATTGATTTCCATTGAACCTTCAGCTGTCTTCAAGGCGCGTCCAGCCGCAGCAACACTGACGCGTTTCAAAGGACCGTGACGCATTTCAAGCTCGGTTTTGATTTCTGAAATCACTTTAGCGACGCTTAAAATATTATGTATTTGTCCATCAATCATGGACCGTTCTTTATGTTCCACGGAGATGAGGTCGGCAACATGGTAGATGCCATCCTCTTCTTGTAAAATCAGGCCGACGACAGAGCGGGTTCCGATGTCCAAGGCAAATAGGGTGGTGGCCACGGTCATTCATCCTTTCTTTAGACGAAAACTGCGAATTTTAGACAATTCGCAGAAATCGCGTGACTTTCCAATCGCTTTTCATTATACTAGGTCTATTATATAAAAATGTAACATAGAATCACCCCTTCGGGAAGTGCTGCTATGTGCGGGGAGGAGTCATAATGATGAGGCAAAATGATTTAGATGAGTTGCGCGGACGTGTGGATGAATTGAACATCAAGATTTTGGATTTAATCAACGAGAGAACCGCTGTCGTGCAGGAGATCGGTAAAGTAAAAGAGAAGCAAGGTGTGAATAGATATGATCCGATCCGCGAGAGGGAAATGCTCAATTTCTTAAAAGAAACAAATAAAGGCCCGCTTCCAAACGGTGTCTTGGAGCAGATTTTCAAAGGCATCTTCTTATCGGCTCTTGAAATCCAAGAAGATGAGCAGCGCAATGCATTGCTCGTTTCAAGGAAGCGCAAGCCGGAAGATACCGTTGTCGATGTAAATGGCGAGAAGGTCGGCAATGGAACGCCAACTTTCGTTTTTGGTCCTTGTGCAGTAGAGTCTTATGAGCAAGTTAAGGCAGTTGCAGATTCGATCAAAGCGAAAGGTTTGACGATGATGCGAGGCGGAGCATACAAACCTCGTACATCTCCATACGATTTCCAAGGCCTTGGCTTGGAAGGGCTTAAAATATTGAAGCGGGTTTCGGAGGAGACTGGACTATCCATCGTCACCGAAATCATTACACCATCCCACTTGGAAGAAGCAGTTGATTACATTGATGTGATTCAAATTGGTGCACGTAACATGCAGAACTTCGAACTTTTGAAAGAAGTCGGCATGCTCAATAAACCGGTTCTATTGAAGCGGGGTCTTGCGGCTACAATCGATGAATTCATCAATGCAGCTGAATATATCATTTCAAAAGGGAATAGCAATATTATGCTTTGCGAACGCGGAATCCGTACATACGAGCGGGCGACGCGCAATACGCTGGACATTTCAGCAGTGCCGATCTTAAAGCAAGAAACGCATTTGCCTGTGTTCGTGGATGTTACTCACTCCACTGGAAGAAAAGATTTATTGCTTCCAACGGCTAAGGCTGCGATTGCGGTTGGCGCTGATGGAGTGATGGCAGAAGTCCATCCAGATCCGGCTGTGGCGTTGTCTGATGCGGCACAACAGATGGACATCCAGCAATTCGATGAATTCTACAAAGAAATCCAGAAATTCATGAATACGTATCAAACAGTATAATGTTGCGGTAGTCCGGCGAGGGATTGGGAGATTTCCCACTAAGCCGGGCTGCGTTTCGTCACATATTTGGCGTCGGACCTTTTACGGATCCGACGTTTTGTTTATAATGAAGATAGGACATATTTGCAGGAAGGGGAAAGGTCAATGGCGGTGACAATATATGATGTGGCACGAGAAGCAAATGTCTCGATGGCTACGGTTTCGAGGGTCGTCAATGGCAATCCTAATGTGAAGCCGGCAACCCGTAAAAAGGTGTTGGATTGCATCGAACGGCTGGGCTATAGGCCAAATGCCGTAGCGAGAGGGCTGGCAAGCAAGAGAACAACAACAATCGGAGTCATCGTGCCTGATATTTCGAAAAGCTACTATGCAGAGCTTTCGAGAGGGATCGCGGACATTGCCACGATGTATGAATATAATATTATTCTTTCGAATTCCGATAAGCGAGCGACGAGAGAAATGGAGCTTTTTGAAGACCATCTCGGAAAACAAGTGGATGGACTTATTTTTATGAGTGATTCCATTTCCGATGAGATGAGAAAAGAGATGGTTACAGCTCATATTCCGATCGTATTGGCAGGTACGCTAGAATCGGATACGGATATGCCTACGGTTAATATTGACCATGAACAGGCTGCGTATGATGCGACCAAAAAGCTGATCGATAATGGTCATAAGAGGATAGTACATGTATCCGGTCCATTCTCCCGAGATATTAATCGGCTCTGCAAGCGGGTCGGCTATGAGCGGGCTTTGCGTGAAGCGGGATTGCCGGTTTTGGAAGAGTATATTATTGAAACGGACAATACATACGATGATGCGTATGATAAATGGAAGCTTGTACGGGATTTGTCTGAAAAGCCGACAGCCATTTTTGCCGGCAATGATGAAATAGCGGTCGGTATATTGAATGGCATTCGGGATGAAGGTTTGTCTGTCCCGGAAGACTTCGAACTCATCTGCTTCGAACATACTTTGCTCTCAAGGGCTGTCCGTCCACAATTATCGACGATAGTCGTTCCGTTATACGATCTTGGTGCGGTCTCCATGCGTTTGTTGACGAAGTTAATGAACGGGGAAGAAGTGGACGATCCGGATGTTATTTTGCCATACCGGATGGAAGAACGGGAATCAACGAAATAACAAAAAGGACATCCTCTCGATTATTCGACAGGATGTCCTTTTTCATTGAAAGCCATCATTCATTTCGTCTGCTACACATCGTTCCTCCGCAAGGCGGATGATGACCGATTTTCACGTTATTTCTCATTCCGAATGATATGTAATGCACGGTTGGCCATCTGTGCATTTTTCTCCGTAATTTCACCTTTTCTTGGGATGGGCTCGTATAATGGATTCGGATCATCCCATGTCCTAATTAACGGGACGGGCGATTGTGGCTGCCATTCATCCAGCCAGTCTGCAGGCAGAGCACCGCATGGGGAAGGTAGTTGTTTCATGGCAAGCCATATTTGAGACCAGGCTCTCGGCACAACTCGCCAAATGTCATAGCCGCCCCCTCCGACGGCAATCCACCGGCCATCACAATATTCCTCTGCTATTTCCCTCGCGAGACGTGGAATTTGTTTATAGATTTCCATCGTTCCGTATAAATGCGTCAGCGGATCAAAGAAATGTGCGTCCGCTCCGTTTTGGGTGAGCAGAACATCTGGTTTAAAGAATTCGGCCACTTCCCGCAGGGAGGTCCGGTAAATATCCAAAAATGATTCGTCCTCTGTAAACGCGTCAATCGGAAAATTGAAGCTCGTACCATAGCCGTCCCCATTTCCGCGTTCCGTCACATTGCCGGTGCCGGGAAATAAATAACGGCCGGTTTCATGGATGGAAAGGGTACAGACGGAAGGATCATCGTAAAACGTCCATTGCACACCATCCCCATGATGGGCATCCGTGTCGACATAGAGGACACGGGCATTGTATTTTTGCTGCAGATATTTAATGGCCACTGAGCTGTCATTATAAACGCAGAATCCGGATGCTTTTCCCTGGAAGCCATGGTGCAGGCCGCCGCCCAAATTTACGGCATACCGTGAATGGCCTTCCATCACCTGATCCACCGCGGTCAGTGTCCCGCCGACAAGCGTTGCACTTGCTTCATGCATGCCTTGGAAAATGGGGGTGTCCTCTGTTCCGATGCCGTACAAGTCAGCCACTTCCTCGCCTACTTCTCCACGTCCTGCTCTCTTCACAATGTCAATAAACTTTTCATCATGGGCTAGAAGCAGTTCGTTATCTGACGCCATCCTAGGCGCGATAATATCGTCATCACCGATCGCGTTAATTTTGCGCAATAAATCAAGTGTCATGACGATTCTTTTTTGATTGAACGGGTGGGTGTCTGAAAATGAGTATCCAAGTTGGTCTTCTGAAAATACGAAAAGTGCATCCTTCTTCATTGCTTTGCGCCTGGGAAATTTGGCCATAAGACTTCGAAACCGCTTTCTTTTAAACCTTGGATGGTTTGCAAGGGATTCATCGTTTTGATGCGGATGACCAATATTTTATGATCCTCGTTTTCCTTGTCAGGGTAGACGAGGACACTTAATACATTCGTATTTTGTTCATGGAACACCTTGGATACTTCGAAAAGAATGCCTGGTACGTTCGGAACTCGTACTTCAATTTGTGAACCCGGCTGGTGTGCGCCGGTCAATTCAATATAATTGTATAAGAGATCAGTCTCGGTAATAATTCCGACCAATTTTCCGCCTGATACAATGGGCAGACAGCCGATTTGATTTTCATAGAACAGCACTGCAGACTCCTCTACAAAATCCATCGGGTGCCCCGTGATCGGATTAGAAGTCATAATGTTCGTCAACGGCAGATCGAGTGGATGCTGTTCAATCTCAGCAAGCAGTGTAGGGGCTGCCTCCTTTAAATCTCGATCGGATACGACACCGACCAGTTGTTCCTCGTCCAAAATAGGCAAATGGCGGATTTTATGGTCCCGCATGATCTGCAAGGCATCTCGGACAGTGTGCGCTGTTGTCAGTGTGACGACCTCTTTTTTCATTATCTCTTCAACTAGCATAGGTAAAACCTCGCTTTCAGTACATAAATCGATTCATGAACCGCAGGCTGTCGAACTGCCGGATCGAATCTGGATCGACCCGTTTCCCAATACGGGCCATTAGGCAATTTGCAGGATGAGAGCTGATCTCTGGATCGTCGGTTGCATAATACTCCAAACCGCCCGCATTCATCATTTTCTCCATTACTTTTCGGTATTCCCAAACATTCAGCTTCGTGCCTTTCAAATCCCAATGCCAGTAATATTCAGTTGTAATTGTAATATAATCTTCCATGGCATCATCCATCATCGACACTTCAAGCAGGGCTTTTCCGATGCCGCCGCCACGAAATTTTGGAATCACTTCGATCGCGCCAAGTTCAATTAAATTTTCCATCTTGCCTTGCGACCATCTTTCAAGCGGATCCGGATAAAGATACGTGACATACCCGACGATTTCATTCATTTCCCTTGCGATGATGATACGGCCTTCCGGAAGATCGGCAATTTCAATAAGTGCTTTATGCTGCTGCTCAGGCGGCCTGAAAGCCACTAAATGCTCATGAAAATCAAGGGTTGCCAATTTGGAAGAGGGGATCGGCCCTTCAATGATGACATTGCCGTTCCGGTGTTTGATTTCCATCGCATTATACGTTTTTTTATGTTCCAACAAATTCACCGTCCCTGAATAAATTACCTCTCTTTTCAGTATACAATAAAAAACTTCCTGTGCCGTCCATTATTATTACAAATTAAATAACAATACGAAAAATATTAATTTATTAGCCAATATAATGAGAATATTGTAGAATAAAGAATGTTATAGTTTCTAGAAAGGGTGATATGCATATGGTAACCAAAATTTTACCTGTCGTTCAAGGAGAATATAATTTGGGGGATTATGAAACGACAGTTAAAGAGTTTTCATGGGAGGAAGCTGAAAAACAGTTCAGCTGGCACGAAACAGGACTGGTTAACATCGCACATGAAGCGGTGGACCGCCATGCAGATTCTTTTCGTAAAAACAAAGTGGCGCTCTACTACAAAGATGCGAACCGGAAAGAAGCGTATACGTTTAATGAGATGAAGAAGATGTCCAACAAGGCAGCCAATGTGCTTCGGGACTTTTCATCTTTGGAAAGGGAGGACCGTATTTTTGTATTCATGCCTCGCTCTCCTGAATTATACTTTGCTATTTTAGGAGCTTTGAAGAACGGCGCAATTGTCGGGCCGCTATTTGAAGCGTTCATGGAAGGTGCTGTATACGACCGTTTAGCAGACAGTGAGGCGAAGG
The DNA here is from genome assembly GCF_022048975.1 of Sporosarcina cyprini. Taxonomy (GTDB): domain Bacteria; phylum Bacillota; class Bacilli; order Bacillales_A; family Planococcaceae; genus Sporosarcina; species Sporosarcina cyprini. The sequence continues at coordinate 708,859 of NZ_JAKMHX010000030.1, read as the reverse complement.
TGATCATCACGACGCCTGAGCTGGTGGAACGAGTGCCGGTGGATCGTTTGCCGCATTTGAAGCACATTTTCTTAGTAGGAGAAGGAATCGAAGAAAATGAACGTTTTATTGATTTTAATAAGCATCTGAAGGAAGCCTCTCCCTATTTCCAAGTGGAGTGGATGGAGAAAGAGTCTCCTACCTTGCTGCACTATACTTCCGGCTCGACAGGCAAACCGAAAGGGGTCTTGCACGTTGAGGCAGCGATGATCCAGCAGCTTCAAACAGCCAAGTGGGTCCTCGACTTGAAAGAAGAGGATGTCTTCTGGTGTACAGCAGACCCGGGATGGGTGACAGGAACGGCCTATGGTATTTTTGGTCCAATGCTCGCTGGTGCAACATCTTTGATCGTCGGCGGACGCTTCTCGCCGGATATTTGGTATGAAGCGATTCAGGATTACAGCGTATCCGTTTGGTATAGTGCGCCGACTGCTTTTCGTATGCTGATGGGAGCTGGAGCTGGACCGATTAAAAAGTACGATCTCTCCTCATTGCGCCATATTTTATCTGTCGGGGAGCCATTGAATCCGGAAGTCATCCGCTGGGGCATGGAAGTGTTCAATCTTAGAATCCACGATACATGGTGGATGACCGAGACGGGTGCGCAGACTATCTGCAATTTCCCAGCGATTCCGATCAAACCAGGAAGTATGGGGAAACCGGTGCCTGGCATTGAAGCGGCAATCGTAGACGACCAAGGGAACGTCCTCCCGCCGAATCGGATGGGGAACTTGGCGATCCGCAAAGGCTGGCCGGCCATGATGCGTCAAATCTGGAATAATCCCGAGAAATATGCATCCTATTTCTTAAATGATGAATGGTATGTATCGGGCGATTCTGCTTATATGGATGAGGATGGTTACTTCTTCTTCCAGGGCCGTGTGGATGACGTTATCATGACGAGCGGAGAAAGGGTAGGTCCGTTTGAAGTAGAAAGCAAACTTCTTGAGCACCCGGCTATCATTGAAGCAGGTGTAATCGGCAAGCCCGATCCGGTACGTGGGGAAATCATCAAGGCGTTTGTCGCCCTGCAAGCAGGATATGAGCCGTCGGATGAGTTAAAAGAGGATATCCGGCAATTCGTTAAACGCGAATTGGCTGCGCATGCAGCTCCGCGTGAAATTGAGTTCAAGGATAAACTGCCGAAGACCCGAAGCGGAAAAATTATGCGACGTGTTCTGAAGGCGTGGGAACTGAATTTGCCGACAGGTGATTTATCGACTATGGAAGACTAATAGAAAAAACTGGATCGCTCAATAGCGATCCAGTTTTTTTATCTGTCATCTTCCTCATCTTTTGGAGGAGGATTTTTCCCGTTATTCCCATGGCCGTTTCCATTGCCAGAACCATTGCCATTGTTGTTACCATTACCATTGCCATTATTGTTGCCGTTGTTGCCTTTATTATCATTCGGATCTCCTGAATTTCCGTTATTTTGTCCAGAACCAGGATTTTCATTTTCGGCTGGCGGTTTAGGTGTCGGATTCTCGTGATCTCCCTCGCTGTCATCTTCACCTGTATCGGCTGGAGGTTCCGGACTTCCAATGGTTACAATGTTCGAGCCTGGAGATAACAATCCAGTAATATCGACTGCACGGACATAGTAGGAACCAGGACCAGCAGAATATGAATTGGATGACGAATCACGGATTGTCGCTACCCTTTCATTATCCCGATAGACATAATAGCCGATCACATCATTGGATGCCGATTCAGTCCACGTAATAGTTGAGCCATTGGCGCTTGCCTGGACTCCAGCCGGGTTCGCTCCGTCGGCATTAAAGACCGAGCCGGAAACGACATTGGAGGCAAAAATGGATTTTCCGGAGAATAGTTTTGAACCATCTCCACCGAAAGGTCCAAGCATCCGTTTGATGAATTCTTCGTTCACTCCAGTGCCACCCGATACAATAAACTCACTAGGCGTAGAAGGGAGTGCTAAATATTTTACACCTTTTACCGATACATAGGACGCGCTAATAATGCTGTCATCCGGTTTCGTCGGCACCATGACCTTCGAGTTGAATAAATCGGAACGTACAAGGCCAGCCGCAGAACAAGCGTTAGATGGCGCCAATCCAGAGATGCCGCAGAAACTGCGTGTTACAACGCCAGCTGGCTGTTTGAACTTCGCCCCTGCTCCCACGATGTCTGGACGAGCGGCGTTCGCTGTATTCATCAACCTGCCAAATAGCATGCTCGTTCTTGTTGTAGGATGCAGTTGAGATGAGCCGCGTGAGTATAGTTTTCGAGTCTGGTCCTTATAGCCGAGCCAAATGCCAAGCGATACATTTGGATTATAGCCGACGAGCCAAGCGTCGCCATATCCTTGAGTCGTTCCTGTTTTGGCAGCAAGGTCAAGAGAGAAATTCAAGTTCTTTGGAACTTGTTGGCCTGTGCCCCCCGGTTTGACTACATCTCGGAGCATATCGGTAATGATATACGCCGTCTCCGGACTAAATACCTCGACCGGTTCACTCTTATGCTCGAAAATGACATTTCCCTGTGCATCTTCTATTCTCTCAATCATATACGATGGAATAAATTGACCGCCATTTGCAAAAGTTGCAAATGCATTCGTGTTTTCTTCAACGCTCGCACCAACAGTAAGCGCTCCTAGGGAAGCAGACTGATTCACGTAATCCGCCTCTGTAAGTTTCTTGAAATTCATTTTCTCCAAGAATTCCATTGGCCGGCGGTCACGAATTTCTTCGTAAAGACGGGCGGTCGGCAAGTTCAACGAACGGGCGAGCGCCTCACGGGCAGGCAAGATGCCGTCTTCTTGTTCCGCAAAGTAGTTGCTAACTTTCCAGTTTGGAGTATCGATTTTTAAGTCGACAACAGGACTGCCTGCTCCAATAACTCCATATTCAATAGCTGGCGCATAGACGAGAAGCGGTTTGATGGAAGAGCCGTTTTGACGATGGCCTTGCGTTGCAAAGTTGTAACTAGGCTTATCATCCAATCCACCAATAAAGGACAAAATGCGTCCCGTTTTGTTTTCGATTAAGATGGATCCGACTTGGACAGGGTCGTCGACTAACACCATTTCGCCTGTTTCCGAATCCTTTTCTTCTCTTGTGTAGGTGAATCCGTAATGCTCAAAGTTTTTCGCAACCTCATTCATCTTGTCATACAATGTTTGATCGATTGTGGAATAAATGCGATAACCGCCTGTTTTCATTTCACGTTCTGCAAGAATTAGATATTTCTCTTTAAGCTTTTGATTCTGTTCTAGCCGTTCCAATTCGATATCATCCCGTTTGGCGAGAACTTCCACTAGAATATCAGTCGTCCGTTTCTGAATTTCCTGGGTGAGGTACGGATACCTGCTAGTAGGGCGATCTTTATCAGTACGTAAATCCTTTGTAATGTCATAAGCGATTGCCTTTTCATATTCCTGCTTCGTAATATAACCGGTTTCCTTCATACGGAACAGTACTGTTTTCATCCGGTCAATACCCGGTTTCAACGCTTCATCCGATTTCACGCCGCCTCCATATTTTCCGCTTTTAAATGGTGTATAAGCGAATGGTGCTTGAGGAATCCCGGCAATATAGGCAGCCTGTGCCAAATTCAAATCCTTCGCGTTTAATCCGAAAATACCTTCCGCGGCGGTTTCTATGCCGGCGATATTGTCACCGTGCACATTTCTTCCATAAGGGATGATGTTCAGATAAGCTTCCAGGATCTCTTCTTTGTTCATGAAGTGTTCCAGTCTCATCGCAAGAAGGATCTCTTTCGCTTTCCGTTCATAGGACACTTCGTTCGTCAAGATTTGGTTTTTAATCAATTGCTGTGTCAATGTGGATCCGCCTGTTTGGCTGTCGGAATTCGTGACATCCTGCAACAATCCGCGGAAAATCGCTTTCGGCACAATGCCGTTATGTGTCATAAAGTATTCGTCTTCTGTAGCAAAGACAGCGTCAATTAAGTAAGGCGAAACATCTTTCAGCTTCGTCTCCCGTCTTTCGATATCCGAGCTCACTTTTCCTAAATATTTGTTATCGGCAAAGAAAATCTCGGAGGTTTCTTCATAATTAAAGATCTCACTGCGCATTTCCTGCTTCGTCCGGAGTGGTTCTTTTGCAACCAAAGATGCGAAATAGCCTGCACCGACAGAAGCGGCAAAGACACTCAGCGTCAAACCGAAAATCAGGAAAAGAAGAAATAGGTTCCACACGACGCCTGACGTGATGCGTACGCCTTTGGCCCATCTCTTTTTCTTCATATCTTCAAACTTTTCTTCTATCAGATCGATCCGATTTTTTCGTCTTTCGCTCAAGTCGTTCTCCCCCCTAAAATCTTTCCTATTATAGCACATTTTTCGCAGGACCGAAGATTATGTTTGACAAGTAACTATTTTGTACTACAATAAGGGATATATCTTTTTATTGCATGATGAAAAAGTCGGAGTAGCAGCGTTTGATCCGTATAGAGAGGCAGCGGCTGGTGGAAGCTGTCCGGTAGGGCGTTTGTGAATTACAGCTTTGGAATGCAATCGCGAGCGCGGCGTTAATGCGAAAAAGCGGAGAAATAGTCGTTTCTCAAGCTGGGTGGTACCGCGTTACACAACATTGTGATGAACGTCCCTGCATAATTCTTTTGAATTGTGCAGGGCTTTTTTACTTTTAGGAGGGGTCCAATTGAAAAATGAACTACTGGAAGATTTGAAATGGAGAGGGCTGCTGTATCAGCAAACCGACGAGGAAGGTTTGGAGAAAGTATTAAATGAAGAGAAAATTTCTCTTTATTGCGGTACAGATCCAACTGCGGATAGCTTGCACATCGGCCACATCGTGCCATTTTTGACATTACGCCGTTTTCAGCTCCATGGGCATCGCCCGATTGTCCTTGTAGGAGGGGCAACAGGAATGATCGGTGACCCGTCATTCCGTGCGGATGAGCGTCAATTGCTTTCAGATGAACAAATCGCACAAAACGTAGCTGGCATTCGGAAGCAACTAGAACAAATCTTTGATTTCGCCAATACAGACGATGGCGCAATTCTCGTTGATAATAAAGATTGGTTCGGTGAGATGAGCGCAATCGACTTCTTGCGTGATTATGGCAAGCTGTTGAGCGTCAATTATATGTTGGCAAAAGAAAACGTTGCTTCCCGTTTGGAAACGGGCATTTCATTCACCGAGTTTTCTTATATGCTCATCCAAGGTGCAGACTTTAACCACCTATATGACCATTATAATTGCCGTCTGCAAGTCGGCGGGTCAGATCAGTGGGGCAATATTACGACAGGTCTTGAATTTATCCGGAAAACACATGATGACAATGCGAAAGCATTCGGCATTACCATTCCGCTCATCACGAAATCGGATGGAACGAAATTCGGCAAGACAGCAGGCGGAGCAGTCTGGCTGGATCCGAAGAAAACGTCGCCATATGAGTTCTACCAATTCTGGATCAATACAGCGGATGCGGATGTCATCAAATATTTGAAGATCTTCACTTTTATGAACAAAGAAGAGATCGAAGCATTGGAAGTGTCTGTTCAGGAAGAGGCGCATTTGCGTAAAGCGCAAAACGCATTGGCTGAGGAGATGACTCGCCTGATCCATGGACAGGATGCGCTCGAGCAAGCAATCCGGATTTCCAAAGCACTATTCAGCGGTGATTTGAAGTCGCTCACCGTTGCGGAAATGAAGGACGCATTCAAGGATGTGCCGACTGTGGAAATGGAGAAGGCAGATAAAAATATTGTCGATTTCATTGTGGAAGCGGGTGTATCACCGTCCAAACGCCAAGCGAGGGAAGACGTGACGAATGGTGCGATCTCCTTTAACGGGGAAAAGGTGACTGATTTAGAATACACGGTAACGTCTGAAGACCGTTTAGATGATGCATTTACAATTGTGCGCCGCGGTAAAAAGAATTATAAAATGGTGAAATTCCTTTAATAGGAAAAAGCTGTTCGTCTATGACGGACAGCTTTTCTTTGTATTAAGCATTCTTCTTTGCAGCAGCTTTTTTCCGCGGTGCGGGCTTTTTCTTTTTCGTCTGGTCAAGAGAAGCTTGAAGAGCGGCCATCAGATCAGTCATATTGGCTGGAGCGGCTGGCTGCTTCTCGCTTGCTGCCACTGTGCGGTTTCCGGATTTCTTTTCCTCAATCAAATCCATTAGAGCTGTTCGGTATTCATCCGTATATTTCGTTGGGTCAAACGCAGTCGTTAATTGATCAACCAATAAGAGAGCGGTTTCCAATTCTTTTTGGACGACAGAGTCTGCGCTTGGAATATTCGGTACATCCTGCACATTCCGCACCTCATCTGGGAAATGGATCGTTTCCATTAATAGCGCATCCTTGTAGACACGGACTACGGCGAGCTGTTCTTTTGAACGAATAATAATTTTTGCGACCCCAATTTTTCCGGACTCCTGAAGGGCTTTGCGCAATAAGGCGTACGCTTTGCCGCCACTTGCATCAGGTGCTATAAAATAGCTCCGCTCGAAATAAATCGGATCAATTTCCTCCAGTTTAACGAAGTCGATAATTTCTACGGCTTTGTCTTCGTTTTCCTTTTTCAATCTCTCCAGTTCCTCGTCATCGAGCACAACAAATTTGTTCTTGGTATATTCATACGCTTTCACAATTTCCTCGTTTTGGACTTCCTTTTCACAAACCGGGCATACTTTCTGATAACTGATCGGTGAATGGCATTCTTTATGGAGCTGGCGCAATTTGACATCGTTGTTTTCCGTTGCGGCATGGAGTTTGATCGGGATATTGACTAGACCGAAGCTAATGCTTCCTTTCCAAATTGTATGCATGGTGTCACCCGCTTTTTCATTAGTATGGAAAGTGTTTGGATTCCTATGTATATGAAATGATTTATTCCAGACAATAACGTAAACAGTGAGGTGAAATGAATGAAACCAATGCTCCTGACCGACGCGGATATCATTCCGGAAGGTGAAGATTGGATATATGAAACGAAATACGATGGCTTCCGGTGCCTGTTGGAATGGTCAGAAACGTCCATCACGCTGACAAGCCGGAATGGAAACAGGCTGAATGAGATGTTCCCCGAAATTATTCGTTTTTGCCATGAAGTTCAAGATAAGATAAAGACGTTATTACCGATTCACCTCGATGGAGAATTGGTTCATCTCCAAAATAATTATAAAAGCGAATTTGCTGTTGTCCAGACGAGGGGAAGGATGCGAAAAGCGGATGCCATAGGCAATCATTCGACGCGTTTCCCGTGTCATTATATCGTGTTTGATTTGCTGAAATGGAAAGGGAAAGATTGGACAGGGGAAACGCTAATGAAAAGGAAGAAGAAGCTGCAAGCCCTCTTCGGTAAATTGGAGTTGCCGGTCTCGGCTAACTATGCCAGCAATGAGTTTTTGCAGCTCATCGAGGCTACCGAAGACGCCTCCATGATGTGGAAGGCTATTCAAATACATAATGGCGAAGGGATGGTAGCCAAGAAAAAAACAAGTGTCTGGTCCAATGAAAAGCGCTCCGTCCATTGGGTGAAGGTGAAAAATTGGAAAACGGTCCATGTCATTGTCACCAAATACGAAGCGGGCAACGGGTTCTTCACAGGCAGCGTGTTTAAAGACCAGCAGCTCCTCGACATCGTGACATTCCGGCATGGATTATCTGACGATGAATTTCAAGCACTTGCGAGTTTATTCACTTCGAATGGTACGAAAATCGAGGCCGAAACATGGCGGGTAGATCCATCGATTTGTGTGAAGGTCAATTGTATTGATTTTGATGGAAAGCATTTGCGTGAACCGAGGTTTCACAGTTTCAGCTTTGAATGGAATGCAGAACAGTGTACTTGGAGGCAAATGCTCCGTGAGGTACATCCGATAGCCGAGACCGTGCCAATCACGCATCCGGACAAACCGGTCTGGCCGAAGATGAGCGTTGAAAAGGATGATTTCTTGTACTATCTGCAAGCCGTCTTTCCTCATATCGGGCCGTTTCTGCACAACAGGCTGCTAACGGTCATCCGCTATCCCCATGGGGTTGTCGGCGAACGTTTTTATCAAAAAAATGCTCCTGATTATAAGCCGGATTTTGTTGTTACAAAGCGAGAGGAAGGCATTGATTATCTCCTTTGTAATGACATCCAGACCTTGCTCTGGCTCGGAAACCAATTGGCGCTTGAATATCATATCCCTTTTCAAACGATTGATACGGCTTGCCCGACAGAAATTGTCTTTGATTTGGATCCGCCTTCCGTTCAGGAGTTCACATTAGCTGTTGAAGCCGCTTTGCGACTGAAGGTAATTTGTGACCAGTTCAATTTGGAATCCTTTGTTAAAACTTCAGGCGGGAAAGGGCTGCAAGTCTATATCCCTCTTCCATTCGATACATTCACGTATGATGACACACGTGTTTTCACCGAATTTGTAGCCGATTTTTTATGCGGGCAGGAACCGCAATGGTTCACGACGGAACGATTGAAAAAAAATAGAGGAAACCGGCTGTACTTCGATTATGTGCAGCATCACGAAGGGAAAACGATTGTCGCCCCATATTCTACGCGCGGCGGCGAACTGGCCACAGTTGCAACACCTCTCGAGTGGCATGAAGTATCCAGCCAATTGCGTCCGGAAATGTTCACCATCCCGACTGTATTAGACAGGATAAAACAAATCGGGAACCCATTTCGGAACTTCAAGGAAGTTGGAGCCAATCAGCCATTTGGGGAAGTATTGCAGCAGTTAACCTAGTAATGTATGAAGAAAGACAGAAGGCAGTCCGACATCGAATACGATGGGCTGCCTTCTTTTCGTGTTGGTGCAGTTTTCTTTTGACTTAACAGTTACAGATCATTAAGACATTGCCGTCCGGGTCTTGGAAATTAAAATACGCAAAATCGCCGATGCGCTCAATTTCTCGAGTGACTGTAATATGATTGGCTTGGATGAATTGATAGGCAGCATCAATATCCTCAACGAATAAATTAAAAAGTACATGGGAAGAAGGAGCCAGCGTAAAACCAGGATCGAATGTATGGTCATCCAGTGTCAGACCAGTTTCGCCAGTAACGGGAATATTATGGACCGGTGATTCAATTGTTGCTTCATCAATGGATAGACCAAGAAGATTAGCATACCATTGGACCGATCTCTTTAAATCGCTGACATGGATAAACACATTATTGACTTTGCATGCAATGGGTGAAGCTTGTACTGTCATGGGGCAGGTACCGCCTTTCATAGGATTCTTTTATTATTCGACACATCATTCTTTCGTTCCTCTAAATAGTTCAATTTTTTTATTGGGCGGAAGTTTTAGCGTTGTCACAGATTGACTGAAAGAAGCGGGGGATGCACCGAAGATAGCCCGGTTGAATAATATGTACTGACCCAAGTATAAAAGCTGGAGTGGTACAATGAATCAGTATTATGGAAATCAAATGCCGATTTACGAGATGCAGCCCGTGAATTGTTATAGCAAGGCGCAAGTTGAATTATGGAATAAAAATCGGCTTCTCTGGCAGCAGCATGTCACGTGGACGCGGATGGCGATCACAGCTATTGTTTTCAAAGTGCCTGATTTAAAATACGTACTCGCACGCCTATTGCGCAATGCAACCGACATGGGCGACTCTCTGAAACCCTATTATGGAGAACACATAGGAAATATATATAGTAATCTTATCTCAGCACATTTGATGATCGCCGCGGATTTAGTCACGGCAGCTGTCAATGGGGAAACGGAAAAGGCGGCACAGAAAGAAAAGGAATGGTACCGGAACGCAGACAAAATCGCTGAATTCCTAAATCAGATCAATCCATACATCGACAAAGAGGCTTTTCGTAAGATGCTGTATTCCCATCTGGCATTGACGAAGCTGGAAGCAGTGTGCATGATTCAAAAGAATTTTGAGTTGGAAGTGCAAGTATTCGACCAAATCGAAGCGGAAGCATTAATGATGGCGGATACGATATCGGATGGCATATTCAAGCAGTTCCCGTATATGTTTATTCCTCAATAGGTTGGCAGTAGTAAAAGAAGAGATGCATGGCCCCATTTCATTTGACAGAAGGAAAGTAAGTCCATAAGGGTAACAAGTTCGGTTGATGGGGAGAAAACTACGAAAAACAACGCAAATAACAACCCAATTAGCATATATTTCAGCAGTGAATTGGTAGCACAAAAAACAAATAAAAACGCTCAGATTTTAGCGTTTTTTTTGATGTAACAGCATAAGATTATATAGTTAATACCGCCTATTACGAAGTAGAAAATTAGGTTAACTCTCTAATAAATTTACAACAATTTCACCGAATAACATATCTCCTATGTAAACTTCTAACTTCCATAATCCTGGTGTTGGAAATTTCATATTTGATGGAACGTGTTTATCAGCTCCATTGTTAAGACTTATTCCAACTTCTGCATACTCCCAAACTTTTTCGCTATTAGGCGTTCCTCCATTTTCAATAAGGACTTTGTGTTCTTCTGCTTTTTCATTTGAGTTCTTTTTTATCTCCCCAAAAATACCACATATATTTAGAAGACTTTTCTGCAATTATTGGTTGTGCTTCAGCTTCTCCCTCTTTTTCAGAACCAACTAAAAAACCCAATTTTCCTTTCTCTCCTATTAAAATGTACTCACCTTTAGTGCCATAACCGAAAGTAACTGGTATTTCAAAAATTTGGCTAACATCCCGTTTTTCCTCAACAACTTTTGTTTCCTTTGAACATCCCATTAACATTGCCGTCAATAATACCCCTAAAATAACTTTTTTCATAATAGCCTCCTTATCTCATTGAACAAAGATTAAACGACTCCGTGATTGCTCATTCTCCCTATTAATATGTTACCATAAAAATCTGATATTACTCTAAACATTCAGATATATTGAGCTTGTTTTTCTTTCTTTACTAATTTATCTACCTAAGATAAATAATATCTTTTAGATCAAATTTTTCTCCGTGATTCCTAACCATTGAGAGGGCGTTTAAATTGTTCCATTAGAATTATAGGTGAAGCAAAAGTTTGATCAAGTTCGCAGATTGGTGAGCCATTTGAGCATATTTAGGATTGAAGTTCAAATAGATATAACTCTTCCCATCGCTTCGTGCGGTGGTCAAAGATGAACGAACAAGTCTCAGTGCAACGAAGATAACGCTAGCTGCATTGGCTGAAAAACATGATGTTAAGCTGGGCACATTGAAGAGCAGAAAGAGCCTTGACGGATGGTCGAGGGGTGCTGCTAAAAAGGATGCAAACAAAACGCAAAAGGATGTAACCCTGCGAAAAGGATGCAACCGAAAAAAAGAGGTATTCGAGCCTGTTGTAGAGTCGGAAGATTTGACCGATAAATAACGGCTTTTTTGTATTTACTACATTAAAATTTTAATGCGACTAAGGCGTATCAGAAGGCTTATGGGTGTGCTTACAAAACGGCAATGTCAGAAGGAAACAGGCACCTTAGAAACCCCAAGATATCTACAGTGATAGAACGGCTCAATAATGAGCGAACGTCCGAACTGAAATTATAGGCCCCTGACATTCTTCAGAAGTACATTGCTATCGCCTTTGCTGACAATACCGACTTCACAACATTTGGTAAGAATGAAATCGAAGTAATGGATCATCGAGGTAATACAGACAAGATAGAAGTGAACTATGTTCCTGGAAGCTGCAGAAGTTGATGGAACAGTCATCACTGAAATATCACATGGTCGAAATGGTTCAACTGTTATACTTTCAGCCAAAATGAAAGCTCTCGATTTCATGACCAACTATTTGGACATGCATCCAATTCAAGAAGAAACTGGAAGCAGAGAAACTCAAGATCGCTCACGCGAAAGCGTTCTGCGAGAATGAGGATAAAGAATACGAGATGACGGTTTCCATGAAGCATCAAGGCGCCTATTGTTATTTTCTCATACATAATACTTGAATAAAATCTACTAGTTCTTGATGTGAAATTGATAATAGTAGGTCTATTTGTATAAAATGTCGAACGATTACTATATCTTTTACAGAATTATTGTATTAAAATGTAAATAACAAAGAAATGGATACTAAAGGAGGGGATAATATGGGCGAAATGCTACGAAATGCGGAGAAAAGTAAGATTCAAAAACTATTTGAAGAAAAGAATGCTCATGTTCTGTACATGTACGCCGACAATGAAAGTTATCTTCAACAGGTTATTTCTTTTATCAAAGACGGGATTGCAGCTGGTGAAATCGTATTTTTGGTCGAAAATGAACGAAATTACATTTTAATTTTTCAAGAACTTCGCAAGAGCTTTTCAAGTGAAGAGATGAAGTATTTGCACTATGTAAACAGTATTAGCTTCTATTTATCGAGTGGGAGCTATTATCCACCTGCAATTGAAGAATACTTCACTAATTTGGTACATCCATGCGTGAAAAACAAACTTCCCTTTCGTTCATGGGCGCACGTGGAGTGGGCGAGTTTAAAGGGGCCGTCACAACTAATCGAAGTGTTTGAGAAAATTGTGGACCAAGCTGTAAACGAGATACACTTCTCTTTAATATGTGCATACGATCGAAATAGAATGCTGGATGATCTACATGAAGTTCTCTTGAAAACCCATCCATATATTTTAGAGGATGAAGAATTAATCTTGTCGCAGGAGTACTCAGAGGAATATTGAGAAAGTGAGATAAGCCCTGTCCTTTATTAGATGGGGCGAATTATATTTAAACTGATGAAACGTATGGATATCTCTGGTATTCTGAAAGTAATGTTTATATATTATCAAGGGGAAGGGTGCTGGTGCTTGAAGAACCGTGAAGGCTATGACTGGTATAAATACGTTTATGACGGAAAACATAGTGAAGGTTTGGGTGGATTGTTCGATTATAATCCACTTGCTATAATCCTTTTTGATAAGAATGACAAAGAAGAACAACACGGTAAATTTATGGGGAAGTTTGAAACCTGGCTTTCTGAAGACTTGATTGAGTATTTAACCGAAAGAATAGTAATGGTAAAAGACATGAAAATCATAGATAATGAAATACGGTTTGAGTCTAACAAAGGAACCGTATTAGTCACACACATGCATCTGTGGTTAGAACGAAACGGCAGTTAAGAAACGTTTGAGACTAATTAACGGTTTAATCCACCCAGTTGGCCTCCTCTTTTTTTGTTACTCCAAGATTGTTAATTGTAATGCGCTTCTCCACTTGTATTGACGGAAAAATAGTTCCCCCACAATGTTAATGGTGTATTCCGGGGCTAAAAAGCGAATAAAATCAAAAAACCTCGAAAACCACGCTGTTAAGCGGATTTCGAGGGTTTTTAGTAATGCTAGTTATTAACGGCTGTAGAATTCAACGATAAGAGCTTCGTTGATTTCAGCAGCAAGTTCGCTGCGTTCAGGCATGCGGACGAATTGACCAACTTTCTTATCAGCATCGAAAGAAACGTAGTCAGGAACATAGCTGTTCACTTCAAGCGCTTCGTTTACAGCTGTAAGGTTTTGAGATTTCTCGCGAAGAGAGATCTCTTGGCCTGGTTTTACGCTGTAAGATGGAATGTCAACGCGTTTGCCGTCAACTAGGATATGTCCGTGGTTGACAAGTTGGCGTGCTGCACGGCGAGTGCGTGCAAGACCCAAGCGGTATACTAGGTTGTCAAGGCGAGTTTCAAGAAGGATCATGAAGTTTTCACCGTGTTTACCTTGCATTTTACCAGCTTTGTTGAAGATCGTTTTGAATTGGCGTTCGTTTACGCCGTACATGAAACGAAGTTTTTGTTTTTCTTGTAATTGCAATCCGTATTCGGAAAGTTTCTTACGTTGGTTAGGACCGTGTTGTCCTGGTGCATAAGGGCGTTTTTCGATTTCTTTCCCAGTACCGCTTAGCGAAATGCCAAGACGACGGGACAGTTTCCAAGATGGACCTGTATAACGAGCCATGAGAGACTCCTCCTCTAATTGGTTTTATTTTGTTGTAAAATAAGAACCAGAAGTGTTCATGCCGCACGCCATTCTATTATCTTGCATCCTCGCCTCAGCAGCCATAAGGTTACTCAATGCACCTTCTTAAAAGGAATAGACTGGACAATCCGGAACACACTACTGCTGCAACTATTTTACACAAGTTCCATCATACCGTTTCGTCTTCCGCCAGTCAAGGAAATTATCGTGGCAGCACGAAGATTGTCGCAATTTATTAATGGCAATTATAGGTGTAATGCATTACTATGGAAGAAAGGAAATAATGGTACGTTTACGATTGTAGCAGGGGTGACATCGGTATGAATCATCAAACGATTTTATATGAAATGAAATGCGGACTTTTTGATTTGAGCGCGAATACAATGGAAGGGCTTCCATTGGAGCAGACATTCGAAGCACTGCAATGTCTCTTCTCGTCCCATTTCGGTATTGACCAAGCTGATTTCCTCTTGTATGAAAGCAACCGGTTCCTGCCGGTCTGCAAGCACGGGAAAGAGTCGACAGAGGCGCTGTTATCCAACTACATCGACAGTCGGGAACTTTTTAACGATAAGGAATTCATTGTTCAGATTACTGAACGGGGATATGGGTTTGCGGACGATTATCTCATTTTTAGGAATAATGATTTAGATCCGCTTGGCGCGATGCTATTCCGGTCGACAGACTTATGGCACTCCTTCGCCTCGACTCCATTATTGCATGAGTTGAAAAAGGCAGTCAGTGTCTTTATCGACCAAGTGGTAAGCCAGCATTCTCTTCGTGAGAAGGAGAAGAATTATAGAAAGCTATTCGAAGTGACGGAGCTGTTCAATGCCACAATGGACAGTGCGGTGATATTGGATGGCGTGGTGAAAGCTGTCACCCAAACGTTCCCTTCGTTCCAAGTGGACTTGCTGTTATCTCATGAGCAGAAGGGGAAATCCTTCTCTTATCGATTGTTTGATTATTTAAATGAGCGAGCTTCCGCGGTGGATGCGTTCTTATCAGGAGAATTGACGATCGAGCATGCGTCAGACTTGGCTAGAAGCATTTTGAATGTTCCCATCAAAGGGCGGCAAGGCATCTATGGTGTCCTGCAGATCATTGCTCCGGAAGGTACGGACTTCTCCGCGATGCAACGAAGTTTTGTGCGTATGATATCGAATGCGGCTGGCAATGGATTGGAAAACGCTTCTTTATATGACCAATCCCATCGGCTCGTAGAAGATTTGCAGTTAGTCAATGAAGTATCTCGAAATCTAAACAGTAATCTTGAGATGAACGATATGCTCCGATTCCTCAAACAGCAGTTAATTAAAGCATTTCAGCCGATGGAGATCGCTTTTGTGTTTTATGAAGAGAGCGGAGAATATAAAGTTTCCACTGTCAGCTCCAATTTCTTTTTTGAACTGGGAGGAGCCGATTATTTAGAGTTTGCCTCGACCCGCTTGCAAGGCGGAGCTGAGTCCATATTTGAAGCGAATATTCATCTGGCTGTAAAGGAACCGGCACGTTTTCCTTTCAAATCGCTCGTTTCGATCCCGATCACCCACCAGAAGGAAATGACAGGGTTTGTCTTGCTGCTGCATAAAGATGAATACTTCTTTTCTTTTGATAGCTTTAAATTAATGAGGTCCTTGATCGGACACTCCTCTTTAGCCATTTCCAACTCTCAGCTTCGTGATAAATTGCAAGAGCTAGTCGACAAAGACAATTTGACTAAGTTGTTTACAAGAAGCTATTTGGACAACTACATGAAAAAGGCCATGGAGAATAATGAATCGGGAGTATTTATTCTCATTGATGTGGACGACTTCAAAATGGTGAATGATACGTATGGGCATGCTGTCGGAGACAAGGTGCTGAAACAAATTTCAGATGTGATCCTCGAAGCTGTGAAGGGAAGGGGAATTGCATGCAGATGGGGCGGTGAAGAGATAGCTATCTTTCTTCCGTCTATCTCCAAGCAGAAGGGAATTGATTTCGCCAGTGAATTGGTTGAACTCGTCCCGAAATCGACAGATCCGCAAGTTACGATTTCTGTCGGCATGAACAATTGGTCCCTCCATCAGAAAACTTCCTTCAAAGAGTTATTCCAAGATACAGACCAGGCACTTTATAAGGCGAAAAACACAGGGAAGAATCAGCTTGTTGTGCATGGAGGCTTTTTAACAAAAGTATGAGGTTTTTAGTCTCATCCTCCAGCTGTAGTTTAAATAGGCAGGAAGATGCCATCATTGAATAATTTCTTCTTGCCTGTTAATGGAATGGTCGTAGAAAGAAAAACAAAGATTTCTAACTATTGATAATATTTATAGCTGCATTAGAATTAATCTTAGTTCTGCAATGAGAGGAGCAAAAGGTAATGATGTAGCTTGGCACAGGACATTGAAAGAGGAGGAGTCATAGGTTGATTCGGAAGGTTACAGCGCTTTTTTTTTGTTGATGTTGGCGGCATGCGGCAGTACAAAAAACGGTGACGGATCATGGATTGAAAATGACATCACAGAATCACAATTGTCCAGCTTGCAAAGTGAGTATGACGCAGGCCATCGAGCAGGTCTGAATGATCCGGTTCAAGTGTCCAGGGAGTTTATCAGCTCGCTGCAGGGCATCGAGGTGGATGAGTCTGGGGAATCTGTAATTGAGGAACGTAGCGACCACACACAGCTAGCGGTCTTCCCATTGACGAATGGCAAATCAATTGAACTGGAGCTTGCCCATCCTGGTGATGGGGAGAAAGGAATTTTATACGTGAAAAGGTACCGAATCGTTACGAAATGACGAAAAAGGAGCTTGTTATTGTATAAAAAGTTATGTCTGACTTTATTAGTTGTCCTGTCCATGTTGCTAAGCGGGTTTTGGGTGAACGAGGTGCAAGCGGATGGCAGCGCCGATTTTAAATCTGATAACCCGCTGTACGGTGATAAGGAAGTGTTCAATTACCTGCTGTGGACGATGGATGAGAAGTTAGAGAAGGACGTAGAAAAGTTGCAGGAAGACCTGAACCTATCTGAGAAGGAAATGGACTTTCTTAAAGAGTGGGGGCTGAAAGAAAGATCCATGGTGACGGAAAGTCTCAATCAACTTTCACCGCAGGATCAGCAAGATGCTACTACCTTTAATAGAATCGCTGAAGATGTCTTCGCGCAGCGGAATCTCGCATTACAGGACTTTTTCGGTGAGAGATACACATTGCTGGAAGCCTGGATATCGGAATGGTGGAAGGAAGAGATTGATTATCGGAATCAATGGCTTGCTGCCAGGACGGATGTCAATGCGGATATAGATCGGGTATCTAGAGTATTTGCGACCCAATACAATCCGAATACGAGCGGTGCGTATGAAGTGGCGTTGCCGGATAAGTACGTCAAATTTGCGAATTTAGGGTGGATATCAAACATTCCATCGAATTTACGTACGATCTATGGAAAGCCGCCATATGTCGTAAACGTATACAATCCGGCAACTGGCAGGTCTGTCCGCAGTGTTAAGGTCGATGAAGTGGGACCTTGGAACACAGACGATAATTACTGGGATGCTAAAAACGGGACGAATCCTCGCAGGAAATTTACCGATTTGCCGTTAGGCACGCCGCAAGCCTATGCGGCGTACACGAACGGCCATAATGGCGGTAAGGATCAAAGCGGGCGGAAGGTTCTGAATCCAGCCGGAATCGATTTGACGCCTCGTGTTGCGACGGATTTGGGATTAAAGAGCCTGCAAAATGCCTGGATTGATGTGAGATATGAATATTTGCCGTAATGGCATTTCTTTATAATAAAAGTCTTGTCTTCTAAAGTTTGGAAGACAAGGCTTTTTCTTTTTCATGACGAAGTAGTATAATAGAGAAAGGGGAATGTAAGCGATTTCATTTAAACGAAAGGTGGAGCATACTATGAAACTTCATAAGGACACGATTGTCATTCACGAGGGGTATGATGACTCGGAGCATCATGGAAGTTTGGCGGTGCCTCTGTATCAAACATCGACTTATTCATTTGACACTGCGCTAACTGGGGAAAAGCGGTTTTCAGGTGAGGAGTCCGGCAACATCTATTCCAGACTTGGCAATCCGACTGTGCGTGTGCTGGAAGAGAGAATGACAGTGCTGGAAAAAGGCGAAGGCAGCCTCGCTTTCGGCTCGGGCATGGCAGCGGTCAGTTCCATTCTTGTTCATTTAACAAAAGCCGGGGATCATATCCTGTGCTCAAGAGGCATCTATGGATGTACGTTTGGGTTGCTTTCACTAATGGAAGAGAAGTATGGGATTACGCATGACCTCATCCGGATGATGACGGAAGACGAAATAGAGAAGGCGGTAAAGCCTGAAACTGTATGCATTTATGTGGAAACACCGATCAATCCGACTATGGAACTGGTAGATCTGCACGCGGTCGTAGCAGTTGCCAAGCGCCATGGACTCCGTGTTGTCGTTGATAATACATTCACGTCGCCTTATTTGCAAAACCCTCTGGAAATCGGAGCGGACTTTGTTTTGCACAGCGCTACGAAATATATTAATGGCCATGGTGATGTGATTGCAGGTCTTCTTGTCGGTAATGATAAGGAGGAGATGGAAAAGATCCGCATGTCCGTACAAAAAGATTACGGGGCGATCATGTCTCCATTTGATGCCTGGTTACTGATCCGTGGATTAAAGACGCTACCTGTCCGGATGGAACGGCACACATCCAATGCTGAAAAAGTAATCAAGTATTTAAAAGGAAAAGCTTGTGTGGAAACCATCTATTATCCGTTCGATGAAGATAACCCGCAATATGATATTGCCAAACGTCAAATGAGCGCTGGCGGCGGTTTAATCTCCTTCACAGTAGAGGGAGGGAAAGCAGGGGCACAGCGATTCATGGATAGTTTGTCCCTGATCAAAATTGCAGTTAGTTTAGGGGATGCAGAAACCCTGATTCAACATCCGGCAACGATGACCCATTCCAGTGTTCCCGAAAAAGAACGTCTGCAAATGGGCATTACCGATTCATTGCTCCGCCTCTCTGTCGGATTGGAGCATGCCGACGATCTAATCGCTGATTTGGAGCAGGCATTTGCTGTATTGGAACGCGATAATGTGAAGGCTTTATAAAACAATAGATAAGAAGGCGGCCATTCAATCAATCGAATGGCCGCCTTTTCATATTACTAATAACTCTATAGATTATAAATGGGTAGCCAGAACTTTTACGAATGCTTCAAGACCTTGACGGTCATCGTCCGTAAAGCGGTTCAGTTCGGGGCTGTCGATATCAAGAACACCGATCAATTCGCCGTCTTTAATGATCGGAACGACAATTTCGGATTGCGATGCGGCATCACAAGCAATATGGCCTGGGAACGCATTAACGTCTTCTACGACTATCGTTTCTTTGCGCTCCGCTGCTGTTCCGCAAACCCCTTTGCCAAGAGGAATCCGGATGCACGCTGGCAAGCCTTGGAAAGGGCCAAGCACAAGCTCCCCATCTTCCATTAAATAAAATCCAACCCAATTGATACGGTCAAAAAAGACATTTAACAGCGCGGAAGCATTGCTCAAGTTGGCATACCGGTTTCTTTCGCCAGATAAAAGAGCATCCAGCTGCTTTGTCAATTGAGAGTATTTTTCCTTCGGATCTGATGAATAAGTCACTGTTGTAAACATATAAAACGTCCTCCTTCAATACGATGTTCGCTTCCCTCAGTATACGTCGAAAGTCTTTTTTTCTACAAATTTCATGCTTTCTCCAGATAAAAATGTATTTTTCCCTATAAATCATTCATTTATAACGCGAAAACTCTTTAAACATGTTACTATATAAGATAATATCAAATTAGAATGTCTCATTTCAGTGATGCGGAATAGGGGGATCACAATGATGAAATATTTCATCATTCCAATTTTACTTCTTATAGTACTCATAACCATCGCCTTTTTATTCAGGCGTAAACATATAGGTGAAATTAAGCGGTTGGAAAATGAAAAAATGCAAATACAGAACAAACCGATTTTTGAAGAAATGATGAAAGTAAAACAATTGAATATGACAGGCGAAACGGAAGAGAAATTCGAGCGGTGGCGGAATGAGTGGACAGAAGTCATTGACGTCCACATGCCAAATATCGACTCGATGTTGTTTGACGCCGAAGATATGGTCGATCGGTTTAAATTTAAAAAAGCGACCCAGACCGAAAAAGATATCCAAGAGAAGATTCGTTATTGTGATAAACGGAAGAACGAAATATTGGATGAATTGAATGAATTGATTGGCAGCGAAGAAAAAAATCGCATTGAAATTGAAAAGCTGAAGGAACAATACCGGACGGCCCGTAAGACATTGCTTGCCCATCAGCATTCCTTCGGCATTGCCATCGAAGCATTGGAACAAGAACTTGAATCGTTCAATCCGAAATTTGAAGAGTACGATCAATTGACAGATAACGGTAATTATTTAGTGGCACGAGAAATTGTGATCAATCTTTCTGCTAAGGGCGAACGCTTATCCGAGTTGATTCATGACATACCGAGTTTGCTCGTTGAAGTGCAAAATAAGATTCCTTCCGCCATCAGAGAGCTGCGAAACGGCACACGCGAAATGGAAGAGCAATCCTACAATCTGCAGCATCTTGAACTTCCTAAGCAACTTACCTCAATTGAAACGAAACTTGATGAGATAATGGCTAAAGTGAAGCTGCTTGACATCGATGCCGTGAAACAGCAAGTTCAGGAGATGAACGATCAGATCGATTCATTCTATGATGCGCTTGAAAATGAGGTCATTGGGAAACAATATGTCGACAGCCACTATGAAAAAATCGCTGCTGAGCTTGAATCCATGACCCGCATGACAAGGGACATTTCCAATGAAGCAGTCTATGTCCAACAAAGTTATCGTCTAGAAGAAGATGAAGCTAAAATTCCTCAAACTGCGGTAAAACGCTTGGAAGCATTGCAAAAGCGTTTCTCTACGCTCGCTTTCATGTTTGAGGAGCAAGGATCCGCTTATACCACTTTGCAGCAAGAGTTGAAAAGCATTGCTGATGAAATGGAGCAGATTGCGGAAGAGCAGGAGAATTTCGCGAACCGGATTAAAAATCTTCGGATTGATGAAAATAATGTACGGACCAAACTGGCTGACCTGTCGCGTGAATTGCAGGCGGCGGACCGCAAGCTTCATAAAGCCAACATACCTGGAATTCCAGATGAAATGGATGCGAGGCTGGAGGAAGCGGAAGAACAGATTTTCCTTGTCTCACAAAGTTTACAGGAAGTGCCGTTAAACATGGCAGTGGCAGAATCGTATTTGAAAAATGCTGAAAAAGCCGTCCATGATGTAAACGAGAAAGTCGATCAAATGCTGGAAAATGTAATGTTGATCGAATTGATCATACAATATGGCAACCGATTTAGGGCTTCAAATCCGATAGTGCATGCAAGATTAATGGATGCGGAAGAGTCATTCCGTCAATTCCGATATGCAAAAGCGCTTGAAGAGGCTGCGACTGCGGTCGAAGAAATGGAACCGGGTGCTATGAAGCGTATTGAGGAAATGTTGAAGGAGCATGTCTAACACTGTTAACATAGCCACCGGCATATCATATGCAGGTGGCTTTCTCACGCTTATAATGAGGGATTCCAAAAATTCCGGCGTCTCCAATTAAAATTAAAGGATGTGAATGAAATGGCCTATTTTGATAATAGTGCAACAACGAGACCCGACGAAGAAGTGCTAACCTCTTTTGTCGAGGCGAACCGGCGCTTTTTCGCCAATCCGGCTTCCATCCATGGGAAAGGAAGAGAGGCGGAAGCTTTACTGGAGAGATCCAGAGAACAAATCCGCTCTTTAGTAGGCAGTCAAGATGCAGAGGTTAATTTCACCTCTGGCGGTACAGAAGCCAATAATTTAGCCGTCATTGGTTTTGCCTATGCGCTTCGGTCGAGAGGCTCTCACATCATCACAACGGCCATTGAACATCCATCCGTCCTGAATGCTTGCCAATTTTTGGAGCGAAACGGCTTTGAAGTGGATTATTTGCCTGTGGATGAGCAAGGCCGAATATCACTTGAACAATTAGCGCAGCTTGTACGAAAGGAAACGACCGTTGTTAGCATCATGCATGTGAATAACGAAATTGGAACAATACAGTTGATCGAGCAGGCTGTGGACATCGTTCATCAAAACTCCCGAGCGATATTTCATTCGGATTGTGTGCAAAGTTTCGGCAAGCTGCCTGTCAAGCTTCATAAAAATGGGCCGGATGCTATTACCGTTTCAGCGCATAAAATCAATGGGTTGAAAAACTCTGGAGTGCTTGTGATGAAAAAAGGCATGACACCATCGCCGATTAATTTCGGAGGCGGCCAGGAGAAAGGTATCCGTAGTGGAACCGTTTCAGTTCCAAATGCAGTGGCTGCTGCGAAAGCGATGCGGCTAAGCGCAGTGGAACAGGAAAATGAAACGTACCGCAAATGGCGAAACCGATTGATTCGATTTGTAGACCAATATGAAGGTGTTCAAGTGATCGCACCACAATGCGGCGCACCCCATATAGTATCTCTCGCTTTTTCAAAAATTAAAGGCGAAGTGGCTGTCAATTATTTTCAAGAGAACGGGATTTATCTTTCTACGTCGAGTGCCTGTTCTTCAAAAAGTTCGAATGCCGGTCATGTGATTGAGGCAATTCATTTGAATCAGGACTACAAATTCGGAGTTGTCCGGATCAGTTTTGGAAAAGATAATACCGATGAGGAAATAAGTAAATTCGAAACTGTTTTTTCAGCATTTATGAAACTGCTTGGAAGGGAATTGAAATAAATGGAATGGAATGAGCTGTTAATCCGTTATGGAGAATTATCACTTAAAGGTAGAAATCGTAATACATTTGTACGGAGATTGAAAAAGAATATTCAATTAGCAATGCGGGATCTTCCGACAGTGAAGTTGCGCGCAGAACGCGACCGTATGTTTTTGCAGGCAACTGATAATGAGGATATGAAGGAAGCAATTGAACGGCTTCCTTCTATATTTGGCATCCAATCGTTCAGCCCGGTTGCCAAATGTCAGGCAGAGCTGGAAGCAATTAAAGCAAAGGCGCTCGATGTTATCGCTTCCGTTGAAACGGCAGGCAAGACTTTCAAGGTGGAAATCAAGCGTTCGGACAAATCATTTCCGCTCGTGACGGGGGAACTTCAACAAGAAATAGGCGGCCATGTATTGCGCCATTTCCCTGAACTCGTTGTTAAGATGAAAAAGCCGGATATCCAACTGCTTGTCGATATCCGAAGTGATGGAGCCTTTTTGACAGCCGCGACGTATAAAGGCGCAGGCGGTATGCCTGTGGGCTCGAATGGCCATTCTCTGCTCATGCTGTCTGGTGGAATTGATAGCCCGGTAGCAGGCTACTTAATGATGAAAAGAGGCGTGTCGCTAGATGCGATCCACTTTGCGAGCCCGCCATTTACAAGTGAGATGGCGCAGAAAAAAGTAATGGATTTGGCCGATCGGCTAGGTACGTTCGGGGCGGATATACGTCTTCATATAATACCTTTCACTGAACTGCAGCAAGCGATTGTCAAGCAAGTGCCAAACAACTTGTCCATGACGACAACGAGAAGAATTATGTTGGAAATTGCGGATAAAGTGAGAGGCGAAATCGGTGCGATGGGTATTGTCACCGGAGAAAGCCTTGGACAGGTTGCCAGCCAGACGCTGGACAGCATGACGGCTATCAATGCTGTAACGTCTACGCCAGTGCTGCGACCGTTAATTGCATCCGATAAACTGGAGATCATTGAAATCGCGCAGCGTATTGGCACATATGATATTTCAATCCGGCCATTCGAAGATTGCTGCACCATTTTTACACCGTCTAATCCGAAGACGAAACCTCGTCTCGAGAAGGTAACACATTATGAGAGCTATTTTGATTTTACTCCGCTGATTAATGAGGCAATTGCCAAGCGGACTGTTATTGATCAGGCGGCAAAGCAGCCGACTGATTTTGATGATTTATTATAAAAGAAAAAATTACCATAAATCCTCCTGCATGATTTTTTGGATACAGTCCATTCTATAGTCACAAGGAGGTGAGAGACAATGGCGAACAACAACAGCAACTCAAACCAACTTCTAGTTCCTGGTGCACAACAAGCTCTTGATCAAATGAAGTATGAGATCGCACAAGAATTCGGAGTGCAACTTGGAGCAGATGCTACATCGCGTGCCAACGGTTCCGTCGGCGGAGAAATCACGAAGCGATTAGTACGTCAAGCTCAATCGCAAATGAACAACTACACACAACAATAACATGCTTTAAAGAAGTCGTCCCGTATAAACGGGGCGGCTTTTTCTATCCTCCTTAGCATTGCCGTATTTTGTTTGTTCATGTGATCATTCATCAAAGACTAAAATTTGGAGTCCGAAAATTGATATCAATTAAAAAAGTCCGTATAATTAATGGAAAGAAAAAGGGGGACTGTACTATGAAACGTGAAGAATTACTTGCACCCGAACAATACAATATCGTTTCCGAATTTGAACGGTATGCAGATGGCAGTGGCAAAGAAGCATTGATATATGTCAATGCACATGGTGCAGAAGATCGGATTACATATGATCAATTAATAGTTGAAGCCAAAAAGGCGGCTGCCGTTTTCACTGAAAATGGCCTTCAAAAAGGTGATATCGTACTGGTGATGGTGCCAAGAAGAATCGAAGCCTACATTACATACATTGGAGCATTGATGGCGGGGATTGCAGTCATACCAAGCTCGGAAATGCTGAGGGCGTCTGATATCGAATATCGCTTAGCACATAGTGGCGCGAAAGCTATCGTCGCTTACGAGGCTTTTACGGATCAATTTGAAGAGGTGAAAAATATTGGTGACGTCCAGTTATTCGTTATCGGAAAGGCAAAAGAAGGCCAGCTTTCATTAACCGAATTAATGGAACAAACATCAACCGATTTTTCACCACCCAATACAAAAGGCTCGGATATGGCCTTTCTATCGTATACGTCAGGTACGACTGGCAAACCGAAGGGTGTTGTTCATACGCATGCCTGGGGTTATGCCCATTTAAGGACGGCTGGCGAAAAGTGGCTTGGCATTAAAGAAGGGGATGTCGTCTGGGCAACTGCTGCTCCGGGATGGCAAAAGTGGATCTGGTCCCCGTTCCTATCTGTTTTGGGAAGTGGAGCTACAGGACTCGTGTACGATGGGAAATTTGATGTAGTCACTTATTTAAACCTAATCGGGAAATATCAAGTAAATGTGTTATGTTGCACCCCGACGGAATACCGCTTTATGGCAAAGGCTGATCAGTTGGAGCAATACGATCTATCATCCATCCGCAACGCAGTATCAGCGGGAGAGCCTTTAAACCGTGAAGTAATCGATATCTTTGACAAAGTATTCTCCTTGGCTGTCCGTGACGGTTACGGCCAAACAGAAAATACATTGCTTGTCGGTACGATGGTCGGCATGGAAGCGAGACCGGGATCAATGGGCAAGCCGACTCCGGGCAATAAAGTGGATATCGTAGATGAAGAAGGGAAGCCTGTGGAGCCGGGGCAGGTCGGAGATATTGCAGTCCATATATCCACTCCCGCCTTGTTCAAGGAATATTTGAACGATCCCGAGCGGACTAAAATGCAGTTCCGTGGCGATTATTATATTACAGGGGATCGTGCAAAACTGGATGAGGATGGCTATTTCTGGTTTGAAGGCCGTGGAGATGATATTATTATCAGCTCCGGATATACGATTGGACCGTTCGAAGTGGAAGATGCGCTCACGAAGCATGAAGCTGTCAGGGAATGTGCAGTAGTGGCAAGTCCCGATGAAGTCAGAGGCAGCGTTGTAAAAGCGTTTATTGTTCTAAGAGATCCTGCGAGGAAAAGCGAAGAAGGGCTTGTGGAAGACTTGCAGGAACATGTCAAGAGCTTGACTGCTCCTTATAAATATCCAAGAAAGATCGAATTCATGGATGAACTTCCAAAGACGGCTTCCGGTAAAATCATGCGCGTGGAATTGCGTAAAAAGGAACAACAGTGACATATCAATTGAACCGTTTGCTACGAAAAGTGGGCAAACGGTTTTTTCTGTTCTTTACGAATAAAAAACTTAGGTCTATAATGACATTATTCTTTCGTAACATGAAATAATAAAGGAGGTCATCTGTCCATGCAAACAGACCGCAATGGTGTCATATGGGTGGTTGCGTCATTCGTCATCTGGGGTTTCATGCCGATTTATTGGAAATACCTCGAGCATGTCAGCAGTGATGAAATATTAACAGGCCGCATCGTATGGGCATTTATATCAACCCTCCTTGTGGTATTACTTATCCGCGGAGGTGGACAACTCGTCCATGACTTCCGTAAATTATGGAAGGATCAGCGAAGTTTCTGGAGCTTATTTGCAGCTTCTGTTTTGGTAACATCGAATTGGTTTATTTACATATGGGCCGTCAATCATCATTTTATCGTTCAAACGAGTCTGGGGTATTATATGAATCCCCTTGTATCTGTTTTGTTAGGTGTCCTATTTTTAAAAGAGAAGATGTCCTCAGCACAAAAAGCGGCATTTGTACTTGCTGCAATCGGTGTCATTACGATGGTCTTTTTTTATGGGAAATTCCCTTGGATTGCCGTCGGACTCGCCTTGTCATTTGCAGTCTATGGGTTCATTAAGAAGAACATTCAATTAGATGCATTGCGTGGGCTGGCAATCGAAACTATGTTCATCTTCCCGTTTGCAGTAGGGTATTATATCTGGTTGTTTATTACAGGAGAAGCCCGTTTCCTCCACGTCGACACGCAGACAGATGTTTTGCTCATTTTGACAGGGGTGGCAACGGCACTTCCTCTTGTTCTCTATGCAAAAGGGGTTCAGCGGATTCCTCTTTACCTATCCGGTTTTATTCAATACATTGCACCGACCTTGATGCTGATCATTGGTGTTCTTATGTATCATGAGACGTTCGGACAGCAAGAGTTATTATCTTTCTCTTTCATATGGGCTGCCCTTATCCTATTTACAACATCTAAAGTGTATGAAACCGTAAAAATGAGAAGAAGCCATGTATGAAAAAAGAACAGGTCGCCCGGTACAACCAGGCAGGCCTGTTTTTTCATAGATAAATCCGCTGGACCTTCTCCCAGAATGAATTGTTTTTTAATTTCACTGTTTTAACAATTTTAGTACTCAACTCTATTTCGACATTTTCAACTCTGCGAATGCCGAGAGCTTCGTTATCCACCGCGACAGACGGGAAGTTATTCCCATCCTGATGAACGTGAAGACGCAGCTTTCGATGACCGCTGAGTATGAATGGAGATCCTAACGTCCGATAGCTATTGTTATTAACCGAAGCCAATTCCGTCACTTGGAAACATGGCAGTAAAGGATCGATGACGGCACCGCGGACTGACTTACTGTAGGCTGCACTTCCAGTCGGAGTCGAAATGATCAGGCCATCTCCTAGAAATGTCTCGAAACATTGTTCATCAATCAGAATGTCTAAAATGAACGTCCGAATGATATTTGAACGGATACTGAACTCATTTAGGCAATAGAATGGTTCATGGCCGTCAATCGCCACTTGGAGCAACGGATACCGCCTTACTTCGATTTCGGATCTTCGGATAGATTGAATCACTTCGAGCAGTTGGTTGTAATGAAAATCACAATACATGGCATGCCTGCCCGCCGTCAAAATGCCTGCATAGAGGCAGTCTTGCCTGAACCCGGTTTTTCGGACAGCTTGCAAAAAGGTGCCATCTGTTCCAAGTGAGATGATGATATTGGCATCGTTTGCTTGGTCGGTTACAAAAAATCCTTCATGATGGAGGGCGTCTTTCACAATTTCCTTCTTGGCAAGTGATTCCGCATCCTGTTTTGAAAAGATATAAATATTCCTTCGGTCGGCCATACAGCAGCCTCCTCTCAAATAATTTGACGGCAATTGAGGTGAGAATGAAACGTTTTATCGTTACTATCGTATAAGATTAATGAATGAAAGGAAAGGGGTTGCTATTATGAACAGCAAAAGATGGATTGCGATAATTGCTGCGGCCGCATTACTTGTGGTATCAATTGGCGTTAATTCGTTATCGTACATATTTACGAGGGATTTCACTTCGTTTTGGGACAGTATTAATGATCCTGCGATGCTAACGGAAAATGTGATTGAACAAGGAAGAGGAAACGAAAGAATTGCTGTCTTGTCGCTCGATGGTGTTATTCAGGATGTGCCGAGCTCTCTTTTTGGCGCTGTCGGTTACGATCATCAGTTTTTCATGAGCCAGCTCGATTCGATCTATGATGATCCAACGGTAAAAGGAGTCGTCCTCGTTGTCAATTCTCCTGGCGGAGGCGTCATGGAATCCTCCGATATCTATGATGCGATCCGGTCCATCCAGACGGACAAGGAAATTCCATTCTATGTTGCAATGGGCGGCATGGCCGCTTCGGGAGGATATTACGTCTCGGCGCCTGCTGAGAAAATTTTCGTCCATCCCGAGACCATAACAGGTTCGATCGGTGTCATTATGGAAAGTGTCAATTATGCGAAGCTGGCAGAGAAATACGGAATTGATTTCAACACGATTAAAACAGGACCGTATAAGGATATTATGAGCGGCTCCAGAGAAATGACTGAAGAAGAACGCAATATGCTGCAAGAAATGATCAACGATTCCTATGAGCGATTCGTTGATATCGTAGCGGAAGGCCGTCATATGTCAGTCCAGGATGTGAAGAAAGTGGCAGACGGAAGAATTATGAATGGCCGACAAGCAATTGAGGCGGGTCTTGCGGATGAAGCAGGAAAACCGGGCGATGCCATTGCAGCGATGAAAGAAGATTTCGGCCTGGAAGATGCATCGGTATTTGAGTACGCCTCATCGGACAGTTTTGGTTCGCTGTTTGGTGTGAAGTTGGATGGATTGTTTGGACGTAATGTTGAAACGGAACTGATCGGCAAATTATTATCCGATTATGACGCACCGCGAATGATGTATTTATATGGTGAGAAATAAGGAGGGATCAGGATGACGGAACATAACAATGAACTGATTCCATCCTCTGCTGCAGGTATGGATCAGCACAAGGCACCGCGTTATGAAATGGTCAGAACGGAACAGTTTCTGCCCAAATACGCAGGTTTCTGGATGAGGTTCTGGGCGTATATCATCGATTTGATCATCGTTTCATCCATAAGTGGCATCGTAGTCAAACCGATTTTTAGGGTAGCAGGATTTGAAATATCGAACCCGGATTTCCTCCTTTTCAGCCCATATAAAATTGTGCTGCTGCTTCTGTTTTTAACGTATTTTGCCTTTATGACCAAACTGCTGGGCCAGACAGCCGGAAAGATGATTTTAGGTATACGGGTTATTCAAAAGAATGAGGAGCCATTGACATGGGGCACCATACTATTCCGGGAAGTCATCGGGCGTTTTATCTCCAAAACCTTGCTCATCCCGTATTTGCTAGCTATATTCATGCCGAAGAAGGAAGCGTTGCATGACTTGTTTGCAGATACAGCTGTCATCCATGAGCACTCTTTTGAAATGAAGACAGTTATGGTGAAACGGCAAATGGACGAGGGGGAACAGTTGCAAGACGCTCCGCATGTTTAGTAGAATGAAGGAAATTGAGAAGGAGGCGTCTTGACGATGAAAGTTACATTTAAAAACAATCCTGTAACGCTGCTCGGAAAAGAAGTGACAGTGGGGGATAAAGCTCCTGATTTTACAGTTTTATCAAATGATCTGCAACCTGTCACGCTTGCCAGCTCCAAGGGGAAGATCCGTTTGATCAGTGTTGTTCCATCTATTGATACAGGCGTTTGTTCTGAGCAGACAAAAAAATTCAATGATGAAGCGAATTCCTTCGGAGATGACATTGAAGTGATGACGATCTCCGTCGATCTTCCGTTTGCGCAGGCAAGATGGAAGGCAAATGCAGGAATTGAGAATCTTAAACTCCTATCCGACCATCGTGATCTTTCATTCGGGGAAGCGTATGGAGTGGCTATAAATGAACTTCGCCTTCTTGCTCGTTCCATCTTCGTCATAGACAAAGAGGATACGATCCAATATGTGGAGTACGTGAGCGAAGTGACGAACCACCCAGATTATGATAAAGCACTGGAAGCGGTAAAAAAATTATCTGAATAATAGAGACCCACTCGGAAACGGGTGGGTTTTCAAATAGAGGGATTGAATATGACAAATACTGAAACCATTTTTACATTCATTGATGAAAAAGCAGGCAAAGAGCAAGGCGATTATTTGGACGGTATCATTTCTGCCTGCGAGTCCTGGCTCTCTGGAGTCGAAACCCCGAATGTCACAAACGATGTGACAAAGGAGGAAATCAGGAGAGGACTGCAACTCGCGATTTTAAAAGGGATGAAGGAGAATGCACAGCCACATCATCAAATGACCCCAGATGCAATCGGTATCTTAGTCGGCTATATGGCAAGCAAGCTGGTCCAGTCGAAAAAGGATGTCACATTGCTGGATCCGGCAGCAGGCACTGGCAATCTTCTTTATACTGTCATGAATGCCATAGAGGAAACTGCTAACGCTTCAGCCGTAGAAATCGATGACTTGCTTGTCCGACTGGCAGCTGTCTCGGCTGAACTATTGGAACAGCCGGTCCGCTTTTATGTACAGGATGGCTTGCGGCCGTTGCTTGTCGATCCAGTTGATCTTGTGATCAGCGATTTGCCGGTCGGCTATTACCCGGACGATGATAATGCACTTAATTTTGAAATGATGCCGGCAGAAGGACATGCTTACTCTCATCATCTCTTCATTGAACAATCGTTGAATCATCTGAAGCCCGGCGGTTTCGGTTTCTTTATTACAACTGTCAATCTTTTTGAATCCGACCAGGCCGAGTTATTGCAAAAATATTTGAAGCGGCATGCACTCATTCGGGCGATCATTCAACTGCCGGATTCTTTGTTCAAAAATGTAGCGCACGCAAAATTCATTTTGATCCTTCAAAAACCGGTAGAAGAAATGGCTGCAAAAAGTGCGCCTGATGTATTGCTGGCAAAAGTGCCTGATATGATGGATAAAGGACTAATGTCTCAATTTTTCCGTAAGATAGACAACTGGATCGAGGAAATGTAACGAGAAGGGGTTTTGTAGATGTTGTTGATGGCTGTTAATGCGGGAAGCTCTTCATTGAAATATCAACTATTGCAAATGCCTGAAGAACAGGTCGTTGTCAAAGGCCGGTTTGAAAGGATCGGGTTGCCTCAATCCATTTTTGTCATGCAGTCAGAACGGGTCGATATATATGAAACGGTAGAGATCAAATCGCATGCGGAAGCTGTTCGAATGCTGTTAGAGTCCATTATTAGCAAAGGAATCATTGCTTCATATGACGAAATTGACGGAATCGGCCACCGTGTTGTGCACGGAGGGGAGCAATTCGCTGAATCAGTCGTCATTGATGAACAAGTGATCCGTGAAATCGATAAGCTGTCGAAGTTCGCCCCGTTACATAACCCGGCAAACATCGTCGGCATTGTGGAATTCAAAAAGGCGTTGCCTGCTGTTCCGGCAGTCGCTGTCTTTGACACGGCATTTCACCAGACAATGCCCGAAAGTTCCTATTTGTATCCGCTGCCTTACGAATACTATAAAAACTACGGCATCCGTAAATATGGTTTTCACGGGACAAGCCATCAATATGTAACGGAACGCGCGGCGAAGCTTTTGAATCGGCCTTTGGCGAACACAAGATTCATTTCCTGCCATTTAGGTAATGGAGCAAGCATTGCCGCAGTAAAAGGCGGAAAATCGTTGGACACCTCGATGGGATTCACACCATTGGCGGGCGTTACGATGGGGACTCGGTCAGGCAACATTGATCCTGCCTTGATCCCTTATATTATGGAACAGACCGGAAAATCTGCTGAACAGGTGATCAGCGTATTGAACCATCAATCCGGCATGCTGGCACTCTCCGGATTTTCGAGTGATCTCCGTGATATTGGCATGAAGGCAGCTGAAGGGGATCATCGTGCCCAGCTCGCCTTAGATGTCTTTACAGATCGGATTCATAAGTATATCGGTTCGTACGCTGCCAGGATGGGGGGCGTAGATGCCATCATCTTTACAGCCGGGATTGGTGAAAACAGTCCAATTGTCCGGGAGAAAGTCCTGCAAGGCTTGGAATTCATGGGAGTTTATTTTGATCCGGATTTGAATGAAATAACAGGAAAAGAGGTTCATATTAATTTTCCGTATTCCCCGGTCAAAGTTCTTGTCATTCCGACCAACGAAGAAATCATGATTGCGCGGGAAACGATGGAGACAGCTGGTTTATCCGTCCATTAACAAAGGAGCCGTATGAGCAAGTCGATAGACTTGCCGGACGGCTCCTTTTTAGTTTCTTATTTTACTTATAGTTCTTCTTCTGGAGTACGGACAACGAGTACATCGCATTTTGCGGAGCGGACGATATTTTCCGATACGCTTCCGATCAGGAATCTTTCAACCTTATTCAACCCAGTAGCGCCACAAATAATGAGATCTGCGTTCAACTTAGATGACAGGTCACGTGTGATCATTGTTTTGGGAGAACCATATTCTACATAAATATTAACGTTTTGCAGACCTGCTTTTTCTGCTTCCGCTTTGTAGCCGTTCAATAATTCCTCCGCAAATGTTTGAGCCCGTTCAGCGATCGACCGGTCATACGCTTCAACTGCCGCGTAGGATCGAGTATCGATGATGTTCACCAAATTTAGTGTTGCCGAATTGCGTTCTGTAATGGCCATTGCTTTCTTAAACGCCCATTCCGATTCCTTCGATCCGTCAACTGCTACGATAATTTGTTTGTACTGCATTACCATACTGCTCACTCCATCCTTTTTCTATTTTCTTTACAATGTTACTCTTCGCTGGAAGTCTCGTAAAACCCTTCATGATTTTCTTGAAATCCGCGTCGAAATTCGACAAAAATCGTAACATTTATATTCTGCTCTACTATCTTTACCCCGTTTTTAGAGCACTCAAAAACTTCTCGCTCGGGCCATTCGATTTGACTGGCTAAACTAGCAGGTTCAAAGCTCTCTTAGTCTATTTATATGAATATTCCGGTTATGATAAAATAGAAGCAAAACTTATTCGTATCTGATAAGATTGAATACGAATTGGTCAATTGTATCTTTTCGGTTTGACCGCCGATATTTTTTCTAATTAGGAGGAATTGTGATGCGAATTGGTGTTCCAAAAGAGGTTAAAAACAACGAAAACCGGGTTGCTATGACACCGGCTGGCGCATTTAACCTAAGTTCCGCTGGACATGAAGTATTAATTGAAACAGGAGCGGGTCTTGGTTCCAGCTTTACTGATGAGGATTACATCGAAGCTGGTGCGAAAATTGTCTCGTCAGCAGAAGAAGCATGGGCTGCGGACATGGTTATGAAAGTAAAAGAGCCATTGGCTTCTGAATATGGGTACTTCCGTGAAGGGCTCATCCTCTTCACATACTTGCACTTGGCGCCTGAGTTGGAATTGACAAAAGCGCTGCTTGACAACAAAGTTGTTGGAATCGCTTACGAAACAGTTCAGCTTCCAAATAATTCATTGCCGCTTCTCGCACCGATGAGTGAAGTTGCTGGCCGTATGGCGACACAAATCGGAGCGCAATACCTCGAAAAAATTCAAGGCGGGAAAGGGATCCTTCTTTCCGGCGTACCAGGGGTTTCCCGAGGGAAAGTAACAGTTATCGGCGGTGGACAAGCAGGTACGAATGCAGCGAAAATCGCAGTCGGTATGGGTGCTCAAGTTACTGTGCTCGACTTGTCTGTTGAACGTCTTCGCCAATTGGATGAAATGTTCGGAAACGACATTCAAACACTTGTTTCCAACCCATTCAATATTGCAGAATCAGTACAGGATTCCGATCTAGTTATCGGTTGTGTACTAATCCCAGGTGCAAAAGCGCCTAAACTTGTCTCCGAAGAAATGGTTAAATCCATGAAACCGGGCTCTGTCCTCGTTGATATCGCGATTGACCAAGGCGGCATTTTTGAAACATCTGATCGTGTAACAACCCATGATAATCCAACTTATGAAAAACACGGTGTCGTTCACTACGCAGTAGCGAACATGCCAGGAGCTGTTCCACGTACGTCTACAATGGCGCTTACTAATGTAACGGTTCCATATGCACTTCAAATTGCGAACAAAGGGTATAAGCAAGCGTGCTTAGACAATCCTGCACTTCAAAAAGGCATTAACACGTTAGAAGGCCATGTCACATATAAAGCAGTTGCGGATGCACAAGGCTTGGAGTATGTTGCGGCTGAGACGCTTTTGAATAAATAATTTAATGGACTGTCCGGAAAAAATCAGTGATAACTGATTTTCCGTGGCAGTCTTTTTGATTGAAATAATTAAGGGATATTTCTCATGTTTTTTGATATATCGGTCACTTTTTGTAAGTTATCGACCATCCCGTTATTATTGTTCTGATTTGGTTAAATCAACTAGCCAAGATCTTTTTAAAAATTACTATGTGCCTAGAACGTCTTCAAACATTGCTAACAAAAAAACAGATGGAGAAAACGATTTGTTTTCTCCATCTGTTTACTATGTGTTATGGCTGGATAATTCTTAGTTCTTTCGGGAACTTAGTCAATACTTCAACGCCGTCAGCCGTTACGACAACATCATCCTCGATCCGTACACCAGTAACCTCAGGGTTGTAAATGCCAGGCTCGATTGTGAAAACCATGCCTTCTTGCAATTCCAGTTCGTTTGTTCCTGTGATGGATGGGAACTCATGGACGGAAATACCGAGTCCGTGGCCGAGACGGTGCGTGAAGTATTCGCCGTATCCTGCGTCTGTAATGACGTCGCGAGCCGCTTTGTCTAGATCGCGAGCTTTAACGCCAGGGCGGACGAGGTCAATTGCAGCCTGTTCGGCATTTTTGACCGTTTCATAGATTTTGCGTTTTTCTTCATCGGGTTCACCAAATGCGACGGTGCGCGTAATATCTGAACAATATCCCTTATACACAACGCCAAGGTCGAACAGAATGAAATCGCCTTTTTGAATTTTACGTTCTCCAGGATTGCCGTGCGGTGATGCTGTTTTTGGACCGGAAAGCACCATCGTATCGAATGCCATTTTCTCGGCACCTTTTTTCTTCATTTCAAATTCGATGGCCATTAGAATTTCAAGCTCCGATTTGCCTTCTGCGATTTCCCGGCAGCCGACTTCCACTGCATAATCGGCAAGTTCTGCCGCTTTGCGCAGTTTGTCCAGCTCTGATTCATCTTTGATGTTGCGCATATTGTTCAGCTGCTCATCGATGCGTACGAGATTGGCGCCATGGAAGATTTCCTCCATCCGCTCCATTCGCTCCACTGTGAGGTGCGCTTTTTCAATCGCGATGGTAGAAAGTTCAGTGCCACGTGCCTTCGCCGCGTTTGCGACCAACTCCCATGCATCGTCTGTATCCGCATGTCCGACCGCTTCAAAGGACCAGCCGGCTGCCTTCACATCAGGCACTTCCATCAATGGGCAGATAATAAATGGCTCCGCCTCTTTAAACACCATTACACCTAATAGCCGCTCATGCGGATTACTATGGAATCCGGAAAGATAGAATACATTATCCGGAGTTGTAATAAATGCTGCGTCCATCTGGTTTTGTTGTAAATACTGCTGGATTTCTTTTACTTTTTGCACGGTAATTCCTCCTTATCAAGTATATCTTAACAAAAAAGAGGGTTTTCATGTTATATAAAGAACAAAGAAAAGGGTGGGAAATACAGCAAGACAAATTAAAAATCAAAACCTGGAGGGATTGCAGCATGAAAATTTCATATCATGGCCATTCAGTCGTCAAAATTGAGACAAAAGGGAAGACGATTTTGATCGATCCATTTTTGACCGGTAACGGTCTCACGGATTTGGATCCCGAAAAGGAGAGCCCGGATGTCATCTTATTAACACATGGACATAATGATCATGTAGGCGATACGATGGAAATTGCAAAGAGATGTGGAGCTTTAGTTGTCGCGCCGAATGAATTGGCTGTCTACTTAGGATGGCAAGGTCTTAATACGCACGGCATGAATATTGGCGGAGCTAAGGAATTTGATTTTGGCACCGTGAAATTTACGAAAGCATTCCATAGCTCTTCCTATACGACGGAGAACAACGAGATCATTTATACAGGCATGCCAACTGGAATTTTGTTTTACGCAGAAGGCAAGACAGTTTACCACGCAGGAGACACATCTCTATTTGGAGATATGGAATTGATCGGAAAGATGAATGATATTGATGTCGCATTCCTGCCGATCGGCGATAATTTCACAATGGGGCCATCCGATGCAGCGGAAGCGGTTAAATTATTAAATCCCAAATTGACGGTGCCGATCCATTTTAATACGTTCCCTCCTATTCAACAGGATCCGCTGGAGTTTAAAAATCTAGTTGAGTCCCATGAGGTGAAAGTGATGGAAGCAGGAGACGCCATTCAATTATAAGAAGTCCGGCACGGTCCAGTTTTTGGGTCGTGCCATTTTAATTGCTCTAGGCTGCCGGAATGAAGGTGAACGAGATGTTGTCCTATGCGCTATTCCTTTCGGGATGTGATAAAATGGCTATATGCACTTAGAGAAAAAGGTGAAAAGATGTCGACAAAACACGAATTGATACTTCGATATATTGAAGGGCTTGCTGTCGGAGAAAAAATATCTGTAAGGCAAGTGGCAAAAGCGTTGTCCGTCAGTGAAGGAACAGCTTACCGGGCAATCAAAGAAGCGGAAAACCAAAAATTGGTCAATACGATCGAACGTGTCGGCACGATCCGTATCGAGAAGAAAAAGAAGGAGAACATTGAAAGACTGACGTTCGCTGAAGTGGTTAATATCGTCGACGGCGTCGTACTGGGCGGCAGAGGCGGTTTGCATAAGACGTTGACGAAGTTTGTCATCGGCGCAATGCAGCTGGAGGATATGAGACGGTATATCGATGCGGGCAGCTTGCTGATTGTCGGGAACAGGCAAAGGGCACATGAACTTGCGTTGAGGGCGGGTGCTGCAGTCCTTGTAACCGGGGGATTTGATGCTGCGGACGATGCCAAAAAACTGGCGGACGAATTGAATCTGCCTATCATCTCTTCCAGTTATGACAGCTTCACGGTGGCGACGATGCTGAACAGAGCCATTTATGACCAGCTGATTGAAAAAGAGATCCTGCTCGTTGAGGATATTTTAACACCAGGGTCTGAAACAATCACATTCTCTCCTAAAGATACGGTCGGACTTTTCAATGATGTGAATAGGTCGACAACTCATACCGGGTATCCTGTCATTGATAACAACGGAAAAGTTGTCGGGATTGTAACTTCCCGAGATGC
Organism: Sporosarcina cyprini; assembly: GCF_022048975.1. Classification (GTDB taxonomy): domain Bacteria; phylum Bacillota; class Bacilli; order Bacillales_A; family Planococcaceae; genus Sporosarcina; species Sporosarcina cyprini. Next base: position 671,504 of record NZ_JAKMHX010000030.1, on the reverse strand, counting down.
TGTGGGTAAATCGGAAGATGAGTTGATTGAAAAGGTGATGACCACCCATCCGATAACTGTCACAGGTAAAACGAGCGTTGCATCGGCAGGCCATAGCATGATCTGGGAAGGGATTGAGCTCATGCCTGTTGTCAGTGACTCTGGTTTACTGGAAGGCATTATCAGCCGGCAAGACGTATTAAAAGCATTCCAAATGACGCAGCGGCAGCCTCAGCAAGGTGAAAAAATCGATGATATTGTCAAAAACCAGATGAAAACGGTTGCTGATGATCCGCAATCCATTGAGTTTGTTGTTGCACCCCAAATGACAAACCAGTTTGGCTCCCTGTCTTATGGTGCTTTGACGACGTTGCTGACGGAAGTCGGAAACCGGGCCATCAAAATGAAAAAACGCGGCGAAAGCTTGCCAGAGAATATGACGGTCTACTTTATCAAACATGTCCAGCTTGGTAGCACGGTTGTTGTGAAACCAAGGATTTTACATATGAGCAGACGGTTTGTAAAAGTCGATTTTGATTTGGTGTCTGATGGTGAATTGATTGCTAAGGCGATGATCATGTACCAATTGTTTGAACGATGAAAAAACTGATGCCAAGGATGGCATCAGTTCTCGTTTAATCTCGTCTCTTCTTCAACGAAACGTTTGTAATGTTTTGTTGCCTTCATGTTAAAAATGAAGACGTACAGGCCGAAAAGGATGAATATCGCGGCTACGACATACGTAATTGCACCTTGGAACAGCAGCATTTGATTCACCCCGAAAAAGAAAAGCAAACTGCCGAGGAATGAACCGGCTTTGCTGGCAAACATTTTCTTTCGTATGGGAAATACATGGCTTGTACGGAATTGCCGGGTTTTAAAATAAAAATAGAAAACCCCGGATGCCACGATGAAGAAGACGAGAAAGAAATTTAATGTTTTCATATCAAAAGCCCTCCAGTAAAGACCTTCTTCTATTGTAGCGGCTTTCAAAAGGGAATGCGAACAGAAATTATTGATTTGGGAGGAACCCGATTTGAAACGACAAATCATAGACACAATTGAAAATTACGATACGATCATCATTCACCGCCATGTTCGGCCAGACCCGGATGCATACGGCTCGCAAGTAGGCTTGAAAAAGCTGATTGAGGCCAACTACCCGGAGAAGAAAGTGTTTGCTTCAGGTACGCACGATGAACTGCTCACCTATTTGGCTGTACAAGACGAAGTGACTGAGAGTGATTACGAAGGGGCTCTAGTTATTATTACGGATACAGGCAATACGGAACGGATTGATGCAGACTATTACAAGAATGGCGCTTTTATATTGAAAATTGACCATCATCCAGATGTGGATCCTTATGGGGATTTGCGATGGGTGGATACCGCGGCAAGCTCAACTTCTGAAATGATCTATGAACTGTTTCAGGAGGGAGCGGAAGCGTTCAATTGGCATATGCCTAATGAGGCGGCCCGTTTGCTGTTTGCAGGTATTGTGGGAGATACAGGGAGATTTATTTTTCCAAGTGCAACAAACCGGACATTTGAAGTGGCTAGCCAATTGATCACTTTTGATTTTGACCGGACAAAATTATTTGCAGACATGTATGAAGTAAAACGTTCGATTTTACATTTACAAGGCTATATGTATCAGAATTTCACGATCGACGAAAATGGCATGGCCTATCTAAAAATTACTAAAGAGATTTTAGAGAGATTTGATGTAACCGTTTCGGAATCGTCCCAGCTCGTCGGCTCCCTGGGAAATGTGAAAGGAATTTGCGCGTGGGTCATCTTTGTCGAAGAAGATGATCAAATTCGTGTCCGTTTGCGTTCGAAGGGGCCAATCATCAATACATTGGCCGCCGAATATGGAGGAGGAGGCCATCCGCTTGCATCTGGGGCTTCTGTATACACTTGGAAGGAAGCTGACGAAGTAATAGAAAAGCTTAAGGCATTATGTGCAAGTAACTAAAGGAGGGGGAGGGGATTTTACATGGCGCTCGTCTATCCTCAACTCATCACAGGCTCCGATTTATTGCGGGGCATCATTAAACTGCCGGATCTTGTCCCGCACCTTAAGGAAAGAGGTGCCGTCTCTGTAGGGATTGTGAATTCCAAATTGTATGGGATCCGCTCTTTTTATAAGGCGATAAAAGAGAGTGGAATCCATCCTGTTCTTGGATTATCGATTCAACTTGAATTATCTGATGGGGACAAAGTTCTGCTTTATATTTATGCCAAAGATGATGCGGGGTACAGAAATTTATTGAAAATCAGCAGTGCCGTCTCCACGAGGGATGAGGAGTCATTGCCGTTAAAATGGCTGCATGCTTATAGCAGCGGATGCATTGTTGTATGCCCTGCGACAGATCGATCATGGGACGGAGAGAAGTTCAGGAGTCATTTGCAGGCGGTCCGTGAGGCATGCTCTCTGTCAAGTGTATTTGTCGGCGTTAGCAGGCCTGCTGGCATCCGGCATCCGGCTGAAGAGGAACGCGTGGAGCTAGCACAGGAGATGGACCTTCCGATTTGTGCTTGCCATGAAGCTCGCTACATCCAGAAGGAAGATCGCTTTTCCTTCGAAGTTGCAGAAGCCATCCGATCCGGCTATAAATTGAATGATCCAATGAGACCGAAGTTTATGCATGAATCCGCTTATATGCCGGAAGAGGAAGAATGGAAGAAATGGTTTGCAGACCGACTGGAATGGCTTGATGCGACAGCTGAACTTTTGCTGTCCTGCAATGCGGAGCTGCCTCCAAGCCGTCCAATGATGCCCGTTTTTCCTGTACCGGAAGGGGAAACGGCTAAAAGCTTGCTCGTGAAGAGATGTACGGCTGGTCTGAGAGAACGTGTAGGGAATCCCGCTCAAGAATATGTTAATCGTCTGAGCTATGAAGTGGAAGTTATTGCCGACATGGGATTTGCGGATTATTTTCTCATTGTCGAGGATTTCATGCGCTTCGCAAAAGAAGAAGGCATATTGACTGGACCTGGACGTGGTTCTTCCGCGGGCTCATTGGTGGCATTTTCCTTAGGTATTACAGATGTGGATCCCATAAAATACGGACTCATTTTTGAGCGCTTTTTAAATCCGGGCCGGGTGACTATGCCGGACATCGACATCGATTTCGCGGATCATCGCCGATCAGAAGTGATTGACTATGTGGCCCGGAAATATGGGAAGCATCATGTGGCACAAATCATTACGTTTGGAACGCTTTCTGCCAAGTCCGTAGCTCGGAATGTGGCGCGAGTTTTTGATTTTTCCAATGAAGAAATGGCATTTCTATCGAGAGAGATCCAAGACGGGCAAGGGAGAAGATTACCCGATATCGTTTCGAAATCTACCGCTTTGCAGAAATGGCTTGCCATTGATCGTACCCGCGAAAAATGGCTCGCTGCTGCCATTTCACTTGAGGGACTTCCACGCAACGCTTCGACCCATGCTGCCGGAGTCGTCCTGTCACCGACTCCGCTCGTCGAGACTGTGCCCGTTCAAAGCGGAGGGGAAGGCATTTATTTAACCCAGTGGGCGATGGGGGACGTTGAAGAACAAGGACTGCTGAAAATGGATTTCCTCGGGTTGCGGAATTTAACTTTTATGGATCGAATCCGTTCGATGATTGAATATGACACGGGCAAGAAAATCGATTTTGGGGCCATTCCGCTGACAGATGAAAAAACATTTGAGTTGTTTCGTAAAGGCGATATGACAGGAGTCTTTCAATTTGAATCAGGCGGCATGCGGGATGCACTTAGGCTCATTGCTCCCACTCGATTTGAGGATCTGTATGCCATTAACGCCTTATATCGTCCCGGACCGATGGAAAACATCCCTTCTTATAGCAGGCGTAAAAAAGGAATGGAACAAGTAAACTATATCCATCCTCTACTAGAACCAGTCTTGCAGGAAACATACGGAATTATTGTCTATCAGGAACAGATCATGCAAATTGCCGTCCGGGTTGCGGGGTTCTCCATGGCTGAAGCTGATTTGCTTCGAAGGGCGATCAGCAAGAAAAAGAGAGAGATACTGCAGCAGGAGCGAATGCACTTCGTGAAAAGCGCCGCTTCCAATCAAGTGCCGGAACAGGCGGCCGCTCAAATATATGATTTGATCGTAAAGTTTGCAGATTACGGCTTTCCGAAGAGCCATGCTGTCGCATATTCCTTGATTTCGTATCAGCTCGCCTATTTGAAGGCGAATCAAACGGCCTATTTCTATGCCGCTCTTCTTTCAATGGCATCAGGGAACCAGGACAAGACAATGGAGCTAATAAGGGAAATGAAGAATCATGGCATATCGATACTTCCTCCTTCCGTCTCGAAAAGCAAATATATGCACACGGTGGAAAATGGTTCGGTCCGAATTGGTCTCGGAGCCATTAAAGGGGTGACACCGACCTTTTACGATGCCCTGCGCAAAGCTAGGAGCACGGCAGGGAAATGGAAGTCCCTATTTGATATGGCTGCTTCGATCGGCGGTTCCTCGTTTCAGGAGAAGTCCATCCGGCCATTAATTCAAGCGGGTGCGTTAGATGAGTTTGGACAAAACAGGGCGGTGCTGCTGGCGTCGATTGAAGCGGCAAAAAATCATGCAGTTTTTGTCAGCCCTGAAGGAGATGATCTATTGCATGATGTCATCTTCTCAATTGCAAATCCTAAATATACACCAGCCGGAACGATGCCGATGATGATGCAGCTGGAAAGTGAAAGGGAAGTGCTCGGATTCTATCTGTCCGAACATCCAGCTGTGGAAATGAAAAAAACAATCGGAATCCGTGTGGCGGATATAGGCTCTGTTATGGAAGTGGCAGAGAAAGGCCATGTACACATTGCCGGTTTGCTGATTGAAGTAAAACGGATCAGGACGAAGAAAGGGGAAGCTATGGCTTTCTTAAAACTGCAGGACGAGACCGGAGAAATATCCTGTACGTGCTTTCCGAAGCCTTATGCCGCCTACAGCAAGTTTTTCGAGGAATTGTCAATGCTCCAGTTGGAGGGAACGGTTGAACACAGGCATGGACAGCCGCAAATCCTCGTTCAATCCGTTAAAAAGATATAGTGTTCTTTATTAGGGATACAAGTGTATACAAAGAGTTAGAATAGGCATTTGTAATGAAAAGTTATTCAACTAGAAAAGCGTAAACTAATTAACCCCGTTCACACTGGAACGGGGTTAAAAATTGAGTTAATTCATCTAACCAACTTCACGATGTAAAAAATAACGATAACGTTGTTTAACAATTAAGTACTGCAAAATATCCGCGTTATCCTGCTGAGTAGGCAACATTTTTTCAACTTATTTAGCTTCATAAAAACGGATTACTTTCGTATCGGAAGCCATTCCCAGTAAGTCCCGCATCTCCAAAGCCATTCAATTGGACCATACTTGAAAAAGCGTAGCCAAAGGAAAGAGGAAAGCATCTGCGCGAGCACAGCGAGGGAGCATATAATGGCTGCTGTTGTGTAAGATACAATGGTCGTATCTGGCAGTAACGATGCGATACTAAACAATAGAATGGATTGCCCAATATAATTGCTCAACGCCATTCTTCCATATGCATTCAATGGCAATAGAAATTTCTTCAGTAACGGTTCAAGCAAAACAAGGAAGCTAACATAACATACAGAGAAAATGGGGGCAAAAGACAAGGACAAGTCTGCAAAGTCATAAAAAGCCCGATTGGATAACACTTGTGTTTCCGTTAATTCCTCACCTTCCATATAGTTGACTAGCCCGTCGGCAGGTGCTTGCTGCCATAAATAAGAGACTAGAATACTAGTTAGAACAAACGAAGCGCCAGCCACTATCAACCATGTTTTTCTCCTTTTTAAATACAATTCAAACACCCGATACTGTCCGAATGCCAGCCCAAGTATCATTAAAGGTAAAGGCAGCAGCAATTTTACTCCAACAAAACTTCCTATTATAACGCCTGCCATACCGACTATTAAGTTAATCTGTTTTGGAACCTTATCCAAAAAAACAATAGGCACTCCTAAAATTGCATAGAGCAATAAAGCTTCACCAGGGTTTAATAGCTCATGGAATGCCCCTAGTAAACCTAAGATAAACATTCGTCGAATAAAAAGAATGTAGGGATTATCGTTTTTCTGTTTAGCCCTTGATAAGAAAATCCAAAGCCCTAATCCAAACAAAAAAGAAAATATAGCGTAAAAACGCCCTTCAACAAATAGATATAAAAAACGTTGAACCCAGATATCGTATTGGGATTCTGATAAGTTAATGTTTGAGCTCCAAAAAGCAAGCACATTTACGAATGGAAGACCCATTAATGCAAATCCTCTAACTAAGTCAATCATGTGTATGCGATTCTTATTTATTACTGGCTCCATAATTATTTGCCTCTTTCTTACGATTATTTATAGGCTACTTCTACTTCTGTAAAATAAGCTGCGTATAACAAAGTAAAATTATAAATATAAAATCTTAAGAAATAGTGAGGGAAACAATGAAGAAGTTATGAAAGGTGGAGTAAGTCTAAAAGATAGCGACTCTACACGAGTACTTTAAAACCAAACATCGTAGTCATTCCACAGGTGATTTTTTCACTTGTAGAGGTGATCTTGAAATTTCATTTGCCTCTTTTATTGCTGGTGCTAATCGATTATTTGCATGGCTCTTCTCTCATTTTTTCCTATATCCCTTTACGAATAAGCCTAATTTCTGTATCCTAGTGAATAGTAGTGGTCAGACCACTTTATCATCATTGATAAACCGAAGGGGTTTTCGAATGCAAAATCCTAAACAAACTAAAATGTTCCTTGAGATCGTAGGCGAGCTGCGTTTATTAATTAAAAAAGAAGGCATCAAAGCCGGAGGGAAACTCCCTTCCGAGCGGGTTCTGGCGGAGACTCTCCAAGTGGGAAGATCGTCCGTTCGGGAAGCGTTGCGCAGCCTAGAATTGCTTGGTTTAATTGAAACGCGGAGAGGGGAAGGAACTTTTCTCGCTGATTTTAAAAAACATCAGATGGTCGAAGTTCTTTCTACATTCATCATGCAACAGCCGAATTCTCAATTGGATGTGAACCGTACCAGAATGATTCACGAGGAGGCGGCAGTGGCCGTCATCTGCGAAGAGCCGACTTTGCGCCAGTTGCCGGTATGGGAAGGGTTTCTCGTGAAGCTGCAAACGGAAGGCGCCGTTCGCCGTGAAGATTTGATACGTGAAATGATTGTGGCAACGGAGAATCGACTGTCGTTAAAAATCTGGTTTTTATTAAAACAATACAGCAAAATTCCATTGGATGTTGTGATATCGAAGGAAGAAAGCCAACTGGTTGGACCCTTTCTCATCCATCTGATGGAAGGTGATGAGGACTGTGCGTTGCCAGCCTATCGACAATGGATTGAACGAATTGAAGGGGAGAGAATGGAATGATACGCGATCTATTTACGAAGAGCAAGAAGAAGCAATCTATTACAATCCCATCGAAGGATGCGAAAAATGATGTGCCGGAAGGGCTCATGACAAAGTGTCCGGAATGCAAAGAAATCATTTTGACAAAAGATTTGATGAAAACTGCAAAGGTCTGTCCCAAATGTGATCATCACTTTAAAATGACGGCTTGGGAGCGGGTCGAATGCTTATTTGATGAAGGGACATTTGTTTCCATGGACGATCACCTGAAGACAGAGAATCCATTGAATTTCCCTTCATATACGGAGAAAGTAAAATCGGATGCTGAAAAAACAGGGTTGAATGAAGCTGTTTTAACAGGCATTGGTAAAATGAGCGGCAACGAAGTGGCTGTTGCGATCATGGATGCTCATTTCCGAATGGGTTCGATGGGATCGGTTGTTGGAGAGAAGATTACACGCGTTGTCGAAAAAGCGACTGAACTCGGATTGCCTGTCATTATTTTCTCAGCTAGCGGTGGAGCACGTATGCAGGAAGGTATTCTGTCGTTGATGCAAATGGCGAAAACAAGCGTTGCCTTGAAGCGTCATGCAGACCGGAATTTATTGTTCATTTCCGTCATGACGTATCCAACGACTGGTGGGGTCTCAGCAAGTTTTGCTTCCGTCGGGGATATTAACCTGGCGGAACCGAAGGCGTTAATCGGTTTTGCCGGTAGACGGGTTATTGAGCAGACAGTCAGGGAAAAACTTCCTAGTGATTTCCAAACTGCGGAATTCCAATTGACTCATGGGCAGCTGGATGCGGTGGTTCACCGTGGAAGCATGAAAGAGACACTATCCAAAATCGTGCGACTTCATTCGAAAGAGGTGTATTCTCATGAGTAAGACGTTGGCATTTGAAGAGCCTATTATTAAACTGCAGGAAAAAATCAAAGAGCTGGAGGAGTTCACCAATTCTTCTGAGGTGGATTTGTCCGATGAAATTGAAAAGCTGAAGATCCGGCTTAAAAATTTGGAGAAGGATATCTATGAAAACATGGAGCCATGGGACCGTGTGCAAGTGGCAAGGCATCCACAGCGTCCGACTTCTCTCGATTATATAAATGAAATCTTCAATGACTTCATCGAACTGCATGGTGACCGGGTATTTGGCGATGACGCAGCAATTGTTGGGGGCATTGCATTTTTCGGAGACATGCCGGTAACAGTTATCGGGGAGCAACGTGGACGGGATACGAAAGAGAACGTCAAACGGAATTTCGGCATGCCGCATCCAGAGGGCTATCGTAAAGCTCTTCGTTTGATGAAGCAGGCGGAGAAATTTAACCGGCCTATTATTTGCTTAATTGATACTAAAGGGGCATACCCCGGCAAAGCCGCGGAAGAACGCGGCCAAAGTGAAGCGATCGCACGCAACCTTATTGAAATGGCTGGATTGAAAGTGCCCGTCATCTCCATTGTCATCGGGGAAGGGGCGAGCGGCGGTGCCTTGGCAATCGGTGTCGCAAATCATTTATTGATGCTGGAAAATTCATGGTGCTCGGTTATTTCTCCAGAAGGCGCTGCATCCATCCTCTGGCGCGATTCCTCATTGGCAAAGCAGATGGCGGAGGCGATGAAAATTACAGCACCGCATTTGGAGGAAATGGGGATTATTGACGGCATTGTTCCAGAAGTAATGGGCGGAGCTCACAGAGATCCAAAAGCCCAATCTGTTTTTATTAAGGAAGCCATTGAGAAATCATTGTCTGCCTTTAAGGGAATGGATGGGGATAGTTTAATCCAGGATCGCTATGAGAAATATAGAAATGTCGGGGTATTTACTGAATAAGCGTGGATGCGGATCCTTTCCGCATCTTTTCGTTTTTATTTATGATACATAAAAGGGAGTGTGTCCAATGAGGAAAATAGCCGTTTTGACGAGCGGTGGAGATGCACCAGGGATGAATGCAGCCGTCCGTGCGGTTGTTCGGAAAGCGATTTTCGAGGAAATGGAGGTCGCCGGCGTCTTTAATGGGTACCAAGGTTTGATAGAAGGAAAAATTGAACTGCTGCAGCTCGGGTCTGTTGGTGATATCATACAACGTGGCGGTACGATGCTGCGTTCAGCACGTTCTCCTGAATTTATGACCGAAGAGGGCCGCTTGAAAGCGATGGGGCATGTAAAAGAACATGGAATTGAAGGACTCGTCGTCATAGGCGGGGACGGTTCGTTCCGCGGGGCGAGAGAATTAATGAGGCTCGGTCTCCCTTGTGTATGCGTTCCTGCTACAATTGACAATGATATTAACGGGACGGATTTCACTATTGGATTTGATTCTGCTTTAAATACGGTCATTGATGCGATCGATAAGATTCGGGATACCGCCTCATCCCATGAAAGAACTTTTATCATTGAAGTGATGGGCAGGGACGCTGGGGATCTGGCTCTGTGGGCTGGTCTTGCCGGCGGTGCGGAAACGATTTTAATTCCTGAAGAGCAATATGACTTGGCAGATATCGTAGACAGGCTGCAAAGCGGTACGGGGCGCGGTAAGAAGCACAGTATCATTATCGTCGCGGAAGGCGTTATGTCCGGGAATGAACTAGCAGACCTGTTGAAAAAGGAAGCGAATATCGAGACGCGGGTTTCCGTTCTTGGCCATATTCAGCGAGGCGGTTCTCCGACAGCAAGAGACCGTGTGATCGCGAGCCAATTTGGAGCGCGGGCGGTTGAGTTGTTGAAAGACGGTCGCGGCGGAGTTGCGATTGGAATGCAAAATCAGATGGTGGTAGACTATGATTTGAATGAAGTATTTGCGGAAGATGATCATGCATTGGATATGGAGCTATATAAACTCTCCAAACAGTTATCCATCTAATGGCATGTTGCCCGTAACGACGGACTAAAAGCGAAAGGGCGTAGTAATGATGAGAAAAACGAAAATAGTATGTACGATCGGGCCGGCAAGTGAGGCGCCTGAAACTCTTGAAAGTTTAATCGATGCAGGCATGAATGTAGCCCGTTTGAATTTTTCACACGGCTCGCATGAAGAACATCGCGCACGGATCCGTTCTATTAGAGAAGCAGCGGACAAGAAAGGGAAAATCGTCGGGATCCTATTGGACACGAAAGGCCCTGAAATCCGGACGCATACGATGGAAAACGGGCAAGTGGAATTGATTACAGGCAAGTCGATTGATATTTCTATGAAAGAAGTTATCGGAAATGAGGATATGTTTTCCGTCACTTATGAAAAATTGATCGAAGATGTAGATACAGGCTCTACCATCCTATTGGATGATGGTTTAATCCAATTGGAGGTAACAGGGAAAGACAAGGAACAAGGCTTGATCCACACGATCGTCATTAATTCCGGGACTCTTAAAAACAAAAAAGGGGTCAACGTTCCTGGCGTTTCTGTTCAATTGCCTGGCATTACGGAAAAAGATAAAGAAGATATTCTTTTCGGTATCTCGGAAGGTGTGGACTTTATCGCTGCCTCCTTCGTGCGCCGTGCTTCCGATGTAATGGAAATCCGTGAATTGCTTGAGAAAAACAATGGAACGGACATCCACATCATTCCGAAAATCGAAAATCAGGAGGGCGTTGAAAACCTCGATGAGATTTTAACCGTTTCTGATGGATTGATGGTAGCGCGCGGTGACTTAGGCGTTGAAATCCCTGCAGAGGAAGTACCACTCGTACAGAAAAAGATGATCGAGAAATGTAATCAAGCAGGCAAACCGGTCATTACGGCAACACAGATGCTTGATTCGATGCAACGCAATCCACGTCCGACACGTGCGGAAGCGAGTGACGTAGCGAATGCGATCCTCGATGGATCTGATGCGATCATGCTTTCAGGTGAAACGGCTGCCGGCCTGTACCCTGTAGAATCGGTACGCACGATGGACCGCATTGCCATCACAACAGAAGATGCAATCGATTATCGCTCCGTCGTATCAACGCGGAGACGTGAAAAGCATGGCAATATGACAGAAGCGATCGGACAAGCTGCAGCTTATACGGCCATCAATTTGAAGGTAAAAGCGGTGCTGGCGCCGACGGAAAGCGGACATACCGCAAAAATGATCGCTAAATACCGTCCGGGCTGCCCAATTATCGCTGTCAGTTCTTCGGCAGTCTGCGCGAAGAAACTATCTCTCGTTTGGGGCATCTATCCAATTATCAGCAAGAAAGTGAAGTCAATTGACGAGGTCTTGCAGGATACAGTGGAAGAAAGCGTAAAGCATCAATATGTCACTCACGGCGATGTGGTCATCATCACAGCAGGTGTACCGGTTGGAGAAGCGGGCACGACGAACTTGATGAAAATCCATGTGATCGGAGATATGCTGGCTCGCGGCCAAGGGATTGGAAAATCCGTCGCATTTGGCCGGGCAGTTGTCGCGCATAACGCACAAGAAGCTCTTGCATATGACACAGAAGGCGCAATTTTGGTCACGAATTCATCCGATAAAGATATGATGCAAGCGATTGAAAAGTGTGCGGGACTAATAACAGAGGAAGGCGGACTGACAAGCCATGCAGCTGTAGTTGGACTTAGCCTCGGCATCCCTGTTATCGTCGGAGTGGAAAAAGCGACCGAAGTGATTATTCATGGCAATGATATTACAATGGATGCAGAATCCGGTGTCGTTTATAATGGCCACGCACGGGTACTGTAACATTTCTTTTATTTTATAAACAATTGGTGAAAGGCTGCTTTTGGATGAACGGAAAGCAGCCTTTTGCTATACGGAGAATGATTGTTGAGTGAGGAACCGGCCAATTCGTGTTGACGGGTAAGTTTGCCTGAAAGTAAGAGGAAATGGGCTACCTCTAATGCATGTCCAGCGGCCGGTTTAATTGCCTCAACTTTCAACTCCACTTGATAGGAGGCTGGAATCCAATGAGATGGCTAGTTTTAGCGTTTATCCTAATCCCTTCTACGGAAATCGCTGTATTGATTTATTCTGGAAAAACACTCGGCGTATTCCCGACAATAGCATTAGTGTTCCTGACAGCAGTCGGGGGAGCGTACTTGGCAAAACGGCAAGGCCTGAAAGCGTGGCGTGATCTCCAAGCGAGGATGCGTACAATGGAAACACCCGGTAATGCGCTCATTGACAGCATTTGCATCTTTATAGGAGGCATTCTGTTGATCATGCCAGGGTTTATCACTGATTTGTGCGGATTGCTGCTTTTATTCCCCGGACCGAGAAAACTCATCAGGCCGTTCATAGTAAAGTGGCTGCACAAGAAAATGCAGAACGGGAGCATCGTCATCCGTTGAACAGAGGATGCTCCTTCACTTTCAGCGCCGCGAATAACAGAAATGGCGTCAGCAGGATGCCGGGAAGCCCGAATAGATAAACGGAACATGCCGTGACGATAAATGCATGGATCGGTTTCAAACGGAAAGAGGAAGCATAGAAATACGACTCCAGCATTTGTCTTGTCACTAAGATAAATACATATAGCAACAATAAAGAAATTCCCACAGTCAATTGATCCGTATAGATAAAGAAGGCTGCCATCGGGAGCAAGAATAGGCCAATTCCGAGAAAGGGCAGACTGTCGATCAATGACACGAGAAATGCACTACCCAAAGGGGCTTCAAACCGGAGCAGACTGAATCCGATCGATAGCGTGATGTACGTTGCCAGGAATAAACGAGCTTCGACAAACAGGAATGTCCCAATTAACTCTCCGGACTTCATGAATACCCGTTTGGCTGCGGATCTCATGGAAACCGGAAAATAGAGCAGAAACCAAAACCGGTTCTTTCCGGATTCCCGCAATGCGAAAAAATACGCGACAAGGAACAGGAAAAGGTTGAATATTTGCTGGAACAGCTTAGTGAGAAAAGAGACGGCATGCTCCAGAAGAGATTGGCCGTATTGCACGACTTTTTCCTCCATGAAGGAAAAAACCTTGCCGGACAGATCGGCATTCCCTGTAAAAGGAAGAATATGCCGTTCGATTGTCGGTACAGTATCCATCAGGCCGTGCAGCGTCATCAGTGTAAAGGTGCTGAATAGGAAAAGAAATACCAACATGACGATCAAGGTGGATAATGATAAAGGCAGTTTGAAAATAGCGCGGATTGCATGCAGAAAGGGTGCTGTGAAGTAGGCCAGTATGACAGCAATGGCAATCGGCGGCACGATAAAGACGAGGAGACAGGCAACAAGAGCAGGCAGCCATTGCAACAATATCCTGGCATAGTCCATATTTTGCTGCTTTAGACGGTTTTTCATTGCTTTAGACCATCCTTTTCAATGGAGAATTAAAACAAAACAAGCGTTTCCATTCACAAATCTGTCAAGTTTGATTATAATGGTTCATGTAAGCGTTTTAGACAGAAACTATTATCAGAAGAGCCGTTTTCTAGCGAATTTTAGAAGATAAAGGCTACACTGAGAGAAGGAGCGAGTAATATGACAGCATCAAAAGGGTTGGAAGGAATCGTAGCGACGCAATCCGCCATCAGTTCCATCATTGATGACACTCTTACATATGTCGGTTACGACATTGACGATCTTGCAACAAATGCAAGTTTCGAAGAAGTTGTATACCTACTATGGCACCAACGTCTTCCAAAAGAGGACGAGCTGGCTGAATTGAAGCAGCAGCTTGCAGACAATATGTCAATTCCTCAGGAAGTGCTTGACCATTTTAAAACATATCCGATCGACAAAGTGCATCCAATGGCAGCATTGCGCACAGCCATCTCCCTCCTCGGATTATACGATGACAAAGCGGAAGATATGTCCGATGAAGCGAACTATGAAAAAGCGATTAAACTTCAAGCGAAAATCGCTACGGTTGTTACAGCCTTTTCACGCGTGCGTAAAGGACTTGAGCCGGTCGCACCAAAGAGCGAACTAGGTTACGCAGCCAATTTCCTCTACATGCTGAATGGCGAAGAGCCTGAAGATATTGCGATCGAAGCTTTCAATAAAGCGCTCGTACTTCACGCTGACCATGAATTGAACGCTTCTACGTTCACAGCGCGTGTTTGTGTGGCAACATTATCCGATATGTATTCCGGAATCACTGCGGCAATCGGCGCATTGAAAGGACCTCTTCATGGCGGAGCGAATGAGCAAGTGATGAAGATGCTCATGGAAATCGGTTCTGAAGAAAATGTTGAGCCATACATTCGTGAAAAATTGGACAACAAAGAAAAAATCATGGGCTTTGGCCACCGCGTATACCGTAAAGGCGACCCGCGTGCCAAGCATCTTCGTGAAATGTCTAAAAAATTGACTTCACTTCGCGGCGAGGAAAAGTGGTACAATATGTCGGAGAAAATTGAATCAATCGTGACAGGCGAGAAAAACTTGCCGCCTAACGTTGATTTCTATTCCGCTTCGGTATATCATTCACTTGGTATCGACCATGATTTGTTCACGCCGATTTTTGCGGTCTCCCGTACTTCCGGCTGGACGGCACATATTTTGGAGCAATATGCAAACAATAGATTGATCCGTCCACGTGCCGAGTACAACGGTCCAGACAAGCAGAAATACGTGCCGATGAACGAGCGGTAAGAGAGTTTTCGAAGCTCTCAACACAAAAAATGAGTGGGGCGGTATGAACTGATACCGGCCCTCTACTTTTGACTATTAGGAGGAAACTGCAATGGCTAAAATTTCAATGGAAAACGGTGTATTAAACGTTCCGGATCACGCAACGATCCCATTCATCATCGGTGACGGTACAGGCCCGGATATCTGGCATGCTGCATCCCGCGTTTTGGAAGCTGCTGTTGAGAAGGCATACAATGGCCAAAAGAAAATTGAATGGAAAGAAGTTCTTGCTGGTGAAAAAGCATTCAACGAAACGGGAGAATGGCTGCCGCAGGAAACACTTGACATCATCGATGAGTATTTGATCGCGATTAAAGGACCTCTAACTACACCAATCGGAGGCGGATTCCGTTCATTGAACGTTGCACTTCGTCAAGAGTTGGATCTATACACTTGCTTGCGCCCGGTTCGTTACTTTGAAGGCGTTCCTTCCCCTGTTAAGCGTCCAGAAGATACAGATATGGTTATCTTCCGTGAGAACACAGAGGATATCTATGCAGGTATTGAGTACAAAGAAGGTTCAGACGAAGTGAAAAAAGTGATTGCCTTCTTGCAAGACGAAATGGGCGTCAATAAAATCCGTTTCCCTGAAACTTCTGGTATCGGCATCAAGCCTGTATCTGAAGAAGGTACAAAACGTCTTGTGCGTGCTGCGATTAACTATGCAGTCAAAGAAGGTCGCAAGTCTGTAACGCTTGTACACAAAGGAAACATCATGAAATTTACTGAAGGCGCGTTCAAAAACTGGGGTTATGAAGTGGCTGAACAAGAATTCGGCGACAAAGTATTCACTTGGAACCAATATGATCAAATCAAGGAAGCTGAAGGAACAGACGCGGCTAACAAAGCGCAATCTGATGCAGAAGCAGCTGGCAAGATCATTGTGAAAGATTCGATCGCTGATATCTTCCTACAACAAATCTTGACACGTCCGAAGGAATTTGACGTCGTAGCAACAATGAACTTGAACGGCGACTATATTTCCGATGCACTTGCTGCACAAGTCGGCGGTATCGGTATCGCTCCAGGAGCGAACATCAACTATGTAACTGGACATGCGATTTTCGAAGCAACACATGGTACAGCTCCGAAGTACGCGGGTCTTGATAAAGTAAATCCATCTTCTGTACTTCTTTCAGGCGTTATGATGCTTGAGCATATGGGCTGGAATGAAGCTGCTAAGATGATTACAGAATCCATCGAAAAGACAATCGCTTCTAAAGTGGTAACATATGACTTTGCACGTCTCATGGATGGTGCGACAGAAGTAAAAGCATCTGAATTTGCGGATGAATTGATTAAAAACCTATAATTCGCTAGACTAAAGTAAGAGTGGGAAATCTTTCCCCCTCTTGCTTTTTTTATTTTGATCAGAAAAGGAGAGTTTGCCATGACAATGAAACGCAAAAAAGTCTCAGTCATCGGATCTGGATTCACCGGAGCGACCACCGCATTTCTTCTTGCTCAAAAGGAGCTGTGTGATGTAGTCCTTGTGGACATCCCTCAAATGGAAGATCCGACAAAAGGGAAAGCGTTAGATATGTTGGAAGCGGGTCCAGTACTAGGGTTTGATGCTAACATTACCGGAACATCCGACTATGCTGATACGAAAAACTCAGATCTTGTCATCATCACGGCAGGAATCGCCCGTAAACCGGGCATGAGCCGGGATGATCTTGTCCAAACGAACCAGAAGGTCATGAAAGCTGTGACGAGTGAAGTTGTTACGCATTCTCCAGAAACAACGATCATCATATTAACAAATCCAGTGGATGCCATGACGTACACTGTATATAAAGAATCTGGATTTCCGAAGGAACGTGTCATCGGACAATCCGGTGTATTGGATACGGCGCGCTTCCGTACATTCGTAGCGCAGGAGTTGAATCTCTCAGTAAAAGACGTGACGGGCTTTGTACTGGGCGGACATGGTGATGACATGGTGCCTCTTGTCCGCTATTCGGCAGCAGGCGGCGTTCCTTTGGAAAAATTGATCCCGGGTGATCGATTGCAAGAAATTGTGGATCGGACCCGGAAAGGCGGAGCAGAAATCGTCAATCTTCTTGGCAACGGATCTGCTTATTATGCACCGGCCGCATCACTCGTAGAAATGGCTGAGGCGATATTAAAGGATCAAAAACGCGTCCTCCCTTCTATTGCGTACCTGGAAGGGGAATACGGAATGGACGGTATTTATCTCGGTGTTCCGACAGTTCTAGGCGCAGGGGGAATTGAAAAGATCATCGAACTTGAATTGACGGATGAGGAAACAGCCGCTTTAGCAAAGTCCGCCGATTCGGTCCGAGCAGTCATGGAAGTCCTTGCAGACTAGATGCTTCCATAAGTTGAACGTTGTAAACTTGATTGTTAAGCTATTGTAAAATCGGGCAGAGGAACTGCTCGATTTTTTTTACTTCTCTCATTTTTATTGATACACTCAAAGTATCGGATGAGCTTTCACCGTAAATGGTATGTTAAATCAATTGTATCTTGAAGTAAGGGGGAACCAAGTTGTTATTAGGGAAAAAACGTAGGATCGGACGGAAGGTTGATGAAATCACGTCAGGGGAAAAACTGAAGTTGACAGAGAAAATCGAGGATAAGGATTTACTCTTATATTTGGGATTAACGAATGACGCCAATCCATTATACGTGCAGCATGACTATGCTTCGAGAACATCATTTGATCGACCGATTGTGCCGACGATCATGCTGACGGGCATTATAACGTCTGCGATTTCAAAATACTTGCCTGGCCCTGGCTCTCATGTTATTGAACAGCATCTGTCCTTCCCTAAACAAGTCTATCATTATGAGACAATTGAATTCCTTTTTGAGGTCATACGAGTCGAACTCGATCAAAATGCGGTTACGTTAAAAATAGAAGCCGTAGACGAAGAGGGAGATACGGTCATTACAGGAACAGTCGTCGTCATACCTCCGAGACTGGAAGACAATTTGACATCACAAGCAATGGAAAACTTCTAAGAGATAGATGGAGGAGATGAGAATGGTAGAAAAGAAAGTGTTGATCGTAGATGACGAACAACCGATCCGAACTTTGCTGGAATACAACTTAAAACAGTCCAATTTCGATACGTATGTGGCGGTCGATGGGGTGGAAGCGATCGAAATGGTGGAAACGGTTCAGCCGGATTTGATTCTACTGGATTTAATGCTGCCGAAAATGGATGGAATTGAAGTGTGCAAGCTGCTCCGGCAGCAGGATGTCAATGTTCCGATTATCATGCTGACAGCCAAAGGCGAAGAGCCGGATAAGGTGTTAGGACTGGAAATTGGCGCAGATGATTATATGACAAAGCCATTCAGCCCGCGTGAAGTGATCGCCAGAGTGAAGGCGGTATTAAGGCGTACAGGCGATCGTCCGGATTCCGGACGGCCTGAATCGACGCTGACATCCGGGCCAATAAAGGTACATCCAGAGCAATACGAGGCCTATCTTCATGAGGAGCCTTTGGAATTTACACCAAAGGAATTTGAACTGCTTGTCTATTTTATAAAAAATAAAAATCGCGTCCTCACTCGTGATCAATTGCTCAGTGCCGTGTGGAATTACGATTTTGCAGGAGACACGAGAATTGTCGATGTTCACGTCTCCCATCTGCGTGAGAAGATAGAAGAAAATACAAGGAAGCCGGTGTTCATCAAGACAGTGAGAGGCATCGGTTATAAATTCGAGGAGCCGAAGGAAAAATGAAAAGCTTACATACCCGGCTCGTCATTGCAAATGCGGTCATGCTTTTCATCTTGCTTACTGGTTTAGGACTCGTCCTCGGCCAGTTTTTTCAATTCTTTCCGAAAGATCTTCATGATGTCCATGAAGACAAATATAGGCTTTTCCTCGTGATTGTTCTGACTGTTGCCGGACTTATGTATTTTTTCGTTTCCTACCGTGTTTTCCGGCAATACAGCAAATCAATCGACCAAGCATCCGCCACGGCCATGCGAATTGCAGGCGGTGATTATTTGGCAAGGACGCCAATTGCTGAACAAGAAACCAATGATGTTCTCGGTATTGCCATTAACCAAATCGCGAGAAACTTGCAGGAGGTTTCCATTTTACGGTCGATGGAAAAGGAACGGCTGAAAACATTAATTGAAAGTATGGGCAGCGGATTACTCATGTTTGGCAGAGAGGGCTCGGTCAATTTGCTGAATGGCGTCTTTGAAAAAACATTCGGATTCACATCTGAAGAGCTGATAGGAAAAACGTTTAAAGAAATTGAACTCCCTTCTGACATCAAGGAGCTAATCGAAGATGTTTTCATGACCGAGCAAGCTCACGAAAAACAAGTAAGAATCGACAATGGGCATGCCGTCTACCACTTAAGCGTGTATGGAGCGCCCGTAATTGGACGACATGGGAATTGGTTAGGAATTATCATTGTCATGCATAACATAACTGAATTAATACGGCTGGAAGAAGTTCGAAAGGACTTTGTAGCAAATGTGTCCCATGAATTGAGGACGCCGATTACCTCAATTAAAGGATTTGCTGAGACCTTGCTGGACGGAGCACTTGAATCTCCTGAAGTGGCAAGCGAATTCCTGGGCATTATCTTGAAAGAAAGCGACCGTTTAAAATTGCTGGTCGATGATCTATTGGAGCTATCCGGCATTGAGCAGGAAGGCTTCCA
Source organism: Sporosarcina cyprini (assembly GCF_022048975.1). GTDB lineage: Bacteria > Bacillota > Bacilli > Bacillales_A > Planococcaceae > Sporosarcina > Sporosarcina cyprini. Next base: position 651,890 of record NZ_JAKMHX010000030.1, on the reverse strand, counting down.
GATTTCATTGCAGCCAATCGTTTTGGCATCCGTTCTCGAAGACGCCATTAAAATTATCTCAGGATCGATAGAGAGGAAGCAGATGGCAGTTGAGCTGCAAGTCGAACCTGGTATTCGAGTGCTGGCGGATCGGGATCGATTCATTCAAGTAATGGTGAACCTTCTTACAAATGCGATCAATTACTCGAAAGAAGAGACGACCATAACAGTTGTGGCAAAGAAAATGAAAAATGAAGTGACCATACAAGTGAGAGACGAGGGAATCGGAATCTCACCGTCCGAACTTCCTCGCTTATTCGAACGGTTTTACCGGGTCGACCGGGCTCGCAGCAGGGAATCTGGCGGCACCGGGTTAGGCCTTGCCATCGTCAAACATTTAATCGAAGCCCACCACGGACACGTCACTGTTCAAAGTGCAGTGGGCATCGGAACGACCTTTACCATTCATCTTCCTCTGTTGAGATAATGAAAGAAGGTTTTCCTTGTGTTGGCGAAGATGGGCACATTATATATGATGAGTTAAGATTTCAGCAAAGGGAGCAATTTAGCTTGTACCACACTTAGTTGTTGGGAGTGAAAGACCCTGGACTGAACAAAGCGAAAGCGTTTGGAGCATAAGTGCTGCCTTAATTTCTGTAAAACCCAGAAATACGGAAAATCGAACCCTTCGCTTTTCGATTGGCTGAAGCCGTGCCCGTGCCAGCGGAAACATACTGACATTAGTAGCGCAGACCAAGGCCATGGTTTGTGCTACTTTTTTATGGTAGAAGTGAAGGAAAGTCGTGCGGACGCTGGAATCTTTGAATCCGGATAAGGAAACCGACTGCCTTCACATCCGTGTTTGAATCAGTTTAGTATGTTGGGCCGTGGAGATCGTGTATAAGAAAGTGGAATCGATGAGGCACTGTGAAGAACTTCTATACGTTTCAATGACGTGAGGATGAAGGTTGAAACATGTAATTGCTTTTGACGTAAGTAAAGGAAAAAGTACATTGGTTATTTATGATCACAACCAACATTGTCGGTATGAAGATGAATTAGAACACATGGTATCCGGTTTCCATTCATTAAAATGGCGAATCGAAGATTGAGGGAAATTCTTTATTTCATGGTGATGTCGATAATTTCTTTGCGAGCGAAGACTAAAGTTACGATCGTGGATTATTATGATCAATTAAAAAAGCAACCTCAGGGTAAGCCCCATAATGTTGCGGTGAACGCATGTGTGAATAAGTTCTTGAAAGTCGCATTTCACCTTATCCACCATGACATCCTGTATCGTTACGAATCAGCCAAAGTTTCGTAACAGGATAGCTCCACTATAGCACAGAGGCCTTGCGAAAAAACAAATATTCGTCAGGTCTATTTGGCATATTCATTTCTATTTATTTGGGACACCTGTTGCTTGGAGTGCAGGCGCCGACTCCTGCGGGAATAGCATGAGCCTTGAGACCCCGCAGGGAAAGCCGTTACATCGAACGACTTTTGCGACAAAAAGCAGGGCGTTTGGAGCAAGCTTGATTCGCTAATCAACAGGTAGAGGATGCCTTAATTTCTGAAAAAAACCAGAAATTAAGGCAAATCGAACCCTTCGCAGTTCGATTGGCTCAAGCCATGCCCGCGGAAAGCGAGCGCCGGAACGGAAAGCAAGAGCATGTAGAAATGAATATACATCTCTATTTTATTCCAAGCCTCATAGAAAGTATTAAAACACTTAACTAAAGGTAAGAAAGCGTCCGCCTGGAACGAACATCGACTTTTTTAGGCATATGCAGTTTGTTATTCTCATCTTTTATAGTAAAACATTGCAGATAGAATATCTGGATAAAGTTATTTGAATTAATTACGGTATCGCTAGAAACGGTTGCGGCTAACGTCGCGGCCTTTCTAGCGTTTCTATATTTTCTTACCAAATGTTCCACGATGAAAACCGCTAAGTTAGTCCATGATGTCTTGAATGCAAACAAATTATTGAAACCTCTTGGTAACTTAGCCGTATAAAAGACTAGATACATAGAAGAGGGGGCAATTTTATGAGCACACGCCGCATACGAGTTCTTGTCGGCATGATATTGGCAGCTGTTGTTCTGTTGTTAGTGGCATTTTCAACGTGGTATACCGTTGATGAATCGGAACAGGCGGTAGTCATTACGTTCGGTAAAGCCGATACACCGGTGACAGAATCAGGACTTCATTTCAAGTTGCCGTGGCCAATCCAGCAAGTTGAAAAATTATCAAAAGAGACATTCAGTCTTCAGTTCGGTTACAAGCAAGACCCGAGTGGAGAACTCGTGTCATACGATAAGGAAACCAAAATGATTACAGGGGATGAGTATATCGTCCTAGCTGATCTCATTGTCCAATGGAAAATAACAGATCCGCAGAAGTATTTATTCAGTTCCCAAAACCCGCAGGAAATCCTGCATGATGCCACTTCCGCTTCCATCCGTTCGATCATCGGCAGTTCAACGATCGACGCGGCTCTGACGGACGGAAAGGCTGATATTGAAGCGAAGACACGTGAGTTGTTGACTTCCTTGATGACCACATATGATATCGGAATTTCAGTGCAAGGTGTGAAGTTGCAAGATGTTGAACTTCCGAATGCAGATGTCCGGGCCGCTTTCACAGCCGTTACAGATGCGCGGGAAACTAAAAACACGAAAATCAACGAAGCCAGAAAATATGAGAATCAGCGTAAAAGTGAAGCAAAAGGTGAGAAGGATGCGATCAAATCACGTGCCCTCGGACAGAAAAAGTCCCGAGTGGAACAGGCGCTAGGGGATGTCGCCCTATTCAATGATTTGTATGGGGAGTATAAAGATAATAAAGCCATTACACGCCAGCGACTCGTCATTGAAACGCTTGAATCCGTTCTTCCGAAAGCGAAGATCTATATTATGAATGACGAGGGCGAAACGCTGAAATATTTACCTCTTCAGCAGATGGAGACCCAAACACCGCCGCTGGCTGAACAGAAAACGGAAGGAGGGGGCAACTGATGTCGAATGAAAACAATCCTTTCAAAAGTATAGAAGAAAAGTTCCTGGAAAAACAGCGGGCTAAACAGCAAAACCAGAAGACCGCAAGTGCGAAAGTAGTAACGCCAAAACAGCCAGTGAACATGAAGAAATATGTGAAACTGGCTATCTACTTAACAGCAATCTTTGCCATCCTCGTTATTTTACTTGCGAATGTATTTATCGTGAGGGAAGACGAATATCGGGTTGTCCGTCAATTTGGAGAGATTACCCGAATTGTCGATGAGCCGGGACTGAATATGAAAATCCCTTTCATTCAAACAGTTTCGACATTGCCAAAAAACCAGATGACGTATAATGTCTCAGAAGCAGAAATCAGTACGAAAGATAAAAAACGTATCATCATTGATAATTATGCGATCTGGAAAATCACAGATCCTTCGAAGATGATTGCTAACGCAAGAAATATCATCAATGCGGAAGCCCGTATGGAAGAATTCATCTATTCCGTTGTAAGGAATGAAATGGGCCAGCTTCAATATACGGATATCGTCAATGATGAAGATTCGTCCCGGGGCAGCTTGAATGACCGGGTGACTGAAAAAGTGAACGCCTTTTTAGAGGAAGGGAATTTCGGCATCGAAGTTATCGATGTGCGGATGAAACGGATTGATTTGCCGGAAGAGAATGAGCACTCTATTTATACGAGAATGATTTCTGAGCGGCAATCGACTGCCCAAACGTATTTATCTGAAGGGGATGCAGAGAAACAACGGATTGAAGCAGAAACAGACCGGGAAGTGCAGGAAATGCTCGCTACCGCCAAGAAAGAAGCGGCTATCATCCATGCAGAAGGAGAAGCCGAGGCTGCAAAGATCTATAACAATGCATTCTCAAAAGACCCAGAGTTCTATAATTTATACCGGACTTTGCAGTCGTACACTAAAACGATCGGCGAAGATACTATGATCATTTTGCCGGCAAATTCACCGTACGCGAAAATATTAACAGGTTATATCGAGTGATAGTTGACGTCATTTTCATTTACTCTTACCGAATGGTAAAATAAATGAAAATGACTTTTTTTTATTGGAATGAACGAGGGAGTGGAATCAATTTGACGAATCAGAAGATTGTCTTGTTGGATGGAAATAGTTTGGCGTATCGCGCCTTTTTTGCATTGCCGCTGTTGACGAATGATACCGGCATCCATACGAACGCGGTATACGGCTTTACGATGATGCTACAAAATATTTTGTCGGAGGAAAAACCGACTCATATGCTCGTCGCGTGGGATGCGGGGAAAACAACGTTCCGTCATGCGACATTCAGTGAATACAAAGGCGGACGGCAAAAGACGCCGCCTGAGCTGTCGGAGCAGTTCCCCTACTTGCGCAGGCTGCTGGAAGCGTATCAGATTCCGCAATATGAACTTGATTCCTTTGAAGCGGATGATATTATCGGCACGCTGAGCAAGCAAGGGAATGAAGATGGATACGAAGTCGTCGTCATCTCAGGCGATAAGGATTTAACCCAGTTGGCTAGCGAGCATACGACGGTCTGCATAACGAAAAAAGGGATCGCCGATATGGAACGGTACACGCCGGCGCATGTGATGGAGAAATACGGTATCTCGCCAGACCAAATCATTGATATGAAAGGGCTTATGGGGGATGCATCCGATAATATTCCGGGCGTGCCGGGTGTCGGAGAAAAAACAGCGCTAAAGCTTTTGAAGGAATATGGCACAGTCGAGAAACTATACGAATCACTGGATGAGGTTTCTGGGAAGAAGCTGAAAGAGAATTTAACCGAAAATGAAGACCAGGCTTTCATGAGTAAAAAATTGGCTACGATTGAAGTGAATGCTCCAATTGAAATTTCACTAGGCGATCTTTCCTATGCCGGTCCTGATAACGATAAAGTGAAGACGATCTACCAGGAATTGAAGTTTAAGACACTGCTTGAAAAATTGGAGCCTGGCGCATCTGTACAGCCTAAAAAGGAGATCCATGTCCTTCTTAAAAATGAAATTACAGATGAGGATTTAAAAGATGAAATGGCTCTTCACGTCGAAATGATGGATGAAAATTATTTGTCTGCGGCTATTGAGGGGTTTGCCCTGTCAGATGGCGAACAGACAATGTATATTCCGTATGAGACAGCGATTGGATCCGAGGATTTTAAAGCGTGGCTCCGGAATGAGCAAGTGAAAAAGTATGCATCGGACTCGAAAGCGGCCTATGCCTCACTGGCATCTCGAGGAATACCAATCCACGGACTGGAATTCGATCTTCTGCTAGCCGCTTATATTTCCAATCCATCTGCAACGTACACAGATGTTGCATCGGTAGCGGAGGAGCTTGGATACCACGACGTGGAGCCGGACGAGCAAGTATACGGAAAAGGCGCGAAAAGAGTTGTTCCGGATGTACAGCGTCTTGCGGAGCATGCCGGCAGAAAAGCGGAAGCCATCTGGGCACTTAAACCGACGCTGGAAGAAAGACTCCAGTCAAATGAACAATTTGACCTGTACTATAAACTTGAAATGCCGCTGGCTATCATTTTAGGCAAGATGGAGTCCACTGGCGTCAAGACCGATTTGGCTACTTTGCGTGATATCGGCACCGAACTGTCCCGCAGGCTCGTGGATTTGGAGAATACAATCTATGAAATCGCCGGGGAGAAGTTCAATATTAACTCTCCTAAACAGCTGGGAGTCATCCTCTTTGAGAAGATGGGGCTGACGCCAATCAAAAAAACGAAAACGGGTTATTCCACAGCAGCAGATGTTTTGGAGAAATTAGCAAGTGAACATGAGATCATCGAATTTATTTTACTCTATCGTCAATTAGGGAAATTGAATTCCACATATATTGAAGGTTTAACAAAGGAAATTCATGAAGACGGTAAAATCCATACCCGTTTCCAACAGGCATTAACGCAGACAGGACGACTCAGTTCCATTAATCCGAACTTGCAAAATATCCCGATCCGCTTGGAGGAAGGAAGAAAAATTCGGGCTGCGTTCGTTCCATCTGAACCAGGCTGGGTTATGTTTGCAGCGGATTATTCTCAAATTGAACTTCGCGTGCTGGCGCATATGTCGCAAGATGAAAAACTGATGGAGGCCTTCAAAGAAGGCGAGGACATTCATACAAAAACAGCGATGAATGTGTTCAAAGTGGACAAGGACGGGGTCACATCGGATATGCGCAGATCTGCTAAAGCGGTTAACTTCGGTATCGTCTATGGAATCAGTGATTATGGACTGTCGCAAAGCTTGAATATCACAAGGAAGGAAGCCGCTCAATTCATTGACACCTATTTGTCCACCTTCCCTGGTGTCAAACAATACATGGAAGATATCGTGGCAGATGCGAAAATGAAAGGGTATGTCACGACTCTTCTTAATAGAAGAAGGTATTTGCCGGATATCACAAGTTCCAATTTCAATTTGCGCAGTTTTGCCGAGAGGACGGCAATGAACACCCCGATTCAAGGGACGGCCGCCGACATCATTAAAAAAGCGATGATTGATATGGATGCCCGGCTTGCATCGGAAGGATTGCAAACACGCATGCTTTTGCAAGTACATGATGAATTGATTTTTGAAGCACCTGAGGAAGAACTTGAACTATTGAAAGAAATCGTGCCGGAAGTGATGGAATCTGCGCTTGAACTTGATGTGCCACTAAAAGTCGAGTGGGCGTTCGGTTCATCCTGGTACGAAACGAAGTGAGGGATTACGATGCCGGAATTACCGGAAGTGGAGGGGGTTGTCCGATCACTGGCGCCTGTTTCCGCAGGCAGGACCATCCATTCTGTCAAAATATCGGAGACGGTGTTGTCCGCAAAACAGATCGGGAAAGAAGCAATTGTCAAGGGCATAACAAGTGAAGATTTCATTTCGGAGATGGCGGGGATGAAAATTCTCGCTTTAACTCGAAGAAGCAAGTATATCTATTTTCATGTAGAACGAGACGAAGAGCCATACTTACTCGTAAGTCATCTTGGCATGACAGGAGCCTGGTTCGTTGTCGATACACTAGATGACATAAAGGAAGACCGCTTCCGTCGGCATGTCCATGTGACCTTTGAAATGGCGGACGGCGGGCTTCTCGTCTACTCGGATATCCGCCGTTTCGGTGAATTGCGATTAGTCAGGGCGGAGTCCGATTATCCTCCGCTATTAGAGATGGCCCCAGAGCCTTTCAGTGATGAGGCGCTGCAACATTTTCTCGCCATGTGCGAGACGCCGAAGTATGCCCGTAAACCGATCAAAGAAGTCATTATGGACGGCCATGTCATTTCTGGATGTGGGAATATCTATGCCACGGAAGCGTTGTATAAGATGAAAATCCATCCAAACCGAAGTGCTGGACGGATTAGCAAAGAACGTAAGATTGAATTGTTCCGTACAATTGTTGACGTGCTGCAAGAAAGCATCAGAGCTGGCGGCAGTTCCATTTCAGATTATCGGAATATTAACGGTGAAGCGGGAACGATGCAGGAGCGGCTCAAAATGTATGGCAAGAAATTTTGCCCAGAGTGCGGTACCGGAACAAAGAGTTTGAAAATCGCGGGCAGGACTTCCGTCTATTGCCCATCATGCCAACATTAGAGGGTGAAAAAATGATTATCGGATTGACTGGAAGCATTGCCAGCGGAAAGAGTACAGTGGCGGCCATGCTGAGAGAAAAAGGGTATCCAATTATTGATGCGGATGAAATCTCTAGGCTCGTTGTAGAGCCGGGGAGTCCAGTGCTCAGCGAAATTAAAGACGCGTTTGGGGAAGACGTCATTATGGAGGATGGCCAGTTAAACCGAGCTAAGCTGGGCGATCTCATCTTCAATGATATTGAAAAACGCCAGCAGTTGAACGGCATCATTCATCCGGCTGTCCGCAAAGAAATGTTACGCCAGAAAGAGGAGTGGATCGCCAAAGGGGCTTCGACTGTCATTATGGATATCCCCCTATTATTTGAAAGCCGATTACAACCTTTTGTCGATCGGATTCTGGTCGTTTCGGTGACGAAGGACTTGCAGAAATCCAGGCTTATGGCGAGAAATGGTTTATCGGAAGACGAAGCGGAATCCCGTATTTCCTCGCAACTGCCGATGGAAGTGAAGGAGCGCGGGGCGGACGCAATTATCGATAATAACGGGACGCTGGAAGCGACAAAGCAACAGCTTGAAGCAGTATTAGCCGAGTGGAAAGCCGAACCTCTATTCTGAAAAGTGGAACATTGTTATTCTTTTCACAAAGTCTATACTCCTGCATAATATGTGTTATACTAATGAACGGATATAAGTTAAAAAGTATAACATACATGCGGGAGGATTTATTTCATGACTACTTCGATAGCTATTAATGGGTTTGGACGGATTGGCAGGATGGTTTTCCGTCAAATGATGATGGATGATGAAGTCAATGTTGTAGCGGTTAATGCTTCATATCCGGCTGAAACGCTAGCCCATTTAGTTAAGTATGACACAAATCATGGCACCTTTGACGGAGAGGTCACAGCCGAAGAAGATGCACTCGTTGTGAACGGCAAGAGAGTCAAGTTGATCGCAGAACGGGATCCTTCAAAATTGCCTTGGAAAGAGCTTGGCGTGGATGTTGTCGTGGAAGCGACAGGCGTATTTAATTCACGTGAAAAGGCTGCTCTGCACTTGGATGCAGGTGCCAAAAAAGTCATACTCACAGCACCAGGGAAAAACGAAGACGTTACAATCGTTCTTGGTGTAAACGAAGAGAAATTGGATATAGAAAAGCATGATATCATTTCAAATGCAAGCTGTACGACAAACTGTCTCGCTCCAGTTGTAAAAGTGCTTAATGATAAGTTCGGCATTGAAAATGGATTGATGACAACTGTGCATGCCTACACAAATGACCAAAAAAACCTGGACAACCCGCATAAGGATTTACGCCGTGCACGTGCGTGCGCACAGTCGATCATCCCAACTTCGACCGGTGCAGCGAAAGCTTTAGCGCTTGTCTTGCCGGAACTTGAAGGGAAAATCCACGGAATGGCACTTCGTGTACCAACTCCAAATGTTTCCCTAGTCGATCTTGTTGTCGACTTGAAGCAAGATGTTACAGTAGAAGATGTCAACGGCGCATTCAAAGAAGCCGCTGAAGGAAAAATGGCAGGTATTCTTGCTTTCACAATGGAACCATTGGTATCTGTTGATTTCAACACGTCGACGGTTTCAGCAACGGTTGATGGATTGACAACGATCGTCATGGGCGACCGCAAAGTGAAGGTCTTGGCATGGTATGATAATGAGTGGGGTTACTCCGCGCGTGTCGTTGAATTGACGAAAAAAGTCGCAAATGCATTGAAAGAAAAAGTGAATGCATAAGCTCCCGTTCGGAAGGTTTTGTTGATACCGTCCGAAATTGATAGACTCCAAATGTAAATTAACCTAGCAGATGAAAGGTTCGCTGCTAGGTTTTTTATCTTGTTTTTAATAGGGTGGTTCATTGAAAATCTAGGGATTCCAGAAATTGTGAGTGGCGAATTAAGTCGAAACTTCGCATAGACAAATATATTTTCCTTCCCGGTTCTGTTATAATGTAGGGTACTAAACGGAAATGTGGAGGAACAATTATGATATGTCCAGCTTGCCACTTTAACGGTACTAGAGTTATCGATTCCAGGCCGGCAGAAGAAAACCGCTCCATCAGGCGACGCCGGGAATGCGAGAATTGCGCTTACCGATTTACGACGTTTGAAAAGGTGGAAGAAATGCCGCTAGTCGTTGTGAAAAAGGATGGCACCCGGGAAGAATTTAACGGAGAAAAACTATTAAGAGGCTTGATTCGTGCTTGTGAAAAGCGTCCGGTAGAGTTGACCTCTTTGAAAAATATTGTCTATCTCATTGAAAAAGAGTTACGAAGTGCCGGAATCGTCGAGATCAACTCGAAAGATGTCGGAGAAATGGTTATGGAAAAACTGGCGGACGTCGATGAAGTGGCCTATGTCCGATTTGCTTCGGTCTATCGCCAATATAAAGATATTACCGTCTTTATCGAAGAACTGAAAAACTTGCAAAACAAGAAGGACCGTCAATAGGATTGAAATAACGATTATGTAAGAAGGAGGCAACGATTTCGGATGCTCTATAAAGAACTTCAACCTGTCGATACGTATAAAATTAAACTGTCGCATCCGTTCTCGGACTATGACCGCCAGCTTCTGACGTTGTTTTATCAACCGCTGATCGGCCCGGAGGCCATGAGCCTGTTCTTGACGCTTTGGGCAGATGCCGAGCGGGATAAAGAGAGCGAATACAACCACTATCACCTGATGAATGTGCTGACGATGCCGCTCGGGAAAGTGTTCGAATCCCGTTTATCCCTGGAAGGAATCGGGCTGCTTCGGACTTATTGCAAGCAGCTGACGGAAGATCGGGCGTTTATTTATGAACTGCTGACGCCGCTGGATGCCAAATCCTTTTTTGCAGATCCGCTTCTGTCCACCTTCCTGTTTAGCAAGATTGGCGAGCAGGCATACCGCGGCTTGCTTAGCCGCTTTGCTTCCGATCTGCCCGTAGAAGACTCGTATGAAGAAGTATCCAGGACGTTTTTAGATGTGTACAAGCCCATCCGTTACGGCGTTCCTGATGATTTATCGGACGAGTCGGGTCTGCAAAGCCGATCAAAGCCAACCGGTATCCCTTTTGCCGATTCAGGCTTTGATTTTGGCATGCTGCGCGCCGGACTTTCTGAGCAGATGGTGCCCAGTTCTTCACTATCCTCTGTGTCGAGGGATTTAATTGAAAAGCTGGCGTTCCTCTACTCGTTCACACCTCTTGATATGCAAAAAGTGATTATGATGGCATTGGATGATAACCTGAAAATACCGGAAGAAAGATTGCGTAAAGCGGCAGTTGATTTTTATAAAATGAATCGGTCCACACAAGTGCCAGTCTTGGAAAAAGTGTTTCAACAGGCACCTGTCGAAGAAGAGAAACCGGTTAAAAATATGACGCAGGAAGAAAAATTCATCCATGACATGGAAACAACATCGCCTGTTGAAGTATTGAGGGGGTATACAGGAAGCGAACCTCTTTCTGTCGATGTCCAATTAGCTGAAAAACTGATCAATACGTATGGTTTTCCAATTGGGGTCGTCAATGTCCTGCTTAACTATGTCATCATACGGAATGAAGGTAAAATTACGAATAACTTTGTGGAACGGATTGCCTCGACTTGGAGAAACAAGAAAGTGAAAACCGCGAAAGAAGCGATGGAACTCGCCAGGGCAGAGTCGGATCAATACCGCAAGTGGCTGAAGGACGGACAAAAGAACACTAGCAGGCGAAACCCTGTCCGCGAAGAGAAGGTTCCGGAATGGTTCAGGGAGAATAAAGAGCCCAAAACGGAAGAACAAACGATTTCTGATGATCCGGCGATTGAAGAAAAACGCCGAGAACTGCTTGCTAAACTGGAAGCGATGAATAGTGGGGTGAAATAACAATGGAACGGATCGGCAATGCGATGAAGCGGGTCATTAATGCGCCTGCATTGACCGCAAGATATGACCAGCTTCGAAATGAAGTGCTGGAAAATGAAGAGGTTCAACAATTTCTGGAAGAGAACTCACAATACATTGACAAGTCTGTTGTGGATAAAAGCATCGGGAAGCTGTATGAATTCGTTACCGCCTCACATAAATGCGAAAGCTGCCCGAGTCTGGAAGGCTGCATTAACGTGATGAAAGGTTATGAGCCGAAACTAATTCTGACAGCCAATTACATTGATCTCGACTATGTCATTTGCCCGAATAAACAGATCGATGATGAACGCAGGAAAGTCTCCAAAATGATTGAGAGCATGCATATGCCGAAAGACGTCATGGAGGCCAGGCTGCATGATGTCGATTTGACGCATGATAACAGCAGGCTGCAAGTGGTCGAAGCTGCAGCACGGTTTATTAATGAATATGTGGAAACAGGAAAGCTGCCGGAGAAAGGTCTATATATCCATGGGCCGTTCGGTACTGGAAAGTCGTTTATCCTTGGAGCCATGGCCAATGAATTGGCCAATCGTCAAATACGGACGGTGGTCGTCTATATTCCGGAATTTTTAAGGGAAATGAAACAATCCATCCAGGACCAGACGCTGAATGAGAAGATTGATTTCGTCAAAAAAGCGCCTGTTCTTATGCTGGACGATTTTGGTGCTGAATCAATGTCTGCGTGGGCGCGGGATGAGGTGCTTGGAACGATCTTGCAGTACAGGATGGCACAAGAGCTACCGACGTTCTTTACTTCCAACTTTACACTGGATGAGCTTGAGCACCATCTGACTTATACCCAGCGAGGCGAAAAAGAGGAAGTAAAGGCGGCCCGTCTGATGGAACGGATTCGGATCATCAGCTCGCCAATCGCACTACGTGGTAAGAACAGAAGAAGATCGTGAGGGTTTTTGTGAAATCCCGTCACAATGGCTTGATTTTTAGGCAGAGCACATTTATACTAATTTGTATTAAATGATTAAAATGTGAAGATGAGGACAACTATCGATTCATCATCCTACAGAGAACGGGGTCATCGGCTGGAAGCCCCGCAGGACAGAAAATCGATGGACCACCTCGGAGCAGCGATGGGGAAATGAGTATCCGTCGACGGCACCGGCCCGTTAGCCGATTGGAAAGCTTCGTCTTTCCGGCATTTTGCCGGAGGGAAGGAAGAAGGGTGGAACCACGAACATACGCTTCGTCCCTTTACAGGGATGGGGCTTTTTTTATTGGTTTTTTAAGTTTTTTGTTTATTCCACTAACTAAAAAATCAATGTGTACACCATCCGTTCTATTCCAACTAACTAAAAAGGAGAGACTGATCATGTCGGAACAAATCGAATTGAAATTCCCTGATGGAGCGATTAAATCGTTCCCAAAAGGCACAACTACAGAAGACGTCGCTGGATCCATCAGCCCGGGACTCCGCAAAAGCGCATTGGCAGGTAAAGTGGGAGATCAGCTGATCGATCTGAAAACGCCAATCGAGGAAGATGGCGATATCGCAATCATTACACCTCAATCACCGGAAGCGTTAGAAATTTTACGCCATAGTACAGCGCATTTGCTTGCACAAGCGGTGAAGCGCAAGTTCCCGGATGCTAAACTCGGTATCGGTCCGGTCATTGATAACGGTTTTTACTATGATATCGACTCGCCAACTCCAATCACGGCAGAAGATTTACCTGAACTCGAGAAAGAAATGAAGCGGATCATTGGAGAAAACTTGCCGGTTGTCCGTCATGATGTTTCACGCGAAGAAGCGGAAAAACGTTTCAAGGAGATTGATGATCCGTACAAGCTGGAGCTTCTGGAAGCCATTCCTGAAGGCGAGCAAGTCTCGATTTATGAACAAGGTGAATTCTTCGACCTTTGCCGCGGCATTCACGTTCCTTCTACAGGAAAGTTGAAGGAATTTAAACTGTTGAGCATCGCGGGTGCCTACTGGCGCGGTAATTCCGATAATAAAATGCTTCAGCGTATTTACGGAACTGCATTCTTCAAGAAAGAGGAACTGCAGGAGCATTTGCGCATGTTAGAGGAAGCGAAAGAGCGCGATCATCGGAAAATCGGCAAGGAGCTTCAATTATTCACAAACTCCCAAAAAGTGGGCCAAGGGTTGCCACTATGGCTGCCAAAGGGTGCGACGATCCGCCGTGTAATTGAACGGTACATTGTCGATAAAGAAGAGAAACTCGGCTATAACCACGTATATACACCAGTTCTTGGTAGTGTCGAGCTATATAAGACATCCGGACACTGGGATCATTACCAGGACGGCATGTTCCCGGTCATGAGTATGGATAATGAGGATTTGGTGCTCCGTCCGATGAACTGTCCGCATCATATGATGATTTACAAAAATGGCATCCACTCTTATCGTAATTTGCCGCTCCGCATTGCTGAGCTTGGCACGATGCACCGTTACGAAATGTCCGGAGCCCTTTCCGGATTGCAGCGGGTTCGAGGCATGACGCTGAATGATGCGCATATCTTTGTCCGTCCAGATCAAATTAAGGAAGAATTCCAGCGTGTCGTTCAATTGATCATTGAAGTGTATAAAGACTTCAATATTAAGGACTATTCTTTCCGTCTCTCTTACCGCGATCCTCAAGATACAGAAAAGTATTTTGACGATGATGCGATGTGGGAAAAGGCACAAAGCATGTTGAAAGAAGCAATGGATGAGCTGGGGCTTGAATATGTGGAAGCAGATGGGGAAGCAGCATTCTATGGTCCTAAGCTGGATGTTCAGGTGAAGACGGCTATCGGAATGGAAGAGACATTATCGACTGTCCAACTGGACTTCCTTCTTCCTGAACGTTTTGATCTCACATACGTAGGAGAGGATGGCAAACCGCATCGTCCTGTTGTAATCCACAGAGGTGTCGTTTCGACAATGGAACGTTTTGTTGCCTTCTTGATCGAAGAATACAAAGGCGCCTTCCCGACATGGCTTGCTCCTGTCCAAGTAGAAGTGATCCCGGTATCTCCGGAAGTTCATTTTGAGTACGCAAATGAAGTGCGTGAAAAGTTAGTGGCTGCCGGTTTCCGAGTGGATCTAGACAGCAGAGATGAAAAAATCGGCTACAAAATCCGCGAAGCCCAAGTGCAAAAAGTTCCTTTCATGCTCGTGCTTGGCGACAAGGAAGTCGAGTCCGGTGAAGTGAATGTACGGAAATACGGTGAACAAAAATCCGAAAGCATGCCGTTTGCACAATTCCTTGAACTGTTGCAGTCGGTTGTTGCGAATAAAGAATAACGAACTAGGTATTGCATCCCATTTCTCCTTATCGAGAAATGGGATGTTTATATTATTTTTCAAATAATTTATTTGAAACTTTGATTCTCGTGAAGTGTTCAAAGTACAATACAGTTGTCTGCATAAAATGGAGGGATTTTCATGATAGAGACGATTGTCAAACCTTCCGATATTAAAACAATCGGCCAGGCAAATGACGTGCTGCGAATTCTCCTTCAATGTTCTAGGAGAGAAGTTCTTGATTACTTACATTTGATTGATTCTGAAGATGAAAGCTACCGGCTCATCCGATTGCTGGATAATGGAGCGCTGTCGCAATACGGAAATTTCTTAGCGTATTACGCGCACCGCCGTTTTACGACGGCACGAACATTTGCGTGGAAATGTCATACGCTCCTAGAGAGGGATCGACCGTTCCGAGTCGATCATTTGATTCAGGATCAATTACAAAATACATCTTACACAGAAAAAGATAGGAATTATTTATTGAAAGTCCGCTTACATGCATTAACGATGATGAATCGCATTCCTGAAGCGGCACGCACGATTCAGGAAATTGAGAAGAATGGCGGGACTATCCATGCGGATCAATTAGCTCCGTATTATATTGAAATGGACCGGCTGGAAGAAGCGGAACAGATATTGCTTGATGCACTGCCATTGACGGAACGCGGTGCGATTACCTATGCGGCGTATGCCGAATTGCTGGCGAAACGGGGCGCTCGTGAAGAGGCGTCTGCTATTCTGCGGGAAGGGATGGAACGTTACCCGGATGATGTGGCGCTGCAAATCGCCAATATTGATCATCTTTATACGGACGGAGACTATGAGAAAGTGAGCCTCCTAATTCCTGAAATGCTGGAAAATCACCCGTACATCCGCCAGCGTAATTATCTCATTTACATACAAACCGATACACTGTACCGGCTGGATCGCTGGGATGATTTCCGGAAGTGGATCGCATCGTATTCCGATGTGCTGGAAAACACCGTCTTTAATCCAGAATCTCTTGATGAAACAGGAAATAGAAACGAAGTACATGTAATTCCTATTAAACAGAAAGTGAATTATTGTGTGCCTGCTTCGATTGAAATGATTTTAAGGGCAGCTGGCTATGACATAACGCAGGATGAAGTGGCAAGCCATATATTCGATAGAACTGGTTCCAGAATAAGCAAGACCGCTTCCTATATGGAATCATTAGGTTTCCAAGCAGTGTTTTTCAAAAGCACGGTCGAAGCACTCAAACAATTGATCGATCTTGGATTACCGATCATGCTGGATCTCATGGTTGAAAATAGTTCACATGTCCAGTTGGTCAGGGGATACGATGACCGGCTGCAGATCTTGTCGATTCAGGATCCAAACCGACTGGAGCCGTTCTATGTGCCCTATGATGTGTTTCAAAAGTTCAATCGCATGAAGGATGGTTTGGCAATCGTCTTCATTCCGCGCGAGCAGGCGCACACTTTGCCGGCTCTGCCTAAAGAAGAACATGAATTCTTTCAGGAAGCTTTTTCACGGGTGGATGATTTGGACGAAGCGAGCGAAGAGATGACAGACAAGTTTTTGGCCTTTCTACTTCGGAATGAAGAAGAGGTCTATGCATCGGTGCTGGGTTTATCTCTCGGTCATGATGACAAGTTCCTTCCTTATGTCGATCAGTGGAGAAAGCATGTGGAGGAGAGACTTGGCATGGAGGAGCAGAAGGTTGCGTTGCTTATTGCCAATTCCTATATGCGATACGGGGACCGGGACTCCTTTATGGCCATAATGAAAGAGTTGAAACGGCCTTCTGCATTCTCTCATTATTTGCTCGGGGTTGACGCCTATAAAAGGGATGCCTACCCGGATGCTCTTTTCCATTTAGAGCGGTCGCTTGAGATGGATCCGTACCAGCCTATTGCATTTGCGTATTTGGCAAGATGCGCAGAGGAAATTGGCAGAACGGAAGATGCAGTGGACTATGCAGAAACAGCTATGTACCAGAATGAGGAAGATGAATTTGTTGCCTCGACCTATGCGTCTGCTTTGTTGGCAAATGGGCAACCGGCCGATGCTTTGGAACAATTTCTGGTCTTGGCGAAGCAAGACCCGGATAATGCCTACTACGCATATGAAGCCGGACGCTGTCAAATAGGGAAAAATGAGCAAGAGGCCATTCAATGGCTGGAGCGATCTTTGGAGCTCAATCCCGCTGTTCCTTATCCTTACCTGCGGATTGCTGAAATGTATTTAGAACAGGAAAACTTTGAGTCGGCGGCTGCCACTTGTGAACGCGCGATCTCTAGCGTGCCAAGTGAAGAGGCGACGTATCTATGGTTATATGCAGGTCATGCAAGAGCGGGAATGGAGGACTTTCAGTCTGCTGAACAGGCATACAAAGAAGCCGCCGAGCGAGATCCGGAAGGCGATTCGCTTGCTTTCATCTATCTAGGTGAGGCAATGGCGAAAGCAGGTAGATGGGAAGAGGCCATGCAGTCTGTTACCTCTCAAGCAGAGCGCATCGGCTCGGCTTATTATATATTCCGAGCAGGAGCGATGCTGTTCGAAACGGCTGAAACGGTAACGGAACATGTAACAGCTTTGGATGTCATGGAAGAAGGGCTTCTGAATACGGAAGAGCAAGTGATGGCTTTTGTCCGAAGATATGTCGATTACGTGGAGGATACTCCAGCGGAACAGCGTGGTGCGAATGTGCTGGCTGAACTGCGAAATCGAGTACAGGATCCAGATTTGTATTGTTATGAAGCATTTCTGAGAGAACAAACAGGAGAAATAGAAGCCGCGCTGGAACTACTAGGTGAGGCGCTTGAAATGAATCCACAAAATACGTTTCCTCATTACCGGTTAGGATTGATTAACAAAGGAATGGGTGAACAGGAGAAAGCCATACGGCACTTTAAAGCTTGTATTGAGATTGAAAGCGACTTCCATGCTGCGCGTGAGGAACTGTTTGAAATTTACGAGCAAGCAGAGGATTATCAAGCTGCCAAGCGATATGGGTTTGAGTTGCTCGAGTTATACCCGGCCGTTTGCAAAGTGGACCGAATGGCAGGATGGCTTGACGAAAAGGAAAAACGCATAGTATCCGAACGGTTAGATGAAATAAGAGACAATGTGGATGAGGATTGGTGGCTTATTTCAAAAAGCGCCCTCATGACAAACCGTGAAGCAATACAATTCCTTTCTGAGCAGGAAAGCCCTTCTATTCAATTTCGGGTGGCAAAATTGCTATTGAAAGAAAAGGAATATAAAAAAGCGAATGTCATTATAACAAAGCTCGTCGAAGAATATCCAAAAGACGAATCGCTATATCCTTTCTGGGCGGAAGCCATGTATTTCAGCAAGCAAAATAATTTTGGTACCCTTCCGATTGAACGTTTGAATGTTTCCGACGAGGAGAAAGCTTGGATTAGCCATCAGCTGGGCAGAGAAGTAATGGCATTGGCAGAGCCTTGGCTAGAGATAAAAGACGGAAACTACTCATTCCTGAAACAGCTGAGGGCGGCTACTAAAATATCTCCAATCACCGTCTATGTTACTGCGTTATTAAAATTTGCCGCTAAATTGGAGCCGGAAAATGGCGCACACTACGTAGAATTGGCAAAATATCTATGGAGAGTGGACAATAGGCCGGAAGCGAAAAAGATTCTAAACTTATATGAGTACGATGATTTTGATGTTTCCAGACTGGCAGGGTTCTATTCATTCGATTATGGAGTACGTATCGGCAAACAAGCTGACTTTGAAGAATCTCTCAAACATTTCACCAAAATCACAGAAATGCATCCAGACTATCCATATGGATGGGCTTGGAAAGGAGACTGCCTGCTTCATCTTGGCAAATATGACCTTGCGAAAGCGAGCTATGACAAGACATTAGAGCTGGATCCTGAAGTGGAAGAAGGGCATATCGGCTTGATGCGTGTATATTATTTTGCCGGTTTTTCTGATAAGGCTTGGGAGTATTTTTGTTCTGCAAATGGAGATGTGCAAGACCAATGGCTTGTGGAAATGCAAAATTCTCATATGGGGACGGATGACTTTGTCCGATTCCTTGGAGTGCGCCTTGATGAATTAGAAGAAATCAATAGTTGACAACAGATGCACGGCATGGTAAAGTTATAAAGGTTAATGAATACAGTTTGTGGTATAAGAAGAGGCTGCCCGCTTCTCACCTGATTGACGCAATACGCTGTTGACAGGTAAGACACATGAATGACGTGCCGTGCATTTAGTTGTGCGTACGCATATGCGGGTAGACAATCATTACGATATGTCTACTTTTTTTATGCCTAGAATTCTGGCGCCCTTTGCTTTTCAATGTTAGAATGACCTGTGGGACTCCGCCGGAACGATAGGCGGTATACCCAAATTGTGTATTCGCGAGACAATATCCGGAGGTGGATTACTATTAGCAAAGACATGTACGTAAACGAGGGCATCCGTGCCCGCGAGCTTCGCCTGATCGATCATAACGGTGACCAGCTTGGAATCAAATCACGTAATGAGGCGCTTGATATCGCAGCTCGTGCGAATTTGGACCTCGTCCTTGTCGCTCCGCAAGCAAAGCCCCCAGTAGCTCGTGTAATGGACTATGGGAAGTTCAAGTTTGAACAGCAGAAAAAAGAGCGTGAAGTACGGAAAAACCAGAAAATCATTAACATCAAAGAAGTGCGCCTTAGCCCTACAATTGATGAACATGATTTTCAAACCAAACTGCGCAATGGGATCAAATTCCTGGAGAACGGGGACAAAGTAAAAGCTTCTATCCGTTTCCGTGGACGTGCCATTACTCATAAAGAGATTGGTCAACGAGTACTCGACCGATTCGCAGAAGCATGCAAGGAAGTTTCAACGGTTGAAGTTAAACCGAAAATGGAAGGCCGGAGCATGTTCCTAATACTTGCCCCGACTGCTGAAAAGAAGTAACACGAAAGATTTAGGAGGAACAGATCATGCCAAAAATGAAAACTCACCGCGGTTCAGCAAAACGTTTCAAGAAAACTGCATCCGGTAAAGTGAAACGCGGTCGTGCTTATACAAGTCACCTTTTCGCAAACAAGTCAACGAAAGCAAAGCGTCACCTACGCAAAGCTTCCCTTGTTTCATCTGGAGACTACAAGCGTATCCGTGAAATGATCACATACATGAAGTAATTCATGGCTTTAAATTGAAGGATCCGGTTGGATGGAAGCCCAGCAACCCGCCTTTTTGAAAACGAAACTACAACATTCTTATAGGAATAGCAGGAGGTAATTACTATGCCACGCGTAAAAGGTGGAACAGTGTCGCGCAAGCGCCGTAATCGAGTATTGAAACTAGCTAAAGGTTACTTTGGCTCTAAACATAGACTTTACAAAGTAGCAAACCAACAGGTCATGAAATCATTCAACTATGCATACCGTGACCGCCGTCAGAAAAAACGTGATTTCCGTAAACTATGGATCACACGTATCAATGCGGCTGCACGTATGAATGGCCTTTCTTACAGCACTCTTATGCACGGTCTAAAAGTGGCTGGCATCGAAGTGAACCGCAAAATGCTTGCAGATCTTGCTGTGACAGATGCACAAGCATTTGCACAACTTGCAGACACTGCAAAAAAATCAATCGCGAAATAAGAAATGATACAGGACGCCTTGCTAATCGGATTCGTACCGAGGCAAGGCGTTTTTTCATGCTGCCTGTCTCCTGTCATGTCCTTTGCCGAAACAATCCACTTGTAAACGAGTAGGGTCCTTTTGGGGACGGCTGATTCTATAGGACTTCTCAAATACAGCCAATGAGAATTCAACAGCACGGAAAGGCGTTTGAAAAAGGTTCTAATAATTTCCAAACAATAGCATTCCATTGGCACATGGCACGGTGTACTATTAAGGATAAGGGAGATGAAACAATGAATGAATTGCTCATTGGATGGATCCTATTCTGTTCTATATGGTCATGCATCTTAATGGGGTATGACAAAAGGCAGGCAAAACGGAAAAAAAGAAGAATTCCAGAGAAGACATTATGGCTGTTCGCGATTGCAGGTGGAGGAATTGGTTCCTATTTAGGTATGCAGCTATTTCGCCATAAAACGAGGCATACTTCGTTCCGTATCGGTTTTCTCCTTCTTGCCCTGCTCGATATTACCGTTCTTTTATATTTATTCGGAGTCGATGTAACAGGGGGACGGAACATTTGGACATGATGGCCTTTCGCCTCTACTTGCAACCGCGAAACAAAAAGGGGGAGCCACTATACATGGGCTCTCCCTATTCATGCCCATTTACTATTGAGCCTTGCTCTTCATTAATTTTTCAATTGGATTTTTCCAGTTGATTTCTGCGTTCGGATAGTTTGATGCGATTTCAGAAGCAAGGAAATGAAAATCGTCTTTAGTAAACCCTTGTAACTTTGTTTCGTCTTTCACCCAGACAAAAATGGAAACAACATCAAAAGCATCTTCAGTTGTGCCCAAATACTTTTCTCCTTCGAACAATGCGCCTTTGTATGTGATGAAAAAGTTTTTCCTAACATTTTTCAGATCATCAAAGAAATAATATTGCTCTTGTTCATGCGCCTCATCCAATTTCCGCTTTGGATCCGTCAAATAACGAATGCCGCGGTAAAATAAATAAATGACGAATGCTATGATGAAAACGCGGATTAGTAATAGTCCCATGAAAGCAACCCCTCACAGATATAGATAGTCATCTACTATGTACGGATGAGTATATGGTTTGGTTTCAAGATAATAATTTTTTTTGGAGGTTTTTTAATGGAATTGACGACTTTATTTACAATGCAGCGTGATTTGGACTCATTTATTCAATCTAACCATGAAGGCCATGCAGATTTATTTACGAAAAAAGGTTTGGCGTTGCTCGTCGAGCTCTCTGAACTTGCGAACGAAACGAGATGTTTTAAATTTTGGAGCCATAAAGAGGCCTCTCCCCATCATATAATCATAGAAGAATATGTGGACTCGATCCATTTCCTGCTCTCCTTAGGCATTGAAAAGGGATTTGATGCGCTCGTGCAAGAATGGCCTGATGGTGAGGTGGATGGCGAGTTAACAGATTTATTTATTGCGACAAACTCTGCAATTAATCATTTTATTTCGGATCCGACGATTGAGCGATATAAAATGTTATGGATTCTTTACGGTTCAATTGCGAAAAAACTAAACTTTACGAATAAAGATGTTTGGCACGCATATATGGAAAAAAATGAGGAAAATTACGCACGACAAAAGAAAGGGTATTAAAATACTTAATAGAAATATAAATATAGATTGACAGAGACCTCAAAGTAAAAATAAGATATAGATAAGCAAATAGGAGGAGGCGTAACTGTGAACGAGTGGAGTAAAGAAGACTTTGGAATTAGATTAAAAGCCTTACGCGAGCAGCGAGGCTTATCAATGATGGCATTTGGAGCGGCTATTGGCACATCTGCCAGCCGGATAAAGGATTGGGAGAAGGGGAAAAATGCCCCATCTGCCGCATGGATTGCTAAAATATCGGATCGCTTTAACATTTCAACGGATGAATTGATCTTAGGAGATCCGCGCACATCACGCGCATTTACAGGCAATACGACAAGCATGGATATGCTTTACGAAAGGCTTCGCGAGCATTTGACAGTCGATCGGGAAGCGGAACACGGTGATAGGCTTCCAGACCTATACACGGAAATCGATGCAGTGAATAAGGAAAAATACCGAAGTGGGAGAGGGAGAAGATTAGCGGAACGGGAACTTCTTTCCATTCTCGTGGATCTACCAAAAAAAGATGTATTGGAGTTATTGGAACTCGCTAAGATGAAAAAACGCTGGCAATGAAAAGCAAGAAGACCCGGATTCGAAAAGGAACCAGATTGGTATGGATAGTTCTAATTTTTTTATTTTTATTCATATTGTATAGGGATAATATGACAATCGGAGTCACTAGCTATGACATTCATTCTCCCAAAATCCCTAGTGAGTTCGATTCCTTCAGGATCGTGCAGCTATCCGATTTACATGATGCGAAATTCGGAGAGAGACATGCCGGTCTTGTGAAAAAAGTGAAGGGGCTATCTCCTGACGCAATTTTTATTACAGGCGACTTCATAGACAGCAATCGCTTTGACCTCGATCGTAGCATGGAGCTGGTCGAGGAGTTAGAATCTGTCGCGCCATTCTATTACGTAACGGGCAATCATGAAATTTCAAGCAATGAAACAGCTCAAATTCTGAGTCGCTTGGAAAGCCGAGGAGTGCATACTCTTTCGAATACAGCCGTATTAATTGAGCGGGATGGCCAGCAGGTCGCGGTTGGCGGCATTGATGATCCATTATCGAGCAGAAAAGCAGATGATGAGGCAGTCAAGGAGTTCATTTTACAGGCTTTTCAAGACGTGCCTGACTCTATGTATAAAATATTGCTTTCACACCGTCCTGAGCAATTTGAGACTTATTATGCGCAGAAGATAGATCTTATTATGAGCGGGCATGCACATGGCGGACAAATCCGTATTCCAGGGATCGGAGGGCTTGTAGCTCCAGGCCAAGGCTGGTTTCCAGGTTATACGGAGGGGCTTCATTCAGAAAACCAGAGTCAGATGATCATTAGCCGAGGAATTGGCAACAGCATTATCCCGATTCGTTTTTTTAACCAGCCGGAAATTGTTCTCGTCGAATTGCACCATCAAGTGGAGTAATCACTTACTATGTTAGAAGAGAGATTTTTAGGGGGACAATTGCTTAAAAAGTTAGTTTGAGAAGATTATCTTTTGAAGCTGATGTGAACTTCATTATTGAGCAATAAAGACTGTCACAAGCCACCTTACAAGTGGATGGAGACAGTTTTTTTATTTCCACAAATAAATTGAAATCTGCGACAAGTACAATATGAAAATGGTTTCATTATGTTGTATGATAGAGACGTCAGAATACATATAGTCGGGGAGAGGGTGGGAAAAGTGAAAGCATTTATGCATGCCGATGGACAAATGCGACTGGGGGAACTGGCAGATCCCAGCCCGGGTATGGGCGAAGTAGTTGTCGCATTGAAGGCTGCTGGCTTAAATCGAAGAGATTTAATGATCCCTGGTAGAAGAGGGAATGAAAGTAGGCCGCTAGTGCTCGGTTCGGATGGCGCAGGCGTGATCGAAAGTATTGGAGCCGATGTCACAGACTGGTCTATCGGTGACGAAGTGATCATCAACCCCTCATTACGCTGGTTCCAGAAGAGTGCTGCACCTCCTGAAAGGTTCGATATCTTGGGTATGCCGGATCATGGAACTTTTGCGGAAAAAATTGTAATCTCGGCCGAGCAGCTCGAGAAAAAGCCGGAACATTTGTCGTGGGAGGAATCGGCTGTTATTGCGTTATCCGCACTGACTGGCTATCGTGCCTTGTTCACACAAGGTGATTTGAAGGCGGGACAAACCGTATTTATTCCTGGTGCGGGGAGCGGTGTGGCGACATTCATGATCCAACTTGCAAAAAGTGCAGGGGCCAAGGTCATTGTCACATCCAGAAGTGAATCGAAACGTGAAAGTGCCAGGAATATCGGTGCAGATATGGCGCTGGACACGAATAGTGATTGGGTAGCCGAGCTTCAGGGTGAAACGATCGATTTGGTCGTGGAAAGTGTGGGCCGGGCTACATTCAACCGCTCCCTTCAAGTGTTGAAAAAGGGCGGAAAGATTGTGGTGTTCGGTGCAACGACTGAGGATACAGTCGACTTTGACTTGCGATCATTTTTCTATGGGCAATACCAGCTGTTAGGCACCACAATGGGCAGCAGAGAAGAGCTGAGAGCAGCCTTACGTTTTATGGAACTTCACGGTATCCGGCCGGTAATCGACCGCGCGTTTCGTTTGGAAGAAGCCCAAGAAGCGTTTGATAGGCTGAAGCATAATGAACAATTCGGCAAAATAGTAGTAAGCATATAATAAAAATGAGAAATGGATTGGGTTTCATCATGAAAGGATGGGATAGGGATGGTAGATAAAACAAAACCGTTAACAGATTTGGCGATTGCGTCTCAGGCGGTCATGCAGCCGATTGGCGAGATTGCTGAGAAGGCAGGCATTCCAGAGGAAGCGGTCGAACCGTACGGCAGATACAAAGCAAAGATTGATGTCAGCAAGCTGCAGACGAAACAAGCGGCTGGGAAGGTCGTTCTAGTCTCTGCTACTAGCCCGACACCTGCAGGGGAAGGAAAGTCCACAGTAACAGTAGGATTAGCGGATGCGCTTGCTAGATTGGGCAAGAAATCGATGATTGCGCTCCGTGAACCGTCACTCGGCCCTGTAATGGGAGTCAAGGGTGGTGCAGCTGGTGGCGGGTATGCCCAAGTGTTGCCGATGGAAGAAATCAATCTGCATTTCAACGGAGACATCCATGCGATCACGACTGCGAATAACGCATTAAGCGCACTCATCGATAACCATATCCACCAAGGGAATGCCCTTGGAATCGATCCGCGGCGAATTACGTGGAAACGAGCATTGGATATGAATGATCGTGCACTCCGTCATGTCACAATCGGATTAGGGGGTCCTGCCCAAGGTGTGCCACGGGAGGATGGATTCGATATTACTGTCGCTTCTGAAATCATGGCGGTATTCTGCCTAGCAACGAGCCTGAATGATTTGAAGGAGAAGCTTTCTCAAATGGTGATCGGCTACACATACAATAAAGAAGCCGTTACTGTCCGAGATCTGGGCGTCGAAGGGGCACTGACGCTACTGCTGAAGGAAGCGTTCAAGCCAAATCTCGTTCAAACGATCGAGGGAACCCCTGCTTTGATCCACGGCGGTCCTTTCGCTAATATCGCGCATGGCTGCAACTCTTTGATGGCGACTAATACAGCGAGACAGCTTGCAGATATCGTCGTTACGGAGGCAGGCTTTGGTTCCGACCTCGGTGCTGAGAAATTCATGGATATTAAGGCACGCAAAGGTGGATTTGCGCCTGACGCGGTTGTCTTGGTTACAACAATCCGCGCTTTGAAAATGCATGGAGGAGTAGCCAAACAGGACTTAGGTGCAGAAAATGTATCTGCCTTGCAGCAAGGAATTGTGAACTTGGAGAAGCATATTGAAACGGTTCAAGCGTTTGGCGTCCAGCCGGTCGTTGCACTAAACCGTTTTATTACAGATTCTAAGCCTGAGCTGGACTTCGTCCTGTCATGGTGCAAGTCAAAAGGGGTGCGGGCAGCGTTGACGGATGTGTGGGGACAAGGCGGACAAGGTGGTCTTGATCTTGCGAATGAAGTGCTTGCGCTTTTGGATGAGCCGAAACAATTTGCGCCATTGTATGATGTGGAACAGCCGGTCATTGACAAAATTACAGCGATTGTTCAAAAAGTATATGGTGGTGAAGGAATTATCCTCACCGATAAAGCGATGAAGGATTTGAAGGCGATCGAGCAAAATGGATGGGATATCCTACCGATTTGTATGGCGAAGACACAATATTCATTTACGGATGATCCGAAGAAGTTGGGCAGACCAACAGATTTCAAAATTACAATCCGTGAAATTATCCCTAAGCTTGGTGCTGGTTTCCTCGTCTGCTTGACAGGAGACATTATGACAATGCCTGGCCTGCCTAAACAGCCAGCAGCCCTCCAAATGGGTATCGATGAAAATGGCAATGCTGTTGGGTTAATGTAATGTAAAAAGAGACGGCCTCCTGTAGCATAGGGAGACCGTCTCTTTTTTGGAATTATGGCGAATTTGTGAATTCCTCTCGTCAAATCAAATTATTTAGGTCGTTTAGCATAGTTAGGGGTGTATAAATAGTCTATAATGTTTATGAAATATACGGACCGCAAAAGGGGAATACGTCTTTGGCTAGGAATTTTAGATTAAAACTAACTGTAATCTTAATTGTATTCTCGCTAGTTCTTTCCTTTGTCATTGCAATGTTTGATTATATGAAACTGAAAGAAAGTGTCATTGCAAGCCAGGCTGCCAAGATTTCCATGGCAGAGGACAAAATAATAAGCAATCTTTCGACCATCGATACCGTATACGATTTGTTCGACAAGGAAATGTCAGATAAAATGAAGGAATTTTCGAATGAGTTAGTTCAAAAATACGAGGAAGAGTCCGATTTTGCCCAATGGAATTTTGATGAGCTGAAGAAGAAGTATGGTATGGAAGTTTTCGTATTGAATGATAATAATACAGTATTATATAGCAGTTTTAAACAAGATATTGGTTTGAACTTTAGCGATTGCTGTCCGAAGTTTTCCAAACTGCTGGATAGCAGGAGGGAAGGGTCAAACTTTTCACATGACGGAATGGATATCCAATCGAAGACAGGGGAAATAAAGAAATTCAGTTATATGCCGACGCCTGATCATCTTTACTTAATAGAATTGGCAGCCTCATTAGAGGATGAAGAGATTTTTAAGAAGTTTAATTTCCTGGAGACAAGCAAGGAACTGGAAGATACATATGATATTATCGATAGCATACATGTCTATAACTCCGGAGGTTTTATACTTGGACAGAAAACCGATGGTTACATGCAGAAGAAAATTGAGGAGCCGTTTTTCTCGGTTTTCAACGAAGTTAATCAGAGCGGGGAAGTGAGAGAACTTACTCTAGTTGCAGATGGACGTCAAAAAACGTATCGATATATTCCGTATATAGCGGAAGAAAGACGTGGTTATTCAACAAACCGTGTAGTAGAAATTGTGTATAACGATTCCGAGTTGACGGGATTATTGCATACATATAAAAACCAGTTCATTAAACAGCTATTAGTAATTATTACGGCAGCAGTAGGATTATCATTCATTATTGGCCGGCTCGTTGCAGCCCCGATTCACTTAGCGTTCCATGACAGTATGACAGGACTGAAAAACCGTGCGGCCTTCGAGGATGAGGTGCAAAGAAGCTTGGCCGGAAGCACTCCGCTTGCGTTGCTTATGATTGATTTAGACAACTTCAAGCAGGTGAATGACAGGCTTGGACATGGAGAAGGAGATCGTATTTTGAAACAGGCTGCCACTATGATAGCTGAAGTGGTAGAACCGAAGGCAGTTGCCGCAAGGGTTGGTGGAGACGAATTTCTCGTGTTATTTAAAAAAGCCGAGGAACATGCGGTACGCCAGGCAGCAGAGGAATTGCTATTGAAAATAGAAGGCAATGTAATCGGAATGCGTTTAACAAACGAGATTCCGCTCTCCGTCAGTATCGGAATCGCATTTTCCGATAGAAATGATACGTTTGATACACTCTATGCAAAAGCTGACGACGCACTCTACCAATCGAAAGAGAACGGTAAAAATCGCTACAGCGTACATGAACCGCTGTGCACTAGCTAATCCCATGAGCAGGCGGAGAAAAGAGTTAATATTTTCTCCGTCTATTTTTCTCCCCAGTTTTTAAATCTATCTTTTTAACATGAAGGTAGTTTGCATACCAAGAGAAGCTTGATATCGGATGATCTTAACCGGAATAGATTGACCGATGAAACTGTAATAGGAATTCTGTAATGATCGGCGAACTCTGAAAAACTGCAGAGAATTAAATCACAGGCGAATCGTTTAAAAGGACTGTCACAGACTATCAGTTTGCCACTGATAGTCTGGACAGTCCTTTGAACTTCTCTTATAGTGATTTATCGTCTACGCTGTTGAGCCAAGATTCGATGGCGCCAACGACAGACTGTACGCAGCCGTCTTCAAATGGAGAGATGAGGTTGGCATCACGCACGAGTTCCGTGAATTTCTTGGAACCGCCGAGTCGGCAAAGGTGAATGTAATCATTCCAAGCTTCCTCGCGGTTTTCTAGCGAGCGTTTCCAGAATTGGAACGCACAGATTTGCGCGAGTGTGTAATCGATATAGTAGAATGGCACTTCATATATATGAGATTGACGTTGCCACACGCCGCCAGCTTCCAAGTATGGATTGCCGTCATAATCACGTTTTGGCAAGTACGTTTTTTCAAGCTCTTTCCAAGCGGCTTTGCGCTCGGCAGGCGTCATTTCAGGATGTTCATAGACGAGATGTTGGAATTCATCCACTGCGACACCATAAGGCAAGAAGAGCAGACCGCTGCTTAGGTGAGCAAACTTGTATTTTTCCGTTTCTTCCTCAAAAAATAGTTCCATCCATGGCCACGTGAAGAATTCCATGCTCATGGAATGGATCTCAGCCCCTTCATGTGTCGGCCAAACGTATTCAGGAATCCCGATATTTCGGCTGGAATAGACTTGGAATGCATGTCCTGCCTCATGTGTCAGTACATCGATATCGCCAGATGTACCGTTGAAGTTGGAGAAGATGAACGGCGAATCATAGTTGTCGATAAATGTGCAGTAGCCGCCAGATTCTTTGCCTTTTTTCGCTTCCAAGTCTAGCAAGTTCTTGTCTGTCATGAATGTAAAGAATTCATCCGTTTCCGGGGAGAGCTCTTGATACATTTTCTTGCCGTTTTCAATGATCCATTCGGAAGATCCTTTCGGCTTCGCGTTGCCTGTTAAGAAATTCAATGATTGATCGTAGAATTTCAACTTATCGACGCCGATCCGTTCTGCTTGTCGATCGTATAGCTTATTCGCTAGAGGAACAATGTAGTCCCGCACTTGGTCGCGGAAGTTTTTCACCATATCGGCATCATAGCCGATCCGATTCATCCGGGCATAGCCAAGTTCCACAAAATTCTTGAAGCCTAGTTTTGTTGCGATTTCATGACGGATTTTTACTAAATCATCGTAGATGCGGTCAAATTGTTCTCCATTGTCTTCGTAGAATGCATAGGAGGCTTCCATCGCAGACTTTCTGACAGAGCGGTCCGTTGACTCCGCATATGGAGCGAGTTGAGCTAGAGTCAATGTTTTGCCGTCAAACTCGATCTGTGCAGAGGCTACCAGCTTCGCGTACTCTGACGTCAGCTTGTTTTCTTGCTGCAAGAGAGGAAGGACTTCGGATGAAAATGACTTGATGGCATTATCCGCCAATGCGAAAAGCTGTGGGCCCCATTTCTCTTCCAGTTCTTTTCGGAAAGGAGTTGCAACGAGCTCTTTGTAGAAAGCGGTTCCAAGTTCCTGGAATTCAGGATTAATTTCATCGAAATAGTCCCGTTCCTTTTGGTAGTATTCATCATTCGTATCGATGGACGCACGAATATAAACCAGATTGGCCTGTGTTGAGAAATCGCTGCCGATCGCGTTAATTTTTTCAATTACTTCATTTTGTTTGTCGTACGAGTCCGCGGCGCGGAACTGCTCCAATAAATCATGGAATTGTTCTTTGATTTCCGCCATATCCGGTCTCGTATATTGGTAGTCTTCAAATTTCAACATATACATTTCCCCTAACGATAAAATTGTGAATAGTTTTCACTCTTTCATTGTTCCTTAATCTCTGGAAAATTGCAAAACAAAAATGTTGTCTATGAATAAAAACAGTTTATAATGAACGACGAGAAGCGTTTTTTAGTGTACGATGGTATCGAACACTATTTATTATTTGGTGAGGATGATACAAATGGACATAATGGAATATACGCGGGAGGAATTGGTCGACCCGACCGGCATATTAAGCGGGACCCGCTATGAATTTCATCTATACCTCCAGTTAGATCCCGAGGATGAACTTTACGATGAAAAAGGGACGGGCCTGCGGATCATCTTTTTGGTGGATGGTGAAGAAGAGAGAATCGTTTCCTACAACTTTTTTGAAAGGGCGACAGGGAATGTCCTCGATTTCGAATTAGATGATGAGGAATACACGGAAATAGAGCAATTTTGCAAGGCACATCTTGCACAATAAAAAATCGGAGCGCAAAAGCGGCTCCGATTTTTTCGTTTATTTAGCACCACGCTAATGCCATTAGAAAGTAAAGCGGTTGACCTCTTTTTGCAGGCTTTCGGCGAGTGATGCAAGTGTTTGGGAACTCGTCGAAATCTCTTCGTTCACAGCCAGCTGCTCTTCTGTGGCTGCGCTCGTTTCCTGTGCGATGAATGCCGTAGATTCGGCTATCTTCTGAATCTGATGCGAAGAGTGGCTGATTGACTCTGTCATGTTTCGGATTTGGTCGATCGCAAGGGCAACGCGATTCACATTGCCGTGCACCTCTTCGACAGCTACTTCAATATGGTTGAATAATTGAAGTGAATTATCTGTTTCTGTTTTGCCGCTTTCGACTGTATTGCTGCCAAGGTTAATGGCAACAACCGCTTTCTTTGTAGCCGATTGGATCGATTCGATCATCGTCTCAATCTCGGTAGCAGACGTCTTGGATTGTTCGGCCAGCTTGCGGACTTCTTCTGCAACGACCGCAAACCCTTTACCATGCTCACCTGCACGGGCTGCTTCAATTGCGGCATTCAATGCCAATAAATTTGTCTGATCCGAAATAGCCGTTATGAGAGAAGTTACCTGCTGAATTTCAGCTGATTGCTTGGCCATCAGTTGAATAATCTCGGCAGCTTCCTGAATGGTCGTTTGGATCTGGCTCATTTTGCCTGATACTTCCCGAACTGTATGAGAGCCGTCTGATACGTAGGAAATAACGGATTGCATAGACTCCAGCATGTTTTCATTGCTTTGTGCAATGGCTGTGACATCATGCGATAAGGTACTGACAGATTCGGTCTGATCATTGATCAAACTTGTTTGCTGTTCACTCTCACGCATATTCTTTTCTGAAGCAGAAGCAACCATTTCCGATGAAGCGAGGCTTTCCTCCGAGCTAGCTGACAACTGTTCGGCTTGCGCAGCCAATTGGTGGGAGGAGAATCGAATCTGCTCAAGAAGCTGTTTGACGTCTGCAACCATCCGATTAAAGGCCGAAGCCATATCACCAATTTCGTCTTTATTTTTTATTGTGACCCGCTCGATTGTCAGGTCCCCATCAGCAATTTGTTCCAGCGCAGAAGTCATCTTCTTCACAGGCAATCCAATTTTCCTGTTGATCATGTTCGTGACAATGATGGAAAGTACGAGCCCAGCCAGTATTAATCCGATAGTAATTGAATGAATGATCATGGTCATATTTTCTAAGCTTTTTCTGGACGTCGCCATTTCTTCCAGCTGTCTTGCCTTCAGTTCCGTTGCCTTGTCCATCATTTCCATATTTAAGACGCTCGCCTGTTTTAACAGCACACGATTCTGTGTTTCGTTGCCTCTCATCAGCATATAGCTGATTTCATCCACCATCTGGCCAAACTCCTCATCCAGGGCTGTAAGCTCATCCACGAGATTCTTATTCTCAGAGGATGTAAAGGATTTGTTCATCTCCGCAATCAATTCATCCGCAACAGCCGTAGACTCATCCCGCTGTTGGACAAATTCCTGTGTTTTGAACAACACATAACTGCTGATGGCGATATATCTTTCTTTCTGTGCATTGATCAGCTCATCAGCCAGGCTGATTTTGTGCATGCGGTCGTCCAATAGGAATGCAAATTCATCGTTCATCTTTTTTGTCGAAATAAAAGATGCAGCTCCGATCAAGAGCATTAGGAAAAGCAATATGGAAAAGCCGAACCATATTCTTTTGGATACCGATAGTCTCATGTGTGAACCCCCCCAAAGTCGCAACTGAATTTTTATGAATCGGTACATATATCCTATTATACGGATTTGAGGAAATAATACTATAATTAAAATTAAAAAAAGTTAAGCGCTTCCAAATTTAATTTTACTATCCATGTGATCCGGCTATTGGAATGACAACGAAATCCGTGAAACAAATTGGGTGTTTTTTATTGAAAAATAGTAGATAATGTGTAGAGTAGATAAGTAAGAAATCAGAGGGAAAGGAAGCAGCTTTTCGTTCTGATCAAAGTCTAAGGAAAATGGAGTGTTCATAGATGAATAATGAAATTGTCGACATTACAATCATTGGGGGAGGCCCAACAGGTCTTTTCGCTTCTTTCTACGCAGGTATGCGGGAAATGTCGGTCAAAATTATAGATAGCCTGCCTCAATTAGGCGGACAGCTAATTGAATTGTATCCAGATAAGTATATTTATGATGTTGGCGGTTTTCCAAAGATCCTTGCGAAGGATCTTGTGGCGAACCTTGTGACACAAGCTCATTATTCCAACCCTGAAATCCATCTTGGCGAGACAGCAGTATCTGTGAAACGAGATGGCGATCATTTCATTCTGGAAACTGACAAAGGGGTTCATTTGACACGTACGATTTTGCTAACTGCCGGCATTGGAGCTTTCCAGCCACGGAAAATCGGTTTAGCCGAAGAGGTGGAATTTGAGGGAACTACACTGCATTATGGGATTAAAGACCTTTCCATGTTTAAAGACAAAAACGTACTTGTTTGCGGCGGCGGAGATTCGGCTGTTGACTGGGCTCTCATGCTAGAGGATATTGCCTCCAATGTTTCTTTAGTACACAGACGGGAACGGTTTACAGCACACGAAACAAGTGTCAACCAATTGATGGAATCAAAAGTCAATGTCCTAACATCACGTGCTGTGAAATCAATCTCCGGTGAAAACGGAATGGTCAGCGAAGTAGTTCTTGCACAGAAGGATGGCACAGAGGAAAGTGTTGAAATTGATCATCTAATCGTCAATTATGGAAACATTTCTTCCCTCGGACCGATTAAGGAGTGGGGCCTTGAAATGGACCGCACCTCCGTCTTAGTGAACTCAAAAATGGAAACAAATATTGAAGGAATCTACGCGGCAGGGGATATTACAAGCTACGATGGCAAAGTGAAACTGATTGCAGTCGGTTTAGGAGAAGCACCGGTAGCAGTAAACCATGCCAAAGCTTACATCGATCCGAAAGCAAGACTTCAGCCGCTTCATAGCACGAGTGTATTTAACTGAACCGAGTAAAGTAAAAACGCTCTCTCTGTCAATGACAGAGGGAGCGTTTTCTCTTTTCAAAGCCCAAGAAGGAGAAGAACGATTTAATGTTCTTCGCCTTATTCAAGTTAGAGGAAGAGGGATATTCCTATAATGAGCACAAGAGGAACAAAAATAATGAAATAAGATAAGGGCTGACCAAAGTTAATGGTCCATCCAACACCGAACCGCTTTTCGACGAAGAGGGATGGATCATTTCGATTCACGTAAAAAATGCCCGCTTTCCAATGTACATCCTCATCTATATCGGTTAATCCATCTTTACTTTCTTCCACTATATCGATTTCTATCCTCGCTCCGCCTTGCCCGATCTTAAAAGCGTAAAATGCTGTAGCAGCCAGTATAAGAATAACAAAACCAATTGGCAATATAAAAAGGACCGTTGAATTGCCTAGTTGATCATGGATGTTTGCCATTTGCAAATAACCTAGCAAAACGGTCACAAGGATAGAAACGAAAAACAAGAGCCAGCTGGAATACTTCCGAAAAGTAAGTTGCTGGATTTTCGATGCTTGTTTTTTTGCCGCACGCAGCCGGATTCCCGCACTTTTTGTCGACCAATGAATTAAGCCGAACATAGCTTGCATGATGAGCAGGATCACCAGCATCGCAATGGCTGAAAAAGGTGATTTATCACTGAAAGCATCCGGCTTTCCGTTCGGCCCCCAATGAGTCGGTATTTGATCAGGCAAGTTTGGATAATGAACTGCAGTGTACGCAAGCAAACCGAGTGTGATTACCATTGGCAGGGCAAATAGGAAAGTAGGAAGCATTTCATCCTGTGAGCGTAAGGAGAGATCGGTCACGGTCACTTGTTTTAACTGGTTTCCCCAAGCCTCTTTCTTTTTTAAAGCCATTACTTTTAAATGAAAGAAAAAATAGAGAATCATACTG
This sequence comes from Sporosarcina cyprini, assembly GCF_022048975.1. Taxonomy (GTDB): domain Bacteria; phylum Bacillota; class Bacilli; order Bacillales_A; family Planococcaceae; genus Sporosarcina; species Sporosarcina cyprini. The sequence goes on along the minus strand of NZ_JAKMHX010000030.1, from coordinate 617,370 downwards.
CTTCCTAGCACAATGAACTGAAGGGCAAGTCCAGCCAGAATAAAGTTTTGTTCACTCATTATTGAAGATAGCCAGACAAATATTACACATGCCAGAACGCCCGTTATTAGCACCAATGCCGAATAGGTTCGTTTAAAAGTTGACAGCCTTGCATCATCTGTATGGCTTTCGGGAATCGTAACACCAAATGTAATGGTCTGTTTTGAAAAATATGGCATGGCGGATTGCATAAGAGTCAGGAATGCAATGATGGTAAGAAAAATAGTCATTTCCATATAGTTATTCCTCCGTGAGTTCCGAAATGAGAGACGATGCAAGCGAGAGGATTTCATCTCGCGTTATTCCATAGACGATCGATTCAGCGATCAAAGGGTGAAGTGTTTCGCGCATGCGATCTCTGCTCGATTCTGTACTCTTTTCCGGAATCGGATTAATGACAGCACCGGATTTAGGAATGACAGAAATAATCCCTTTTTGCTGAAGCTCATGATACGCCTTGTTCACTGTATGCATATTGACTCCCAAATCTGCTGCCAAGGACCGGACAGATGGCAATGTATCGTCTGGCTTCAATTCTTTTTTCGCAATCAAAGCAATCAATTGATTGGCCAGCTGGGTGTAAATAGGTATATCAGAAGCGGGTTCGATTTGAATTTGCAATGATCGTTCCTCCATTCTGTTCTAAAAGAATTATAACAAAACTGCTCTCCTATGAATAGCTTTCTTAGTAGGCAAGTTGTTTTCAAAAACAAAAAAGTGACGGATCGCAAGGGATCCGTCGCTTTTTTAGTTGGTCTCTCAAATGTCATTCATGTAATTCGGAGACGGTGACAAATGAATAGCCTTCGCTTTCCAAATACGTCAGGACAGCATCGAGCCCGTCAGCAGTCGATTGATGAATATCATGCATTAAAATAATGCTGCCGTCTTTCGTCTGCTGCTTCACTTTTTCTAGTATTTTGGTTGGATCATGATGCTGCCAATCCAACGTGTCGACATCCCACAAGACAATCGGGATATCGGAAAGACCGCGAATTCGTTGGTTCACTGCCCCGTAAGGAGGTCGGAAGGCGGTCGCCTTTTGTCCTGTTACCTCTTCAATCTTGGCAGACGTTTTTTGAATTTCTTCTATTACCCGGGCACTTGGGAGTTTAACAAGATTCGGATGGTTCCACGTGTGATTTCCTAACTCATGCCCTGCCTGTTGAACAGCAGCGGCGACGTCAGGATAATATTCCACCCGGCTTCCTAACATAAAGAAAGTTGCTTTGGCATCATGGCGATTCAGTATTTCTAAAATTTGAGGAGTCACTTTTGGCTCTGGACCATCGTCGAACGTCAACGCAACTCTCTTGGCAAGAGGTTGATCGGGATGAGTTGCTTCCCCTTCGCCGGTTGTTTCATCCTCTTTTGAGCTTTCTGGATGGGACGGCTTTACAGGCTTTTTCCCAATTTGTCCTTCCGTCTGTAAAGGATCGGCCTCTTCCGATTGATAAGCTTTCAAAACAATCGAGTTAATAGAGGAAAGTGGAATGGATACAATAGGCTGGCCAATAGTACGATCCGTCACAATTTGCGGATTGAGATAGAATACGATTTCTTCATCTGTCAGTGTATACTCCCTGAAGTTACTCCACAAAGGGGCAAGCCAGTTTTCGTAGTCATCTGCCAATTTTCCTTGTAAAGATGGATCTGCTTGTAACTCCTTCTTCACTTTCGTAGACAGGACATTCAAATGTTCCGGATTGCGGTTCATGACATCGGCAATCGTATGCATTGCGCCTGTCGAAGGATGCAAGTGGAAAGAATGAATGACCATGGATGTTTTCCCATCGCTGAAATTGCTTCCAGATACCATGACAAAGGAATAATGACCTGATTTATGGTGCATGGTCTCAAAAGAGATATTAAGTTCTCCGGTCGGATCCTTCTTCGTTTTCTTCAATTGTTCCATTCGTTTTAGAAAGTTTGCTCGTTCGTCGTTTATGTAAGAGAGTACCTGTTCATTGAATTCATTATGTGTACTTTGCGGATATTGAATGGCGTAGGGCATTTTTTTATCGTTAGACATTTCGGTGACAATTTTAATTCCTGGATAACTGGATTCGATGGATTCGATGGACACGGAAGCCGTTCCGTTTGTTTGGTTTTTCGGTTGCTCTTTGCTGTTACTCGGCCTGGAGATAATAAAGATCGCGGCAATGGTCAATGAAATAATGGTGACTGAAAACGCAAAATCAATCCAGATTTTCCGCCTAGGTTTTCTCATTCTGCTAAACTCCTTTTTCCTTTGTAAAGACTTAGACGGGGATAGTTGGAAAATAGTTTCGAATAAAACGATCTTTTGTCGAAACTTTATCTTTCTCTAGTATACAACATACAAAATCTGACACAATGGGATAAGTAGTGTTTTTATAAAAAAAGAGAGTAGAGAAATTGAACTTCTTCTAGTAGTTTTGTTTTAGTAAAATATAAGATAAATAAGTCACTCTATCATTTTATAGTTCTGAGGGTGGGGGAGTTTGCATGTGTGAATAAGTGATTGATAGTCATATTTCAACTTACCCAATACATGCCTTAATTTCTGGAAAATCCCAGGAATACAGCAAATCGAACCCTTCGCAGTTCGATTTGCTTAAGCCATGCCCACGGAAAGCGAGCGATGGAACGGAATGTAACAGTTTGTTCGCAACGTCTGGCCGTAGCGGAAATCAACTTTTTCGGCTTTACCTTCATTGTAGAAAACTCAGAAACTAAGGAGTTTTCTACATGAAACAAGCACATATCTTGCATAAAAGTGATTGTTTTTACGTCAGGAAATCCCCGTCATTCCCTTTTATATGAGAGTTTTTTGTGATATAATGTCCAAGGCCCGGATCTTGCAAATGCGGGTTAGCTGTTATGTGTTTACAATCGAATATTGTTAAACCGAACTTGCTGTTATCCCTATTGCAAAGAGAAAAAACAGAAGGTGGTTGACGAAATGGAAAAAGGCGGATATCGGGTATTATTATTCTACAAATATGTAGAAATTGAAGACCCAGAAACATTTACTGCCGAGCACTTGGCATTTTGTAAGGAACTTGGCTTGAAAGGCCGGATTCTGATCGGCAAGGAAGGCATTAACGGAACATGTTCAGGTACAATTGAACAGACCGATGCTTACATGGCGAAAATGCATAGTGATGAACGGTTTAAGGATCTCTGGTTCAAAATTGACGAAACGGATGGACATGCTTTCAAAAAAATGCACGTTCGTTACCGAACTGAAATCGTCAATTTAAGTTTGGATAAGGATATTGATCCAACTGAATTGACTGGAGAATATTTAAGTCCAGAAGAATTTTACAAGCAAATGCAAGAAGAAAATACAGTTGTTTTGGATGCCCGCAATGACTACGAGTATGATCTTGGCCATTTCAGAGGAGCCGTCCGTCCGGATATCGAGACATTCCGCGAACTTCCAGAATGGATTCAGGAAAACAAGGAAATGTTTGAAGGTAAGAAAATCCTTGCTTATTGCACAGGTGGAATTCGTTGTGAGAAATTCACTGGATGGTTGAAGCGTGAAGGTTTTGAAGATGTAGCTCACTTGCACGGCGGCATTGTGACATACGGAAAAGACCCAGTTGTTAAAGGTCAGTTATGGGATGGACAATGCTATGTGTTTGACGAAAGGATTGCAGTACCGGTCAATCAAGTAGAACATGTAGTTGTCGGTCGCGATCATTTTGACGGTACGCCTTGCGAACGGTATGTCAATTGTGCGAACCCAGAATGTAATGCGAAAATCCTCTGCTCGGAAGAAAACGAGCATTTGTATATGAGAAGCTGTTCAGATGAATGCCGTACGCATCCACGTAACCGTTATTTTGTAGAACATAACATGACGGTTGATGAGTTTAATCAACGGCTTGAAGCGATTGAAAAACGTCGTGAGGAAACAGCAGCAACGGTCAATTGATTTGTTGTTAAATAAGTAAGTCAAGCAAATAACTCAAATAAACTGCAGTTAAGTTCGAGTCATCTCGAATTTGATTGCAGTTTTTTGTGTTTCGAAGCAACTGTGTCATTTACTATGAGTAGGACTAAATTCATTTAATAACCTTATGAACTGGAAATATCCATATCATATTGATTCATTTACGGCTGGAAAAGAAACTATTCAGTTTACCTTGCGTATAGGAAATAGATTTCCATTAGGAGGGAACAGACATGAGAGCGATCATCAGAACCGCTATACTATTTGCGTCCTGTATAGTAGCAGCAGGATGTTCCAATGGAGGTAAAACCGAAGAGGCTCAACCTGCAAGCGATACAAAAGGACAAAAGCAGACAGAAGAGAAAGTAAGTACGGTAAGTCAGAAGGAGGAAGAGGAACAAACACATACAATGTCAATCCAACTTGGCCAGGCCGCATCCACTGCCGAAGAACTGGCGCAGTTCCCGCCTGGTCAACTGACGAAAGAGTTTTCTATTGATCAGGAAACATCTATGTGGGTTGGCCAAGAGGTTCACGCTGACATTCGAGAGGACTTTTTGAATGAAATGAAACCAATTCTTGAGTCAACTAAGGATCCAGAAGATTTGTATGCGGTGTTCCTTCATTTGCTTGGAGGTGCTCGATATCAGGAGGTTGTTGAGCCATTCGTTCATTTTTCACCAGCCTTTAAGGAGCCGGTTTTGCCGGAACCTTATGAAATAACGGCTGAAGGGAAACCGGCTGCTATCCCGTCAAAGGCAATTATTTTATTGGATGCCAGTTCCAGCATGCTGCTTCAGGCTGATGGCAAGCTGAAGATGGATACAGCCAAAAGTGCAGTCAAAGGATTTGCCGCCACAATCGGTAGTGAAAGTGACGTATCGTTATATGTATACGGCCACGCAGGCACTCAAAACAAATCGGATAAAACGTTGTCTTGCGGGACAATTGATGAAGTATATCCATTGAGTAAATATAAAGAAAAAGAATTTGAACAAGCTGTTGATTCAGTGAAAGCAAGTGGCTGGACCCCGTTGGCAGGTGCCATTAAACAGGCCCGGCTTGACCATGAAAAGACGGAAGAGGATCTGACATTATATATTGTCAGCGATGGAGCTGAAACATGCGATGGGAATCCAGTCGAGGAAGCAAAGGCTTTTGCCGAGCTTTCGAAAGAACGGCATGTGAATGTCATTGGTTTCCAAGTGGATCAAGAGGCTGAAAGCCAATTAAAGCAAGTGGCAGAGGCAGGGAATGGCACATATTTGGCAGCTGATTCCTTAGAGGAAATGACAGACGGAATCTCAAAAATGTGGCTGCCGTCTGATTTGGATTTAGTCAGTTTAATGTATTTTAAGGCGGATGCATGGCCCAAAACGATGGCACATGACAAAGTGCGGAGACTGGCAACCTCTGCGAGAGACCTGATTCGTGTAGAGAGCTATCGCTTTGCAGGTGCTGCTAAACTTCTCGAAGGGGAAGGATTAATTGATCAAGCAACAAAGGATGAGTTGTTAGGTATTGCGGAGAGGCACCGAGAGCAATACGATCAGATGATCGATGCACTTGAGGAAGAGAAGGATACATTAATTCAAGATGAGTCGGATCGGATTGATAAAAAAATTGATGATTATATGGAGCGGATCGAGAAATTGAAAAAGGAACAAGGGAAATGAATGAACTGGCGCCAGGTACGTTAGCTTACCTCGCGCCAGTTTTGTCTTTGTTGGAAGAAAATTGGTCTGAAAAGACGTCGTATGCCCCGAATTTCATGCTTCAAAGAACGTCATGTATGTATTGACAACATTCTTTATTTTGTCAAATTGGTTCACGACTACATTCTTGTCCTTATTTTTGTTTGTAGATGGTATACTACTAAGAGTGAATTTGAATTTTGGAGGACTTTACAACAATGGAATGGAAAAATATTTATCGCGGATTCTTAATGGGAATCAGCGACTTGATACCTGGTGTCAGTGGAGGAACGATAGCGTTCATCCTTGGAATTTATGATCGTTTGTTATCAGCAATTAGTGGTTTTTTTAGCCGGGATTGGAAGAAACATATCGGTTTTCTTTTGCCACTTGGCATAGGGATCGGCTTAACATTAGTTTTATTCAGCCGGGTCATCGATTATTTATTGAAGAATTATAATCAGCCCACTCAGTTTTTCTTTCTTGGTTTGATCATTGGCATTGTTCCTTTTATTTCCAAACAAGCGAATGTGCGGACGAATTTTAAATTTGGGCACTATCTTCTTTTGCTTCTTGTCGCGGCAGCTTTGGCATCGACAGCCTTCATGAAACCGGCTGACGCCGCTGTCATCACTTCGTTGACTGCTACAAATACACTGGGCCTGTTCTTTGCAGGCTGGGCAGGGAGCATGGCGATGTTGCTGCCAGGGATCAGCGGTTCGTTCATCTTATTACTGCTAGGCGTTTACCCGACAGCAATAAATGCTCTTTCCACAATGAATTTCCCATTGATCCTCGTGATCGGTGCTGGTGTGATTGTTGGATTTATTGTGAGTAGCAAGGCCATTGCATATTTGCTGCATCATTATACGCACAGCATGTTTGCCATCATTATCGGGTTGATTCTCGGATCTATTTTTGTTATCTACCCGGGAATTCCTGAGAGCGGGACTCCGTTTGTAATGAGTGCCATCGCGCTAATTACCGGTTTGATCGTTGCGAATATGTTTAATGTGGCAGATCCAAAAACAAAATAAATGACTTATTGTACCGTTTCCGTGAGGATTACTTGTGAGTGATCCCCGTGGAAACGGTTTTTTTATGTAAGAAAAATAAAAAAAGATCCGACCAATCCGTTAGGAGGATGGCAGATCTCAAATCTTTATGAAAGCGGCAATGCCGCCATGACAATCCAGCAAATATGGTAGACAACAATTATAATGTACAAGAGTAAAGCAGACAACAATAAAAAACGTAAATATAACCGATGTGTTATTTTAGTTACCAAAAATAAGAGAGCCAACGGAAGGCAGAATTTGATTAAATAAAAAATAGGGATATTCATCTCGTATATCGATCTCATGAGAGGGTTGAACTCTTCGATCAGCCCTTGGCGCAAGCCGAGATCTGTAAAAATGGCATCTATCATGCTTAAGCATAATAGCAGGAAAGACGCGTTCCATAATCTGCTTCTTGATTGGGGTAATGTTCTTGCCGTTTCCATGGTTTCACTCCCGATACATTGTTCGCTGTTGCTAGTAACCGTTCCTTAGACATATAGCATATGGATTCTTGCTGTTTTTTATTCAAGCGATTGTCATGCACGAATAAAAAAATTCTGTACGGCCTTATTTTCGCAATAAAAGAAAAAAAGTCATTGCGTGACTGGCAATAAATACTTATATTGAGTGGAGACAGTTGGGGCAACGAGTAAAAACAGGCAAGTTATCATAACAATAAGTCTGATCAAGGGTGAAGAATAATGGCATTTCAGTTAGTGAAACCGGCAGCTGCTTATGAAGTTAGTTATCAGTCATTCCGCAAAGAATGGAAATCTCCGTATGAAGAATACGCGCCGTCCTTTATTCGCAAAGAGCTTGGTGATGTTCAAGAATTTGTTCAGCGATGTGCAGATGCTGAAAAAGGAATCGGGCTTCCTGAAGGGTGGGTGCCGTATTCTACTTTTTGGCTGCTGAAAAATAAGCGCATAATTGGTGCTGCGGTTTTGCGTCACGGGCTGAACGAGCGCTTAGTTAACACGGAGGGACATATCAGTTTAGGAATCAGGCCGAGTGAGAGAGGAAATGGCTATGGCCGGGTCATCCTCTCACTGGCGCTTGCTGAGTTAAGAAAGCTTGGAATTGAAAGGGCACTTGTAGTATGTGAAGAAGGGAATATTCCGTCGGAGCGGATGATTATTCGTCTAGGCGGAGAAAGAGATGTTGATTTTAAAGAAAGGGATGGCACCGTATTGCGGCGCTATTGGATCAGTATATGAGAAAAGAAGAGCAGGTAAAGAAGTGGATAGAAGATCATCTTAATGCGAAGGTGGCTGACATAACTAAAGCGGCAGATGGTTTTTTTAATGAAGTATTTATCGTGCAAGTCAATGAGAAAAGAGCAGCTGTCCGGTTATGCCGGCAACAGGATAGAACGGAGCAGGAATTAGAAGCTGAAATGCAATGGCTGGATCATCTCAGCTCCTGTGGCATCGCTGTCGCAAAATCGTATAAAACGACAGGCGATCGTTCCGTTTTTCCATTCACGTACAACGGAGAATCCTATTGGCTTTGTTTCTTTGAACATACCGAAGGGCAGCCAGTTGATGTGCTCGATACTACTGTTTGGAATGAATCGCTCTTCCATGAATGGGGAAAGCAATTAGCCTCATTGCATTGTGTAGACAAGCTGGATATACAGGGGCGCAGCTCAGGCTTCGAAAAGCTGCAGCAAATGAAGCTGGAGGAAGAATGGCTCCGTTATGCATTTCAAAGGCTAATGCAGCAAATGAGTGGATGGGAACAGAATGAAGAGGTGTATGGTTTTATCCATCACGATCTCCATCAAGGAAATTTTCATATTCGAGAAGGAAAACTGATCTTCTTTGATTTCGACGATTGCGGGAATCATTTCTATGCACAGGACATAGCGGTTTCCATCTATCATGCCCTATGGACGGGTACATCGTTTCACCCCGATTGGGATGATTTTCCGAGTGTCTTCCTTCACTCATTCCTTTCCGGGTATACCTCAAAGAAAACGTTGTCTAGAATAGTGATGGAGCAGGTTTTGGTCTCTATGCACATGAGAGAAGTGTTCCTTTATTCACTTTTCAAGAATACGTGGGACATGGAGAGCCTGGAGGATTGGCAGAAATGGAAGCTGAACGAACTAGAAACTAATATAAGAAATAACAAGATTCCTTTCAAGAGCATGATGGAGGAGTCCCTTTATTTGTTCGGCTAATGCGTTCTGGCTTCGGAAATAAATAGATGAATGTAAAACAGGAGTAGAAAACGACATGTTTTCTCCTCCTGTTTTTTTATTAGCCGATAACCTGTTCTTGTAGTACTTCATTCATTGAAATGCCAAGTGCTTTCGCAACTCCTTCTCCGTAGGCAGGATCTGCCTGGTAGCAATGGCGGATGTGCCGGATCTTGATCTCCTTTGGAGCATCCCCCAAATTGCGTGCAGTATTGCCAAAGAGAACTTCTTTTTGGTCATCATTCATCAAATTGAACAACTTACCTGGCTGCGTGAAGTAGTCGCTGTCATCCTCGCGGAAATCCCAATGGGCTGCATCTCCGTAAAGCTTGAGTGGCGGCTCTTTGAAGTCCGGCTGCTCTTTCCATTCACCGAAACTGTTCGGTTCATACGAAGTCCGGCTGCCATGATTACCGTCTACGCGCATGGCTCCATCACGGTGGAAGCTATGGAACGGACATTTCGGTGCGTTGACCGGAATTTGGTGATGGTTGACTCCAAGACGGTACCTTTGCGCATCTCCGTACGAGAAAAGACGGGCTTGCAGCATTTTGTCAGGTGAGAATCCGATGCCAGGTACGATCGCTGCCGGCGTGAAAGCGGCTTGTTCCACTTCTGCAAAATAGTTATCTGGATTGCGGTTCAATTCAAACTCTCCAACTTCAATGAGTGGGAAGTCTTTTTTGTACCAGACTTTCGTCAAGTCGAATGGATTGTAATCCATTTGCAAAGCTTGATCTTCCGTCATGACTTGAATATACATTTTCCACTTCGGGAATTCTCCGTTGTCGATGCTGTTTAACAAGTCGCGCTGATGAGATTCGCGATCATGGCCGATCAACTCTGTCGCTTCCGCATCGGTCAAGTTTTCGATGCCTTGCTGGGAGCGGAAATGGAATTTTACCCAAACCCGTTCGTTGTTGGCATTGATCATGCTGTACGTATGACTTCCGAAACCATGCATATGCCGGTACGTTTTAGGAATGCCACGTTCACTCATAAGGATAGTAATTTGATGCAATGCTTCAGGAAGGGACGTCCAGAAATCCCAGTTGTTTGTCGCGCTCCGCATGTTTGTGCGCGGATCCCGTTTTACTGCATGGTTTAAATCTGGGAACTGGAGTGGATCCCGGAAGAAAAAGACGGGTGTATTGTTTCCGACGAGATCCCAGTTTCCTTCCTCTGTGTAAAATTTCAAAGCGAAGCCACGGATATCCCGCTCGGCATCTGCTGCTCCACGTTCTCCGGCTACCGTGGAAAAACGGGCGAACATGGGAGTTTGTTTGCCGACTTCAGAAAAGAGTTTAGCTCTCGTATATTGGGTAATGTCGTTTGTTACGGTAAATGTGCCATACGCACCTGATCCCTTTGCATGCATGCGTCTCTCCGGAATTACTTCTCGGTCAAAGTGAGCCAGTTTCTCAATTAGCCAAACATCTTGAAGAAGGACAGGACCTCTTGGACCGGCTGTCATGGAGTTTTGATTATCAACAACTGGAGCACCAGCAGCAGTTGTTAACCTATTTTGAGAACGATTATCATTATTGGACATGAGTGAAATCCCCCTTAGTTATTGATTTATCAATGTTCAATGATAACTATAGCAAAGTGCAAAACGGAAATCCATCATTTTGTTTATAATAATTATCGACAAATAATTCTTATCAAGAAGATATCATTATTAATATTCGACAAATGCCTACATGAAAATGTCGGATGAACCTGTTAACATGCTAAAAAGGTCGATTGCGCACTGATGGATCAAAACTGGGAGTGAAGTTCTAGCTGAAATGAACTTATGTTAGGTCATAAGAAGTAAAAAAGTTTTGAATGACGGATGACTAGTAAACTTATTTTCAGTATACTTTTGATAGAATGAAAGCCTGTGAGGCTAGGATGGAAGTGTAGGTATGACAAAAAGGCAGCTGGTCATCTATAGTTGTTTGACTGTTGTTTTCGTCAGTATCGTTGCGTTAATCAGTGCGAATTTCATCTCGACAAAGAAATATGTTCAAGATTCCGTTCAAAGAGAAACGAAGGAGCTCCTTTCTAATTTCGTAGCTGAAACGAACCGTTTTTCTTACGAACGAATTGTAGAACTGGAGTTAATTGCAGATTATCTCCCAACTGTCATGGGAGATCGGAAAGAATTATTGCTTTACTTGCATCGGCAAAATGAAAAGATGCCTTTTTTCGCGGGGCTTGGCATCATTGATGAAAAAGGAGTCATTCTGGCATCGGATGGATCTGAATTTCGAGTGCAGCAAGAAAAGTCTTTCCGAAAAGCCTTGAATGGAGAAATTGCTTTTAGTGATGTTTTCCGGCTGCGGCAGGACCCGACTCAAAAAGTCATTGCCATTTCAGTTCCCATCTATCAGGATGGAAAACCGCTTGGCGTGCTGTCAGGTGTAGTCAATATGTCTAATATCTTCGGGGAAATCGCAAAGGAATCCCATCTGCCCGGAGGGGTTTTCTTATTGAAAAACGATGAAGTTTTCTTTTCCTCTACAGATGAAGAACGGTTAAGTGATCTTGTACCGGATTTTAATGAGTTCTTATCGACAATCCATGCCAAACCTTCCGGATCTATTGATATCAATTTGAGAACGGCGCATTTCTTGTCGTATGAAATGACCTGGAATGATTGGATTGTCGTAGTTGATTCGGAAATGAACCCCGATCGGAAGCAGCTGGACGAAGCACTTTGGCAAAATGGTCTTGTTCTCTTCATTTCGGTGCTTGTTGTCATTGCCATTGTTATTTATGTTAACCATATCGAACGGGAAGAAAGAAATCGGATGAAGCGTGATTTACTAACAGGGCTCGGAAACCGGCTTCGGCTAGAGGAAGACCTCGAGTCGGCATTGACGGCTCAAAAGGACAAGTCATTTTCTCTATTTATTGTATCGATTGACCGGTTTGTCGATTTGAATGAACGACATGGCTATCATATCGGTGAACGGATTGTCTATTATGTCTGCAGAAAACTGGCAGCCTTCTCAGGAAAAGAACAAGTTTATCGTATTGGGGAGGATCTATTTGCCATTATCCGATATGGCGGCGGGTTCGGGGATGAATCATTCGCTGCCCATGTAGTCGCGTTGTTCGATGAACCGTTTGATGTGGGGGTGGAAGCTCCTGTTTGGATATCTGTAAGTGTCGGAATTCGGCAGGCAGCATTAGGTGACCAAGCAGGAGAAATCATTCAGGATGCCGTGCATGCAAATCAAGAAGCGCAAAAGGCCGGGGGAGGCCAATACGTTTGCATGACTGATGAGCTTTCGGCGGTTTGTGCACATCGAAGGAGAGTAGAGCTGCTATTGGAAAAGGCGCTGGAACGCAATGAGTTATACATCGTTTACCAACCGATCTATTGCATAGCTCTAAATAGAATTGTCAGTTTTGAATCACTGATGCGCTGGTCATCGCCAGAACTTGGTGAAGTTGGGCCAATGGAATTCATTCCCTATATGGAAGAGTCCGATTTGATCATTCCAATTGGGAAATGGCTGATTCATGAAGTAGCCATGCAAGTAATCCGGTGGGATGAGGAAGGTTTCCGTGATTTTACGGTCACTGTAAATATTTCAGTCAAGCAATTATTGCATCCTACGTTTTTGCGAGATGTGATGACGATGCTGATGGATACGGGTGTCGATCCGACGAGTCTAGTGTTTGAATTAACCGAATCGGTCGTAGTAGAAAATATCGAGACAGCGAAAGAAGTAATTTCCACTTTAAACGCCATGGGAATCCAAACTGCGCTTGATGACTTTGGAACAGGCTATTCTTCATTGTCCATCTTGAGGGTGCTGCCATTTCAATTTGTCAAAATTGACCGGGCGTTTGTACGGGAGCTGGAAACTGATAATGGGTTGTCCAAAGCAGTTTTGCGCGGGGTTATTGGAATTGCAGAGGAACTAGGTTTAGGAACGATTGCAGAAGGAGTCGAGAAACTCGAACAGCTTCGATCACTGGAGACGTTAGGCGCCGAGAGAATTCAAGGCTACTACATCAGTAAACCTCTATTGCCGAAAGAGGCTGTCCAGACGCTCAGAAAAACTGATTGGTTATCCCAATAACTCTATACCGGGTTGAATGGAAGTAGTTATGAATAAAAAAGAGGCGCTTTCTACTAATCTACAGAAAGTGCCTCTTTTCATTGCTTCGTTTTTAAAATGGAAGTTTAATTAGATATCCGATCGTCAGGCAAAGAATAGAGGAAATAGCAGTACCGATGGATGCAAAAAGAATATATCTTCTGAAGTCCATTCCGCTTGACCCGGACATGTAGCAAATAACATGGCGCATGCCAGGAACGAAATAGCCAATCGTGACAGCCCAAGAGCCGTACCGGTCAAACCATCTATTCACAAGCTGAAGCCGTTTCGGTGACAAAGAAATCCATTTTCCGTATTTATCTAATAGCGGTTTACCGATCTTTCTGCCAAACGCGAATGTTACGAGCGTGCCCGACATTACACCGAGCATCGTCACCACCATGGCAACCGGATAATTGAATGTGCCGAGTGACGATAAATGTCCGACAAACGCTACTACCACCTCATCGGGAAGTGGCAATCCAAAAATTCCAAGAGCAAGAAAGATAAAAATCGCATAATAGCCATATTGTATAAAGAAATCTTGAAATTGCAGCATACAACCTTCTCCAATTTGAATGATAGTTGATTATGTCCAAATGCCGATCGACTCGCCCATCATAATATTTGTAGCTGGTTTTTGCAATAGCTGGAACGATTCGTGTTGCTCAATGAATAAAATAACGGTAGAACCGAAGGAGAAATAGCCGAAGTCCTCACCTTTTATACAATTCTTTGTATTATTATGGATATGGATGCTATTGACATTCAGTGCGCCTACTTTTACAATGGCAACTTGGCCGAATGCAGTTTCCAATTCAGAGATCAATCTGTAATTTGTCGCGAATGGTCGATCGCCCAAACTTAAGCCCAGGTCATTGACAGGATAGGAAACGGTGCCCAGTGCATATCTTGATAGTAAGTTGCCATCGATTGGATAGTGAAAATGATGGTAATGGCTGGGCGATAGATAAAAAATACAGTAGTAACCGTTTTCATATCGTTTTGCTATCTTTTCATCCCCCAGAATTTGCTTTATACTGTAGGAATAGTCCTTAATAATAAAAGTCTGCTCCTTCTCCACTTTTCCTGCGGCACTTAGGACGCCATCTACCGGAGAAACAAGAATATTGGGAGCTGGTTCGATATTTCGAACACCTTGTTTTAAGTTGCGTGTGAAATAGGCTTGAAGGCTGCCGTATGTTTCGATGGCATACTCGGCTTCTGATTCGTTAATCCCATAAGCTTTGGCAAAAGGTTTTATCAATGGCCTGCTTAGCGGGGACTGGGATATGGATTTTAAAAGGGCGGACGAAACTGGATGTCCTGTAAGTTCTACGAAATATTTAAATAAGGTTCTTTTCATTTCATTCGTCTCCGTTGCTATATATTCATATTTGAAAATGATAGGGGGGAAATAACATGTTCTTATCCAGATACTTAGATTATACAAAAGTGAAATCACAATTGGCGAATGCCATTACGTTGTCCAACCTTGGGCTTGGGATTGTTGCCATTATCCTCATTACAAAGGACTTGAGTCACATGAGCCTCGTGTTCATCTTTTTGGCGGCAATATTTGACCGCTTTGACGGAATGGTCGCAAGGCACTTCCAGGCCGAGTCAGACTTTGGCAAGGAATTGGATTCATTAAGCGACTTGGTTTCATTTGGCGTAGCACCGGCCCTTTTAATTTATCATACTGATTTATCGATGATGTTATGGGTTGGCATTGCAGCAACAATCTTTTTCATTATAACAGGTGCGGTTCGTCTTGCGCGTTATAATGTGAAAGAATTTGACGGAGCTTTTTATGGTGTGCCAATTACAGCAGCAGGTGTCTTATTGACGCTAAGCTATTTTTTAAGCCCGTATGTGGGACCACCGTTTTTTGTTATCTTGATGTTCGTCCTTGGGGCACTAATGGTCAGCAATATCCGAATTGCAAAAGTCTAATGCTTTTAGATTCAATATTCACCAGGCCGGTTGTACGCGATGAGCGTATTTCCGGCTTTTTTGTATCACAGGGCTGTAAATACCCATATGATGCAAGGGATACGTTTTAATTTTGTCTTGTATTAATGAAATGAGGAGCTGCTGGAAGGCGGAAACGGATTCGGCAAGATTGTGGCCATGGAAGGGCGAATTTCCTGAAAGGATTCGATGAAAAATTTCGTGCGTGCAGAACATATGATGGAGCATCAAAGACGAAATTGGTTGGGAGCGAGGGTACTACAAAGTTGCTGAAAATAAATTAGAAATTGAAGATCTATTGAGTGGAAGCATCAGATTTTGGGAAGGGTATATTGGAAGTTTGATTTGATTGCAAGATACCACTCTTCAATGTCGTAATTCCGCATGAAGCAATTCCATGTATAGTTGGTCTATGATAGGAAGGAATGTGGAGTGATGGAGGTTAGCAGTTGTCATTTTAGAATGAATCATTCTTTACAATGTCCCTTCTTTTTAGTACAATGATGGATGTCATAAATGGAGACGTACCCAAGAGGCTGAAGGGGGCTGACTCGAAATCAGCTAGGGCGTTCACGCGTCGCGGGGGTTCAAATCCTCTCGTCTCCGCCATACATATGTATTTTCTCAGATGATGAACCAAAGGTAGATTTCCTGATAATCAGGTTCATTTCATCTGCTCAACGCCGCTCTCTTAAAAGAGGGCGGTTTTTTCGTTTATTCTTATTCTATGCAGTCTAGGGCGTTAAATTGTATGGGTCGCTGAAAAAGATGATTCTTATGGTGACCTCGTTATCGACCGGCTTGCTCTCGGTCTGTCGTTTGGCAACTGAGCAGATACGATATTTTGCTGCCTCAAGTTGCTGTGGAAATAACCGGCTGTTTTATTTTATTAGCTTCAAACTTCTGGTATGCTGAGAATAACAGAAAGACAAAGGGAGCGAGAAAATCTCGGCGGCTGCTCGTCGAGTATGAAGTGTAATTTCTTAATTAGAAATTGAGCGGTTTCTCTTTTCATGTAATCCAATTGGAGGTGGTTCTGATCGAACGTGCGTTATCCATTTTAACAACTTATTTCGGCTATTCGTCATTCCGGACAGGACAAGAGCAGGTGATCCGTCAAGTCCTTGATGGCGAGGATACCCTGTGCGTTATGCCAACTGGGGGCGGAAAATCTATCTGTTATCAAGTGCCTGCCCTCGTGATGGAAGGGACGGTCCTCGTTATTTCACCACTCATTTCGTTGATGAAGGACCAAGTGGATGCGTTGCATCAGCTGGGCATCCCAGCTGCCTTTATTAATAGCACGCTGTCATCAGAAGAATATTTCGGGACGATGGAAAACGCATTGGAAGGAAAATACAAATTGCTTTATATTGCACCTGAGCGATTTGATTCACCTTCATTTATAGAGCAAATCGGTAAAATGGACATATCCATGATTGCAATCGATGAAGCGCATTGTATTTCCCAGTGGGGACATGACTTCCGCCCGAGTTATCGGATGATTAACCGGATCATACCGTTATTCGACAGAAAGCCTGTCATTTTGGCGTTGACAGCAACCGCTACTCCGGCTGTTCGGGAGGATATTTGCAAGCAGCTAGGGATTGGCGATAGCAATACGGTGATGACCGGTTTTGAGCGGAGCAATTTGACGTTCTCCGTCATTAAAGGTCAAGACCGGGAGGCATATGTGAAAGACCATGTCCGAAAGAACAGCGGGGAAGCAGGCATCATTTACGCCGCGACTAGAAAAGCGGTCGACCAATTGCACGCTACATTATCAAAGATGGGATGTCAGGTCGCGAAATATCATGCCGGCTTATCAGATGTCGAACGACAAAAGGAGCAGGATAGGTTCCTAATGGATGAAGCTGCAGTCATGGTAGCAACGAATGCATTCGGAATGGGGATCGATAAGTCCAATATCCGATACGTCATCCATTATCAAATGCCGAAAAACATGGAAAGTTATTATCAGGAGGCGGGACGTGCCGGGCGGGACGGTTTGGACAGTGAATGTACGCTGCTCTTTTCTTCTCAGGATGTGCTGACGCAGCGATTCCTGATTGATCAATCGCAGGATATGAACCGGATTCCTGCAGAGCTTGAGAAGTTGCAATCAATGGTGGATTACTGCCATACCGAATCGTGCCTGCAAAAATTCATCATTTCCTATTTCGGGGAAACAGAAGTGACAGACTGCAAACGATGTGCGAATTGTACGGATACAAGAGAAAGTTTTGACGTGACATTAGATGTTCAGAAAGTGCTTTCCTGTGTAATTCGGATGGGACAGCGCTTTGGCAAGACGTTAATTGCACAAGTGCTGACTGGCTCGCGCAATAAAAAAGTGCTGGAGTTTAATTTTCATACGTTATCCACATATGGCTTAATGAAAGACCGGAACTCAAAAGATGTCTCTGATTTTATCGAGTTCATTATCTCAGAAAACTATCTTGGTGTGGAGAACGGCCAGTTTCCTATCATTTATGTGACGGAACTCGGGAAAGATGTTTTGACCGGTAAAATAAAGGTCTATCGGAAAGGTACCGTTACGTCGAAACAGATTACGAAAGAAGATCCTCTCTTCAATCAATTGCGTGCCTTGCGTATGCAATTGGCGCAAGAAGCGGGTGTACCTCCATTTGTCGTCTTTTCGGACAAGTCCTTGCGTGATATGGCTGCAAAAATGCCGACATCTGAAGAGGAGTTCCTCGAGGTGAATGGGGTGGGGGCAGCCAAAATGGAGCGGTACGGCGAAGCGTTTATTAACGAAATCATCGCATTTCAATCCGAAGCCGTTCATAATTAAAAAAACCAGGCAAGCGATCCACATGGATGGTCTGCCTGGTTTTTCTTATGCATAGCTTTTCTTTTTTCTCATGCCGAGAATGGTATAGAGGGCGATGCCGATTAGAACGAACCCCGTTACCATAAATCCTCCGTTATACGTAAGATCCAAATAACCGATCACACTGGAGCCGGCCACAACCCCGATGGAGAAGAATGCATAGAAATAGCCGTAAGCTTTTCCTCGATATTCAGGTGACGAAGAGTCGATGAGCAATGAGTTAATTGACGGAAATAAAAAGGCGAATCCTATTCCATAAATGGCGAGTGCCACGAATAAATAAACTAAATCATCCATTTGGCTTAAAAACAGCATGCTTACCCCCATAATGGAGATGCCAAAAGCCAAAGTTACCATCGGGCGTACGCGATCGAAGATCCGGTTGATTGGCAATAAAAAGATCAAAATGGCAACGACTCCAAAGGTGCTGAGAAGCATTCCTGTCATTTTCGTATCAAATCCGAGTGCTTCGACTTTCAAAGGCAGAATCAGCGCCAGGACCCCTTGCGAGAACATGAGGAAAAAGGCGCCTGCAAACGCTCGTTGCATACCTGGATGGCGGAACAACTCGCGTACTTTGAATTGCTGCCCGCCAGCGGATATTTTTTTGCGCTCAAAGGAAAAGTTGCGCAGGAAGAAAATAGCGAGAATCGCGAGAATGAGCATGATGACCCCGTTGATCACCATGATGGATGAAGCGGATGTTTTGGAAGCAACGATGCCGCTGTAAGCTGGTCCTATTATTGCCGCCATGCCGACAAATGCTCCGGATATGGCAACGCTCCGGCCTCTCTTCGATTCTTTTGCACGATTTGCAAGGAAAGTAAAAGCGGCAGGAATAATCAATCCTTCCATGAACCCATGGAGAAAGCGAATGCCGAGCAATGAATATGGGCCAACCACGAACATATAAAGATATAGGGAAATGCTTGAAGCGAATAAGCCGGTCAACAAGACGAGGAAAGGCCCCTTCCGATCGGTCATGAACCCTGAGATGACATTGCCAATCGTGTTGGAGAATGAATAAATACCGACGGCCAGCCCGGTCAAGAATGAGGAAGCTCCCAGCGATAGGGCGAACGGACTCATAATCGGCAATTGGGAAAACAAATCAAAAAAAGAAAAGAACACAATTAGGTACACAAAAAAACGCATAGTACGGGCCTCATTTCAAAACTTCGTAGTCCTTTCTACTGTACCATTTTTAGGGGAGGAGTGGAAAAGGATAGTTTGTGAACGAAAAAATGAATGGTAAAAGTAATGTGATAACGGTAGAATGGTAGAATAAAAATTCGGATAAGGGATGGTGCCAGCTATGAAAGACAAAATAAAAATCGGGATTGTTGGATACGGTAACTTAGGAAGAGGCGTGGAATCTGCAATTAGGCAGAACAGCGACATGGAACTTGTTTCAGTATTTACGCGAAGAGAGCCTGACAGTGTTTCGTTATTGGATTCAGCTATTCCCGTTCGTCCATTGTCTACAATTGAAGAGTATAAGGATGAAATTGACGTTTTGATATTGTGCGGGGGCTCCAAAAATGATTTGCCAGAACAAGGGCCGGCTTTATCTGCTTCCTTTAATACGGTCGACAGCTTCGATACGCACGCAAAAATACCTGAGTATTTCGAAAGAGTCGATGCTTCGGCTAAACCAAGTGGCAAGACAGCCATCATTTCCGTCGGCTGGGATCCAGGATTATTTTCAATCAATCGTTTGTTTGGAGAAGCGGTCTTGCCGGAAGGAGCGACTTACACATTTTGGGGGAAAGGCCTTAGCCAAGGGCATTCGGATGCTGTACGAAGAATCGAAGGAGTCAAAGGAGCCGTACAGTATACGATTCCAGTAGATGAAGCAGTGGACCGCGTTCGAAGCGGCGTGCAACCGGAGTTGTCCACCCGTGAAAAACATACACGTGAATGTTTTGTCGTACTTCAGGAAGGTGCGGATGCAGAGAGAGTGGAACGGGAGATCGTCACAATGCCCGACTACTTCGCAGATTATGATACGACGGTTCATTTCATTAGCGAAGCGGAGCTTGCAAAAGATCATGCTGCCATGCCGCATGGCGGATTTGTGATCCGAAGCGGTAAAACAGGTGAAGCGAGCAATCAAGTAATGGAGTTTTCATTGACGCTTGACAGCAACCCTGAATTTACATCGAGCGTGCTAGTAGCCTATGCCCGGGCTGCATACAAAATGAACCGTGCGGGAGATAGCGGAGCGAAAACCGTATACGACGTTGCGCCTGGCCTTTTATCACCAAAGAGCCCGGCAGAACTAAGAAAAGAACTTTTATAAATCATCAGTAAACCAGCAGTTTACTTTTGATCAGCCCCCAATTGTACGACGATGACAATTGGGGGTTCGTTTATGGGATAAAAGGTGAAAATAGGGCACAGTACATAAAGAAAGAATGAGTATTGGTTTTTTACTGAAAAGTTTTGAAAACGGTCTCAACATGTCTTATACTACTCATATACGAATTGTTTAGGAGGGCGAAATAATTGCCGAAAATGGATGAAACACTAACCATGTTAAAAGATCTCACGGATGCGAAAGGCATCCCGGGGAACGAAAGAGAACCCCGTGAAGTGATGAAAAAGTATATTGAGCCGTTTGCGGATGAAATCGAACAGGACGGTCTCGGTTCATTGATAGCCAAAAAGACAGGGGCTGCGGATGGCCCGCGCATCATGCTTGCCGGCCATCTGGATGAAGTCGGTTTCATGGTGACGAAAATCGATGATAAAGGATTTCTGTCCTTCCAAACAGTAGGCGGCTGGTGGTCACAGGTGATGCTAGCGCAACGAGTGACGGTAGTGACAAGGAAGGGCGACACAGTAACAGGCGTCATTGGCTCCAAGCCGCCTCACATCCTATCACCAGAAGCTCGGAAGAAACCGGTCGATATTAAAGATATGTTCATCGATATCGGAGCGAGCTCTAAGGAAGAAGCGCTTGAATGGGGCGTGGTGCCTGGCGACATGGTCGTACCTTATTTCGAATTCACTGTGATGAATAACGATAAGTATTTGCTGGCAAAAGCATGGGATAACCGCATTGGCTGTGCCATTGCGATCGATGTAATGAAAGCATTGAAGAAAGAAAACCATCCGAATGTTCTCTTCAGTGTTGGCGCAGTGCAAGAGGAAATCGGTTTGCGTGGCGCGAAAACGGCTGCTGCAAAAATCCAGCCGGATATCGGAATTGCTGTGGACGTAGGCGTTGCAGGCGATACGCCGGGTGTAACATCTAAAGAAGCAATGGGCAAAATGGGTGACGGGCCACAAATCTTCCTTTTTGACGCATCGATGGTATCTCATAAAGGACTTCGTGACCTTTTCGTCGATACAGCAGAAGAGCACGGCATCCCTTATCAATTTGAAGCGTTGGCAGGAGGAGGCACGGATGCAGGCTCCATCCACGTGAGCAACAATGGCGTTCCGTCCATTGCCATTTGTGTCGCAACAAGATATATTCACTCTCATGCAGCGATGCTACATCGTGATGACTATGAAAATGCAGTCAAACTTATTGTTGAGGTCATCAAAAAATTAGATCGTGATACGGTGAACGAGATTACATTTAACTAAACTAAATTAAGTGAAAAAGAAATCTAGCTCAGTTTGAGCTGGATTTCTTTTTTTATTTTCGAAAAAAAGGTAGTTACCGACCAATCGATTAATAAAAATTCATTTGACTTAATATTTATGCATATATATACTAGAGTATACAAACAGGAAGGGAGAGAATGGCATGGTGAAATATAAGGAGAATTTCGTTGATATAGAGGGGAACTTGCAGGGGCGCGACCTGTTGAGCCTGTTAGATTACAGCAGTGAAGAGGTTGCATACTTATTGCAAAAAGCGCATGATATGAAATCGAAAATGCAGAAGGGGATTATGCCTCCAGTGCTTGCGGGGAAGACGTTGGGTATGATTTTTGAAAAGCATTCGACCCGGACGCGTATTTCTTTCGAGGTGGGAATGATACAACTTGGCGGGCATGCCATGTTCATGAACGCGAGAGATTTGCAAATTGGCCGTGGGGAATCCATCTATGATACCGGCCATGTGCTTTCGGAATATTTGGACGGGGTTATGATCCGGGCAAACTCTCATGAGATGGTGAAAGAACTTGCGCAGCATACATCCGTTCCTGTCATCAACGGTTTGACAGATTTATTTCATCCTTGCCAAGCTCTGGCTGACCTATTGACAATCAAAGAAGTGAAAGGCTCCTTAAAGGGCTTAAAATTGGCGTACGTGGGAGATGGGAATAATGTAGCCCATTCACTTGTAATAGCGGCGGCTCATATGGGAATGAACGTCTCTGTTGCGACTCCACCCGGATACGAATATAACGAATTTTTATTGCAAAAAGCGAAAAAGCTGGCGGAGGATAATGGCGGGAGTGTCCTTGCGATGCAAGATCCGATAATGGCTGTTCAAGATGCGGATGCTATTTATACAGATGTCTGGACTTCAATGGGGCAAGAGGGGGAAACGGAGAAACGGCTGCAAGACTTTGCGGGATTCCAGATTAACGATCAGCTCGTTGCACACGCCAAATCCGATTACATGTTCCTTCATTGCCTGCCTGCGCACCGGGAGGAAGAAGTCTCAGCCTCTGTTATTGATGGGCCGAACTCGTATGTCTTCCAACAAGCAGGTAATCGCCTGCATGCACAGAAAGCGGTATTGGCTACATTGTTAGCCTAATGAAACAGCTATACAAAAATGGTAATTCACCTTTCTGAAACGGAATTAGAATAAAAAACAAAGCAGCAATGAAGGCGATCCAAAACCAAAACGAGTGTAGCCTATCTCGTTTAGTCTTGTGTATCCAAACATCATAGAATGTAACTGCTGCATATAGGATGTAGGAAAGGCCAAACCAAATGACCCATACATCACCGGTAAAAGCGATACCTTTCATCTCATAAATCGGCTTAAGAACATAGAGAGTGCCCGCTAATCTGGCAGCAAAGAAAATAAAGATTTTCAACATGGATAGGATAACTTCCTTCAGAAAGTCCATTGGTTTCCATTCTTTCTGTAAACAGTTACCATTTATTTTAGCTGATCGAAAGTTAGGATTCCATGATAAAAAGGAAAAAACATAAAAAAGAGCCTTCAGGAAATGTTCCGACGGCTCTTTTCATTTTATTGCCCGGAAAACGCTTGAGCGATCTCTCCGGAAATCTTTTCTTTCTCCTGCTCGTCAGCGCGATTCCAAAGCTTTTCAAAAAACACGCCGAGACCTGGAAGCATCTGTTCTTCGCCACGTTGAATGGCATCGTCCACAATGCCTTTAATATCGTTTGCTGAGTTGTTTTTCATGTTTGCCGTAATGGCTTCACGAATTTGAAAGTTCATTTTTATTCAACCTCCTGTTATTAATGTGTTCAATCCATCGCCAACTATGCATCTTTTTGCTACACTAAAAAGAAAAAAGGATGTCTATGTACATGAAACGAATCGAATCTCGCCAGAATGCACTAGTGAAGCATTGGCTCAAACTAATAACAAATAAAAAAGATCGTGATAAATCTGGAGAATTTCTCGTCGAAGGATTCCATCTTGTCGAGGAAGCATTAAAAACGAAAGGTACTGTCCTTCATCTAATTGTTCGGGAGGATGTGGAACTTCCTTCGCATTTCAAAGAGGCTGCTGTGCAGCAAATTGAAATTCCGAGCGCCATCGCAAAGGAGCTTGCCGAGACGGAGAATTCCCAAGGCATTTTCGCCCATTGCCGGCAACCTGAATACAACGAGGAATTATTTAGCGGTTGGAAAAAATTTCTGTTCATCGATGCAGTACAAGATCCAGGAAATGTGGGCACAATGATAAGAACTGCAGATGCAGCTGGAATGGATGCTGTCATTCTTGGCCACGGTTCTGCTGACCTCTACAATCCAAAGACAATTCGATCTGCACAAGGATCTAATTTTCATCTCCCTGTAGTAAAAGGGAATCTAGAGGATTGGCTCAAACGCGCCAAAGAAAACGGTGCTGCCGTTTTAGGGACGGGCCTTCATGAGGCAAAAGATTATCAAGCGATTCAAGCCCCAGCTTCATTTGCCCTGTTAGTCGGCAATGAAGGAAGCGGTGTTTCGGCTAATTTATTGAAGCAATCGGATGAAGTGGTCAAGATCCCGATTCTTGGCCAAGCGGAATCCTTGAATGTGGCGGTCGCGACCGGCATTCTCTTATATGCATATGCTGTTTCCGGAAACAGGTAAGGGGAATTGTCGCAGATTTTGACGGTATCACGTGATGTTCCTAGTGTTGCCGGAAACTTACGATTCATGTATACTGATTACAAAAGCGCAGGCGGCTCGCTCAGAGGCGACAGGCATAAGACGAAGATGCGAAGTGGCGCTTTTTGCCACACAGCAGCTTTGGCTTATGACCCCGAGCCTCTAGCCGCCGGAGTCTGGATGATTACAAAAGCGCAGGGCGCTCGCTCAGAGGCGACTGGCTTACAACAAATGCGATGGAATGTATGAATTCATTCAATCGCCACGTTATATTATGTGAAAAAGCGATGAGCGGGAAGAGTAGATGACATGCGGTCGTCAGGAAGTCTGTACCTTGACTGGAAGTACAGATCGATGCGCAGTAATTGAAGTTCACCCCGTTAGCTGCCGCCAGGACCAGTATTCTGTAAAGGCGTGCCGGTGTAGGACCGTTATTCCAATGAAGTGATTATGCAAGTTAGCATAATAATCAGGGTGGTACCGCGATCTCGTCCTCGTCCCTTTTTGGGGGCGGGGCTTTTTTATTTTGAAAGGAGAATGACGATGGAACAGCAATTGCAGCAATTGAAAGAAGAAGCATTAAAAAAGATTCAGGATGCGCAGGGAGTTAAGGAGTTAAACGACGTCCGCGTTGCCTATCTCGGTAAGAAGGGTCCAATCACCGATCTATTGAAAGGAATGGGAAAACTTCCTGCTGAAGAACGTCCAAAAATGGGGGCGCTTGTGAATGTCGTCCGTGAAACAGTTACTGAGGCATTGGAGTCTCGCATGGCTGTGCTTGAGGAAGCGGCGATCCAGGCTCAGTTAGAGAATGAATCAATCGATGTGACACTGCCAGGACGTCCTGCGCCTGCAGGCAATCATCATCCGTTGACTCGTGTCGTGGAGGAGATTGAAGACTTCTTCATTAGCATGGGTTATGAGATCGCGGAAGGGCCGGAAGTGGAAAAGGATTACTATAACTTTGAAGCGCTTAATTTGCCAAAAGGGCACCCGGCTCGCGACATGCAGGATTCGTTCTATATTTCAGAAGACATTTTGCTTCGTACCCATACTTCTCCCGTTCAAGCAAGAACGATGGAAGCCAAAAAAGGGGAAGCGATTAAAATTATCTGTCCCGGAAAAGTATACCGCCGTGATAACGATGATGCGACCCACTCCCATCAGTTTACACAAATCGAGGGACTCGTTGTCGGTGAAAATATCCGCATGAGTGACTTGAAAGGTACCTTGGATTTGTTCGCTAAGAAGATGTTTGGAGCAGACCGTGAAATCCGTCTTCGTCCAAGTTTCTTCCCGTTTACGGAGCCTTCGGTCGAAATGGATATTTCATGTTTCAAATGCGGCGGAGCGGGCTGCAATGTTTGTAAAAAGACGGGCTGGATCGAAATTCTTGGAGCCGGCATGGTGCATCCGAATGTGTTGAAAATGGCGGGCTATGATCCGTCCGTGGTGACAGGATTTGCATTTGGCATGGGGCCTGAGCGGATTGCCATGTTGAAATATGGCGTAGAAGATATTCGTCATTTCTACACAAATGATATCCGATTTATCTCGCAATTCAACCGGACGGAAGCGTAAGGAGGAGAACTGAAATGTTAGTATCTACAAAATGGCTCAGTAAATATGTAAATATCAATGGAATCGCCCCTGCTGATCTCGCAGAACGGATCACGCGCGCAGGTATTGAAGTGGACTCGATTATCGATCGCAGTCAAGGAATGACAAATGTTGTCGTCGGTCATGTGAAGGAGTGTGTCAAACACCCGGAAGCCGATAAATTGAATATTTGCCAAGTGGATGTTGGAGAAGAAACAACTCAAATCATTTGCGGCGCACCGAATGTGGCACAAGGCCAGAAAGTGATTGTCGCTCGTCCAGGTGCTGTTCTTCCAGGCGGGGTGAAAATCAAAAAAGCGAAACTGCGCGGAGAAGAATCGAACGGCATGATCTGCTCTCTTCAAGAGCTCGGAATTGAAGGAAAGCTCGTTACAAAGGCGTATGCAGAAGGAATTTATGTATTGCCTAAGGATGCTTTACCGGGAGAAGACGCTTTACCTCTTTTAGGTTTAGATGATACGGTTCTTGAATTCGATTTAACGCCAAACCGTTCAGACGCCCTCAGCATGCTTGGTGTCGCTTACGAAGTGGGCGCGATCCTTTCTCAAGGAATTGCCTTGCCGGAAATCAACTACGATCAAGCATCGGAAAAAGCAGAGGATCTCTTAAAGCTTCGTGTGGAAGCGACACATGACAATCCGATGTATGTGGCAAAAGTGGTGAAAAACGTAACCATTGCGGAATCGCCATTATGGCTTCAAAACTATTTGATGGCGGCTGGCGTGCGCCCGCATAATAACGTCGTCGATATTACGAACTTCGTCTTAATGGAATATGGCCAACCGTTGCACGCTTTCGACTATGACCGTCTTGGAACAGGGGAAATTGTCGTTCGCCATGCAGCAGAAGGCGAGAAAATTGTTACTCTCGATGATGCCGAACGAACACTTCGTTCCCATAACCTAGTCATCACAAACGGCAAAGAACCGGTTGCGCTCGCTGGCGTCATGGGCGGTGCCAATTCTGAAGTACACGATGGCACGACAACAGTCGTTATCGAATCAGCTTACTTTGCACCTGCTTCTGTTAGACAAACATCCAAGGAAGTTGGCCTAAGAAGTGACGCGAGTGCGCGTTTTGAAAAAGGGGTCGATCCGAACCGTGTTCAGGAAGCTGCTGAACGTGCAGCCCAGCTCATCGCAGAATTGGCTGGCGGAGAAGTGCTGGCAGGTTCAGTCATCTTTGACGAACTCGAGAAGACGCCTGAACGCATTGTCGTCTCACCTGATTACATTAACAGCCGCTTAGGCATGAAAATTTCAATGGATGAAATGATGACGATTTTGAAGCGTCTTCAAATACCGACAGACGCTGTCAATGGTCAGCTTGTCATTGATGCACCGACTCGCAGACAAGATTTGAAGATTAAAGAAGACATCATTGAGGAAATCGCGCGTATGCACGGCTATGATGAAATTCCAAAGACGCTGCCGGTGACAGAGTCAGTGCCAGGAGGTTTAACGTCCTACCAGGCAAAACGGCGCGTTGTCCGCAACTTCCTAGAAGGAGCTGGTCTCTTCCAGGCAATCACGTATTCATTGACATCCAAAGAGCAATCACAGGCATTCGCACTTGAAACGGCTGAAACAACTAATTTGTTAATGCCAATGAGTGAAGAACGGAGCACATTGCGCCAAAGCCTAATTCCTCATTTGCTGGAGGCGCTGACGTACAATGTGGCTCGTCGAATGGATTCCGTCGCATTATACGAAACGGGTTCTGTTTTCCTTGGAATGGAAGAAGACGGATTGCCAAAAGAAGTTGAACATTTGGCTGTAGCCATGACAGGACAATGGGTAGACCATGCATGGCAGGGTGAGTCGAAAAACGTTGATTTCTTCGTCTTAAAAGGAATTGTCGAAGGTTTAATGAGCCGTCTTGGTTTCTCCGATCGTCTCACATTCGAAAAGGCGGCAATTGCCGGCATGCATCCAGGGCGTACGGCGGATATCCTTCTCGATGGAAACCGTGTCGGATTGATCGGCCAATTGCACCCTTCAGAAATGAAGAAGCGTGACTTGAAAGAAACGTATGTGATGGAATTGAACTTGGCTGACGTATTGAAGGCGGAAACTGCTGAGCTTATTTATAAGCCGGTTCCACGTTTCCCTTCTATGTCGAGAGACATCGCACTCGTCGTTTCTAAAGAGACGACTGCCGGAAAGTTGGAGCATATTATCCGAGATGCTGGCGGCAAGCTTCTGAAAGGCGTCAAATTGTTCGACCTTTACGAAGGGACAAATGTCGAAGATGGCAAAAAATCGATCGCATTCTCTTTGACATACTTCGATCCAGAACGGACGTTGACAGACGAGGAAGTCGTGAAAGCGCATGATAAAGTACTAACTGCATTAACTACAGAAGCGGACGCGCAGCTCCGCGGATAAAAGAATGGCCGCCCATGGAAAAGAATCCGGGGCGGCCATTTTCATTAGTCATTCTACATCAAAGCCGATTTGCGGTTGCATATTCATTTCTTTCTCTGATGTATTAGAATCATCTACGATAGAGAAATTGGCATCGCCCTCCATAGTATACTTTCCTCTTGGGAACCCACCATGCTCGATAATGGACTGGACAAATTCCGCATATGCCTCAGCGTCCTTGTCGCTATATCCTCCTGCAAAACCGTAATACTCACGATAGGGTTCTCCTCGCTTCAAGTCAGTTAGGAGGAGGGGGGTATTCATTACATAATCAATTGTATAACCCCGGTTCTTCTCATGAATCGGAAAGGAGAAAGGTGAGGCAGCATGGGAGATCTGGATTTCCTCTTTCTCGCCTACATAAGTCAATTCTGCATAAATCACCGGTTTTTCATATTCGTCGTACTTCGTCTTTTCTGAAACAAGGCGGAAAATGAAATCTCCTTCTCGCACTTCGTCTTCTTGTGGATTGTCTTGCAACTGTGGTGGAGCTTCTTCTGTATTTTTGCTTTGGCACGCCGTCAGTAGCAGAGCTGATAACAGGATCATCACTATGGCTCTCATTCGTATTCACCTCATCCATTCGTACGTAATGGACTGGAAAGTGTTACTTCTTTTTCCGGGCAGCGATTTTCATGGCCTTTTCACGATTGGCAAAATGCCACTTGGATAACGATTTCAGTGTACTTTCGCCTTTTGACAACAGGATTTTGGCAGCGGCTTCATCGACTTTCGGTCCCGCGCCTTTGGGCAATTGAACGCCGGTCAGAGCGCTGAGCCGGTCCATCTCTTCTAAAAAGGCAACACGGGCGATGATGGAGGCTGCGGCAACTGCTACATGTAGCCCCTCTGCTTTCGTCGAGAATAGTACATTCTCCCGGACGATTTCAGGAGCCGCCTTCAGATGGTTGTAATAGATGCCGCGCTCTGCGAATTGGTCAATTAGGATGTATTCCGGTTTTTCATCTCCCATTTTCCGAAGGACATGTTTCAGAGCCTGATTGTGAAGCATAGCTTTTATTTTGCCTTGTGACCATCCTTTTTCCTGCACTTCGTTATACTTGTCATTTTTCAAGGTCAAGACGGAATGAATGAGCGTTGCTTTTAGATCGGGTGCAATCTGCCTCATCCAATCGTCCGTCAATTGCTTGGAATCCTTTACGCCCAGTTCCTTGACGAGTTCAATTTGCTCTTTCCTGACAAAGCATGCACAAACCGTAATAGGGCCGAAGAAATCACCCGTCCCTGTTTCGTCTGAGCCGACTATGGAAAGATTGGCGAGATTCGGAGGCATCGTGTCGCCTTGCGTTTTCGTTTTTACACTGGTAGCTTTAGCAGGTAAACCGGCTCCAGACCATCCCGCTGCTTCACGGGTTGAGCCGGCCCCTTGAAAGAGCACTTTTCCAGACTTATAAACAGTTATGGCAGTATCGTTTAGCTTTGCGGCGAAAACTACCCCAGGTGCGTTTCGATGTATTTTATTGTTTTCATAATGCTTCATCAAACGGTTCAATTCTTCTTTTCCTAAAACAATCACTTGTTGGCTCATTTGCAACTTCCTTTCCCCATCTACTGACATATTGTACAATACTACAAGGTGGAATAACTATTGCTAGAGAAGAACGTATGGATGGCACATCCTTTATTCACAACCAAAATGGTTTCATGTTATGATGGGGTACAGAGTGCTGTACCGTACTTGTCCATTTCCTCTGTTCGGTTTGGTGGACTGTTTCATATTATTTGATCATCAATGGCCGCAGCGCCTGTTGAATCGGAATCGGGAGGTCGGATTATTGGAAGACGAGCAGAAGACGCGCGTTTCGGTCGATATTTTTGGGCAGACGTATACGATAGTCGGCGATGAATCTAGCAGCCATGTCCGTCTCGTTGCCTCCATGGTCGACGATAGAATGCGTGAAATCAGTGCCCGGAACCCTTATTTGGATAGCGCCAAAATTGCGGTTCTGACTGCAGTAAACAGCGTGCATGATAATTTGCTGTTGAAAGAGAAGATCGAACGGTTGGAAGAAGAATTGAATAAGTTGAAGGGTTGACGGACGTTTATGCTTGATTTAATTATTGTGTTCCTCCTGCTCGGAGGATTGATCACCGGATTCAGACGTGGCTTGGTCGTGCAAGCCATTCACATGACAGGCTTCATTATTGCGCTGATTGTCGCTTACATATACTACAAACCGCTGGCTGAAAAATTTGTCCTATGGGTTCCTTATCCAGGCGTTACCGCAAATTTGAAGTTGAGCTGGGCTGTCGAGCAGATCGATTTAGATGAAACTTTTTATCGGCTGCTTGCCTTTGTCCTCATTTTCCTTGCTGTGAAATTCATTTTGCAGCTGATCGCATCCATGTTTGATTTCCTGAAATTTTTGCCTGTGCTAGGCTTTCTTGCACGTTTCGGCGGAGCGGCGTTAGGATTTGTGGAGTTTTATATTTTGATATTTTTTGTGCTCTATGTATTTGCTATGATTCCAATAGACTTCGTGCAGGGAATCATTGATAACTCTATTTTAGCCAATGCGATGTTTGAACATACTCCGATCATTTCAGAGACTGTGAAAAAATGGTGGTATATTTATAAAAGTTGACGGCTTCCCCCGACGTGAGGGAAGCTTTTTTTGAAGGGACATATGGAGGAGGCTGATTTTGTTGAATAAAAAGACAATCATCCGGACGTTTGAAAAGATTGCTTTATATATGGAGTTGCTTGGGGAAAATCCTTTTAAGGTAGGAGCATTCCGCAAAGCAGCCAATGTGTTGGAATTGGACCCGCGAAGTTTATCCGAAATGGATGATATTTTAACTTTGAAAGGGATTGGCAAGGGGACAGGTGCTGTCATCGTTGATTTGCTGGAAAGAGGGGAATCTGATCTGCTGAAGGAATTGGAGGAAGAAGTGCCGAAAGGATTGATTCCTTTATTGCGCATCCCCGGCCTCGGCGGAAAACGAATTGCAAAATTAAGAGAGGCACTCGGAATTGATTCGGTGGAATCGCTGCGTGCCGCCTGTGAAACGAATGAAGTAAGTAAATTGCCCGGCTTTGGCAAAAAGACGGAAGAAAAGATCTTGCATGAAATTGAGCAATTAGGAACGCGAAAAGGCAAACTTCCCGTTTGGCAAATTGAGCAGATTGTCTTCTCCATCGAGGAGGAATTGCGCCAAATCGAAGACATTAAACGGTTCTCGGTAGCGGGCAGTTTCCGCCGCGTCGAAGAGGAGAGCAGCGACGTCGATTTCATTATCGTGACGGACAAGCCTTCCGTTGTCAGGGAAGCTATCCTCGCAGCGCTGCCCGTCGAAGAGGTGATTGCTGCCGGTGATGCGAAGTTATCTGTAACGTTGGATATAACGGATCTCGTCGATGCAGATTTCCGCTTTGTGACAGACGAGCAGTTCGCCACCGCAATCCATCATTTTACCGGTTCGAAAGATCATAATGTGCGGATGAGGCAAATCGCCAAATCCCGAGGCATGAAAATTAGTGAATACGGCGTTGAGCTGGAAGACGGGAATGTCCTAACGTTTGATTCGGAAAAGGAATTCTTTGCTCATTTCGGTTTGCCCTTCATTCCGCCATCGCTCCGAAAGGATGGCAAGGAAATTGACAAAGCAAACGAATTGGACGGCCTCATTTCACTTGCTGACATTAGAGGGGATTTCCATATGCATACGACCTGGTCGGATGGGGGCTATTCGATCCGTGAAATGGTCGAAGCATGCCGCAGTAAGGGCTACTCGCATATCGTCATTACCGACCATACGCAATACTTGAAAGTGGCAAACGGGTTGACGCCTGAACGGCTGAGGGCGCAAATGGCTGAAATCTTTGAACTGAATGAGGAATATACGGATATTGAAATTTTCACCGGGACAGAAATGGATATTTTGCCTGACGGGCGGCTGGATTTTGAAGATGATCTGCTGGAAGAGCTTGATTTCGTCATCGCCTCGATCCATTCCAACTTTAATCAAAGCAGGGAACAGATCATGGAAAGACTGCATTCCGCCATTTCCAATCCACATGTTGATATGATTGCTCACCCGACCGGAAGAATTATCGGGCAAAGAGAAGGCTATGATGTGGATGTGCCGCAACTGATTGAATGGGCCAAGCAATACGGTAAAATCTTGGAGCTCAATGCCAATCCGCATCGTTTTGATTTGGCTGTTGATTATTTGGCGATGGCCCAGGAGGCAGGAGTGAAAATAGCGATCAATACAGATGCCCATGCGACAGATCAGTTACGATACATGGACATCGGCGTTCGATACGCACAAAAAGCATGGTTGAAAAAAGAGACGGTCGTCAATACATGGCCGCTTGAACAGTTCATCCGTGACATCATACGGAAGTGAAAGGGAGTGTAAAGACATTGGAGAAACGTGTCTTGAAAACACTTGAATTTGATAAAGTCAGAGCGCTCGTGGCAGGTCATTGCACTTCCACGGCGGGTCGGACACATATAGAGAAGCTTGTGCCGGTCAGCGATTATGACCGGGTTGTCCAGTTACTAGAAGAGACAGATGAGGGGCTGGCTATATTACGTGTGCGTGGCAATGTGCCGATGGGCGGGATCAGTGATGTGAAACCGCATGCAAAACGCGCGCAAATCGGCGGCATGCTCAGTGCCTATGAATTAATGGAAATCGCCAATACGATACGGGCCAGCCGAATCCTGCGCCAGTTTATTGAATCAGTTGATGAAGATGAGGATATTTCAATCCCGCACTTCATGGCAAAGAAGGAATCATTGCCAATCCTTACGGGTCTTGAGCATGAAATCAACCATGCCATTGATGACAACGGGCATGTTCTCGATAGTGCATCCAGTACACTGCGGTCCATCCGGCAAAGCTTGCGTATCCAGGAAGGTCGGGTGCGCGAAAAACTGGAAAGCTATACACGCGGGCGCAATGCTGCCAAAATGCTTTCCGATTCGATCGTTACGATACGAAACGATCGGTACGTCATTCCAGTAAAGTCAGAATACCGATCCCATTTTGGAGGAGTCGTCCATGACATGTCCTCTTCCGGCCAGACGCTATTCATCGAGCCGGATGCGGTCGTCCAGGCGAACAATGAAATTCGCACATTGAAATCAAAGGAACAGGATGAAATTGAAAAAATCTTAATAGCCTTGTCTGCAAAAGTGCAAGAAATTGCCCATGAGCTATTCGTTCTCGTCAATGTGCTGGCAGAAATCGATGTTATTTTGGCTAAAGCGAAATATGGAACGGCTAATAAATGCACGAAGCCTGCTGTTAACCAGGAAGGCTATATTCGGCTCGCCAAAGCACGTCATCCATTGATTCCTGCTGAAGAAGCGGTAGCCAACACGATTGAATTTGGGAAAGACATTACGACGATCGTCATTACAGGACCGAATACGGGCGGGAAGACCGTTACATTGAAAACGGTCGGGCTCTGCACTTTGATGGCGCAAGCTGGCTTGCCGATTCCTGTTTTGGATGGTTCTGAAATCGCTGTTTTCAATTCGGTCTACGCTGATATCGGAGATGAGCAGTCCATTGAACAGAGCTTGAGTACATTCTCTTCTCATATGGTGAACATCGTTGATATCCTGAAAAAATTCGATTCGCAATCATTGCTGATCTTTGATGAGTTAGGATCAGGGACCGATCCGCAAGAAGGAGCGGCCCTCGCCATTTCCATTTTGGATGAAGTGCATGGGACCGGCGCGAGAGTCATGGCAACAACACATTATCCGGAATTAAAGGCATACGGCTACAATCGGCCGGGCGTCGCGAATGCGAGTGTGGAGTTTGACATCGATACATTAAGCCCGACCTACCGATTGCTAATTGGCGTTCCAGGACGAAGCAATGCTTTTGAAATATCGAAACGGCTCGGTCTTGGTGAACATATTATCAAGCGTGCCAAAGGATTTACGGGAACAGATCGGGGTGAAGTGGACTCGATGATCGCTTCTCTGGAATCCAGCAGGGTCCAATCGGAAAAAGATGCCGAGCGGACGCATGAGCTTTTATTGGAAACGGAACAGTTGAAGCAGGAGCTCGAAAGCAAGCTTGCCGAGTACGATCAATTGAAAGACCGGTTGGTTGAACAGGCGAAAGAAAAAGCGAAAAAGATTGTGGAAGAAGCTCGGTCAGAATCCGAATCAGTCATCTCCGAATTGCGTGCTCTCCGTTTGAATGCCGGAGCAAGCGTCAAGGAACATGAACTCATTGAAGCGCGTAAACGCCTGGAAGGCGCTATGCCTGCCGAGGAAAAGAAGAAAGTAAAAGCGAAAGCGGCACCGCGTCCATTGCAGCCGGGCGACGAAGTGAAAGTAGTCACGTATGGGCAAAAAGGAACGCTGGTAGAAAAAGTGTCCGACAAGGAATGGGTTGTCCAAATCGGCATACTAAAAATGCGTCTGGATCAATCCGTTCTCGAATACAGCAAACCAGAGAAAGAGAAGGAACCGGTCGTATCCGCTTCCGTAAAAGGAAGAGATTCATACGTGAAACTCGAACTAGACTTGCGCGGGGAGCGCTATGAAGACGCCATCCATCGAACGGAAAAGTATTTGGATGACGCATTGCTGTCAAATTACCATCAAGTATCGATCATCCATGGGAAAGGAACCGGCGCATTGCGTCAAGGAATCCAAACCTACCTGAAAAATCACCCACGCGTAAAGAGCTATCGATTTGGCGAAGCGGGTGAGGGAGGTCACGGGGTGACGGTCGTTCAGTTGAAATAAGTACTATTTCGCTTTATTTTTGAAACCTTTCGCTCGCTTGTCCGTATAGGATGGGATGATTGAAACAATAAAGGAGCCATATTGATGTCGAAAACAGGATTTTGGAGTCATCCTTTAGTTGAAACAGCAGGCTACTTCAGCGTAGTAGTGCTTTGCCTCATCGTTTCCATGGCGTTATTCGAGCTAGTAACGAAATACAGGAACTGGGAAGAAATCAGAAAAGGCAATATGGCGGTCGCCATGGCAACAGGCGGTAAAATATTTGGCGTCGCCAACATATTCCGTTATTCCATCGAGCAGCACAATACACTGCCCCAAATGATCGGATGGGGACTATACGGATTTGTCTTGCTGATTTTTGCTTACTTCCTTTTCGAGTTCCTTACACCTAAATTCAATATCGATAAGGAAATCGAAGAGGACAACCGTTCCGTCGGATTTATTTCATTAACCATTTCCGTAGGTCTCTCGTTCGTCATCGGTGCGAGTATTTCATAGGAGTCGTTGAATGTGGAAAAACTATCAAAAATATTACTCGTCGTCTGCGTCCTATTTATTTTAATTGGCGTCTATTGGATGATGAAACATACACCTTGATCTATCACAGATAAAGCTTAACCTGCAGGCAAACTCATGCAAGACATGAGTTTGCCTGCTTTTTTGTGGAAGTGCGTGAGAGTTATGCGGTTTGTAAAAATACTAGCGATTTAACCGATTAATTTAAACGCGGAAATTTCCATATCATCTTCTGTACCAGGTCGCGCTGAATGCCTTTGACCGATCAAGAAATGATGAGATTTTTCTTCTCATGGAATTTTACGAGCGGTTCGGGACAGGATACGAGCGGTCCTGGGAATATATGAGTGGTTCGAAAGAGGATACGAGCGGTCTTTGGATTATACGGGTGGTTCGAATGAATAAACGAGCGGTTCAACCGTTCAATCTAAACGCGGGAATTTCCATATCTTCGCCTGCCTCAGGTCGCGCTGAATGCCTTTGACCAACTAGAAAATGATTTGATCGTTGAAATTACTCTTCACCTGGAAGCTTACGAGTGGTTCGGGACAGGATACGAGCGGTCCTGGGAATATACGAGTGGTTCGAGAAAGGATACGAGCGGTCCGGAGAATATACGAGTGGTTCGGGGCAGGATACGAGCGGTCCCGGGAATATACGAGTGGTTCGAATGAATAAACGAGCGGTTCAACCGGTTTATCTAAACGCGGGAATATCCATGTCTTCGCCTGCCCCAGGTCGCGCTGAATGCCTTTGACCATCAAGAAAATGAATCGATCGTACGGTTTACAGGAAAAAAAGCAATTCACGCTAAATCGCTTGCCATACAAAGGTTTTCACACTTCACCATATCTTGCAAAGCTGCATTTCTTTCCTCGCCACTGATTGCCAAGCATGAAATCTTATCGAATAAGACTTTAGAACAAGGTATTATTTAGCAGAAAATCTAATATTCTATTTGAAAGCGGATTCATTTATAGATATAATTGATTAAATAAGGAATTTTCTAAGTATTGATAAGGGGGGATTCATGATGACAGCACGGCCTTGGCTGGATTTGTATCCGGCTGGCATTTCGAAGACGATTGAGTATGATCAAGTTCCGATCCAACAGTTTTTGACGAATTCGGCTCAAAGGTTTCCGGACAAAACGGCTATGCATTTCATGGGGAGAAATATCACGTATCAGGAGTTTCACGAATCGGCGCTTAAATTCGCCAACTATTTACGGTCAATTGGAATTGAAAAAGGGGATCGAGTGGCTATCATGCTGCCCAATTGTCCACAAAGTGCGATTGCCTATTACGGCATTTTGTACACGGGTGGAATTGTGGTTCAGACCAATCCGCTCTATACGGAAAGGGAAATCGCTTATCAAATGGCCGATTCGGGAGCGAAAGCGATTATTTCATTGGATCTGCTGTTCCCACGAATTTCTAAGGTGCTCAAAGAAACAGAACTTGAGCATGTGATCATTACAGGCATCAAAGACTACTTGCCATTCCCGAAAAATGTGATTTATCCTTTCATCCAGAAAAAGGAGCATGGCTTGACAGTGAAAGTGGAACATAGGGGAATGAACCATCTCTTCACTGAAATCATGAAAGTCGGCAGTACAGAACCGATCACGTACGATTTCAATTACGATACCGACATTGCGCTGCTTCAGTATACAGGGGGAACGACAGGACCGCCTAAAGGGGTCATGCTGACGCATGCCAATCTAATTTCAAATACACAGATGTGCCGCGAATGGCTCTATCAATGTGAGGATGGAAAAGAAACGGTCATGGGAATTTTGCCATTCTTCCATGTGTATGGAATGACGACAGTCTTAATTCTTTCTGTTATGCTAGGGAATAAGATGGTACTATTACCAAAATTCGATTTTGATACTGCGTTGAAAACGATCGATAAGCAGAAGCCCACTTTGTTTCCTGGAGCGCCGACGATTTATATCGGTTTGTTGAACCATCCGAAACTCGCCAGCTTCGATTTATCTTCCATTAAAGCTTGCATTAGCGGCTCGGCTGCTTTGCCTGTAGAAGTGCAGGACAAATTCGAACGGTTGACAGGTGGAAAGCTCGTCGAAGGATACGGATTGACGGAAACATCACCGGTCGCCATTGCGAATTTTGTGTGGGATGGCGAACGAATAAAAGGATCCATCGGCGTACCGTGGCCGGATACGGATGCTTGCATTCTTGGACCGGATAGTTCAGAACCACTCCCTGTCGGTGAAGTCGGCGAAATTGCTGTAAAAGGCCCGCAAGTGATGAAAGGCTATTGGAATCGACCGGAGGAAACGGCCGCAACGTTTCGTGACGGCTGGCTGTTGACGGGTGATCTCGGCTATATGGATGACAAAGGTTATTTCTACGTGGTGGATCGCAAGAAAGATATGATCATCGCCAGTGGTTTCAATATTTATCCGAGAGAAATCGAGGAAGTGCTATACGAGCATGAAGCCGTTCAGGAGTGTGTGGTCGCAGGTGTGCCTGATCCGTACCGCGGTGAAACGGTGAAAGCCTACATTGTACTCAAGGAAGGCAAAGAGGCGACTGAGGAGCAATTAGACGCGTTTTGCAGACAACAATTGGCGTCTTATAAGGTTCCAAGGCAATACGAGTTTCGGAAGGAATTGCCGAAAACGGCAGTCGGCAAGATTTTACGACGTGCTTTAGTAGATGAAGAAAAGAAAAAATCAGAAATGAAGATAGAAGCATCAGTATAACGCTTGACGACAAATGAATAAACGATTAATATGAAAATATGAATGAATCATCATTCATATTTTCTTTTTATGATGGTGGTGATGATAATGAAGCGGGATAAACCAAAATACAAACAAATCGTAGATGCTGCAGTCGTCGTCATAGCCGAAAACGGGTATCACCAGGCACAAGTATCGAAAATCGCCAAAGAGGCTGGTGTCGCCGATGGGACGATCTATCTTTATTTCAAAAATAAAGAGGATATCTTAATCTCGGTATTCCGTGAAAAAATGGGGATTTTCGTACATAAGCTTGAAGAAATATTGAAGAAAGAAATCTCAGCAACAGAAAAACTGTTCAAGATGATTGAAAATCATTTCAAAGTTCTTCATGACGATCGCCACCTTGCCATTGTGACACAGTTGGAATTACGACAGTCGAATAAAGACTTGCGTTTCCGCATTAATGAAGTGCTCAAGGAATACTTAGGCCTGCTCGATTCCATTTTGAAGGAAGGAATCGAAAACGGTGAGTTTGATGAACGGCTGGACACGCGGCTCGGCCGCCAAATGGTTTTCGGCACAATTGACGAAACCATCACGTCCTGGGTGATGAACGATCAAAAATACGATTTGATGAAACTTGCTCCCGAAGTGCATCGTTTGCTCTTGAATGGAATGAAAGCGTAATCATCGATATGAATCTGTTTGATCATGCAATTATCACATTGTAGTAGGAAGGGATTGGTGTTGAATGGAGTATATTGGGGTTTCTAGGGAAGACGGAGTTGCCGTTCTGACAATTGACCGGCCACCGGCGAATGCTTTGGCAAGTACGGTCATTAAGGAAATAGGCGAAGCGCTGGAACAGATCAAAGATGATCAGTCAGTACGGGTCGTTGTATTGCGCGGAGAGGGTAGATTTTTCTCGGCCGGTGCAGATATTAAGGAATTCACAACGGTAGAATCAGGCCAGGAGTTCACAGTTTTATCCGCACAGGGGCAAGAAGTGTTCGAGCGCATTGAAACGTATCCGAAACCGGTCATCGCGTCCATTCATGGGGCTGCTCTGGGAGGCGGGCTTGAGCTGGCAATGAGCTGTCACATCCGCCTTGTTACAGAAAAGGCGAAGCTTGGCCTTCCTGAATTGCAACTCGGTTTAATTCCTGGATTTGCAGGAACGCAGCGTCTGCCGCGTTATGTCGGTATGGCGAAGGCAGCTGAAATGCTGCTGACGAGCGAACCGATCAGCGGGGAAGAAGCAGTCCGGCTTGGATTGGCGAATCATGCCTATGCAGAAGATGAGCTGTCTGACAAGACGATGGAACTAGCGAAGAAAATAGCGAAGAAGAGCCCGGTTGCCATGAGAGCCGCCCTTCGGATGCTTCAATATACGAAATCCGAATCCTACTATGAAGGGGTAAAGGCGGAAGCGGATTCGTTCGGAGAAGTCTTTGTTTCGGAAGATGCCAAAGAGGGAATACAAGCGTTTATTGAAAAAAGAGAACCTGAATTTAAAGGGAATTAATAGAGGAGGTTACTAGAATGAACATTTATGCGTTAGTGAAACGTACTTTTGATACGGAAGAGAAAATCGCGGTAGCAAACGGAAAGATCGTTGACGACGGTGCAGAATTCATCATCAATCCTTATGATGAGTATGCAATCGAAGAAGCAATTCAGCTCCGTGACGAGCACGGAGGCGAAGTAACTGTCATCACAATTGGGGATGAAGAGGCCGAAAAGCAACTCCGCACGGCACTCGCCATGGGTGCAGACAAAGCAGTCCTTATCAATACGGAAGACGATTTGGACGAGATGGATGAGTTCACAGTAGCCAAAATTGTCGCCGAATATTTAAAAGACAAAGATGCAGATTTGATCTTGGCTGGCAACGTAGCGATTGACGGAGGCTCTGGCCAGGTCGGACCACGTGTTGCAGAGTTGTTGGGCATTAATTATGTAACAACAATCACGAATTTGGAAATCGACGGCACATCCGCGAAAATCGTCCGCGACGTGGAAGGTGATTCCGAAACGATCGAAACGTCACTTCCACTTTTAGTGACAGCGCAACAAGGATTGAACGAGCCTCGTTATCCATCTTTGCCAGGAATCATGAAAGCGAAGAAAAAACCGCTTGAGGAACTGGAATTGGATGATTTAGATATCGATGAAGACGATGTGGAAGCGAAAACAGAAACAGTCGAGATCTTCCTGCCGCCTGCAAAAGCAGCAGGCCGTGTACTTGAAGGGGATATGGCAGACCAAGTGAAGGAACTAGTAGACCTATTGAACAAAGAAGCGAAAGTGCTATAAATCGATTTTCATATTGTAATAGGAGGGACTCATTATGTCTAAAAAAGTATTGGTACTGGGCGAAGCACGCGAAGGAGCTTTGCGTAATGTATCGTTCGAGGCGATCGCAGCTGCAAAAACAGTTTCGGGCGGCGGAGAAGTCGTCGGGCTGCTCGTTGGAGATTCTGTACAATCGTTAGCGGAAGAAATGATCCAATACGGCGCAGACCGTGTCGTGACTGTAGAACATCCTCATTTGAAACATTATACTTCTGATGGGTACGGCCAAGCATTTATGGCTGTATATGAGCAAGAAAAACCTGAGGCGGTTATCTTTGGCCATACAGCGAACGGGAAAGACCTTTCCCCTAAAATCGCAAGCAAATTGGGAACTGGTTTGATTTCAGATGTGACGGCTATTGAAGGTGAAGGGGATGACGCACTATTCGTTCGCCCGATCTATTCCGGCAAAGCATTTGAAAAAGTGAAAAACAAAGAAGATCTTCTTTTCTTCACAATTCGCCCGAATAATATTGCGCCATTAGAGAAAGACGCAGGCCGCACTGGTGAGGCCACTTCTGTTTCTGTCGACATTACGAATCTACGTACTATTATTAAAGATGTGGTTCGCAAGTCCACGGAAGGTGTTGACTTATCTGAAGCGAAAGTCGTCGTTGCAGGAGGCCGTGGCGTGAAAAGCGCAGATGGTTTCAAGCCGCTTGAAGAATTGGCGAACTTGCTTGGAGGCGCAGTAGGTGCATCCCGTGGTGCGTGTGATGCGGATTACTGTGACTATTCCTTGCAAATTGGCCAGACAGGAAAGGTTGTTACACCGGATTTATATATCGCGGCAGGCATTTCCGGTGCCATCCAGCATATGGCGGGCATGTCCAACTCCAAAGTGATCGTGGCGATCAATAAAGATCCGGAAGCCAATATTTTCAAAGTGGCAGACTACGGAATTGTAGGCGACCTATTTGAAGTCATTCCGATGATAATTGAAGAAATTAAGAAGGTAAAAACGAATTAATGAAGGCGGGCTCCCCATCGCTGCGGGAGCCTACTTTTATGGTCAAGCATAAATTTAGCCCCCTTTCTAGGGGCATGCTATAATTCATGAAGAGTTGTATTTTTCAAAAGGAGGAATTACAAAATGGCTATCGTACATGCTACAGATTCAGACTTTAAAGATCAAACAAAAGAAGGACTCGTATTGGTCGATTTCTGGGCTACTTGGTGTGGGCCTTGCAAAATGATCGCTCCAGTTCTTGAAGAACTTGATGGCGATTTGGATGGCAAAGCTAAAATCGTAAAAGTGGACGTTGACGAAAACCAAGCGACTGCTGGTGAGTTCGGCATCATGTCCATTCCTACACTTGTTCTTTTCAAAGATGGCGAAATCGTAGATAAAGCTGTCGGTTTCCAACCGAAAGAACAACTAGCTGAAATGATCGAAAAACACGCGTAATTGACTACGAGAACCGGGAACCTATACAGGAACCCGGTTTTTTGATAGGTGATATAGATGAATGACTTAATTGAACAAAAACTCGCTCTTCTGCCTGATCTGCCAGGCTGTTACCTTATGAAAGACAGGCAGGGGACGATTATTTATGTGGGGAAAGCAAAAATCCTGAAAAACAGGGTGCGAAGCTACTTTACGGGCAGCCACGATGCGAAGACCCAGCGGCTTGTCGGTGAAATCGAGGATTTTGAGTATATTGTCACGTCATCCAATATCGAAGCGCTTATCCTCGAACTGAATTTGATCAAACAATATGATCCTAAATACAATATCATGCTGAAGGATGACAAGACGTATCCTTATTTGAAGCTGACTTCTGAACGGCATCCTAAACTCATTGTGACCCGGTTACTGAAAAAGGATAAAGGAAAATATTTTGGTCCTTATCCGAATGCAACGGCTGCCCATGAAACAAAAAAGCTGCTCGACCGGCTTTATCCTTACCGGAAATGCCATACATTGCCGGATCGTGTTTGTCTTTATTACCATTTAGGACAATGTCTAGCCCCTTGTGTTAATGAGGTTGCAGTCGAGACGTATAAAGAGATGACCGACAACATTACCCGTTTTCTGAATGGCGGCTATAAGACGGTGAAAAAGGAACTGACCGAAAAAATGCAAGTTGCGGCAGAAAATCTGGAGTTTGAGCGGGCGAAAGAATACCGCGATCAGATTGCCAACATCGAGGCTGTCATGGAGAAGCAGACGATGACAATGAATGATTTCACGGATCGGGATATTTTCGGCTATGCGGTAGAAAAAGGGTGGATGTGCGTCCAAGTCTTTTTTGTACGGCAAGGGAAACTGATTGAAC
This sequence comes from Sporosarcina cyprini, assembly GCF_022048975.1. Classification (GTDB taxonomy): domain Bacteria; phylum Bacillota; class Bacilli; order Bacillales_A; family Planococcaceae; genus Sporosarcina; species Sporosarcina cyprini. The sequence continues at coordinate 574,577 of NZ_JAKMHX010000030.1, read as the reverse complement.
GGGATGTCTCCATTTTTCCACTTTACCAGGATCCTGAAGATGAATTTCTCACGTATATCGGTCAATTTTACGGAAAGACGGGCCATTTACTTCCGAAGGAAATTTTATTGCCGGACGGAGTCGATTTGGAAATTGTGAAGCAGCTACTCCAAACAAACAGCTATATCCCGCAACGAGGGAAGAAGAAAGATCTTGTCAAACTTGCAGCGAAAAATGCGAAAATATCATTGCAGGAGAAATTCCAATTGATTGAACGGCAAGAACAGCGAACAATCGGCGCCTGTGACGAACTGGGTGAGGCCATGAACATTGCAACGCCGTTCCGAATTGAAGCGTTCGATAACTCGCATACGGGTGGTGTCGATGCTGTTTCGGCTATGGTATCTTTTGTCGACGGCAAGCCGAACCGCAAGGATTACCGCAAATATAAGACCAAAACAGCTGCGGCGCATGATGATTATGGAGCGATGCGGGAAGTAGTCCGCAGACGCTATATCCGTGTATTGAAAGAGAATCTGCCTTTGCCGGACTTGATCATTATTGATGGAGGAAAAGGCCAGATGGAAATTGCGCGGGAAATCATTGAGGACGAACTCGGGTTATCCATCCCGATTGCAGGGTTGGCGAAAGATGACAAGCACCAGACGGCGCAGTTGCTTTATGGCAATCCGATCGAGATTGTACCATTAAAGAAGACGAGCGAAGCCTTCTATTTACTTCAGCGGATTCAGGACGAAGTGCATCGGTTTGCGATTACGTTTCACCGACAGCGGCGGGACGCGGGATCTTTAGCTTCTTCCCTTGATTCGATTCCTGGCGTAGGCGCCAAGCGAAAAAAACAGTTGTTGAAGCATTTCGGTTCTATGAAGAAGATAAAAACAGCCAGTGTGGATGAACTGAAAGAGGCGGGTCTTCCGGTTTCTGTTGCGAAACAGGTAATGGAGCATTTTAGCGAAGAAGCGAAAGAGTAGGGAGTTCTGCATAATAGAAGAAAAAACTTTTCGGTAGAGTATGGGAAGTAAAAGAATGCCAGACTATCGCCTTGCAGACAAAGCGATGGTCGGCTTTATCCACAAGATCGAGTCTAGGGAGTGCGATAATCAATTTTCTACTATTGTTTTGACATCCCACTTGGCAATAAAACGGACACGGTCATGTTGGATTTCTTTCTGTCCATAGCATTCGGTCAGAAACCCATTCAGTTTTTGAAGCTGTTCGGCAATAAAACCCGCTTCCAATTGATAAGACCGATTTTCAATGACAAGTCGTTCGATCGGACCTAAGACGAACTGCATCTCATCTTTGTCTTCTTTTTCCAATGTAAGCTGACCCCATCCTGCTTCTGTGAAAAAGGAGGGCAGCTCATCCGTTTCAAAGATCGGGAATTTCCGTGCGACATCCTTGCCTGACCAATATAAGATGTCATCTTCGTGCTGTCCTAAGATCGTCGGTAATACATGATCGCGCAATATTTCGTATCCGAGCCGTGTCGGTGATTCATATGTAGGTTTTTCCACTTGTCATGCAATCCTTTCGGAAGAAAAATCTGGTTGTGTGATTCCAGTAAGTAAGGGGTATATAAAAGTCCAGATCGCCTTGACCTGCTCAAAAGTGAGGAGTACAATGTACATGTTATATATTGTACCATGAAGAGCCATGCCGTCAAAGGCTCATGGGACGATCAGTTCTGCAATTGATTTGCTGGCTCATAAATAAGGGAGGGTAAAAGACTTGTCGAGAGAATCAGATTTTTACTTGCGCCGACTGCATTCATTGCTCGGAATCATTCCGGTTGGGTTATTCGTTACCCAGCACTTGGTAGTCAACCACTTTGCAACTCGCGGTGAAGAAGCATTCAATAACGCGTCCAATTTTATGGGGAACTTGCCTTTCGTTCTTTTCTTGGAATGGTTTGTCATTTATATTCCATTAATGTTCCACGCGTTCTACGGTGTCTACATAGCTTTCACTGCGAAAAACAATGTACAGCGCTATGGGACGTTCCGTAACTGGATGTTCCTTCTTCAACGTGTGACGGGTGTATTCCTCGTCATTTTCATTGCATGGCATATTTATGAAACACGAATCCAAAAAGCTCTTGGAGCAGAAGTGAACTTTGATATGATGGCTAACATCCTATCAAGCCCGTTCATGCTTGTGTTCTACATTCTTGGTGTGGTTTCTGCAACTTTCCACTTGGCAAATGGCCTATGGTCATTCTGCGTTACATGGGGACTTGCACAATCTCCACGTTCCCAAACCATCGTATCTTATATTACGATCATCGCATTCTTGGTTCTTTCCGTCATCGGCGTACAAGCATTGCTTGCATTCGTTTGATCCGGCAGAGCTGGCATATAAGAACTATGTGACTATGTAAAATTTGAGGAGTGAAACAATAATGGCTAAAGGCAGATTGATTGTCGTCGGAGGCGGTCTTGCGGGCTTGATGGCTACCATCAAAGCAGCAGAAGATGGAGTCTCAGTCGACTTATTCTCGCTCGTTCCGGTGAAACGCTCCCACTCCGTTTGTGCACAAGGCGGCATTAACGGGGCAGTGAACACGAAAGGGGAAGGCGATTCACCAGCCATCCACTTTGACGACACTGTATACGGAGGAGACTTCTTGGCTAACCAGCCGCCGGTCCAAGCAATGACTGAAGCGGCACCAGGAATCATCCGTTTGATGGACCGGATGGGAGTAACTTTCAACCGTACTCCGGAAGGATTATTGGATTTCCGCCGTTTTGGTGGTACATTGCATCACCGTACGGCTTTCGCTGGCGCTACGACAGGACAGCAGCTTCTTTACGCACTTGATGAGCAAGTACGCCGTTTTGAAGTGGCAGGCTTAGTTCAAAAGTATGAGCACTGGGAATTCCTTGGAGTCATCATGGATGACGAAGGGGTTTGCCGCGGTATTAAAGCGCAAAATATGAAAACGATGGAGATTAAAGCGTTCAAAGGTGATGCTGTCATCATGGCGACTGGCGGACCTGGGATCATCTTCGGAAAATCGACGAACTCTGTTATCAATACAGGTTCTGCGGCATCCATCGTCTATCAGCAAGGTGCTAAATATGCGAACGGTGAATTTATCCAAATCCACCCGACTGCGATTCCAGGAGACGACAAGCTTCGCCTTATGAGTGAATCGGCTCGTGGTGAAGGCGGACGGATCTGGACGTATAAAGATGGCAAGCCTTGGTACTTCCTTGAAGAAAAATATCCGGATTACGGAAACCTTGTACCACGTGATATTGCAACACGTGAAATTTTTGATGTCTGCGTAAATCAAAAATTGGGTGTCAACGGGGAAAACATGGTATACCTTGACCTTTCCCATAAAGATCCGCATGAGTTGGATATCAAGCTTGGCGGCATCATCGAAATCTATGAGAAATTTACAGGGGAAGACCCTCGTAAAGTTCCAATGAAAATCTTCCCTGCCGTTCACTATTCAATGGGTGGACTATGGGTCGACTACGAACAGCACACAAGCATTCCTGGCCTATTTGCGGCAGGTGAATGTGATTATTCACAGCACGGTGCGAACCGTCTCGGCGCTAACTCGCTTCTTTCTGCCATCTACGGCGGTATGGTTGCAGGTCCGGAAGCTGTCAAGTATATGAGAGGCGTAAAACGGACGGCTGAAGAGCTTCCTTCCTCCATTTTCGAAACAGCTATTAAAGACGAGCAGCAGAAGTGGGATGCAACCTTGAAGATGGACGGTACGGAAAATGCATACGTACTCCACCGTGAACTTGGTGAGGTTATGACGGATAACGTTACAGTTGTTCGTTACAATAAAAACCTTCAAGAAACTGATTACAAGCTTCAAGAGCTTTTGGAGCGATATGAAAACATTAATATTACGGATACGCAAAAATGGTCTAACCAAGGCGCGACATTTACTCGTCAATTGAAGAATATGCTATACTTGGCTCGCGTCATTACGCTGGGAGCATTGAATCGTAACGAAAGCCGTGGAGCCCACTATAAGCCGGAGTTCCCGAACCGTGACGATGATAACTTCTTGAAAACGACGATTGCGGAATTCGATGGCAAGTCTGCACCGATTATCTCTTATGAGGAAGTCGATGTATCATTGATTCCACCGCGTAAACGCGATTATTCCGCGAAGAAAGGAGATTGACGGAAGTGAGTGAGCAAACTACTGCCGTAAAAGAGGCAACTGCTAAAAAAACGGTCCGTTTTGAGATTCAACGCCAAGATACTCCTGATTCCAAACCTTATTGGGAAAGCTTTGAAATAGACTATCGGCCGAATATGAACGTCATTTCGGCTTTGATGGAAATCCGGAGAAATCCGGTAAATGCAGAAGGCAAAAAAACGACGCCTATAAACTGGGACATGAACTGTCTGGAAGAAGTTTGTGGTGCTTGTTCGATGGTCATCAATGGCCGTCCGCGTCAATCTTGTACAGCATTGATCGACCAATTGACACAGCCGATTCGCTTGGAGCCGATGCGCACATTCCCGGTTGTCCGTGACTTGGTTGTCGATCGTGAGTTCATGTTTGATTCCCTTAAGCGGGTTAAGGCATGGATTCCAATTGACGGTACGTATGATCTTGGTGACGGTCCTCGTATGCCGGAACGCAAGCGTCAATGGGCTTACGAGCTTTCTAAATGTATGACTTGCGGTGTATGCCTTGAAGCGTGCCCGAACGTCAATGATAAAACGAACTTCATCGGGCCAGCTTTGATTTCCCAAGTTCGCTTGTTCAACTCTCACCCAACTGGTGCGATGAACCGTGACGAGCGTCTGGAAACACTTATGGCCGATGGCGGTATCGGTGAATGCGGTAACTCGCAAAACTGCGTCGTCGCTTGTCCGAAAGGAATTCCTTTGACAACGTCCATCGCAGCGATGAACCGTGCAACTACCGTACAAATGTTCAAGAACTTCTTCGGAAGCGACCATATGGTAGACTAAGATTTGCGCAAGAGCCTCCCGGCGGGTAATGACCCCTGGGAGGTTCTTTTTTTGGTTACGGCACCCTTTTATTGGTTAACTTCAAATTTTCTTCCGAATTTGATATAATAAAAGAATGAATGTTCATTCATTTTAATAAAGGGAGAGATGATCATGATACCAAGCTATATCGGGGACTATGCAACATGGGAAGCGGGGTTTGAGTTTTCGGTTCCGGTGACCGTGCGTTTTTCGGAAACAGATATGTACGGACATTTGAATAACACGGTGACATTTGCCTATTATGAATATGCCCGTATCGAATTTTTAAAAACAATTGGCCAGATGGAGGATTGGCTGGATCCGCAGGGGACGACAATACCTGTCGTTGCCGATCTTCAATGTGATTACAGAAAACAAGTATATTTCGATGAAACCCTTACCATCTATGTGAAAGCGGCCTCCATTGGAAACAGCTCCGTCGACCTTCACTATATGTCGAAAAATGAAAAAGGGGATGTTGTGTTTACAGGACGGGGTTCGATTGTTCAAGTAAACCGGGAAACAGGCAGAGCTGTTCCTTGGACCGACGCACAAAAGTCGCAGTTTCAAAAGAAAGTCGCCATCTAGCCGGCACAGCATAATCCCTCCTGACATATTGTAAAGTGAACGTTGGATAGGAGGGGCGCGTCTTGACAGGAGAAATGAACAACCGTTCTTTGCTTACAGCAAGGGAGAGAGAGATATTTGATCTTTTGGTAGATGATCATACGACAAAAGAGATCGCAGGACGGCTCGGCATAAGCGAAAAGACTGTAAGGAACCACATCTCGAATACGATTCAAAAACTCGGGGTTTCAGGCAGAGCTCAAGCGATTGTCGAATTGTTGCGATTAGGGGAGTTGAAACTGAATTAAGCACGAACGATTGGTGGTTGTCACGAAATAGCTGCCAGCATTGTCTAACCAAAAGGGTACTATGAAAATATTGTCTATGTCGTTATTCTGTAAAACTGTTGCGTTATGAAAGAAAAAAGGTGACAATAAGTACACAGTATTTGTTTTGTGGGAGCTGGTTAACGTGTTGGAACAACAACAGTCACATCCCGACAGCAATGATAATATCGCACGTATGGAGAAGGAACTGCGGTATATTGCAGGGATCATTAAACAACAAGGTCGCAAAATATTAAGCAATTATACGATTACACCTCCTCAATTCATCGCCTTGCAATGGCTTTTTGAACATGGTGATATGACAATTGGCGATTTATCGACCAAGATGTATTTGGCATTTAGTACCACTACTGATTTAGTAGATCGCATGGAGAACAATAATCTGGTTAAGAGAGTTCGTGACGAACAGGATCGTCGTGTCGTCAGGATTCATTTACTAAGTGAAGGCGAACGCATCATCGAAGAAGTGATCGAAAAGCGCAGAGACTACTTAAATTCCGTGTTGACTGATTTTAATGATGAAGAGTTGCAGGAATTCTCTCGTATGTTGACAAAATTACACCAAGAAATGCAGAAGGATTGAGGGGTTCGTGTGGAAGCACCAATCGGAGTGATCGATTCGGGTGTCGGGGGCTTGACTGTTGTCAAGGAGTTGCTCAACCGGCTGCCTAATGAACCGATCGTATATATAGGCGATGATGCACGCTGTCCATATGGTCCGCGATCAGCTGAAGAAGTCATCCAGTTTACTGTCGAAATGGCGTCAGCGCTCTCGAAGATGGATATTAAGATGCTTGTGGTTGCCTGCAATACGGCGACTGCAGTCGCTTTGGATATTTTAAAAGATACATTTCCGTTTCCGATCATCGGCGTAATCGAACCGGGCGCACGTGCTGCTTTGCAAGCATCAGCGACCGGTGAGATTGTCGTTCTCGGAACGGTGGGAACTGTAAATAGCGGGGCGTATGCAGAAGCAATTCATCTGTTGTCGTCCCGTGCTTCTGTTTTTCAATTGGCTTGTCCGGAATTCGTTCCAATTGTCGAAAGTGGCAGATATAAGACGAATGAAGTCAGCGGAATCATCCATCAGACGCTGAAGCCACTCCAAGAGGTGGCGTTCGATACGGCGATACTGGGATGTACCCATTATCCACTCTTGCACGATCATATTAAAGCGCAGCTGCGAAGCGATGTAACGATCGTTTCCTCTGCAAATGAGACCGTGCATGATGTGGAAAAGGCTTTAATGGCGCACGCACTTACAAGCGATGCTGCCTCCCCGGCCACCCCTATTTTTTATACGACAGGAGAGGTGCATGAGTTCCGCTCCATCGTATCAGACTGGCTGGAGATCGAGGAACCGATTGTGAAACAGATAAAATTATGACAGCCCGGGTATCCTGAAAAAGGATATCCGGTTTTTTGATTTGAGGAAACGGACTATGGTAAGATGATGGCTGTACTGAATACGTGGAGGTGACCGGCATGAGACATGACGGAAGAACAGAAGAAATGATCCGCCCGGTTTCCATTGAGACCGATTATTTATTGCATCCGGAAGGCTCTGTCCTCATAACGGTTGGCAATACAAAAGTAATTTGCACTGCATCCATCGAGGAGCGCGTACCGCCCTTTTTAAGGGGGAGTGGAAAAGGATGGGTAACTGCTGAGTATTCCATGCTTCCGCGCGCTACAGGGCAACGGACGCAGCGAGAATCATCCCGTGGTAAGGTCGGCGGGAGAACAATGGAAATACAGCGGTTAATCGGCAGAGCTATGCGTGCCGTCACGAACTTGGAAGCACTTGGCGAAAGAACGATCTGGATTGACTGTGACGTCATCCAGGCAGATGGGGGAACCCGTACGGCTTCAATCACAGGTGCATTTGTGGCAATGGTCCTTGCGGTAACAAAGCTATCGAAAGAGAAAGAACTCAAGGCTTTCCCGATTATCGATTTCCTGGCGGCAACAAGTGTCGGTAAAACAGAAGAAGGCACATTGATTGTGGATCTTGATTATATAGAAGACTCCTCGGCGGCAGTCGATATGAATGTCGTCATGACTGGCAGTGGACATTTCGTTGAAATTCAAGGCACTGGAGAGGAATCGACGTTTTCCCGTGACGAAATGAACGGTCTGTTGGATTTGGCTGAACAGGGAATCCGGGAGCTGTTTGAACAGCAGAAACAAGTATTAGGAGAAGCGGGTCACTTGATTGGAAAGAAAGAAGAGGAAATGGAATGAAACAAGTTCTGATCGCAACAAACAATGCCGGCAAGGCAAAAGATTTTGAAGCACTGTTAGGGCCATTTGGCGTGAAGGTCCTGACGCTGAATGATCTGGAAGAAGACATTGACGTAGAAGAGACAGGCACGACATTTGAAGAAAATGCAATCTTAAAAGCAGAAACGGTATCCCGCTTATTACAAATACCAGTCATTGCAGACGACAGTGGCTTGGAAGTCGATGCACTGGACGGCGCTCCTGGTGTATACTCGGCCCGTTACGCGGGTCCTGCTAAAAAAGACGATGACAATATCGATAAACTGTTAAGCGAGCTAGAAAACGTTCCTGAAGCGAATCGGACAGCGCGTTTTCGTTGTGTATTGGCAGTGGCGGGTCCGGGAATCGAAACGAGAACATTCTCAGGAAGCTGCGAAGGGCTTATTTTGGATGAAAGAAGAGGTTCGAACGGATTTGGGTACGATCCTGTCTTCTATTACCTGGAAAAAGAGCGCACCATGGCACAGATGGCCCCTGAAGAGAAAGGTGCCATCTCGCATCGAGGTGCCGCGTTAGCCCAGCTGAAAACATTTTTGCCGGAATGGTTACAAGGATAGGCATGAAAATCATCGTATTAAGTGATACGCATGGCGATTTGGAAACGGTGCAGGCCGTTTCCGCTATGCCTGCTGACGCCATCTTTCACTGCGGTGACAGCGAACTGACGCACGATGCAGCTGTATGGGAGAAAATCAGCACCGTAAGAGGCAATTGCGACCGGGAACGTCAATTTCCGGATCAAGTCGTTCAGCGACTCTGGAATAAACAGATTCTCGTTGTCCACGGCCATCAGCATGACTGCCATCGATCTCTGCTGCCCCTTTACTATGAAGCACTCGAAAAGAAGGCGGACATTGTCCTCTTCGGCCATACCCATCTCTATGGAGCAGAAATGAAAGACAGCATTCTATTCCTCAATCCCGGCAGTCCCGTGCTGCCAAGAGGCGGCAAAGAACCGACCTACGCTATCATCGAATGGGAGCAGGACGCAACTGTCTCATTTGTCGATCCGCACAATGAATTGGTCGATACATTGCAAATAAAGAATTTTTAAGAATACCGTTGACTTTATTGCTCAACCTGCTTATAATAAAATTTGTCCTTGGGAAACGTTGGAGTACCAAGAGCATGTCTCAGTAGCTCAGCTGGATAGAGCACACGCCTTCTAAGCGTGCGGTCGGGGGTTCGAATCCCTCCTGGGACGTATAGTTAATGGCAGTTCAAGCCTTAGCGTGAAAGGGCTTGAAAAAGAAAAGGGATTCGGTCAGGGCTTTGGTCACTGGTGCAGAATCCCTTTTTTGTACCCTTGAAATTTTACTTATTAAAAGACGCGCGATTATCTTCCAATTCATCTGAATGGAGGATTTTTTGTTACGTTTATTTCAAACTGACAAACAAAGAGCTTAACGCCTCTGAAAAGGAGAGAAAGCAACTACCGTTCACTTCGATTTTTTTGGAGTATTTAGGAACTGCAGGTGAACGGCTATCCACCTCGTACTATGCAGCATTACGACAGGTTGCTGAATAACTTTGCAAAGAGTACAGGGATTACCTAGATGGAGAAATTAAACTATAATATACAAATGAAAGTCGGTGATACAACATAGTAATAGTCTTTGTAGAAATGATAATAGGCTTTCTCGTAAATCACTTTTCAGAGTACCAACCTAAAGGGATTGAGCTTCTGCTCAGTATTTTTTACAGTATTCATAGTTGTGTACTAGAGATGGCGATTTGAACATATAATGTGAGAAAAGGAGGGTGAAACTATGGAGGAGAAAACGAAGAACCGATTGATAGTAAAGCTTGTTATTGGAGTATCACTTATGGCTCTTGGTATTCCGGCTTATTTGTAAAGTGAAAATCCCGAACAGCAACTTGATCTGTGATTGAGCTACTGTTCGGGATTTTTATAATATTTTTGTTTCAACACTCACTTTTTTATGAACAGGATGATGATCTTTATGCTCAAATATCAAAGTTTATCAGAGATAAAAGATTCCTTGGTTTGGAGGGAAGCGATTAAGTAATACAGCCCCGGCAAGATAATAATGGAGCCGATTCCGATATAAACATGACGAATAGTTAATGTTATGAAAGGCAAGGAAGCAAACAGAATTCCTAATGGCATGGATACACGCATGAACAACATGCGGACGGCACTTAACTGTGCCAGTCGGTCCCTTGGAGCTTCCCGCTGGAAAATGGCCGCACTTTGGGCGTTGAAAAGAGGGAACAGGATACCACCCATCAGTTCACATAACCACGCAAAAGGGACTGTGTGGACAAAGTATAGCAACACAAAGGAAATGCCACCTCCAATCAAACCAAAGTACATCGTTCGGGGGCTTTTGGGTAGCTTGGTCAGAAAAAACATCCCCAGCACGTAACCGATAGGAAATGCCCCCTTAAATATGCCATACTCCCATGTCTCGCCTCCCAGTTCTCCCTGAATGAAGGGAATACTCAAGACTAGCGTTGCCCCTACCGCAAATTGGACGGTAGAAGATAGGATTGTTAACCGCAGGAGTTGAGGATAACTAAAAAAATCCCTGTATCCCTCTTTCATTTCAGACCACCAGAACTTTTTTGTCCAAGTTGCTACCTTTTGCGGGCTGGTTTGCGGAATTCGGGACAATGCAAGGAAACTGATGAAGAATAAGATTGCCGAAATGCCATAGATCCAATACATCGGTAGTAGCAACAACAAGAGCGAAGTGACACCTGGAGCAAGAAAGCTCATTAGCCGAAGGGTTCCGTCCAACAATCCGTTGGCATCGGCCAATACATCATCTGTACAGACTTCTGGAAGTAAGGCAAATGAAAGGCTGGCGAAAATTGGCTGAAGAAGCCCTAAGATGCATTGGAGAATAACCAAGCCAATGATGGGTCCTTTCTCCGTTCCAATCCAAAAACCGGCTAATGGCAATAGGTAGGCACCGGCTCGGATCAGTTGAATATTTATGAGCACTTTTTCTTTTATGACATGATTAAGAAAAGGTGAACTGATACCTTGCAGCACCAAAGAAGGAATAAAATAGACGAGCCAAAGGATGCCCATCCACTCCCGTGAACCTGTCAATTCATATAACAGCATCCCGTTGATAATAGCACCAGCAGCACCACCGAATTCGGAAACAATCTCACCTATCCATAATGATTTGAAGGACTTCGAATACTTCTTCATAATCTAGTTCCCAGGTATCGAATCAATTGGCTTGAGAAATCTTCAAGCTTTCCTGAGTTGATGGAATAGACCCCTTTCTCCACGCGAATGAATTTGGCGGCTTTCAATAATGCCAGTTGATGGTGTAGCGTTGTTTTTGATATGTTGAATTGTCCACTCAATTCTTGCAAGGACATAGGTCTTTTTTGAAGTTGAAACAACAGTTTTAGCCGCAGTTCGTCCCCTAATGCCTTATGGCCACGAATCAGTTCATTTGATGGAACCCCCGGTTCAAGCAGATATTCTTCTTTGACAGGATAAAAGAAGAGCTTGGTATCAGAAGTACGAATAGTCAGCACCCAAGGACGATAAGAAACCTGCGGGATAAGTTTGACCGACCAAATGGATGGCTCAGGCAGGTATTCGACACCGCCCGACACACGTTCGATTTCAGCTACCGGATTCTTCATATCCAGTTGCCGATACTGCTTCTGTTCAAAAGTAAGTGCCTGTAGCCATTTCTCCCAATCTTCTTTATTCGACATCCAACCTTCCCACTCTTTCAACACACGAGTGAATAAATCACAGATCTCAGATTGGGATAGATAGTGAAGCTGGCGAACATATCCCTCTAAATAGTCATGTCCCTCAAAGAGGCCGGCGTATTTTTCCCAAATTTGTGTTTGTTCTGGCTTGTAGGCTGTATCTATTCTTAGTGGCTCAGACTGTCGATCATGGTAAGGAAGGAGCCATTCATAAAAAGAATGCGTTGAAGCAGTGGTAAGCAAATTCGAAAATTCTTGAACGGAAACGGCGGAAAATTGATTTTGCAACAGAATCATCCCGTACCAAAGATTAGTTTCTTGAATCTTTCTTAATAGTTTGACTAGTGAAGAGGGCATAGTGTTCTCATCTATTTTCCATACATCATCCATTTCAAACGTGTGCCGTAGCTGCTGATGCGTATAGCCGGCAATCCCCAAAATCAATTCCCAGACTGGCGACTGTTCCACTTTCAGAGTTATGGTTTCTGCTGGGGGTGCTGAATTTATAATTTTCAAATTGGTTCCTCCTAGAGTCCCTATTTTAATTTATCCTATATTATTAGAATAAATAATTCAATAATTATTGAATTTATATTTCTTCTTTTCTGTAAAGTGGTTAAGAAAGTATTTAAAAGAAACATGGGTACGAGGTCGTCCACGAAATCATCCAACAGCTTAAAGGTGAACGACCTCATCTGACTGTTTAACGGCAAGTTTGCGAAGGATATCTAATTTTGATACTCTATTAACAATTACTAATATATATTAGTCATGGTCAAAATATCTGGCTGATCTTATAATACGAACTGGTGGTTTAGTTGAATAAGGATAGTAGAATATTACGCAAAAAACGCTCTATTTTGAGCACTTTTACTTGTTTTTATGGTTATTTCACTGTTGAAATATATGCTGATTAACCTGTTATTTACGTTGCCAATTGCACTTTTCTCACCATCAACCGAACTCGTTAGTATTTTATCCCTGCTTCTTTATCTTCCGTTGAGCAGACCGGAAACCTTCTAATTCCTAAAGAGGGTTTTTTAATGACTAGAAGATCGTGTGGTATTTGAAGTGAGGGTTGATATTTCTCTTTGAGAGAGATGGACATCACCAGAGAAAGTGTCGGTACATAAAAATGGGAATGTGAGAGGTTAAAAGAGGGCCTCGCAAATGCGAGTGCTCCTTTCTGGAAAGTCATATTTTTTCTTTTCTTCTAAAATATTATCTATTAAATAACGGGTTTCCCGTCAGGAAATATAGGTAAAACAGGATTAACAACAATGGATTTAGTAATATGGAAAATAAAATAGAAAAAAGATTTGCATTAGTTGAAACATTACTCGGTTATTATTGATCCTGTCTGCAAGAAGATTTTTTAACCCTCTGCATTATTTATTAATTTAATTGTGTAGCCAGAATTATTGCTGACCAACTCATCAAGAGGTATTGATCTTTCCCCGCTAATATTTCCAACTGTTACAGTTCCCACATTTGGTCCAGAAGACTCTAACATAATAGTCATTGATTTAATATTATAATCCGTCTTTATCTTAAGTGAATTTGGGTTAATAAGTTCCATATAATGACCAATTGATATTTTGTCACTAAATGATGTATATAAAAAATTGTAGGAGTGTTCAGACTCGGTAAGATAATACACATTTACGTAAGAGGCATTAAGATCAACGGGTTTAGGTGAAGGAGTAACCATTTGTTTTAATTGTGACTGACTAAATGAATATATTAATGAATCGTTCTTATCATAAAAATCAATATACATCTTTTCATTTGTCCTCTTTTCGTTACCTACTGACATATTTATATAGGGCTCTGTATCACTTTTCTTGGTAACGTAGTTTGAAAAAAAAATTTATTCGATAAATAAGAAAATAAATGATTTTTGAGAATAATATACAAGATAGGTCTGTACGATAATCCAACTGTCTTCCCTAATAAATAGAAGGGAGACAATTTTTTATTTTTATCATAAGAGTCTTCCTGATACATATTTAACAATATTGCGTGACTTTGGATCTGCGACGTATCCGTTTCCGCTTATACCACGACTCAAGGTACTGAAAAAGGGGATTCGTGCTGCTTTAAAATCTATTGTTTGATAGAATTCTTCCTTTTTTAACGTGAAATGAAGAGACTCGATAGATGCGTTGTAATAAGGACTGCCTTTTCGACTGAGGGTGTGTTCACTACTCGTTGCTTTTACTGCATATTCAAAGCTTGCATATTGGCTGACTAAATGATGATAATTGATCAACAATTAGAATTTACAATATATGTATTTATGTTCAAATCGAGTTGGAGTATTTTGAAATGTGTACTATAATTGTATTTAAAGAACGACTAGGATACAGCGAGAGTAATACCCATTCTAATTGTGTCAAACGTGGCAGTAAGAAAAAAGATGGTTTTCTAATTATTCGAGGGGGAGAAAATGAGGAAGAATTTATTTGTCTTAGCAGTAGTTTCGTTACTTTTGTTAGTTGGTTGTTCAGAACAAGAAACATCACAAAAAGCAGAAGATAATAATAGTAGTGAAATAAATATGGATGTCTTTATACCGACCAGGGAAAGTATCTTAGAAAATGGCCGCTATCCAATAAATGATAATGGAAAAACTTATGGTCCAAATATGGGAAACGCGACGATTACTCTAGGTGAACCTGATTTAATGTTGGCAGAAGGTGAGAACGGTACAATAGGATATGTAAAAAGAGTAGATTTGGAAGGTCAACAGCCTAAAACACCTGCCGGAGCAGTAAGACTCACAAAAGGAGCTAAACCAAGAGAAATTCCTTTGTATGATGTTGATGGAGAGACTGTTATAGGTAAGTTTATTGTGGGTAGATAAAGAAGTTTTATTATTGAAAAACTTATAGTTAAGAGAAAGTGTTATTAAAGTAACGGGCGAATGAAGGTGCTGAATTAGGGGCGGCATGCAAAGTCTCATTGTTCAACTATGACTTTGATATTGAGAAGGACAAGTAGAAAGAATAGTATTGATAATACTATTTACTTACATGGCAACATTTAGATTATACAAAAAGCATGGTGGATGATTTCCTGTAAGTGCTTGCTAACTAATCAGAACCGATAGATCTGAATGGATCGGGAAGACACATGCGGAAATTGTAAGAGAGATGGCCATCGCCAGAGAAGATGTCTGTACAAGAAAGTGGGAGAGGTTAAAAGAGGGTCTCGAAAATACGAGTGCCCATTTTTTCCTGAGAAACAGTCATTTTTCTTCTTTTCTTCAAAAAATTTATGTGTCCGCGCAAGAGTTGCTCGAGTGCAAAAAGGAATGGATCCAGAATTATTGAAGGATTTGGCCCATCCTCGTTATCAGGCTTTTGTGTTGAGTGATTGTGTTGCAGAAGATATCTTGTCCGAGAAGAAAGCGAATGCTTTTTTAGCAGCTGTAGAAGTGTCATCAGAGCAAGGAACTGTTCTTTACAATAACACGTTTGGATGTAAACAAATGAACATCTAAAGTTCCCAAATCAATAGAAAAGTCCTGAAACTAAAGGATTGGCTATAGCAAGGGTATGAGACAAATCTCGTTTAATCAAACAATACATAAAATGTTAGGTTAAATATAAGGCATAAAAGGGGGGCAGAATGCTCATGAAAAGCTTCTTTAAACATCCAATAATAGCGGGCGTGGTTGTAGTTATTATTGGATTTATTATAACTCCAATAATTGCTCCTGTAAAATTGCAGTCGTTTTATGAGGCAATTAAGACAATAGGTTTATTTATCAAAAAGATTCTTTCTTATGGTGTCCCGGTATGGATTATTATCATTATCGGGATAGCATATTTATTTTTATTAAAGATGGTAAAAAGTTTTTCTGCTAAAATTGAACCTGATTTTACTTCATATACAAGCGATGTACTGGATGATATCCACTGGGAGTGGGCCTGGTTTAAATCCATATATAAAGAGGGATATGATTTCAAGGGGGATACACCTGTACCAATTTGTAAGAGATGCCAAGGGTATTTAGTTATAGGATCTAGAGGTTACAATATTAGTTTTTTGGAGTGTGAAAACTGTGGATTTAGTAAGAGCCTAGAGAATTTAGTATTTAAGGAGTATCAAGATAAAATTAAAAAAGAGATTTATAGAAAAGTAAGAACAGGTCAATGGAAGGCTGATCCGAGATAGACATGCTCTGCTGGGAATTAGCAACAGCAGAAGAGGTATATCAAAAATTGATACGATAACATTAAAATAAAAAAGCGACCTATATTCTGTATTATTAAACTCACTAGTACCCATGTAGACAGTGTGAACAACGCCGACAGATTAACTGCAGAAATGCTCCCATTTTGCTAATGTAATCCCAGGATGAACGGTAAATTTAGTGATGTTACAAAACGTTGATTTACCACACTTTTTGCACCACTTGTTAACTAAGCTACAAACTTTCAACTCAAGGGCGGCTTGATGTAATGGAAACTCTACACCCTTGAAATACCAAGGGTTAGAGCGCTTATCATCAAACCGTTTCAAATTATTTCACTCTCCCTCTATAAATGTTGATGTATCAACGGTTTAAGCCGTTGTAAGCGTGCCAAAAAAAATTTTTGACACTCGTTTTAACAGTAGTGATTTGATATTTAAATCTTCAAACGTCCTCGGGTGCGCTACGCGGTCATCGCTGGATATTACTGGTTGCGATGAAGATTCTGTATACGATGCACTCTGGATCTCCGCATAGCTTATGATGACGTACCCTCCCATGTCTCGTGGCGTCAAAAGCGCCTACATTCCTTCGTTCGGTCTAGTCATAAGGCTGAGGCTGGCGAAGCTCCTTTAGGGACTCGTAGGTCGAATGGTGTGTATAATGCCGGCTTCTCCGTGTCATCCTTTCTAGTCATTCATTAAGAATGTAATGCTTAGGCAGCTCTCACGAGCTTGGGAATGTCCTTCATCAATTGCTCGGCGTCAAATGCCATTTGCTTCGTACAGATAGCGTGAAGTACCTTGAGTGCAGAGAACTACAATCGACTGTTTCTTGCGTAATGGATTCACTTGTCTTGTTGTGTAATACTCGTGCAGTTGGCGAAATGCCTTGTTATGCCGGATCATCGGCATCATGACACGGAAGAGCAGTGCACGCAACTGACGTCTTCCCCTTTTTGAAATGCTTTTCTGGCCTTTGTGCTGGCCGGAAGAATTCTCCCTCAGTGTCAATCCCGCGTGTTTCAGTAATTGGCGTGGATGATTGTAGTGGGAGAAACTGCCGATTTCCGACAGTAAATCAATGATGGTTGCGTCTCCAAGGCCAGGAACGGTTTGGAGATACTCATATTCAAATGTCGTCTGAATAAGTCCTGTTAAATGTTCCTGAAGTGACTCAAACTCCTTCTCAAGTTGGCGATAGCGTTGGACGAGTGTGGCGATTTCAATACGGGCCATCGTCTGTCCTTCTGTAACGCCAATGGAAATATGCGCCGAATCAATAAGTTTCCGAGCCTTCAGTATCTGGGGGGATTTCATTCCCTCCACATTTCGATAGATTTCAACCAGTTCAACCGGCTCTTTACCCGCTAGATCGTTAGGAAATGGTGTACATTCAAGTGCTGCGAGTGCCATCTTGCCGAAGCTTGGGAACACTTGTTGGAACTCTGGAAAATAGCGATCGGTCCAGCGGATCATCTTGTTTTTAACAGCGTTCAATTCTTCAGTGAGGCTGCCTTTGAGCGTCGCACCTACTCGCAGTTCAGCCTCTGTCTCCCTCAAGATCCGTGGATAGCTGTATCGGCCATCTTTAACTAAACGGGCGATGACGAGTGCATCCTTGGCATCATTCTTCGTCTGAAGGTTGTCGTCAAGTTCCTTGGATTTCTTTACATGCATTGGGTTACAGACGACGAGGGGGATGCCCCGATCGTCGAGAAAGTAGGCCAGGTTGAGCCAGTAGTGGCCGGTTGGCTCGATGCCGATGATGACATCGGTTTTGCCGAATTGTCTCTTGGTGTTGAGAATGCAATCATAGAAGTATTCGAACCCTTGTCTAGATTGATGGACAGGGAACGACTTCTTAAGGAGCAGGCCACGTTCATCAACCATGCAGGCGTATTGCGTGCGCTTGGCGATGTCCATTCCGATTACCAGTGTTTTATCAGTGACTTGATTAATTTTAGCGTTTTGCGTAAAATTCATGATGAGTCCTCCTTGGTATTTAAATTAGGGGTCAATTCGTGCAGATTTGACACCCCGCATCATACCAAGAGGGCTTTTTGTGTTCAAGTCCCCGAAAAAGCTTCTAACAGGAATGCTCCTTATTTTTAATACTTTCTTTCACTATAATTACATTTGGAATTTATGTAAAATAGTTCAAAAAATATGGAGACTTTACACTATCCTCAGTATTGCAGGTGTATGATTTGAGTTAGCAGTATTTCAGAAGAGCAAAGATTATTGAGATGATTCAACAGATTTGAAGGGATTTACTTATCTAATTTAGAATATAAATGATTATAAGAAAGGAATGTGCAACGATGAAAAAAATATTTGTAATTGTAATGATAATAAGTATTCTAGCGGGTTGTAGTAGATTATCTAATACTTTTAATCAAGCACAAGGGAAAGTTACTGTAGATAATAAGGAATTCACAATGGTGATAGGTGATTTCGAATGGAAAGAAAGGAACATAGAGGCTAGAAAAATTAATAGTACAGATTTAAATGACTTAGCAGATGAGTTTAAAACATTACAAGTTCAAACAGACGATAAAATAAAAATAGAGATCGAAAATAACCCTTCTTCAATAATTATAAACCAATGGAACGAAGATAAAACAAGCAATGTGGTTGAACTTGTTGATAATAAAATAACCCCGCCATCAAAAAAAGGATATTATATTTATGAAGTTATTGTAAAATGGGACAATGGAAAAGCAACTTATGTTTTTGATATCGATATAAAATGAATTATATATTCTTAATGATTGGCCATGGGAGATATTATTGTAGACTGTAAAAATCCAATTTTGGCACGGACTAGGGGGATTGTTAATGAAGAAAATTCTAATATATCCTATAATCTTACTTCTAATTACAGTCTGTTCAAATAATAAAATTGACAAGGAATTTTTAAAAAGTGTCCCATTACCGGAGTCAACTAAGATCTTTTATGAAGAGCAAAAGGACGGTAATAATATTGTGCTTTATCAAGATGAAACTGGGTTTCGGGTTGCATATAAAAAGCGAGATGGTAAATATTGGGTGAGAACTGGAAACGGAAAGATAAATCCAGAAGACGATTTTAATTGGGTAATGGTTAATAACCCCAAAATACCTATTGTATTGTTTGGTGGAATTATTACAAATGAGCAAATTGTAACTGTTCTTGTTAAACAAAAAACAATAGAGAAAGAAGCAACGATCATTGAAACTGATGACGGATTGAGATGTTGGTATGTAACCTTTGATACTTTAGAGGACCCGGATCCTGGGGAACTTGACCCATTGAAGATAGAAGCAATTGATAAGAATGATAATATTTTATGGAAAGAGGGAATGTACAAGGATGGATATTTTAGTGGGCTGACAAGTAATTAAACTTATAGGTGAAATATCACTATCTTTTTTCTACATTTGTGAAAGCGAAGTAAATTTTAAGACCCAAAATGTTTATGTTTCCAGGCTCATTTAGAGATCCGGGAAGGGGAAAAGTTTGGGTTCGATCCCTTCCATGGGGCCAGGGGGAGTATATATGTAATATTCCCTTTCATGCTTGCAAAGGAGCAACCATAACCGGTAATTAATTTCTTTTGCTGCAAGATGTAACTAATTTATCAGATTTATTAGTTAATTTAATAATAAACCTATTTCTATTGAAACTGTAATGGAAGAATTTATACAACTGGAGAGCTGGAGGGTATTTCCTCTAGATAATTATCAGAGAAAAACAGACCAAATATGTCGTATCCTGATTGTAGACTGGCTATCCATCGTATTCGAAAACAATGTAAATGCCTTAGTTATAAAAGTAATAACTATCGAGGAAGGGAATTTTACAATATTCTCAATGTCGTAGAAATTGAATTGCAGAAAACAAGCAGATCTTAAGTAAAATTGAGATCTGCTTTCTAATTCAAATATATGGTATCATAGTAAATATAAAATAATTTTTGAAAAACGAGGTGGGAAAATGAAAAAAGAATTATTAGGCGGACTACTACTTCTATTACTGTTAGTAGGATGCTCGACGAAAGCGACTCTTACTCCTGAAATGGAAGTAGAGCAACATTTGCAAAATTACTTAAAGGCCTTGGAAGATTATGATGTGACTACTTTAGTGGAACTTTCGGATGACATAAGATTTCCTGACAAAAAGATTCAATTAAAAGAATACTTAGATATAGAACCGGACATCTCAAAAACAGAAATCATTGAAATTACCGCTATAAGTCCCACTGAATTTGAAGGTACTATTTCATATGAGGATGTAAATGGTGAGAAAGAGACAAAATTCCCTATTATAAAACAAAAATCAAAATGGAAAGTAATTGTTGGTCAGACTAATTAGATCGAATTTGTTGATAAATAATCTTTGAAAGGATATTTTTTTAGTTTTTTGATTACAATAGTGCGTTGATTTACTATAAAGAGAAAAATTTTCATTTGATTAACGGGTGCTTTACTTGAAGAATGTTGTTGCATTGATGTCTCTATTAAATTGGCAGTTTAGTTTTACATGGAGGAATCAAAAAGTGACGGTAAAAAAAGGGAGGCGGAATGAATTGAAAAAGTTTTCTATTTGCACTATTTTCATCTGTTTAATGTTGATGTTAGTCTCTTGCCAAAACAATAAGGGACTTACATTCACAGGAGAAAGTAAAAATTGGAATGCAGAACTAATTACTAAATATAATATTTGGGGAAAAGAGAGTCAGAGTATAAAGATAATCTACAAAGGTGAAAATCCTGAACAGATCATCGTACCTAGTTTTAACGTTGAAAGTAGTGACTTCATGGGATGGGGTATAGGCGAAATAAAATTTGATAAACAAGGGATTTATTATAGTGGAGATGTTATCAAATTGGATACTAAAACTCCATCTTCGTCTGAGATAATACTAACTTTAGAGGGGGAAGAGTCTGAAACCATTTTATTAAGTTCAAGTTCATAAACAATAGATTATTCTAGCATGTCCATCGGAGTGTGGAACTACAAACAGACAGTGAACAGTACCCGTATTACTCCTAAAGGAATAGGTATAGCTAAGTAGTGAGCATCTTCTTCGCACTATTTTGTAGTAACTGTATTAAAAGGATTCTTTTATCTAAAGGGATTTTCATTTTGAACATCTGATAACATATCTAAGAAATATTTTACAGCTGTATAAGTCATTAGTTTGAAAGTAAAGGGAGAACTTTAGTGTTTGCACTCCCTTTATTTTCTAAAACTATTTATTTTCACAAGTATTTTTATAAAAAATGATTATGACGAACCAAACTGATCCAGTTATATAAATTATTAACTTAATGCTGATTTTGAATGATTACTTGAATAACTTCTGCTAAGATATCTGTTGTTCGATACTCTTCATCTAAAGTATTTTCAATCCCTCCAATACTAAGCAATAAGTTTCCATCAAATAGATCCTGATTATAATTTGCGCTTCTTTGTTCACTTTCTGTTACAATAATTCCTCTAGATAATTCAGGATATCTCTGATTAATTTCATTGTGGACGGCTTCTGCTAATTTGAGGTTATTTTTATTTGTTTCATCACTCGAGAAAGTAAAGGAAATCCTAGCATAATTTTCTCCATTAAATTCAATAGTGCTTTCTTTCCTTGGTATAGTATCTCTGTGTACATCAATTACCATTTTTAACTCTTGGTAATCTTTCAACGCATTTTTCACGACTTCTCTCGATTCCAAGTATGCGTTTGTATCGGAAATTCCTTTTTCTTTCATTATTGCAAAGAAATCTGTCGTATCGTGGACTGTAACAACAGAATTACTCTTTAAAGAATTTGACAGGCGTTCACCTACCAGAGTTATATTGATATTCTTATCGTATGCTTGCCTTGCATCATCCACATTCAATTCTTGTTTAAACGATTCGCGATTGTGTGAATGGTAAATGTAAACTAATGGTTCCTCGGAAAGTAAAAGTGGAAGCTGATTTGATTGACCTGAAATAGTAGAAGCCAAATTAATTGTTTGATTACCATTTAAAATAAACAACCAAAAAAATGCCATAACAAATAATGCTAGAGTTGTTGCTACAACTGAAATATAATAATAGTTTTTCTTCCTTTTATTTTTTTGGGCCAACTTCCGAAGTGTTAATTCTGTTGAATTAACAAAGTCTTTTTCTGGACTAAGTGAAGTATCTGTCTTAATGTTCTCAAATAATTTTATGATCTCTTTCATTTTGCATTAGCCTCCTTCAAATATAGATCCCTGTTTAACCGTTGTTCAAGTTCTTTTAATGCTCTATGGTAGACCACCTTTACTTTGGATTCACTACAGCTGAGAATGGCAGCAGTTTCTTTTATTGAAAAATCATTAATCCCCCTTAAGATGACGACAGCTCTATAATTTGGCCTCATTTTGCAAATAACCTCAAGCAAGTCATTTTTTATCGAATTTTGTTCAGTATACTTTAAAGGGTCATTATCGGTTGCTTTTAGCTTTTGAAAAAAAGTATCCTTGATGATCGTTATAAATTTGTTTTTTCTGTAATAGTCAATGGAGGTATGCTTCGCAATAGAAAAAATCCATGTTTTCAAGCTAGAGGAGTTGCCGTCAAATTTAGGTAGGCTGTTCAATACTTTAATGAATACTTCTTGTGTCAAATCTTCTGCATCATTCTTATTTCCAGTAAAGCAAATTACAAATCGGTAAACATCGTAATAATATTCCTTGTAAATTTCAATCAACCTGTTTTCTATACTATTTGTCTTAATCAAACTTCCTCCTCCTCTTTTGTATATCTATTATTCGATTTAGACGACAAAAAGGTTACATAAATTTAAATTAAACAACAATTGAGATGTTGGTATGTAACCTTTGATAATTTAGAGGACCCAGATTCTAGGGAACGACGGTCTGCTTTTAAATTCAAATATATGGTATCATAGTAAATATAAAATAAATATTGAAAAACGAGGTGGGGGAATAAGGGGGGATTTTTAGCTATACTCCTACGTCTCTTACTGTTAGTAGGATGTACAACAAAATCGGCACTTACTCCTAAAATGGAAGTGAAGCAACATTTGCAAAATAAGCCCTTGGAAGATTATGAAGTGACTACTTTGGTGGAACTATCGGGAGACATAAGATTTCCCGGCAAAAAGATTAAATTAAATATCCTGTTAATCTTTTCGAAATCCTATTTGCAAGTAGGGCCAATTAAAACAGAGGCTTTGATGGCTATTCCATTATTTCTTTTGTCGTGGGCAGCTGTTTTTAATCAAAAAAATTCTGCTTTTTGGAAAATGGCTATATTATTATTACTTTCTCTTTATTTATTCTCCATGTCGGCAACAACGATTATTCTCTATTTAGCAACGGTATTGTCGATTTTTCTAAAGAGTGGTTTTAAATGGAAAAACAAATGGGTGTTGATGGTGGTTGTTGTGGGTTTCCTTCTTTTATTGAGTTTCATCGTTTGGCCACATAGAAGATTTTCTTTATTTGATCGGTTATTGGCATTTATTAATCCTGAACAATTTGCAGAAGGTGATGGCTATTTAATATTGTTGCTCAGGGAACACATCTCGAATGCAGGATGGTTTGGTAACGCGCTTGGGAGTGGCAGGATACCGGAGGTCCACAATGATTATGTTTTTGCCGGCTTTACTTATTATTTTGGCTGGCTAGCCGCAATTGCACTTGTTTGCCTTCTTTCTCTTTTTATCGTAAGAATTCTAATAATTTCACGTGCCATCCAAGATTCATTTGGCAAGTCATTAATAATCGGTGCAGCTGCCATGTATACAGTCCAGCTGGTTGGCAATGTCGGTATGATATTGGGGTTGCCCCAATTACTTCCATTTCATTGCCGTTCATTAGTTATGGCGTCATGCCAATTTTATTGAATGCTTTTATCATGGGGATTGTAATGAGTATTTATCGGCGGAAGGATTGACTCGTGTAAGAATTTCTGAATCATAGCATGAGGGAAGATTCGGAAATTTAATTGCGATATATAGATTAATAAAAACTTGAAACAGAAAAATATAATTAAGAATAATATCTTGGTAACTCTTCATAAATGATTTTTTAGTATTCTAGTCTGTAAACTAATAGAATTTTCACTACCATAATTTATAAATTATGTTACAATTCAATTTGGAAATGAGTGGTAAAAATTAAAAATCCTGTTTTGCAAAAGATTCTATTATTTATTGTTTGTATTTGTGTTTTAGTAGTGAGCATCTTTGATACTGTTCCGTGGCTGTTAGGATTATTCGGTTCGAATGATTTTTATAACTCTGAAATAAGAGCTACTTATAATAGGCTAAACTTTTATATTATTTTACCATTAATAGGAACTGTTTCGTTGATTCCATTATTAGTAAATAAAAATAAAAGTATTTATTTATGGAGCTTACTAGTTTTATTATGGTTTATATTCTTGATGATAATAGTAGAATCAATCCTAATTGCTTTAAGAATTGTACCTGGGGCTCCATGATAAAGTAAAAAGCAGAAAGTCATATTAACCTGTCTTTCTGCTTTGTTTATATATTTATACGAAAGAAAGCTTTTTACAAAGGAAATAAATAAGTGAATACTACGCTTATTTAACTATTTTAGGCATTTCAATGAAGATTATTTTCATTAGTTTTAGTCTCAGTGGAAGGTGGCATTATATTATTAAGAAAGAATAGGAGGGCTTGATAATGGCAAGTCAAGTTTTTGGTGTGATTGTTCTTTGGATTGCAGGGTTATTCATTCTGTATCTTGTGATTTTTAAAGCAGTAAAAGATGGAATTAACAGGTCGATCGTGGGAAAATCTCTCGATCAAGAGGAAAATAAGAAATAATAGCCTATCTATGATTTACAGAATTAACGAATAGATCTATAACTACCATTTAGCGCTGTTACAGAAGTGGCCTGTGCATCAAGAGAGCATGCAGGCATATTTTTATTTAATGTAGAAGTTCAGGTAACAATTTGAACATTCTCATGACCTTCCTTTTTGGTAAGGAAACTCTTGTTTTTTGAATTAATCAATATGAGATAACCGAAATTTAATACAAATAATAGTGGTTATTATTTTAAAGAGAAAATTAACAAATTTGAGTAAAAAGAACAGTGCTTATTTAACAAGGGGGTATAACTAACTCCTGTCCTATCAAGTAGTAACTGGAAATTTCCCATATATCTCAGGACGGTGAAAGCGTCCGAATATACTTCTACTTGGATTGAATTTTTTGCTAATATAAACGTTTTTCCATCCATTTATATTTCGACTGATTAGCTTATACTTCTGTATTTGCGTATATTTCTGCATGAAAGTTCAATACTGTAACAATAATTAATGCTGGTATAAACAAAAGCAATAAAATTCATCATAATTATCCGTTCTTGTTAATTAGATGTAACAAGGCGTTCTCCATTTTTTGCATTAAAATAAACTGCAACCATTTGATCGAGTTCCTTATTCCAACCTATTATTAACATGAGTGTAATACCAGTCTCGGGGTCTTTTCTAAGCATGAAATTGTATCCTTTTGCCCAGTTTTTACCAGGATAAAGAACTCCCAATTTCAGTGCTTTTTCGAGTAAATCGGGCGAGTCATATTTTATATCTTCTAATAAAACAAATTCTTTTTGTGGATAAGGTGTAGTACCTTCCACTGTAAGATCTTCTACTCTTTCAATTTTCCCTTTATAAATGGTTACCACGAAAAACTTGTTAGTCTCCGGTACTGCAAACCAAATATCCCAGTATCTTCTCTTGCCGTTGCTTCCGATTGATTTTTCTGTCTTATCGTCTAGGTCAATATTGATTGCTTGTAACAATTGTGCATTTTCCTCCCATTTTAATGCAGAAGGGTAAGCAAGTTTAATTGCTTCTACTATTGATAGTTCTGTTTTGGTTTGAGAGTAAGGAGATTCTACAAAAAATACAACGCTAAATAATAAGGCAGGAATTAATAAAGAGAATATTAGTATCGACTTTTTTATATAATCACCCCTTTTATATGTTATTTTATTTTCTCTCTATTCTTGTATGCTATGTTATGTGCTAGTTATTACTATAATCCGATGAATCACAAAAGCCTAAAGTTTGTTTGATTAGACCTTTATGATGTCCAACATAGTAGACCCCCGGCATATGGAGGAGATAATACGATGGGAAATCGAATTCACTTACCTAAAAAATTTCACAAAGGTGTAACAGCCTGGTGGGCTGGTTAATAATCGAGTATAATTGTTCTCACTGTATGTAAAAAAGATAATAGGGGGAGAAATTCCATTGTGCGATGATACTGGCTTTTTGCACTCCTTGCGTATTAAAAAAGTTTTAATGTCGTTACGTCAGTCCAATGAGGTGGCTGTTCGTACACAGACCTACTATCATGGGGAATTGGTTGACTATGGCTTTGGCATGAGAGAAGGGGCAAGTTTAAAAGAGGTTAACTGCCTGGAACAAAAAATTGGGTATGATTTGCCCTCGGATTATAAGGAGTTCTTGTTGCATACTAACGGCTTATCATTTAAACATTATGATGCAGAAATATTTAGCGTAGAAGATGTACTCTCAACACGTAGCATCTTTACTTATCCAGATTCAATGTTGGCTATTGCGTCGAGTATGAGTTCCCAACTCCACATTATGATACACCTGAAAGATCCTTTAAGCATGTACGCAATTGATCCGATTGCAGATGAAAGTTTTACATGTATAGGGAATAACTTTACTGAGTTTTTAAATCGATTTGTTATGTGTTATGGGGCCGATTATTGGAACTGGTCACGAAGTCTAACGAAGAAGATTCCTAAAGAACTATAGTATAGGAGATAGGTGTAAGTGATTCTTCCATGATAAACGACAAATATACCTACCTTCTAACAGCATTCTTGTTATGTGATGATCACATGAACAGTAATGGTTGGGAGGTTTTTTTATGACTAAAGGAGACATACAGCCATGTGGCAGTCGCTAATTGTAGCAACGTCAGGCACCTCCTTGTATGATTGGATTATCAACAGACAGGAGCTTTTCTCATGCTGCAAGAAGCGTAGCAACAATAACTTTTAGTTGGAATGCATAATTAATTAGTGATGAAAGATGGTGTTATATTGATGTGGAAGGACTATATATACTCGGTGTCAAAAGAATACCTCTTCAAGCCCCCAGCAGCTAACGCTGAATTAATTAGCATATCAGAGGAACTAAATGTGAAAGTGCCACAAAAGTTGTTTAAATTACTGAGTGAAACAAATGGAGTGTTTGATTGTTTTGGCTGTCCATTAATATGGTCAACTGCACAAATCGTACGGGATAACTTGTTTTTTAGAGATTTAGGTGCTAATAAAGATCTGTATATGCCATTTGACAACTTGTTATTTTTTTCGGATAACGGCTGTGGTGACATGTTTTGCTATAAGTTATTAAATGGAAGCATTCTAGCAGAAGATATTTATGTATGGAATCACGAAGATGATAGCAGATTGTGGGTTGCTTCTTCATTAGAAGAATTTATTAGAGGATGGATTACTGGAGAAATTACTACTTAGATAAAATACTTATTTTAGGAGTGCATTAATCCAACTGTATTTTTCTTTAATGAAGACCGGATGTTCCTTACTTTATGGAGAACAACACATGAGGAGTTGAATTACTTGAATGTCCAACAAATAAAAGAAGCATTATTTAAACAAGCCACTATCTTTCAAACAGGGGGATTCCGGCCAACAGAGGAATTAGGAGAAAGTTGGATTGGCAAAGTATTATGGGGGAACGAAGGAGAGAACATACCACCTATTTTTGATCCTATTTGTACTCTGTTTCTACACAATTTACCCTTCGTTCCAAAGGAGTTAACGGGTTATCAATTAGTAACCGTTTTTATGGATTTCAATGTATTCAACAATTTACATATGGATAATCTAGCTCAATATTTTAAGATAAATTGTTATCAAGTACTAGATGAATTACAAAAAATCGATAAACAATCTAAGAATATAAAGAGCTTCCCACTTTCTCCTATACTAATTAATAATGACACACCATCTTGGGAGGATTCTGATAGCATTGCTCCAGAAATAGAAAATGCAATCTTACGGCTCGAATTTGATGATGGTATTGAATACTATGATGACATCGTAGAAAAAATATACTCCACTCATAAAGTTGGAGGGTATCCATCTTTTACTCAAGGTGGAATCAGTTTTGGGGATGATTACTCATTTGTCTTTCAAATAAGTTCAGATGAAAAAGCTCGCTTCAACATTGTTGATAGTGGCAGTTTTTATTTCTTCTTCAATCAAGAAAAACAGGATTGGATCGTCTACTGCGATTTTTATTAATATTCTTGTAGAAGGTATTGAACTTAATAGACGGTGGTGGACATATGGATAGCATAAACGCTCAAAATTGTAATTTAAATATATGGTATTACCTACCTGAGGAAGTATGGAATCAAGTAACGACTGTATATATGAGCATGCCAGGTTGGATCGGATATAAAAATGGATTTCCTTATTGGTTCGGACAGGAAGATGATCAGGTTTTTATAACAGCATCACTGGAACCCAGTGGATTATCGTTTTATGCGCAAATGAGTGACGATGAATGGAATTCTTGGATCGACACATTTAAATTGGAAGCTACGAAAGTATTAGGATTTGCGGTTGGTGAACCTGAAGATGGATTTAGGTAACTATGTGATATAAATAGAAAGAAATTATAAATACGTGTTTTTCTCACGTTGAGGTTGAATAGTTTAATGTCGCCGATAAGTCAAAGAGGAGATAAACATATGGATAAACAGTCTTATGCAAGGTATTTGCTTCATTTGATGAATGAAGAGGGTGCAAACGAAACAGATATTGAGGAAGCTCAATTTTATGGGTATTTTCAAATGTATATGCCGGATGGAACAGGTGTAGAGGCAACTTTCGAACCTCTTGAAGATGGGCACTTATATTTGCAGAAGATCTTTCAAATCTATGAAATACTAGATTCTGAGGATTTTAATGGACATGCCGTGCCGGGATATTTTATAGGTAAAGCTAGAAATGTATCTGATGAAGTATTGTTGAAGTGTGGAAGGCAGTTTATTCAAGACTTACAGAGTTTGTTAGTGGAATATTCATTAAAGTCAGGTGAAGAAGATTTACCGGATTACCTGCTTGAAAGTATAGAGGTTAGAATTGTACCTTCAGGAGAAATAGATAAAATTCGTCATAAGTATGACCCTGACTTATATGAGGCGATTTCGGATCTCATCAGCGAACAGAAGGAGTACGATGAGCCGATTGAAATTTTGGATGAGGCGTATTATTCGATTGCCTGTGATTACTGGATTTCATATTATCTTCAGTGGCACCGTTATAATTTGAGCGGTGATCCGTTTGCAGCATATTTTAATTTGTACAGACAAGGTTACTCAGCAATCTTCTCGGAAAATAAACTGTATATTGGTACATAACGACGGAGGTTCATTAGAATGGCGGAACGAATACCATGCAAGATGGAAGAATGCAGTGCAACTGTTTTGCCGAGCACAGCAGTCAAAACAGGTGGCATCTGTATGCCCTGCCATCAGGCACAGGAACGAAAAAAGCGGCAAGCTTATATCGAGCAGCACCGCAAAACGGTAAATCTATATGATGGATTAACAGATCTTGTCGACATTCTCAAGGTGATGCATACGCCTAGAAAGCATGACCCACTTATCAAATATGTTTCTTATCCGGTAAGCCTGGAGCATATGTATTTATCGTTATCAGACCAAGATGCGGAGCGAATGTTGAACTGTGCAATGGAAAACCTCGCTTTTGCCAATGAAAGTGTTGCAGAAGAAATTTTATTATCATTGGTGTGCTACCGGGATGAGAATGTATCCGTTGCTTTACCAGAGCTAATTCAGCGTGGCATGTTTCGTAATCCGATTCTTTTTAAAGACGCACCTGAAAACATTCGAAATCAGCTTTTAGAACGAGTGAGCTGGGATGAGGAGAATCGAAACCATCTGCTCCTGATACTCGGCTGGATCGGTGATTCTGTAATCGAAGAACAGTTTCGGATTTGGCAAATGCAGCCTCCAAAATGGGCGGGGCAATTATATGTACCCACTGAAAATTATGCTTTGGATGGTGGCTGGGAGCTTACTCAAAATGGGGATAGGCGCGACCTTGTGAATCCATTGTGCTATGCAATTAGGCAAGCAGACCAATCGTATGATGAATTACCCGGAGAATTTCATGCTCGTTTTCTTGGGACGAGCCATTCAACATGCCCATGGTGCAATAGAAAATTAACGAAGTTGATGGACATAGCTGCTTCCCATCCGGCATTACAACATCTCACCCTGCAGATGAAGAACTTGGAGTGGAAGATAGCGACTCCAGCGGGAATAGCGCGAGCAGAAAGCCCCGCAGGAGCGAAGTGACGAGGAGATTGAAGCCGTGCCCGCGGAAAGCGTCTGCCTGAAACGTAAATCCACGGCTTCTAAGATAAAAAAAGCGAGGAAAAGACCACTTGGCGTCAAGTGGCCTTCATTAATGTTTATGGAATCTCTTCAATACGTTCATTAGAATTAATTATTCATCACAAGTATATTTAAATTCAGGATTGGTCTGAATAAAATAGCCGCTTCTAACTTGTCCCGCCCAGTTTTGTAATGCTTCTTTCCACGCAACACTTTCAAAGAATTCTTCTACAGTTGTTGTTTCGGAAAACCAGATGAGTGGCGTGTAAGGTGCGAGTGGCCCTGCATCACCCCAAATGCCTCCGGCTTTAATCGTGCTTTGTTTTACGAGAAGCAAGGGTAGTCCACGTTGATAAGACATTGAAGGTTCGATTTGCATGAATGGAGAATAGGTCTCTAATTGAGCCGTCCGCCGTGTTGGTTTTAATAGGGCGGCAATGGTTCCGTAGCTGGAGTTAACGATTCGACGCACATTTTCTACGGTCGTGTCAGGATATTGCTCTGTATTGGGGAGTGTTCTCGGGAAAAGAAGGACCTTTTTGATTTCGTTGAACATACGAATAATAAACCGTTGCTCTTGTGATAATGGAGGTTGGGCTGGTCCCAGTGTAAATAGGTTTTGATGGCTAAAAAATACGGGGATCCGGAAGAAATCACTGGCTGCTTCATTTAAGTCATCTACCGCTTGATAGAATTCTTCTATTTCCTTATTATTTGTTTTATTTTCAGTCAATTTTTTCACCTCCTTTCTCATAACTTATTCAAAGTTGGAAAGGAGGTCTGTGTTTACACACCATCTGCTAATTATATTTTTCAAGCAGGCATTACGGGTCTGGAAAAGCTGACATGCTGCTAATCAAATGTCTTATAATTATAGTAAATCCTTTTGTACTGAGGAGGTATTAATTAATTTGACTAAGCCCCTTCCTTATAAAAGATGGAGGAGCATTTTTCTTTTTGAATCTTGAGTGGAAGAGGATAACAAAAAGGAGTGGCACAAGATGAAAACTAACTTAACCTTTAGGATAGCTATCGAAGAAGATCTTGATCGTATTGTCAGTATGCTAGCTGATGATGATCTTGGAAGCAAAAGAGAGCGATACGAAAATCCGTTGCCTGAAAGCTACTTTGAAGCTTTTAGAGCGATTGAATTGGATCCAAATAACGAATTACTTGTTGCTTCGTTAGATGAAGAACTCGTTGGCGTTTTACAAATAACGTTCACTCCCTACATTACCTATCAAGGAGGATGGCGGGCAACGATTGAGGGACTCCGTACATCTGCATCGGTTAGGGGAAAGGGGGTTGGAAGTCAGATGATCCGTTTTGCCATAGATCGAGCAAAAGATAGGGGCTGTCACTTAGTCCAGTTGACGACGGACAAAAAGCGGCCTGATGCAATTCGATTCTATGAACAATTAGGATTTATTGCTTCCCACGAGGGAATGAAAATTAGACTCTAAAGTAATATCATTAGATTCTTCTACATCTAAATCTATAATTGGAATGTCTTTAGGTCTCCTAGAAAAGGGGTTATAGTGGAATGTTCGAAAAATTTAATTTTGACGTAATTTATCGTGAACGAGATGAGATCACTCCGTTAGTAGTAATGATGTGTGGTGTAGCTGGATCTGGTAAAACTACATTCTCACAACTATTAGAAAAAGAAGGTTTCGTACGTCTCTCTATTGATGAAGAAATATGGGCTACTAATGGCCGGTATGGGATTGATTTCCCGATCGAAAAGATTGAGGAATACAAGAAAGAGGCAGAAAGGAAATTGCAACATCAATTAGTAAAGTTAATTCATGAAAAGCGACAGGTGGTAATTGACTTTAGTTTCTGGAATCGTGTAAGAAGGAACCAATATAAGCAACTTATCGAAAAGTCTGGTGGTAAATGGGCGCTAATTTATTTACATGTTCATCCTGATAATTTGCGTGAACGACTTAGTATACGAAACAAACGTTTTGATGCAAATGCCTTTCCTATTACAGAAGAAACGTTGACTTCCTACCTTGCTGGATTCGAAGCACCAATAGGTGAGGGAGAAATTGTAATTGAAAATTAGTCCTTCCACAACACAAAGCTGCAGTTGCAATAGGAAGAAGCGGTGCAAGTGATTCAGGAATGAGAAGCGTTTGGTAAATGTAAGAATACACATCGTCAAGCGAGAATGCTATTAAATCAATGTTTACCGTACGATAATAGAAGTCCTTCTTGGACGTAGCTAATTGCGGTCTAAACCAAGAAGCCTTCTGGCGAAGTTGTGTTTTGAATAGTACTCCAGACGTAGTAATCAATATAACTACTGACTCGCCTTTATTAAAAAGTAGTTAATTGATAAAGAACTATACAAAAACTAGCCAGTGCTTTACTTCAATAAGGAGTAAAGCTATTTTTAACTGTAGAATATTTGGAACTCTTTTGGCTTTGAAACGTATTAGCAATTATATAGTAAACCGCTAATGTATGCTGACCATGAAACATAGAACGACGCAATGACGTTTGTCAAAAAAAGGGAGGGGACTTGATGAATATACAAGAGGAAATTAACAAGCCCGTGAAGGCAGATAATCTTATTGTCTTTACATTTTTTCTGCACCTATTGTTACTACTAGTCGCTAGCGCCGAACCAGAAGGGCATTTCCTTTTTTGGCTGCCGATCAACCTGACTGTGGAGGCTTTCATCATGTTCCGCCTCCTCTTATTGTGGAGGCGTTATAGTAAGCACGAACCAAGGCGTTACAATTCCCTTCAGATGTATTGGATGCTTATCGGACTTTCTATTTTCGCAATGATGCCTTTTGTCAGGTCGGTATTTGGCTCGGTAGCTTTTTGGCCATTCCTGATCGGTACATTATTTTTATTCCTACTGGGCCATCTATGGAAAGAAAAGATTGCTTCGGTATTTGTGAATCCCCGTAAAACGAACCAACTCGTCAAGTGGCCGAAAGCAATGGCAGCCATGACTATCGTAGGAATTGTCATCATGACGGTGCTGCGCTTTACGCCGGCACATCCTAA
This sequence comes from Sporosarcina cyprini, assembly GCF_022048975.1. Classification (GTDB taxonomy): domain Bacteria; phylum Bacillota; class Bacilli; order Bacillales_A; family Planococcaceae; genus Sporosarcina; species Sporosarcina cyprini. Next base: position 541,002 of record NZ_JAKMHX010000030.1, on the reverse strand, counting down.
CCTGGGGCTTAGTGTTTTCATGTATATGATAGGAGGTTTTATGGTTTTTCTAGCAACTCCATTATCACTTGACAAAGAACGAATTGAAAAGCTGATCGCCGAATAAGAAAGGTGATAAGTAAAGATAAGAAGGAATATAGTTGATTGTCCTAACGGGTGCAGTTGAAGAAGATTTTTACTACTCTAGGTGTACTATAACTTAACTCTTAATTTTTCCCCTTTATAATATAGGAGGCATATGAAATCTGTAATGGGGTGTATACATTGGCTAAGATAACTCCTTTCCAGACAAAGCAACAATGGTTCTTAGCTTGTTCATTAGTTCTGGCAACCTTTTTCCTCATGAACAAAATTACTTTTCAAAAACAAGTAGCCATTGATTTGGGGGAACTTCCAGAACACCATATGGTGATGGAAGGTTATGTAGTTTCTAAGCATCTTCATTCCATCTGGTTGTCAGAAGAACCCGGTGGTTTTAAGGAAATCGTGTTCGGCCCTTTTCAAGGTCATGGTGCAAATCAAATAAAAGTCTCAAAAAATAAGAATTACAAGAATGCGATAAATTTTAGACAGCTGAAGCTAAACCAAAAAGTACGTGTGTATTGTGATTATGTTAGAGAATCGAATCCTCCTAAAACGGAGGCTTACTATATCGAGATACTCGATCATAAGGAGTAATTGGCGCACGGAAAAATAGTAAAATCTAAAAATCGTAAGACAGCAAGCAAACCATGCATATTTCTTAGCGTCTCCGGCAATAGAACAGGGAGGTGCTTTTTTGTATGTGAAAAAGCGACTCTGTTATCGGCCGGTGTTGCTAAAATTACCCTGTTGTCTTTCAGTTGGGTTTCTTCTTACCGGCATGTTAAACTTTGAAAGTTAATTGGCGATGAAGAAGGTGGAATTCATTTGAAAAGAATGGAACATAAGGAACAACAGAAACGATTACGAGCAGGGAAGAAATGGTCTAGGCTGAAGAAGCCATTCCGCATCGCGCTTATCGGAATGCTTGTACTGGTCATTTGTGGACTGGTCATTTTGAATTTATTAATTTCTAGTAGTGATGTTAGTAAACTAGACGAACCCGAGCCGAGGCCTACTTTTATTTATGATCAGAACGGAGAAATCGTTAGTAAATTATCGAATTCTACTATTGAAGGAGTTTCTCTGGACCAAATTCCAAAAGAGCTCGTTGAAGCTGTCATTTCTGTTGAGGATCAACGATTTTACAAACATAGCGGCATTAATTATGTTGGGATTGCGCGGGCCTTTACTCAAAACCTGTTAAAGGGGAAAGTTGTGGCTGGAGGGAGCACGATTACGCAACAGCTCACGAAAAATGCATTTTTATCAAGCGAGCGGACATATTCTCGTAAATTTAAAGAAATGATTCTGACGAAAAAGATTGAGCGAACGTATTCAAAAGATGAAATTATGGAGCGCTATCTGAACCAAATTTACTTTGGAGAGGGAGCATGGGGTGTTCAACGTGCCGCGCAAGTGTATTTCGGAAAAGATGTAAGTGAATTAACTTTGAGCGAATGTGCTACGTTAGCGGGATTAATAAAAGCGCCCTCTCAATTGTCTCCTCACAAAAATATGGAGAAGTCGGTGGAACGGCGCAATCTTGTTTTATCGTTAATGAAAGATGAAAAGTACATTAGCCAAGCCGAATATGAAGAAACAATTGGGCAAAAGATTGTGTTAGCAGATTCAGACACGTTGGATTACACAGGGAAGTATCCTTATTATATAGACCGTATTGTTGACGAGGCGGTTAACAAGTATCATCTGACGAAAAATGAAGTGTTATCTGGCGGACTACATATTACTACGACATTAAATCCTGTCATCCAAGACGCGCTTGAAGCGGTTTATCAGGATGATCGTTATTTTCCTGAAAGCAAGCCGGATCAGCTCATGCAGAGTGCTTCCGTTTTCTTGGATCCGAAAACGGGCGGGATTCTAGGATTGATTGGAGGCAGAGGGGAATATACGTATGGCCGCTTTAACCATGCAACCCAGCTCATTAGACAGCCGGGATCGTCATTGAAGCCCCTTGCGGTCTACACGGCCGCGCTGGAGCAGGGCTATGAACTATCGGATTTGCTCGTCGACGAGCCAATCAATATCAATGGGTATTCTCCGAAAAACTTTGATAAGCAATATAGAGGGCGGGTGACGATGTATGATGCCGTCGTTCATTCGTATAATATCCCTCCCGTCTGGCTCTTGCACCAAATTGGGATTGAAAAAGGTGTGAGCAGCGTAGAGCGATTCGGCATTCCACTGGAAAAGGATGATCAGAATCTCGGCCTCGCTTTAGGGGGCTTGCACAAGGGGACGTCGCCTTTGCGTATGGCGCAGGCGTTTTCAACGTTTGCGAATGATGGAGTCATGATGGAAGCCCATGCGATTGTAGAAATTAAAGACTCAGAAGGAAAAGTCCTTGGAAAGTGGCAAGAGCAGAAAACAGACGTGACTGATGCGGCAGTTGCCCAGCAAATGACCTATATGCTGCAAGGTGCTGTGGAAAATGGCACGGGCAAGAAAGCGCAGATTTCAGAAGTGGATGTAGCGGGAAAGACGGGCACTACCCAGCTGCCGTTCACGGGCGTGGATGGTTCAAAGGATCATTGGTTCGTTGGCTATACACCGGACATCGTAGGTGCGGTTTGGTTAGGTTATGATCAAACGGATGCCGAGCACTATTTAACATCGACGAGCAGTTTCACAGTGCCGTCGATTTTCGGACAAGTCTTATCCAAGTCGACCAGTGAATTGCATACAAAGAAATTTGATTTGCCGTTAATCGCGAAAAATAAAAAAGAGCTGGAGAAACAAAAAGGGAAGTTGAAGGAGAAAGAGCAAAAGCAAAAAAGAGAGAATAAGAAGTGGGAAAAGAAAAAGGAGAAGGAACAGAAAAAGAGGGATAAGCAAAGGGAGAAGAGAGAGAAGAAACAAGAGAAAGAAAAGAAGAAACGAGAAAAAGAGAAAGGGAAAGATAGGCATAATCGGGGAGGAAATGATCGGTGAATGACTAAAAACACGGATTGAAATGTAAGGATAATAACTTCTGGCTGTTTCAAGGCGTTCTTTGGCTCTTAATGGAAACGATTATAAAAGGAGATGAATTATGACTCATTTTAATGATTTCCCAAAAGGATTATCAAAACCTGCACTAAGAGCACTAGAGGGAGCAGGTTACACAGACATAAACCAGTTAGTAGGTGTAACCGAAACAGAATTAGCCGCTCTGCATGGTATGGGACCGAAAAGTATAGAGATAATTAAAAGTGCCCTGAAGGAAAAAGGAAGCTCTTTTAAAAGTGAATAAAAGAGCTTGTATGTCGAGTTCATGGTCAAACATTCATTTTGCTCATCCGTCTACTGTTAGATAAATGGGCGCAGCAGGTTGCAGGAGATGATCAATGTTGGTGCTCATCTCCTGAATATCCTGCCTCGGCTAATTCGTTACAAAGAGCCACCCCCGATACCTCGAAGACGGCTTACCCCCAGTAAATAAAGCAATTTTCCTTTTTACGTCGCTCATTTGAAGGGTTCCCCATTGTACTATTAGCAAGTCTGTTTTGTGAAAGTAATTATACACCAAATGCTCCGATAATTTTCAGAATACAGCGATTCAATATCGTAAATGCGATCAATTATCCCAAGAAGAATTTCTCAATACTATATTTAATGGGGACTTATAGGAGTTTACTTAAGTCTGTAAAGAAACTAGGTGTTCATCAAATGCGTCGATAATATGAAGGAAGTGATTGGCCTCCCTGTATACATGATCTGCAAGAAGCGGATGGATGGTACTTTTAATTTTGCAAGCCTCAATTAGTTCCCTTGCAGTCTTTTTGAATTCTCGAAGCGATACCACTGACACTCTGTTTTGATCAAGGAATTGTTCAAGTAGAGGAACGGTCTCTGATTGCGGGCGCATACTATCCAGGTCTTGTGCTTGAAATAACAATTGATCAAAGTCATGGCTGAAATCTCTCGCTTGTTCGACAAGTTTGCGTTCAGATGGATCTAACAAATGGCCGATAAACTTGGAATGGTCCGCCATTATGCGCAAAAAGAAGACATTTTCTTTAATGATAGCTTCGGGCAAGGGTTTTAATTTTCCTTCATTTAATTCCTTGAGGCGTTTTGCGAAGTAAGCTGCCTCACGGCTAATGTGATCTACTAGTAGAGGCATATTATTTGATATGATTTTGCAGCTCAGAATCAAGCCTAGCACTTTTCGTTTAAATGCCCAAATCGATGCGGCTGCTTGGTAAACTTGGTTGTTAAATTGACGAATTACTTCTGGACTTGTTTGTGCATTATAATTGCCAGCCTGTTCTTCGATTTGCTCAAAAATTACAATATACTGCCGTGCCTCTTGAATAAGCTTTGTCTGGTCTGCTGTAAAACCTAAGCTTAAGAAGAAAGCATGCTCTTTCATAATTCTTGACCAAAAGCGAATCTCCTCTATCGATTGCATAACGAAAGACGTTATATCCCTCACTCCTTCAAAATTCAATCGGCTCATTCTATGCATTGCATATATAATAAATAACTGAATTTGAGCTGGGTATAAAGCGGGTGCAATACACCTACCCTGTAAAAATGTTTTTACAGGGTAGGTGTATTGTAAATGTGGCACGCTTCAAAGGGTGCTCATATGATTGTCTTATCGGTTAGAGGTGTTGCATTTACTCTCTAATTCCAGCACATCTGCGAAACATTCCATGGCTGCGTTAATATAAAGATCTAAATATTGAGGTTCTATGTATTCGGTAATCCGTTCAAGCAGTTCCGCTCTCATAAGAAGCGGTCGATCTTTTGGAAAGTAAATTGGCTTGTAGACGGACTTTGCACTGCTTTTTTCATTGTTGACAACAAGTCTTAAATGGGACATTTAGATACCAACCTTCTCCACTCCCGCGTGGGCAGTTTGTCTTAATTTGTGACATAAGTGTAACATGAAAAAGACTTTTCTTGTATTGGAAATTAAAGGAAATTTAATATTCCGAAAAAAATGATCTGTCTTGTTTGGTTATAATACAATTTTAATTGGAAAATACTATATGGTATAGTGAATGAAGAGAAAGAAGGTGAGCGATTGCGTCGAAAGTATGGAAGGCTTCTAAAAAAGGACAACGTTATTGTTTTCCCGGGGGCTTATGAAAAGCTTGTGGAAGCCGGGAGACTGGCAGTTGATCAGGAACAATTTGAAAAAGCGGTGGAAGCTTTTGACCAAGCAATTAATTACAATCCCGATAGTTCGGAGTTTCTTGGCCCATATGCAATCGCGCTCTATGAGACGAAAGACTTCTCTCGTGCCAAGGAGTATGCTTCCCGCCTCCTCTACAGTGGAACGGCCGATTATATTGCGGCAATGGAATTGTATTTGGCTATCAGTATCCAATTGCAGCATTATGATGAAGTGAGGGAGACGATCGATACGCTGTTTGAAGAACAGATCATCCCGGAACGGATGCTGAAGAAATTCAATTATTTGCGTGAACTGAATGAGCGCCTGTCAGATCGGTACAGCCAAAGTGAAGGACATGCTCCTGCTGTACGTTTCTCGTTTGAAGAATTTATGGAGATTGGGACAGATATGCAGCAGGCGATGCTTGCTTCGCTTGAAAATGGTGAGCTGGACGCAATGCTTCCCGTGTTAAGTAAGATTATCGGCTCGGAGGAATTATCACCGATTGTAAAAACGTTTGCGTTGATTTTATTGAAACAGGCAGAGTATGGAAAAGCGGTTGAGATTCGAAAGTTCGGTATGGAAATGACGATTCACCCGAATCTGCTGCCTTTGCCGAATGAAGATAAGTTGACTAGTGAAGTCTTGATGCTTGCGGAGAGGGCATATGAGAAAGATCCATCCAAACTGGAAATGCTTAAGTCCATCATACGTAAATATGGGATTGTCACGTATCCGTTCAGCTGGGGAAATTATACAGCAGACGAAGTGATGGAAGCGTATGCACTATACATAGAAAGCCTGATGTCAGGACAACAGCTGCCCGAGGATGAACTGGTTGATTTCATTCAGTATATCGACACTGATTTTGATCGATGAACATAGGGAAGGCACTTGATATTAAATCTGTTGAAAGATAGGAAGACTATGATATACTGTAATGGTTGTAAATGACGTATATACGTGATGAAATATATTGTTCATAATGATTCGGAGGTAGTTGTAATGTCAGTTAAATGGGAAAAGCAAGAAGGAAATAAAGGTACGTTAACCGTTGAAGTTTCTGCAGAACAATTTGATGCGGCTCTTGATAAAGCATTTGCTAAAGTCGTGACAAAAGTTCAAGCGCCTGGTTTCCGTAAAGGAAAAATGCCACGTAAAATGTTTGAAAAAATGTACGGAGTAGAGTCTCTATATAATGATGCACTCGACTTCGTCCTGCCTGAAACATATTCTAACGCACTTGATGAAGCGGATGTAGAACCGATTGCACAACCGGAAATCGAAGTTGAGAAAATCGGCAAAGGCGAGACGCTTGTCTACAAAGCTCACGTTCAATTGAAACCAGAAGTGAAACTTGGCGACTACAAAGGTCTTGAAGTGAAACGCCAAGAGACTGAAGTAACAGATGAAGAAATCGAAGCTCAATTGAAAGACCGCCAGCAAGCTTTCGCTGAAATGGTCGTAAAAGAAGAAGGCGCTATCGAAAACGGTGACACAGTCAACCTTGACTTCGAAGGCTTCACTGGCGGAGAGCCGTTTGAAGGCGGAAAAGCGGAAGGGTATGATCTAGAAATCGGTTCTGGATCTTTCATCCCTGGCTTTGAAGAGCAAATGGTCGGCATGAAAGTCGGCGAAGAAAAAGACGTTGAATTGACATTCCCTGAAGAATACCATGCAGCTGAATTGGCTGGCCAACCTGCAGTATTCAAAGTGAAAGTAAACGAAATCAAAACAAAAGAAGTCCCTGCTTTGGACGATGAACTTGCAAAAGAAATCGACGAAGAGGTATCTTCTCTTGATGAATTGCGTACGAAATTGAAAGAAAAGACTGCTGAAGAGAAAAAAGGCGCAGCTGAAACAGCTCTTCGTGATGAGCTAGTTGAAGCGGCAGCAAATAACACGGAAGTCGATATTCCTGAAGTGATGATCGAGTCCGAAATCGATCGCATGATGGAAGACTTTGGCCGTCGTTTACAAATGCAAGGCATGAACCTTGACCTATACTATCAGTTCTCTGGTCAAGACGAAGCTGCTCTACGTTCTCAAATGAAGGACGACGCATTAAGCCGCGTACGTGTTTCTTTGACACTTGAAGCGATCGCGAAAGCGGAAAACGTTGAAGTGACAGAAGAAGAAATTAATGCAGAGCTTCAAAAAATGTCCGAGCAATTCGGCATGGAAATCGATCAAATTAAAAAGACACTTGGCGGCACTGACGTTCTTGAAAACGACCTTCGTTTCAATAAAACAGTTGAGCTTCTTGTCGACAACGCTAACATCACTGAATAATAACCGAATGTTTAGCTGAATATAACAAGGTACGGAAGTCCGTACCTTGTTTTTCATAGGATCAAACAGTTCCGGCGCGTAATTCTAATTAGTTGATAAATACGGGGGAATCTTGTAAGATTGTCACTTGATAGGGGTGAGCATGATGTTCAAATTTAATGATGAAAAAGATAATTTAAGCTGTTCATTTTGTGGGAAAACACAGGATCAGGTACGGAAGCTTGTAGCTGGCCAGGGTGTTTATATTTGTGATGAATGTGTAGAATTATGCGCGGAAATCGTTGAAGAGGAAGTGGGTCTGGACGAAGACTTCGAGCTGAAAGATGTTCCGAAGCCACGTGAAATCCAAAGCATCCTTGATGAATATATCATTGGCCAGGATCGTGCCAAAAAATCATTGGCAGTTGCCGTTTATAACCATTATAAACGCGTGAACTCCAACAGCAAGATCGACGATGTGGAAATTTCCAAATCGAATATTGTCTTGATCGGACCAACGGGTAGCGGGAAGACGTTGCTTGCCCAAACTTTGGCTCGTATTTTGAATGTGCCTTTTGCTATTGCGGACGCGACTTCATTGACGGAAGCGGGATATGTTGGGGAAGATGTCGAGAACATCCTTCTTAAACTGATCCAAGCAGCCGATTTTGATATTGAGCGTGCGGAAAAAGGGATCATTTATATCGATGAAATCGACAAAGTGGCAAGAAAAGCGGAAAATGCATCAATCACCCGTGATGTTTCGGGAGAAGGCGTGCAGCAAGCATTGCTTAAAATTCTGGAAGGTACGGTTGCCAGCGTTCCACCACAAGGCGGCCGGAAACATCCACATCAAGAATTCCTTCAAATTGACACAACCAACATTTTATTTATCGTAGGTGGTGCGTTTGATGGAATTGAGGAAATTATTAAACGCCGGACGGGACGAAAAGTAATCGGATTCGGTTCCAATGAGGAGAAAGAAGAGAAGAAGGAAGGCACAGTGCTTTCTCAGTTAATTCCTGAAGACCTTCAGAAATTTGGCCTCATTCCGGAATTCATCGGACGTCTTCCGGTCATCGCGACACTTGAGCCGTTGAATGAAGATACGTTGTATCAAATTTTAACTGTTCCGAAGAACGCTATCGTGAAGCAATATCAAAAAATGGTCGAAATGGATGGAGTGCAGCTCCGTTTTGAAGACGACGCATTAATTGAAATTGCGAAAGAAGCGATTGAGCGTAAAACGGGTGCTCGTGGATTGCGTTCCATCATAGAAAATATCATGTTGGATATCATGTATGAGCTGCCGTCCCTTGAGGAAGTGACGGAGTGCGTTATTACAAAAGACGCGGTTCTTGGTAAATCCAACCCACTTTTATACCGTGCGGACGGATCCCAACTGGATTTGGATCAAGAGAAGACAGCTTGATGCATGGAGGAAATAGCTGACTCCGAAGATGCGATTCACTCGCTCGTCGGTTGTCGGCTTTTTCCACCTTATAGGATTGATTGAAGTTGGACATACATAACTTATGGAGGTGACTTCCGTATGCCATTGAAAACGAACATACCTTTATTGCCACTTCGCGGGATGCTGGTATACCCGTCGATGATTTTACATATTGACGTCGGGAGAGAGCGCTCCGTTTTTGCGATCGAACATGCCATTGCCCAAGATAATCTTATTTTCCTTGTGACGCAACGCGATATTACAATGGAAAATCCAGAGGCAGAAGATATTTATCAAATTGGCACATTGGCCACTGTAAAATCATTGACCCAATTGCCGAATGGTACGCATCGTGTGTTGATTGAAGGAATGGAACGGGCAGCATGGTCGAACTATCGGGAAGCAGATCTATATCCTGTAGTGGACGTGGAAAGTATTCCAGACGTGCAAGTGAAAGATGCAGAGAGTGAAGCGCTAATGCGGACGCTTCTTTCCTATTTTAAGAAATTTGCCAAAATATCTAAACGTGTATCAAAAGAAACCCTTGCGACGTTTGAACAGATTGAAGAACCGGGGCGTTTGGCTGATACGCTCGCTTCCCATATGCCGATCAATATAACTGCGAAGCAGGAAGTTCTTGAAATGCTGGACGTGAAAGAACGGCTTGAGTGGATGATCAGCAAGCTGCATAATGAGCAGGAAGTTATGAACTTGGAGAAAAAGATCAACGAGCGGGTCAGGGAAGCGATGGAACGAACGCAAAAGGAATTTTATTTGCGTGAGCAGATGAAGGCCATCCAAACGGAATTGGGCGATAAGGATGGAAAAGGGCTTGAAATCGCAGAACTGAAGGAGCGAATTGACGGAGCAGCCATGCCGGAAGGTGCAAAAGAAGCAGCATTGCGTGAACTCGATCGCTATGAAAAGCTCCCTTCCGCAGCTGCGGAAAGCGGTGTAATTCGAAACTATATCGAATGGCTTGTGACATTGCCTTGGTCAAACGCATCAAAAGACCAGCTTGACATTAACCGGTCAGAGGAAATTTTGAATCGAGATCATGAAGGCTTGGAAAAAGTGAAGGAACGTATTTTGGAATATTTGGCTGTCCGCCAAATGACGAACTCACTTCGCGGACCGATCCTTTGTCTTGATGGACCTCCGGGTGTCGGGAAGACTTCCTTGGCGCGTTCGATCGCGGAATCACTCGGCAGGAAGTTCGTCCGCATTTCACTTGGCGGAGTCCGCGATGAATCTGAAATCAGGGGACATCGCCGTACGTATGTCGGAGCAATGCCGGGCCGCATCATTCAAGGGATGAAAAAAGCGGGAACGATCAATCCGGTTTTCCTTTTGGATGAAATCGATAAAATGTCGAATGATTTCCGAGGAGATCCTTCGTCTGCAATGCTGGAAGTGTTGGACCCTGAACAGAACAGTACATTCAGCGATCATTACATTGAAGAGCCGTATGACCTATCAAATGTCTTATTCATCGCTACATCCAATGATCTTAGCTCAATTCCGGGACCATTGCGCGACCGGATGGAGATTATCTCAATTGCCGGCTATACCGAGCTTGAGAAACGGTCGATTGCTAAAAATCATTTGATTCCAAAGCAGCTGAAAGAACATGGCCTGACTAAATCTCAGGTGCGTTTTTCTGATGAAGCAATTATGGACATTGTCCGTCATTATACAAGGGAAGCCGGCGTCCGGAATTTGGAGAGGGAGATTGCCCGGGTTTGCCGGAAGGCGGCTAAGATGATCGTCACAGGAGAACGGAAGAGTATTACCGTTAATCCGAAGACAGTCGAATTATTGTTAGGAAAGAAAAAATTTAAGCACGGTAAAGCAGAGGAAGTCAATCAAGTCGGTGTTGCGACAGGTCTTGCCTATACGACAGTCGGTGGAGATACGCTGCAAATCGAGGTTTCATTGTCACCTGGAAAAGGTAGGTTACTACTGACAGGTAAATTGGGCGATGTCATGAAGGAATCAGCTCAGACCGCGATGTCCTATGTCCGGTCAAAAGCCGAGGAATTCAACATTGTCGAGGCATTCCACGAAACGAAAGATATCCATATCCACGTTCCGGAAGGTGCTGTGCCGAAGGATGGACCTTCAGCGGGTATTGCTATTGCTACCGCTTTAGTATCTGCCTTGACGAAGCGTCCTGTCCGGCGGGAAGTCGGGATGACGGGTGAAATCACACTGCGTGGCCGTGTGTTGCCGATTGGCGGAGTGAAAGAGAAGACATTAGGTGCCCATCGCGCTGGATTGACAACCATCATTTTACCGATGGATAATGAACGCGATATAGAAGATATTCCTGAAAGTGTGCGAAAAGAATTGACGTTCAAGCTCGTTTCGGATGCGGAAGAAGTACTCGAAATCGCATTGGAGGCAAAATTGCAATGAAAGTCAATAACGTGGAAATGATAATGAGTGCTGTTAAACCAGAACAATATCCGGATAATGGTTATCCGGAATTTGCATTAGCTGGCCGTTCAAATGTCGGCAAATCGTCATTTATTAATAAAATGATTGGAAGAAAAAGCTTAGCCCGAACATCTTCCAAACCGGGCAAGACCCAAACGTTGAACTTCTATAAAATCGAGGAACAACTATTTTTTGTCGACGTGCCAGGGTATGGCTATGCGAAGGTATCCAAAACTGAACGGGAAGCATGGGGAAAAATGATCGAACGATATTTGACAGGGCGCGAACAATTGCGTGCTGTTATCCAGATTGTTGATTTGCGCCATGCTCCTTCAGAAGATGACCGGCTCATGTATGATTTTATCGTGCATTATAACCTGCCGGCTATCATCATCGCAACGAAGGCCGATAAAATTCCAAAGGGCAAATGGATGAAGCATAAAAAAGTCATCAAAGATTCGTTGAACCTTCGCCCGGAAGACCCGCTCATCGTCTTCTCCTCCGAAAAAGGAATTGGCATGGAAGAAGCGTGGAGGGAAATCGAGAGTAGAATGTAGTAATTAATTTTTCCAACGATGGAAAAGTCCGGACGGGAAAACTGTTCCGGACTTGTTTATTATATAATAATCATTATAAAAACAGCTTATGAACCGTTTGATTTCATAGGTTGTTCACAATTCAAACCGCCATTGCAACTTAAATATGTTATAATAAATACCGTTGAATAAGAACGTGAGAGGTGTGAAGGACCCAATGCATACAATCGTAGTTGGTGTCAATCACCGTACGGCGCCTGTTGAAATACGGGAGAAGGTTTCTTTCGTTGAAGCAGAGCTGCCTGAGGCGATGCGACAATTGCAGCAAGAAAAAAGCATTTTGGAGAATATTATCATTTCGACTTGCAACCGGACGGAAATTTACGCTGTAGCGGATCAGCTGCATACAGGGCGTTATTACGTTAAACGGTTCCTTGCGGATTGGTTCGGTCTCTCCATGGATGAGTTGTCACCACACTTGCTCATTTTCGAAAATGACGGAGCGTATGAACATTTGATGCGTGTGGCGGCAGGCATCGATTCAATGGTGCTCGGAGAGACACAAATTTTAGGCCAAGTCCGCTCCAGCTTTTTATTGGCTCAGGAAATCGGCACGACCGGTACGATCTTCAATGAATTGTTCAAGCAGGCGATTACGCTTGCGAAGCGGGCACATTCGGAAACGGCAATTGGTGAAAATGCGGTTTCCGTTTCTTATGCTGCCGTAGAACTGGGCAAAAAGATTTTCGGTACGTTGAACGATAAGCATATCGTCATCCTGGGCGCAGGCAAAATGGGTGAGCTCGCCATTAAAAACTTGTATGGTAATGGTGTAGGCCAAGTGACTGTCGTCAACCGGACGTTGTCCAAGGCAGAAAACCTTGCTGCACAATTCGGCGGAAGTGCCAAATCGATGCAGGAGCTGCAATGCACTTTGCTCGAAGCTGATATTTTGATCAGCTCGACAGGTGCTACGGATTTTGTCATCGACTTGGAACTTATGCAAATGGTGGAGAAGCTTCGCAAGGGGAAACCTTTATTCATGGTCGACATCGCAGTACCGCGTGACTTGGATCCTCGCATTGGCGAACTTCCAAGCGTCTTCTTATATGACATTGATGATATGCAGGGTATCGTGGAAGCGAACCTGGCCGAGCGTAAGCGTGCTGCTGATGAAATCGGCATCATGATTGAGCAGGAAATCGTCATGTTTAAAGAATGGGTGGCGACACTTGGCGTGGTGCCAATCATTTCGACATTGCGGAATAAAGCGCTCCAAATTCAAGCAGATGCGATGACAAGCATCGAAAATAAAATGCCGAATTTGACTGACCGGGAGAAGAAACTCCTGAACAAACATACAAAATCCATTGTCAATCAATTATTAAAAGAACCGATCCTACAGGCGAAAGAGTTGGCGACCGATCCGGATGCGATGGAAAAGCTGGCCCTATTCCAACAAATTTTCGGCATTGCCGAGAAGGAATCTGCAATCCCAGCCGGAAAGCCGGAACTGAAAGACAGCGTTCAACCGGTGAAAATCGGCAGCGCTCCGGAATTGTCATATTGATCGGAAGAGTCGGATGCACCCTTTGGCTTAAAAAGGGGCTTCCGATTCCGTCCGCTCTTTCACCGTTTGAAAGGCAGAGATTGCATCATGGCTGAAATGACCATGGCCAGGTTCCATGAAGTGGTAGTCATCCTGTACGCGGTGAGCCTCGTATTTTATTTCATTGATTATTTGAATAAAGATACGGTCGCTCACCGCAGTGCGTTTTGGATACTTTCGCTTGTATATGTATTGCAAACCGGTTATTTGATTTTCCATATGATTGAAACGAAACGGTTCCCGATCCTTTCCCTGTTTGAAGGGATCTATTTTTTCTCGTGGCTGCTCATCACGCTGTCCGTCATTCTGCATATCGTTTACAAAGTTGGATTTGCGGTGTTTTTCCTGAATGTCATCGGGTTCATCTTTATGACCATTTATACGTTTGCGCCATTTCAGATCGAGCAGTCTCCGATTGGTGAATCGCTCATTTCTGAATTGCTTTTTATCCATGTGACATTCGCAATTCTTTCGTATGCAGCGTTTGCCATATCCCTCGTATTTGCCATTTTATATTTGCTAGTTTATAAGGTTTTGAAAAAGAAGAAATGGACGAAGCAATTTGCCAGGTTTCCATCTTTGCATCAATCGGCAATTGGTATGAAAGCGGCCATTTTTACGGGGATTCCTTTGTTGCTGATCAGTTTAATTTTAGGCATGCAATGGGCAACTGTGGCGCTTGATCATTGGACATTCTTGGATATCAAGATCATCGGCTCATTCTTTCTCATTTTGCTTTATAGTTTGGTATTATTTTTGCAAAAGAGTGGAAAACTGACAGCGAACGATTTTGCTTGGGCGAACGTCTTCGCTTTTCTTTTCGTCATCATCAATTTTTTCTTAGGCAGTAAACTATCACAATTTCATTTTTGGATTTAGCTTCAGTCAGGAAGACGGATTGGGCTTTCTATGGAAAGGAATGTGTTTCATTGAGAAAAATCATCGTAGGTTCCAGAAGAAGCAAGCTCGCATTGACGCAGACAAACTGGTTTATTGAACAGATGAAAGCAGCGGGGGCGCCCTTTGAATTTGAAGTGAAGGAAATTGTTACGAAAGGCGATCAGATCCTTGACGTCATGCTTTCCAAAGTTGGCGGAAAAGGACTGTTCGTTAAAGAGATCGAGCAAGCCTTGTATAACAAGGAAATCGATTTTGCGGTACATAGTATGAAGGATATGCCGGCGGTTCTACCAGAGGGACTCACAATCGGCTGCATCCCTCCGCGCGAAGATGCACGTGACGCGTATATTTCAAAAGGCCATGTCAAGTTTATGGACCTGCCGACTGGAGCGGTTGTCGGAACGTCAAGCTTGCGCCGAAGCTCCCAGTTGCTGTTAATGCGTCCAGATATCGAAATCAAGTGGATTCGTGGAAATATTGATACGCGCCTGAAAAAAATGCAGGACGGCGAATATGATGCGATCCTATTGGCGGCAGCAGGTTTGAAGCGAATGGGCTGGAACGATGAAGTTGTGACGGAGTACATGGCACTTGAGGATTGCATCCCGGCGGTCGGACAAGGAGCACTTGCGATCGAATGCCGTAGTGACGATGAAGAGCTTCTTTCAGAGCTATCGAAACTGACGGATGATAAAACGTGGAAAGAAGTAGAGGCTGAGCGTACATTCCTAAGTGAAATGGATGGTTCCTGCCAAGTGCCGATTGCCGGTTTTGCAAAACTGGATGGCAATGAAGTGAAGTTGACTGGATTTATCGCATCTCCAGACGCGAAGCAGATCTTCAAAGAGTCGATCAGCGGCGAGGATGCTGTAGAAGTAGGAAAAGCGGTAGCTGCCAAATTGAAAGAAGAAGGGGCCGCTGCAGTCATTGAGAAAGTGAAGGCGGAAATGAATGACTGACGGTAAACCGCTTGCTGGAGAAACCGTCATCTTCACCGGAACAAAGAAATCACCCGAAGTTTTTGATGTGGTGGAGCGGTATGGAGGACATCCTATAGCGGCGCCGCTCATTCGGGTGGAAGAAATTGTAGAGGCAACAGATGAAAGCCGGATGCGGGAGTGCAATCAATTTGATTGGCTCATTTTCACAAGTCAATCAGCTGTCCGGGCGTTCCATGCAAAAATGGAACGTTTTCATTTATCGGCTGACCAGTTTACCCTCAATATTGCTGCAGTCGGGACCCAGACCGCGGCTGCACTGGAACGGTTAGGTTTTACAGTCGGTTTCATTCCTACCGTCTTTAGTGCGGACACGTTTGTCCAGCAATTTCGCCCCTCGGGAGACAGGAAAATGAAAGTTCTGTTTCTTCGGGGGTCTTTGGCAGGTTCCTTGATACGCGAAGAGCTGCCTTTTGCAGTAGAGGAATGGACGGTCTATCGTACAGAGAGTGCTATTGAATCGGTTGAGACCATTATCAGGTTGATACAAACGGGTACATCCGTCTCTGTTTTATTCGCAAGTCCTTCTGCTGTCCATGTGTTTGCAGAAAATGTAGCGACAGCTGTCGGATGGGAAGGTTTTACGATCGGTGCAATTGGACATGTGACGGAGCAGGCACTTCTGGATGAAGGAGCCCCTGTCCATGCCACTCCCGAAATTTATACATTAATGGAACTCGTCAACGCTTTGGCGAGACGAAAGGATGAGCAAAGATGACCAACTTACAATTCAGAAGAAACCGCCGGCTGCGTAACTCGGCGGGACTCCGTTCAATGGTGCGAGAAACAAGCTTGAAAAAAGAAGATTTCATTTATCCAATTTTCGTAGCGGAAGGGGAAGGCATTAAAAAGGCGATTTCCTCTATGCCTGGCGTTTACCAGTTTTCATTGGATCAGCTAGCTGCGGAAGTCGATGAAGTTGTCTCTCTAGGCATCCCATCAATCATCCTATTTGGTATCCCAGCTGAAAAAGATGCAGTCGGATCCGGTGCGTATCATGATCATGGAATCGTCCAGAAAGCGACTCGCTTCGTTAAAGAACGCCATCCTGAATTGATTGTCGTTGCGGATACTTGCTTATGCGAATATACAGACCATGGGCATTGCGGTGTCATTGAAGGTGAGCGAGTACTAAACGATCCTTCATTGGATCTTCTAGCGAAGACAGCGGTAAGCCAAGCTAAGGCTGGAGCCGATATTATCGCACCATCGAACATGATGGACGGGTTTGTTGCCGCAATCCGCAAAGGCTTGGACGAAGCAGGCTTCGAAGATATTCCGATCATGTCCTATGCAGTGAAATATGCTTCCGCTTACTACGGCCCATTCCGGGATGCGGCGGAATCCGCACCTCAATTCGGGGACCGCAAGACGTATCAAATGGATTATGCGAACCGGATGGAAGCATTGCGAGAAGCGGAGTCGGACGTGATGGAAGGCGCAGACTTCCTTATTGTGAAGCCGGCGCTGTCCTATATGGATATTATTCGCGATGTGAAAAACAATGTCCTCTTGCCGGTTGTTGCTTACAATGTGAGCGGTGAGTACGCAATGGTGAAAGCAGCGGCACAAAACGGCTGGATTGACGAGAAGCAAATCGTTCTTGAAACATTGACAAGTATGAAGCGTGCTGGCGCGGATATTATCATGACATACCATGCCAAAGACGCGGCGCGCTGGTTGGAGGAGAATTGAGTGAGCAGACAATATGAGAAATCCAGAGAGGCATTTGCCGAAGCGGTCAACTTATTGCCAGGCGGGGTAAACTCGCCGGTACGTGCATTCAAGTCAGTCAATATGGACCCGATTTTCATGGAAAGCGGGAAAGGTGCCATCATTAAAGATATCGATGGCAACGAATATATCGACTATGTCCTTTCATGGGGCCCGCTTATTCTAGGGCATACCGATCCAGATGTAGTCGAAGGAATCAAGCGAGTTGCGGAAACTGGGACAAGCTTCGGTGCTCCGACATTGCTTGAGAATGAACTTGCGAAAATTGTGATCGACCGAGTGCCGTCCATTGAAATGGTCCGCATGGTCTCATCCGGTACGGAAGCTACAATGAGTGCGTTGCGATTGGCGCGCGGTTACACAGGCCGGAACAAAATCTTGAAATTTGAAGGTTGCTACCACGGCCATGGGGATTCCTTGCTCATTAAAGCAGGTTCTGGTGTCGCGACACTTGGTTTGCCGGATAGCCCGGGTGTTCCAGAAGGCATCGCGAAAAATACAATTACCGTTGCTTACAATGATTTGGAAAGTGTAAAAGCGGTCTTTGAACAATTCGGGGATGATCTGGCTGGTGTCATCGTGGAACCGGTAGCCGGCAATATGGGGGTTGTTCCACCGCAGCCTGGCTTCTTGGAAGGTTTACGTGAATTAACCGAGAAAAATGGCACGGTGTTGATTTTTGATGAAGTCATGACAGGCTTCCGCGTCGGTTACAACTGTGCGCAAGGCTATTTTGGCATCACGCCAGATTTGACTTGCCTAGGAAAAGTAATCGGAGGCGGGCTTCCAGTCGGCGCATATGGCGGTAAACGGGAAATCATGGAACACATTGCACCAGCAGGAACGGTTTATCAAGCCGGTACATTATCCGGAAATCCACTGGCCATGACAGCTGGTATTGAGACTTTGAAAAAGTTGACGCCTGCGTCATATGAGCATTTTATGAAACTGGGCGATCAATTGGAAGCAGGTTTCCGTGAAGCGGCAACGAAATACAATATCCCGCACACAGTCAACCGTGCAGGTTCGATGATCGGATTCTTCTTCACAAACGAAGACGTTATCAATTACGACAAGGCGAAAACGTCCGATTTGAATCTCTTCGCAGAGTATTTCCGTTTGATGGCCGAAGAAGGAATCTTCTTGCCGCCATCCCAATTCGAAGGTATGTTCCTATCTACAGCACATACGGAAGAGCATATTGAGCAAACGGTGAAGGCGTTCCATACTGTGTTTGAGAAGTTATCAAAATGACAATAAAATTTTTGCGCTATGATTCGGTTATTTACGAATCATAGTGTTTTTTTATTGAATTCCTGCCTAAGCAGTCTACTCCAAGGCTTCCATGCATATGATGGCAAATGAGAAGAAGCAAGGGAGGGAATTCGTTGAGGAATTTACAATGGAAGATGGAAGAATCGTTTTATTTCCCGGGACATATCGGCGTTCCTCAAGATGCCCAGTCGGTGAAAGTGAAGGCCGGTTTTACTGAAAAGAGAACGGATGACGCTGTGAGGTTGACGGGCATCTACCATATCGCTGCGAAAATCAATTTTCTAGAGGGGGATTGTAGGGAAGGTCTTCCCGACGCGGCAGTATTTATTGATGATGTCGAACTGGAAGGCATGCAAGGGTACTTTGAATATGCGGTGCCGTTGAACATCGATTTACCGCCTGAGGTTGGCCATCCGATGCACGTCCATGCGAAGGATGTTAAGACAACCGTCGATGAAGAAGGGGTTCTTCAAATCACTTGGGATGTGGATTGTGTATACGGAGAAGACAGTAATAAAATGGCGGAGGGTAAGGAAAAGGAACCCGAAGCAGAGGTAAATGAGGTCGCAAAGAAGGAGCCGGATGTTGCAGATGAACAGAAGGAAAAAGCGGCTGTACAAAAGGAAGAAGCTGTTGTTCATGCGGAGACAAAAACCGAAGAACAAGCAGTATCCAAGCAAATTAGTCAAGCTGAAGTGAGCGAAGGAAAAGTTGAGGCAGACGCAACAAAGCAGAATGAAAAGCCGAGTGAGACGGCTGCAGCGGCGGCTGTAAAGAAGGAAGATGCAGTTGAAGAGGCAACGACGCCGTTAGCAGAAACTAAACCAATTGTTGAAGAAACGGTAGAGGCAATGGCTGCAGAGCCGGAAGAGAAGGTGGCAGTTGCAGTTACGGCAAAAGCCCCACGTCAAGAAGAACAGACTGCTCTCGAAGCGCACGTCGCAACGTATGACAGCAGTTCGTTCACAGGGGGAGACGACATGCTATCATACATCGCGAGTCTTCAAGATGAATGGACCACAACGACCTTCCGTTCAAATGATGTTTTTGTATAACAGAAATGCGATTCCGCATAACAGACAGAGTAATAGAAAGTCGCCGGTTGTCGGTACGACTAATACACGGATCAATTGAAAGCTGCATATCGGTATAATAATGCCCTTGCAATAAAAACGTGTTTTTCGCAGCCATGGTGGCAATAAATAAGGATTATACCCTCTTCTCATCACAATCTTCCTTTCGTAAGTGGTTGACGTTTCCTATTCCATTCCGGTACAATAGTGTCAATTGCATATTGATGCGTGGAACGGGATAGTACACATGACGGTTCATTTTAGAGAGGGCTCGCCTGGTGAAAGAGCTTATGAATGGTTTTGTCGAATGTCACCCGGGAGCAGTTTCCGTGAACATTGAAGTAGCGGAAGCCGGTTAGAAGCCGTTACAAGATGTTGAGGTGCAGACGCTAGTTTGCACGAATAAAGGTGGTACCGCGAATATAACTCCTTCGTCCTTTTTGGCGATAGGGGTTTTTTTATTTTCCGGAAAACCTTTCCGCATCTTTTCCGCTCATATGCATCCTGTAGAGTAATGGTTGAATTGAAGGAGGAATTGGTATGACAACTGAAAATAGTACAATGCCAACGAAGTACGATCCGCAGTCGATTGAATCGGGTCGATACGAATGGTGGCTTGAGGGCAAGTATTTTGAAGCACAGCCGGAGAGTGGGAAAGAACCATATACGATCGTAATCCCACCACCAAACGTAACAGGTAAATTGCATTTGGGTCACGCATGGGATACGACGTTGCAAGATATTCTGATCCGTATGAAACGGATGCAGGGCTACGACGCGCTATGGCTGCCAGGCATGGATCATGCAGGGATTGCGACACAAGCGAAAGTAGAAGAGAAACTTCGTGCTGATGGCAAAACAAGATATGACTTAGGCAGGGAAAAATTCCTTGAAGAAACATGGAAATGGAAAGAGGAATATGCCAGCCACATCCGTGCGCAATGGTCAAAGCTTGGTCTAGCACTCGATTATTCCCGTGAACGTTTTACGCTTGATGAAGGTCTGTCTCGCGCAGTTCGTGAAGTCTTTGTCAAGTTGTATGAAAAAGGACTTATCTATCGCGGCGAATATATTATCAACTGGGATCCAGCAACCAAAACAGCCATCTCTGATATTGAAGTAATCCATAAGGATGTACAGGGTGCATTCTATCATATGCGCTACCCACTAGCGGACGGAACCGGAAGCATCGAAATAGCGACGACACGTCCTGAAACAATGCTTGGGGATACGGCGGTTGCGGTTCATCCGGAAGATGAGCGTTACAAGCATTTGATCGGAAAAACGGTCAAATTGCCGATCGTCGGACGTGAAATTCCGATTGTTGCTGATGATTATGTTGACATGGAATTCGGAAGCGGTGCGGTAAAAATTACGCCTGCTCATGACCCGAACGACTTTGAAATCGGGAACCGTCACAACTTGCCTCGCGTACTCGTCATGAACGAAGACGGTTCGATGAATAAGCTGGCTGGTAAATACGAAGGCATGGATCGTTTTGAATGCCGCAAACAGATCGTTAAGGATTTGCAGGATATGGGTGTCCTCTTCAAAATTGAGGAACATTTACATGCAGTCGGCCATTCAGAGCGGAGCGGCGCTGTAGTAGAACCGTATTTATCCACACAATGGTTCGTTAAAATGGGACCTCTCGCGAAAGAAGCGATCGATCTTCAGCATGGGGAAGGCAAAGTCAATTTTGTACCGGAACGTTTTGAAAAAACGTATTTGAACTGGATGGAAAACCTGCATGACTGGTGTATCTCTCGCCAGCTTTGGTGGGGCCACCGGATTCCGGCTTGGTATCATAAAGAAACAGGCGAAGTGTATGTAGGACATGAAGAACCTACTGATATCGAAAACTGGAACCAGGACAATGATGTTCTGGACACTTGGTTCTCCTCTGCCTTATGGCCGTTCTCTACAATGGGCTGGCCAGATGCGGAAAACGAAGAATTCAAGCGCTACTACCCAACTGATACGCTCGTCACGGGCTATGACATCATTTATTTCTGGGTATCCCGAATGATTTTCCAAGGGATCGAATTCACGGGACAGCGTCCATTCAAAGACGTCCTTATTCATGGTCTAGTGCGTGCAGAAGATGGACGGAAAATGTCCAAGTCGCTTGGCAATGGCGTAGATCCGATGGATGTCATTGATCAGTACGGGGCAGACGCATTGCGCTACTTCCTGGCAACGGGTTCATCCCCAGGCCAAGACCTTCGTTTCTCGACGGAGAAAGTCGAAGCGATCTGGAACTTTGCGAATAAAATCTGGAATGCATCCCGTTTTGCTTTGATGAACATGGATGGCATGACATATGAAGAAATCGATTTGTCCGGTGAA
This sequence comes from Sporosarcina cyprini, assembly GCF_022048975.1. Classification (GTDB taxonomy): domain Bacteria; phylum Bacillota; class Bacilli; order Bacillales_A; family Planococcaceae; genus Sporosarcina; species Sporosarcina cyprini. The sequence goes on along the minus strand of NZ_JAKMHX010000030.1, from coordinate 519,153 downwards.
AAATCTGTAGCAGATGCTTGGATTTTGACACGCTTGAACGAAACGATCGAGCAAGTGACGAAACTCGCTGACAAGTATGAGTTCGGTGAAGTCGGTCGTGCCCTTTACAATTTCATCTGGGACGATTTCTGCGACTGGTACATCGAGATGGCGAAACTGCCATTATACGGAGACGATGAAGCAGCGAAGAAGATGACACGCTCGGTGCTCGCCTATGTGCTCGATAACACGATGCGTCTATTGCATCCACTTATGCCGTTCATTACAGAAGAGATCTGGCAAAATCTCCCGCATGAAGGCGAATCAATCACAACAGCTGCTTGGCCGGTTGTTGATACGTCTTTGACGGATACAGACAAAGCGTCAGCAATGAAACTGCTCGTCGATCTGATCCATGCGGTGCGTAATATCCGTGCGGAAGTAAACACGCCAATGAGCAAGAAAGTTTCCTTGTACATCGCAGCTAAAGATCAGGCGATTGTAGACGTGCTGGAAGCGAACCGGAATTACATCGAACGTTTCTGCAACCCGGAAACGCTTGAAATCGGTATTGGCATTTCAGCGCCAGGCAAATCGATGTCCGCTGTCATTACAGGAGCGGAACTGTTCTTGCCGCTGGAAGGCTTGATCAATGTCGAGGAAGAAATTGCGCGTCTGACGAAGGAATTGGCGAAGTGGGACAGCGAAGTGAAGCGCGTCCAAGGCAAGCTTTCCAATGAGCGATTCATTTCCAAAGCTCCGGAAGCGGTAGTTGCGGAAGAACGCGAGAAAGAAAAAGATTACTTAGAGAAGAAGGCAGCTGTCGAGCGCCGGATTGAAGAATTGAAAGAAATGTAATAATAGCTGGCGGACTTCTATTAAGAAGAGACCGCCAGCTTTTTTGTTGTATTGAGGGTGTTCTTTTTTATGTGGAGTCCAAATTACTTTGATAAAAGCGCGTGGTAATTGGTATACTGTGGAAAACGAAATTTAAGGGAGAAAGGCTATAAGTGATAAGAAGATGATTGAATAATACAGGGGGGATTCATCTGGCTTATGTAATGATATTCTTTTCTCTAGTGATCTCAACAGTTGGGTCAGTTGTGATCCTAAAAAAGACGAACCATAAATTATGGAGTATGGCATCCGCTGTATTTGTAAATATGATCATCTTACTTTCAACCATGTTCATTCTATACAGTTTGAATGAAGAGGCGCGTATTTTTGGCGTCGATTATTCAGGTTCTCTTACTTTGATCATTGCTATTCCGATTATTTCGTGGGTGAATTTTGTAATACTTCAATTTGTGAATAGAAACCGCTCGCAGGTTGATTAGCACACTACATTCAAGAAGAACATATAAAAAAACGCACAGGCGTATCTGTGCGTGTAATTTAATGACCGAGCCTGTTAAACTTTCATGTCTGCTTATCCCTTCTCGAAAACCCATATATGGATATCAAAAAACCGAGGACTACGAGAATATAAGGAATTCCATACAAAAAGAATTTCCCATCCAATAGGAAAATACCACCGACCATAGTTAGATGCAAACCGAGAATCATTGTCTTCAATCCCGATTTCGAATGCCGCAGCGCCTGAATTGCTTTAATAGAGGCATAGACAACAAGAGGGATGACAATAAAGATCATCATAAAGATGGTCACAACAGGGCTCAACCGATTACCTCACCTTCCAATTTTCTTTTCACATATTTCATCAACTCCGCAGCAGGAGAGATATCGTGTGTCACATATAACGATCTGGCTCCGACCGGATCTTCCAGTTCGTTCAGCAACCAGCGGCCATCAGGCAACAGGAGAAAGTCGATGCCGATATAGTCGCTTTTTAAAGCCTTCGCGATTGTTTGCACTTCCTTTTCCTGCGATGCGGAAAGAGCGTATCGTTCCACGGAGCCACCTAATGTGTAGTTTGATTTGAACGAATCCTGTCCCATGCGTTTTACGGCACCTAGCACTTCATTCCCAAGCATGAACACCCGGATATCCGTGCTGTTGGATTCAACAAAAGGCTGTGAAATGATGTGCCGGCCGGCAAACTTATTGAAAAAGACCTCTGTCTCTTCTTTTGATTGACAAAGAGATACCTCATGGCCTCCATGGCCATCTCGAGTTTTCAAGACGATCGGGAAGGCGGAAAGATCATTGGCCGAGCCGACTTTTTTTGTAGGAACTGCAGGAATACCAAGCAATGCCGCAAGTTCATAAGTCTTGAATTTATCATTGGCGATCCGGTTCACTTCCGACCGGTTGAACAGCCGGAATCCTGCTGCTTCCCATTTTGCAGAAAGCTCGGGATTTCGATCGCGGAACATAATAAAATCGGTCTCTTCGTCAGGATGTTCTTCATCAACAAGGAGAGTCAATTCCATATCTAATTGCTCGGCTGAATGAATCAAATCATCAATAAATCCTTTATTTCGTACTGCCTCCGCGGATGAATAAAACAGGCAGCCTTTCATGACAGCTTCCCTACAATATATTCGATCATCTTATCTGCAACATTGATTCCCGTGACATTATATATATTGCGGATATGTGCGGCAGCGTTCACTTCACAGACGAGCGGCTGTCCGTTTCCGCCAAATAACAAATCGACGCCGGCAAACTCGGCTCCGACCGCCTCGGCAGCTTGCAATGCAATCGACTTTTGCTCCTCGGAGAGCTCGATGACGCTTGCCACACCGCCGTTTGTAATATTCGCTCGGAAATCGGTTTCAGAAGAACGATACATGGCGGCGACGATTTCACCGCCGACAATATTGACCCTGATATCACGCCCCCGGCTCGAGGCAATGAACTGTTGGAATACATAATCGATCCCTCTCAATTCATCGACTTTCGCATAAAAATCTTCTTCTGTTTCAATCAAATATACTTTCATCCCGAACGAGCCATGTCCCTCTTTCATAATGAGCGGCAGGCCAAATTGTTCGAGCACCTTTTCATAATATCCGGAGTTCTGTATGGTGAAATTCGGATACACTTTTGGTGCAATAATCGTTTTGGGCATCGGGATGCCTGCCTTAGCCAGTTTAATATATTGTTTTGCCTTGTTGTCACACGTTTCGATGACATCTGGATCATTGAAGACGGGAATGCCGTTCTGCTTCAAATAGGACGCGAGCAGAATATCTTTATCGAGGAAAACGACAAAATCTGGTCGATCTTTTGGTGGAGCTGAGAGATCGATCAGTACCTCATAGTTCTTTTTCATAGTCGCCTGAATGCCTGCCCGTTCTGCCGCTTCTGCGACGAGTACTGCCTGATCTAGGAATTTATCGCTAGTTAAACTGCCATTGTAAATCACCCAACAACTTCTCATTTAGGACCCCTCCGGCCATGATATACTTACCCTATGCTGATTTTAACACACGGAGGGATTCAATTGATTCCAAAATTGGATGAATATAAAGAGCGATGGGACATTAGTAGCGATAGTGAGATAAAACCAGGCCTGGATCATGTGAAAGAGGCATTGCGGCGTGTCGGAAATCCGGAAAAAGGATTGAACATTATCCATGTGGCGGGGACAAATGGGAAAGGCTCCACCGTTGCCTTCATGGAAGTTGTTCTTAAGGAGCACGGCTTTCGGACAGGCGTATTCTCTTCTCCTGCACTTGTCGATCTGCATGACCAAATCAGATTAGATGGTCTGCCGGTCAGCAGAACGGAGCTGGATGCAGCGTTTCGCTGTATAAAGGAAAATGGCATTAGCGGCTTACTAACAGATTTTGAGTTGCTGACAGTTGCTGCATTCTTGGTGTTTCAACGAAATGCACCAGATTATGTCTTGCTGGAATGCGGAATGGGCGGGGAGCTGGACAGCACAAATGTGGTGACGCCGCTCGTATCAGTCATTACGTCGATCGCACTGGATCATGAGGGGTTCCTCGGAACGACACTTACCGAAATTGCGGGCCATAAAGCGGGGATCATTAAAGGGGGGGTTCCTATCGTAACGGGAAGTTTGCCGGATGAAGCAGAAACTGTGATCAGGCAGAGAGCTGAGGGACTGGATAGCCCTTGGAATTGCTTCGGAGTTGACTTTACAGTGGAGACTGGGGAAACGGAACGGTTCGTGGGCTCTGCTTCATTCGAATGGCAAACGAGGAGGATGAAAGGTCCACACCAGGCAAGGAATGCGGCGATTGCACTCGAAGCATTGTTGCAGGCGGGAATTAAACTGGATCGGTCATCCGTCGCAACCGCCATTTCCAAAGCACAGCTTCCGTTCCGGTTTCAGGAAATTAGCGAGGGGGTATTTCTGGATGGTGCGCATAATCCGGCTGCAGCTAAAGCACTGGCTGATACGATCCAGACAGAGTTCCCTGGAGAAAAAGTGGATTTTGTAATTGGAATGCTGCAAACGAAAGACATTCAAAAGACTCTCGATGAGCTGATTCCAGTGGCGGAGTCTTTTACGTTTATCTCCTTTCCGCATCCACAAGCCGCTTCGGCTGAACAACTTATGGAAAGTTGTCGGTATAGTACAAAAAGGGTGACAAAATTGGAAACTGATTCTATAATACTAACAAGAGGAAATACTAGGAAGAAAATAGTTGCAGGGTCACTGTATCTTATCACTAGTCTTTTGGACTATTATGAGTTAAAATGAGGATGGAAGTTCATTTTGTGTAATGAATTGGGAATCATGTAAAATAAATTAAAGGCCCGTGCAACTAGGTAAGGAGGAAATGAGAAATGTCCCAGAAGAGAGATCATATACTTATTTATTTCTTTTGTTGGCTGCTCATTGTTCCTTCTGGACTCTATTTGGCATGGGCAAATTTTTCTCCGCAGTCATTCGATTGGCTCCGGCTCATTCTTTACACGGTCATGGCATTATTGACATCTTCTTTCATTGTGAAATTTAATGGTAAACCTATTTCATTAACGATGTGGGTGACGATGGCCGTATTTCTGGAGTATGGGCTATTCGTTGAAATGTTCATCAGCCAGCTGGCGCTTTTCGCTACATTGACCGTGCAAAAAAGTTCATTGCCGTTCATAAAGAGGTATTTCATTAATTCATCGATGGTCATGATCACTTCGGCTGTTGCGGCTTTCGGATTCTATTTTATCGGCGGTGATATCGGTACGAGTCATTTTGGAATCGCCCTCGTCAGCCTCGCTGTCTACCGCCTATTTTATACGGTTGCCAATTTATCGATACTTAAAATCTATTTCAAGTATAGCAGGAGTTCTTCTGTTTTTACGTTACGTGATATTGCCTTTGAATATGGAAGCGTCGTTCTTCTGCTTCCAATTTCCTTAACGCTGTACTTCTTACTTGAGGTCATTGGGGAAAGTGCATTTGCTTTAATTGGCATCCCGTATCTGGCGACGGTTACCATTATCCGTCAATATAGTAAATCGGAGCGTGTGAACAGTGACTTGAAAAGGGCGGGTGAGATTGGGAACGAATTGGCCGGCATATCAAATGTTCAGCAAGTTCGGGATCAATTCATCCAAAAAGTAAGTGTCCTGTTTCAGTCGGATCATGTGTATTTGTTCAAAAGTCATGGACAATGGCTGGAGCAAGTGAGGGTTTTGGAAGACGACCGTTTTATAGATAACGGATTTGAATCATTCCAAATTGGCCAGGGAATCGCTGGAAGTGTGCTCTCCAAAACTGAGCCTGTCATATACCGGCGAAGATCCGAGTGGGAAGATATCGCACTACACTTCGCACCGCTGGATTTGGAAAGTATTTTATGTGTACCGATTTCCCACCAGGATGAAGTGGAATTCATACTACTGCTCGGTTCAAGAAGAAGGAAGGCATTCAAGGAATATCAGCTGAAAATTTTAGATTTGCTAGGCTCTTACTTCATCGTGTCGCTAGACAAAGCGAGATATATGCAGGAAGCGCTGGCGAAGAGTGAAAAATGCGCATTGACGAAGCTCTATAACTATAAATATCTGGAAGATAAGTTGTCCGGCGACATGGACAAGCTTGACAGAGGGGATCTTAGGTCACTCTCCCTTGTCATGGTGGACATCGACCATTTTAAACAAGTCAATGACACGTATGGGCATCAAAGTGGAAATGATATACTTGCGAGTTTTGCGCAGCTGTTAGAGCAGGTAAAACCGGAAGGCGCGACTGTCGGCAGGTACGGGGGCGAAGAGTTTTTAGTCTTGCTTCCAAATAAACAGAAGGATGAGGCTTATCTTTTTGCAGAAGCATTACGGCAGCAAATCAAAGCCACGCCATTTGCGATCAGTCCTGATTTAATTGAGGATAAACGGCAAGTGGATGTATTCATTACTTCAAGTATTGGCGTCTCTGCGGCGCCTGATGACGCGGACGAAGCGATGACTCTGTTGCGCAATGCGGACCGGGCTCTGTACATTGGCGCGAAGCAGGCTGGCCGGGACCGGGTGGCACAATATGTGAGATGACGAAAGGAGGATGGGAATGCAATATTCTGCGATGCAAAAGAGAGTCATATTAACGTTGTGGTTGTTGCTTTTCCCGTCTGTATTGTATGTCAGCATCCATTACTTCCCGCTTGAAAAGTTAAATTGGTTCGATATTGGGTTTAATTTAGTTGTGTATGCGCTCATTATGATGCTGCCGGTTCGTTTGAACAGTGTTTCGTTGAGTTTAGACCGGTGGGTATTATTTTATGTGTTTTTCCACTACGGATTAGCAGTTGAATTTCTTTTTATCCAGTTCGGTGTCTTTCTTCTCTTATTTTCGGACCGTTCCTCAACATCTAAAATAATGAGATTCGCGGGTAACTCGGTCATTTTTGCCATCGTTTCACTCACAAGTGCGGCAGTATATTACGCAGTAGGCGGAACGGTGGGCGAACCATCTGTCGGCAGGCTGGCGTTGTTCGGATTTTTGTATGCGTCGACGTATTCCGTCATGAATAACTTACTGCTACTGGCTTATTTTAAATTTGTAAAGTATAAGGCAATCGATTTTTGGGATTCGGCAATGAAGGACTATGTCATTACAATACTACTTCTTCCTTTCGCCATTACATTATGTTTCTTGACAGAACTTTTGGATAATAAATCATTTTTGTTGATCGGCATTCCTTTCATTCTGGTGTTGCTGATTACAAGGCGCTATGTGCAATCGGAAGGGTTGCATGACGTATTAACCTCCGCCACAGCGATCGGCCACCAACTGGCTAAAAATCTGCGGGTGGAGGATGTGATGGACACATTTATCAGTAAGCTCAAAACGGTTATCCCCTATGAGAATGCGTATATTATTGATTTAAGACAAGATAAGCTGGTCATGCTGCGGGTAGTGGAAGATGGTCAAATTGTGGAGAAAGCGGAGCAGTTCACTTGTCCAGAATGGCTCATTGCAGGGAACGGACTGGACACAGAGGCGACTTGCGTTTATTCGAATCGAAAAATGATGAGCAAATTGGAACAGTATCATTTTGCACCGGTCATTCAATCTGTTATGACCACCCCGATACTTCGAGGATCGAAGACAGAAGGCTTTTTAATTCTCACCGCAAGCAGCCGTTACATCTTCACGGAGCTGCATACTAAAATGATAGGTGTGCTGGCCGGATACTTGATAGCTTCTATCGACAAAGCTAAGTATTTTGAGAAGACAGTGGAAAAGAGTGAACGATGCGGCTTGACCGGACTTCATAATTTCAGATACTTAGAACGGAAGATGGACGAGGAGATGATTCGCTATCACACGAAAGACATCAGCCAGTTGTCCGTCATCATTTTGGATATTGACCATTTCAAATCAATTAATGATTCCTATGGCCATCAAAGTGGAAATGATCTACTTTGCGCGTTTGCAGAACTGCTCAAAAGCCATGTGACGGAAGGCGCGACTCTCACACGTTATGGAGGCGAGGAATTTGTCGTGCTACTGCCGGATGTCGATAAGCAACAGGCCTACAAAATTGCAGAATCGATTCGCATGGAAGTCATGGCTACGAACTTCCGAATCATTCCGGATCTTACGGCAGACAGGCTAGCAATCCAAGTCCAAATGACAATCAGCGCAGGTGTCGCCTCCATCCCGAACGATGCGAACGACGCAAAAGACCTATTGCGCAAGGCCGACCGTGCCCTTTACATCGGCGGAAAGCAGGCCGGCCGGAACCGCGTCGGCGTCTACGAAGAAAATCAGTTCAATACCGTTGTATAAACGGGACCGGGGAACCGGTCTTTTTTTTATAACTTTTTTACTAGCATTCGAGAAAAGTTGATTAGTTTTGATAAGTTTTGTATGCTGTAAGTAACAAGATTGATAGGAATGTAAACAAACTGTAATCTTACGTAGCAGCCAACAAAAAAAGAGTAATAGAGAAACCAAAGGGAGGCCATATCCATGAAGCGTTTACGGGTACACAACAATGAACGGGGCTTGACGCTAGTGGAAATTCTGGCCTCCCTTGTTATTTTAGGCATCGTCTTCGTTGGATTTATGACGGTTTTTCCGCAGATGACGAATTTTAATGAGAAAACGGGTAGCAAGCTGGAGACGATGAATTTGGCTCGGAGTAAGTTGGATGAAATAAAAGATATGGGAATTCCTACTAAATGTAAGGGGATTAAAGATAAATGTGTAATCCCAGATAGTATAGAAGGATATCAACTATCTATTGAATATACAATGGACCCTGATTTAAAAAAAGAAGGCGAGGCAGCTGGTCAAGTCGCCTTATATCAAGTGCATATCAAATTTTTTAGACCTGGGCACGAAGAGAATCCGGTAAGTGAAACATTTGGTTATGTACGGGAATGACCGTGATGCGGAAGGGGTGAAAGGTGTGTTGAAAAAACAGGATGGAATGACGTTAGTAGAGCTGCTGGCAACACTACTTTTATCGTCCGTTATTATCTTGCTCATCTGGACCACCATAGCCATTAGTATGAAATATAATGTGACCGAAACTAAGAAACTGCAAATGCAGCAAGAAGCAAACTATATAATTACTGATATTCAGAGAATACATAGAAATGCTGTATGTTACAAAATAGAACAAGTAAATGGTACATGGATGAGTATCGATTGTTTAAGTGATAAAAGAATTTCTATATATACTAATCCTAACTTCAATATTAATTTAGCGGGACCTAGTGGACCAATTTATACAAAAGATAAGCAATCAAAAGATGAAAATGGAACTTATTATCCATCATACATATTGACAGTGACTATAACTGATTCTGATAAAAAGAACCTCAATATTGAAATCCAAACCACGATATCACGATTTGATGAACGTGCAGAGTAGGGGTGAGTTTAATGAGAACAAAGCAGAATGAAAATGGCTATGCATTATTAATAGTTCTCTTTTTAATAGTATTTATTATGGCATTGACAGCCGTTTTTATTCGAGGGTCATTAAGTAATGCAAAACAAGAAAAAATAGTTGACGAACAACAATTGTCTGTTATAGCTGCAGAAATGGGGGTTGAATATTTTAGTTCTAAATATGAAAATGCTTTTATAAGAAATAGACAGGAAATTTGGGATTTTTACTATACAAAATTTATCAATGAAAGTAAAAATAAATCACAGGGAGAAATCAATGCTATTGCTCGGGACAATAGAAGACTGGCTGCAAAAGAAATTGCAAATTCACTAAAAGGACTTGTTGATAAGCCGCAAGATAATGATAGTTTTAAAAATTTACAATTAGAAAGAGAACCTTATGTTGAGAATGATTTTTTCATTAACATACGAGGGAAGGTTAGTAGTAATAAAGCAGTTCCCAAAACACTTTCTATGAAACTGGTTTTTATCGTTCCTGATTTTTTGGAAATACCATCATCAAATAATGATAATAATTCTGGACTTCTGAGCAGCTGGAGAGAGTTTGAAAGGGATTCCCAAATTCCTTTCATTAAAGAACCAAGCAAATCTTGTGGTAAGAAAGTGGATAGTGGGGATGTTTGCAAAACTAACAGTCTAAAAGATCTTAACAAGGTAAATGGTGCTACTGTCTACGTACCGCAAAATATTGATGAAGGTAATTCTGGGAATATGGGGAAAATAACTTATTCCAAAGTGTATGTTCAAGGAAATATTTTAGGGGATAGCAATTTTAAAAAGATCGACCATGTTGAGCTTTATATTAATGGTGGAGTCAAGCTAAAGAATGTAAACGGTCAAGGTATAAATAATTCAATTGTTAAGACTCAAGGAAATTTTGAAGCTGATCATTTTGAAACCTCCCAAAGTGAATACTGGATAAGGGGTAATTTCAATTATAATAAATCTCTACAATTTACAAAGTCATTTATGGCTATAAAAGGGAACTTGGTCGGACAAGGTAGTAGAGGGGAAATATCGGGTTCTACAATAATTGTTAAAGGCGATTTGGTGATTCCTTCCGGCGCCAAATTGAACAACGGATCGAAATTATGTGTGGGAGATAATATTAATTTAAGTAATTTAGAGGGCGACTCATCTAATCATGTATATTATGTTAGTGGAAAATCTAAAGGGAAAGCTTCTGGCAGTATAAACTTGCATTCAATAGATGAAAACGAATTTAATAAGAATCCAGAAGTATTATACAGCAAATGCACAGGCCAAAAAAGTTCCCAATTAGGGGACTGGGAGAGACCAATTTTAGACGTGAATTATGATTGAATTACAAGGTGGGATTAATAATTGAATATCTTAATAAAAAATAAGAGGTTATCCATTATAGTCACAATTATAGTTCTCATTATTGTATTTAGTTCAATAATTGGAGCCGGCATAACAAGTGCAACTTCGTTTTTTAATAAGCATTATCCGCCGCATACCATTATAGGTAACTATGATATTTCAGGTTTGACAACAAGTGAAGCGAAAGCCCAGTTGGCAAGTGATGTTACAGCACTTCACGATGAAATGGAGCTGTCAATCGTCTATTTAGACGAAACTGCTCAAGTGCCAAAGGAAATCGTAGCCTTTAATGTAGAGAAATCTGTAGTAGAAGCGCAGCCTGGGGAGGAAAACCCCTTGTACTCGATTGTCTCAGCAGATGGATTAGAGACTGTTTTGGAGCAACAATTCGGATCTATTTCATTTTCGAAAGAATCAATTGAAATAATTGCAGAGGGAATTGCGGAAGAAATGCAGAGTGCCATTTTTCCGCATGTCGTGTACATAACGGATTATATGACAAAGGCTGACCGGAAGCAGACGATTGTGGCGTCGGCTAGTTATTCGATAGATCATCTTTCTCCTGTACTCGTTGAAGCGATACGGAGCCTGGATGGGGTGGAGATTAAAGGGCATCAAGTTTTTGATTTGATGGATGAGCTTGGGGAAGCAGCGGTTGCCCCGTTATCTGACGAAGAGCTGACGATTCTTGCATCGACCTTGTATCAAGCGGTTTTGCAAACGAATTTTGCGATTGAGGAACGGGCCATTAGTTCGTCGCTACCTCCTTCCATTGAAGTTGGATTTGAAGCGGCTGTGAATCGCCGGCTAGGTATCGGATTTTCGTTTCGGAATCCCAATAAAGCAGATTTTGTTTTGCGTACGGAAGTGAACGCAAATGAACTGCGATTTTCAATCGAAGGGTTGCCGTTTGTTTACCAGTACGAATCTTATGTCGAACGGGTGGATACCTACAAGCCGCGGATCATTAAGCAATTCAGTGCTTTTATCCAAACAGGTCAGGTTGTTGAGAAGGAAACAGGTACGGATGGACTCGAGGCAATTGTTCAGAGAGCGCTGAAACAAGAAGGTGTTTTAGTGGAGATGGAACCGGTGTCAAAGGATTTTTATGCTCCGGTTCCTCGTGTTGAATTGCATCCTCTCGTATATGAGAAAGAGGCTGCGAGTAAACCAGATACAACGGACTCCGAGACAGTAACAGTGCCAGGTGGCAATGAAGTGACTTCTGATTCACCTTCGACACCAACACAAACGGAAGGTAGTCAGGAAGAAGTGACTTCAGGGCAAACAAGCACCGAAACTCCTTCCACTGGGTCGGATGGACAACAGTCGGAGAGTCAGGAAGGCATCATTTATGACAAAGGCGGCATGCCGGTCAACAAGTGATCGAGAGGAGACGAAGTATGGCGACAACTCGAAAACGGCTAGGGGACTTACTTGTGGAATCCGGCCTGATTACAGAAGAACAGCTACAGACAGCGTTAGCGGAGAAGCCCCGTGATCAGAAATTAGGGGATTCATTACTGCAGCGCGGCTATATTACCGAGCAGCAATTAATAGAAGTTTTGGAGTTTCAATTAGGGATCCCGCACATCAACTTGTTCCGGTACCCGTTCGATCCTAAGCTGTTTAATATCGTCCCGAAAGAGTTTTCCAAACGGAATTTAATCGTTCCATTAAAGGCGGAAGGGGACAAGCTGTTTGTGGCAATGGCTGATCCAATGGATTACTTGTCTATAGATGACTTGCGCCTTTCCACGGGATTCCATATTGAACCGGCAATCGCATCGAAAGACGATATTTTGCGTACAATCACCAAATATTACGAGGATGATTTGCTAGAGGATTTTTTAATTGATCAGCCTGAGGATACGCGTGATCAGCAGGATGAATTGACCGACCTAGACTCTCCGATTGTACGGCTTGTGAATCAATTGCTATCTTCTGCGATCACCCAAAAGGCGAGCGATATCCATATCGATCCGCAGGAACATCAAGTGGCGATCCGTTTCCGAATTGATGGGTTGCTTCATACGGAGCGCTATTTGCCAAAGCATATGCAAGCGATGCTCACAGCGCGGATTAAAATCATGTCCCGGCTCGATATTACGGAACAACGGGTTCCGCAGGATGGACGGATTAAGGTAAATATCGACTTCCGGCCGATCGATTTGCGTGTGTCGACACTTCCTACTGTATTTGGGGAAAAGATTGTTATGCGTATATTGGATTTAAGCAGCTCCTTAAATGATTTATCTAAACTGGGATTCAGCGAAACAAATTTGAAACGTTTTTTACAACAAATTGAGCGACCGAATGGCATTGTCTTGATTTCTGGTCCGACGGGCTCGGGGAAATCATCCACTTTATATGCGGCACTCAATCGTTTAAATCAAGAAGAAGTAAATCTTATTACGGTGGAAGACCCCGTGGAGTATCAGCTTGAAGGAATCAACCAAATTCAGGTGAATCCGCAGGTCGGACTGACTTTCGCAGCCGGACTTCGGTCGATCCTCAGGCAAGATCCCGATATTGTCATGGTCGGTGAAATTCGGGACCGTGAGACAGTGGAAATTGCTATTCGTGCATCACTCACGGGGCATCTTGTTCTTAGCACCATTCATACGAACGATTCGATTGCGTCGGTGACACGGCTGCTCGATATGGGCGTCGAACCTTTCCTCGTTACGTCGTCTGTCAATGCGATTGTTGCTCAGCGGCTCATTCGTCGTGTTTGCCGGGATTGCGGAGCGCCGATGCCTGTATCCAATCGGGAAAAGGAGATTTTCGCAAAACGCGGTAAGTCTATTGAAACGATTGTACGGGGTCCTGGCTGTGCGTCCTGCAATATGACTGGATACCGTGGCCGGATTGCCATTCATGAAGTGCTTGTCCTGACAGATGAAATGCGCGAAGTAATTAATAACGGCGGAACACCATCCAAGCTTCGTGAAATCGCTATTCAAAGCGGCACTGTATTCTTAATTGACGATGGCCTGGATAAAGTACAGCAAGGCATCACGACGACTGAAGAAGTATTGCGTGTCGCTTTGATTGAATAGGAGTATCGAGTATGAAAGAGATAATTGATGATTTATTGGCAAAAGCCTTTGAATTGAAAGCGTCCGATATTCATTTGACCGTCGGGATGCCGCCTGTGTTCAGAATACACGGCGATTTAAAACGGTATGGGACAGATGAGCTGGATAGTGCGTTTACTGAACTTGTCGCCAAAAAGACGATTCCCGGCAAACTGTTTGAAACATTCGAAACGAGCGGTCAAATCGACTATTCGTATGAAGTGCCTGGTGTTTCTCGGTTTCGTGTCAATGCATTTCAGCAGCGTGGATCGGTGTCAATCGCCTTCAGGACCATACCGACGAAAATCCCGACAATTGAGGAGCTGCAATTGCCGGGCGTGCTCAAGTCACTCGCCGGCACGCCGCAAGGCCTCATTCTTGTTACGGGACCGACTGGTTCGGGTAAGTCGACCACGCTCGCCGCGATGCTTCGCTATATTAATGAAACGATGCGCAAACATATTATTACGCTGGAAGATCCAATTGAGTATGTGCATGCGCATGGATCATCGATTATCGACCAGCGTGAAGTTGGCTTCGATACCAATTCGTTTGCTGCCGGCCTCCGGGCATCATTGCGGCAAGACCCGGACGTCATCCTAGTCGGTGAGATGCGGGATCTCGAGACGATTTCAACGGCTATAACCGCGGCAGAAACTGGGCATCTTGTCCTTGCAACACTTCATACATGGAGTGCTGCTTCCACGATTGATCGGATCATTGATGTGTTTCCGCATGGCCAGCAGGCGCAAATTCGTGTTCAGCTAGCCGGTGTATTGACGGCAGTTTTATCGCAGCGTTTGTTTCCGACAGTTGATAAATCAGGAAGAAGGGCAGCAACGGAACTAATGATTAACAATCCCGCTATCGCTAACCTGATTCGATCCGAAAAAGTCCATCAAATCCCGAACGTTATCCAAACGAACCGTTCGATGGGCATGCATATGATGTCTTCTTCCGTCAGGCAGCTGCTCGATCAAGGTGTCATTGCTTATGACATGGCGATGCCGTACGTCGAAGGTGATGAATCGTAATGGCTCGTTTTAAATATGAAGGTCGTGACGCAAGGTCGATTCGGACAGGGGTTATTACAGCGGGAAACAAACGGGAAGCTGCATTAAAGCTCAAAAGCCAGGGAATAAGGGTTAAGAACTTGCAGGAGATTGCGGAGACGGCGTTGACGAAAGAGATTCATCTTGGCAGGCCAGTGAAACGGACGCAGTTCATCATGTTCCTGCGCCAATTTTCTACATTACTGCGGGCTGGTGTCACGATTGTAGAATCGATCCGCATTTTATCCCTTCAAGTTGAAGGAAAACAGTTTCAAAAAATATTGATTGCGATAGGGGATGACCTGAGAGGGGGCGGATCATTATCTGCAGCTCTCGCCAAGCATCCAAAGGCGTTTGAGCCGCTCGTTATCAACATGATCGAAGCAGGTGAAATGTCCGGGACCGTCGATGATTCCCTCGACCGCCTCGCTGATCATTATGAGAAAGCGCATCGTTTGAAGCAAAAGGTGTTATCAGCACTTTCGTATCCAATTGTTGTTGGTATTGTAGCAATTGGGGTTGTGATTTTCTTGTTGACATTTGTTGTACCGATGTTCGTCGACCTGTTTGACAGTGTAGGCGGAGAGTTGCCGTGGCTGACAAAATTCGTTTTACAGGCGAGCGATTTCATGGTCGATTACTGGTACGTATTCTTTTTATTTGTGGCGGCAATTGTTGTGACGATCATGATGATGAGATCGAACCGGAATGGGAAATTTATGCTTGATACGATGCTGCTTCGAATGCCGATTTTTGGCGATATCGTCAAAAAATCTGCGCTCGCAACATTGACCCGAACACTTAGTTCTCTGTTTTCGAGTTCCGTTCCAATCTTGCAGTCACTCTCGATGACGGAACGGATTGTTGAGAATGAAGTCGTTTCCCGTGTTGTTTCGGAATCAAGGGAATCGCTGCAACGGGGCGGCTCGCTCACAGAGCCGATGCTCGGACACTGGGCGTTTCCACCTTTGATTCCTCATATGATTGCGATCGGAGAACAAACCGGTTCTCTCGACACAATGCTGGCAAAAGTGGCGGATTTTTACGAAAAAGAAGTCGACGCGGCAACTGATCGACTGAAAGCACTGATTGAACCAATCATGATTGTATTGCTTGCAGGTTTAGTTGGTACTATAGTGCTATCTATACTACTCCCGATGTTCAGCATTTTTACACAGATTGATAATTTATGACGAAAAGATAAACAGTTAGAAAGAAATATAGGATTATAGTTCCATTCCATCTGGTAGTTTGGTATGCTTGTCTTATACAAAAGGTTGGAACTAGAGGAGGAATTTACATGAAGAAGTTATTGCAGAAAAGACTGAAGAACGAAAAGGGTTTAACGCTTGTCGAATTATTAGCCGTTATTGTTATTTTGGGAATTATTGCGGCGATTGCGGTGCCATCGATTGGTAGTATTATTGAAAAGTCAAGAGTAAATGCAGCTGTTGCTGACGCACAAAATGCCCTTGCAGCAGCAAATCTTTATTTTGTAGAAAATCAAGATGAACCTTCTGTTACGTTAGAAGAATTAAAAGATAATAAATTCTTGCAAGACGTAGGAACTTTGCAAGACGGTATTGAAATAACAAAATCGGATGAGGGGAATACTATATCTGGAACAGCTCAAATTAAAGGTGGGAAAACAATAACTTTTAATGATGCAACAAATACATCGTTATCTAACAAAAATGGATATACAGTCTCTGAGTAATATGTTGCCACAACAATATGGGATAATAGAATAAACGAAGGCTCTGTAGGTGTCTGCAGAGCCTATCTACATTTAATTGTAAGTATCAGTAAAAACGTTTTTTATAAAAAAACTATTCTAATAGCAGAAGTTCTTAAAGATGCTTAAAACATTTATCAATTTGCTGACAACTCATATAGTTTAATGATTTAATTGAAGGGATGATAGGAAGCCCTATATTTTTGTTGTTTAGAAGACTGAGTCAGATAGAATTGTTTTAATGGAAATTAAATCACATTATTATATTCAATGGAAACATAGCAGTTTCTCTCTACCCTGCTAGTTTGTTAAAATGTATAAAAAATTAGAAATCAATTTCACCAGGAGTTGACGGGATGTCCATTTTTTCGCGCCGTTCGCGGACGGCTTCGCTTACGATTGAGGACGATGCGGTGCGGTATGTCCGTTTGAAGTCGCTCGATCCGCTTGTTGTGGAAGCGGCTGAGGAGATTGTGCTGCCGCCGAATACGATTGTCGATGGGAAGATTGTCGATGCGGAGACATTGACCGTTCTTCTGGAAGGGGTTTTGAAAGACTGGGGCATCGCGAAGCGGGATGTCCGTTTTTTGGCCCCTGATACATATGTGTTGATCCGGAAAGTTTCTTATCCGGATGATGTGGAGCTGGATGAATTGAAGGGCCATTTCTTCATTGAAATTGGTTCGACGATTTATTTGCCTTTTGATGATCCGGTGTTTGACGTCGTTCCGTATACGCCTGCTGTGCAGGGGCATGAGGCGATTTTGATTGCGTCCAAGGAAAGTGTTTTGAACGGGTATGAGGATGTGCTGAAAGCCGTGAAACTGGATCCGGTCGCTTGTGATATTAGCCCGCTCGCTTTATATCGGCTGGCGCACCGGTTGTTTGCGTATGACGGGTCGGAGCATGTCATGCTTGCTGATTTGCATGCCGGGCGGCTGACTGTTTCGATTTTCCACGATCATTATCCGTTGTTCATGCGGCCGGTCGATTTGGATCAGGCAGCAGATTTGACGGTTTCTGGTATAGCCGCTGCTGCCTCTTCGACTGTCACGCCGATGTCTGTTGTCATGGAGCTTGAAAAACTGATGAACTTCTATCGATACAACATGCTGAACGGTGCTGCGTCCATTACGCATCTTCTTGTCAATTGCGATTTTGAAGGGATGGATGAGCTTCTTGCTCTTGCACGGGACCGTTTTTCCGTCAAGGCGCAAGTGTTAGCCGGGGAACCGCTTCGTTTGCCGGATGGTCAAGCGCTTGATCCTTCTTTTAACCGGACTGTCGGCCTTGCGCTGAAAGAGGTGACGTGATGCTGATTGATATTAATCTATTGCCTGAAAAAGAGAAGGAACGCTCCAGACTTTTGATCCTTGCGATCAGCCTGCTTGGCGTGTCCCTCCTTATTTGGGTCGTTTTCTTTGTCCTGGCGGGGAGGCTTGCTGCTGATACTGAAAAATTGGATCAGCAGATCATTGCCATCCAGCAGGATCAGGCTGCTCTTCAAGATGGTGAAGCGTCGCAACAGGCAGGCGGAACGAAAACGGCTGTTGCTGATTTGGAGCGGTCGGTGAACTTTTTGGAAGGCCAACGGTATGAGACGTTGCCGCTTCTCCGTGACATGGTGGCGTTGTTGCCGGAACGGGGCTTTTTTGTGACGTTTACGTTTACACAGCCTCATTTTGCAGAGGTGACTGTCCAGTTTGACGATAAACAAGCTGCGTCCTACTATCTCACGCGCCTTCTTTCGAGTGAGGCAATCGTGGATGCTTCCATCGAATCGGTGTCTGCTGAACACTTGGAGTCAGCTGATGGATCTCCTATGATGTCGTCTGAAATCCCACGATATCAAGCGACTTATTTGATTGAGTTTGAAGATAGCCGAATGGCCGAGATGGAGACGGGGCAGGAGACAGAGCAGGAAGGGGAGGGTGCGGATGAGTAATTTGTCTAAACGGCAAAAGGAGATGGCTTTAGTTATCCTATCCGCCGTCTTCCTGCTGTCGCTGTCCCTGTTCTCTTATTTCCGCCTTTATGTGCCCGCGAAGGAAGCAAATGCACTTGCAGCAAACACTGTTTCCAATGAACGGAATGTTTTGATTGCGCTGGAGAAGCAAAAGGCGAAAGTGGAAACGGCTGGCTATTCAAGTTCCCGGCCGCTGCAGGCGAAAGTGCCTGTTCTTCCCCTGGATGACAAGGTGCTGCTTCAAATTAGCGAAGCGGAAGTGAAATCTGGGACGGTTGTCGAGGAAGTCAACTTCAGCCGTGAACCGCTTGTGCTGGATCCGCCATCTGAAGATACGGCTTCCATCCAATCACTTTTGGTTGAAGTCAAACTCCAAGCGGGCAATTACGCTCAAGTTGACCGCTTTATTGACGTGATCGAGGAAATGGACAGGATTTTTGTAGTCGATTCAATGGAATTTACTGTTCCTGAGGAGTTGCGGACGACTTCAGAAGAACCTCGTACGCTTGAGTTGGCCATTTCTTTCAGAGCATTTTATCGTCCTGATCTGACAGCTCTCTTGGATGAAGCGCCAAAAGTCGATGCGCCGAAGCCTGCTGCCAAGGACGATCCGACTCCGTTCAATTCGATCGGACAGGATGAGGAGGAGAGCGATCAGTGACGGCTGTATACGTTGTGCTATTTTTCGTGTATGGGCTCGTCTTCGGCTCCTTTTTTAACGTTGTCGGTTTGCGTGTCCCGAAAAAGGAGTCAATTGTCTCGCCGCCCTCTCATTGTGGTACATGCGGCAGACAGTTGAAGGCTCTTGACTTGATACCAGTTCTTTCTTATATCATGTTGGGCGGCAAATGCCGTACTTGCGGTAACCGGATCAGCCCAATATACCCGGCAATGGAGCTGGTGACAGGGCTTCTATTTGCATACTCCTTCTATTATTTCGGCTGGAGCGCCGAGCTAATTGTGGCGATTTTACTTTCCTCCATGCTCGTCATTATTACCGTTTCGGATTTTGCGTATATGATTATCCCGGATAAAGTGGTCCTGCCGGCTGCTGTGTTGTTTTTGGTTCTGCGTTTTTTCATCCCGCTTGATCCTTGGTGGGACAGCGTGCTGGGAGGCGCAATTGGTTTCGCGGTTTTATTTCTGATTGCTGTCTTGTCGAAAGGCGGCATGGGCGGCGGGGATATTAAATTATTTCTTGCCATCGGGTTCGCCATCGGTACAGTCGATACGTTGCTTACGCTCTTTCTCGCTTCCTTGGTGGGATCCATCGCTGGCATCATCCACTTGAAAAGAACAGGGAAAGGGCGCAAAACGCCTGTGCCGTTTGGTCCGTCCATTGCGTTTGCTGCTCTCGTTTCCTATTTTTGGGGAGCCGCTTTTGTCGATTGGTACGGCAATTTATTTCAATAAGTCGATAAGTTTTTTAGTGCAAGGCGACATACGTCTTGTTCTTTTTCACATTCCGTTTGGTACAGTTACTAAAAACGGGGTGGACAGGCATGAACTTCAGAAAGAAGTATTCAAAGATAACAGTTCTGATGGCAGTGCTGCATGGTGTCGTGATCGGCGTCGCAGCGGTTGCCATTGTCGGATTCATTTTGGTCGGGACAGGAGATAAAATGAAGGATAAAACAGCCGCTGTCGGTAAGGAGGTGCCTGCTTCGGGCCCGCCTGCTGTTGAAGCACCAGCGGACGCGGATAGCCCGCAGCCAGGTGCGTCGCTGCAGTTGTACGCCAAGCAGCACGGTGTCTTTTCAACAGAACAATCCGCTTCTGCCTTTATTACGGGACGGCCAGATCTCTCCGAAGCTTCGGTTGTTAAAGCGCAAGATCAATATTTCGTTTGGAGCGCGATCGGGTTAACCGAACAGGAAATAGATGCGGATGTTGCACAAGAGACGTATCGAAAACCTTTTACAGTAGAAGCAGGCGCTTGTTCTGCATCAGGAGCAGGTAAATTGAAGGACATTTTGGCCGAAACGGATGTAGCCAAAATTAAAGATTTGGCTGCTTCTTCAAGCAGTGACCCTAGTGGGGGAATTGGAGCTGAGTTTGGAAAACAAATTACCGCCGTGACTGCGTTTACAAACGATTTGCAAGTCATTCGGCTGTATTTATTATCTCATTATTCCATTAAAGACGGGTGTGCGAAAATTTCATTTTGAAGCCAATTAGGGCCAAAAAATGAAGATATCGCGTTTTCTGGACAATTTTCAATGAACCTTTTCTCAAGTATGATAGGGAAAAGGAGGTTTTTATGAATGGAATTTCATAGCGAACAACGAATTGTCTTGGCTTCCTCTTCCCCAAGACGAAAGGAATTACTGGAGATGGCGGGCATTCCGTTTGAAGTGATGCCGAGTGATGTCGAGGAAGACCTGGAGCTGCAAGGGATGGATTTCGAGGGCTTCGTCAAGACGCTGGCACTGACTAAAGCGGAAGCAGTTGCAGAAAAGGTGCAAGATGCTGTAGTCATCGGCGCTGATACAATCGTCGTTTTTGAAGATGCGATCTATCATAAGCCTTTTGATGCGCAAGAAGCAAAACGGTTTATGCGGGAGTTCTCTGGCAAAGCCCATTCGGTCTATACTGGGGTAGCCATTTTGCAGGGGGGCCAAAGTAGCCTTTTCTGCGAGGAAACTAAGGTGTTTTTCAAGGACTTGGATGATGATTTGATTGACTGGTATGTTGATTCAGGAGATCCGATGGACAAGGCAGGGGCATATGGCATCCAGACGGCGGGCGCTTTGTTGGTCGATAAAATCGAGGGGGATTATTATAATGTCGTCGGATTGCCGATCGCCAAATTGGCCAGCCGTATGCGAGAGCTGAACATCCTTTCCCTGCAAGGAGGCGACGCCTGAATTGACGAAGCTGAGGGGGCAAATGATGATTCGTGATGTCCATATTTCGGACAGGCCGCGTGAAAGATTGATTCGGCAAGGGGCGAGCAGCCTATCGAACCAGGAGCTAATTGCTATCTTGCTGCGGACCGGGACGAAAGAGGAATCGGTGCTGATGCTTGCTAATCGAATTTTATCGTCTTTTGATAAAATACAAGATCTTAGAGAAGCCACCATTGAGGAAATGATGTCTGTAAAAGGAGTGGGGCAGGCAAAGGCCGTACAGATTTTAGCTGCTGTTGAAATAGGTAAAAGGCTTTACCAGAAACATACGCAAGGACGATATACGATCCGTTCTCCGGAAGACGCGGCTGCTTATTTGATGACGGACATGTCAACGCTACAGCAGGAACATTTTGTCGTGTTATTTTTAAATGTAAAAAATGAAGTGCTTCATAAACAGACGGTATTTATTGGCAGCCTAAACTCCTCGATTGTGCATCCAAGGGAGATTTTTAGGGAAGCAGTCAAGCGGTCAGCCGCCTCGATCATTGTCGCGCATAATCACCCGTCAGGCCACCCTGCGCCTTCTCCGGAGGACATCGAAGTGACAAAACGATTAGTCGAAGCAGGGTCTATTGTAGGCATTGATTTACTAGATCATGTCATCATTGGGGACCATCGTTTTATCAGCCTAAAAGAGAAAGGGTATATGTGACACTGTGAATTTGTTCTTCTATCCGTTATAATGTGTTGTATGATTTTAAGAAGACCATTTTTAACGGTCGAGAAGAAAGGAAGAACAGATTTGTTTGGATTAGGTTCAAGAGATGTCGGGATTGACCTTGGCACAGCTAATACATTAGTTTTCATTAAAGGTAAAGGTATTGTACTTCGGGAGCCTTCCGTCGTAGCGAAAAATACAGTGACAAATGAAATCGTAGCAGTTGGAAGCGCGGCGAAAAACATGATCGGGCGTACACCGGGTTCTATCGTGGCGACACGTCCAATGAAAGACGGGGTTATCGCAGATTTTGAAATTACGACAGCGATGATCGAGCATTACATGAAAGAAGCAACAAAAGCGGCAGGAAGCGCATGGAAGAAGCCAAATGTCATGGTTTGTGTTCCTTATGGCATTACATCTGTCGAACAGCGTGCTGTTATTGATGCGGCAAGACAAGCTGGTGCTAAAGATGCATTTACGATTGAAGAGCCATTTGCGGCAGCAATCGGAGCAAATTTGCCAGTTTGGGAACCTACAGGAAGTATGGTCGTCGATATAGGTGGCGGTACGACAGAAGTAGCTGTTATTTCATTAGGCGGCATCGTAACGAGTGAATCGATCCGTGTTGGCGGTGACTCCATGGATGGAGCCATCATCAGTTACATACGCAAAACGTACAATTTGACAATTGGGGAACGGACTGCGGAAGCGATCAAAATCGAAATCGGATCGGCACGTGTGACGAATAAAGCGGATAAGATGGAAATCAGAGGCCGCGATTTATTGACAGGTTTGCCGAAAACACTCGAAGTCACATCAGACGAGATTGTAGAAGCGCTTCGTGAATCCATTACTCAAATTATTGAAGGCGTCAAAAAGACATTGGAAGCAACTCCACCTGAATTGTCTGCGGACGTCATGGAACGCGGAATTGTCTTGACTGGCGGCGGTGCGTTGCTGCAAAACTTGGACAAGGTTATTTCGGACGAGACGAATATGCCTGTTTTCATTGCGGAAGATCCGCTTGATTGCGTTGCGATCGGTACGGGCAAGGCGCTCGATAACTTCGACGTCATTAAAAAGATGCAAGCGAAATAAGTAGGGAGGATTTGGGCCAATGCCGCGATTTTTTTCAAATAAACGATTGATATTATTGCTCGTTGGCGTCATCGTGCTTGTGGCATTGATTTCATTCTCCCTGAAGGATCGCAGAAATGCTACGATCCCTGAACAGATAGTGAAAGATGTCGTCGGCTTCGGACAATCCTTATTTTCGAAGCCGGCGCACTATATTACGGGCACAATCGAAAAGATTGACGGGATATTGAATACATATGAGGAAAACAAGCAACTGAAAGCGAGACTGCAAGAGTACGCTTCGAACCAAGTGGAGCTGGCTGATGTCAAAGCAGAAAACAAACGCTTGAGAGAATTGATTGATAAGACGGAAGACTTGCGTGGATTTGATCCGATCCAGGCGACGGTCATCTCGCGGAATCCCGATCAATGGGAGGAGAAAGTCATTGTCGACCGTGGTTCGACAAGCGGAGTGGAATTGGACATGGCGGTAATAACAGCAAAAGGGCTGGTCGGAAAAGTAGTCAATGTGACGAAAACGAATGCGACTGTTGAACTTCTTTCGACAGAAAACCGTAATTTCCGTGTGGCTGCAGTCATCCCGGGTGAAACATCCGTTTTTGGTTTGATTGAAGGGTATGACCCGGACCGCAGAGAATTAATCATGAAACGGATTGATTCGAGTTTTGATGTTAAAGTGGGAATGAAAGTGGAATCTTCAGGGTTAGGCGGTATTTTCCCGAAAGGTCTTTATATCGGGGAAGTGACAGAAGTGTCGACAGATGATTACGGCTTGACGAAATTGGCTTATATCCGCCCGGCTGCGGATTTCTCCATGCTCGATCATGTTGTCATTGCCAAACGGAAGATGGAAGTATATAAAAATGGTACAGATACGGAGAGTCCGACGGAAGACCAGGGGGAGGATGAATCATGAGCCGGTTCATCATCCCTCTGCTTGCGGTCTGTCTCTTTTTCCTGGAACCTGTTTTTAGTTTGTTTTCCCCGATCGACATAGGGGGCATGGAATATATACTTGTACCCCGTTTCGTCATCGTCTACCTCATTTTTCTCGCTGTCTATTACAATCAGAAGCGGGCCATCCTGTTAGGTTTAATACTTGGACTCTTGTATGATATGTATCACATTGATATTATTGGAGTATATACTTTTTTATATCCGCTGGTCTGTTATCTCGGTGCGTTGCTAATACGCCAAGTACATCGTCATATTGTTACCGTGATGTTCTTATCGGTGATACTCATCGTGTTACTTGAATTGCTTTCTTACTTCTTTGCCAGTCTGATTGCTTTGACTTCTATCCATCTGGATGAATTCATCGTAAGGCGCCTGGTACCGACGATGATTGCCAATGCCATCTTTATTGGAATGTTCGGCTGGTTGTTCAAAAAAGTGATGACCGGAAGAGGAATGCAAAATCAGGCCGGATCATAACTCAAGAAATTGTGGGGGACGCAAATGACGACGAAACAGCAATTTGTAACGATAAAAGGGACAAAAGACGGCCTTGTCCTCCGACTTGATGATAAATGCTCGTATTCGGATATGATTGCGGAACTCCGCAGAAAAGTGAGCGAAAACAGCCTCGAAGGCGTGGCAGAGGTGAAGGTCCACACGGGACACCGATTCTGCAATGAGGAAGAGCTGCGGGAGATCATGGCGATTGTGCATGAGTCGCCTCATCTGCGCGTCTCTAAAATTCAAAGTGATGTTATCTCAATGGACGAGTGCAATCAGAAAATCGTTGAACGCCAGTCCGAAACGTATATCGGCATCGTTCGCTCCGGGCAAGTGATTGAAGCGGAAGGTGATCTAGTTGTCATCGGAGATGTCAATCCGAATGGCAAGGTGGTCGCTGCAGGAAGCATTTATGTGCTCGGGCGCCTGAAAGGGATGGCTCATGCCGGTGCAGGCGGCAACGAAGATTGTGTAATCGCCGCATCATGGCTTGAGGCTACGCATTTAATCATTGCTGATAAGATGGAAACTATGACGGACGAATTGACAATTTTATCGGAACAACCGGAAATGGAATGCGCCTACATACATTCAAATGGCTTCATTGCCATTGATCGTTTGCAGGAACTTCGGATTCTCCGGCCAAATCTGTCAACTTTCAAAGGAGGAAGCTGATGTGGGGGAAGCAATAGTAATAACATCTGGTAAAGGCGGAGTCGGAAAGACGACGACTTCTGCGAACCTTGGAACTGCATTGGCCCTGCAAGGCAAAAAGGTATGCCTTGTTGATACAGATATCGGTCTACGGAATCTGGATGTCATCCTAGGCCTTGAAAATCGTATCATTTATGATCTCGTCGATGTGATCAAAGGCCGTTGTAAAGTACACCAGGCATTAGTGAAAGACAAACGTTTCGAGGATGGCCTCTTTTTATTGCCGGCCGCTCAAACGACAGATAAAAATGCCATTTCCCCTGAAGAGATGAAAGAGCTGGTCACAGAATTAAAGCGTGACTATGATTACGTTTTAATCGATTGCCCGGCCGGCATTGAACAGGGCTATAAAAATGCGGTAGCTGGCGCGGATCGTGCCATAGTTGTCACGACACCTGAAATTTCGGCTGTCCGGGATGCAGACCGGATTATCGGCCTGCTGGAAGCGGAGCCGATCGACCCGCCAAAGCTCATTATTAACCGGATCAAGAGCCAGCTCGTCAATCGGGGCGATGCGCTCGATGTCAATGAAATTACGACCCATCTATCGATTGATTTGCTTGGGATCGTGTTGGACGATGAAAACGTCATCTCTTCTTCTAACAAAGGAGAGCCTGTCGTAATGGATCCTTCCAATCCGGCAGCGATCGGTTACCGCAATATTGCGAGACGCATATTGGGTGAATCGGTTCCGCTCATGTCGCTGGATACAGGAAAACCCGGCTTTTTTGGGAAATTGAAATCATTATTTGCAAAATGACGCCTGCACACCTCTTGGTATGAAAAAATGCCAAAAGGTGTGTTTTTATTTGGCCGGTGCCGTTGCAAAGGAAAGGAACGACTGAACTTTCTTTCAATTCTCTTGGCATTCGCCCATAATATTCTGCCTGTCCTCGTCATATACTGGAAAAAAGGCGGTGCGGCGGATGAAATGGAAAACAAAATGGATGGCAGCAATTGTTCTGACGATCGGAGTTATCGGCGTCGCGAAATTAGAAGAGGTTGGGCTAGTGAAGAAACCCGTTACACAATATGTAACGACGGGAAAAGATTTTATTGTAATGAAGAAATGGGTCGCTTCTTTACTGGGAGATGAAAAAACGGAAACAATTGCAGTGGCGGGAAAGCAGGACGTAGATGTCCCTTTTGCATCGTATGAGTCAATGCAGCCGTATGACAAAGGTGTTATCGTCTCGTATTCTCAACCAATGCCTGTTCTTGCCCGAGGGGATGGCCTGGTCGTTTTTACGGGGTCTACCCGGCAATCGGGTAAAACAGTGACGGTTCTTTATGATGATGGTGACGAGGTGACGTATGGATTTGTCGGAAGCATCTCGAAGCTGCCTTATACAACTGTAAAGAAAGGAGATACACTCGCTCTGATGAATGAAGAGACGATGTATTTGCAAGTGAAGCGGGAAGGAATCAATTTGGATGCCGATATGCTGGCCACGTATTTCTCGGAACCGGCCGATGCGAATTAAGCTCCACCCCATCCTGTTGCCGTTTTTTGCCTTTTTGGCTCTGACAGGCGGTTTATCTCTTTATGCTCTCATTTTCCTGTCTCTATTAGTTCACGAGGCTGGACATGTTCTTGCCGCAAAATGGGCGGGAATGCGTGTCCGTTCCTGTACCATTCTTCCTTACGGTGGCGAGCTTTCCATACCAAAACGCTATCTATATTCCAAAAAGGCGAGGATTAGTGTAGCGTTGGGAGGTCCCATTGCAACGGCCCTGCTGCTGATAATTGTAAGTTTTAATAATGTACCGGGTTCTGCCGAGTTAAAGAAAATCCAGCTGGCCATCCTTTTACTAAACTTGCTCCCCATACTTCCTTTGGATGGAGGACAGGCGCTGAGTACGCTGCTGGAGCGGAAAGAAAAGAGACAACAATCGAAGTCTCTTTTTTTAATGGGCTCTATTCTTTTATTGGCAGCCGGCTTGCTAGTTTTGATGAATGGTTTTCCAGATACGCTTCTCTATATGTGCCTAGCTGCTTTTCTGTTGTTTCAAAATATATCTTCCTACCGATATCGCAAATACGAGTATGCTTATGAACGGTTAATTGAAAAACAGTTGACGCGGTAACCAGGGCGTGGTAATATTTTAATGTTATTGTTTGTAGCACCCGTGCTACAACCGCGCTGATAAGGTACAAGCATCCGTTTGGATCACCTTGGAGGGCGAGTCTGAGTCTATAGAGGAGGTGCAAGTATGTACGCAATCATTGAAACTGGTGGAAAACAAATCAAAGTCGAACAAGGCCAAGAAGTCTACATCGAAAAAGTAGTCGGCGAAGCTGAGGAAACTGTAACATTCGACAAAGTTCTATTCGTTGGTGGAGAAGACGTGAAAGTTGGCGCTCCATTCGTGGAAGGTGCAACGGTTACTGGTAAAATCGTTAAGCATGGCCGCGGCAAGAAGATCACTGTCTTCAAATACAAGCCGAAAAAGAACTACCACAAGAAGCAAGGTCATCGTCAGCCATACACGAAAGTTGTCATCGAAGGCATCAATCTGTAAGCCGGCATGATCGAAGTCATTATCACTGAACAGCCATCGGGCCGCATCAGCTCTTTTGAAATGAAAGGCCACGCCGACTTTGCTGAACATGGAAAAGACCTTGTTTGTGCAGGGGCTTCAGCCGTTTCGTTCGGATCCGTCAACGCGATTATCGCATTGACTGGAATCACGCCTGAAATAAAGCAGGGATCGGATGGTGGATATATAAAAGTAGACTTTCCGGTTACGGAAAAGGATGCTGATATCCAACTGATTGTCAGGGCGATGATTGTTTCATTGCAGACGATTGAACAAGATTATGGGAACCATATACAGATTACTTTCAAATGACAGGAGGTGGATCACATGCTACGTTTGGATCTCCAGTTTTTTGCATCGAAAAAAGGGGTAGGTTCTACAAAGAACGGTCGTGACTCTGAATCGAAACGTCTTGGCGCAAAGCGCGCTGACGGACAATTCGTAACAGGCGGCTCAATCCTTTATCGCCAACGCGGAACAAAAATTCACCCAGGTGAAAACGTTGGCCGCGGCGGTGACGATACACTTTTCGCAAAAGTTGACGGCGTTGTTCGTTTTGAACGTTTTGGCCGCGACAAGAAGAAAGTGAGCGTTTATCCTAAGGAAGCTTAATGGATATCAAGAAAGAGGACTGCATAGTTAATATGCAGTCCTTTTTTGGATTCATCAGCGTTTCCTTCATGTATTTCCAACTGATGAAATGTTATACTCTAAAGTATGACACAGTTGGCGGTGAAAAAATGGATACCAAACAAATAACGGTGACGGAAGCGCTGAAATTTGCCAGACATGATTTTTTGAATGAGCTTCAGCTAATATTATTATATATCGATTTGGATAATAAGGAAGAAGCGCGGAAGGCGATTTTAGGAGCGACGGAACGGCAACGCTCCATGGCTATGCTGGAAAGGCTACGCATGCCTTCGGTAGAGGAATGGCTGAATACGTTTGATTGGGTCCATACTGAATTCTCAAAACGGATTGAGTGCGATATTGTGGCAGCTGCTGATCGGGCAGTGGACGATCGGGCAGTGGCAGACTATTTGGAAACAGTAGTTCAATCGGTCGCGGCCGTTTTGAATCCTTTGGATGATCATGAGTTGATCATTCACGTATCAGCAACTGATTCGGAGTGGAGCATCCAAATGGAACTGGAAGAAACAGTGCCTGTCGTATGTCCGGCTATTACAGGCAATTTAAATATTGCGATTACGGAAACGGCCGATGATGGCCAATGGACGTTCACGATCAGTGGACGATAGGAGGAAGAATTATGTTTGTCGATCATGTAAAAGTATATGTCAAAGGCGGGGATGGCGGAGACGGGATGGTTGCGTTCCGCCGTGAAAAGTACGTCGCATACGGCGGCCCTGCCGGCGGTGACGGAGGCAAAGGAGGCGATGTCGTTTTCATCGTCGACGAAGGATTGCGGACGTTGATGGATTTTCGTTATCAGCGCCATTTCAAAGCGCCGCGTGGAGAGCATGGCGGCAGTAAGAACAAACATGGCCGCGGAGGAGAAGATATGGTTGTCAAGGTTCCTCCTGGCACAGTCGTCAAGAATGCCGAGACAGACGAAATCATTGCGGATCTAGTTGAGCATGGACAAACAGCTGTCATTGCAAAAGGCGGACGCGGCGGACGAGGAAATTCCCGGTTTGCGACACCACAGAATTCAGCGCCAGAGCTGTCGGAAAAAGGAGAGCCGGGCGTGGAAAGGGAAATCGTGCTGGAACTGAAAGTTTTGGCAGACGCAGGTCTGGTCGGATTTCCAAGCGTCGGCAAATCGACGCTGCTTTCGGTTGTCTCAGCAGCGAAGCCGAAAATTGCCGATTATCATTTTACGACGCTGGTCCCGAATTTGGGAATGGTTGAAACAGTGGACAACCGGACCTTCGTGCTTGCGGATTTGCCTGGATTGATTGAAGGGGCGCATGAAGGCGTCGGGTTAGGGCATCAATTCCTTCGTCATATCGAGCGGACACGCGTCATCATACATGTGATCGATATGTCTGGATTGGAAGGACGAGATCCGTATGAAGATTACACAACGATTAATGCGGAGCTGGAGCAATACAATTTACGGTTGATGGAGCGTCCGCAGGTCATCGTGGCCAATAAGATGGACATGCCGGATTCGGAAGAGAACTTACAACTGTTCAAAGAGAAGCTGAACGATGAGTCCATCCGGATATTCCCGATTTCAGCGATCACCCGCCAAGGGCTGGATGATTTGCTGTTTGCGGTAGCTGACTTGCTTGAGACGACACCGGAATTCCCGATGTACGAAGAGCATGATGAAGAAGAACATTCGGTCATGTATAAGCATGAGAGCGAAACGCCTGACTTCAAAATCACTCGCGATGATGACGGCGCCTATGTACTGTCCGGTTATACGCTTGAACGCTTGTTCAAGATGACGGATTTCAATTTCGATCAATCTGTCCGGAAATTTGCAAGACAAATGCGCGGCATGGGAGTCGACGATGCGCTTCGTGAGCGAGGAGCACAGGATGGCGATATCGTCCGGATCCTTGATTTTGAATTTGAATTCATCGAATAAGAGAGAAGACCTGTAATTACGGTCCGTTTGGGGGAGGCGTGCTATGAATCCGCTTGGAAAAGGACAATTTTATCTTGTGCGGGAAGACGTTTTAACGGAATCGATGCAAAAGATGCTCGAGGCAAAGCGACTGCTTGCGAGCGGGGAAGAACGGACGATCCAAGAAGCAACAAAACGGGTCGGCCTGTCCCGGAGTGCTTATTATAAATATCGGGATACGGTATTCCCGTTCGAATCCATCGCCAGAGAGCGCATTCTGACGATCTTCATTCAGCTGGAAGATCGTCAAGGGTCTCTTGCGACCATTCTTCAAATCATTTCAGATGCAAGGTGCAATGTTCTGACGATCCACCAGACGATTCCGGTACAGGGCCGTGCAAATATTACGTTATCGTTGGATGTGACGGAAATGCCATTAAAAATGGATGAATTCATGCAGCGCATGAAAGCGCCAAATTTTATCGATTCCGTTCACTTGATCAGTTCAGGCGCACTTTGAATTGGCTAGGAGGTTTATCATGGCTAAGGACAAATTTACACCATCGGTCGCTTATTTAGGACCTGAGGCATCGTTCACGCATGTAGCAGCAACACAATTATTCGAAGAGGCAGGCCTCGTGCCGCATCCGACAATTCCCGACTGTATCGAAGCTGTTTCTGCCGGGCATGTCGCCTACGCGATCGTCCCGCTCGAAAATGCTCTTGAGGGTTCAGTACCGTTAACAATTGATTATTTATTTCATGGGAGCGAACTGTTTATTAATGCGGAAATATCGACTCCTATTGAACAACATTTAATGGTGAATATATTACATAAGAATGGTAGCGGAAAAGTGGAATCTGTCCACTCTCATCCGCACGCGCTCGCGCAATGCCATAAATATTTGCAATACCATTACCGGCGTGTTCCGCTTATCCAAACAACCTCTACAGCGGCTGCCGCGAAATACGTAGCTGAGCATCCCGAACAACGGATTGCAGCCATCGGGAACCGATTGGCTGCCGAAAAATACGATTTGCATATTGCTGAGGAAAGCATTCATGATTTTCGTTTTAATCATACCCGGTTCGTTGTCCTGTCATTGCGTAAAGGCCAGCTTGAACTGGACACCCACTCCGGACAGCCAAAGACAACGCTGATGGTGAAGCTGCCAGAAGATGATCGGTCAGGGGTGCTGCATCAAATTCTATCCGTTTTCGCCTGGCGTAAATTGAATTTAAGTAAAATTGAATCCCGTCCTTTAAAGACAGGGCTGGGAAATTACTTTTTTATCATCGATGTTATGGAATCGGAAGAACATCCGATGATGAAAGGCGCGATGGAGGAACTAGCCGCTCTTCATTGCTCGGTTCGATCATTCGGCACATATTTCACATATGCATAATAAACGCCACGTTCAAAATTTTGAACGTGGCTTTTTATGTATATTGGCAGTTCTCCGGCAGTATACATGGGAGTAAGGATGCCTAACGAAATTAAAGGTCACAAATACGGGCGTTCGTTCATACGATGGATTGATGGAAGGGGGATTTTTTTAGTGGAAGTCCATGTAGTGGTAAAAGGGGATACATTATGGAAAATCGCAAGGCAGTATGGGATTCCCTTTGAAGAGTTGAAACGGGTGAACGCCCATTTGGCGAACCCGGATTATATTGTGCCAGGAATGAAGATCTTTTTGCCTGCGAAACATGAACACCAAGGAAAACCAGGAACGACATTACCTAAAACAAAAGGGGAAGCGGTAAAGCCCCAGCAAAAACCGGCCCAGCCATCTAAACCGACGACTCCGGCGCCTCCTATTCCGCTGCCGACTGCAGAGGAATCACCAGAAGTGCCAAAGCCGCCAACGATGAAGCCGCCGAGTGCAACGAAACCGCCTAGCCCGACCAAGCCGCCTAGCTCAGAAAGGCCGCCAAGTATGAAGCCGCCTGTTTCAAAGCCGCCGACCATGACACCGATACCGCCAACACCACAGATGCCGCCAATGCCGCCGTCCATGCCGACTCCGGAAGAGGAATCACCAACAGTCCAAACACCACAAATGCCGCCGGTAGCGATGCCGTATCCAATGCCGATGCCATATCCAATGCCGCAATACATTCAACCGATCTTTACGATTCCATGTGGATGTATGCCGTGTTTTGATGTCGATTGCCATCAGCATATGCATCCGATGCAGCACCACCACATGCAAATGCCACAAATGCCAATGCAAATGCCACAGATGCAAATGCCGCAAATGCCAATGCCGCAAATGCCAATGCAGATGCCGCAAATGCAAATGCCATACATGCCTGAAATGAAGGAAGAATGCAAGGAAGAGTCTCCAATCTGTCCAGGGCAGGCACCAGGTGCGTTCCCGCCGCAATATCCGATGTCGGGTGGATGGAAAATGGTGGAGTCCCCGATGTTTGAAAAAGAAGAGAAGGAATCACCGATGATGCAGCAGCAATGGGAGGAATCCGTCCACTGTCCGCCTGAACAGGGATATGTGCCTCAAATGATTTCGCCTGCTCAAAACCAGCCATTTCACATTTATCCAATGCATCCGCAGCCTTACCAATTCGGTTGCAGTCAAGGCTGTGACTGTGGCTGCGGACAACAGCCTATGCATGTTTCACCAATGTACCAGCATCCTTGCTGGGGCATGCCGGCACCATGTTATGGACCGTGTCATCCGATGCCGGTAGCTGGTCCACATTACGGTTACAACTCGTACGGAGCTTACTGACCGGCGTATGACGCTGGAGCCCAATGTCAAGCAGATCAAAGATAATGTGTGGAAAGTGGAAGAGGCCGGCACGAAATATTCATTGAAGCAATATCGTTCCATGTCCACTGCCGTCAAAGTGAAATATGTCCATGAAGAATTGGAGAAATTGAATTTTCCTCATATCGTGCCATTACTGCCGACGGAGGATCAGTTGTTGCTA
The DNA here is from genome assembly GCF_022048975.1 of Sporosarcina cyprini. Lineage (GTDB taxonomy): Bacteria > Bacillota > Bacilli > Bacillales_A > Planococcaceae > Sporosarcina > Sporosarcina cyprini. The sequence goes on along the minus strand of NZ_JAKMHX010000030.1, from coordinate 485,812 downwards.
AAACAGCCATGGCTAGAAAATGCGAGGCCGGTCAGCTACAAACGCCGGGCGGATCGAACAGATTCTTTAACTGCATTGCGGGAACTCCACCAGACAGACCGGCATTTTAATTGGAAGGCGTCACCCTATTTGCATACCTATCCATTAATGATGAAATGGACGGACCGGCTTAGCCGATTCCTCGATCATCGAGCTTTTTTTCAACAACTGATTGGTGTCCGCCGAGTACAGGAAATCATTTTTTATGCAAAGGAAGCGCTGCCGATTGTCAAGCAACACGCCAAAGAAGCAATCGGGCAGCACACCTTACTGCATGGAGACGTCGTGCACCATAATATTCTTCGGGATGAAAATGGGGTAATTCGTTTAATTGATTTCGATCTGGCTTGCTCCTCACATCCGGATACCGAGCTGGCGTTATGGAGCCATCGGGTGTTACCGCATGTGTCCTACAATGTCGAATTTCTCTTTGATGAACAACAGGCGCTTGACAAGATGAACCGAAGTGCAAAAGCGATGCTATTGTATCCAAATGAAATACTCAGGGAATGGCTTCATCTCTTGACACTGCCCGAACACAATCAGCAAAAGCTGGCGAGGCAGCTGATCCCGTTTACGGAAGCCGCATTATTTGCTTGGCCGAAGTTATGGTATGACGTGGAAAAAAGGATGAAGTAATTTGAGGAGCCCATTATCTACACTACCTATTCGGCGGAATGTTTCCTTTTGTTTGGAACAGGAAACGATCGTTTAATTCGGATGAGAACGATTGGAAAGAGATAACTGGATGGCCGCTCTTGCAGCGGCTCTTTTTTTGTTTGGATTAATGGTATGTTTGATTAAATTTTTTGGTGCTACTGGGTGTATGGTGATTGGTTAGCGCGGGTGCAGGGCGGTTATGCTTGGGTGTCGTGAGTTAATGCGTGGGTGCGTGTTGGTTATGCTCGGGTGTCATTGGTCAATGCGCGGGTGCGGGGTGGTTGTGCTTGGGTGTCGTGAGTTTATGCGCGGGTGCGTGTTGGTTATGCTCGGGTGTCGTGGGCCAATGCTTGGGTGCATGTTAGTTATGCTCGGTTAATGAAAATTAATATATAGACGCAATTCTGCATAGGCACGGATGGTTACATGTTTATGCACAGATACGTGGACGTAATCGCACCAAATAAAAAAGAACGGATGACAGATAATACTTTCATTTCTCTTACATGCAATCTATTGCTCTTGGATAGGTAGAAAACCCGTTCGTATGCTATAATCGTAATATTGATGTAGGGGGAGAGTACTTTGTACGATTATATAAAAGGCAAGGTTACGCGCGTGACGCCGGAATACATAACGCTGGAACAAGGCGGAATCGGATATCAGATTATGACACCGAACCCTTATGTGTTCCATCAGACGGAAGAGATCCAGCAAGTTTTCACATATATGCATGTTAGGGAAGATATGCAATGGCTGTTAGGCTTCAAGACGTTGGAGCAGCGAGAGCTGTTCAAAAAATTGATAACTGTGTCCGGTATTGGCCCGAAAGGCGCATTGGCCATTTTGGCGAGCGGCATTCCTTCGCAAGTCGTCGGGGCGATCGAACGGGAGGATGAAAGTTTCCTGACCAAATTCCCAGGGGTGGGCAAGAAGACAGCACGCCAGATGATTTTGGATTTGAAAGGGAAATTGCATGATCTGTTTCTTGAGATTGATATGCCAGGGGACGAGCCATCCCTGTTATCGATGGCTGAAAACGATGATTTGGAAGAGGCGCTGCTGGCGCTCGAAGCACTTGGGTATTCCGCTAGGGAACTGTCGAAAGTGAAACCGCATCTTCAAAAAGAGGAGCGCGACACGGAAGGCTATATGAAATTGGCTTTGCAGCTTTTATTGAAACAGAAATAGAGATGAAAGGAGGGGGCTTGGATGGAGCGGGTTGTATCCAGTGAACATTCCCATTTTGATGAAGGATTTGAGCAGTCGCTCAGGCCGCAGACATTGTCACAATATATTGGACAGGCTCAGGTGAAAGAAAATCTGAGCATTTTCATCGAGGCGGCCAAAGGACGTAATGAGAGTTTGGATCATGTTCTGCTTTATGGGCCTCCGGGACTTGGCAAGACGACGCTTGCAGCCGTTATTGCGAATGAAATGGGTGTGAATGTCCGGATGACGAGCGGTCCTGCAATCGAACGTCCTGGTGATCTGGCGGCAGTCGTGTCTTCCCTGGAACCGGGCGATGTCCTTTTCATCGATGAGATCCATCGGTTGAATCGGGCCATTGAAGAAGTCCTTTATCCGGCAATGGAGGATTTTTGCCTAGATATCGTTGTCGGCAAAGGGCCGGCTGCCAAATCAATCCGGCTCGATCTGCCTCCGTTCACATTGATAGGCGCAACGACGAGAGCCGGCTCCTTATCGGCTCCGCTGCGAGATCGCTTCGGAGTGCCGCTGCGGCTGGAATATTATGAAGTGAAACCTCTGCAAGAAATCATCCAGCGCAGCGCGGGTCTGTTTGACGTGGAAATCATGGAAAGCGCCGCGGAAGAAATTGCGAGGCGTTCTCGTGGCACCCCGCGAATCGCCAACCGGCTATTGCGGCGTGTCCGGGATTATGCGCAAGTGCGTGGAAATGGCACGATTGATGAAATTATCGTCAAAGAAGCGCTGGAAATGCTGCAGGTCGATTCACATGGTCTCGACCATATTGACCATAAACTGCTCAAAAGCATGATCGAGCGGTTTCGTGGAGGTCCGGTCGGATTGGATACAATTTCGGCGAGCATCGGCGAAGAATCCATAACGATTGAGGATGTCTACGAGCCTTATCTTTTGCAGATCGGCTTTTTGCAGCGGACACCTCGGGGCAGAATCGCTACACGCTTAGCCTATGAGCATTTCGGTTATGCTTACGGGGAGAATGAATAAAGACCTGGATACACTTAATTTAACATAAGGGAGTAACTGGACGAATGGATGTAAATGATTTTGATTTTGAACTTCCGGAAGAATTGATCGCTCAAACGCCTCTTGCTGATCGGACGGCGAGCCGGCTGATGCTGTTCGATCGCGAGACTGGTGAAGTGGAACATAAAATCTTTCGGGATATTGTAGATGAACTCGAGGAGGGCGATCTAATCGTCCTTAACAATACAAAGGTGTTGCCGGCCCGCTTGATCGGTACGAAAGAGGATACAGGCGCTTCCATTGAGCTCTTGTTGTTGAAGGAAACAGGAGAGGATCAGTGGGAAACGCTTGTCAAACCTGCCAAGCGAGTCAAACCGGGAACGGTCGTATCCTTTGGTGATGGCAGATTGAAAGCGGAATGTGTAGAAGTGCTGGAACAGGGAGGGCGGATTTTCAAGTTCGTCTACGAAGGGATTTTTTATGAAATTTTGGATGCCCTCGGCCAAATGCCTTTGCCTCCATATATTACAGAAACGCTTGAAGACCAATCCCGTTATCAGACGGTATTTGCGAAGGAGAGGGGTTCTGCTGCGGCACCGACCGCCGGCCTTCATTTCACGGAAGAGATATTACAGCGGATTCGGGAAAAAGGTGTCGGGATTGCCTTTATCACCCTGCATGTCGGGCTCGGGACATTCCGTCCGGTCAGCTCGGATACGATCGAGGATCATACGATGCATTCCGAATACTATAATGTCACGGAGGAAGCCGCGGACGCTATCAACTCTGCAAAAGAAAACGGCGGCCGTGTGTTTGCTATCGGAACGACATCCGCGCGAACATTGGAAACAATCGCAAGCGCCAATAACGGGAAAATTGTGGCTTCCAGCGGCTGGACATCCATTTTCATCTACCCTGGGTATGAATTCAGTATTTTGGATGGATTGTTGACAAACTTCCATTTGCCAAAATCGACATTGATTATGCTCGTTTCCGCTCTTTCTTCTCGGGAGCATATTTTAGCAGCTTATAATGAGGCGGTTGAACAACGCTACCGATTCTTCAGTTTCGGGGATGCGATGTTCATCAGAACGCCAAAAAGAAAGGATTAATTTCATGGCAGCCATTACGTACGAACATATTAAAACTTGTAAACAAACAGGCGCCCGGCTTGGTATTGTCCATACGCCGCATGGTTCATTTGAAACGCCTGCCTTCATGCCGGTCGGAACATTGGCCACTGTCAAGACCATGTCTCCAGAAGAATTGAAACAGATCGGAGCCGGCATTATTCTGAGCAACACGTATCATCTTTGGCTTCGTCCGGGTCACGAGGTCATCCGGGAAGCGGGCGGTCTCCATAAATTCATGAACTGGGACCGGCCTATTTTAACTGATTCTGGCGGATTTCAAGTATTTTCTTTAAGTGATTTCCGTAAGATAGAAGAAGAAGGCGTGCATTTCAGGCATCACCTGAATGGCAGCAAGCTGTTCCTGAGTCCAGAAGGCGCGATGGAAATCCAAAACGCGCTCGGATCGGATATTATGATGGCATTTGATGAGTGTCCGCCGTATCCTGCAACCTACGAATATATGAAGTCCAGCGTGGAGCGCACGTCCAGATGGGCTGAACGATGCCTTCAGGCGCATGCGCGTCCTGAGGATCAAGGACTGTTCGGCATTGTGCAGGGCGGTGAATTTGAAGAGCTCCGCAAGCAGAGTGCGAAGGATCTCGTCTCCCTTGATTTTCCGGGATATGCGATCGGAGGATTGTCTGTCGGGGAACCGAAAGACATTATGAACCGCGTGCTGGAGTTCACAACACCATTGTTGCCAGCTGACAAACCGAGATATTTGATGGGTGTCGGGTCTCCTGATTCATTAATTGACGGGGCGATCCGCGGCGTGGACATGTTTGACTGCGTACTGCCTACTCGGATTGCACGAAACGGCACATTGATGACAAGTGAAGGACGTCTTGTCGTCAAAAATGCAAAGTTTGAACGTGATTTTGGTCCGCTTGATCCGAACTGCGATTGCTATGCATGCAAAAATTATAGCCGGGCGTACATTCGCCATCTGATTCGCGCAAATGAAACCTTTGGCCTTCGTTTGACGTCCTATCATAACCTCCACTTCCTCCTGAATTTAATGGAGAAAGTGCGTGAGGCGATACGGAACGACCGCTTAGGCGACTTCCGTGAAGAGTTTTTTGAACAATACGGATTTAACAAACCAAATGCAAAAAACTTTTGAATCTTGTATAATAAATATTGAGTAGAGGGGGGATATTTTTTGGGTGGTCAGTATAGCAGCATTATTATGCTCGTAGTCATGTTCGCAATTATGTGGTTCTTGCTCATCCGTCCTGCACAAAAGAGACAGAAGCAGACGCGTACTATGCAAGAATCATTAAAACGTGGAGATAAGGTCATCACGATCGGCGGTCTTCATGGAACGATCGACGCGGTTGATGAATCATCTGTATTTTTGAAAGTGCAAGATGGGACAACTCTCCAATTTGATAAACAAGCAGTTGGACGTGTAATCGAAACGAGCCAATCCTAAAAAAACAGAGATGCTGCCTTGCGGTTTAACCGCTTAGGTGAGCATCTCTTTTTGATTCTGGACATTTGTTGTATAGGCGCAAGCGTGTGAAGGGTATCCTTTCTTGGAAAGGAGGAGGCCCATGAGCAACTTGTTCCAAACCGGATTTCGGACTGTATTTTTATACATTCTGATATTAATCATCATGCGATTGATGGGGAAGCGGGAGGTTGGTGAATTAAGCGTCATCGACATCGTCGTTTTTGTCATCATGGCCGAAGTGGCTGCCTTCGCATTGGAATCACCGGACCAGCCATTAATCGAGTCCATCGTCCCCATTATTATCTTGCTCCTCATACAGCTGATTACATCTTTCATATCTTTGAAAAGTAAAAAGTTCAGGGATTTAGTGGACGGCGACCCAACGATGATCATTGAGGATGGAAAGATACTTGAAAGTGAAATGCGCAAGCAACGCTATAATTTGGATGATTTATTCCAACAGCTTCGAGAACAGCAAGTCGGTTCGATTCAAGATGTCACCCATGCCTTTCTGGAACCCTCGGGCAATCTATCCGTCTTTACAACAGATCAAACAGAGCCAGTCCTGGCCCTCATTTCGGATGGTGTCATTCAACAGCGCCATCTCACTCAAATGGGAAAAACGGAAGACTGGATGCTAAAGGAGCTAAAATCTCAAGGTGTTGAGGACTACAGGCATGTCTTTTATTGCTCATATGAAAAAGGAAAACTCCACTTTCAGCTGAAAGAAGAGTTTCAGTGATTTTTGACCAGCCTTTTTAGCATGAGGAAGTCGTTCTTTTTCACTTGCCCTAATACAAGTAGAATGACCATTAAGAAGGAAGTTGTAATAAGACATTCTGCTATCAGCCCGTACTTGCCCACCGGAATGAAAATCGGCCTGAGCACAGCGGTTGCGATAAAGGAGACATAGGGAAGGGCAAACATCGTAAAACCTGCCGCTGCTGCCTTGTTTTTACGCAATGTCGCCACATGAAGAAAAGATGTCACCAATACACCAAACCCGATGGCCAGTACAGCTCCGGTTTCTTGCAGGCCGGGTTGGGAAGCGAGTACGAACATGACGCCGAGTTTGGCAATGCCGCCATAAACGGAATTCATCATGCCGGCTTTTGCGTCGCCCGTCGCCTGCAAAATGGAGTATAACGGACTTTGGATATAGTAGAAAAAGAAAATGGGTGCAAGCAGAGACATATACTGCGCCCCGTCGGAAACGCGAAACAGCTTGACTGCCATCGCATGTCCGTGTACATAAAAAACGGCGGCCGCGAAAGCTCCCGTCAAAGCAGAAAGACGGAGGGCGAGATGAACCCGTTCTTTCAGCTTGCTCTTATTGCTTGTAGCTGCGGCACCGCTGACAGCCGGTACAAGGACAACAGAGAGCGCATAAGGGATGAATGACGGAAACAAGAGTAACGGGATGAGAACGCCGGAGATGACCCCATACAAAGAGGTGGCCGCAACGGCACCGACACCTGCCATGGAAAGGGCACGCAAGAAAATGATCGGCTCCAGAAACCAGGTGAACGTACCAAATAATCGGCTGCCTGAAGAAGGGAGCGCGATCGAAAGAAGAGGTTCCATCGGATATCGGTGAACTTCCTTATTGGCGATTGGTTCTTTTCTTTTGTGCTTATGGTATTTATAAAATAAGTAAAGTACGGACAAGCCTTCCGCGAGCAAGGTAATGCCCATGGCGTAGGCTGCGTTCATCGGGCTGTTTCCTTCGATGAGGAATGTTGGCAGCATCCAGGTGATTAGTGCAATTCGGCAAATCTGTTCAATGATTTGCGACCAAGCGGTTTCTTCGATGCGGACAATCCCTTGAAAATACCCACGGATGAGCCCGCCGATCGCGGCGATGGGAATGATGGCAATGCCGACATAGAGGGCCGATGATGTGGCGCTATTGCCTAAAAGTGTTTCGGATAAATAAGGTACGAACAAGATGGAAGCCGGTATGAACACTACAGCCGTCAATATGGTGATGAATGTGGCGGTTTTCATGACAGCTGGCAATTTGGCTGTTTCACCTTTCGCCTTCAGTTCCGCTATTACTTTGGCTATAGCAATCGGTACGCCCAATTGGACGAGTGATAGAAAAAAGATGAAAGCGGGATAAGCGGTCATATAAATTCCTACGGCTTCCTCTCCCGCCACCCGCATAAATTGGATGCGATATACGAATCCAAGCAGCTTCGTTGTAAAGACTGCGACCATTAGAATGGCTGTGCCGCGAATGAATGTAGACATTTACCAAACATCTCCTTCTCAATTCCGATCGTTTCGTATACACTAAACCTATGCGGAGAAATGACCGTTTACGACTAGCCCGAAAATGAATGGGGGATGACGATAATGGAACACAAAGATATTTTCGAACATGCACTTCCTGCAATTGAAAGCAAGCGCAATGAATTCCATCTATATGGATATGATACGGTGAAGGAAGAAGATATTTGGACCTATTGCATCCGCAAGAGATGGAGGAAAAAGGACGTAGGATCGATGCGGATTCATGAAGTGATCAACGATATTCTGAAACTGACGCCAGCGGAATTTATGACCTATACGCAGATTGAGGAACAGAGGGAATCCAATTGGTTTTCTGATTTAAACAGCGATGAATTGCAGCTGTTATTAGCTCCGAAAAACAAGGGAAATTGATGGGGTAAATCCGTCCAACCATTTGACAATGGGGCTTTGCTGTCTCATAATTGGTGTGTTGCATTTTTAATTATACATCTTCTGTAATTTTAATAGGATAAGCGGATAGTTGACTGATCCATCCGAACAGCCATTTGATTTTATTTTGGAAGGGGGCGTGGATTGAAGGATCCTGTCAACGTCTGTTAAGTATGTAGTAGGCAAGTTGGAGTATGACCATATTCATTAACTGTATGCAGCTGATGATCATTTAACTGTGTACAGAGGGGGAAATTCATTATGAAGAAAAGAGGACGTATTGTATCGTTCTTATTGTTGCTCGTACTACTCGGTTCTTTAATCGGTTCTACGACCAACTCGATTTTAAAAGATGTTAACTTAGGTCTTGATCTGCAGGGCGGATTTGAAGTGCTTTATCAAGTTGAACCGCTCAAGAAAGGCCAGAAAATAACCGAAGAAGTCGTCAATGATACACAACGAGCGTTGCGCAACCGTGTTGACGTACTCGGTGTCAGCGAGCCGAGCATTCAGATTGAATCCGGTAATCGGATCCGTGTCCAATTGGCTGGTGTCGAAGACCAGGAATCGGCTCGGAAATTACTTTCTACGCAAGCGAATCTTACTTTCCGTGATGCAAACGATAATTTGTTGCTCGATGGAACGGATTTGAAGCAAGGAAAGGCGAAAGCCAATTTTGGAGAGACAGGCAATCCAGTCGTTACATTGGAAATGAAGGATCCGGACAAGTTCGGTGAAATCACATCTCGAGTAGCTCAAATGGCTCCTGATAATGTAATGGTTATCTGGCTTGATTTTGAAGAAGGAAAGGATTCTTTCCGCGAAGAAGCGAAAAAGGAAAAGCCGAAATTCATTTCAGCTCCTTACGTTAAACAGACAATCAATTCTTCAAACGTTGAAATCTCCGGTAGCTTCACAACCGATGAAACGAAAAATTTAGCAGGTATTTTGAATGCAGGCGCATTGCCAGTTCATTTAGAAGAAAAATATTCGACTTCTGTCGGAGCTCAGTTCGGGGAGCAGGCATTGGATAAGACGATTTTTGCCGGTATTGTCGGTATTGCGTTAATCTTCATTTTCATGCTGTTCTATTACCGTCTGCCAGGTTTTGTAGCTGTTGCGACATTGTCAGTATATATCTATCTGATTTTGCTGGTCTTCACGTTAATTAATGGGGTTCTCACACTCCCGGGCATTGCGGCCCTCATGCTCGGTGTCGGTATGGCAGTGGATGCGAACATCCTGACATACGAACGGATCCGTGAGGAACTGCGCGTGGGCAAATCAGTGAAAACGGCATTCCATGCTGGTTCGAAGTCATCGTTCACAGCCATCTTGGATGCCAACATCACCACATTGCTTGCAGCAGTTGTTCTCTTCATATTCGGGACAAGCTCGGTTAAAGGGTTTGCAACAATGTTGATTATCAGCATTGCAGTCAGCTTCCTCACTGCGGTTTGGGGCTCCCGTCTCTTGTTAGGCCTACTCGTAAACAGCGGAATGCTCGACGGCAAAACTGGTTTGTTCGGCATTTCGAAGAAACGTGTGCATGCGCCTGATGAAGAAGTGGACACGCTTGACTTGACAACGAAATTCGATCGCTTCGATTTCGTACATGCACGAAAACGTTTTTACACCATCTCCATCGTTCTAATTGTTGCCGGTATTGTGGCGCTTGGCATTTTTAAATTGAATTTGGGAATCGATTTCTCGAGTGGTACCCGTGTAGAAATATTATCGGATAAGTCACTGACGACGGAAGAAGTGTCCAAGTCACTTGAGGGCATTGGCCATTCAACAGATGACATCGTCATTTCCGGTGACAAGAAAGAAATTGGGGTTGCCCGGTTTAAACAGGAATTTAAGCAAGAAGAAGTTAATAAAATTAAAGCGGATCTCAAGGCGAAATACGGTCATGAACCGAACGTTTCGACCGTCTCTGACACAGTAGGGAAGGAACTTGTAAGAAATGCTTTGAAAGCATTGTTGTATGCAGCTCTTGGGATTGTCGTCTATGTGGCGCTGCGATTCGAATGGCGCATGGGTGTTTCAGCCATCGTCGGCTTGCTGCATGATGCATTCTTCATGGTCGCCGTCTTCAGCTTGTCGCGTTTGGAAGTGGATATCACCTTCATCGCAGCGGTTCTGACAATCGTCGGTTATTCGATTAACGATACGATTGTTACGTTTGACCGGATCCGTGAGAACTTGAACCGTGTTGGCCATATTGACAATGCAGACCATTTGGCGGATATTGTGAATAAATCGTTGCGCCAGACGCTTGGACGTTCGGTTAATACGGTACTGACAGTCGTCATCGTTGTCGTTGCCTTGATCTTCTTAGGTGCCGAGTCAATCCGTCCATTCTCGATCGCTCTTTTGATCGGTCTATTTGCAGGAACGTATTCCTCCATCTATATTTCAGCACAGATCTGGTACGATCTGAAGGTGAAGGAAATGAAAAAAGCTGGAAAATTGCAAGTGAAAAAAGACAAAAAACAATGGGGTTCAGACGAGCCGGTTGTGTAATACGTTATGTTTCGGAAGAACAGGGTATACGAAATGGTATATCCTGTTTTTCTATGCCAAGGGGGACGTTTAGATGAAGACACAATGGGGATTAATTTTTGGTATCGTTTTTGCAATTATCATCGCAGTTTTCGCTGTTGTGAATGTCAATGCCGTTGAAGTGAACTATGTCGTTGGCACAGGACATTTGCCACTTATACTTGTAATCTTGTTTTCTGCCTTGTTGGGAGCCGCCATCAGCAGCATGATTGCCATGATCAAGTCTGTCTCCCTTCAACGCAAACTAAATGAACAATTAAAAGAGATGAATGCCAAAGAAATTCAAATCGCCATGCAGCAAAATGAGATCGCTGCCCTGCAAAAGGAAGTACCGACGGAAAATGATAATGAAACGATATGATAGCAGTGATGATGGGATGCGAGTCAGTCCCATCATCTTTTTTTACGGCAATTTATTGTCAAGATATAGTATTCCTTTATGTGCATCCAACCTTTCGATATAATAGGATCAGAAGGAAGTGAGAGTTTTGATTGAGTCGATGAAAAACTGGAAAGTTCGACGTCCTGATGACAAGATTGTGAATGCACTGATAGACGAGCTTGGCATTCCGTCCATCCATGCGAAAATTCTCGCCTCCCGTGGATTGACAGAAGCGAAGGAAGTCCAATCATTTTTACATATGAATCAAGATAGTTTACATGATCCATTTCTCCTTTATGATATGGATAAAGCAGTGGAACGTATTCAGAGAGCGATTGCCGATCAAGAAAAAATCGTCGTGTATGGGGATTATGACGCGGATGGCGTAACAAGCGTAACGGTCATGACAACGGCGATCGAAAGACTTGGTGGAGATGTAGACTTTGCTATACCTGATCGGTTTAAGCATGGCTACGGGCCTAATAAAGAACTGTTTCAGGAACTTTACGAAGCGGGCGCGAACCTTATTATCACAGTGGATAATGGGATTTCAGGCATTGATCAGATCGCTTTCGCCAAATCGTTAGGCATGGATATTATCGTGACGGATCACCACGAAATCGGCGAACAGCTCCCGGAGGCGGATGCCATCATTCATCCACGTCACCCGGAAGGAGAATATCCATTTGGGGAGCTGGCGGGAGTGGGAGTTGCTTTTAAAGTGGCGACCGCCTTGTTGGGAGAGATCCCCGAAGACTTGCTGGAGATTGCAGCGATTGGAACAATAGCCGATTTGGTCCCGTTACGTGATGAAAACCGGTACATTGTGAAAGAAGGCATTCGGCGCATGCGCCATACCGGGCGCCCTGCTATCCAGGCGCTATCGAAAGTTTCTTCAACTGAACAGGCGGCCATTACCGAAGAAACAATTGGTTTCGGGATTGGCCCGCGGTTGAATGCACCGGGTCGTCTCGGCAGTGCAGCGCCGGCCGTCCAGCTGCTGAAGTCTGATGATATGATGGAAGCGATTACGCTGGCAGAAGAGTTGGACTCGTTAAACAAGGAAAGGCAAGCACTCGTCTCGTTGATTACCGAACAGGCGAACGAGATGATGGAAACGCTGTATGGCGATATGTTGCCTTATGTTATCGTTCTGGACGGGGAAGGGTGGAATCCTGGTGTAGTCGGTATTGTGGCATCCCGGATGACAGAAAAATATTATCGCCCCTCCATTATCCTATCGGTCGATCATGAGACGGGGATGGCAAAAGGATCAGCCCGAAGCATAGAAGGGTTTGACTTATATAAGGAGTTATCCAAATGTGCCGATTTGCTGCCTCATTTTGGAGGTCACCAAATGGCTGCCGGCATGACGTTGCCTGCTGAGGACGTAGAGACTCTTCGTGAGCGATTGAATGAACAAGGCAAACGGACGCTGTCGGACGAGCTGCTTATTCCAAAACTGCACATTGACGTGCCTATTAAACTGGATGAAATCGAAGTAGATATCATTGATTCGATGGAAACACTCCGGCCATTCGGCATGTCGTTTGAGAAGCCTGTTTTTTTATTGGAGGACGTTTCGGCGACGAGCATCCGGAAAATTGGTGCCTCAAAGGATCATTTGAAAATGGAAGTGGAAGAGGGCGGCCTCAAGTTGGATGCCATTGGCTTTGGGCTTGGCGCCTTGGCGGACGACATGAGCCCGGCTGTAAAGCTATCTCTGACAGGCGATCTCCAGGTGAATGAATGGAACGGCCGTAAAAAGCCCCAACTGTTGCTAGGGGATGTACGTTGTGATGAGCGGCAAATCTTTGATCTCCGCGGAATGCGGGAAGTATCCCGCTGGCTGCCAGCTGTACCGAAGAAGGCCACTGCCTTCATCGCTTTCCATGAGTCGACAGCTCATTCGTACCAGCCGTATATGCCGGAAGAAACGATTTATTGTTTCGGACGGGATGACATACCGGACATGGACAACTTGGTCCTGCTCGATTTACCGAAAGGGGCAGAACCAATGGAGACGTTACTGAATGGCCTGAATCCAAAACGAATTTATGCCCATTTCCACGTCTCGGAATCGAAGTACTTTGAAGGGATACCAGACCGGGAACATTTTGGATGGTATTACAGCTTCCTGAAAAAAAGAGGCAGCTTCCATTTGAAAGAACAAGCTCCCCAGCTATCTAAACATAAAGGATGGAAAATCGAGACGATTTATTTCATGACAAAGGTGTTTTTTGAACTGGGATTTGTTAAGATAGAGGATGGTGTCGTTTTCGTATGCGAGCCGTCGAGCAAACGAAATCTCAATGAAGCGCCCGCTTATAAGGAAAGAGAGCGACAAATTGAGATGGAACGCATGTTGTTATACGCCCCGTATATGGAATTGAAACGATGGTTTGATTCTTTGCAGCATGTTCAAAAAGTATAGTGAAAAGTTAGGTATTTGATATAGACAGTTTACGATTAAGCGGGAGCTTATCCTCGATTTCGGAAACGTGGAACTACCTTTTCTCCTCCTTTTTGAACAACGGATGCTTAGACTGATTACGTCTATTGGGAGGAAAAGTAATGGATTTGAAAAGTTATGTGACAATCGTGCCGGATTATCCGAAGGAAGGCATCAGCTTTAAGGATATTACAACAATTATGGATAACGGTGAGGCTTATAAATACGCCACTGATCAAATAGTCGAATTTGCTAAACAGGTGGGAACGGATATTATCGTGGGGCCTGAAGCCCGCGGTTTCATTATCGGCTGTCCGGTTGCATACGCACTGGAAGTCGGATTTGCCCCTGTCCGCAAGCCTGGCAAGCTGCCTCGTGAAACGATAGCAGTGGAGTACGATCTGGAGTATGGCAAAGACTCTTTGACGATCCATAAGGATGCGATCAAACCGGGACAGCGTGTACTGATCGTCGACGATCTTCTAGCGACAGGCGGAACAGTCGGTGCAACAGTTGAGCTTGTTGAGAAACTAGGAGGCGTTGTTGCTGGATGCGCTTTCATTATCGAACTAACGTATTTGAACGGCCGGGAAAAGCTGAAAGGCTACGAAATCCAGTCGCTTATCACATATTGACAAATAGGTCCTTCGCTTGCGAGCGGAGGATCTTTATTATACTTAAAAGTAGGCTTACCCCGTCTTTAGCTAATGCCTCGTCTTTTATTAAATGCAAGCCAGAGACAGAAATGAAGATTCCGCTCTTTACATTCAGCGCGGTTTATACATACAATAGAAATACGATTATTTTTTAGCGGAAAAGCACGAAAGGAGTTACATGATGGCGAAAAATCGTGACATGTCAGCTGAAGAAATTTTTGAATTGATCGGTTCTTATATGAATGAACAACATGTTGCGTTCGTCAAGAAGGCTTATGAAGCTGCGAAATCCGCACATGAAGGACAATATAGAAGCTCCGGGGAGCCGTATATCCTCCATCCGATTCAAGTTGCTGGCATCCTGGCACAATTACAGATGGATCCCTCCACGGTCGCTGCCGGCTTTCTTCACGATGTCGTCGAAGACACGAATGTGAGCCGTGAAGACATCATCCGTGATTTCGGAGAAGAAGTTGCGCTCCTTGTAGATGGCGTTACCAAATTGGAAAAGTTGAAATTCAAGTCCAACGAAGAGAAACAGGCAGAGAATCACCGCAAGATGTTCATCGCGATGGCGAGGGATATCCGGGTCATCCTCATCAAGCTTGCTGACCGTCTTCATAACATGCGGACATTGAAGCATGTACCTGAAGAGAAGCAGCGGCGGGTGGCTGCGGAAACGCTGGATATTTTCGCTCCGCTTGCACATCGGCTCGGAATTTCCACCATTAAGTGGGAACTGGAAGACACTGCACTTCGGTACTTGAATCCACAGCAGTATTATCGGATTGTCAACTTGATGAAACGAAAGCGCGTGGAACGTGAAAATTACTTAAAAAATGTCATGGAACTGATCCAGAAGGAAATCGGCGAAATGGGAATCGAAGCCGATATTTCCGGCAGGCCGAAGCATTTATATTCCATTTATCGCAAGATGGTGCTGCAAAAGAAAGAATTCAACGAGATCTATGACCTGTTAGCTGTACGGATCATGGTTAAAAGTATTAAAGATTGCTATGCGGTGCTTGGGATTATCCATACGCTATGGAAGCCAATGCCGGGGCGTTTCAAGGATTATATCGCCATGCCGAAACAGAATTTGTATCAGTCGATCCATACGACGGTCGTCGGTCCGCAAGGCGATCCACTTGAGGTGCAGATCCGGACAGAGGAGATGCACAAAATTGCCGAATACGGGGTTGCTGCACACTGGGCGTACAAGGAAGGAAAAACGGTCACCGAAAAGCCGACGAACATCGATAAAAAACTGACGTGGTTCCGGGAAATTCTAGAGTTCCAGAACGAATCTTCGAACGCGGAAGAATTTATGGAGTCTTTAAAATTCGATTTATTCTCGGATATGGTTTACGTGTTCACGCCTGATGGGGATGTTATCGAAATACCGAAGGGCTCTGTGCCGATCGATTTTGCGTACCGGGTCCACTCTGAAGTCGGCAACCGGACAATCGGAGCCAAAGTGAATGGCAAGATGGTGCCGCTTGATACGGAGCTGTTTACTGGAGATATCGTTGAAATTTTGACGTCCAAGCAGTCATTCGGACCGAGCCGGGACTGGCTGAAAATCGCCAATACGTCGCAGGCACGCAATAAAATTAGGCAATTTTTCAAAAAGCAGCTGCGCGAGGAGAATATCACGAAAGGCCGTGAACTTGTCGAGCGGGAGATCAAAACGCAGGAATATGAACAAAAAGACGTGTTAACGACAGATAATATCCAGCGTGCTATTGAAAAATTCAGCTTTACTTCAGAGGAAGATATGTATGCTGCGGTCGGTTCAGGCGGAATCACAGCTCAGCAGGTCGTAAACCGATTGGCGGAAAAACTGCGGAGACAAAGGGAACGCCAGGATACGATCGATAAAATTGTTTCAGATATGAAAACGGCACAGCCAATCGAAACCGAGTCGGGCGTCATCGTCAAAGGGATCGATAACTTGCTGATCCGTCTTTCCAAATGCTGCAATCCGATTCCAGGAGATGAAATTGTCGGTTTCATCACGAAGGGAAGAGGCGTATCGGTCCATCGTGCCGATTGCCCGAATGTGCACACAGCCGAGGAAGAAGATCGCCTGATTGATGTGGAGTGGGCCGTCAGCCCGACGAGCACGAAGAAAGAGTTCCAGGTCGATATCGAAGTGACCGCGTTCGATCGCCAAGGATTATTGAATGAAGTCATGATGGTTGTTGCGGATACGAAGACGCCGATGGTCGCGGTAAGTGGCAAAGCGGACCGCGATAAGATTGCGCGAATTAATATGACCATTAAAATTACAGATATTGCCCACTTGCAACGGATTGTTGACCGGATTAAACAAATCCGTGATATTTATTCTGTCCAGCGTATTATTCATTAAAGGAGGGTCTTTCATGAAAGTATTGCTGCAACGTTCCGGCCCTGCTTCCGTCCGGGTAGAGGGGGAAGTAACCGGATCGATTGAAAAAGGATATGTCCTCCTTGTCGGAATTACGCATGAGGATACGAAGGAAGATGCCCAGTACATTGCGAAGAAAATTGCAGGCCTACGGCTATGGGAGGACGAAGAAGGGAAGATGAACCGTTCCATTGATGAAGTGGGCGGGGACATTCTTTCTGTTTCTCAGTTCACGCTTTACGGAGATGTGCGAAAAGGACGCCGACCGAGCTTTATTGAAGCGGCCCGTCCGGAACAGGCCAAGCCGCTTTGGGAGTATTTCAATGAATGCCTGAAGGCGGAAGGACTCGAAGTTTCTACAGGCGTTTTTGGCGCCATGATGGACGTCCACTTATTAAACGATGGTCCAGTGACCCTTATGGTCGAATCAAAATAAAAGGCAGGCACCGATGGTAACCCGGTGCCTGCTTTTTTTAACGATTATTTCGAATCAAAGTAATCGAGTAATCCTTGATAAATGCCATAAGACGCCTGTTCACGGAAAACTTCCGTTGTCAGAATTCGTTCTTCAGAAGGATTGGATAAGAATCCAAGCTCGATTAAGATGGCGTCCTGCATGTTTTCCCGAAGCACTAGATAATTGGCGGGCTGCACACCGCGATTGCGCAGCGTGACATTCGAGCCAAGGCCCTTGTTGATTGATTCGGCCAGCCCTTTTTGGGTCTTTTTTGTGTAATATGTTGTGAATCCAGTTATGGAGCTGTCCGGATTGGCATCGTAATGCAAACTTACGAATGCATCTACTGCATGCTGATGGCCGACAGCGACTCGTTTGCGAAGGGAAACATATGTATCCGTATCACGGGTCATGATAACCTCAGCGCCAGCGGCTTTCAATTTGGATTCCAATAATTCTGCGGTCAGCAAGGTTAACTCTTTCTCGTCCGTTCCCCGAGCTCCAGTTGTGCCGCGGTCATTACCACCATGCCCCGCGTCAATCGCAATGGTCAGGCCTTTTAAGGTGCCAGGTTCCCGCTCTTGCTTTTTCTTCGGCTCGTCCAGCTTGAACACAGGTATACGATCGTCCGATACGACCCATTTGGCAATATAGGCTTCACCGCCATCTGGGAGCGCGATCTTATACCAATCGCCCTCATCACGCAGCACTTGGAACTTCTCACCCGCATTTGCTCGAAGTACAACTTCTGAGGATGTCGTTGCTTCTGAACGGATATTGGTTCCGTTGGTCAGCGCTGTTACTTGGTCCAGTTTCGACTGGGCGGTATCCTTTTTACTGCTTTCGCCCGAGAAGGTGCCATGAAAGGAGTAGACCCAGCCCTCTTTTTTCTTGGAAAAATTAATTTTCACCCAATTGCCATCTATTTCTTTAACAGCAAACGTATCTCCCTTATGGACCATACCTACTTTTTTGGACGACTGGTCCGCTTTCTTTCGTACATGCAACGCATCCACAGTCACTGTGAACATATTCGAGCCGCCTGCTTTTGCAGGTGCAGGAGAAGGCTCTGGTGTTTGTGCTGTATCTATTTCTGTTATGTATTCATGATGGACCCAGCCTTCCATCCCGCGGAATGTAATGGCTGTCCATTCTCCGTCCGTCCCAGTTTTGATTGCTTCTTCACCGGCATTCATTCGACCCACGATGGCAGATCCGATAGAAGGGGATGTCCGGATATTCAGTGAATTCACTTTAGAAACGATCGTTTTTGGTGTTTCTGAGTTAGCCAGATTTTTGGAGGTCAGCCACGAAGCGATCCATCCGGTTTGTCCATTCCAATCAATTTCGAGCCAATCGTCAGAAGTGGATAGATAGGCTACTTCCTTTCCTTTTTTCAATGATCCGATGACGGGGTAGGAGAGGCCCGGGCCTGATCGGACATTGATCGAGTCAGCCTGAATGACAGCAGAATTGCCTTTTGCATAGACACCTGTCAAGGTTGTGCCAAGTAGAATGGAAAAAATGATAGCGAAGATTCCAAAGCGTCGTCTGATCAACTGATGATTCTCCTTTCCAATCCTTTCTTCATATTGTAGAAGTTTTGAAACGAAAAAACCATAGGAATTTCTCTTTCCATCAAATCACGCTGCGCTTTACTTTTGCAAATTTGAAGGATTGTAGTGGAAAAGGGTTGACACGCCGCTATTGAATGATTAACATAGTCAGTAATCGAAAAAATCATTAGACCGATGACATGGCAAGTAGTTTTATCAACGGCTGACAAGAGAGGGGCGGACGTGGCTGAAATCCACCCTACAGACCAGTTAAAACGAACAACACCATCGAGGTTCTGCGTCGAAAGAGTGACATTTAGTAGGCGTGGACGGAACCGGCCGTTATCCGGACACGAGTGGGCGCTTTTTGCGTCAATTTGGGTGGAACCGCGGAAGCTTCAAAAGCTCTCGTCCCTGCATTAACAGGGATGAGGGCTTTTTTTATTGCTTACAAATGAAAAAATGTTGAAAAGAAAGGGGAAGTCACATGAACTTTAAAGTGCCAAGAGGAACGCAGGATATCCTCCCTGCCCAATCCTGGAAATGGCAGCGCGTAGAAGCAATTATGCGTGACATTTGCGAACTGTACCGTTACAAAGAAATCCGGACGCCTATTTTCGAGCAGACGGAATTGTTTTTAAGAACGGTTGGGGATACTACCGATATCGTGCAAAAAGAAATGTATACATTCACAGACCGAGGAGATCGTTCCATGACTCTCCGTCCAGAAGGTACGGCACCTGTCGTTCGGTCATTCGTTGAAAACAAGATGTTCGGATATCCCGATCAGCCTGTAAAGCTCTATTATAGCGGACCGATGTTCCGTTATGAGCGGCAGCAAGCTGGCCGGTACCGGCAATTTGTTCAATTTGGCGTCGAAGCGATCGGAAGTGACGATCCGGCAATCGATGCAGAAGTCATCTCGCTCGCGATGGAAGTGTATAAGCGGGCAGGATTGTCCGATTTAAAACTTGTATTGAATTCACTTGGTGATGCGGAGTCCAGAACGGCACATCGCGAAGCGCTGGTAGCACACTTCCGGCCGCACATCGGCGAGTTCTGTAAAGACTGCCAGTCACGGCTTGAGAAGAATCCACTCCGTATTCTTGACTGTAAAGTGGACCGGGATCACCCGCTGATGGCATCAGCTCCATCCTTGCCGGACTATTTGAATGAGCCTTCAAAGCACTATTTCAACCAAGTGCAATCATTCCTTGAAGATGCGGGAATTGAATACGAAATCGATCCAAATCTCGTCCGGGGGCTTGATTACTACAACCACACAGCGTTTGAGATCATGAGCACTTCAAAAGGGTTCGGTGCCATCACAACACTTTGCGGTGGCGGCCGTTACAACGGATTATCCGAGGAAATTGGCGGGCCAAATGCACCGGGAATCGGGTTTGCGATGAGTATTGAACGTCTCTTGCTCGCATTGGATGCAGAAGATAAGTCATTTGAAGATGAACCATCCTTGGATGTCTATGTGGTCACACTTGGCGAAGAGGCTCATCGCAAAGGCTTCCAGCTGCTCCAGCAATTGCGGAGCGAAGGAGTGAAGGCCGATATGGACTTCATGGATCGTAAAATGAAAGCTCAAATGAAATCGGCCGATCGCTATGAAGCAAAGCTGGTTTGCATTATTGCCGAGGACGAAGTGGCACAGGGCGTTGTCCAATTGAAGAATATGGGTGACGGAACACAAGAACAAGTTGCAGCAACGGCAATCGCCGGGAAGATAAAAGAACTGTTGAAATAAGGAAGGTTGATGGATATGCGACGGACACATTATTGTGGAGAATTGAATGAGCAGACAATCGGGCAAACAGTGACACTACAAGGATGGGTGCAAAAAAGACGTGATTTAGGCGGTTTGATTTTCGTAGATATGCGGGATCGGACAGGTCTTGTCCAAGTCGTCTTTAATCCGGATATTTCAAAGGAAGCACTCGCTATCGCTGAGACGCTCCGCAATGAATTCGTTGTCGAATTGGTCGGTTCTGTAGTGGAACGCGAAGAGAACCAAAAAAATCCGAAATTGAAAACGGGAGCCATTGAAGTACAGGCCGAAAAGGTCGTCATTATCAATGAAGCAAAAACACCACCTTTTATTATTGAAGATGAGACGGATGTCAATGAAGAGGTCCGGTTGAAACACCGTTATCTGGATTTACGGCGCCCGCAGCTGGCAAATGTATTCAAAATGCGTTCGGATATTTCCAAAACGGTCCGTAACTTCCTGGACGAAGAAGGGTTTATTGAAGTAGAAACGCCGATTCTTACCAAATCGACACCGGAAGGGGCAAGGGATTATCTCGTGCCAAGCCGTGTACATGACGGTGAGTTTTATGCGCTGCCTCAATCACCACAATTATTCAAGCAAATGCTCATGGTTTCCGGTTTTGACCGGTACTACCAAATTGCCCGCTGTTTCCGGGATGAAGACCTTCGTGCAGACCGTCAGCCGGAATTCACGCAAATCGATATGGAAATGAGTTTCATGTCCATCGATGACATTATCGAGTTGAATGAACGCCTGATGAAGAAAGTAATGAAGGATGTAAAAGGAATCGACATTGAGACGCCATTCAAGCGCCTGCCATACGATGAGGCAATGGCCCGTTATGGTTCAGATAAGCCGGATACACGCTTTGAAATGGAATTGACCGATGTATCGGAGCTGGTCAAGGATTCTTCCTTCAAAGTGTTTGCGTCAGCTGTTGAAGGCGGAGGCCAAGTGAAGTTGATTAACGTCAAAGGAAATGCAGATCAATTCTCACGGAAAGACATCGATGCGCTTGGCGAATTCGCGGCCCGCTACGGTGCAAAAGGATTGGCTTGGCTGAAAGTGGATGCGGAAGGATTGAAAGGACCGATTGCCAAATTCTTTGAAGGAGAAGCGGCAAGCGGATTAATTCAAGCGGCTTCTGCAGAAGACGGAGACCTCTTATTGTTCGTTGCAGATAAGAAAAATGTCGTCGCAGATGCCTTGGGAGCCCTCCGTTCTAAATTAGGAAAGGATCTTGGATTGATTGACGAAACGAAATTCAATTTCCTATGGGTTACAGAATGGCCGCTATTTGAATACGACGAAGAAGATGGCCGTTATTATGCAGCCCACCATCCATTCACAATGCCTGCGGACGTACAAGGTTTGGAATCGAATCCTGCATCCGTGAAAGCGCAAGCCTATGACCTGGTGCTGAATGGATATGAGCTCGGTGGAGGCTCGTTGCGGATCTACCAGCGTGATGTACAAGAAAAGATGTTCAAAGCTCTTGGTTTCAGTCAAGAACAAGCGAGAGAGCAGTTCGGATTCCTATTGGATGCCTTCGATTACGGAACACCGCCTCACGGAGGAATTGCTTTTGGTCTGGACCGGATCGTCATGTTGTTGTCAGGCTCCACGAACTTGCGCGATACCATTGCGTTCCCTAAAACGGCAAGCGCAAGCTGCTTGCTCACAGACGCGCCAAGCCCGGTGGATGAAGCGCAGCTGGTCGAATTGGGGATTGGCATCAGACAAAAAGAAAACGCGTAAAACTTGTAAACTGGTATTAACTGAAAAAAGCAAAATCGTTGAATGATTTTAAGAAGTGTGATAGTATACAGGTAATACGAATCCTGAAGTGTTCGTCATTTGAACATCAGTTTTGACCGAACATAATTATCGTAGGGAGTCTAAATTCCAGGCTTGATGGCACGCCCTTTAGAGGGACGTCAGATGGTATGGATTGGGCACCCACCTGCTGAGTGCGGGTTCAAGACGATTCCACTTTGACGGCACATTCGGGATTCGTCACTAATGAATAATCGATCCCCTCTTGCCCTTGTGCGGAGGGGGTTTTTACTTTTATGCCTGCAGAGGAAGGAAGGATTCATCTTGTTACACCAATTTTCAAGAAATGAACTGGCTATTGGCAAAGAGGGATTGGAGCGAATCAAAGGAAAGACGGTCGCCATTCTGGGAGTCGGGGGAGTGGGATCATTCGCTGCAGAAGCTTGCGCGCGCAGCGGAGTTGGCCGCATTATCCTCGTAGATAAAGACGTGGTTGATATTACAAATGTAAATCGTCAGCTGGTCGCCACACTTTCAACGATTGGCCGTTCTAAAGTGGAAGTAATGACAGAACGCATCGCCGATATTAACAAAGAATGTGAAGTCATTCCATTGCATATGTTTTATACCGAAGAGACGTATGAGGAATTTTTCAATCACGCGCCTGATTATGTCATAGATGCCTCCGACACGATCAGTTACAAAATCCATTTAATCAAGGAATGTATCGCTCGAGGCGTAAAGATCATTTCCAGTATGGGAGCAGCGAATAAATTGGATCCAACCCGATTCAAAATCGCTGATATTTCTAAAACCCATACCGATCCGATTGCCAAGGTGATCCGTCTTCGTTTACGCAAAGAGGGAATCAAAAAAGGCGTTCCCGTTGTGTTTTCTGATGAAAGTCCGATTGTCGTCCGGGAAGATGTAGTCGATAAAGTCGGGAAACCGGACGCCGAAATACGAAAAGCAAAAATGCCGCCAAGCTCCAACGCGTTCGTACCGTCTGCCGCAGGCCTCATATGTGCCAGCTGGGTCATTAACGATATGATTAAGGACATCCCGATCGAACGGGTGAATAGCTAGTCAGGAAAAACGGATCCCCCTTGCGAGGATCCGTTTTTTTCTGAGGAAATGAAAAATGAGAGATCCTTTTTGCTATGTGTCGAAAACATACCCTCCAACTTACGATTAATGTAAGGGTTAAAAATGAATAAATTTGCTTATTTTATTCGTTTCCTATGGCGTGGTACATAGGAACCATGTATACTAAGAGGTAAATAGAGTACGAGTCTGGCAGACAACTGATCAGACGGTGAGAGGGTTGAAGAAAGAATGAGCCAACATGAAGGGATTTTGCTAGAGAGCGGCACGAACGAGTTGGAAATTGTTGAATTTGAAATGGGCCAAAACCGGTACGGCATAAATGTAATTAAAGTGAAGGAAATCATCATGCCGACACCGATCACACCAATTCCTCACTCCCATCCGGCTATTGAAGGAATCATTCAATTGCGGGGGGATGTCCTGCCGGTCATTAGTATGGAACGGGTAATGGGATTGCCGGAAACAATCGGCAAGAAGGAAGGAAAATATATTGTAGCGGCTTTCAATAAACAGCAAGTCGTTTTTCATGTTCACGAAGTGACGCAAATCCACAGAGTGTCCTGGAACCAAATTGAAAAGCCTGCGGATCTCTACTCAGGCGATGCGGCTCAAGTCATCGGCGTTATCAAACGGAACGATGATATGCTTTTATTGCTGGACTTCGAAAAGATTGTCTTGGAAATCAACCCGGACAGCGGTATCCGAGTCGAAGAAGTGAAAAAGCTCGGCAAGCGGGAACGGGTCGATAAGCGGATTTTGGTAGCGGAAGATTCGCCGTTATTACGTAAATTATTGAATGATACGTTGACGGAAGCGGGCTATGCCAATATCGATTTTTTTGAGAATGGCAAAGATGCCTTGGCTTATTTGGAAAGTGTCATAGCCGGCGGAAAAAACGTGGGCGATGTCATTCAGCTAGTCATTACGGATATCGAGATGCCTCAAATGGATGGCCATCATTTCACACGCAGAATTCGAGAGAACCATCAATTGGCCATGCTGCCCGTCATCATTTTCTCTTCCCTGATCACCGATGAATTAAAGCATAAGGGAATTAGCGTAGGAGCGAATGACCAAGTAAGCAAACCGGAAATCGCAGAACTTGTATTGAAGATGGATCAGCATATTCTTTAATTTCGAAGGAACAATAGACAAACCTAAGATAAATCTGCCGCGAACAGAACGACGAGCAACAGTCGGTCTGTTCGCGTTTTTTGATTGACCGGTGCCCGCGCACATGCACAGGAGCAGCCGCGCATACTAGTGAGACCTCCACGCATACCGGCTGGTTACCCGCGCATAAACGAGAACAGTCGCGCATACCGGTCTGTTACCCGCGCATAAACGAGAACAGCCGCGCATACCGGTCTTTTACCCGCCCATAAACGAGAACAGCCACGCATACAGGTTTGGCTTAAACGATTACAAACGGCCTACCGGAACTACCGAGCTCATCCCCTTGCAACTAAAATTGAAAACGTCAGAGCCAACCTTATAAAAAAAGCATTTTCTGTTCACTTATAAACAGAAAATGCTTCTCTATAAACTATCATAACCAAATCATCATTTCTTCCGAAACTCTTTCAACTTATCATAAATGCCGGCCATCCTTTTCTCTTCGCCTGCAATGACGGGTTTGTAAAATTCCATATGAGCGATTGAATCCGGCAAGTACTGCTGGTTGACCCATCCGCCAAAGGAACCAATCGGGTGGTCATGCGGGTATTGGTAGCCGACATGTCCCAGTGCGGCAGCGCCCGCATAGTGTGCGTCCCGTAAATGAGGCGGGATATCACCGGTCTGGCCTTCGTGTAACGCTTTCGTCGCCGCGTCGATTGCCAGGTAGGCAGAATTCGATTTGGACGCAAGGCACATCTCGATGACGGCATTCGATAGAGGAATCCTCGCTTCGGGCATGCCGAGCCGGACGGCTGCTTCCGTGGCGGCAAGCACATGGGGTCCGACATTTGGATCTGCCAGGCCGATATCTTCATAAGCCATAACGAGCAGCCTTCGGGAAACGGCGACGAGATCACCCGTTTCTAGGAGATGGGCCAAATAATAGACTGCGGCATTGACATCGCTGCCTCGGACGGATTTTTGGAGAGCCGATAACAAGTTATAATGGTGCGAACCTTTTTTATCTCCAACTAAGCCAATTCTGCCAATCAAATTATCAATCAGCCAATCTTCGATCACGACTTGTCCATCTTCCTCATCACTCGCGGACACGACGGATTCCAAGACTGTCAGTGCTTTACGGGCATCTCCGTTGACCCCTTCGGCAATCCGCTTTACTTGGCTTTCTTCGATCGAGATATTCATCTTGCCCAGTCCCCGGTCTTCATCTTGAAGCGCCCGGTTCAATAATTTCTCCAGATCTGCGGCGTCAAGCCGTTTCAATTGAAGGATTTCTCCGCATCTTGAACGGATGGCGGGGTTCACATCATGAAAAGGGTTCTCCGTCGTTGCCCCGATAAGTACAATTGAGCCGCTTTCTACGTGGGGAAGCAACGTGTCCTGCTGCAATTTATTGAAACGATGAATTTCATCCAGGAATAACAGCACTTTTCCTGTTATGCGCGCTTCCGCAACGACATCTTCCACATCCTTCTTTCCTGAAACGGTCGCATTCAAGGCAATAAACGGCAATTCGCTAGTCCCGGCAATCGCATGTGCTAACGATGTCTTTCCGATGCCCGGCTCACCGTATAAAAGCATCGAGGGGACATGGCCGTTTTTCACCATCCGATAGAGCGAGGTCTTCTCGCCGATAATATGTTGTTGTCCGGCTATTTCATCTATCGTTCGCGGGCGCATTCGATACGCCAACGGTTCATTATGCAAAACGATCACTCCTCGTACATCTGTTCCTTCTATTATAGCATGAGGTTCTGAATGAAGTCATATGGAGGAAGAGCGCCCTGTTGTATGCTATAATGTTTGAAGCAATTCGAGAAAAAGGACTGTTGGATACGATGAGAATATCTACAAAAGGCCGATATGGATTGACGATTGTCGTTGAACTCGGCAGAAACTATGGGGAAGGCCCATTGCCTTTACGAAAAATAGCAGAAGAACATAATCTATCTGAAGCCTACTTGGAACAGTTAATTCCGCCTTTGCGGAATAGCGGTGTAGTGAAAAGCGTCCGGGGAGCATATGGCGGTTATAAATTGGCAAAAGCGCCAAATGAAATTACTGCGGGGGATGTCATCCGCGTATTAGAAGGCCCAATTCAACTCATTGAGGATATGGATGAGGATGATGTGCCGCAGCAGGAATTATGGCATCGCATCGGCGAGGCGATCCGGGGCGTCCTCGATACGACAACGATTGAAGATTTAATTGACTCGGATAGAGCGCCAGAACCTGAAGGGTATATGTTTTACATTTAAAAGGAGTTTTTCAAATGGATACAATCTATCTTGACCATGCGGCCACAACGCCTATCCATCCTAAAGTGGCGAAGACGTATATGGATACGATGAACACGGTCTTCGGAAATCCATCTAGCATTCACCACTATGGTCGGACGGCCAGAAAAGTAGTCGATGATGCCAGAAAAACGATTGCCCGGGCCATTCACGCGGACCCAGTAGAGATCATCTTTACATCCGGCGGCACGGAGGCTGATAATATTGCAATTGTCGGAACCGCAACCGCCATGAAGGAAAAAGGAAATCATATTATTACAACGAATATCGAGCATCATGCCGTTCTTCATACATGCCAGATGCTTGAGAAACAAGGCTATGACGTGACCTATCTTCCAGTGGATGAAGACGGCCGTGTCCAGGCTTGGCAAGTGGAACAAGCACTGACCGATCGGACGATACTCGTAACAATCATGCTCGGCAACAATGAAGTTGGAACAATCCAGCCAATCCGTGAAATCGGAACGCTTCTTAAAGACCATCAGGCGGCTTTCCATACGGACGCAGTGCAGGCATTCGGCATTCTGCCGATTGATGTGAATGAATTAGGCGTCGATTTGCTATCCGCCTCTGCACATAAACTAAATGGTCCGAAAGGGATCGGTTTACTTTATCAGCGAAAAGGCATGAATACAACGCCTCTTCTATTTGGAGGAGAGCAGGAACGAAAACGCAGGGCCGGCACGGAAAATGTGACGGCGATGGCTGGGTTTGCAAAAGCTGTGGAACTTGCACAAGCTGGCATGGAGGCGAACCGTCAGGCATATGAAATGTATGTCTCCACACTTCTCTCTGTTCTGGACAAGCATTCCATTGCTTATGAGGTGAATGCAGGAAATACTGAAAGACTGCCCCATATTGTAAATATCAGTTTCCCGGGTACGGATATCGAATCATTGCTCGTCAATTTGGATATGGAAGGTGTGGCTGTCTCAAGCGGTTCGGCTTGTACAGCAGGCTCATTGGATCCTTCCCATGTACTCACAGCAATTTGCGGAAAAGAATCTCCAAAATTGCGAAATTCGGTCCGTTTCAGTTTCGGCTATGGTTTGGATGAAGAGAAGGTCGCAGATGCGGCCGAAAGGGTGGCTCGGGTTATACAACGTCTCGTGAATTGAAAAGATAAAGGATGAAACGATATATGAGAACTACAAAAGCAGTAGAAAATACACGTGTCGTCGTCGGCATGTCTGGCGGCGTCGACTCATCAGTAGCCGCGCTGTTGCTGAAAGAACAAGGCTATGATGTCATCGGCATCTTCATGAAAAACTGGGATGACACAGATGAGTTCGGGGTATGTACAGCGACAGAAGATTATGAGGATGTCATTAGTGTCTGCAATGAAATCGGCATACCCTATTACGCAGTAAATTTTGAGAAGCAGTATTGGGATAAAGTATTCACTTATTTCCTTGAAGAGTACAAAGCAGGCCGAACGCCAAATCCAGATGTCATGTGCAATAAAGAAATCAAATTTAAAGCATTTCTTGATCATGCGATGAGCCTGGGAGCGGATTTTCTGGCGACTGGCCACTATGCGCAAGTCGTGGAAACGGAAGATGGCGTTGCGATGCTGCGAGGCAAGGATAATAACAAGGACCAGACGTATTTCCTCAATCAGCTGACTCAGGAACAATTGCGTAAAGTCATGTTCCCAATCGGCAATCTAGATAAGAGTGAAGTACGCCAAATAGCAGAACGGGCTGGTTTGACGACTGCTAAGAAGAAAGACTCCACAGGAATCTGTTTCATTGGCGAACGGAATTTTAAAGAGTTTCTCGGCCAGTATTTGCCGGCACAGCCCGGAGATATGAAAACGATGGAAGGGGAGACCGTCGGCAAGCATGACGGGCTCATGTATTATACAATCGGCCAGCGCCACGGTCTTGGTATCGGAGGAGCGGGCGATCCGTGGTTCGTTCTAGGGAAAGACTTAAAAAATAATGTTCTTCTCGTTGGCCAAGGCTTTCATAACGATGCATTGTATTCGGATAGCTTGACTGCGGTAAATATCAGCTTCACAACTGCTCGAAAAATGCCGCAAACGTTCGAATGTACAGCCAAATTCCGTTACCGTCAGCCGGACACAAAAGTGAAGGTTGAACTCCTGGAAGGAGACCGGGCAAACGTTGTGTTCGATGTCCCGGTCAGAGCAATTACGCCGGGTCAAGCCGTTGTTTTTTATGACGGTGAGGAATGTCTTGGCGGCGGAACAATCGACACGGTGGTCAAGGACGGAAAAGAACTGGATTATGTCGGATAAGGGAAGGTAAACGATGGAATATAACGAAATAGGAATTCAATCCTTACAGCAAGGTGAATATGAGAAAGCAATTGAAGCATTTGTGAAGGCAGCTGAGCAGGAGCCTGACAATCCAGTTGGCTATATCAATTTAGGAAATGTCTTCACAGCTGTCGGCGATGTGGAACGGGCGGAGCGTTTTTTCCAAAAAGCATTAACGCTGGACGAGGAGGCGGTCACAGCCTATTATGGGCTCGCCAATCTTTATTACAATAATGGGCGTTTTGAAGAAGCGGCCAAATTGTATGAAAAGGCAGTGCGGAGCGGCATGGAGCAGGCGGACGCCTATTTCATGCTCGGCAAAAGCCTGGAGCAGGGAGGCAATGAAAAGTTGGCGCTGCCTTATATGCAGCGTGCTCTTGAACTCGCTCCAGAAGATTTGGAAATTCAGCTTTCGTACGGAATTCTTCTAGCTAAATTGGAATTATTTAAGGAAGCCGAAAAAGTGCTGCGTGAATTGGTCGAGAAAGATCCCGAACATCCAGATGCACATTATAATTTAGGGATGGTTTATGCGGTGTCGACCGATCAGAAGGAAGATGCACTTTATCATTTGGAACGTGCCTTCACGATCGAGCCAGACCATGTCCAATCGAAATATATTTATGACATGATCAAGCAAGGCGAAGCTGATAAGTAATAGATTACAGGTAAGGCGGTGAATGAATATGGAAGAGTTATTCGACAACGATAGGAAAGAGGAAGTTTTTTTGGTCGGACGTCCGGTCGTTACGATCTTCCATAATCCCACCAATCTGTTTACGATAGCCAAGCTGAAAATCAGCAAGACGAATTGTGGGTATGGTGACAAAGAGATTGTGATCAAAGGGAACTTTCCACAGCTGACGGAAAATGAGGAATACCGCTTCACAGGACGGCTTGTCAAACACAATACATACGGCGAGCAGTTCGATGTCATGACCTTTTCGAAGGAGATGCCTGAGACGGAGGATGGTCTTGTTCATTATCTGTCGGGGGATCTCTTTCCGGGCATTGGCAGAAAGACTGCGGATACGATTGTTAAGACGCTTGGAAAAGACGCCATTCGAAAAATAGTGGAAAATCCCTCTGTGCTCGACGCTATACCGAAGCTATCGGATGAACGGAAAGAAACGCTAACTTCCGTGCTTCAGCAGAACTTAGGTCTCGAGAGGACAATCGTCCAGCTGAATGAGTGGGGGTTCGGCCCCCAACTCGCCATGCGGATTTACCAAACATATCGCGAGGAATCGATTGAGCGATTAACTGAAAATCCGTATCGTCTCATTGAAGAAATAGAAGGAATCGGCTTTCAGCGGGCGGATGAGCTCGGCAGGCAGCTTGGCATGACCGGGCAGCATCCGTCCCGTGTGAAAGCGGCTATTTTGCACTATATGAATCAAGCGGTCCAATCAGCGGGCCATGTTTATTTGCTCGCAAATGATGTCTTGCCCGAAGTCAAGCGCATGCTGGAAGTAAGTCAGCCGGAGGAGATTCCTTTTGACCGCATTTCCCAGTCAATCATTGAGTTGGTGGAAGAATCCAAGCTATGCGCCGAGGAACGCAAACTGTACATCCCTTCCCTCTACTTTTCTGAGCTTGGCATTGCCTCGAAACTAGACCGGTTGTTGGAAAGCGAGAAAGCGGATGCGTTTCCTGCTTCCGAAGTTAGGAAGGCGATCGGGGAAGCGGAGGAACGGCTCGGCGTGACGTATGCCGAAACTCAGGCAGCTGCTATACAAACGGCCCTTCATTCGTCTGTCATGATTTTGACAGGCGGTCCTGGTACCGGAAAAACGACAGTCATTAGGGGACTTGTCGAAGTGTATGCGGAACTGCACGGACTTTCCCTAGATCCGAAGGAATATGCCAAAAAGCAGGAACCTTTTCCGATTGTATTGGCAGCCCCAACAGGACGGGCGGCAAAACGGATGTCCGAATCGACTGGACTTCCAGCGATGACTATCCATCGTCTTCTCGGCTTCACTGGACAGGAAAAAGATGAAGCGGAAGGCAGGGAAGTCGAAGGCAGGCTGTTGATTATTGACGAGATGTCGATGGTCGATACATGGCTTGCTCATCAGTTGCTGAAAGCGCTGGACGATGATATCCAAATCTTGTTTGTAGGTGACCAGGATCAGCTGCCGCCTGTAGGACCGGGACAAGTCTTGAAGGATATGCTGGAGTCCGGAAAAATTCCGGTCGTTGAATTGAAAGAAATCTACCGGCAAAGCGCGGGTTCCACGATTATTGAAATGGCTCACATGATCAAGCGTTCTGAATGGGATGACAATCTAATCAAAAAGACATCAGACCGTTCGTTTATCCGCTCGAATGGGGATCAGATCATGAATGTCGTGGAGCAAGTGCTGAAGAATGCATTAGCAAAGGGCCATTCCATTAAAGACATCCAGGTGCTTGCGCCAATGTATAAAGGTACAGCTGGCATTGATGGCTTGAATAAAATGATCCAAGAGATGGTCAATCCGCCAGGTCCCGATCGGAAAGAAGTCGTATTTGGGGATATGATCTACCGGATCGGGGACAAAGTGCTTCAGCTTGTCAATCAACCGGAAAGCAATGTATTCAACGGGGATATGGGAGAAGTCATTGCAATCTTGAAGGCGAAGGAAACGGTCGACAAGAAAGAAATGCTCGTCGTCTCGTACGACGGCATAGAAGTCACATACGAACGAAACGATTTGAATCAAATTACATTGGCTTATTGCTGTTCCATCCATAAGTCACAGGGCAGCGAATTCCCGACTGTCATTATGCCAGTCGTCAGAAGTTACCGGAAAATGCTGCGGCGCAACTTGCTTTACACCGGAATTACCCGTGCTAAAAATTTCTTGATACTTTGCGGAGAACCGGCGGAATTCAGGGAAGGAATTAGCAGGACGGACGAACTGGCACGCCAGACGACCCTCAAACAGCGGCTTCAGCTTGGCGAACTGCCGGCAGGTGAGGACATACCGGAAGAATCTCTTGCAGCGGATGCAACTGTAGAAAAGGCTGAAGAGTCCTTGCCTGCTCACGAGGGGAAAGAACCTGCAACAGAGCCGACAGACGGAAACAGGCAGGAAGAGGTAAGGGCAGAGAGTCCGGACAATATGCAATTGACGAGGGACAATGTCCTGTCAATTGATCCGATGATTGGCATGCAAGGATTGACGCCTTATAACTTTATGGAGGCCACGGATTGACAGGCCAACAATAATTCCCTATAATTCGAGTATCATACGTAATGCGTTGAAGGAGACAGTACGCTTATATCGCTTGAAAAGAGAGGAACCTCGTGGCTGAAAAGGTTCTCATGGCGAATATGTCGGAACGCTACTCTGGAGTGCAACTAATCATTGCCGTTTGCCACGTTAAGGCTTCTGAGATACCGGATATTTTCTATTCGGTAAATTAGGGTGGTACCGCGAAAATTCACTTCGTCCCTTTGAGGGGCGGAGTTTTTTTATTTTTCGGCGTACCTTTCGGAAAAATTGAATGGAGGTTAGTAAGATGAAAAAATTGACAGCTGCGCAAATTCGTAAAATGTTTTTGGATTACTTTAAAGAGCATGGACATAGTGAAGAGCCATCCGCTCCCCTCGTTCCAATTGATGATCCTTCTTTGCTTTGGATCAACAGTGGAGTTGCTACGTTAAAGAAATACTTCGATGGACGGGTAATTCCTGACAATCCACGGATTGTAAACGCTCAAAAATCAATTCGGACAAATGATATTGAGAACGTCGGAAAGACGGCACGTCACCACACGTTCTTCGAAATGCTTGGCAACTTCTCTATCGGAGATTACTTCAAAGAAGAAGCGATTGTCCGTGCATGGGAATTCCTGACGGACGACAAGTGGATCGGCTTTAATCCGGATTTGCTTTCTGTTACAGTTCACCCGGAGGATGAAGAGGCGTATATGATCTGGAAAGACAAAATCGGCATTCCGGAAGAGCGGATCATTCGTCTGGAAGGAAACTTCTGGGACATCGGTGAAGGCCCAAGCGGTCCAAACTCCGAAATCTTTTATGATCGCGGTCCATCCTATGGCGACGATTTCTCCGATCCTGAACTGTACCCTGGTGGAGAAAACGAAAGATATTTGGAGATCTGGAATTTGGTCTTTTCAGAATTCAACCATAATCCGGATCATACGTACACGCCGCTTCCAAAGAAAAACATTGATACCGGCATGGGCTTGGAACGGATGGCATCTGTCATTCAAGACGTTCCGACCAACTTTGATACCGATCTGTTTATGCCGATCATCCATTCCGTTGAGAAGGTGTCTGGCGAAGCATATGGTTCCGATGCTGTGAAAGATACAGCGTTCAAAGTCATTGCGGACCATATTCGTACAGTTGCTTTTGCAATTGGCGACGGAGCGCTTCCTTCCAATGAAGGGCGTGGCTATGTCCTTCGCCGTTTATTGCGCCGGGCAGTCCGTTATGCAAAACAATTAGGAATCCAAAAGCCGTTCATGTATGAACTCGTCCCAGTTGTAGGAGAAATCATGGAAGACTTCTATCCGCAAGTGAAGGAAAAACAAGAGTTTATCATGAAGGTTATTAAAAACGAGGAAGTGCGCTTCCACGAAACATTGAACGAAGGACTCTCGATCCTATCAGGCATTATTGAAAAGGCGAAAACATCCGATCATCCGGTCGTTTCCGGTGTGGATGCGTTTAAACTGTATGACACGTACGGCTTCCCGTTTGAATTGACAGAGGAGTATGTAGAAGAAGCAGGAGTCTCTGTTGACCGTGCCGGTTTTGATCAGGAAATGGAAAATCAACGGAACCGTGCCCGTGCTGCCCGCCAGGATGTGGACAGCATGCATGTACAGTCAGAGGTTCTTGGGAATATCCATGAGAAAAGCGAATTCATTGGATATGGCCAGCTTGAAAGTGATGCAACAATTGTTGCGCTGCTGCAAGAAGGCAGCCTTGTGGAACATGCTTCCGAAGGGCAAGAGATCCAGTTCATTCTCGACCGCACGCCGTTTTATGCGGAAAGCGGTGGACAAATTGCTGATAAAGGGACTCTTTCCAACGATCTGTTCATTGTCGATGTGAAGGACGTACAAAAAGCGCCGAACGGACAACATTTGCACACAGCAACAGTCCGTTCAGGCGAAGTGCAGGCAGGAGCAGCTGCCAAGGCAACGGTCAACGAAGAAGACCGTAAGCTGACAATTAAAAACCATACGGCAACGCATTTGCTTCACAAAGCGCTGAAAGAAGTGCTCGGTGAACATGTTAACCAAGCCGGATCTTATGTCGGTCCGGATCGTCTTCGGTTTGACTTCTCTCATTTCGGGCAAATAACGAAAGAGGAGCTGGAAACGATCGAACGGAAAGTGAATGAAAAAATCTGGGAAGATATCAACGTCGATATTTCTCAAAAGTCGATTGATGAAGCCAAGCAGATGGGCGCCATGGCTCTTTTCGGAGAAAAATATGGCGATATCGTCCGCGTCGTATCGGTCGGAAACTATTCACTTGAACTTTGCGGCGGCTGCCACGTGTCAACAACGGCTGAAATCGGTCTGTTTAAAATCGAGTCGGAAGGCGGTATCGGAGCAGGTACGCGCAGAATTGAAGCTTTAACAGGTAAAAACGCTTATGTTTCATTCAAAGCGGAAGAGGCTTTACTTACAAATGCGTCAGCTTTGCTGAAATCAAATCCGAAGGACATCGTTACTAAAGTCGGCGCAACTTTGGCCGATCTGAAAGAATTGCAACGCGAGAATGAATCATTGGCTGCGAAGCTTGGCAACAGCCAGCTGACTGATATTCTGGCAAACGCAGAACAAATCGATGATGTCACGGTCATTTCCGCACGAGTTGATGTGAAAGACAATAACGGCTTGCGCCAGATGATTGATGAATTGAAACAAAAAGTCGTTAAAGGAGTTATCGTTCTTGGTGGCGCTTCGGACGGCAAAGTTATGCTTGCTGCAGGTGTAACAGACGATTTGAAATCTGGGAACTTACATGCCGGCAAAATCGTCAATCATGTAGCTTCATTATGCGGAGGAAAAGGCGGCGGACGTCCAGATATGGCGATGGCGGGTGCGAAGGATGCTTCTAAACTTGATGAAGCCCTTCAATCCGTGTATGATTATGTCAAATCCGTCAACTGATCGATTATGCATTTCCGGGTCAATCGCCGAAGGACGCGATTGATTCGGAAAAGGCATGTCATGTATAATGGATAAAGGAAACTTATCCGATTTTTAGTAACGGATGAATGGAAAGCGGGGTGTCGATTATGGATTCATACGACAAGACGATGAAATTCAACTTCCCTGAGGAATCGATGGAGCAGGAAGTGAAACAAGTCATGCTCCGTGTGCACAAGGCGCTGGACGACAAAGGGTACAATCCTATCAATCAAATTGTCGGCTACCTTCTTTCAGGCGACCCGGCTTACATTCCTCGCCACGACGAAGCAAGGAATTTGATCCGTAAGTTGGAGCGCGATGAAATTCTCGAAGAACTTGTGAAATTTTATATCCGGGAAAACGGAGGGCGCCCAATTTGAGGACGATGGGTTTGGACGTCGGATCCAAAACGGTCGGAGTGGCCATCAGTGATGCTCTTGGATGGACAGCCCAAGGCATCGAGACAGTTAAAATCGATGAAAACGCCGGCCAATTTGGTGTGGAAAGAATCAAAAAGCTTGTCACTGAATACGATGTCGACGCTTTCGTAGTCGGCTATCCAAAAAATATGAACAATTCAGTAGGCCCGCGAGGGGAAGCTTCCGAAAAGTATGCAGAATTGCTGAAAGAGGAATTTGGCTTGCCTGTTGTCCTGTGGGATGAAAGATTGACTACAATGGCTGCGGAACGGATGTTGATCGATGCAGACGTCAGCAGGAAAAAAAGGAAAGACGTCATCGACAAGATGGCGGCGGTCATGATACTTCAAGGGTATCTTGATTCAAAAAATAGATGAGGTGATGGAATGGAACATGGACAAGAAACAATGACAATCGTAGATGAGCACGGAGAAGAGCACGTATGTGAAGTTATTTTCACATTCGACTCGGAAGATTTCGGAAAATCGTATGTGCTCTATCATATCTTGGGTGAGAATGAGGACATCGATGATGATGAAGAAATAGAAATCCATGCGTCTGCTTTCATCCCTTCGGAAAATGATGAAGATGGCGAATTGATGCCAATCGAAACGGATGAAGAATGGGATATGATCGAAGAAATGTTGAATACGTTTCTTGCGGAGGAAGACGAAGAATAATTATATGTGCACGGGACGGAATGGTGCAGACCATTCCGTTTTTCATGCGTTTAACGGAGTCGGCTTCAACGTCTTGGCAACGAGTATTCGTACAGGAAAGAGGTGACGTTCTGGATGGGAAATGAGTCAAAGAAGGAATCGAAAAAGGACATCATGCTCGACCGGATGAGAGAGCAGAAAAAAGAAGTGAAAATTGTAAGGCGCATCGTATTCGCCATCGCTTTGATCGTTTTATTGGTCGGACTGATTGGAGGACGGGCGGTATACAAGTACATAGTGGATTCACTGCAGCCTGTCGATCCTGATTCGGAAAAGGTAATCGAAGTGGAAGTGCCAATCGGTTCCGGATTAAATACAATATCCAAAAAATTAGAAGAGAACGGGATTATTAAAGATGCCCGTGTTTTCAAGTATTACGCGAAGTTCAAGAACGAATCGCAATTCCAGGCAGGCACATATGGTTTGACGAAAGCCATGACACTCGATGAGTTGATTCAAAGCTTGAAAACAGGTAAAGTGTACCGCGAGCCTGTGTTTACGATGACGGTTCCAGAAGGCTTGACGTTAGATCAAATCGGTAAAATTGTCGAGAAAAAGACCGGCATATCCGAGAAAGAATTCATGGCGTATATCGATGATGAGAAAACGATTGAATACTTCATGGGCAAATATCCAAACTTATTGACGGAAGAAATTCGTGGCGAGCAAATCAAGCATCCGCTTGAAGGCTATTTGTTCCCGGCGACCTATCCTTTCTATGAGGAAAAGCCATCACTGGAAACAATCGTTACGAGCATGTTGGACGCGACATCAGCAGCCATCACACCGTATTATGGCTACTTGGAATCCAGTGATAAATCCGTCCATTGGCTGTTAACCTTCGCTTCATTACTTGAGAAAGAAGCGACTGCGAAGGCGGACAGGGAAACGATTGCGAGTGTCTTTTACAATCGTTTGGATGCCAAAATGCCATTGCAGACCGATCCAACTGTTCTGTATTCGCTAGGGGTGCATAAAGACCGTGTCCTCTATTCCGACTTGGAAGTGCAGGATCCATATAATACGTATCAAAACCAAGGTTTGCCGCCAGGGCCGATTGCTGGAGCAGGAAAATCCTCTATCGAAGCAGTCGTGGAACCGGCAGAGACAGACTATCTTTATTTCCTTGCTGATAAAGAAGGAACCAACCATTTTTCCAAGACATATGACGAGCATTTACAGAAACGGGCTCAATATTTGTCTGGAGAATAAAGGAAAGTCGTATGAATGGAAGTGGAAAGCATGAGCGACTATAATCAATACATTGCAGATTTATGCGACGCGGAAGATCCGTTAATCTCGGAAATGGAAAGCCTCGCCCGCGAGCAGAATGTGCCGATCATGGATCGCAGCGGGATTGATACATTTATCGGCCTGCTGCGCATTCAGCGTCCGAATGCCATTTTGGAAATCGGAAGTGCGATCGGTTATTCCGCGATCCGGATGGCCATGGCTTTGCGGGGAACATCTATTACGACGATTGAACGGGACGCTGATCGCTACCGTATGGCAGTCGACTTCATCCAACGGAGCATAGTTTCGGACCATATCCGCATTATTGAAGGGGACGCACTCCTCTTGGAAGATGACAAACTGCCGGACTTGAAATATGACGCGCTTTTCATTGACGCGGCAAAGGGTCAGTATAAAAGGTTCTTTGAAAAATACGCGGAATTTGTAAAGCCGGGCGGCATCATCTATTGTGATAATATGTTCATGCATGGAGCAGTGTTGACACCTGATGAGGAGCTGCCAAAACGGAATCGGACAATGATCCGAAACTTGAAGGAATTCACTAAATGGATCATGTCCCATCCGGACTACGAAACGACGCTTCTGCCGGTCGGAGATGGCATTTTAATTGCAATAAAAAAATAATAACATTCCTGACAAAGGAGGAACATGCATGAGCGGAACAAAACCCCTTGTCATCGGAATCGCCGGTGGTTCAGGGTCCGGCAAGACGAGCGTTACCAACCGCATTTACAATGTATTCAAGGAACATTCTGTCGTCGTTATTGAACAGGATTATTATTATAAGGACCAGTCGCATTTGGAATTCGAGGAGAGATTGAAGACCAATTACGACCATCCTCTCGCATTCGATACCGATCTTTTGATCGAACATGTCGGAATGCTGTTAGAGCGGACATCTATATCCAAGCCGGTGTATGATTATGCGCTCCATACCCGTTCAAATGAAACGATAGAAATTTCGCCAAAGGATGTCATCATCCTGGAAGGTATTCTAGTGCTAGAAGATCCAAGGCTCCGGGAATTGATGGATATTAAGCTGTTTGTCGACACGGATGCCGACTTGCGGATCATCCGGAGGCTTATGCGGGATATTCAGGAACGGGGAAGAACGATCGATTCCGTCATCGATCAGTATTTGACCGTTGTACGGCCCATGCACAATCAATTCATTGAACCGACCAAAAGGTATGCGGATATTATCATTCCGGAAGGCGGGCATAACGAAGTTGCCATTGACCTAATGGTGACGAAAATAAAAACAATTCTTGAATCTGGAACGAAATTGTAATATGATGGGTTCAGAATTCAATAGAAACGAATCCTATGTCGCATACCTCTCGTAGGAGCGGCATAGTGTTTTTATGAACAGGATTATGAGGAGTGTTGTGAAATGGTTTCTGAAAAAAAATACCCAATGACAGTATCAGGTAAAAAGAAGCTGGAAGAAGAATTAGAATACTTGAAAACTGTAAAACGTAAAGAAGTAGTGGAGCGGATTAAGATTGCCCGTAGTTATGGCGACCTATCTGAAAACTCCGAATACGATTCAGCTAAAGAAGACCAAGCATTCGTGGAAGGTAAAATTTCGACTTTGGAATCAATGATCCGCAATGCGGTAATCATCACAGAAGATGAATTGAACAATGACGAAGTACAGATTGGGAAAACGGTTACATTCAAGGAATTGCCAGATGGCGATGAAGAAACGTATACCATTGTCGGCTCTGCTGAAGCGAATCCTATTGAAGGTCTTATCTCGAACGACTCGCCAATTGCGAAAGGCCTGATCGGCAAAAAGAAAGGCGACGAAGTTAAAATCATGACGCCAGGCGGAGAAATGTCCGTCACGATTGTAGAAATTAAATAATCAGCTTGCTAAAGCTTAATGGAAGAGCGATGAGACATTTGATACACGTCCCATCGCTCTTTCTAATTGAAAGGCCTAGCCTTGTTCGAGTGGATAGGGTTGTTTGCACCAGGCAATTATCTTCATCTTTCCAGTATATCAATACTTCCGGGCAATGCATTTCTTACTGAAGCTTTCTGGAAAGTGTTTCGGAGCTGTTGCAATCATTGAAATTTAATTAAATGAAACCTATTCGATTGAAAAAGAGTCAAATAGAGTAGTATCCTTTTGAGAAGGAAAGGGGAGGATTTTATGCCAAATCAAGATCCCAATTTTTCAAGGGTGAATCGCAAACGGAATAAAAGTCGATCCAATTTGATATTAAATGGCTTAATTGGCCTTGTTGTTGTACTCATTATCATAGTAGGAGCCTCTATCATCATAGGGGGCAAGGATGAAACGAAGGAAAAGGATCCAGAAACCGTTGAGACGAGCGGAGCATCTGGAGAGGAGTCCGAGGATTCTGGCATGGAAGAAGAACAGCCGGAAGATGGTTCCGAGCAGAACAGTGTGGATGAAAATGATACGGCTGGCGAAACGGAATCTGGCAATGACACATCAGATACCGATGGACAGACAGAATCTGATCAGGAAACGAATGTGACAGACGAAGCGGCAGAAGGGGAACTTGTCTCCGTGACACCGACCGATGAGAAAGTAGTGACAGAAACAGTTGTCAACGAATCTTGGGCACCAATCGGTACGGCACAAA
Organism: Sporosarcina cyprini; assembly: GCF_022048975.1. Lineage (GTDB taxonomy): Bacteria > Bacillota > Bacilli > Bacillales_A > Planococcaceae > Sporosarcina > Sporosarcina cyprini. The sequence goes on along the minus strand of NZ_JAKMHX010000030.1, from coordinate 445,615 downwards.
GCGGAGAACATGTGTCATCGTATGACGGAGAATCAGTCGACTGGAATGAGAAAAAGAAAGCACTTGCTTATGCAACTGGCCTTTCGGAGGATTCCATGATTTTTTGGAAAATCAAAAACGGCGGCGGACCACAAAAGTCGATCGGCATCGTTTCTACTCGCGATAAATCCCAAATGTACAGAGTTTATCTTGAATGGGTTGACGGACAAGGCTGGCAACCTGTTAAAATGGATAAGTTAAGCACATTGGATTTTGACTACTGAGTGGAGGGAATGGCATGAAAATAGCAATCATCGGAGCGATGGAGCAGGAAGTGGAAATTCTGCGGGAAGCAATGACTTCCAAAACATCAGCCGCTGTAGCGAATTGTGAATTTATTGAAGGAAAGCTCGATGGGAAGGACGTCGTGCTTGTCAAAAGCGGCATAGGTAAGGTGAATGCTGCTATTGCCACTACATTGCTGATTCAGCTGCATCAGCCGGATGTCGTCATTAATACTGGTTCGGCAGGCGGTTTTTCCGAAACGCTGGACGTGGGCAGTGTTGTCATTTCGGATGAAGTTCGACACCATGATGTCGATGCCACGGCTTTCGGCTATGAAATAGGTCAAGTCCCTGGCATGCCGGCCGCTTTTATGTCGGATGAAAAACTAGCTGCGATTGCCAAAGAGGCGGTCGTGGAAGTGGGCGGACATACGTATGCAATCGGGCTTATCGCATCAGGCGACGTGTTCATGAGTGATCCGGCACGAGTGGAACAAGTGAGGGAAGCGTTCCCGAGCATGATTGCTGCAGAAATGGAAGCGGCGGCTGTTGCGCAAGTTTGCCATCAGTTCAATATGCCGTTCGTTGTTATTCGTGCACTCTCGGATATTGCAGGAAAAGAATCATCCATTTCGTTTGATGAATTTTTACCGACGGCTGCCAAACATTCGTCGGAAATTGTTCGGAAAGCGATATCGAAATTGTAAGACGGGTATGGTATGATGGAGTGAAGAACCTGTACAAGCGAGGAGTGATTTTCTTATGTTTTTCTTGATGACTGGAGCTTTCGTTGCAACAGCGGTCATTGCAGTTGTTATTATGCGTGAAGTCAGCACAGACTGATTGCGTGATCCAGCTGCCCACTGCAAGACGGAGAAAACATATGATGTCTGGATTTGCAATAGGAAAAAGGCGTTCCTTTCGCGGATTGAACACGCGGTTGGAACGCCTTTTCCTCTCGTTTCACGGTGCAGGATGTAGTGTAGGATGTTGTGCAGTTTATTCATTATATTCATGTTTGAATAACTGGTATAGTTTCACGATCGCACGTTTCTCAATTCTTGAAACGTAGCTTCTCGAAATGTTCAATTGTTCGGCGATTTCTTTTTGGGTCATCGGTTGATCATCGAGCAGTCCGTATCGCCTCTGGATAATTTCAAGTTCCCGGCTGTCAAGCTTGCCGAGATGCCGATAAAGACGATCCCTTTGTTCCTGTTGTTCCACTGTTTCAATTGGGGCTTCATCATCCGTTTGAAGCAGATCGGCAATTTGCAAGGATTGGCCGTCTTTGTCTGTGCCGATCGGATCAAAAAGGGAAACATCCTTTTGAACCTTCTTTTGCGTGCGCAAGAACATCAGTATTTCATTTTCAATGCATCGGGCCGCGTACGTAGCCAGTTTTGTCTTTCGGTCCGGTGTGAAACTGTTGACCGCCTTCATGAGTCCGATGGTTCCAATGGAAATGTAGTCGTCCAGTTGTTCGTGTTTTGGATGGAATTTTTTTACGACGTGTGCAACGAGGCGCATGTTTCTCTCGATCAGTTCATCCCGAGCGCTTTCGTCTCCTTCTGCAAGACGTTGTAAGCACTCGGCTTCCTCCGCTTTAGACAGCGGACGACGGAATGCCTGCCCACGGATATATCCGACTACTGCCGGAATTTCAAGCCACAGTTGGACAAGCGCCATGACGAATCCGCTCATCGGTCCACCTCCTGTGTCTTTGTATGACAGCATATGCGAACAGGTCGACTGATAGCACTGTAGACATGAACGATTCACCCGGCTGGTGGGGAAGATGAGACGCATGCAAAAAGGATGGATATGTTATAATCATTTTGAAATCGTCAGATGGAGTGGATATTTTTTGTACAAACAATTTTTACCGGGAGAATATGTGAAAGACATATATCAGATTAGGCCGGACACATTAATAGCACAGGGCATTAAAGGAATCATGACGGACTTGGATAATACCTTAGTCGAATGGGACCGTCCAGAAGCGACTCCAGAAGTCATTGAATGGATGAAAATGATGCGGGATGCAGGACTGAAAGTGGTTGTTGTATCAAATAATCATGAGCCTCGGGTCAGCACATTCTGTCAGCCTGCTGGTATTCCTTTTATTTTTGAGGCGAAAAAACCGTTAGGCAAAGGGTTCAGCAAGGCGCTTCGCCTAATGGGCCTGCCAAAGGAAGAAGTCGTCATGATAGGAGACCAGCTGTTGACGGATATACTGGGAGGAAATCGTTTTGGCGTCCGTACGATTCTTGTTATACCAGTCGCAAAGTCAGATGGCTTCGTGACAAGATTTAACCGGAAAGTCGAGAGGCGGATTATGAAGGGCCTTAAGCGGCGTGGAATGCTGGATTGGGAGGAATAAGCTTGGAACAATTAGTATGTATAGGATGCGGTGTACCGATCCAGACGGAAAATCCAAAAGGGGATGGCTATACACCGCCGGCTTCATTGGAAAAAGAGACAGTATTATGTCAGCGATGCTTCAGATTGCGGAATTACAATGAACTGCAACCAGTTTCGCTATCAGGCGATGATTTTTTGGCCATTTTAAACGGGATTGGCCAAAAGGATGGCATCGTAGTGAAAGTGGTCGATATTTTTGATTTCAATGGTAGCTGGATTCCGGGGCTACATCGGTTTGTCGGCAATAAGGATATCATATTGGTCGGCAATAAATCAGATGTCCTCCCTAAGTCGGTGAAAGAGGGCAAGCTGAAGAACTGGATGCGTGAGGAATCGAGAAAACTTGGGCTGAAGCCTGCTGAGATTTTACTCGTTTCCGCATATAAAGGGACAGGCATGGAAGAGGCGCTCGCTGCCATCGAAGAAATTCGAGGTGGCAAGGATGTATATGTTGTAGGCTGTACGAATGTCGGAAAATCCACTTTTATTAACAGGATCATCAAAAATGCAACAGGCATGGGTGATGTCATTACGACTTCTCATTTTCCGGGCACGACTTTGGACCTTGTCGAGATTCCGCTGGACGACGGCAAAGCAATATACGATACACCGGGCATTATTAATGACCACCAGATGGCGCATTATCTAGGGCCGAATGATTTAAAGGCGATCACGCCGAAAAAGGAACTAAAACCGAAAGTCTTTCAATTAAATGCTGAGCAGACACTGTATATCGGCGGTTTGGCACGCTTTGATTTCATCAGTGGCGACCGTTCCTCCTTTACGGTCCATGTGTCAAACAGCCTTCCGATTCACCGGACCAAACTTGAAAATGCGGATCAGTTATTTGCTGACCATCTCGGCGGACTGCTTTCACCTCCGACTGAGGAATCGATCGATGCATTGCCACCTCTAGTGCGGCATGAGTTTTCCATTAAGAAACCGAAGACTGACATTGTCATTTCCGGCCTTGGTTGGATTACAATTCAACATCCTGACGTAAAAATCGCGGTTCATGCACCTCGTGGTGTCAATGTTGAATTACGGCCGTCGCTCATATAGGAGGATTCATATGAAAAAGTGGTTTGCGGTTATTGGAGATCCGATTGCCCAGTCCATGTCTCCAGAGATGCATGGACGATGGTTCTCTGACAATGGAATTGATGCAGCTTATATACCAGTTCATGTAACAAGTGACCGTTTAGGACAAGCGGTGGAAGGCTTGAGGGAACTCGGCTGTAGTGGTTGGAATGTAACAGTGCCCCATAAGAGTGCAATTATCGAGCATCTTGATGAAATCGATCCTTTTGCAAGACAAATGAATGCGGTCAATACGGTAAAGGTTATGGAAGATGGTTCGCTGTTTGGGATGAATACGGACGGTATCGGTTTTGTCCGTTCCTTAGAGGAACAGTTCGGTAATTCAGGGAAAGAGAAAAACGTATTATTGATCGGGGCTGGTGGTGCAGCAAGAGGCATCGGTTACGCACTTGTATCCGAAGGGTATGGGCCGATTTCCTGTGCGAACCGCACGCTTGATAAAGCGGAACGCCTGGCGGGGGAATTGCATGCTGAAGCCATTTCGATAGAAGAAGCAGAAAAGCAGCTGGCTCGGTTCGGTCTTGTTATTCAAACGACTTCCGTTGGAATGAACTTCTCGGCAGGCGGCGCTCCGATTGATCCTTCAGAAATCCAAGCAGGCACCATTGTCTGTGATATTATTTATAACCCGTTGGAAACGGAATTTTTGAAACTGTCCCGTGAAGCGGGCGGGCATACAATGAATGGGGTTGGCATGTTCGTTCATCAAGGGGCGCGTTCTTTTCAGTCATGGACGGGAGTTCAGCCTGATACGAAGCAAATGATTGATATTATTACTAAAAAGCTCGGAGGAATATGATGTTAACTGGAAAACAAAAAAGCTATCTTCGCAGTGAGGCACACCACTTACAGCCAATTTTTCAAATTGGAAAAGGTGGATTGACGGATGCAATCATTAAACAGATTGAAGAGGCACTAGAAGCAAGAGAACTAATTAAAGTGAGCATTCTGCAAAACTGTGAAGAAGATAAGAACGAGGTTGCAGAAAAAATTGAGGCGGCTGGCATCGAGGTTGTACAGATTATCGGTAAAATCTTAGTCCTCTATAAGGAATCAAAAGAAAAGAAACGGATCGAGCTTCCGTAAGGAGAACTAGCATGAAACGGATCGGAATTCTTGGAGGGACGTTCAATCCGCCCCATATTGGGCATCTTATCATTGCAAACGAAGTGAAGCATACATTGGAGTTGGATGAAGTGCGCCTGATGCCTACTTCCATCCCTCCACACAAGCTTAATCCTTCTGATGCATCACCTGAGCAGCGTCTACGTATGGTCGAACTAGCGATTGATGGTGCGGCTGGTTTGACTGCCTCTTCATTTGAAGTGGATCGTGGCGGGATTTCCTATACCTATGAAACGATCGAAGCCTTGCGCACCCAAGAGCCAGATGCCGAGTTCTATTTCATAATTGGCGGCGATATGATCGATATGCTGCCATCATGGCATCGAATCGAAGAATTAGTAAAGATTGTAACGTTTGTCGGTGTTGGGAGACCGGGTACAATAGGAACGACGACATACCCTGTCCAGATGGTTGAGATCCCCGAAATCGATCTCTCCTCTACTGTGATCCGGGATCGGATCCGTACGGGTAGAACAGTTGAATTCCTTCTCCCGAAACCTGTAGAAAAGTATATCAGACAGGGGGGTTTGTATGTTGATTGAGGAATTGAAACGAGAAGTCGAAAAGAGGCTTCCCTCTCGACGTGTCGCGCATGTATTCCGAGTGGCAGAAACTGCAACAGCTCTTGCAAGCCTTTACTCTGTCGATCAGGAAAAAGTAGAAATTGCGGCCCTCTGCCATGATATTGCAAAAGCGATGGAGCGGGACAAGCTACGGTCAATTATTGAAGACAACGGAATGGACAGGCGTTACCTTTCCTATCCACATGAGCTCTGGCACGCTCCGGCTGGTACTGTTATTGCCAAAAAGGAATTCGGAATTACGGATGAAGATATTTTGAATGCCATCATGTATCACACGACTGGACGGAGAGGGATGTCAGACCTCGAGAAACTTATCTACATTGCAGATTTGATTGAGCCTGGCCGGGATTTTGCTGGTGTGGAGGATTTGCGCCTCATCGCACAGCTTTCCTTGGATGATGCGATGAAAGCAAGCATTTCTCATTCGCTCCAATATCTTATTGTGCAGCAGGCGATGATTTTTCCTGATTCGCTTGAGTGCTATAACGAGCACGTCCAAAAAGAGGATTAAACAACAAGGGCGGATAATTCGCCGGAAAATTAGAGATCGTTAAGAAAAGAGGACAAACATTATGCCGACATTACTTGAAATAGCATATAAAGCAGTAGACGACAAGAAAGGCGAAGACATCGTCGTATTGAACATGGAAGGGATTTCTTTGATCGCCGACCAATTTATTATTACGCATGCCAATTCCGAGCGACAAGTGCAAGCGATTGCCCGTGAAGTTTCGGAGAAAGCATCCGAGAACGGCCATGACGTGAAACGGGTGGAAGGTATGGACAACGGCCGTTGGGTCCTAGTGGATTTAGGTGACGTAGTCGTTCATGTATTCCACCGTGACGAGAGAGGTTATTATAACTTGGAAAAACTATGGGGAGATGCCCCGATGCTCGATATGGCGGATCAGTATGAATGACAGCTACACACATTTTGCGTCCGTCTATGATGAATTGATGGATGATATCCCGTATGACCAATATGTCGAACTGGCAGAGGAGGCAATGGGGCCTCTGCAAGGTAAACGGCTGCTTGATATCGGATGCGGCACGGGACTGTTATCGGTCAAATTTGCCAAAAAAGGCGCCGCTGTGACGGGGCTCGATCTTTCGGCCGATATGCTCGCAGTCGCGTCTGAGCGGGCGAGCTCGCTGAATCTTGAAATTTCTTTCATCGAGCAGCCTATGGAGAAAATGGATATACCAGGTACATTTGACGGGGCTGTCATCGCAATAGATTCATTGAATTATGTGAAGGAGAAAGAGGATGTCGCCCAAACTTTTCGCAAGATTTATGATTTGCTTGTAGTAGGCGGCGTCCTGCTATTCGATGTCCATTCAACATATAAGACGGATGACGTTTTCATGGAGGCTCCTTTCGTTTTCGATAACGGCAGAATTGCATACATATGGCAAACCGAAGAAGGGGACGAGGAGCATTCCGTCTATTCGGAGCTGGCATTTTTCGTTCGGAACGAAAGTGGCATGTATCGCCGTTTTGATGAAGTTCATTATCAAAGGACGTTTGATACATACACTTATGTCGAGATGTTGAATGAAGCTGGCTTTACAATTGAAAGGATTTTTGCAGATTGGGAAGATGAGCCGCCGCATGAAGAGAGTGAGCGCATCTTTTTTCAAGTAAGGAAATAGGGACTTCCGTTTTAAACAGGAATCCTATATAGTAAAGATGACTCCATATGGATGCCGAGATGAAAGGGGAAGATTCCGTTTTTATCGATCGTATCCAGCAAATGGCGTAAACTTTTAACCCCCTTACTTGCTGTCGCAATTGTTACCGTTCTATTGTTCTTACCCCGAGGACAGGCTACTAATGATCAGCTAGCCGACGGTACACTCCCAATCTCTCAACTGATAGAAACGCTAGAAATAGATGAAGTGAACGAATTGGAAACGATCGATCCTGTTCAGCCGTCACCTGTTATGGTGGATGTTAAAGGAGCGGTCAGATACCCGGGCGTCTACTCCTTGACGGATGAAAGCCGGCTGATTGATGCAATCGAAGCAGCTGGCGGATACTTGCAGGATGCCGATTCCCGGCTATTGAACCACGCAATGAAACTGAAAGATGAACTGGTCATTTATGTTCCTGCAATAGGTGAAACGATGGACAATGTTTCCTCTGACTCGCTTCTGATCGAAGTTGCAGGTGCTGAAGACGACGGAACTGTCAACATCAATACAGCTACCGAACAAGAATTGATGACCATTCCAGGAATCGGCCCATCTAAAGCTGCGGCTATTCTTCAATATCGGGAGGAGCATGGATCATTTCCAACCAAGGATTCCTTAATGAAAGTGTCCGGCATTGGCCAGAAGACATTTGAGAAATTGGAATCGTTCATTTCAGTAAAGTAATAATTGAAAAATGATCGGAGGCATACATATGGAGCGTATTACGTGGGATCAATTCTTCATGGCTCAATGCCATTTGCTTGCTGTCAGAAGTACTTGCACGCGACTTGCTGTTGGCGCAACCATTGTGCGTGACAACCGGATTATCGCAGGAGGCTATAACGGTTCTATTTCCGGAGGCGACCATTGCATCGACCATGGATGTTATGTCGTAGGCAATCATTGTGTTCGGACAATCCATGCGGAAATGAACGCCCTGCTGCAATGTGCCAAATACGGTAGTCCGGTCGGCGGATCATCACTTTATGTAACACATTTCCCTTGTTTGCAATGTTCCAAAGCTATTATCCAAGCCGGTATTAAGCATGTGTATTATGCCAAGGATTACAAAAATGATGAATATGCCATTCAGCTATTCAATCAGTCCGGCGTGTCGATTAAGCATATTCCATTCGATGAACGTTCCATCGACTTCGCTTATGATGAGAAGAGGATGCTGATCGAAGAATTGCTGCAAAAAATGGATTCTTGCGGCATGGACCATGAAGAGCTTGTCCCTTTGAAGAAAAGGGCTGATGACTTATTTGGCGGAAGCTTTTAGACGTTCGACTTATTTATCTTGCAATACCAGTGGCCGTTTCCGCATTTGCGGCATACGGCCAATCTCAACTGCTCTGGCTGAATGCCTGCCTGATACCCGTACTCCTCTTCGGGAAACGCAGCATTCTCAGTTTTCTCCTCGCTTTTCTCGCAGCTATTACCTCCTATTATTTCATCTCCACTTCGATTCCAAAGAAAACTGAATACCGATCTGATACGATCTCTTTTGTTTGGTCGGATTCCGTCAAAATTGACGGTAGCAAAGTGAAAGGCTTTGCCAAAACAACTGCTGGTGATCGTGTTTATGTAACTTATACTTTTCAGAACGAGCAGGAAAAAGTGCGTTTTCTTCGTGCTCATATTCCCTTATATATCTTTACAGGCAGCGGGAGCTACACCGAACCCATTCCTGCATCCCATCCCTATTCATTCGATATGCAGCGTTATTTAAGAATGAACGGAGCTGCCGACATATTTGAAGTGGACCAGATCATGGAGAGCGGGACGGCGAAAGGTCCACTTGTGAAATTGTCTGAATGGAGATACCGTGCGAAATTGCATATACAGACAGCCTTTCCTGCCCCTTTACGAACCGAGGCGGAAGCACTTCTGATCGGGGATCGAAGCGGTATGGACGACGAGTTGTCTGCTGCTTATCGCACTTTAGGCATTACCCATCTATTCGCGATATCCGGCTTGCATGTAGGGTTAATGACCTTTTTGATCCGCCATCTGCTCATCCGCTTTTCTATACGCGTAGAAACTGTCGATACGCTTTTGATTGTGCTGCTGCCTTGTTATGCTGTGCTGGCCGGCGGAGCGCCTTCTGTTTGGCGAGCTGTTTCTGTAACGGTGCTATTGCTTCTTACGGCAAGTGGCAGACTGAAAATCCGGATGGACGATGCGCTGGCTGCCAGTGCGGCCTTGTTCATTTTGCTGGCTCCCCACGTTATCTTTCAACCTGGTTTTCAATTAAGCTACGCGGCGGCGATTTCGCTTGTTTATTCGTCAGGAATTCTTTTACAAGGGAAATCTGCATGGGTGACCTCCTTATTAGTCACTTCTATTACACAGATCGCCTTGTATCCTATCTTGCTGTATCATTTCTATGAAATTTCTATCTCCTCCTTTCTTGTTAATCTCTTTTACGTACCGTTGTATTCTGTCGTAATTCTGCCAATGAATATACTGCTCTTTGTCACTTCTTTGGCTATGCCTCCTATTGCAACATTTTTGTTTGCATTTTATACACCACTCAGACTCGGTATCGGCTCTATTACGATGTATGCAGCAGGGTTGCCTTTTCAGCTATGGACACCCGGCAGACCGGACCCGCTGTTGGCATGCTTTGCTGTCGTTTGTATTTTGCTTTTTTTCATTGCCATGGAGAAGAAGTGGCACTGGAAGAAGAGCGTTGTATTAATCATTTTCCCCGTACTGTTGATCCAGTGGAAACCTTATCTGGATTCTGACAGTAAGATCACCTATCTGGATGTCGGACAAGGTGATAGTATCGTGCTCCAGCTTCCATATAGAAGGGCGGTATATGTTATTGACACAGGAGGAACGGTATCCTTTGGCGATCCAACATGGAAAACGCCTGATAATTCTTTTGAGGTCGGAAGGAATATCGTAGTTCCTTTTTTAAAAGGGCAGGGGATAACGAAAGTGGATAAATTGATACTTACGCATGCAGACAGCGACCATATTGAAGGAGCTGACGAATTGATTGAGGAACTGAAGGTTAAGGAAATCCATATACCTCCAGGCAGCGAATGGGAGCAGACAATGGTACCCATCATCGGTATGGCGTTGGACAGACGTATTCCAATTGTTTCGGCTTCGGAAGGGACGGAGTGGGCAAAGGGGAGGATACATTTCGAATATCTGAGTCCTGAAAAAGGTCGTTACAAGGGAAATGATAGCTCTCTTGTACTTCTGTTAAAGACCGAAGAACTCGCTTTTCTCTTTACGGGAGATATGGAGGTAGAAGGGGAGGAGCAATTTATTCGGAAGTACAGGGAACGGGATTTTGGCCGGGTCGTACTGAAGGCGGGCCATCATGGAAGCCGGACATCCAGTACCGATGAGTTTATCGCGATGCTGTCTCCGGAAACGGCAATCATTTCAGCCGGCAGGAACAATCGATACGGGCATCCGCATCCAGAAGTGTTGGAGATATTACGTACAAACGGGGTAGCTGTCCTGTCTACTGCGGAGAAAGGCTCCATCACGGTTACAGTCCGGGGCGGGGACTATGTCATTTCAGCTATGCACTAATCAAAACGGACAACCGTGGCCACTTTGGGCTGCAGTTGTCCGTTTCTTTCGCGTGTATTAGCGTGCGACGAAGTCGACGATTGTAGCAATAACGAAAATTGCGGAGAATCCTATGAAAGCTACGACGAATCCGACTCCTGAGTCAATTAAATCATTGCGTTTGGACTGAACGTCCTTTTCGAAATCATGCATTGCTACACCTCCTGATTCCTTTCTAGTATAGATGATAAGAATGGAAAAATCCATAACTATCCGTTTTATATGACTTGATTTGAACAAACGACACAAATTGTTCATAGAGGGACAGGTTTGCGTTATAATGAGGTACAGATGGAGGTGGGATCATGGCAAATGCACAATGGAAAAAAATCGAGTCAGGGCAGCTGGCATCCGTTTATTTGTTAACCGGAGTGGAGCAGCATATATTCGACTCGACGATTAAACGAATTGTGAAAGCGATGCCTGATATCGAGGAATCGTCCATTATCCGATACGATTTGGATGAGACCCCTGTGGAAATTGTTCTGGAAGAGGCAGATACGCTCCCTTTCCTGGAAGATCGAAAATTAATTATCGCGAATAACGCCTCCTTTTTGAAAGCGTCAGATAAATCAAAGGAAAAAGTGGTACATAATCTCGAATATCTTCAAAGTTGGCTGTCGAATCCTTCGCCAACAGCGATCGTTGTGTTTGTGGCACCATATGAGAAACTGGATGGGCGACTGCGCGTGACGAAAACGATATTGCAGAAAGCGGAAGTAATTGAAGCGGCTCGGTTGACAGGACGCGACTTGACTACGTGGATTCAGCAGGAAGCAGGATCTTATGGAGTTCAAATTTCAGCAGAAACATCCCAGCTCTTAGTCGACTGGGCCGGTGATGATATGCTCATGCTGTCAAACGAACTATTAAAAATCGCATTGTTTATGGGCAACGACGGGGAAGTGACAGAGGATATTATTGAAAAACTGGTGCCTAGGACGCCTGAAATGGATGTTTTTCGTTTAACCGATGCGTATCTGGCAGGAAAAGTGAAAGAAGCTATTTCGATCTATCATGATCTGTTGCGAAATGGAGAAGAGCCGATTATGCTCACCTCGCTCTTGGCTGGACAGATTAGATTGATGGTTCATGTATCTTCCCTGCAGCGTAAAGGATACCATGGGCAGCAAATCGCGAAGACGTTGAATGTCCATCCGTATCGAGTGAAGCTGATGATGGAAAATCGGCAATTGCCATCGATGGACAGGCTGCTGGAACTGTTATCAAAGCTTGCGGAAATTGACTACAAGCTCAAATCTTCAAGCGGCAAGCGCGAACGGATATTGGAATTGTTTTTCATGGAGCCAATGCGATTGTAGAACGTAACCTGGTTAAAAAAGAATAGTAAAAACAAAACAAGCTGTCTACGAAGCAATGATTGCGACGTAGACAGCTTGTCTTTCGGTTGTCCGGCACTTCCCCGGACTAGTTATTACAACGCTTTTTTCGTTAGTCGAGCTTTTTGACGAGCTGCAGTGTTCTTGTGGATAAGACCTTTGCGTGCAGCAGAGTCCAATTTTTTAACCGCGTCCTTCAAAAGTTCAGGAGCGTTCTCTTCTTTATTGATAAGCGCAGTATCAGCTTTACGTACAGCTGTACGCATTGCAGCTTTTACTTGAGAGTTTTGCTCATTCGCAGCAGCGCTTTGTTTTACGCGCTTGATAGCACCTTTAATGTTTGGCATTCCATTCACCTCCAATTTCAGGTAAGACAAGAGTGTTTCCAAAGTGATCCGGATTCTCTTTACAACATTAACATTTTAGCAAACAGCCTGCAATAACGCAATAAAAATATGCAAAGAATATTTCCTTGACACGTCGTGCAAACTGAATCAGAGGTGATGACAAAATGGGAAAGTATGATTTTTACCGGACTGATTTAGTTGTAGAAGACGATGAGATGGTTCGCCATCAAACAAAGGAAGAAAAAGAGACGCTGGAGGAGACGAAGGACGTTCTTTTTGATGAAACGAGACAAGGCAGGGTCATTGTCACGAAAGTAAAGATTTTGCCCGAAGCGGAAGAACGGATCGGAAAGAAGGCAGGTTCCTACGTTACGCTTACTATGCCTACTTTGCGTTACGACGATGTTGAGGGGATCGAAGATATGACCAAGCTTCTGATGAAGCAATTGGACGACATGCTGGAAGAGGTCCGTCTGCCTGCTAATGGAAAAATCCTGTTTATCGGTCTTGGCAATCGGGAAGTGACACCCGATGCAGTTGGACCGCTTACGATGGATCGGATGAAAGAAATTGTGCCAAAATACTTTTCTAATGAAGGGGCAGAAGTGTATGTATATGCTCCTGGCGTCACAATTCAAACCGGTCTGGAGACGGCTGAATTTGTAGGAGCCGTCATTGATAAGATTCAGCCTGATTTGCTGATCGTTATCGATGCACTAGCCGCAAAGGATAGTTCAAGGCTTTGCAGGACAATCCAAATGACGGATACTGGTATCCATCCGGGTTCAGGTGTTGGGAACAGCCGAAAGGAAGTGTCGAAAGAGACGCTGGGGATCCCCGTCGTTGCGATCGGGATTCCGACGGTAGTGGATGGTCCTGTATTAATTGCGGATGCAATCGATACAATGTTCAGTTATATCGCTTCTAAAATTGAGGATGAATCCCGGCCATCTTCGAAATTAACGGTATCCAATTGGTTATACGAAGTGAACAAAGACGCGGACCGTTCCAAGCTCATTCCAATATTCGGTGATTGGTCGTCCTGGCCGCATGAGGATCGAATTCATTTGTTTGAAGAAGTATTATCGAACCGTGAATTGAATACATTCATTTCACCGAAGGAAATAGATGCATGGGTTTATCTCTATGCTGATGCTTTATCTGGAGCGCTTTTCAATTGGATTGATAAATTGAAATCTAGTCATTGATAGATTCCCCCGGGCATATAGATGGAGCACGGGGGGATGCCAATTGAAAAAATCGATGCAAATCTGGATTGCCGCCATAGCCATTCTCTTCCTTTTCCCTATCGTCATGCAATTTCTTCCTGAAGGGACGTCCGTGACTTCGACAAAAATCATAAAAGACAATGCGTTCATCGTGTACGCGTCAAATGTCACGGAAGAAGTCGAACCGGAAAAAGAAGAAACAAAAGCAGCGAATGTAGCAAATGTATTACTGTATTTTACTCATTCCCATGAAGCATATGAACCGATGACGAAAGCGGCTGATGGGATCGTTTCCACTTCTCATCAGACGGAGAATGTCATGAAGCTTGGTGCAAAGCTGAAGAGCCAATTAGCCATTAACGGGATTGAAGCAAACACGATTGATATTGATAACAGCAAGGAAATGCGTAAAAAAGGAATCCCTTATAGCAGGTCGTATGCGGAGATCAGGCCGCATGTAAAAAAAGCGATTGAACAACAACCATACGATCTTGTTATCGACCTTCACAGGGATTCGGTCGGTCAGGAAAAGACGACATTAGAATATGAGGGGCAACGATACGCGAAAGTGGCGTTTGTTCTCGGGACGGATCATCCGCAATACAAGCAGAACATGGAAAAGGTCCTACTGGTCAAACGTGAAATGGATAAACTGGTGCCAGGGATTACAAAAGATATTATTCCTAAGGGCGGCCCAGGTGTCGATGGGAAATACAATCAAGATCTTGATCCATCGATCATTCTCGTTGAATTGGGTGGAATCGGCAATACAGAGGATGAATTAAATCGAACCATCGCGGTCCTGGCGGAAGCAATCGGGCACGTCATGGATTCGACGCAGGCTGAATAGCAGGAAAGACGGAGAGGAATGCATCTTCTCCGTCTTTTTGGTTTTCAGAGGTACGCAACACGACTTTCAAAGACGAGCTAAATTCCTTCTTTTATTCCTGATTAAACCGCTTGGCGTGGAATAATAAATCAACTTCTATTGTGATTTGATAAGAATTTATAACATGTTGCGTCGTTATTTGCTATAATGCAAATAGCTTAAATAGGAGTGAACTGCACAATGAATCATGATGAGAGATTGGCACGTCAAAAGAATATTAGAAACTTTTCCATCATCGCTCATATAGATCACGGGAAATCGACGTTGGCCGATCGGATCTTAGAGAAGACGGAAACGCTCAGCTCCCGTGAATTGAAGTCCCAAACGTTGGACTCGATGGATTTAGAGCGGGAACGCGGAATTACTATTAAACTGAATGCGGTTCAATTGACGTATACCGCAAAAAATGGTGAAGATTATACTTTCCATTTGATCGATACTCCGGGACATGTGGACTTTACATATGAAGTATCCCGAAGCCTTGCAGCTTGTGAAGGGGCTATCCTTGTTGTCGACGCTGCGCAAGGCATTGAAGCACAGACGCTGGCGAACGTTTACTTAGCCCTCGATAACGATCTTGAAATATTGCCGGTCATTAATAAAATCGATTTGCCGGCAGCAGATCCGGATCGGGTTAAACAGGAAATTGAAGATGTTATCGGACTGGATGCTTCTGAAGCAGTGCTCGCCTCAGCAAAAGCGGGTATCGGAATCGAAGACATTCTAGAACAAATTGTCGAGAAAGTACCAGCTCCGTCCGGCGATCCAGAAGCGCCGCTCAAAGCGTTGATCTTTGATTCCCATTATGACCAGTACAAAGGAGTCATCGTCAATATACGTATTGTGGAAGGAACTGTGCGTCCCGGAGATAAAATCCGGATGATGGCAACGGGCAAAGAATTTGAAGTCATTGAGACGGGTGTTTTCACGCCAAATATCTCGCTTCGCGATGAATTGACCGTTGGTGACGTAGGTTTCTTATCAGCCTCGATTAAAAATGTTGGCGATACACGAGTCGGGGATACAGTAACAAATGCCAAGAGACCGGCAAGCGAGCCGCTGCCAGGTTATCGAAAGATGAATCCGATGGTGTTCTGTGGTTTGTATCCAATTGATTCAAACCGGTACGTCGACTTGCGGGAAGCGCTTGAAAAATTAGAGCTGAATGATTCTGCCCTCGAATTCGAAGCGGAAACATCGCAAGCGCTCGGTTTCGGCTACCGCTGTGGTTTTCTCGGACTTCTCCATATGGAGATCATCCAAGAGCGGATTGAACGGGAATTTAAAATCGATTTGATTACTACAGCACCAAGCGTTATTTACAATGTCGTGATGACGGACGGTTCCGAAGTGAAAGTGGACAATCCGTCCATGATGCCGAATGCACAAAAGATCGATTATGTGGAAGAGCCATATGTCAAAGCTTCCATCATGGTGCCGAACGATTATGTAGGGTCGGTCATGGAGCTCTGCCAAAACAAGCGGGGGAACTTCGTCACGATGGATTATTTGGATGCGTCCCGTGTCAATATCATTTACGAACTGCCGTTGGCTGAGATCGTCTATGACTTTTTCGATCAATTGAAATCCGGCACAAAAGGATACGCTTCCCTTGACTATGAATTAATTGGCTACAAGCAATCGAAGCTTGTCAAGATGGACATTCTTCTCAATGGAGAACAAGTCGATGCGCTCAGTTTCATTGTGCATCGTGATTTCAGCTATGAAAGAGGAAAAGCGATAGTCGAGAAGCTAAAGTCGCTGATCCCGCGCCAGCAGTTTGAAGTACCGGTGCAAGCCGCTGTCGGCCAAAAGATCGTTGCTCGATCGACTATCAAATCCATCGGTAAAAACGTTTTGGCGAAATGTTATGGCGGAGATATTTCACGTAAACGGAAATTGTTAGAGAAACAAAAAGAAGGTAAGAAACGGATGAAGCAAGTCGGCTCCGTGGAAGTTCCTCAAGAAGCCTTCATGGCCGTCTTGAAAATGGATGAGGATTAATGCAATAACTGACTAAGCGGGGTCCTTCGGGGCCTCGTTTTTCATTACATGGTACTGGAATCTTTAAGCGAGAGCAGCATTCTCTTGGCTTTCCAACCCGTTTCCAAGTGCGTTTCCCTTTTCATGCATAGGATTTAAGTCTATAATATTTCAAATAAAAATAGACACTTTGTACTAAGGGGTATGACCAATGGACTTTCGGGAATTAATAAGAGTAATCAACGAGGCGACAGAGAAGCTGGATCTCATATCTGCTAGAAAGTATATTGAGGACAACTTAGAGCTGTTGCTACAGTATAAACATTTACTGAGGGGCAACTCCAGAGCATTGCTTGACATGCTGGCGGAGAGTGAATATCAAGTGAAGCCATTGAATCGGATAGAAATGAATATCATTCAGGCGATAAATGTCTATGCATCAAAGTTTGATCTGCGGGGTCTTCGCATTTCAGCTAAAAATAATACGGATCTTTTGCTTAGGCCGGACGTCAAATATTATCTCAATGAAGATGCGAAATTCCTGTTAGAAGGCATGAAGGCCATTCACTAAGAAAGACAACCAGTCCCGAATGCGGGATAGTATCCTTTCAGGCTAAAGAAATGATAAAATGAGGAGCGCAACAGCCGAAAGGCTTGCCATGAAAGGAGGCAGTTCGATGAGGGGAATCTATATTCATATTCCGTTTTGTCATCAGATTTGCCATTATTGTGATTTTAATAAAGTCTTTTTTAACAACCAGCCGGTTGATGAATACATAGAATCGATTGGAAACGAGCTGTCGATTTTGAAACGGGAAGGTGCCTCTTTTGATCAGGCCGCAACGGTCTTCCTCGGTGGAGGGACTCCGACCGCTTTATCCGAGAGCCAATTGAAACGTTTGCTGGAGATTATCCGTACGTATATAGACGTGGAAACCTTAAGTGAATTTTCGACAGAAGCAAACCCGGATGAATTGACAGAAGAAAAGTTAAGGGTCTTGAAGGAAGGCGGAGTGACGCGTCTCAGCATCGGCGTTCAATCCTTTGACGATGAATTGCTTCGGAAAATTGGCCGTACTCATGGATCGCATGATGCAGAGAAAGTGATTGATAAGGCGAGAGCAGTCGGTTTTGAAAATATCAGCATTGACTTGATCTACGGTTTGCCCGGACAAACGATTCAGCAATGGGAGCATACATTGGATCGCGCCCTCGCGATCGACCTTCCCCATTACTCTGGATACTCGCTCATCATCGAACCGAAAACCGTATTTTATAATTTGATGAACAAGGGAAAACTGCCATTGCCAGGGGAAGACCTGGAAGCAGAAATGTTCGGCATGCTAATGGAACGCATGAAACAGGCTGGAAGAGAGCAATATGAAATAAGCAATTTTGCAATGCCTGGTCAAGAATCCATCCATAATATGATTTATTGGCAAAACGATGAATATGCAGGAGTCGGGGCGGGTGCACACGGCTTTTTAGCAGGTCGCCGTTATGCCAATATTGGACCATTGAAAAAATATATGGAAAAAGTGGATGCTGGACAGCGGCCATTGTTAGAATCCCATCAAGTAACTGTTCGCGAAGCGATGGAAGAAGAGATGTTTTTAGGACTCCGAATGATGAATGGTGTTTCGGAAAGTGCTTTTCAAAAGAAATTCGGGAAGCGGTTGGAAGATGTGTACGGAATGGAACTTGGAAAGCTGATAGAGGAAGGTTTACTTACCCGCGAAAACAGTACTTATAAATTGTCGCAGCTAGGTATTTACAGAGGAAACGAAGTGTTTCAGCGTTTTTTGAAATGAAGAATGCCAATTCGTTGACACGTTAGAAGAGATTTGTTAAATTATGAGTAGAATTAGCACTCGCATTTAAAGAGTGCTAACAGGAGTGATGAACATGTTGACAAACAGGCAATTGCTTATCTTGCAACTGACGGTTAACGATTTCATCGAATCCGCACAACCTGTCGGATCAAGGCAGTTATCAAAAAAACCTGAGGCTCCTTTCAGTCCTGCCACAATCCGAAACGATATGGCGGATCTAGAAGAACTGGGGTACTTAGAAAAGACCCATACTTCATCCGGCCGGGTGCCATCTGAAAAGGGATATCGGTTTTACGTCGATCATCTGTTGCAGCCCGAAAAATTGAATGTGGAGGATAGCATGCAACTTAGATCTATCTTTCAAAATCGTGTGATGGAAACGGAGGAATTGATCCGCAACTCAGCGGTCATCTTATCTGAATTGACCAATTACACGGCTATTTTGCTCGGACCTGATGTGACGACTCATTCAGTGAAACGGTTCTCTATTGTTCCTTTGGATGAAACCAAAGCGGTTGCGATTATCGTCACTGACAGCGGTCATGTAGAAAACCGGGTATTCGACGTGCCGGAGGGATTATCCGCATCCGACATCGAAAAGATGGTCAATATATTGAACGAACGGTTGACAGGAACTCCGCTCATGCATTTACAGTTGAAGCTCGCATCAGCGGCAAAATCCGTATTAGAACAGCATGTGAACAAAGCGGGCGAATTGTTTGCTTCTTTTCAGAAAGCGACAGCCATCAAGCCTGAAGAGCGACTGTTCTTTGGCGGGAAAATGAATATGCTGAAACAGCCTGAATTTCATGACATCGACAAGATGAAGATGTTCTTTGAATTGATGGAAAATGGAGCACCTGCCCTCGCCTTTTTCCAAGACGAAGCAAAAGGAATCCATGTCCGCATCGGTTCTGAGAATAATCATGATGCAATGGGCGATTGCAGTGTCATCACCGCCAATTATTCCGCAGGTGATAACATAGAAGGCGCCATTGCGATCGTAGGTCCTAAAAGAATGGATTATAGCAGGGTAATCACGCTGCTTGATATAGTGAGCGGTGATTTGTCTAGAGCGCTTGCGAATCTGATGATTGGCGGCGGATCGGATAGGAGGAATGTATGATGAACGAAGAAAAGAAGGAAGAGGTTCTGGCTGATGAGCAGGCCGCCGCTTCAATTGAAAACGAAATAGCTCAAGAAGCGCAAGTTGACCAAGATTCAAAGTCACCAGAGGTTAGCGAAGCGCCAACGGAAGAGAAAGACGAAAAGGAAGCAATCATCGAAGAGCTGAAGTCCAAGCTGGAAGAAGAAGAAAATAAACAGCTTCGTTTGCTTGCAGACTTTGAAAACTTCAAGAGACGGGCGAATCTGGACAAAGAGTCTCTGCAAAAGTATCGGGCTCAAAGTTTGATGACGAATTTGCTGCCTGTTCTCGATAATTTTGAGCGAGCTCTCAATATCGAAGCGAAATCGGAAGAGACACAATCCCTTATGACTGGAATGGACATGGTCTACCGGAACCTGTTGGATGCTTTGAAGTCTGAAGGGCTGCAGGAAATCGAGGCAGCCGATCAGGAATTTGATCCCAATTTCCATCAAGCAGTAATGACTGGAAACGATGGGGAGAAAGCATCCGGAATCGTGCTTCAGGAACTCCAAAAAGGGTATATGTTGAAAGATCGCGTTCTGCGGCCCTCTATGGTCCAAGTGAACGAATAAGATAAGAGACGTAGAGTTCATTACACTATCGCAATGTCGGATTATTTTAGGAGGAATTTGATTATGAGCAAAATCATTGGTATTGACTTAGGAACTACAAACTCTGTAGTAGCAGTATACGAGGGTGGCGAAGCAAAAGTCATTCCGAATCCAGAAGGGAATCGTACTACTCCATCGGTTGTTGCGTTCAAAAATGGAGAACGCCAAGTAGGGGAAGTGGCAAAGCGTCAATCTATCACAAACCCAAATACGATCATGTCCGTTAAACGCCATATGGGAACAGACTATAAAGAGCATGCGGAAGGCAAAGATTATACACCGCAGGAAGTTTCTGCAATGATTCTTCAGTATTTGAAAGGCTATGCGGAAGATTATCTTGGTGAGAAAGTGACGAAGGCTGTCATCACTGTGCCTGCTTACTTCAATGATGCTCAGCGTCAAGCAACAAAAGACGCAGGTACTATCGCAGGTCTTGAAGTTGAACGGATCATCAACGAACCGACTGCTGCAGCGCTTGCTTACGGTCTTGATAAAACGGATGAAGATCAAACGATTCTAGTATATGACCTTGGAGGCGGTACATTCGACGTGTCCATCCTGGAACTTGGAGACGGCGTATTCCAAGTCCGTTCGACAGCAGGAGATAACAAGCTTGGTGGAGATGACTTCGACGACGTCATCATCGACTATCTTGTACAAGAATTCCGTAAAGACAATGGTATCGATCTATCAAAAGATAAAATGGCTATGCAACGTTTAAAAGATGCAGCTGAAAAAGCGAAAAAAGATCTTTCTGGCGTAACCAATACACAAATCTCATTGCCGTTCATTACTGCAGGAGAAGCTGGCCCACTTCACTTGGAAGTGTCCTTGTCTCGTGCGAAATTCGATGAGTTAACTGCTCATCTTGTAGAACGTTCCATGGTTCCGACTCGACAAGCGATGAAAGATGCCGGCCTTTCGCCTTCTGAAATTGACCGTGTCATTCTTGTCGGCGGTTCGACACGTATCCCTGCAGTTCAGGAAGCCATCAAGAAAGAAACAGGCAAAGAGCCATTCAAAGGCGTTAACCCTGACGAAGTGGTTGCAATGGGAGCTGCAGTCCAAGGTTCCATCATCAGCGGTGATGTGAAGGATGTCGTTCTATTGGATGTAACGCCATTGTCACTCGGTATCGAAACAATGGGCGGCGTGTTCACGAAATTGATCGACCGCAATACGACAATCCCGACAAGTAAATCACAAGTATTCTCAACTGCTGCTGACAACCAGCCTGCTGTTGACATTCATGTGCTTCAAGGGGAGCGTCCTATGGCTGCGGACAATAAAACACTTGGCCGTTTCCAATTGACGGATATTCCGCCGGCACCACGCGGCATTCCACAAATCGAAGTAACGTTTGATATCGATAAAAACGGTATCGTAACGGTAAAAGCAAAAGACCTTGGTACACAAAAAGAACAAAACATTACAATCCAGTCCAGCTCTGGCCTATCCGATGAAGAAATCGAACGGATGGTAAAAGACGCAGAAGCAAATGCGGAAGAAGACAAGCGCCGCAAAGAAGAGGTTGATTTGAAGAACGAAGCAGATCAACTTGTATTCATGGCAGAAAAAACACTGAAGGACTTGGAAGGAAAAGTAGCCGAGGACGAAGTGAAAAAAGCCGAAGAAGCGAAGGACGAATTGAAAAAAGCGGTTGAAAGTGGCGATCTCGATGAGATCCGTGCTAAGAAACAACAGCTGGAAGAATTGGTTCAACAGTTATCCGTCAAGCTTTATGAGCAAGCGGCACAAGCGCAAGGCGGTGCAGATGCTGCTGGCCAACCGCAAGATGACGGTGTTGTCGATGCGGATTTCGAAGAAGTGGATGACGACAAGAAAAATTGAGAAGATAGATGACGGGAAAGTCAAAGTCCGAGCTTCCGGCTTTGACTTTTTCGTTTGTTAGCGTACGTAAACCATTCGCTTTAGGGTAACGGATCACATCTTTGCATGGTACAATATAGGGAATTCGTCGGACGATGTACCGTTCAAGAAGCATATTATTACTTCGTATATTCGGCATGACAAAGATATTTGGGAGAGTGGAATGATGAGTAAGCGAGATTATTATGAAGTACTGGGCGTTTCCAAATCGGCAACTAAAGAAGAGATTCGAAAAGCGTATCGGAAACTTTCGAAGCAATTCCATCCCGATTTGAATAAAGAGGCGGGAGCCGAAGAGAAGTTCAAAGAAGTGACAGAGGCTTTCGAAACACTCAGTGATGATACAAAACGTGCACAATATGACCAATTCGGCCATGCGGATCCAAACCAAGGTTTTGGTGGATTTGGCGGATTCGGCGGAGGAGGAGCGGATGGCTTCGGCTTCGAGGACATCTTCAGCACTTTCTTTGGCGGTAGCACAAGACGGCGCGACCCGAATGCTCCACGAAAAGGCGATGACTTGCAGTACACCATGACCATCGATTTCATGGAAGCGGTTTTCGGAAAAGAGACTGAAGTCGAGTTGCCTCGTGAGGAAGAATGTGAAACATGCCACGGTACAGGTGCGAAAAAAGGTACTTCAGTAAAAACCTGTACGCACTGTGGAGGATCAGGACAGATTTCTGTCACCCAAAACACACCGCTTGGCCAAATGGTCAACCGAAGAGCATGTCCACACTGTCAAGGAACAGGAAAAATCATTCCTGAGAAATGTGAAACATGCCATGGCTCAGGCCGCGTGACAAAAAGGAAAAAAATTAAAGTGACCATTCCTGCTGGCGTAGATGATGGGCAGCGGCTCCGTGTTTCAGGACAGGGCGAAGCAGGCGTGAACGGAGGACCGGCAGGCGATCTATACATCGTTTTCCGCGTGAAGCCGCATGATAAATTTGTCCGGGAAGAGGATGACATTTACTTGGAGCTTCCGCTGACATTCCCGCAAGTGGCATTAGGTGATGAAATACAAGTGCCAACCATTCATGGAAACGTGAAATTGAAAATTCCTGCCGGCACACAGACAGGTACCAATTTCCGTCTGCGCGGAAAAGGTGTCAAAAATGTCCACGGACATGGAACGGGAGATCAGCACGTCATCGTGAAAGTCGTGACGCCTAAAAAGATGACGGAAAAACAAAAAGAATTGATGCGTGAATTCGCCTCAATCGATGGCAATTCGCCAGACGAGTATTCGAGCTCACTTTTTGATAAAATCAAGCGGACAATAAAAGGCGATTGAAAGGGTTGAACGAAGTTGAAATGGTCAGAGATTTCCATCCATACGACACATGAGGCGACTGAAGCGGTTGCTAATATTCTGCACGAAGCCGGGGCAAGCGGTGTAGTCATCGAGGATTCGAATGAACCAGATCGAGTACACGAAAACCGTTTTGGCGAAATCTATGACTTGAATCGAGAGGATTTTCCAGCGGAAGGTGTTATCGTGAAAGCCTATTTGCCTGTAAATAGTTTCTTGATTGAAACAGTTGGAGAAATAAAGGAATCCATCGAGAATCTAAGGCAGTTCGGCATCGACATTGGCGATAACACCATTCAAACAAATGAAGTGGATGAAGAGGACTGGGCAACTGCATGGAAAAAGTATTATCATCCAGTTAAAATCTCAAATCGATTCACAATTGTTCCGACGTGGGAAGAATATGAACCTGTTGTAACGGATGAACTGATCATAGAGTTGGACCCAGGTATGGCATTCGGTACAGGGACTCATCCGACAACAGTCCTTTGCCTGCAAGCATTGGAGAAATATGTAACCAAAGGCTGCAAAGTAGTTGATGTCGGAACTGGTTCAGGCGTGTTGGCCATCGGGGCTGCGATGCTAGGAGCTTCACATGTTCACGCTCTTGATTTAGATGAAGTGGCGGTTCAGGCTGCCAAAGAAAACATCGAATTGAATCATGCGTCCGATGTTGTGGAAGTCGCTCACGGCAATCTGCTGGATACTGTAAAAGAGCCTGCGGATATTATCGTTGCGAACATTCTGGCGGAGGTCATCCTGACATTTACAGGGGATGCTTATTCTTTATTGCCAAATGACGGTCTTTTCATTGTTTCCGGCATTATCGCCCAAAAGAGAGATTTGGTACGCGATGATCTCGTCGACAAAGGGTTTGAAATCGTGGAAACCGTCCTGATGGAAGACTGGGTTGCCATCATTGCCCGAAAGAAAGGCGAGTGACAGCGTGCAGCGGTATTTTTTAACTACTCCATTTGACCAGAACGATGAGTCGTGGATCGAAGGGGAAGACGCGAAGCATATTAGCCGTGTCATGCGCATGGCTGCTGGAGATTCCATCATAGCTGTTTCTGAAAACGCAGCTTATGTTTCGAGCATATTGGAAGTAACAACGGAAGGTGTTCGGGTGAAACGGAACCCCGATAGCCTTCTCCCAAACCGGGAAATGCCGGTTTCCGTTTCAATCGCTTGCGGATTGCCTAAAGGCGACAAGCTTGATTTTATCGTCCAAAAAGGAACGGAGCTCGGGATGACAGCCCTTCTGCCATTTGAAGCCGAACGTTCTATCGTCAAGTGGGATGCGAAAAAAGGCGGCAAAAAAGTGGAGCGGCTTCAAAAAATCGCAAAAGAAGCGGCAGAGCAATGCCACCGGACGGTCATCCCGGAAGTGAAAGAACCCGTCTCCTTTAAAAATTTGCTTGCTGAGGCGTCCCGCTACGATGTGTTACTTGTAGCTGATGAGGAAGATGCCAAAAGCAATGAGCCCAATAGGATTGCAGACCGCTTGAAAAACGTGTATCATAAACAATCGGTACTCGTTGTTTTTGGTCCGGAAGGCGGAATATCAAGAAAAGAAGCGGAATTGCTGAAGAGTGCGGGTTTCCTATCCGTTTCACTCGGACCGCGCATTTTGCGGACGGAGACAGCGCCGCTATATGTATTGTCCGCCATGTCTTACGAATTTGAATGAAAGAGGTGAGCAGCTGATGTCTTCAGTCGCTTTCCATACATTAGGCTGTGGGGTCGTACACATAGATATGATTGCGTAGGAATTCAATAGCATCAAGGCTTCATCCTCTTGGCAAAACTCACTTGAAAACATCATTTCAAGTGAGTTTTTCTTTGTATTCGTAGCGTGTTCGCGTGGATTGACCAGTTTTCACGACTTCCTCACGTTCAATTAATTCGGCCAGCAACTTATAAAAACCATCACGTGAAATGTTCGTTGCCTTTTGAAGATCACTGCGTGATGCTGGTCCGTTTACTTTCAGGTACTCCAGAACAGCCCGCTCGTATTCCTTATACTGCATCCTCGAAGATGCAGCACCTTTGCTATCCAGCAGCGCCTTGTACGCAAAAGTATGGGTGATGCCGTTTTTGAATGTGATCGATTGCACGCGTTTATCTGCTACGACAATACGATCGATGATTGTGTGTATAAAATCGGATAGAGACTCTCGGCCGACAGTATCATGCAAAGTCCGATAATCAACGTTCCTCACTTGCTGCATTTCTTTTGTAATTAAAAAGTGTTGAGCATTGTCGATGAATGCATCACTTAACTTTTCATCGTTTTGTTGTAAAGAATTAATATCCGTTTCAATTGCTTCTAATTTCTTTTGAATATCGCGTTTCTTAAAAATATAATCTTTCTGACTGATTCCATCCTCACCAAATAGATACAAATCTTCTAAACGCGATAATGCTGTTTCAAATTTTTTCTTCTCTTTCTCCATTCGTTCAACTTCGAAGCTGGATATTGAAATGTCATTATTTGTGGTCGACAAATAATCTTGCTCTGAAATGCCATGTGTGAGCGCGTAATACGTTTCTTTTAGCGACTCGCTGTCTATGCCTATCACATCGACAAAAGCGCTCCCACGCAGCAGTGCGCGCTCCATATCGCGAATTGAATGTTTAGGTGTGATTCGTTCCTGCAAACGAATCATATTCGATACATAGTTGAAAACAAATGGCCCTATAATAATATCGCTTACGTAGTTGCTGCATCGTTTGGAACCACCAGATGTAACACAGGTGTATCGGGAAGGGCGATAACCGTCTTGTCGTGCTGAATCTAAACCAGATGTTAGCAAGGCATTGCAGTTACCGCAATAGATCATCTTAGAAAAGATATGCTTATGAATGTCTGCACGTTGAATATCCGTCAAGCCACGATAGTTATCCGTAAGTAATTTATTCACACGCTTATACTGCTCTTTGTCAATGATTGCAGGATGATTATCTTCAACCACGATCCATTCATCTTTATCTTTCATGCGCCTACTACCAGCACTTTCTCGCATGTTATAACGGTATGTTCCAATATAAAAAGGATTGCGAAGAATGTCACGAACTGTCTTAGCTGTCCACTGGCCTCCACGCTTCGTTTTAATGGCCTTCTCATTCAACTGATAGGCAACCTTCAAAGTGGAACGTGTCTGCTCGTACAGGCTATATATATGCTGTACAATAGCCACTTCCTCCGGCTCTTCTACAGGAAACTTCTTTTCTTCCGACCAGACGAACCCTAATGGAACGGTAGCGCCATTCCACAAACCTTTTTCAGCACGTGAAAGCATGATGGAAAAAACACGCTCTGCAGTTAATTTACGTTCTAGCTCAGCGAAAACTAAAATGATTTTTAACATTGCTTCGCCCATAGCAGTCGAAGTGTCAAACTGTTCATTTTTAGAAACGAAGGTCACTTTACATTCTTTTAGTTCTTCATACATCTCCGAAAAGTCCTTTAGGTTCCTTGAGATTCGGTCAATCTTCCAGACGATCAAGTGTGTGAATTCACCAGCTCGTATTCTTTTCATCATCTGCTGGTATTTGGGTCGATCTGTATTCTTAGCTGAATATCCAGCGTCTTCAAAGATTTCGATGTCCTCGATATTAAGAGCATACTTAGCGTAATTCGTTAATTCTTGGCGCTGGAACGGGAGAGAGTCTTTATCAATTTGGTGAAGCGTACTTACCCGCACATATAATGCAGCTTTTTTGTAAGCCATAATAATGCTCCTTTCATATCTCTGAACTAATTAGGTTTCAATATATAGAGACAGAGAATGTATGTTCTTTTTTCATTGAAAATAAAACTCACCTTATCAATGGCGAGTTAAATTACTAATTTATCCATTCAAATGTCCCGATTTTTCCTCGTAATGATGTAATAGCATCCACTTTATGTTTAAAAATTAATTTCAGACGATAATGAGCAAACTCTTCAGTGACAAAAAAGTAATCAGCTATGTCGCTAATCAACACGGCTTCGTCTAGAGCTTCATCATACACTTTTTCTAAAAAACGTATAGGCATCAGCAGGTAAGCTGACATCCTCTTCGCTTGGTGTTCATTTTTAGCCAATATGTATTCATCTATACTTAATTGAGAGGAGTAGTGAGCATATAGATGGCAAAACTCCTCTGCGATAAGTAGCTTCCTCTCAACATGAGGCAAGTTTTCTTTTAAAAAAATGGTTCCTCTTCGATCTTTTTCTTTAGGGATTGAAAATGCTTTTGTTCCCTCTAAATTCTCTATCTCTACACCACAATACTCCAAAAAGGGAACATCTAAAGGTAATATTTGAATCCCATACAACCAGCAAATATGACCAATATCGATTTCATCCGGATACAAGAGATTTAAATTAGAAAGAACTTTTTCAGCACGTTCTTCCCAGTAATCGGTATGCTGCTGTCTATGTTGTAAATGAATTATATGAATCACGGCCTTTTTATCTGTTCGGAAATGTAGTTTGTGTTCCGTAGTTCATCGCATTTAAATTACACTTAATCTTTCAGTGATCCAAATCCGTCTCCCGGGTCTTCATCATCATCCTCATCCAAAAACATCTTTTTCATTTTGTACAACTTAATTAGTTCTTTCACTTTACGTTCTGGATCGGTTGCTAAATCATGTAGCATAATCGGATGTTTTTTAAGTTCGTTAAACAAGACAAACTCTTCTTCTGACAGACTTATTTCTTGTCCAGCAACTTTCGCCTTGTTCTCAGAGGTTCCAAGTAAATAGTCGGTGGATACTCCAAAGTATGTTGATAATTTTTCCAACATCTCAAAAGACGGCTGACTACTGCCGTTCTCATACTTACCATAGCCTTGACGGGATATGCCTAAGAAGTCAGCCATTTCCTGTTGTGATAACTTTTTATTTTGCCGTAGTCTTTTTAACCTGTCCGCGAACATTAGGAGCCCCTCTCTTTACATGTATTTACTATCATTGTATAGCAACAATGAGTTGCATGCATTATAAGAAAATAAAAGTTGCTAAAAACTGTTGACGAAACTAAAAGTTGCTGTTAAGATAATGACAAGAAGCAACCAAAAGTTGCAAAGGTGGTGATGTTATGAGGAAAGAAGAGCTGAAAGAAATACTTATTAAAGCCCGGAACAAAAAAGGTTTATCCCATGAAGATGTCGCAACTTTATCGAAAGAAAAAATTACTCGCCAATATTATGGAATGATTGAAAATGGCGAGAGAAAGCCTTCGGTTAAAGTAGCACAGGCTATTTCTGAGGTGCTTTGCTTAGAATGGACCATTTTTTTTGAAGTAAACAGCAACCAAAAGTTGCGTAAGATAGTTGGCTAGAAGGTGAGAGGAATCTTAATTGATTCCAAGTTTCTGTGATAAATAATTCCTTTAACGAAGGTGGTGCTCGAAATGCCAAAAGAGGAAGTACAACGCGAGAAAATTTGGAAGGCCCTCGAAAAGTATGGAATTAGAACCGAAGCTGAACTGAATGAAGCTATTAAAAAAATGAAACCATTAAATATAAGTTGCATGGTTTCTCCAATAACGGAAAGGAGTGAGAGGGTTGCTCAATAAAAAATTACTTGAAGATAGACGACGGTTAATCGAAAGGATGAATGGGGAGATGAAAGCGATCGTCAACAGCCCATCCACAGATGTTGAAAAGTTTCGGATTGGGCTGTTGGCTAAGCTTGGGGGAGAATTAAAAACTGTCAATGATAGACTTCGAATGAAGTCCACTTTATTAGGCAGGATTTCATAACGAGGTTCAATGCGGGGCAATGCATCTCTTCTATAAATAATTTTACCAGCTAATCAAAAAAATACTGTTCTACGTATGAACATGTTCAGAATTTGAACATAGGAAGGAGGAATGACGGTGAATGTAGGGCAACTCTTGCGCCAAGCGCGGAAAGACGCTGGATTAACACAAGAGGATATGTCCCCGTTAATCAATATATCCCGAAGTACTATATCAAAAGTCGAGCGCAACCAAATGGCATTGGTAACGGAGGATTTTATTCGATGGCTCAAAATCGCTACTCATCAAATCAGATTGACAAACACAGCTGGTATGGAAGCCGGAATGTATCTAATTAATGGAGTTGATATTTTTATGTTAGTTGAATCGCTAACAAAAGTAGTAGGAGGTTTTATAAGTTTCATGAATGGAGGGTTATGAATGAAAAAAGAAAATAAAAAAAGCCGAATGACATGGCCGTGTCAATCAGCTAAAGCTTGTTGTGTTTCATTCATTATACCACAAAGGAACGAAGAGATAAATCAATAATAGGACGGAATTGCTCCCCGTCCAGAAGTCCATGAGCATACGATTCCTCTCCCTTGAATCGTCTATCTACCCCACGGCAGTTCATGGGCTTCTGGATGGTGAGCCATCAAAACACTCAAAGGAGAGATTTTAATGGACAACTTTAATGAAATGATTGATTTATCGCACCGGTTGTCAGCAGTACTCGATGACATGGGAGAAGTTACTTCTATAGATTTTACCAAGGATGGGAGGGTTCGAGTTTTGGCTTCGTCAATGTTGTTTTTAGAGCAGTTTGCTTTATATGACGTGGAAGACCAATATGATTCGGAATTTCTAATGAAACTCACTACAGAACTTGATGGGATTCTATTTATTTGCTTGTTGCACAAAGAAGAGGAAGCTGAACAAATAGCAACCATAAGAAAAAGCCTACCCGCAACGGCAATTGCGAGTAAGCCACTAGAACAAACATTCTACTCTGATTATGCGTGATCAGGGAGACAAAGTCAAGAAGAAGGAGAGGGCAATATGCAACAGTTGCAAGTGATTGAGCATAACAATATGCGTGTTCTTACGACCAAACAAATTTCTTCGGCTTTTGGTTCCACCGACAAAATCGTTATGCGTAACTTCCAACGCAACCAAGACCGATATGAAATTGGTAAGCACTACTTCGCTCTGTCTGGTGAAGATTTAATACATTTCAAAGCTTCACGTCAAAATGACGTAAGCCTTAAATATGTTTCCAATCTGTATTTATGGACAGAACTCGGGGCATGGATGCACGCCAAATCTCTTAACAATGATCGTGCTTGGGAAGCTTATCAAATGTTAATCGATAATTATTATGTCTTGGCAAGTAAACAGATGATTTTAGAGGGTGGCAACAATTTGACGCCACCCTTAGATGAAAAACGACTCTATCAAATCGAAAGTAGGTTGATGGAATTGGAACAACAATTTAAAGACGTTGTCACATTGCATTCAGGCGAACAGAAACGTATTCGAAATGCTGTCAGTGAACGAGTATATAAACTGGCTCCCAACCAATCAGGGGCTAGGCCAGCATTGTTTAGCGCTATCTATTCTGAAATCCGAGAGCGTTATTCAGTAAATTCCTATAGGGACATAAAGCAGTATCAACTGCAGGAAGCCATCCAGTTTGTCGAAGGTTGGGGAGGGACATGTAATCAATGAGCACTTATAACGAGATCAGGCACATCTTAGCTCAAGTGAGCGGTCATGATCGTGTGGTGACAATACCCAAAATGTACATCGAGTTGACAGGGAACTTGGCTGAAGCGATTTTGCTGAATCAGATTGTTTTCTACTCCGACAAGAGCAGTCGGAAAGACGGATTTTTTTATAAGACTCATGAGCAATGGGCAGAGGAAATTTGTCTGTCGGAACGACAAGTTCGGCACGCTACTAAAAAATTGAAAGAAAAACAGCTGATAGAAACGAAACTGCTTAAAGCAAATGGGGCACCTACTGTTCACTACAAATTGCTATTTGACAATCTTGTCAATTGGATACTGACAAAACGTCAGAATGGAAACTCACCTATTGTCAGTAACGATACTGACATAACGTCGGAAACATTAACAGAGAGTACTACAGAGAATACATCAGAGAATAACAACATAGACAACGCGCGCGTCTCCCAAAAATCAGCATTTAGATTTTTCGAAGAGAACGGATTCGGAATACTTACCCCTCATGTTGCTGACAAAATGGGCAGCTGGATTGACGAGGTGGGAGAAGACATGGTGTTGCACGCATTAGAAATTTCTGTAGAAAATTCTGCTTTGCGATGGAATTATGCAGAAAGCATTTTGCGTGATTGGAGTAACAAAAAATATACAACTGTCGCCGATGTATTGGCAGCTGAAACAAAAAGAAACGTGGGGAGGGAACGGAATGCAGGAAATCGGGGGACTGCTCACACTTCAAACAGGAATTACAATGGAATCAACTTCTGAAGTATGTGGGAATCATCCATACCGAAAAGAAAGACCGATCCACTTGATGATTATAGACGGTCAGAAGGTGTGCCCGGTATGCGAAAGCGAACGAAGAAGTGAAGAACTTTCTAAAAAGCAATCGGAAATTTTCGAACGAACCTTTAATTCAATTGCATATAACGTTTTTCAAAAGAAGAGTGTGTTGACCGATACAGGATTACTGGATGCCTCTTTTAAAAATTATGAAGTACAAGCACCGGAAGAGATTGAGAACAAGGAAAAGTCTGTTAAAGCGTTCAAGCGATATAAAAAAGGTGAGGTCTTTAACACTTGGTTTGTTGGAAAACCGGGAGTTGGGAAAAGCCATCTTTCTATGAGCATTTTGCGCAATCTGAACGAATCAGGGAATCGCGATAAAAGTTGCCTATTTGCCAGTGTGGATGAAATGCTACTTCGGATTCGCAATAGTTTTAATGACAAAGAGACCCCGTTCACAGAATTTTATTTTGTTGATTTGCTCTCCAGTGTTGACTATCTCGTGCTCGATGACTTAGGAGCGGAAACAGGAGGCATAGGTACTGGTAAACGGGCGACTGACTTTACCATGCGGGTATTGTATGCAATCGCGAACGGGCGACAAAGCAAACCGACAATCATCACAAGCAATCTTACCTTGCCGGATCTTGAAAGTATGTACGATGAAAAGCTCATTTCCAGACTGATGCGCGATACGTATTTAATACGTTTCCAGAATACTACGGACAAGCGAGTGAGAAATATCACATTTTAGGGGGGCTACAAGTGTGGAGCACATTATTAACCAATTGATCTTAACTGCTGGGGCATGGAATGAAACAGGCCAATCGGATAAGTACCTTGAAAAGCAATTCGAAGGGTACTTGAACGCCCTTCAAAGAGTCGCAGGGACGGATCAAGAAGGCGCAATGCAACTTCTGTTGAAAGAACTTGGAGAAGACGAACAAGCAGCATAAGGGAGGCATAACTATGCGAGTATTGCTTGAAGACGCAGACATTGAGTGGAAAGTGCGCCCTGCGGAAACAGAAATGTTTATAAAGTTATGGGAAACCGGCGAACCCATTCAGAATATTGCTGAAGCATTGAAAAGAAGTGATTTGGAAATAGCGTTGCTTGCTATTGAT
Source organism: Sporosarcina cyprini (assembly GCF_022048975.1). Lineage (GTDB taxonomy): Bacteria > Bacillota > Bacilli > Bacillales_A > Planococcaceae > Sporosarcina > Sporosarcina cyprini. The sequence continues at coordinate 412,849 of NZ_JAKMHX010000030.1, read as the reverse complement.
CAATCGTTGGCCGGTTCGATACAGACAAGAAAATCGGGAATTTTCGGGGGGTGAAGTGGTGAGCGAGGAAGAACGCCAGGAATTAATTATTCCTCTTTACATTAATACGAAATACTCTAAGGAGTTCCTAGAGAATCTGTCAGATAGTGAACTTATTGAGCTTTATGAATTTCATCAGATGAATTGAGAAAATATGAAGGAAGGTGAGGATCTATGGAAACTGTCAATCTCACACCTGAGCATTATCAGATAGCAAATCCGAACGGCATTACCAACAAAGCATTATACTCGCGCGTGAAAGTATATGGAATTCCTTTGGATGTGGCACTCACAAAGCCTATGCGTAGTGGGGGATTGAAGAATGATGATCTAACTGATCCGACAATTCAGTATGACAGTCAAGGGAGAATAAAATACCATCCGGACTATCATCACAACCATGGAAAGGACTATACAACATGCGAACTTTCTTATATCTGCAAGAACTACTACAAAGGTAATCTACGAAGGTTATCACTGGCTGTCGGACGAACGGAACGTACTCTAATTTCCATTACAACTAAATTACGCAAGGCGGGAATTTTTGAATTCTATAAGAACTTGGAGGATTGAGGCTAATGGAGGCTTGTAAGCGGTGCGGACGTAAGTTAAAAACTCCAAAAAGCATCGAAGTTGGATACGGGGCGTCATGTAAGCAGAAGCACGATGAAGAGGAAGCTGAATTTCTAAAACGCCAAATTACGATTTACGAGGAATTGGCATTTCAAGAGATGGTAGGACAATGTTAAAACATTAGACGGAAAATATACGGCAATTAATATGAAAAGGATGTCGAGAAAATGGAAGTGATAGTGAAAGACCAGCTGCAGAAGTTTTGGCTAGCAACGGAGGAAGGATGGATTGATGCCATTGGACACTCAATTCACATTGACGATATACATTTATGCGTAGTAGCTTACGACAATAAAATAAATGTTTCAGAGGTTACTACTGGCATGAGAGTTGCGGAGAAAGAATTGAGTTTCACTGACTTGTTGAATCTACAGGAGAAAGAGGACGTGATGGCATACTACAACAAGATCGGCAGACAAATTAGCCAATTGTTCTCTGGGAAACTACCGGCGATTAAACAGCGTATAGATGAACGGAGAAAAGTAACTCATACGAGATTGGGAACCCAACCTCCTATTGAAGATGTGGATATGGAGTAATTGAAAAAAACGGTTGAGGAGGGGAATTACATGGAAGCGTACAAATGTGAAGTTGAGCGAACCGATAGATATGAGATTGAATTTGATGAAAACGTATGCAATGAACAGTGGATGGAAGATTTCCGGAGTGTATTCTATGATTTTTACGATTTGGAGGAACACGCTCGCCATATCGCGCAGTTCAGGGCAAGGTTTGGAAGCAGGGAAATCGAAGGCTACGGAGTTCCGCTGGAAAACGGGCAGGTCCCTTATTGGGCGCGAGGCGAGAGTTATGAGGGGCGTGTTAATTACGCAATAAACATTAAAATTTTAAGCGAAGATGATGATATTTATATCGATACAGATTTAATAGAGTAATTCAACGGTACGAAGATAATCTGAAGGAGTGAAGTTCATGAACCAATTAACCTTCGACGAATTTCTTAATGGAAGTAAGGAGCTGATCCACTGCCAGCTCAGTCCGGGTTTCCATTGGCTTCGTATCAGTAGTGGCCATACTCCAAGTGAGTATATGAGCAGTGTACATTTCGCACTGAATGGATATGATTTCCTCTATCTTGGTGCGAATGAAAAGGATGAGGTCATGAAGAATTTTGATGGCCCAATAAAAACAATAGATTGGGATGACGAAAATGTTGATTTCGATGAAGACCTACGAGCAGCGGTCGGCTGAGATAAAAGAATATTCTAGTCCATCTCTAAAACGAGATAGAGGGGAAGTATTCATTTTAGTTTCAGACTTGAAGTGGCTTATAGAGCGAGCAGATGAAAACAAGCAAGCAATCTATCCCATACCGATTGAAGAATGGCATGAAGATGACGGAGATTGCCTGTGGTGGAAATTCCCGATTGAAGAACCACCATATTGTGGCTCTCCACTTGACAAGTATTGGCCCGAATACCATACACATTTCACAAGACTATTAATGCCATTGGATATTTTGGAATAAAAAAGACAGGATTCCTCCTGCCGATCTCAAATGAATTATATCACAGGAGGGGTCCGAATGAACATAGAGACAAAAGATATTCCGGTGAATAAGAAAACTATGAAAGCCGAAATTGACGCAACCGACAGCAAAGTGATCTACATAGTGGACGATGGTAAGGTTCAAGCCATTCCCCTTCCTCCATATGGCATCTTAGAACTCCCATGTCAAAATTACAAAGTAGGGAATCCAGCTTACAAAATAACAATAAAACGAAATTAACGCTTAGTCGGAAAAACCGAGGGCACTGAATGACAGCTTAATGCTGTTGTTTGGTGTCCTTTTTAATTTCAAAAGGAGGAATAAACGATGGAATTCAGTCACGAAACACGTGATGCAATTAACGCGATAACCCGGAAGGTTATTAGAGCTTTTAGAGAAGCTTTTAGAAGGTTTTGCAAATGGATTCAAGAAAATTGGCAGTGGCTAAAAGCGAATGCTGTGAAGTGGTACCAACTCGAAGAAGAGAAAAAGACCAATGTTCGACAGCGTCATAAACGTGATTTCACGCGTAGAAAATTATCACATCAGGTGATAGATCGTCGACCACATTTAGTACGGAAAATTATTCGGTGAGGTGAGAAAAATGAGGACATTGCATACAGAACTGAAGGAAAAAGGTTTTGCGCAGTCTAGCAATAATACAAACATAAAGCGTAAGAAGCCCTACGAAACCCTATCCATTAGAGAATGGGAGGAATTGATGGGAACCAAACGGGACACATTTAAAAGAGTCGGTGGAGCTATCAGAAGAAGATAGGAGTGAATAAGATGCAATTGCAATTTGCCCTACAAGAAATAGACCGTGAAGCTACGAAACAAGCTGTTGAAGGTGTACTAGAGAAGTACCGAATGTATTCTCTCCAATTATGCTTGGATAAGTTGCCATCTGTTACAGCCAATTACTCTTTGATGCCAGGTAGCAAAGGTTCTGCCAGCTCGGCAGTCGAGAAAGCTGCAATTGATAATGTCACATATGAAATAGAACGAGAAAAATATCTACAATGGATTATTCGTGCAGTAAATAGATTAAATTACCAGGAGCGTTCAATTGTTATTACACGTTATCTGAATGAGGAAGAGCTATTTGATTATGAAGTATACACTAAATTGAATATGTCAGAGAGACAATATTATCGTATTAAGTCCCGTGTTTTTTATAAGTTGGCCTTTGCATTGAGAATAGAAGTTTACAAGGATGGTGTTGCTTTATGAATTTCGTTCATCCGATCCGGGACCCTGACCAGATAGCCGAAATGAAAAAGTATTTGCTTACACAAAGTGATCGTGACTACATGTTATTCGTTACAGGCATCAATAGTGGATTGCGGATTTCAGACATTCTTCCATTACGTGTGAGAGATGCAAAAAAATCATACTTCGACATTCGCGAGAAAAAAACTAGAAAGCAGAAACGAATTCAAATGACACCTGGACTTAAGCGTGAACTCAAAAGGTATATCGAAGGTAAGGAGGATGATGAGTACCTATTCAAGAGCCGGGAAGGTCTGAACAAGCCCATTGGTCGGAGTATGGCCTATAAGATATTAAGAGGGGCTGCCGACCATGTAGGGCTTGATGGTATAGGTACACACACATTGAGAAAAACGTTTGGATATCATTTCTATATGAAATATAAAGACGTTGCGTTGCTTCAAGAAATATTTAATCATAGTGAAGAAAAGATAACCATGCGATACATCGGTATCAATCAAGATTCCATGGATAGAGCAATGAAGGATTTCAAGATTTAGTCCGTCCAATTACCGTTGGATGGACTTTTTTATTGCCATTAATTCATTGGCTGATGGATTATCATTAACAACCTCTTCCAATTCTATTGAATCTATGAGATAACCATAATAGACGAATGTGTAACTCAAAATAGCAATAGTGACACAACTCAATAGTATCAATAGGTTGGGCGTTTTAGTGAGTTACCCAGTTTATAGGATAAGGGTAATACAATATAATAAAGGGGTAGGGAAAAATGATAGAGAAACTTTTGCTTGAACTGTCGTTATATAATCCTTTGAGCATCGATGAAAGTAACGAGACGGAGATTTTAGATATTCTGTATATGAATAGAGCTGTACAGTTTGATAGTCATTGTATTGAGTGCGGAAAGGATTCAACATTTCGATTTTACAGTAGAAATCAAGGGAATACGTCGGAATACCATCAAAACAGATATTTGATTGATTATAGTGAAATTTATTCATATCCTGTACCATTACAAGTTGCGTTTAAGTGCCAAAGAGACGTAAATCATATCTATTCTTTCAATTTCAAGGTAAGTCAAAAGGAAGTAATAAAAATCGGACAATACCCATCCTCAGCGTCTATAGATTTAGCGGAGATCCAAAAATATAGAAAAGCACTAAAAGGTGATTATCGTGACTTTTCAAAGTCTATTGGCTTATTTTCGCACGGTGTAGGCGCTGGATCATTCGTTTACTTAAGGAGAATATTCGAGAATCTAATTGAAGAAAAAAGACAAGAAGCTTTAAAAGAAGGTACTTGGGATGATAGTGTTTATCAACAATCAAGGATGGATGAGAAAATAAATTTATTAAGACACTTGTTACCGGCAATATTAGTTGAAACAAGAAGTATTTACGGTATCTTGAGTAAGGGCATTCATGAATTATCAGAAGAGGAATGTTTAACATTATTCCCAAACGTTAAACTAGCCATTGAACTCATATTAGACGAAAAGATATATCTTCTTGAACAGCAAAGTAAAATTCAATCAGTTAAAAGATTCGTTTCAGAAACTGTGGAGGCGCTAAAATCTTAAGGTAAGTACTTATTTATGGCAGACTTCTGGCAGGATATCGGCAGAGCATTTGGTTAAAGTAGTGTTATTCTATTAATGTGAAGAGAATTCTAGTAAACCACAATACAAGGATATGTGGGTGGTTTTCTTTTCCTCTTGGATTGGTTACAATTAGCAATTGGAGGGGATGAAGATGTTTGGATTATTTAAAGACAAAGGTAAACGGTTAACTTTTGTTGCAGATCACATTGAGGGTTTAGAAAACTTTAAAGTTCAAGAAAGACTTAACGTTACTTGGGAAATTGAGGAGCATAAACTAACTTTCGCAAGCATAGAAAATAAAAAGAAGTCGAAGGTAAATTTGAATTTAAACAAAGTGACCGATGTAGGAGTAGCAACAGAAAAAGAAATCACCGAAAAAAGTAAGAGTGTGATAGGTCGCGCTGCAGTGGGGACATTACTCATAGGTCCGTTGGGCGGAATCATAGGTGGTATGTCAGGGCTAGGCAACAAGAAGAAAGAAAAGGATTTACGTGTAGCTGTAATTAATTATGACGATAAACAGATTGTTCTTTTGGGTAATAACTTTTCCATAGGCATGGATGGTTTCTTCAAACAGTTGAATAAACAAATACAGAATAGTAATTTAAACAGTCAAGACATAGAGTTATAAGCACTTAGGGACGCCCATTAATGTGGGTGTCTTTTTATATTTCGACAACGGCAGGCTTGCAAAGAGAAAACAAGTACTTGGTGGAAACAACAGACGCCTTTTAATCGTACTGGCACAAATTCCAAGTGGAAACTCTATTGAGGTTCAATTCCTCGCGTTGTCTTTAACTATTTTTATAAGGAGTGAAAATCAATGATTGTTGAAACACGCAAGACTGCAGGAGGTACTGAATACTGGGACACTAAGAAAATGCGAACCCTGTTTGTCCCGACAGGTGTTGAACCCGACTTCAATGTTACAGAGAATCCTCAATCAATGATTATAGGTGTCGATCTTGCTGGCGACAAAGACTATACCGTTGTAAACGACCAAGTCATCGAAACAGAAACAGAACTGGATAAGATGAACTCAGACCAGTTGCTTGCATTCGCTGAACATAGTGGCATCGATGTACCAGGTAACATGAAGAAGGCCGAGACGATTCGTAAGTATATTGTAGAGAAGATGGCGACTGATGCAGAATGAAATATTGTGATTTTAATGGATGCTCTAACAAGATAGAACGTGGCCGATACTGTGAGGACCATACCCGGAAATCGCCACGGGTATTAAAGAACATCTACCATAACAGTAACAAGTCGTTCTACAACTCGAATGACTGGAAGAGCATGAGGCGATACATCTATGAGAAAGCGAAGGGATGCTGTCAACGATGCGGAAGGTTTGTCTACGGCAGACAGGCACAGGTCCATCACATCGTACCGATAAAGAAGAACCCACTACTGAAGTTAGAGCCGAGCAACCTACGTTTATTGTGTCCGGTTTGCCATAGTATTGAAGAAAACTCTGAGAATCAAGAAAAAGTGTTTGCGGGGTATTTTAAATAGGCCCCCCTACCTTTTTCTATTTTTTTGTGTTTGACGCCAGACCGGTTAGGGCAGGCATTTCTTTCGATGGACAATATTTTTTAAAAAACAAAGGGGGGTGTGCAAAATTTCGACGAAAAAGCAACGGCGCCAACTGGTTGTAGAAAAAACCGAAGCTGAAAAAAATAGGATTCTAAAAATTATGCGTGACGCGGATATTTACACACTCACCTTAGATCCATTGATTGAGAGCTACCTTGATATATTCGAAATTTATCAAACCATGTTCATAGAATGGAAAGACAAAGGATTCCCGTCCACTCAACGCCATACGAATAAGGCAGGAGCTACAAACAACTCAAAGCATCCACTTGCCCAGCAGGTCGAAACTTGGTCCGATAAAAAAACTAAGGCTCTCGATTTACTTGGTTTGACGAACAAAGGTAAGGCTGGTAACCAGATTACAGGTGGTTCTTCTGTCCGAACCGATGAAGAAATGAAAAAGCCGGAATCGAAAGTAAGCCAATTGGATGCACATCGTAAAAAGTGGCGACAAGCTTGATCGCTGGTATAATCTATTAAAATGGATTAGAGGAGTGGTTGCATTGAGTTTTGTATCAGTTATTGCCACAAATAGCTATATTACTGTTGTTTCAGACGGCAAAGTTACTGGTAGGGACGGAGAAACACTGGAAACTGATTATCAAAAGTCCCGAAAAATAAGTGATAAACAATTTATCGCTGTCACTGGGGATAGAGACATGGCAGATCAAATTTTTGGAATAGCTACGTATAAGGAAGAGCCCTATAATTTATTAAATGCTTCCATTGATCTGAGAAAGAAATTAATTAATGCCATGAGAAATCAACCGAGAGTAGTTCTGGTGGTTATAGGCGGAGTAAATGAATGGGGTAAAATAGTGTATTACTATTTTACAAGTAAGCCAGAACAACAGATGATACGGGGTCTTCCGGGCGACAAGCACGAAAAAGGTTTTCTAAGCAGCGATAAAGTCAATCCTAATAAGATTGAAGAAAAATTTGACGAGTTTATCGATTCAGTGGGTATCAAAACTCCTCATGAAAGTCTTGAAGTGCAAAGAAAACTAAATGATTTTGTTGCTGGAATAGATGAAACTGTAAATGAAAACAAGTTTGAATTAATCATAGAAAAATAACTTTTATTATAGGTCACATCTAACTGATGTGACTTTTTATTATGTTTGGAGGTGGGGATTATGTGACTACGATTGAACGGGGCATAAATTACGCAGACATCTTTGCTAAGAAAGTAAGGAAAAACCCTAAAAAATATCCGACTACCATTAAATTAATGGTCGATCGATATTATAAATGGAAAAAGAGAAAAGATATTTGGTTTGATGTTGACCGGGCAAACGAAATGATGGACTGGGTTCAAACTTTTATCCGGCATGTTAAAGGAAATTTAGCTGGACAACCTCTTATCCTGGAAGACTGGCAGCGGTTTGCCTTTTCTAACATCTATGGATGGGTGCATGAAAATGAAAATGGTGACATTGTCCGTGTCATTCGGGAGAGTTACATACAAGTCCCGAAAAAAAACGGGAAAACGCTTGTAGCTGTCGGAGCGCTTGGATATGCAATGTTTGGAGAGGGCGTACTTGGTGCGGATTGCTATTGTTGTGCATCTGATTTTAACCAGGCTCAATACGCAGCTAAACCATTTGCATCGACAATCCTAAACCATGATGCTTTGACCGAAAGTGCCACGATTTATAAAGGTCCGAAAGGCTCTATTTCAAGTGTTGTGTATGATTATATTCACGATGAATTAGCGTACCAAAATCAGTTCATTGTAATGTCGAAAAATATTCAATCGATTGAGGGTTCAAATCCACACTTTGTTTTGAATGACGAGCTTCATGCACAAGAAAATATGGATCAATACGATAACTTTAAATCGGCTCAAATCTCGCGTGATGAACCGTTAATGTTTAATATCTCGACTGCCGGAAAAGGTTCGTCCTCCGTTGGAATGCGTGTCTACCGAGAAGCCAAAGAAGTATTGAAGAATGACGATAACGATTCAAGTTTTGTCATGATCTACGAGCCGAACAAGGGATATGACTGGACCGACAGAAAGGTTTGGGAAATGGTCAATCCGAACATCGGAATTTCAGTAACAATATCGGGACTTGAAATAGAGTTTATTTCGGCAGCTCGTTCAGCTCATAAGAAAGCAGAGTTTTTATCGAAGCACTTGAACGTATTTGTTAATGGTGCAGAAAACTTTTTTGAGCAAGATCAGGTGGAGCATATCTTAGTCGATGATTTAGGGAATTTGGAAGGTGAGACGTGCTATATCGGCTTGGATTTATCGAAAACTACCGACTTAACGTGTGTGAACTTAAATTTTCCGACATTCAATGATGAAGGTAAATCGATTTTAAAAGTAAAGCAAATGTACTTCATTCCTACTGAAAACATTGAAACTAGAGAAAAAGAGGATAATGTTCCTTACACTGATTTAGCCCAAAAAGGATTTGTCCAATTTTGTGATGGTAAGATGATTGACCAGGACCAGGTACTTGAATACATTGTTGAATGCATGGATTTATACGATGTTCAACAAGTGAATTACGACCCGGCCATGTCTCAAAAGTTAATTGAGAAGGTTGAAAATCTTGGTATCGAATGTATAGCGGTTAACCAATATCCTAATGTCATGAATGCGCCATTGGATGATGCCGAGCTATTAATATATGAAGGCCGTATCATTACAGACAATCCTTTATTCGTATACTGTGCTCTTAACGTGGTTGTGGTTACAAATCTCAACGGCATGAAAGCACCTTCCAAGCGACAGTCCAAAAAGAAAATTGATGGATTTGTGGCTTTTTTAGTTGCTCATAAAGAAACTATGATGTTGATGGAAGACCTGGACGAAGACGGCATGGACGAATTGATTGCAGATATTTATAGGTAACAAAAAAAGGAGCAATTTTGCTCCTTAAATCATTCTGGAACTTTAATTTCGTTTATTTCCAACAATCCAGCTAAATTATTGAACGCTTTTATTAATTCGTGATAATAACCGAATGTCCATTGCATGCTGTGATTTGTTTCTCGACTGCTAATGAATTCTCTACTGAACTGTTCGAATTTCGCGATGTACATATCAAACTCCCAGTGAGAGAGTATATCGTTCTGTAGGTAGTATGCCTTCATAGTCATGAATGATGAAAATGCCATCGAATGATAACCGTAAAGTGCATGTTCATTAATTTCTTTACGATCTAATTCATCAGATAACATGTTGTACATTCTTTGGCAATTTGATATTGAATGCCTCACGAAAGTAGTTATGTTTTCCTTGTGAACTGAAAAATTATTTAAATCATCCATTAGTTCCACCTCCTTCCTGGTAATTATAGCAGACTAGCAGAAGGAAGATAATTAGAAAGGCGGTGATAGATTTTGACGTGGAGAGATAGGTTTTCTAATTTTGTTTACCGGCAACTGGAAAAACGCATGAGCAAAGGAGAAAGCGTTGGTGGTTCAGTTCGTTTTTCATCAATATTTGTGGGTGATGAAAATATTTTAGAGTCATCCGATGTGTATGAATTACTGCAGGACATTTCCAATCAATTAATGTTGGCTGATATCGTTGTCGAAGATGGTGACGGTAATGAAATACGTAACGATCCAGCATTGCAGATATTAAAAAATCCAAACAGCTATTTAACTCAATCAGAATTTATTAAGCTCATGACAAACACGTATCTTTTAAATGGCGAGGTCTTTCCATTCTTGAATGAAAAGCAGCTACACTTACCAGCAGGTGTACAAACAGAATTGGACAAACAGCTAAAAGAACATTTTAGGGTTGGAAATGTTGAGATTCCAAATAAGATGATCCGGCACATTAAAAACATAGGGACGAACCATTTGAAAGGTGTCGGGTTAATGCAACTCGGTAAAAGGACGTTAGAAGGCGTTATGAGCGCGGAGAAGGTATTGACCAATAAATACACGAAAGGCGGTTTACTCGCCTTCCTGTTGAAGCTGGATGCTCACATAAATCCTCAAAATGGCGCGCAATCAAAATTAATAAAAGCTATCCTTAATCAGCTAGAGGAAATAGACGATTCAAGATCAATCAAAATGATTCCGTTGGGTAAGGGCTATGCAATTGACACAATGAAAAGCCCGGTAGAGGATGAAAAGATACTTGGCTACCTAAATGTCTACAAAAAGGACTTAGGCAAGTTTCTCGGCATTAATGTGGATACATATCAAACAATGCTTCGAGAAAATATAGAAAAAGCCATGATGTATCTTCACAACAAAGCAGTCCGGCCAATAATGAAAAACTACGAAGACCATTTGAGTCTTCTTTTTTTCGGCCAAAAATCGAACAAGAGAATCAAGTTCAAAATTAACATTCTGGATTTTGTTCCATATAGCACAAAAACGAATATTGGGTACAACATAGTCCGAACAGGTATCACTTCACCTGATAATGTTGCTGACATGCTTGGATTTGAAAGACAAAATACACCGGAATCACAGGCCATTTATATTTCTAATGATTTATCCAAGATCGGAGAGAAAAAAGCAACTGACGATTCCTTGAAAGGTGGTGATGAAAATGACAAGGAAGAAGGAAACACGGACGGTTGACATCACCAACATTCAAACAAGAGCTAAAGATAATGAACCATTGAAAATAAGTGGGTATGCAGCTGTGTTCAATACGCGTACATCCATCGGAAATTGGTTCGATGAAATTATTGCTCCAGGAGCATTCACAAAAACTATTTCAGGTGAAAGCGATATTCGCGCTTTATTTAACCACAACTGGGATAGCGTACTTGGAAGGACAAAAGCAGGTACCCTGAAACTTTCAGAGGATGATCGAGGGCTAAAATTCGAGCTTGAATTACCTAACACTACACTTGGTCGCGATCTTGCCGAAAGTATGGAACGCGGTGATATTAATCAATGCTCTTTCGGCTTTTACGTCGATGAAGGGAAAGAATCATGGGACTACACGGTGGAGCCTGCACTTCGGACACTGAATGAAATTGAGCTATATGAAATTAGTGTAGTCACCCTACCTGCTTATGAAGATACTGAAGCCGCATTGGTCCGCAGTAAGGAAATTGATAAGTCCGTTGAAAGACGGATTAAAATATTAAATAAAATTAATGAGGTGCTCAAATGAATAGAAAATTGCTCTTGGCTATGCAAAAACGTAACAAAAAACGATTGGAAGAACTTCGAAGCAAGTTGAAAAATAATGAAGTTCGAGAGGAAGATCTTGAAGCAGTCCAATCAGAAGTTGATGAACTTTCAGAAGAGGCGCAAGAAATTGCGGATGCACTTGAAAACCTCCCTGAAGAAGATCCAGATAATAATGATAAAGATTCGACCGATCCTGAAAATGGGGATGCAGAGGATGACCCAGAAGAGGATCAGGACGAAAATAAACGTGAGAAAGGCATTACACCTGAACAGCGTGATGGCATTCTAACTGCAATTGGCAAAGGACTCTCAACACGCGGGCATAAGTCCACAAAAAACAAAGAGAAGGAAATTCGCCAAGCCTTTGCAAATTTTGTTGTTGGCCGTATTTCCGAATCCGAAGCCCGTTCGCTAGGAATTGAAGCAGGGAACGGCGGAGTCGTTATTCCTGATGTTGTCGCATCAGAAATCATCACATATGCAGAAGAAGAAAATTTGCTACGCAAGTATGGTACGACGGTTAGAACAAAAGGCAATGTAAAGTATCCAGTCTTGGTGAAAAAGGCGACTGCCAATGTAAACAAGAAGGAACGTGCGAAAAACAATCCAATTCCTGAAACAGATATTGAATTCGATGAGATTTACTTGGACCCAGCCGAATTCGATGCATTGGCAACAGTCACCAAGAAGCTAATAAATATGACAGGCGTAAATGTTGAAGATGTTGTCATCGAAGAATTGAAAAAGGCATATGTCCGAAAAGAAATTAATTACATGTTTAATGGTGACGATGTAGGTAATGAGAACCCAGGGGCTTTGGCAAAAAAAGCTGTGGCGTTTACTCCTTCAATTGTTGTTAATTTAACTGCTGCAGATGCTGGACAAAAGCTATACGATGCATTGATCGAATTGAAAAACACACCAGTAACAGAGATCATGAAAAAAGGTCGCTTCATTATCAATCGTGCAGCTCTAACGGCCATTGAAAAAATGAAAACAGCGGACGGCTTCCCATTGCTTCGTCCATTTACACAGGCAGAAGGTGGTATCGGTCACACCTTAGTTGGTTATCCAGTTGACTGGACGGATGCTGCAGACGGTGCTGATCCAGATGTACCTGTTTTGTACTTCGGTGATTTCAAGGCATTTAAAATCCAAGACGTAATTGGTGCGCTGCAGTTGCAGAAGCTACTTGAAAAATATGCCGACACAAACCGGATCGGATTCCAAATTTACAACCTACTTGACGGGAAGCTTGTTTATTCACCTTTCGAGCCTGCTGTTTATCGTTATGAAATTGGAGCAGCTGGACCAGTAGGACCGTGATATGGATACGCTCATTGATAAATTAAAAAAACATATCCATTCTGAAGAGGACATGGATGATTCCATGTTCCCTTTTTATCTGGAGCAGGCGAAAAAATACGTTCAAGCTGCTACAGGAAAACAGACTGAGTATCTAGTGATTATGGTTGCTGGTATCTATTATGAATATCGCGTCTCGGAAAAAGAATTAAGTGAAGCACTTGACGCAATGACACCTTTCTTTGTTCAGGAGGTTTATTCAGATGGCGAAACGGCAAACGAATCGACTTAAACATAAAATTGATGTTTATGGCAATACGAAGGTGCTAAATGAACTCAACGAAACGTCATATGAATTCACCAAGATTAAAACTTTGTCTGCTGAAATTGTCCCTCAAACCGGTTCATTGCAAAGACAACAAGCGGAAACAATCTTGACGAATGTTACTCATAAGATCATTGTTCGTTATTCGGCAGGCAAGGATATTACAAAAGATATGCAAATTCAATTTAGAAATCATCGGTTTGAGATTAAGTATATTCTCAATCCTTATTTCAAAAATGAAACGCTTGAAATCTTCTGCCAGGAGGTGCTTGAATGAGTGGTTTAGAATTTGAAGGTTTGTCAGATTTTCAAAAGGACTTACTGGAGATTGCTCAGGTAAAGTTGCCGAGAGAAACCATCAAAATGATGCGGAAAGTTGGAAACCGGGCTAACACCCACATCAAGCGTGTCGCCCGTGCGAAAGTTAAATCCAAAACAGGTACTTATTATAAGCGGTTCAAGCGTGGAAAAGTCTTTAAAGATGGCGAAGGCAAGTGGGTAGTCCGCGTCATCAATAGCGCGCCGCATGCCCACTTAATTGAACACGGGCATCGGCAAGTAATTAAAACAGCTGGAGTGGAGATCGAAGTCGGTTTCACCCCGGGCAAAAAAGTAATGGATACAGGTGCTAAGAATTTTGAGTCAAGCGGCGACTTTGAAAAAATCATTTCCAAGGAGCTTGATCGAATGCTGGAAGAGGCGGGGCTATGATTACGTATAAGGATGTTCGGCTTGCAATAAACGCCCAGCTTACGAAAACCGGAATTGAAATCAATAGCAGGGATGTGCAAGAAGGCTTTAAACGGCCTTCTTTTTTTGTTCACTTCGATAATAGTGTTCGTTCGGCTGATCAGCATGAAGTCCATAAATCGTTGACAGTCTATATCTATTACTTTCCGTCAGATCGATCAAAATATTCTATTGAAGTAATGGAAATGCAGGAAACACTGGAAGAACTTTTTGACCTTAAGCTAATAGTCAAAGACCGTCACTTTAATGTGGATGAGGTAAGAACCGATCTAGTGGACGGCGTGTTAAATGCTTCGTTTGACCTTGCATTCTACGATGCGCGGGATAGGAAGTATGGCGTTGTCATAGCAGAGGTAGATGGGGACGGAAATCTGACCGAAGGCAATGGAACACCTGTTGAGGTTCCAGTGGATGAGATAGGAAATCCGATTCTCGACGGGGATATGAAACCGGTGCCGATTGAAAAGATGGAGCATTTAGAGATTGAAAAAGCAAAGGAGTGAGCATTTTGGGTTTACCTCAGATTAACATTGAATTTTTCGGGCGTGCAGTCACGGCCATCAAGCGTAGTCAGCTTGGAATCGTTACTCTCATTCTAAAGGACGATCTGCTAACCGAGGATACAGTTGTATATAAAAGTATTGAAGAAGTAGATTTGGCAGATTGGTCCCCTGAAAACTATGATTACATCGAGAAAACATTCAGAGGAACACCGAGCAAGGTTATTGTTGAGCGGCTACCAACTTTAGCTGAGGACTATAACGTTGCATTAAAGCGATTAAATAACAAACGGTTCAACTACCTGGCAATCCCTCAAATAGGGGGAGTTGCAAAGGATGTCATTGTAACGTGGATAAAAACAAAGCGTGACAACGAAAAAAAGACGTTTAAGGCAGTTTTGCCAAACGTCAAAGGCGACCATGAAGGAATTATAAATTTTACCACTGAGGGAATTAAAGTTGGGGATAAGGAATATACGACGGCCGAATACACAGCTCGAATTGCTGGAGCTGTTGCGGGTTTACCTTTTACCCGTTCATTCACCTATTATGAGTTTCCTGAAATTGATTCCATTAACGAAATTGAAGATCCTGATGCTGCCGTTGACAACGGTGAGCTCATTCTCATCAATGATGGGGAGAACATCAAAATTGGCCGTGGAGTGAATAGTCTTACAACCACTACCATGAAAAAGACGGAAGATTTTAAGTCTATCCGTATTGTTGAGGTGATGGATTTAATCAAAGACGATATTCGCGAAACATTTAATAAGCACTATGTCGGAAAAGCGAACAATATTTACGACAATCAAGTGCTATTTATTACATCGGTAAATTCGTATTTCAAAGACCTTGCAGGAAATGAAATTCTTGATCCATCGTTTGATAACAAATCTCTCATTAACGTAGCTGCTCAACGGCTCGCTTGGAAAGGTATTGGTACTGATACCTCAGAGTGGGATGACGATAAGGTAAGGAAAATGTCATTCAAACGGAATGTATTCCTTGCCGCAAAAATTAAAATTGTCGATGCGATGGAAGACCTTTCATTCGATATCGCAATTTAAGGGAGGTAGCCCTATGGCGAAAATTCGTAGTAATAAA
This sequence comes from Sporosarcina cyprini, assembly GCF_022048975.1. Lineage (GTDB taxonomy): Bacteria > Bacillota > Bacilli > Bacillales_A > Planococcaceae > Sporosarcina > Sporosarcina cyprini. The sequence goes on along the minus strand of NZ_JAKMHX010000030.1, from coordinate 397,118 downwards.
CAAGTCAACGGTACGTTTGGTTCCGTTTGGGTCAATAATGAAAAATGGTTCGACATCAATAAGTTTGAGTCCAAAATTACCTTTGATTATGAAGATGTAAACATGGCAGAGGATTTGGCAACGCATAAAAAACTCATTGGTTGGAAAGGTGAGGGAACTATTGAAGTGAAAAAAGTATATTCGCGTGGTGCTAAATTGATGGCGGATATTACTAAAACAGGAATAGTCCCCGACATAAAGATTGTAACAAAGCTAGATGATCCAGATTCATATGGTACTGAACGCGCATCATTTGAAGGAGTAACGTTTAATGAATTCTCTCCTATGTCATTTGAACAAAAAACTCTTATGACAGAGGAATTACCATTTAACTTTAGTGAATGCGACATTATTGAACAAATCGAGGCTGCAGCTCCAGCTGCATAAAAAGGAGACTATCAAATGACTAAGAAAAAACTTACATTGCAAGACTTATTTCAAGAAAAAGAAAAATATGAGGTAAAGGAGGATGTGAAAGAGGAACTTTTTATTCCTCGTATTGATGCAAGCATTACCATTCAGAAGCCAGAACGGTCGCTTTGCATTGAATCCGTACAGATGGGGCGAAACGATGAAGATGGCGATGTGTTCCTTGTATATAACGCAGTCGTTGCACCAGACTTGAAGGATAAAGATTTGCAAAAGGCTTTTGGATGCAAAGAACCGACTGACATTGTTTCGAAAATTTTTGAAGCAGGTGAAATTGTCAGCATCGCTCAAGTTGCATTGGACTTGGCTGGCTATGGTGATTCTGTAAGCAGGATGAAAGATTTAAAAAACTAATAAAAAGTGATGATGATTTTTATTTTCTTCATCACTATGCTCAAAAAGGCAAGGAATTAGATTACTTACTCAATCTTCCCTTTGCCGAAAAAGAGTTTTTGAAAGCAAGCATGAATCTGTCATTTGAAGAAGAGAAGGCAAGATGGGAAACCGTCTAGCTTTCTCTTTTTTGTTATGAAGGCGGTGAGAATACATGGCAGGTAATCGCGTCATATCCGCAGTGTTGACGTTGCGAGATAAGGATTTCTCGGCTAATGCAAAGAAGGCCGGAACCTCAACCAAGGATATGGAACGCAAAGTAAGGCACGCCAATAATACAGTTACTCAATTTGGGCGCTCGGCTACATCCAGTTTCAAATCAATTGCAACCAGTGCAGCCGGTTTGGCCGGCGCTATTGGAATCACGAAAATGTTTTCTTCCGCAGTCGGCATGGTCAAGTCATCACTAGCTGGAGCTTTCGACCGTATCGACACAATGGAGCAATTTAAAAACGTTCTTGAAGTAATGACCGGCAGCGCTGAGAAGGCAAACGCCACGTTAGAAGCAACGCGCGACATCGTGAAGGGCACGGCGTTCGGTCTGGATGTGGCTGCAGGAGCCGTGCAGGGATTCGTAACTGGCGGTATGGAAGTAGAGGACGCCACACGAGTTATGGGCTCGTTGACGGACGCTGTTGCATTTTACACAAAGGGTACTAATGATGAGTTAGGCACAGTTACGGACGCCTTCATCAAAATGTCTACAAAGGGCACAGTCAATATGGAGCAGTTAGGGCGCGTTGTTGAAGCCGGGATACCTGCTGTCGATATTTATGCGGAAGCTGTTGGGAAAAGCACGGCACAAGTTGCAACAGAGATTTCCAAGGGTAAAATTGACGCCAAGTCATTTATGGATGTCCTTGATGAAGCACTTGCGAACGGCACCAAGAAATTCCCTGCCCTTGAAGGTGCGGCAAAGAATGCTGGGGCATCATGGAGTGGCACATTTGGAAACATGAGGGCAGCAGTTACTCGTGGGGTTACAGGCATTATTGAGAAGACTGACGAGATGCTCAACAACAATGGCCTACCAAGCATGCGTGAGATGGTCGCAAATTTTGGTAGCAAGTTTGAGGGTGTCTTAGGGAAGGCTGCAGGAGCGGTCGAGCCTGTGGGTAATGCTCTCATCAGTCTGTATCAAAAATCCAAACCGGGTCTTGGCTGGATAAAAGATACTGCTATACCTGGAGTTAAAGACAAAATTGTGGAAGCCTATACTGCTTCACAACCAGCGCTCAACTGGCTGAAGGATGTCGCATTCCCTGGCGTAAGTGAAGCGGTTGGTTTTGCCGTAGACAAATTCACAGACATGTATAACTTTGTCGCCAATAACTGGTCATTAATCGGACCGGTCGTGGTTGGTGTTGCTGCAGGAGTTGCGGCATTTCGTGTTGGTGTAGTAGCGGTGACTGCAGCACAAGCAACATGGAAGGTAGTCACTTCTGGCCTTCAGATCGCTACAGCTCTATTAAACGGCACTCTAGCCATTTCCCCTCTAGGATGGGTCGCCATTGCAATTGGTGCCGTTGTCACTGCAGGCATCCTATTGTGGAAGAACTGGGATACTGTCAAAGAGAAAGCCCAATCGTTGTGGGATAAAACAAAATTGGTTGGGGCAGGTATTAAGTCTGCTTTTACTGTTGCTTTTAATGGAGTGAAGACTGCAGTAGGAACAGCAATCAACTTTGTAATAAATAAAATCAATAGTTTGATTGAAAAAATTAACAAAATACCCGGCGTTAATATACCGATCATACCAAAGGTTGATTGGAGCGGTGTTGAATCGGCATCAACACAAACCAGAGCGGCTGGAACATCGACTATGGCATCTTATGATATTGGAACGAACCGTGTAACGCACGATCAAGTGGCGAAAATCCATAAGGATGAAATGATTATTCCTGCAGTTCAGTCGCGGAACTTACGTCGACAAGGAGTTACTATTGATAATATTGACAAAGCCCGGCCACAAAAAAGCGTTATGCTCAGTGGAGGTAATTCATCATCAAAAAATCTTGATGGCTTAATAGCGATGATCGCTCAACTTATAGTAGCCATTAACAATATGCCTAAAGGTGATGTAAAGGTCTTTATTGACGGCAACAAATCAATAGAGGAAATTATTAACGAGTTGATACCATTATTAAAATTACGCATGGCAAACATGTAGGAGGTTGGATGATGGATATTTTCTTATCGGTAAACAATAGAGCTGAAATCATCCAGCTTCCTATTGTTCCATCTGAATTTAAGATTAAGAGTCCTGTTAATAACGAAACGTTCACCACTATCAATCAGGGGGATATTAAACTTTTTGGCGAAAGCGGATTAAAGGCTATTGTCATCGATGCGTTTTTTCCTAGCAAGGATTATCCGTTTGCCCGATCCAATCAATACAAGGGATGGGAGTATGTCAAGATCATCGAAAGTTGGAAAGAGCGTAAGCTACGCGTGCGCCTTGTAGCCACCGGTACTCCAATTAATATGGTTTTTGCGATAGACGATTTTGTGTTTGGTCCACAAGACGGATCGGGAGATATCTATTACTCATTATCCTTAGAAGAATTCAAGGACATCAAATTGCAGAAAAAGGCTATCACGCCGGAAAGTAAACCGACTATCAAAAAATCCAATTTAAACACTGGCAGCCCTGTAAAGAAAAAAGGGACCAAAAAGAAAGCGGTCAAGAAAAAGGCAGTTAGAAAGAAACCGGAAAAGAAGGTGAAGTAATGGCTCATGAATTGTGGCTTGTAAAAGGTACTACCATGACGAATATTACACCTCTCGTCGGTACGATTTCATGGCGCAGTAACATTGACGAATTAGGGGACGAAATATCCTTTGATATTGCATTTAATGATACAAATTTTTTCCCTGATAATCCATGCGATATTGGCGATATGGTCATGTTGAAGAATGATGGCATCGAGATCACCAGGGCAATTATTGTGGATGAGCAGAAGAGTGGCCGGAAACCGGTCTCCTATACTGCTTTCGACTTTGCTTTTTATCTCAACAAATCGAATGCGGTTTATCAGTTCAACAAGATGTCTGCTGATCAGTGTATAAGAAAAATTCTTAGTGAATTCGGCGTTCCTGTTGGCAATATCGCTTCCATGCCTGTACCTATCAGTAAGATTTTTAATGACGTCAAAGTAAGCGACATCATAAAGGAAATCATTGAAAATACCGAACAAAAGCTAGGCATCAAGTATCTGATGGAGATGCGGCAAGGTAAGTTGTTTATCGAGAAACAAAAAGGTTTGACAGTCAAGGCGTCGTTTGCTCTGGCCGGAAAGAAATATGATGCGGCCGACGCAATTGCGAACCCAAGCAGGAAGCGAAGCATTTCTGACATGGTCAATTCCATCCAGGTAGTCGGAAACAACGACAAACTTGTGCTAATCAAGGATGACGATACCATGATTAAAAAGTATGGCAAAATCTCGAAAGTCATTAAACTTGATCAAAAGGAAAAGAAATCTGCAAAAGAAGTTGCGCAGAATGAACTGAAGCAGCTTTCAAAGATTGTGGAAGAAGTCAGCATTGAATTACTTGGAGATGACCGCGTTCGCGCTGGTCGTCTTTTTGAAGTGGTTGAACCTATCACTGGCATTAAGGGGACGTACTTGATCAATGACGTTTCACACAGTATCAAAAATGGCATCCACACTATGTCATTAGGACTGGAGGTGTACAATGGCTGATAAAGACGGATTGACGGAATTTGCGAAGCTGTTTAAAGATCGTGACCCGAAAGATGTACCTTCCATCACAACCGGAATTGTCGAGTCGTTACCCCCTGAACCAGTCATTCGATTAAGTGAGAAAATCGCACCGGATAAGTCGCAATTGATATTTGCATCTAATCTAATAGCGGGTTATGAGCGGCATATCAAATTTACCGATTCAAATTGCGGAACGACTACTACGAACAGCAATCACAATCATGACATTGCTACACTCAACATCGATACTCTAATGCAGTGGACCGATACACTCAAAATCGGTGACGAGGTAATTGTAGTACCCGTTGCGGACGGCCAAATGTATTACGTGATCGACAAGGCGGTGAAATTCGAATGAACCTTCCAGAAATAACGCAGTTGGAATTGAGAGAAGTGGAATTTGAAGAAGAATTGGAACCCATCGGCAAGACATATCTTTATGACTTTGATAAAGGAGATTTCGTCATGCGGGATGGAAAGCTAATCGAATTGTATGGAGTGGATTCCATAAAACAATGGATATTGAAAGTCCTGAAAACCGAAAGTTTCCGTTTCAGAATCTATGAGGACGAAACTTACGGAACAAGCATTGAATCATTAATCGGTTCGAATTTGCCTAGAGCTTACATTGAATCCGAGATTGAAAGAGAAGTTACTGAATCATTGCTAGAAAGTCCATATATTGAGCGGTTGGAAGGGTGGCAGTTTGAACGTGACGGGAAGTGGATGCGCATTAGGTTCACAGTCATTTCACCCATGTACAACACGATTGATATGGAGGTGAGTAGATAAGTGGAAACAGAAACGGAACAACAGATCCATGAACGAATGATGTATAACACGGATGATGAACATGACAAGTCACCAGGCGGACTTATATGGGACGCGAATATGGCGGGAGCAGTTGAGTTTTCCACGATGCAAGAGGAAATCGAATATGTAGAGGGCTTGATGGATGTCGAAAATTTGGAAGGCGACGATCTTGCTAGGTTTGTGTATCAGCGGACGGGGATTACCCGAAAGCCGGCGACTCGATCCGTTACAACGGTTATTATATCGGGGGCAGCCGGTTCCGTAATCACAAAGGGCGATTTAATTTCGACAGAGACAGTAGATTTTGAAATTCTGGAAGACGCAGTGATCCCCGATTCCGGCCAAGTATCTGTATTGGCATCTAGTGTGTTGTTTGGTGCAATCGGGAACGTTCCTTCCGGCGTCATTAATCGTTTCCCTGTAACGATCAGCGGATTAGTCAATGTCTATAATCCCGAACCGGTCACAAATGGATATGAAGCTGAACCGGACGAAGATTTGAGACAGCGTTACTACGATAAGTTACAACGACCGGGAAAGGCTGGCAACAAATATCACTACTTGGAATGGGCGAAAGAAGTTGTCGGCGTTGGAGATGCCCGTGTAGTTCCGAGGTGGAACGGACCATTGACCGTCAAAGTTATCGTGATCGATTCGAATAAGCAGCCAGCAAGTGAAGAACTTGTAGAGGACGTATTCACTCACATCGAATCGGAGCGACCATTTGGTGCGGATGTGACGGTAGTAGGAGCTGCAGGCGTGCCGATCAACATTACGGCCACCCTTTCCCTTGTAGAAGGCTACACAGAAGAGTTGGCAATTGAGAACATTAAAAAGAACATAACAAGATATCTGCAGAGCCTGGCATTTAAATCGCCGTTTATCAGCTATGCAAAAATCGGTAGTGAAATCATCGACAGTGAAGGCGTGCTTGACTACCAAAATTTAATGGTCAATGGGGGCATTGCTAACATTCCAATCGGTGATGAACAAGTGGCAATCATGGGAGGGGTGAATGAAGGATGAACCATATGAGTGTTTATCTAAAGAATAAGGTTCTAAGGGACAATCTACTAGGCGTATATGTAGCGTTATTTAACGGAGATGTAGAAGTGGGTCAGCCAAGTTATAAACGCCAACAGGCAACTTTTGTGGAGCCGTCAGAAGGGCAGACATCTAATAATGCGGACATCCTCTTTCCAATCGCTGGGGAAGCCTGGGGCGAAATTACACATATCGGGATTTACGATTCTTCTGCAGCAGGAAATTTATTGTTCAAGTCCCCTGCTGAATTTGTGAAAAATATTGATATATCCAGCCAATATAAAATTCCGAGAAATTATCTGATCGTGCGATTGAGGTGATTACATGCACGTAATTAAAGAAGCGGAATGGGGTCAAGTAAGTGTTTTCACTTGGGGGGAACTAGCACAACATCAATGGATCGATTTCCGTATTGCTTTAATGGAAACAGAAACGGAACTGGCTTCTACAGGAGTAGCAGTTGAGCATTCTTACACAACGGCCACAACCTTGACTGATGTTGAAGGTCGAGGTGTAAAGGTTGTTCAGTCATCTGCAGTTATGCGGACGCGGTCAGAAATGATAGTCAGTATTGTCGTTGCGGAACGGGATTATAAATCAGAAATGATAAAATACCTTCCCCTATACGAACGGAAATCCACTGTATTCAATGAAATATTGAATTCTTATGATCGTGAATTCCGCAATACCGAACAACGTTTGACTTTGACGAAACGGAATCTATTTCTGGATACGGCCATTGAATCTTTGCCGATCTTTGAACGAGATTTAGGAATCGGTACAGTGAATACGTTACGGTACGATCAACGACGGGAGCAAATATCCTCCCGTTATCGGGCAGCGTTTGACCAGACCACAGAGGAAACGATCAAAAGTGTGGCTGCTGCCTATTCTAACGGTGAAGTGGAAATAAATAAGTCGGAACTGGCCGGCGTGTATGAAATTAAGTTTACTGGTACCAGGGGCATTCCCAATAATATGGCCGGATTGGAAAAAGCACTTGATATCATCTTTCCTGCACATTTGGGATGGGTGTTTAATTATACATTTGCAACGTGGCAAGATGTTAGTCGGATGACGTGGGGAGAGGTAGCCAGCATGACATGGAATGATTTACGAAATTGGGAAGAGGTGAGTTGATTTGCAGAAGACACCCAAATTGGGATTGAATAAACCCGAATTGACGGAATACGTAACTATTGCAGATCTGAACGAGAATATGGATATTTTAGATGGTGCCGTTGGAGAATTGAAAGAAGGGACCACCGTTATCCCTGAATTGCAAACAGCTAATAAAACACTGGCCGGGGCAATAAATGAAGTGAAAACAGCACTTACAAAACATTTGGAAGATCCTACACCAAATCAATTTATTGGTGCAGACAATAAAAAATATGAATACGGATTTAAGACCAATGCTACTAATGATGGTCTTATTTTTGTGTTCAATGAGGTGATTGTGTAATGCCAGAAATTCATTTGCCTACAAAGCAACAGGTTCAGGAGATTAAGAATGATACCTCTACGATCCTAACCAACGGGGTCGGAAGAATTATGCGTACACAAACGTTTCGTACACCTGGAGTATTTACATGGTCTAAACCATCAGGCGTTAAAAAGGTACTGATTACCGCTGCAGGAGGCGGCGGAGGTGGCGGCGCTGCAGGTGTAGGTAACGGTTTGGCTGGTGGAGTAACCTCTTTTGGTAACTTTCTAACCCTTAGTGGCGGCAGTGGGGGCAGTAATGGAGTAGGTGGAGCGGGTGTCGGTGCAGGATCAGGGGGATCTGTGATAGGTGCATATGGTGCCGGAAGTGGGGGTTCAAGTTACGGTCAAGGCGGTGGCATGAAAACGAAAGGTGGATATGGAGCTGGGGGAGGAGCTGCTTCTCCAGGATGGGGTTCGGGTGGCGGTGCCGACTACGTTATCGATTATGAAATCGATGTGACCACTTCAGCCGTAACGGTCACAATCGCCAACGGTGGTGCAGGTGTTGGAGCCGGAGGAGACGGAATTATGATTATCAAATGGTTCGAATAAAAGAGGGGTGGAAAACTAAATGAAGAAATTCGCACAGGTTTTACACAATAAAGCACACTGGATCTTTGAAGCAGAAGAGAAACCTGAATTTGCCACCAATATTATATTGGTAGATATCACTAACTATCCTGTTGTCCAAGAAGGATATGACTATGACGCCAAAACGGGCATATTCACTAAACCGGTTTATGATGATTCCATTATCCCCGATCCTTCGATCGAGGAACAAATTTTAGCTGAAAACCAATACCAAACTGCACTACTTGAAATGAATATGATGGGAGCGATGTAATATGAGACCGGTTGATTTATGGAGGAAAATGATTGCTGCTAAAGTTTACACGAAAGATGTTGCTTCCTTGCGTGTGAATACCGTGTTTGCAGTGGGTCAGTTAGATCCAGAAGAATACACGGAATTGATTGAGTTAATCGAAGTTAAATATTCAGAAGCAGCATAGTTGGGATTCGGAACGTCCATATGGGCGTTCTTTTTAATTTGCTCATAAGGAGTGAATCACATGGGAGGCGTTACTTTGACAAATTTAGAGATAGCACATATGTATTTATTCGGGGGAGTTAAATTTCTTCATTTTCTTTTGATTCTTATGCTGCTGGATATCATTACCGGAATTTTTAAAGCGGCTAAGAATCAAAATTTATGGAGTCGGAAAAGTTTATTCGGCTATGCGAGAAAGTTGCTAGTGTTAATCGTAATTGTTGTAGCCAACATTATGGACCAAATTCTTAACCTGGAGGGAACACTGGTCTATGCTACAGTGATTTTCTATATCGCCAATGAGGTTCTTTCTATTATAGAAAACATGGCCGAACTGGAGGTTTTGGTTCCGGCCAACTTAGCTGAAAAGCTAAAAGTGATCGAATCGGATAAAAGCACATTCAGCCAAGAAGTCAAAGAAGAGTTGGTGGGAACCAAAGTTGATGATGAATTGAAAGAGAAGGAAAAGTCATGAACTTTGTTGAAAAATTGGCGCCGTTGGCTATCCAGCACGGACTAGCAAACGGCGTTCTTCCTTCATTGATTATCGCTCAGGGAATTCTGGAATCGGATTCCGGTACATCAGAACTGGCATGCAATGCGAACAACCTATTTGGAATCAAGGCCGGTTCTGGCTGGACGGGGGAAACACACACCAAGCTAACAGCGGAGCAGGACAAGGATGGCAATGTTACTCACATCGATGCTGCTTTTCGGAAGTATCCATCCTATGCAGGTTGTGTCATTGATCTGGTCCATAAATACACACACGGCACCGGTTGGGAGGATTTCAACCGTTATGCTGGTGTACTTGGTCAGACTGATTACAAGTTAGCAATCGCGGCCCTCAAAGCAGCTGGATATGCAACGGATGTAAAATATGCGACAAAATTAATAGAACAAGTTGAGAAATACGAGTTGACCAAATATGACAAGGAGGTCGATAACGTGGTTAAAATTGCGTTGGATGCCGGGCATGGCATCAATACCCCAGGCAAACAGTCGCCGGCAGACGAGCGGGAATGGTCCTTTAACAACAAAGTTCTTCTGGCTTGTGCGGCAGCACTAAAACAATACGAGGGTGTGCAAATACTTCGGCTTGACGATCCAACAGGAAAAACGGATATCCCTCTCAAAACACGCACTGACAACGCTAATATGTGGGGTGCTGATGCACTCGTTTCTTTCCATCACAATGCCGATAAAGGCAGGTGGGGGATTCACGGAGGTGTAGAAACTTACGTGCAAGAAAGAACAGCATCACAAGCATCCAAAGACATTGCAGCTATTATCCAGCCACGCATTGTAGCTGCTATGGGATTGAGGAACAGGGGAGTTAAATCAAAGAACCTACACATGACACGTGAATCCAAAATGCCAGCCATTCTGACTGAGGGAGGTTTCATGGATTCGACAATTGATATTACGGCTATGCGAGATGATACCAAGCTGAAAGCCCAAGGTGAAGCAATCGCAGAAGGTCTGGCGATTTACTTCAAGTTGAAAAAGAAAGCTGGCGCTTCTAAGCAACCTGTCAAAAAGGAGGAAGACGAGTTGGAATTTACAAGTGGAACACTTCGTAACACAGTAGACGATTTACTAAACTCCCCGGCAAAGCAGAAGAAGTTGATTGAGGATGGCATAAAAGCAGGATCGTTCGGGACTGTCTGGAGCGACAAATTCGAAAAGAAGCAGCTAGGAAAACATGACATCCTTGGACTGTACATGCTGCATTATAAGTGATAAGATAACCAAACATCGAAAGATGACTGTGAAACGCCCTGTCCTTAAATTGGATGGGGCGTTTTTTATTTATAGAAACAACCGATGGGCACTTTTACCATTTACACACGAACGTTCATTCTCTATACTGTTCGTAAGGAGGGAACAAATGTGCGTAAAGTATTGGATAAATCGATAAGATATGGCGAAGAACTGGATATGATGTATTTGGCAGCAGACGGGGAGATAAGCAGACGCCGCATAAAAGTTCTGCAAGTAGGTGAGGTGTCCTTTCGAGCATATTGTTATTTGAGGAAATCTAAGCGAACATTTTCGATAGAGAGTGTTCTAGCACTGGTTCCTGTAATCAAGAAGGAAAGCAAGGTGATTTAATGAATAATGATTTGAAACAACACGGTTCAATGAAAGAGCGGGGTGCGATCAAGTGGACTTCATTAATGTTACCAGAACATATTGCTCAATTGCGTGACTGGCAAGCGGAAGACGATCATGTTGAACGGCCAGAATTAACCGAATGGGACTTGGTTGCCCTGCAGGAAGAACTTGAGCTGGCATTCAAACGAAAATGTCAGGCGCGTATTCAAACGTGGAATGACGGCCGAATAATTCCTCATCGCGGAATCGTGGAAAAAATTGATCTACATAAACAAGCAATCATTCTTGCTGATCCATTCGGGGATTTTAAAATATCCATTGATGATATCATATCAGTCCAGTCAGTGGACTAAAAAAAGAGGGGGCGAATGCTTCCTCTTTTACTTTTTCATTGAAAAATGTACTTCATATTAAATCACAAATTGCTCAAAACGAAAAAATTAGGCTCACCATATTTAATTATGCTATCATAAGACTCGTGAATATTTTATTTAGCCTATGTGAATTGTGATAATGCGTTAAGTGAAAGGATGAAATATAAAATGAGTTACGAGCGTCAGAAAACCGTAGCTATGTATACATTAGGTTGCAAAGTCAATCATTACGAAACGGAAGCAATCTGGCAACTGTTCAAAGAAGCTGGATACGAAAGAACCGATTTCGAAAAAAATGCTGATGTATATGTCATTAATACTTGTACAGTAACAAATACAGGGGATAAAAAGAGCCGGCAAGTCATCCGGCGCGCGATCCGGAAAAACCCGGATGCAGTCATCTGTGTAACAGGCTGCTATGCCCAAACATCTCCGGCTGAGATCATGGCCATCCCTGGCGTTGATATTGTCGTCGGGACGCAGGATCGCACAAAGCTCTTGGGGTTAATCGATGAATTCCGAGTTGAACGCCAGCCGATCAATGCAGTTCGCAATATCATGAAAAACCGGGTATACGAAGAACTGGATGTACCGGCTTTCACAGACCGGACCCGCGCCTCATTGAAAATACAGGAAGGCTGCAATAACTTTTGCACATTCTGTATCATTCCTTGGGCTCGTGGTCTCATGAGATCCAGAGATCCGGAAGAAGTCATCCGCCAGGCGCAACAATTGGTGGATGCAGGATATTTGGAAATCGTTTTGACAGGCATCCACACAGGCGGCTACGGAGAGGATCTGAAGGATTACAATCTGGCCCGGCTGCTGCGTGATTTGGAGACACAAGTTAAAGGCTTGAAACGCCTCCGGATCAGCTCAATCGAAGCGAGCCAGTTGACAGATGAAGTCATTCAAGTCTTAAAAGAATCTTCTATCATCGTCCGTCACCTTCATATCCCGATTCAATCCGGTTCCAATACGGTATTGAAGCGGATGAGACGGAAATATACGATGGAGTTCTTCGCAGAGCGGCTAGATCGTCTGCGCGAGGCACTGCCGCATTTGGCAATCACATCGGACGTCATCGTCGGCTTCCCTGGCGAAACGGAAGAAGAATTCATGGAGACGTACAATTTTATCCGGGAACATCGATTCTCTGAATTGCATGTCTTTCCTTATTCCAAACGGACAGGCACTCCAGCTGCCCGGATGGAAGATCAAATTGATGAAGAGGTAAAGAATGAGCGAGTTCATCGCCTCATCGAGCTGAACGATCAATTGGCGAAGGAATATGCTTCTGAATTCGAAGGCGAAGTACTGGAAGTCATTCCGGAAGAAATTTATAAACTTGACCCGGCCAGCGGTTTATACGAAGGGTATACGGATAACTATTTAAAGGTTGTCTTCCCGGCAGATGAATCGATGGTTGGAAAAATCGTCAAAGTGAAAATTGTGAAAGCAGGCTATCCATACAACGACGGGCAATTCATCCGGGTCATCGACACAGAAGAAGCTCTTGTTTGATAGCACTTGATGGCGAGAAAACGAATAAATGCAACTTAATGAGCATCTGATACCAACAATTAATAACAGATAATACAATATAAAAACGCACAGTTCATTGTGCGTTTTTTTACTTGCCATATTTTCTTATTAGAACTCGAATATCTTTCACTCTTCAATCAGCACTGTTAGTTGAGTATACTGATATAATAAACCAGTAAAACACCCATGAATATGCTCCAGATTCCAAAATCTATAAGAGTAATAATATATTCTTTTTCTTCTCGTTCGTATTTATATTCTACAAAAGAACGGAATAAAGGTACAACAGCAAAAATAGCAATTGCTAAATACAACAATACCGAAATTTCAAATATCCAAAAAAGAACAATGAAAATGACCCCTAACACCACTAATGGTATTTCCACCCACTGGTGGGTATTGCTCACATATCTAATCCTTTGCGGGTCAATAATGTTGTATTTGTTCCTTATGAATTTTGTGAACACGGAACTAATAACTAGTGTTAAAATTAACAAAATATTGATCTTAAGCATTTAACGCACCTTTCCACCCATAGTAGTAGGCATACTTTCTTTGTCCTTCTAACCTTCGTTTTTGAATAATTTACCAACTTAGTCTCTATTTTAACACGTAACCTTATCTAACCTTCAAATATTGTTGTTTTACATAAGATTTTTTTGGGGGTCTAAGCCGTGCCCGCGGAAAGCGTCCGTTCGGAATGGAAATCAACTTATCACAAATCACTAATTAAGTAACATGAACACGAATTCATATACTGTTTTCCGTGCTCTTGACCGTTTACCCGCAGTGGGATTAAACAGTTTTTCACGTGCAAGCGGATGCGTTGTTTGCTATAGTGAAAGGGCTATGCATTACTTAAGGGAGGTATTCAATTTGAATACGACAAATTATGCTGCTTATATAGATCACACATTATTAAAGGCTGACGCAACGAAGGATCAAGTTGCTACGCTATGTGAAGAAGCAAAACAATATTCATTTGCTTCGGTATGTGTTAATCCAACATGGGTCGAAACAGCAGCCGGATTATTAAAGGGCTCGGATGTCAAAGTCTGTACGGTCATCGGTTTCCCGCTTGGAGCGAGCACTTCCGAAGTGAAAGCGTTTGAAACGAAAGACGCCATCCAAAAAGGCGCTCAGGAAATTGACATGGTTATTAATATCGGTGCTTTAAAAAGCGGTGATGACGGACAGGTCCGCCAAGATATCGAGGCTGTCGTGGAAGCGGCAAAGGGGAAGGCAATCGTCAAAGTCATTATCGAGACTTCTCTTCTGACAGACAATGAAAAACGGAAAGCGTGCGAGCTATCCGTCGCGGCTGGTGCCGACTTTGTCAAAACATCGACAGGCTTTTCAACAGGCGGAGCGACAGCAGAGGATGTTAAGCTAATGCGCGGTGTCGTTGGTCCTGAGATGGGTGTGAAGGCTTCTGGAGGAGTCCGCAGCTTCGAAGATATGAAACAGATGATCGATGCAGGGGCTACAAGGATCGGTGCGAGCTCAGGCGTGCAAATTATGAATGGCTTGAAATCTGACAGCGATTACTGAACAGGCTCAACATTTTATGAATTCTATCGCATTCAACTGACCAATTTATGAGTGAAAATAAGGACGTAGATAAGTCTTCAAGCTTTCCGCGTTTTCTTACTTAAAATCTTTTAAATTTTGCCGAAGGAAATGGAAAGTTTTTTATTGACCAGATACTAATTGTGCGATATACTTTTTTAGTACAAGGACAACTGCCTTGTGTCGAAGTGTGCTCGGAGGGAGGGACAAGAGATATGACGAAAACTGTCGTTCGTAAAAATGAATCGCTTGAAGATGCTCTTCGCCGCTTCAAACGTACGGTATCCAAAAGTGGAACTATACAAGAGGTAAGAAAGCGTGAATATTACGAGAAACCAAGCGTAAAGCGGAAGAAAAAGTCCGAAGCTGCTCGTAAGCGTAAATACTAATACTACCTTGACTTACTATTGAAACTTTGAATCTATACGTAAACCGGAATGTCCTTTTGGATGTTCCGGTTTATTTGTGTCTTTTCTCATAATTTATTTTATTGAAATGAAACTTCCGGTCATGTTGTGACGTAGAAGAGGTATAATGGAAGTAGTGAAAGGAGTGAGGAGAGTTGAGGAAAAGTGTAAGGGCTCTACTTCTGCTCGTTTTATTTCTTTCGGCCATTTCCATCCCGCTTGGTCAATCGGATGCAAATGCCGTGAAAGTATACAAAGTGCCGATTACAAATGATGTGGAGAAAGGCTTGCACGCGTTTTTGAAACGTTCATTTAAAGAAGCGGATGAAGCAGGTGCCAAGACGGTCATTCTAGAAATTGATACACTTGGCGGCTTCATCGATGCAGCTGGACAAATCGGCAAACTCATTGATGACCAGCGTAAAGATACGGAAGTCATTGCGTATATCAATGATAGGGCCATCTCGGCAGGAGCATATATCGCCTTGCATGCAGACAAAATCTATATGTCTCCTACAGGGAAAATGGGAGCTGCCCAAGCTGTGCAGGGCACCGCCGGTAACGCGGCAGATGCTAAATCGCATAGTTATTGGTTTGCTGAGATGACCAGTGCTGCAGAGTCGTCCCGCCGCGAACCGATTTACGCACAAGCGATGGCTGATCCCGATGTCAATGTCCCTGAGTATAATGCGGCAAAAGGCAAGCTGCTTACTTTGACCGCTTCCCAAGCAAAGGAAGTCGGCTATAGTGAGGGGACAGTCAGTTCGTTTGACGCGCTTTTGCGTGAGTTGGGCCTAGAAAATGCTGAGGTCGTTTCCACGGATGTCACATTTGCCGAATCGGTTGCCCGCATTATTACCAATCCGGTTGTTGTACCGATCCTTTTGTCGATCGCAGGACTCGGTCTTGTGCTGGAACTGTACTCACCTGGATTTGGCGTGCCGGGCACGATGGCTCTCGTTTCGCTTGGCTTGTTCTTCTTCGGGCATCTCGTAGCGGGTCTTGCCGGTTATGAAGCGCTTATCCTGTTTATTATCGGGGTGGGGCTCATCATAGCGGAGTTCTTCCTAGCAGGTGGCATCGCGGGTGTCCTCGGGGCGGTCGCAGTAGTCGTAAGTATCATTTTGGCGGGTGGCAATCCGATGTATATGGCGATCTCCTTGTTGATCGCGATTGCTATTGCAGTCATAGGGATGGTGATCATTATGAAGTTTTTTGGCAGGAAGCTCCATCTGCTTAATAAGATGGTCTTGATGGATGCGACAGACACAGAGAGCGGTTATGTCTCCAACGTCAATCGCACCGAACTAATCGGAAAGATTGCGCTGGCAATTACCCCTCTCCGTCCATCAGGAACGGTCAACCTGGATGGTGAGCGGATTGATGTCGTGTCGGAAGGAAGCTACATCGAGAAAGGGAAAGATGTTATGATAGTGAAGGTGGAAGGTTCCCGCATCGTTGTCAGGGAATACCAAAAAAAGGGGGATAATTAATTATGGCAGGTTTATTAGCTGGCGGAGGTATGTTTGTAACCATCGCTATAGTCGTAGTAGCAATCATTGTACTCTCAATATTCTTTACGATGGTTCCTGTCGCATTGTGGATTTCCGCAATGGCGGCTGGTGTACGGGTAAGTATTTTCACGTTAATCGGGATGCGTTTGCGCCGGGTTATTCCGAGCCGTGTCGTCAACCCGTTGATCAAGGCACATAAAGCAGGTTTAAATGTTAGCATTAACCAGCTGGAAAGCCATTACTTGGCAGGCGGTAACGTGGACCGTGTCGTGAATGCGTTAATTGCAGCGCACCGTGCGAATATTGAATTGACGTTCGAACGTGCAGCGGCGATCGATTTGGCGGGCCGTGATGTATTGGAAGCGGTTCAAATGTCAGTTAACCCGAAAGTAATTGAAACACCATTCATTGCCGGTGTTGCGATGAACGGTATTGAAGTAAAAGCGAAAGCCCGTATTACGGTGCGTGCGAATATTGATCGACTCGTCGGTGGTGCCGGAGAAGATACGGTAGTTGCCCGTGTTGGTGAAGGTATCGTTTCGACAATCGGTTCATCAATCGATCACGCGAAAGTGCTGGAGAACCCTGATTTGATTTCCCAAACCGTATTGGCGAAAGGACTAGACTCTGGTACAGCTTTTGAAATCCTCTCGATCGATATCGCGGACGTTGATATCGGCAAGAACATCGGGGCGGAGCTCCAAACGGAACAAGCGATGGCAGATAAGAACATCGCACAAGCGAAAGCGGAAGAAAGACGTGCGATGGCTGTAGCGAACGAACAGGAAATGAAAGCGAAAGTCCAAGAGATGCGTGCGAAAGTGGTCGGCGCCGAAGCGGAAGTTCCGCTTGCAATGGCGGAAGCACTTCGTACTGGAAATATCGGAATTATGGACTATATGAACTATAAGAACATCCAAGCGGATACTGGCATGCGCGATTCCATCAGCAAAATTGGCGGAGACCAGCAAAACCCGAATGCGCCGAAAGAGTAATGGATGACATGTCATCTCGCGGAAAGGGGATGTGCAGACGTTGGAAGGTCTAATTCCTTTAATCATTTTTGCTTTGATCAGCATGCTTCTAAAAGGAAAGAAGCCGGACAGTACGAATGCTAAGCCGGAAAAACGGGAGCCGAATAAAGCGAAACCTTTTACGGCGCAAACGACAGGTTCGGATCCTTTCAAGAAATTGAAAGAAATGTCCCAGGAGATGTATCAAGATCTACAGCGGGAATTCCAAAATCCGCCGGACGAGCCGCCTAGCCGACAGACGACAGTGGAATCTCCACAGACTCGTATGGAGACTAGGAGGCCAGCGGCACAACCTACAGCAGCCCAACCACAACCTATGGCCAAGCCAGCTCAGCCAGCAGCGTTTTCGGAACTGAAAAAAACGCCGAAACGCGAGGAGCGAACTGGAAGGTTGTCCGCGCATGGCGGCCGTAAGTCACAGGAACTTTCTGTCGTGGAACCGGAGCATATGATTCCGAAGAGTGAACAGGATCTTTTAAAAGGAATCATATTTTCTGAAATTTTAGGTCCGCCCAAAGCAAAACGGTAATCATCAGCCCTCTATCCTGAACATACGATTAGGATAGGGGGTTTTGTGTATGCGAAAACTATTCAAGATGGATACATCTGTCCTGATCGATAACTACTCTTCCATCCGCATTACCGGACCGTATGATCTGGTGAAATTAAGCGGAACCGCATGTACGATACGCAGCGAAAACTTTGTTATCGACATGACGGGACAAGAAATTGTCATTGAAACACTGGCCGAAGAAGTGGCTGTCATCACATTTGAAACACTGGAAAAAATGATGATCCAGCCGGGGAAAGGCAAGGATGACGCGTATGATTCGTAAACGGTATGCGGTCACTTTGAAGGGGAAAACGGACTATTCCAAATTCCTTGGGAAACTGGCTGCTTCGGGAATTAAGATTATGTCTATTTCCCATGAAGGGGCAGCCGTTCACTTCATTACGGATCCGAAAGGGATAAGCTTCATACGTAAAAATCGCCGCCGGTTCGGGGTGAAAGCGAAATTTATTCCGATCGGCAATGAAACCGTGGAGAGTAGATTGTTTTCTTCGTATCGCTTTCTCGTCGCATGTGTCATTCCCCTGGTTGCTTCCTTGTTTTTATGGAGCATTGATGTTGAATCAGATCGGCCGGAAGTGGCAGAACGGATTGAATCGAAACTGCTTGCATCCTCGATCGTCACGATGAAGCCGCTCTCCCGCTTGCCGGATGAGGGGGAAATCAGACAGTTGCTGATGGCGGACGATCCTGAGCTCTCCTGGGTTCGTTTCAGCCGGTCGGGAACGAGGTTGACAGTCATCCCTATGCTATCCCCCAGAACGGATGAGAGGGCAGTGGAGGAAGGTCCTCCTGCCGATCTCGTTGCTCGTACAGGCGGTGTCATCACTAATTTTCAATTAAACCGCGGTGAGAGAGCTGCCCATATCCATCAAACTGTGAAAAAAGGTGACATTCTGGCAACAGGGATACTGGAACAAGGGGATAAAAGATCGCTTGTCGGCGCAGACGGCTTCGTATTTGCAGACTACTGGTCGGAATACACGTTCACTATTCCAAGGCAGATTGACCTCCAAATGCTCGGAGAGGAAACAGTGGAATTCAAATGGCGCTGGCCGGTTAAAATTGAGGACAACAAGTACTCCTTTCAATCCGTTTTGAAAACCGATCGACAGCGTGCTGATATGGCTTTTCAGCTAGAACTTGAAGAAGGAATGGAAGAAACCATCCTATTGCCATTGCTGAAACATAAAATACTGTCAGAATCATTTCCCAGTCTGACAATAAAAGATGAAAATATTTTACATGTATCGTTCCAAGATGATAAAGTTAGTGGGACTATATTGTTTTTAGTAAACGACAATATCGCTGTAAAAAGACCGATATCCCAAGGAGACTGAAAAATTGAGCGAACAACTGATTCAACTTCATGTCGAAGAACCGAACGATGTCATTATGCTGCTCGGTATTTCTGACCAGAATATGAAACTGATTGAAGAAAATATGGATGTTTCCATCCTGACGAGAGGAGATACGATCTCCCTTTCAGGTGATGAAGAAAAAATCCTTCAAGGCAAATACTTGCTTGAACAGCTTTTGAAAGTGATCCGGAAAGGTATCAATATAAATTTACGCGACGTATCCTCTGCCATCGAGATGGCGAAAAACGGAACGATTGAATATTTTGCAGAGTTATATGATGAAGAAATTTCCCGCAGCGCAAAAGGCAAAGCAATCCGGGTTAAAACGATCGGCCAACGTGAATATGTACAGGCGATCCGCAAGAGGGACCTCGTCTTTTGCATCGGGCCGGCTGGTACAGGTAAAACCTATCTGGCGGTGGTCCTTGCAGTGCAGGCATTAAAAAACGGTTCTGTAAAAAGGATCATATTAACGCGTCCTGCTGTCGAGGCGGGCGAGAGCCTCGGGTTCCTTCCGGGTGACTTAAAGGAAAAAGTAGATCCTTATCTCCGCCCTCTATACGATGCCCTGCACGATGTATTAGGTGCAGAGCAGACGGAACGGTTCATTGAACGCGGCGTTATCGAAGTCGCACCGCTGGCTTACATGAGGGGCCGAACGTTAGACGATGCGTTTGTCATCTTAGACGAAGCTCAGAATACGACGAAAGCTCAAATGAAAATGTTTTTGACTCGGCTCGGATTTGGGTCTAAAATGGTAATTACAGGCGACAAAACGCAGATCGACTTGCCAAGAGGCGCTGAATCAGGCTTGATCGCTGCGGAAACCATTTTGAAAAAGGTACCTGAAATTCATTTTCAGTTCTTAGAACAAGGCGACATTGTGCGGCATCCGATTGTCGCGAAGATTATCGAAGCATACGAAAACGAATAATCAGCACAGTCTGGATTGGCGGCCTGTACTTGCCTATACAACAGGTTTTATTATCAAACTTCTAGTCAGGTACCGGCCGCTTGCCGGCTGCGCTGTAAATGAAAAAGTATATCTCCGTTATGAGAGCAGTCATCCAGATGACTGCTTTTTATCTAACCAAATCAATTGATAGATAGAGAGAAGGGAGGAGAGGATTCTGTGTTCCGGTCAATCGGGAAGATGTTCAACTCTCTGAAATTTAAATATTTTTCTATCCTTGTCGTATCGTTATCTGCGCTACTTCTTTTCGCTTTCATGTTTGGGGAAGTGAAGCAGGAAACGTACGAGTTATCCGCCTTCCAGGTTTCTCCGAAGACCCTTCGATCGCTGAAGACTGTGGAGGACGCGGAAAAGACGGAGCAGGAGAGACAACGGATTGCAAAAGAAGTGACACCTGTCTATCAATTTTCTGATGAAGTGGCAAAAACAAGGCAGGCAATCGCCGGTCAATTGTTTGATTTTCTCATCCAAGTGAAGGAAGCCGAAAATTTATCGGTCGATCATGAGGACAAGCCGATCATCAGCCAAAAGGACAGGCTAAAAGAAATCCGAAGCAAATTGCAGAAGCTGGAAGAAGAGGAACCGAGCCTGCGTTTAACAGATGAAGCGCTACTCAGCTTGCTGAAGCAGGACGTCAGCACACTTCGCAGCATGCAGAAGGCGATCGTTGGCATTATCGGTGGAGAATTGGAGAAACCAATCCGCACGACTGACCTCGCCACAATCAGATATGAAGTGGAGAGAAAAATCAGGCTATCAGACGCCATTCCGCCCGGAGAGCTGCAAACGATGATTACATTAGCTCGTTCTCTCGTGACAGAGACGGAGAAAGTGAATGAAGAGCTGACGGAAAAACGGCGGGAACAGGAAATGAGTGCAGTCGAGCCGACCCGGATTCTGCAGGGACAAGTTATCGTCAGGGAAGGCCAATTCATCGATCAGGAAATTTATCGCCAGCTGGAATTGACGGGTCTACTGACCAATCAATCTTCGACTAAGCCATTAATCGGCTTAGCTTTATTTGTCATCTTTGTTTCCTCGATCATCTATTTGCATTTTTATACGTGGAATGGGAAAAACAATGTAAAGAAGAAGTCGCTTTTGATCATTTACTCCATTTATCTTTTTCTCGTGCTCTTGATGAAGTTAATCGGGATGATCGACAAGGAATTTGATGTACAAATCGCCTTTCTATTCCCAACAGCGCTTGCTCCAATGCTCGTGAAGCTGCTGACCAATGAGCGGCTTGCTTTAATGGTCACGGTTATTACAGCAGCGACAGCAGGGATTATGCTCCAAGAAGGATTCGCTGCCATCATGCAGATGGAAATAGCGCTCTACATACTTCTGAGCGGCTTGATCAGCCTTTATTTCCTCGGCAAGGACGGAAGAAGGTCTAGCATTTTACGGACAAGTCTAGGGGTTTCTATAACCAATATGGCCTTTATCGGCTTTTATCTAATGATGACCCAGTCCACCTATAATCTATCCGAGTGGCTTTTCTATTTCATTGCAGCGGTGGCATCGGGAATTCTTTCCGGCGCATTGACGATCGGGTTAATGCCGTTCTTTGAAACTGCGTTCGGTCTGCTGTCTGATATGCGGCTAATTGAACTCTCCAATCCGAACCACCCGCTGCTTAAAAAGGTACTGACCGAAACGCCGGGAACGTACCATCACAGTGTCATGGTCGCTAATCTTGCGGATGCTGCCTGTGAGTCAGTAGGGGCTCATGGATTGCTAGCCAGGGTTGGGAGTTACTATCACGATATTGGGAAAACGGTTCGACCTGGTTTTTTCATCGAAAATCAGCATGGCGGCCAAAATCCGCATGATTCATTGCCCCCTGAAAAAAGTCGTGATATCATTATTTCCCATGCAGTTGACGGGGCGAAGATTTTAGAGAAGAATAAAATGCCGCAGGAGATTGTGGATATTGCACGCCAGCACCATGGGACGAGCTTCTTGAAATATTTTTATGTCAAAGCAAAAGAGATGGATGAGACGGCTTCGGAAGATGAATTCCGGTATCCCGGACCGAAACCGCAGACGAAGGAAATTGCGATCATCTCGATTGCTGACAGTGTGGAAGCGGCCGTTCGTTCCATGAAAGAGCCGACGCCGCAGAAGATAGCGGCACTCGTCAAAGCAATAATTAATGACAAATTGAATGATGGCCAATTCGATGAATGTGACTTATCCGTGAAGGAATTGAAGAAAGTGGAAACGGTTATATGTGAAACGTTGAATGGCATTTTTCATAGCCGGATCGAATATCCGGAATGATTATAAAGGAAGGCGAAACTATGCTTGAATTTTATTTTGAAGATGAAACAGGAACCGTTGGACAACATATTGAGGACTTGATCCGAAACTTATTGAATCATGCTGCGGAAATGGAACAGCTGTCAGGTCATCCTGAAGTATCGGTCACATTCATGGATGATGAGAGCATTCGTGAGGTGAATGCGGAATACCGAGGCAAAGATACGCCTACAGATGTGATTTCATTCGCTTTGGAGGAAATGGGCGAAGGAGAAGTGGCGATTGTCGCACAAGACGATATGCCAGTTGTATTAGGTGATATTGTCATTTCTGTGGAAACGGCTAAAAGGCAGGCGGCCGAGTACGGACATGACGAGACACGTGAAATTGGATTTCTAGCGCTTCATGGATTCCTGCATCTGCTTGGGTATGATCATCTGAATGAGGCAGAGGAAAAAGTGATGTTCGGCCGGCAAAAAGAGATTTTATCATCTTTCGGCTTAGAGCGGTGAGCAGACATGCTCGGAACTATCGTTAAGTCGTTCCAATATGCGTGGACAGGCGTCATAACAGGTGTTAGGAAAGAACGCAACTTGAAGTTCCATGTCGCGGCCGGTTTGGCTGTAGTCATTTGCGGTCTCTTTACTGGATTATCACGCACAGAATGGATCCTTGTCGTTATGCTGATTGGCGGAATGCTGGCGCTTGAATTGATGAATACTGCCATCGAGCGCACCGTCGATCTCGTGACGAAAGAGTACCATCCCCTGGCAAAACAAGCGAAGGACTTGGCGGCTGGCGCGGTATTAGTTTATGCTGTGGCCAGTGCCATTATAGGTTGCATTCTTTTTATCCCGAAATGGTTTTCATAATTAGGACAGAGGTGTTGGAATATGGACAAGGAACAATTAATGGCAGAATCGAAAAGAGCGAGGGACAAAGCGTATGTGCCTTATTCGAAATTCCCGGTAGGGGCTGCTTTGCTGGCGGAAGACGGCACTGTATATCATGGCTGCAATATTGAGAATTCGGCATACAGCATGACCAATTGTGCGGAACGGACCGCATTTTTCAAGGCTGTTTCAGAAGGAGTCAAATCGTTTAAGGCGTTAGCTGTGGTCGGAGATACAGAAGGCCCGGTATCGCCTTGCGGTGCTTGCCGCCAAGTCATTGCGGAGTTTTGTGGTCCTGATATGCCGGTCTATTTGACAAATATGAACGGTGACGTTCTTGAAACAACAGTGGCCGAGCTATTGCCTGGTGCTTTTTCGAAAGGGGATCTCGAATATGCCGCAAGCCGATAAAGCGTTCAAGTCCGGTTTCATTTCAATCATCGGCCGTCCAAATGTCGGGAAATCCACTTTTCTAAATCGTGTGGTCGGACAAAAGATTGCCATTATGAGCGATAAACCACAGACGACCCGTAACAAAGTGCAAGGGGTCGTCACGATGGATACGTCTCAAATGATTTTCATCGATACGCCAGGAAT
This sequence comes from Sporosarcina cyprini, assembly GCF_022048975.1. Taxonomy (GTDB): domain Bacteria; phylum Bacillota; class Bacilli; order Bacillales_A; family Planococcaceae; genus Sporosarcina; species Sporosarcina cyprini. The sequence goes on along the minus strand of NZ_JAKMHX010000030.1, from coordinate 372,915 downwards.
CCATAAGCCGAAGCACAAGCTAGGCGATTTCATGGTGAAATCTGCTCGCAACACACTGAAAGAAGTCGACATCATCATGTTTATGGTGAATGCGGATGAGCCGATTGGATCTGGAGACCGGTTTATCATTGAACTGCTTCGTACAACAAAAACACCGGTTTTTCTCGTTATCAATAAGATTGATTTAGTTCATCCCGATGAACTGTTAACAATTATTACAACGTACACATCGGAATACGAATTTGCAGAAATAGTCCCTTTATCCGCGTTAAACGGAAACAATGTGGAACGGCTTATGGAAACACTTGAAAAATATTTGCCAGAAGGTCCGAAATATTATCCGGATGATCAAGTGACGGATCACCCTGAGCGGTTCATCATTTCTGAATTGATTCGCGAGAAAGTGCTTCATCTGACCCGTGAGGAAGTGCCTCATTCCGTAGCGGTTGCGATTGAAAAGATTGAACGGGACGAAGCCAAGGGCATGGTCAATGTAATGGCGACCATTGTCGTCGACCGGGATTCTCAAAAAGGGATCGTCATCGGGAAAAAGGGTGCTTTGCTTAAAGAAATTGGCACGAAAGCGCGGCATGACATTGAAATGCTGCTCGGCTCGAAAGTCTTTTTGGAGCTTTGGGTCAAAGTGCAGAAGGATTGGCGGAATAAGCCGGGACAACTGCGTGAATTCGGTTTCCGGGAAGATGAGTATTAAACCATAAAGGAGTGATGGCCTTGCTGAACAAGTGGGAAGGAATCATTCTGAAAAGCATTCCATATGGCGAGGCCAATAAAATCGTGACTATTTTTACGAAGGAAGCGGGGAAATTGACTGCCATGGCCCGCGGTGCGAAAAAGCCTGCCAGCCGTTTGTCCGCCATTACCCAGAATTTCACGCATGGCTCTTTTCTAATTAGGACCGGAAAAGGGATGGGTTCGCTGGAGCAAGGGGAAACGATCGATTCGATGCGGTTCATCCGAGAGGATCTGGAAGCGACTGCATACGCCAGTTATATCGTGGAGCTTATCGATAAATTGACAGAGGACCGCGAGGCCACGCGTAATGTCTACGGCCTGCTGTATGAAGCGCTGCATGCGATCAATGAGGAATATGACCCAGAAGCGATTTCACTTTTTGTGGAGTGGAAAATGCTGCCCGTTGCAGGTGTCTATCCAACCGTACATCAATGCGCCAATTGCGGGGCGACGGAAGGGGAATTTGCTTTTTCCTTTCAGGAAATCGGATTTCTCTGCCACCGCTGTTTTCATATCGATCCGTATATCGTACGGCTTTCTCCGACGCAACTGCGTCTGATCCGCACATTTTACACGGTCCCGATTGAGCAGGTCGGATCGTTGAAATTGAAAAAGCCGACGAAGCAGTTTATGAAAAAGATTGTACGAACGATCTATGACGAGCAGGTCGGCATCCGGTTGAAGTCGAGATATTTTTTGGACCAGCTGGAGCGGATGCCGGGCGTCCTGCCTGAAAAAAAAGAACAACCGGAGACGGAGGGTGAGTAACCTTCCGTTTCCGGTTGTTTTTGTTAAGAGTTTCTAGCGGCGATTGGATTCTAATGAATACCGATCACCGCATAGGCTGATTGTATTTGATTAGAATTTCAAGCGTTCCTCGATATAATCCTTCACATCGCTGATCGGCATACGCACTTGTTCCATGGAATCACGATGACGCACTGTTACTTGGCGATCTTCTTCCGAATCAAAATCGTATGTGATGCAGAATGGTGTACCGATTTCATCTTGGCGGCGGTACCGTCTTCCGATGGATTGGGAGTCATCGTATTGAACTGCAAAATGTTTGCTGAGTTCTGCGTAAACTTCTTCCGCACTTTCCGCGAGCTTTTTGGATAATGGGAGAACTGCCGCTTTGACAGGTGCCAGAGCCGGATGGAAGCGTAGCACTGTCCGCACATCGTCGCCCTCAAGCTGTTCTTCATCGTAAGCGTTGCAAAGGAATGCAAGTGTCACACGATCTGCACCAACAGAAGGTTCGATGCAATATGGCACGAATTTTTCGTTTGTGACGGGATCCTGATAATGGAAATCCTCGCCTGAATGCTCCATATGGCGCTTCAAATCGAAGTCTGTCCGGTTCGCAATACCCCATAGCTCACCCCAGCCGAACGGAAACTTGAATTCAATATCTACCGTTCCTTTCGAGTAGTGGGAGAGTTCATCTTCGCTATGCTCGCGCAGTCTGACGTTTTCGTCGCTTAGCCCGAGGTCAAGCAGCCAATTCTTACAGAATTCACGCCAGTATTCATACCAGTTCATATCTTCGCCAGGCTTGCAGAAGAATTCCAGTTCCATTTGTTCGAATTCACGAGTACGGAACGTGAAGTTGCCTGGTGTGATTTCATTACGGAAACTTTTACCGATCTGGGCAATCCCGAACGGCATTTTCTTACGCATAGACCGCTGTACGTTTTTGAAGTTGACGAAAATCCCTTGCGCCGTTTCCGGGCGGAGGAAGATTTCATTAGCAGACGAATCCGTCACGCCTTGAGATGTTTTGAACATTAAGTTGAATTGGCGGATGCCTGTATAATCCATCTCACCGCATGTCGGGCAGACGATATGATGTTCCGCAATCAACTCCTCCATCTTTTCAAATGGAAGGCCATCGACAACCATCTCAATGCCTTTTGCATCAAGTGCGTCTTCAATTAACTTATCCGCACGGTGGCGTGTTTTACATTTCTTGCAGTCAATCATCGGGTCATTGAAATTCCCGATATGGCCGGACGCTTCCCACACTTTAGGATTCATCAGGATGGCCGCGTCCAATCCAACATTGTATTTGGATTCTTGGACAAACTTTTGCCACCATGCCTTCTTGACATTGTTTTTCAGTTCAATCCCAAGCGGGCCGTAATCCCATGTATTCGCCAGACCGCCATAAATTTCAGACCCTGGGAAGACGAATCCTCTCTGTTTTGCTAAGTTGACAATTTGATCCATTGATAACATTGCAAATCCCTCCAATTCTTATTTATGCCTTTCAACCTCCTGCGGTGCATCTTACATCGTCCCGCTTCAATCCATTCAGCGATTATGAATGGGAAGGCTGGCTGGCAGGAGCCTGTGAACAAAAAAGTATTCATGCCATTGGGATGTTTGGTAAAACGCAAAAAACGCACCCATCCCCGGACAGTAATTGTCCGGGGACGAGTGCGTAGACCCGCGGTTCCACCCCGATTGGCTCAAAAAAGCCCTCTTTCGTTCACGTTCTTGGCTCCAGGCTGCCGTTTCATGCCGATTACGGGCTTTCACCATCCCCGTTCGCTTCGTGTGGCATTACTTATTGACCTTTCTTCACCTATGGATTATGAGTACAAGTGTAGCACGGTTTGTGCAGACAGGCAATCGTTTCATCGTTTTTCTTTCACGCACTCCGTTTTCACTCGGAGTGATAGGAATTCTGTTGGGGAAATGCTATACTAGTCAGGTATATACAAATGAACGCGTAGGGCGGTGATTCATATTGGAACTGAATAAGCGCCAGAACGAGATACTAGAGATCGTCCAATCGGATGGACCGATCACCGGGGAGCAGATTGCAGAAAGACTGAACTTGGCACGGGCAACCATCCGTCCGGACCTTGCCATATTGACAATGGCAGGATATTTGGACGCAAGGCCGAGAGTCGGTTATTTCTATTCTGGCAAAAAGCCTGCCCAATCTGTCGGCGATGGGATGATTGGCATGAAAGTAGGCGATTTCCAATCAATGCCTGTCGTTGTGGCCGAAAACATTTCCGTATACGATGCCATCTGCCAAATGTTTTTAGAGGATGTCGGGACGCTATTCGTAATTGATAAAGATTCCCATTTATCTGGTGTTCTATCGCGGAAAGATTTGCTGCGCACAAGCTTAGGAAATAAAGAATTAGATAAGATTCCGGTGCATGTCATTATGACAAGAATGCCGAACATTACATACTGCAAAAAGCAGGACACGCTGCTCTATGCGGCGAAAAAGATGATTGAACAACAAATAGATTCATTGCCTGTCATTGTGGAGAGAGAGCGGGGCCTTGAAGTGGTGGGAAGGATCACGAAGACAAATATTACCGCCGCCTTCTTGTCCTTGGCCGACGACCATGATTTATAATGATGGGGAACTAGGAGTGATCCAATGAGTAAACTAACTTTGTTCATCGTTTCCGATTCGGTCGGCGAGACGGCAGATCTTGTCGCCAAGGCGGCAGCAAGCCAGTTCAGGCATGATCTTGAAACGGTATCGATGAAGCGGTTTTCACACGTGGAAGATGAATCGCAGTTACGCGAAATTGCCTATTTGGCCAAAAAACAAAATGCCATTATCATTTACACATTGGTGAAAAGCTGCATGAGGCAGCGGCTTAAGCAGGAGTGCAGGGAAAATGGCTTGAAGTGCATTGACTTGCTTGGTCCAATTGTCGACAAGATCGAGGAGGAGCTTAGCGAAAGGCCATTTGAAGAACCTGGACTCGTCCGTCAATTGGATGAGGACTACTTCAAAAAAATAGAGGCGATCGAATTTGCTGTGAAATATGACGATGGAAGAGATCCGCGGGGCATCTTGAAAGCGGATATCGTTTTAGTTGGCGTATCGCGAACATCCAAAACCCCTCTCTCTCAATATTTGGCTCATAGGACGTTCAAAGTGGCAAATGTCCCTTTGGTGCCTGAAGTGGATCCGCCTGAAGAATTATACCGGATCGACCCATCTAAATGCTACGGACTCGTCATTTCACCGGAAAAATTGAATTCGATCCGAAAAGAACGCCTGATTACTCTTGGTTTGAAAGATGATGCAAATTATGCACAAATTGAACGGATTAAACGAGAAATCGATCATTTCAATAAAGTAGTAGCCAAAATCGGCTGTAAGGTCATTGATGTAACAAACCGTGCAGTGGAAGAAACAGCGAATGTTATTTTGCACGATTGTGCGAATAAAGTCGAGTAAATTGAATGAATACTAAAAAGAAGGACCGCCTAGGCAAAATGGTTGGTTCTTCTTTTGTGGATTGTGTACAATATTGTTTTGCGGCTAGCTTTCAAAAATGATATAGTTATCCATCTGAAGGCCGGTTTTCCCCGGTCTCATTTAACATGGCGGCAAATTAGCCGTTTGTGATGGACTTGATTTTTAGAAACTTGGCTAAACCTATGGAAAACATAATATTTTTTTGTCGAATAAGCAGGATTTTTGAAATCTATCTCGAAATCAAGTAGATAGAGGGAAACGGTGATGGAAATGACTAAAATACCAGAGGAAACGATCGAGGAAGTACGCTCAAAGACTGATATCGTTGATTTGATCGGCGAGTACGTCCAACTGACGAAGAGAGGGAGAAATTGGTTCGGGCTTTGTCCATTCCATGGTGAGAGCACCCCTTCATTCTCAGTTTCCGAAGACAAGAATCTGTTTCATTGTTTCGGCTGCGGAGCGAGCGGAAATGCAATCACATTCGTCATGGACATTGAAAACACTTCTTTCACCGAAGCAGTATCCAAGCTGGCTGACCGGGCAGGCATTGAAGTAGATGTCCCGTCAGTACATGCTGCAAGCTCTTCAAAAAATGAGCATCATTCGATGAAGGAAGCCCTCGCACTTGCAGCAAACTTCTATAGTCATATACTACTTAATACTGTAGAGGGGGAAAAAGCATTACAATATTTGCAGGAAAGAGGATTTTCACGGGAGCATATCGAACAGTATGGAATCGGGTGGTCGCTGGAAGACAGGGAGACTTTGACGAATCTTCTCATCCGTAAGAAATTTGATATGAAGGAAATGGAGCAAGCCGGCCTCTGTATTATGAAAAATGATGGGACAGGCTATTTTGACAGGTTTCGAGGACGTATTATGTTCCCGTTACATGACGATAATGGGAATGTCGTCGGTTTTTCCGGCAGGATCCTCTCTAATTCAAAAGATGAGGCCAAATACTTGAACAGTCCGGAAACTCCTATCTTTGAAAAGAGCAAATTACTATATAATTTTCATCGAGCTCGTCTTAATGTTCGGAAAACGGGTAAAGTAATACTATTTGAAGGTTTCATGGATACTATAGCTGCAGAACGGGCCGGCGTGATGAACAGTGTCGCGGTCATGGGTACGTCTCTGTCGGAAATGCATCTTCTGAAACTGAAACGCATTGCCAACCAGCTGATGATTTGCTGTGATGGAGACAATGCAGGATGGGAGGCAGCCAAGCGGTTTGCCAACCTGGCTGCGCAGAAGGGGCTTTCCGTCCAAATAGCACTGCTTCCTGGGAAGATGGATCCGGATGAATATATTTCAACACACGGTGGCGAAGCGTTCCGTGAAAAGATCCTTGGAAGTCCCCATACGTATATGTCGTTTATTTTAGCGTATGCCAAACGTGGAAAGAACCTGACACATGAAAATGACGTCTTGCAATATATCCACGAAGTTTTGGACGAACTGGCTGCCAAGGTATCACCGATCGAGAGAGATCTCCTCGTCCGGCAAATGGCAACAGAAACGGGTGTTTCTGAACAGGCATTGAACGAGCAGCTGATGAAAAAAGTCGGCAAAATGGCGAAGGAAGAAAAACAGGAGCAATCTACCGGCGGTATGCAGCAGATGCCGATGTTGAAGTCCAAAAAAGTGTCAGGCGCTGATCGGGCAGAACGGATTTTGCTAGCACACCTGCTAAACGACGGAGTCATATTTGATCGGCTGCGAGCGGAAGGCAGCGAGCTATTCATCCGTGATGAATACAATGCCGTATTCGTGAGGCTGGCCGGTTTTTATGAACAATATAGCACTCCGGATTTTAATCGGTTCGCTGAATCATTGGAAGACAGGGAAATGCGTAAAATTGTGATGGAAGCAGCAATGATGGAACGCGATCCCGACCATGCAGATCAGGAAGTCACAGATTGCATTCAACATCTGGAAAAACAACGGGTCATCCGAAAAATAGATGAAATGCTGCATCAATCAAAAGAAGCGGAAAAAATGAATGATCATACCCGGGCGCTGGAGCTGGCCAGGGATATTATACAGCTCCGGAAATCATTATCGGCATTGTAGGCCAGATTCCGGTGTATTAAGGAGGAACGGGTATTATGGAAAAAAAAGAGCGAGCTGGAGAGATGGAAAACGATATGACGTTGGATGAAGTGAAAGCAAGTTTATTGGAAACAGGTAAGAAGAATGGTGAATTGACGTTGGAGGAAGTGACGGATAAATTATCCGTCTTTGAAATGGAGCCAGATCAGTTCGAAGAATTTCTTGATCAAATCGAAGCGCAAGGCATCGAAATGGACCGTAAAGACGATGAGGAAGAAGAAGTGGAAAAAGGTGTCGCGGACGATGAACAATTCGATCTGAACGATCTAAGTGTGCCGCCTGGCGTTAAAATTAATGACCCGGTCCGCATGTATTTAAAAGAAATCGGCCGTGTCGATCTACTAACTGGAAACGAAGAGGTCAAATTGGCCGTCGCTATTCAGGAAGGTGTTGAAGCTGAAGAAAAGCTTGCTTCCATGGACCAGCCGGATGCAGAACTCCTTGAAATCGTTGAAAAAGGTGAGAACGCTAAAAAGAAACTGGCGGAAGCCAACTTGCGGCTCGTCGTCAGTATTGCAAAACGGTATGTTGGACGCGGCATGCTGTTCCTTGATTTGATTCAGGAAGGAAATATGGGTCTTATTAAAGCTGTTGAGAAATTTGACCATACAAAAGGCTTTAAATTCAGTACGTATGCGACATGGTGGATTCGTCAGGCGATTACTCGGGCAATTGCCGATCAGGCGCGTACAATCCGTATTCCTGTTCACATGGTGGAAACGATCAACAAGTTGATCCGTGTCCAGCGTCAACTGTTGCAAGACCTAGGTCGGGAGCCATCTCCAGAGGAAATCGGTGAAGAGATGGATTTATCTGCTGACAAAGTTCGTGAAATCTTGAAAATCGCTCAAGAACCTGTTTCGCTTGAAACACCAATCGGGGAAGAGGATGATTCCCACCTCGGTGACTTCATTGAAGATTCGGAAGCACAATCTCCGTCTGATCACGCTGCATATGAGCTGTTAAAGGAACAGTTGGAAGATGTCCTGGATACATTGACAGACAGAGAGGAAAATGTACTTCGTCTGCGTTTTGGATTAGATGACGGACGGACCCGCACTTTAGAAGAGGTTGGTAAAGTCTTTGGAGTAACGCGTGAACGGATTCGTCAAATTGAGGCGAAAGCGTTGCGCAAGCTTCGCCATCCTTCCAGAAGCAAACGCTTGAAAGACTTCCTCGAATAATGACGGCTTGTCCGGACATTGTTCTTTGACGGCAGGATGAGCTTGTAAAGGTTCTCCATAACCCGGAATTATGAAAATCGCTAGAATAGGCGACATGCTTGCAGTGGCAGCTTTAGCCGGCACCATGAGAAGGAAAGGAGGGAATGATCCCTCCTGTCGGTCAAATGCTCAGGAAACGACTGCCGCATTTGGCCTTTCTGGCGATTTTTGTCTTTTATTATATTATAGAGAGATAGAAAGCAAGTTCCTGTTTGGAATGTAATAGAAGGGGGATTTGGAAATGAACGCTCAGCGTAAGCGTATTATCATAACAGAAATACAATATTGGAAGCAAAATAAATTGCTGCCCGAACATTATTGTGATTTTCTCATCACCTTATACGCGCGCGGAGAAGGCGAGGAACAGGAAGACACAAAGAGCTCAAAAGGCATCTTGGAGCGTGAAAAGAATACGAAGTGGATTAGATTAGTGGCGCTGTGCTTTTTGGCAGTTCTAGCTTTCGGTGGAATGTTTATTCTCCGGGATTTTCCTATTGTCTCTATCTCCGCAGCAGCGATACTGGCATCTATTTTTTTAATCCTTTCAATTGCAAAAACAGGCGCCAATACAGGGCTGTCATCGCTCTTATACATACTTTCTGCATTTTTGCTGCTCGGCTTGTCTTTAAAAGTTTGGCTGCTGTTTTTTGAGGATGAAACATTATTGTTGCTTGGATTGCTAGTTTTGAATTGCATGCTTTGGCTATTTGCCGGCAGATTGTTGAAACTACTTTATTTCACAATTTCCGGTTCAGTCGGGCTGCTCCTTATTATCGGCTTCCTGTTCTTTTCCATGTAGTTATATGTGGGAAGCCGATTATTTCATACGTCAGTTGATTCTCCTGATGCCGGCATGCCTTGTTGACATAAGAGTTAGCTGATAAAACCTCAAATGTCTCTTGCAAGATATCTATTTGTAAAAGATCCTGTCCCTGCATGGTTACTGCACTGTTTCACTCTTCTGCTAACGATTTATACCAAATATTGTCCTCTGTCTTTCTAACCCACGTTGGTTCCAAGGTGTAGATTTTCACTAAACTCTTTGAATTATGTTGTCGATTTATACTTTATACATAGTCACTCCAATATGAATGGAAATGAATAATCAAGCCGGCAAGGAGAGCAACCCCGCTTTCCAGGGGCTTGGCTTCATCCATTGCCCGCTACGCATTCGCTTTAGCTCACAAAAAGCAAAGCGTTTGGATCATAAGTGGAGCCTTAATTTCTGTTAAGCCCAAAAATGTGGAAAATCGTACCCTTCAATTCTCGATTGACTGAAGCCGTGCTTGCGGAAACATACTACAATAAGTAAAAGTGAAGGCAAGTCGGCTGGACGCTGGGATCTTTGTATCCATATAAGGAAACCGACTAACTTCACACTCTCATTAGAATCAGTTTAATATGTTGAGTCCTAGATCATGTTTAAGAAAATGAAATCGAAACATCTATTCGTTTGGCCTGTTTGGTGCACACATCTGGCTTTTTTCTACGCACCTGTTGCTTGGAGTGGAGGCGCTCGACTCCTGCGGGAATCGCATGAGCCTTGAGACCCCGCAGGGAGCGAAGCGGACGAGGAGGCTCAAGCCATGCCCGCGGAAAGCGAGAGCCGGAACGGAAAGCAACAGCTTATTCACCCCTTAAGTATTGAAGTTTTTTTAGAAAAGAATTTGACTTCAGATAAGAAAGCGTCCAGCCATAGCAGAAATCAACATTCTCAATTACGACTTCCATTGTAAAAGAAAAAAGCTTTTTGGCAAACTCTGTGATTTCTCGATTTTGTCTTCAGTCCGATTTGACATATGATGACGATCGCTTTATTCCTTTCTCGCTAGAAAAACCCACAACGATCTAAACATATCGATCCCATTCTCGTTTGGCGGCTATGAAAAAATGCCAGATTAGTTGTGAAGTTGTTATTCTATTCGTTATACTATGAATGTAAGCGTTCACAACAAGGGGGATGGAACAGATGAATTTTGATTTGACTGATGAGCAATTGATGATTCGTCGGACGATGAAGGAATTCGCAGACGAAGTGGTCGCACCTGGTGCGATCGAAAGGGATCGTACGAAAGCGTTTCCATTAGCAATTTTTAAGCAGCTGGGGGAAATGGGAATGATGGGATTGCCGTTTCCAGAAGACTATGGGGGTGCGGGAGCGGATACAATCAGTTTTGCTATCGTGACAGAGGAATTAAGCCGGGCGTGTGCGTCAACGGGGATTACATACTCGGCCCATATTTCACTTGGAGGGGCTCCGCTTCATTTATTCGGAACGGAAGAACAAAAAGAGAAATACTTGACGCCGATCTGTACTGGGGAGTCATTCGGCGCATTCGGATTAACCGAACCCAATGCAGGATCGGATGCGGGGGGAACGCAAACGGCTGCAGTGGAAGATGGGGACGATTTCGTTATTAATGGATCCAAAGTGTATATTACAAACGCAAGTCATGCTAAGCATTTGGCGCTGACGGCGGTGACCGGAATGGAAAATGGGAAGAAAGAGATTAGCGCTATTATCGTCCCGACCGACGCAGAAGGATTTAAAGTGATTGATAACTATGAAAAGATGGGGCTTCATGCCTCAAATACAACGGAACTTGTACTGGAAAACGTTCGGGTGCCGAAGGAGAATCTTCTCGGCAAGAGAGGCGAGGGATTCCGTCAATTTTTAGTGACGTTGGATGGAGGCCGGATTGGCATTGGTGCGATGGCAGTAGGAATTGCGCAAGCTGCCTATGACAAAGCCTTGAAATATGCGAAAGAGCGGAAGCAATTTGGCAAAGCGCTGGCGGAATTCCAGGTGACGCAATTCAAGCTTGCCGATATGGCGCTTAAAATTGAACTTGCCCGCAATATGGTCTACAAAGCGGCCTGGTTGAAGGACCAAGGAAGGCCATTCACAAAGGAAGCGGCCATGTGCAAACTGTATGCTTCGGAGATTGCAATGGAAGTGGCAGACGAAGCAATACAGATTCATGGCGGCTACGGCTATATGAAGGAATATGAGGTGGAGCGTTACATGAGGGACGCCAAGCTTCTGGAAATCGGGGAAGGAACTTCTGAAATTCAGCGGATGGTCATAGCACGCCAAATCGGTGTCATTTCCTGACGGGCCAGAAAACAGTCGAAAGTTTGTCGAAATTGTCACAAAGAGCGAATTCTGCGTGGATAACTCTTTCAGTTTTTCACCGGATACAGTACAATAATAGTTGTGCACTGTATAATTTACAGAATAGATCCTGGTGAAGGAGGGTAATTCATTGAAAAACAATCCTGTAGTACCATTTATCCTGATATTCGCGCTTGGATTAGGACTCATTTTCTTCATGTCTCTTTACGGGGTCGATCAGAAGAAGGAAATCGCTGGGGCGGATGAAGAAGGAAAAACGGAAGAAACAGCTTCTAATGCTGAGGAGTTTGATCCAGAAGGATTCACTCAACAAAAATGTATCGCTTGCCACGGTGGAGACTTGACTGGCGGAGCGGGACCTAGCCTTCATGGTCTATCCGAATCAAAGGAAAAGATTCACGAAATCATTAAGAACGGTCAAGGCGGCATGCCTGCTTTCGGTGGACAAATTTCCGATGAGCAAATTGACCAGTTGGCAGACTACATCTTAACACTTAAATGAGAAAAGGAGTCACCTGATGTGCAGCAGCATATCCGGTGGCTCTTTTTAATTGCAGGAGATGCAACGGAAAAGGACATCATATACAATGGAAAAGGAAAGGTGGAGGTACTTTGAATCCATTAAAATTATCGGAACGACTTGCAACAGTCGCTTCATTTATTGAAAAAGGAAGCGTATTAGCTGATATTGGAAGCGATCATGCGTATTTACCGTGCCACCTTGTTAAGACGGGTGCCATTGAGCGTGCTGTTGCAGGAGAAGTGGCCAAAGGGCCGTATGAATCAGCAGTGGCGAATGTAGCGAAGGAAGGGCTTTCGAATGCCATTACAGTTAGGCTTGCGAATGGCCTGGCTGCTTTGCGAACTGAAGACACCGTAGAGACAATTACTATAGCCGGAATGGGCGGTACGTTGATTGCCGGAATTCTGGAGGAAGGAAAAGCAAGGCTAGAAGGCGTCAAACGCATTATCGCGCAGCCGAATATCCATGCCATTGCCATCCGTTCTTGGTGTATGGATAACGGTTGGACCCTCGTAGATGAACGCATTTTAAAAGAAGACGACAAGATCTATGAAATCCTTGTGCTGGAACGAGGAAAGGGGACGTTTTCTGAGCTGGAACTGCTTGTCGGTCCATTTTTACTGGCTGAAAAATCGCCGGTGTTTATTGAAAAGTGGACGAGGGAGCTGGAGGAGTGGAAGCGGGTTCTTCATGCAATCGAAAATGCAGGACATTCGGAAGAAGCTTTAAATAAGAAGGCCCAATTACAAGCGAAAATTGAAATGGTAGGGAAGGTGTTGTCGAATTGAAGAAAGCGAACGGTCATGAGATCATCACCCTTTTTGAACAATGGGCACCAAAACGGTATGCGGAAGATTGGGATCCAGTCGGTTTGCATATCGGGCAGTTGAACAGGCCAGTCGAAAAAGTCTTAGTGACGCTGGATGTAAATGAAGCAGTCGTGTCAGAGGCAATTGAGAAGGGGGCTAATTTAATCATCGCCCACCATCCACCTATTTTCAAACCGATGAAGTTTTTGTGGACGGATACGCCGCAGGGACGGTTGATAGAAAAATGCATAAAGAACGACATTGCTGTGTATGCGGCGCACACTAATTTGGACGTCGCGCCTGGCGGAGTAAATGATTTGCTGGCGGAGCGCTTAGAATTGTTAAACACGATTGTTATGGAGCCAACGATTCACGACCCTTTGTACAAGCTTGCTGTGTTTTGTCCGGTTGATCATGCGGATCTTCTCCGGGATGCATTCGCAAAGGCTGGCGCAGGGGCGATTGGCGATTATGCTGGATGTAGTTTCACGACGACAGGAACTGGACGATTTATTCCTGCCGAAGGAGCGAATCCGTTTATCGGGGAAATCGGAAAACTGGAGGAAGTGGCAGAAGAACGGATAGAAGTTGTGATGCCCGGAACTCTGCGTACAAAAGTGTTGAAGGCAATGCTGGCCGTCCATCCTTATGAAGAACCGGCATATGACTTTTTTGTGCTCGATCAACGGACAAATGAATTGGGATTAGGAAGAGTGGGCGAACTGCAGGAAAGTATGTCACTCGCTCAATTCGCTGACCATGTGAAGCGGACGCTCGATGTCCCGTCCGTCCGTATTGTCGGGGATATGGACAAGCCGATTCGGAAAGTCGCCATTCTTGGCGGCAGCGGACCAAAATATATCCATTCTGCGAAGCGGAGAGGCGCAGATGTTTTCGTAACAGGTGATATGGATTTCCATACTGCCCAAGATGCAGAGAATATAGATTTGGCAATCGTCGATCCAGGTCATCACGTAGAAAAAGTCATGATTACCGGGGTAGCAGACTATATGCAAAAAGTATGTGCGGAGAAAAATTTTGATGTCTCGTTCATCCCTTCCGATATCGATACGGAACCTTTTCGATTCGTTTAAAAGTTAGTATGGAAATGCAAAAAAAGCTGCCTCCTCTTATGAGGAAAGGCAGCTTTCAACTTCTCCAAATGTTCGGCATTACAGTTTTGCGTAAGGCTCGATTCGATTCACAGGAGACGGATTTTTGATTTTCGGAAGTATCTTTTCCAGTTGGAATTTGCGTTCCGGATTGTGTGTCGAAGGATCTTCTGGATTGAACTGCTCTAGAAACGCGATCACTTCGCGGACTACAATGGTCGGGGTGGAAGCCCCGGCAGTAACGGCCACCGTTTCGACACCCTGTAACCAATCAATATTGATTTCGGATACATCAGAAACACGATAAGCCGGTGTGTTGGCGATTTCTACAGACACTTGTGTCAAGCGGTTTGAGTTATTGCTTTTTGGATCACCCACAACAATTAGAAGATCTGCTTCTCCTGCTTGCTCAGCGACAGCTTCTTGCCTTACTTGAGTCGCAAGGCAAATTTCTTTATGAACTTCAATGTGCGGATACTTTTCCTTCAAAGCCTCCATAATATGGGCAACGTCCCACTGACTCATAGTCGTTTGATTTGTCACGAGCAGCTTCTTGTTGTCAATCGTCATCTTCTCAACATCTTCTACCGTTTCAATTAAATGAACGGCATGCGGAGCAATTCCGATTGCACCTTCTGGTTCAGGATGATATTTTTTCCCGATATAAATGATCTCGTATCCTTCTGCTACTTTTTCTTCTATCAAATGATGAGTGACAGAGACATCCGGACAAGTGGCATCAATCGAGACAAGACCTTTCCTGCGCGCCAGTTCACGAACTTCGGGAGAGACACCGTGTGCAGTGAAAATAACGGTGCCCGTTTCCACTTTGTTCAGGATATCAAGGCGGTCTTTGCCGTCGAGTGTGATAATTCCATCCTCTTCGAAGGCATCAGTAACGTGTTTATTATGAACAATCATGCCCAAGATATAAATGGGCCTTGGTAATGTTTTGTCGAGCGCTGCATTTCTTGCAATTACCATTGCATCGACAACCCCGTAGCAATAGCCCCTCGGGGAAATCTTTAATACTTTCATTGAAACTCACTCCTCTAATGGGCTCTATGTCCATTATAGTTGGAGTTGAACGGAGTTTCAAACTTATATCGTTGGAGGCTGGAAAATACGAGGTGTGGAAACCCCGGCAGCAGCTCGGGCCGCTGCCCTTGGTGCCGCTGCAGCTGCTGCGTTTGCTGCGCCTTGCGCGGCAGTGCCGGCTGATGGAATTGATTGGAACCCTTTATATAATTTCCACATCGCCGGCAAATTCTGAATCATGGGAGCAAATTGCTGGATCAGCGGAGCGTATTGTTGAGCCGTATTCATGAAACGATTTGCAGTCTGCATGTACATCTCCATTTTTGATGAGTTTTGACCAGGTGCTCCTTGACCTGCAGCGCCAAATTGATTCCCCATGCCTGGGCCTGGGAAAGGCTGTCGAGGCATTGGCTGGTTTCCGGGCTGGAATTGTGGGCCAAACCCGGATGGTCTCATGGCAATTGGGGATGACTGCTGTTGCCGCATGAATGGATAGAAGGATTGATATCTCATTATGAACCCCTTTCTTTTCATTGGTTTTGACCTTCACGCTATATAGTATGCGAAATTCACTTACGGCGGAACGGAATCATGCTACAATAAGAGTATGTTAGGAGGCATACAATGTCTAAATATACAGATTATCAATTTAAACCATTTTTACGGGATGCCATTTCCCGTCTCGGTTTTACCGAACCGACACCAATACAAAAAGAGATGATACCACTCATTCTCAAAGGGTCGAAGGCAATTGGCCAAGCACATACCGGAACAGGAAAATCGCATAGCTTCCTCATTCCGATTGTCGAGAGAATGGAGATAGATACTGATCAGCTCCAAGCTGTCATTACGGCACCTACACGTGAGCTGGCGACGCAGTTGTTCACAGAGTTGAACAAACTGACAGAAGGAACGGAAATACGGAGTGCCTTGTTGATCGGTGGAACTGACAAGCAAAGAACAATTGGGAAATTGAAGTCAGCTCCACATGTTATCGTTGGAACGCCAGGACGGATTCGGGATATGGCTGAAAACGGAGCACTAGGAGTCCACACGGCTTCCATTCTCGTAATCGATGAAGCCGATTTGGCATTTGACATGGGCTTCATTGAAGATATCGATCAGTTTGCTGCACGGATGCCAGCGAATCTGGAAATGTACGTATTTTCAGCTACAATTCCTGAAAAGCTAAAGCCATTCCTTGCGAAATATATGGATTCACCTGTCCATATTCAAATCGGCAAACGGAAACCATTAACCGAAGGCATGCATTATTCGCTCGTTCCGGTTCGTTCGATGGACCGGAAGAAAAAGCTGCTGCAAGTTTTGAACGGGATCAATCCGTATTTAGCTATTGTTTTTACGAATACAAAGCAGCATGCAGATGAGATAGCTGATTACCTCTCAGGACATGGCATCAAAGCTGGCCGTATCCATGGAGATCTTACGCCGCGTGAAAGAACGCGCATGATGAAGCAAGTGCGCGATTTGGAATTCCAGTATATAGTAGCGACCGATTTGGCGGCCAGAGGAATTGATATTCCAGGCGTCAGCCATGTCATTAACTATGAATTGCCGGAGGATCTGGAGTTTTTCATTCACCGGGTAGGCCGGACGGCGCGTGCTGGATTGGAAGGGATCGCCATTACGTTATACGAGCCTTCTGAAGATGATAAAATTGTGCAAATTGAAAAATTGGGCATTCCATTTGTCCATGAAGATATAAAGAACGGCGAATGGCAAGAAGTGAAGGAGCGCCATGCAAGAAAACGACGTGTCAAAGAAACGGACGACCTTGATCGGAAAGCTGCTTCCTATGTCAGAAAGCCGGATAAAGTGAAGCCCGGCTATAAAAAGAAAATGGCTAGAGAGATGGAGAGCTTCAAAAAGAGGGAAAGGAGATTGAAACGTAAAAAATGACACAGCAACCAATCCTGTTAGGATCCCACGTATCGATGAGCGGCAAAGAGATGCTGCTCGGTTCAAGCAAGGAAGCTGCAAGTTATGGAGCGAGCACGTTTATGATATATACAGGTGCTCCGCAAAATACGAGAAGAAAACCGATTGAGGAATTAAATATTGAGGCGGGTCAGCTCCATATGCAAGAAAACGGAATGTCGAATATCGTCGTCCACGCGCCGTATATTATCAATATTGGAAATACGACCAAGCCGGAAACTTTTCGTCTGGGAGTCGATTTCCTTCAGATGGAAATTGAGCGGACAGCGGCTCTTGGAGTCGATCAGATTGTACTTCATCCAGGTGCCCATGTAGGGGCGGGAGCAGATGCTGGAATTGCCAAGATCATTGAGGGATTGAATGAAGTATTGTCCGATGATTCAACGGTGCGAATCGCCTTGGAAACGATGGCTGGAAAAGGAAGCGAGTGCGGCAGGAATTTTGAGGAGCTCGCCCGGATTATCGACGGCGTCTCAAACAATGAGCGTCTGTCTGTCTGCTTCGACACATGCCATGTGCACGACGCGGGATACGATATCGTCCATGATTTCGATGGAGTTCTGGATGAATTCGACAGGATCATTGGTAAGGACCGGATCTCGGTTATCCATGTCAATGATAGTAAAAACGAGTGCGGCGCTATGAAGGATCGCCACGAGAACATTGGCTTCGGCCATATCGGGTTTGAGCCATTATGCTATATCGTCCATCATCCGGAGTTTCAATCGGTTCCAAAGATATTGGAAACTCCATTCATTGGGACAGATGCCAAAAACAAAAAGGCTCCATATGAAAAAGAGATTGAAATGCTCCGTACAAAAACATTCCAAAGTGAATTGCAAACAGTTTGAAGCAACTCTCGAACATAACTAAATGACCGGTTATTATTCATTAGAAAGAAGTAGAGGAGAATCCGAAAAAAGATTCTGCTCTACTCCTCTAAGCCGGTTACATCAAATCCAAATAACTTCTAAATAATTCTTCTCCTTTTTTCTCTCCGACGGCTTGCTTTACTTTCGTGATGAAGCTTTCCGGTACGCCGGAAAACAGCCAGTGAAACGAAATTTCATCCAACAAGGGCCGCAACGCTTGGATTTCCTCTGCATTCAGTGCAATGCCGTGCGTACTGGCTAATTGTTGCGCTTCTTCCACGCTGCACGTTTTCAATTGATTGATAAACTGAAGTAACTCCAAATTACACCATTCCTTCTCAATATGTTGTCAGAAGACCGAAATTCCGCTATACTACATAGGCAACAAATCGTAACGGTTACTATTCATTTGTGAATCGTTTCATGGCTGGTTCACGCGATACCGCCTGTTTTGATAGAGAGGGATTTGTCTATGAAGAATACAATTATTGAATGCAAGGATGTCAGTTTTACATACGACCATACGGAAGTCCTTGAACATATATCATTGGAAGTCAAGGAAGGGGAATTTTGGGCCTTAATTGGACCGAATGGCTCGGGAAAGTCGACGTTGATCAAGCTGATTTTAGGTTTGATAAAACCAAGCAGCGGTTCGATCAAACTGTTCGGCGAAGATATGTCATCCTTTCGTCAGCGAGAGCGGATCGGATATGTTTCCCAAAAGTCGAACGCTTTTAATTCGGGCTTTCCGGCCACAGTTTTAGAAGTGGTCCGTAGCGGTTTGACTCGAAAGACCGGCTTATTCAAACGTTTTACAAAAAGGGAAGATCAACAGGTAATGGAAGCTCTGAAAATTGTCAAGATGGATCCTTATCATTCCCGCCCGATCGGTGAGCTTTCCGGCGGCCAGCAGCAACGGGTCTTCATTGCCAGAGCGCTCGTCGGTAAACCAGATCTTCTTATTATGGATGAACCGACGGTAGGGATCGACCAGCAAAATATCGCGTCTTTCTATTCTATGCTTCAAACGCTCAACCGTGAACATGGAATCGCCATCCTTCTCGTGACACATGAGATTGATATTGTCACCGATCTGGCCTCGCATGTCGCATGCCTGAATCGGACGTTCCATTTCCATGGAGTACAGTCTGATTATCAGAAGATGGACGATAGAGACATCTCCAACTGGTATGGACATCCGGTGCGCAGAGTCCATCAAAGTGATCGGGAGGCAGAAAGATGATCGAGGCTATTTTTAATTATGAATTTCTTCAAAATGCATTTTTATCGGGCATTATCATTGGTATCATCGCACCTTTGCTCGGCTTGTTTATTGTCGTCAGACGCCTGGCGCTTATTGCGGATGCATTGAGCCACGTGGCCCTCGCCGGGATAGCGGGAAGCCTGTATTTGAGCCAGCAGGTGTTGTTCTTGTCGGCGCTGAATCCTATTTATCTTGGAATGGCGGCAGCAGTGGGCGGCTCCTTATTAATAGAGCGTCTGCGGGGGGCTTATCGTCATTTCGAGGAACTGGCCATCCCGATCATCCTGTCAGCAGGTATCGGATTTGGTGCAATCTTTATTTCCCTAGCGAAAGGGTTTGGGACGGATCTTGTCGGCTATTTGTTCGGTTCAGTCTCTGCAGTAAGCCGGCAAGACTTAGGGATTGTCGCGATAATTGCGCTTTGTGTCATCGGCTTTGTCTATTTCTTTTACAAGGAATTGTTTGCTCTGTCGTTCGACCGAGAATATGCAAAAGTTTCAGGGGTTCAAGGGAAATTGATCCAAACGGTCTTTATGATTATCGTGGCGCTTGTCATTGGGGCGTCCATGAGGATTGTCGGAATCTTGCTCGTATCCTCCTTGATGACATTGCCGGTTGCAGCAGCAATTCAATTGGCTAAGAGCTTTAAAGGGGCTATGCTCTATTCAATCGGCATAGGTGAATTGTCTGTCCTGATTGGGTTGGTTGCCGCATATTATTTGGATATCGCGCCTGGGGGTACAATCGTTATTACATCAGTCATCATTTTATTGCTCGTGTTATTCTTTAAAAAGACGTGGCGGAAAATGGTCGGAACAAAAGGGGAGGCGGATGTGGTATGACACTTGATGAAGCGTGGAGAATCTTATCCGAACATCAATTTAAACGAACAAAAAACAGGGAGACGCTGCTTGAATATTTTGCAGCACATGATAAATACATGTCAGCCATGGAAGTTCGAAATTTTATGGCTCAGGACAATCCCGGAATCAGTTATGATACAATCTACCGTAATTTGGCGACGTTTTCCGAGCTTAAGATTTTGGAAGAGACCGAACTGAATGGAGAACGGCATTTTAGAATGCAATGTGATGCAAAGAACCATCATCATCATTTCATTTGCACGGAATGCGGAAAAACGAGAAGCATATCTCATTGTCCCATGGAAATCGTAACTGACGAGTTGTCAGGCTATGAAGTGGAAGGTCATAAATTTGAAATCTACGGCAAATGTCCGATTTGCATTTCATAATGAATAAAGGGCATGAACCCTCCTAACTTTGGAGGATTCATGCCCTTTTTCTTATATTGTTTGTTCAATCGGAAAGAGGCGTTTCAGCCATTGATCCGCTTCGTTCCAGTTGGTGACCCGAATGACGCCTTCGGGTATTGGGGAGCGGTTATATGGTGTGTCAAATAAAAACACAGGGATGTTCAGCTCTTCATGAAGAGCGACCGCGTTATCATGCTTATCTTCAAAAAAACAATGGACGCCGAATTGTTTGGCGGCCTCAATCTTATGATGGCTGCCAATCAGCTCGATATGGTCATACGGAATTTCTTCACGCTGAAACCATTCTACTGTACAATCCATGACATTTTCGCCGCGCGCAGAAATATAGAACAGTTCGAATGACTCCTGCCAATCGGATAAGATTTCTTTTGCATATTGTTGAGCAGGGGAGGTTCGGTAAATATGTTCCTCCGCCTGCCGGTACCACTCGTAGAACTCGGCTTCCTCGACATCGAACGCTTTTGTCAGGTCGTACTCTTTAATTTGATCGAGCTCCAGATTGCACCCAAACCGTTCATTAATATGAGGCAGCAGCGATGTCGGGCAGGTGACCGTTCCATCGATGTCGATGCCTAGACGGAATCGCCTCATTCAACGGATCCACCTTGAAGCTGTAATTCCTCTTGGCGTTTCTTTTCAAAGTATTCCGCTGCGATTTTATCAATTTCGATTTTCAATTCTTCGACCATTGTCTCTTCCGGTACTTTACGGACTGTTTTCCCTTTCATGAACAAGAGTCCTTCGCCGCGTGCGCCTGCTATGCCGATGTCTGCCTCACGAGCTTCACCCGGTCCGTTAACGGCGCAGCCAAGCACTGCTACTTTAATTGGGGCTTTAATTGTTGAGATGTATTCTTCCACTTCATTGGCAATGGAAATCAAGTCGATTTCAATACGGCCGCATGTCGGGCAGGAAATTAAAGTTGCCGCGTTGGATGAAAGGCCGAACACTTTCAGCAATTCCCGCGCCACTTTTACTTCTTGTACTGGATCCGCACTAAGCGATACGCGCAGTGTATTCCCGATACCGGCTGAAAGCAATGTTCCAAGACCGGCAGCACTCTTAATGGAACCTGCGAACAAAGTTCCAGATTCCGTGATGCCTAAATGCAATGGATAATCAAAAGCGGCAGCGGCTTTTTTATATGCTTCCACCGCCAAATTGACATCTGACGCTTTCAGGGAAACGATAATATCATGGAAATCAAGGTCTTCTAAAATCTTGATATGGTGCAGAGCGCTTTCCACCATACCATCGGCAGTGGGATAGCCGTACTTTTTCAAAATGTGTTTTTCCAGGGAACCAGCATTGACTCCAATTCGGATCGGAATCCCTTTTTCTTTGGCAGCTTTAACGACTGCTTCCACTTTTTCCTGGCGGCCGATATTTCCTGGATTGATCCGGATTTTATCTGCCCCTTGTTCAATCGCAATCAAAGCTAATTTATAATCAAAATGGATATCTACTACTAACGGGATGTTGATACGTTTCTTAATTTCTCCGATTGCATAAGCAGCCCGTTCATCAGGACAAGCGACCCGCACAACTTGGCATCCGGCTTCCTCGAGGCGCAGGATTTCCGCGACTGTTGCATCCACATCATGTGTTTTTGTTGTCGCCATACTTTGAATGAATAGCTCGTTGCTTCCGCCGATTGTCAGATTGCCGACTTTGACGGGACGTGTTTTCGATCTGTGTATCATTTCACTCATTTATGTTCTCTCCTTAAAAACTCGTATCTACCTACCCATTTTATCAATCAACCTGATAAAAAGAAAGGAACAGTACTTGGGATTGCCTTATTCACATAGATTGACGGAATTCGTCGACACCGGCAACTTAACGGACAGTCCGCCAATCAATTCCTGGTTTTGCAAGTAAGGATTGAGGGAATAGAACACGGATAAACGCTCTACAAATGAAAGGTTTGGATCTGGATATAAGGCGAACAGTGATTCAATTGTATCCCCATCAATCGTCTTGACCTGGATGACAGCCTGCTTGTCCTCTTCACAAGGTATTTCATCTGCAAAGAAAGAAGCAAGCGGAATCGTGCCGTCCGTCAGGTCCTCTTTAAGAATGTGAAAAATAAGAAATAGGATAATGGCCGCAAATAAAGTTCTCATCATATATCCCCCCTGCGGGAAATATATGCGCGGCAGCCAGAGAATATTCACTTCCTTACTTTTGGATAGTATTTCACGGCAAGCGCAATATATAACAAGTGGACGATTGAAGCCAGGTAAAGTTCGTTAAGCTGCCATGCCGGAAATGAATCCAGCACCAGTGTCACAAGAAGCGGAACAGTAACAGAAATTGCCGCAGTCCTCCAAATATGGCGATACTCCGCTTTGCGCTGCATAAGCATGGCAATTAACAGCCCGGCTAATCCGAAAAGGCTTATTCTGACGAAAATATAAAATGTCGTAATGACAAATTGGAGGACAAATGCAATCGGATAAAGAAGCCAACCGATCGTTCGGCTGTATTCCATCAGTTCAGGTGAAGCCTCGAAAAGACTTGCATCACCGAAAATGAATCTAGTAAATGAAATTACAGTGTAAATGCCAATGAACAGAAAAACATATTGAATGACCTTGCCAATCGGCAAAAGCCTGAAAGCCGCAAGTTTTTTTGGTTCTTTTAAAGCGGCTAGAAACAGTTGATGGAATTTCAATTGTGCTCCTCCTTTATCTATAGATAGTCTACCATAAGCAAGCGGGTCAAATGATGGATAGTAAATTCGACAGATTGATGTCTTTTGTCGAACGAATTGTAAAGGCTATGTAAAGATTATGCTCGTTCTATTTACAATTCGTTAATACTATCAACATAATGGAGTCGATACATATTCAGGATGATGGAGGTTGACGTGTTAATGGAGGTAAATTGGCAAGAAATGATCTTCCAATTCGTTGGTGGACTGGGGATATTCCTTTTTGCTATTAAATATATGGGGGATGGGCTTCAAAAAGCCGCAGGGGACAGGCTTCGTTCCATTCTGGATCGCTTTACGACCAATCCTTTCATGGGTGTGCTGAGCGGAATTATCGTCACCGTTCTAATCCAATCAAGCTCGGGAACAACCGTTATTACGGTTGGGCTTGTCAGCGCCGGATTCATGACGCTGAGACAGGCGATCGGTGTCATTATGGGTGCCAACATCGGAACGACCGTGACGGCATTCATCATCGGTCTGGATGTTGGGGCATATGCGCTTCCGATTATGGCATTCGGTGCATTTCTCATTTTCTTCATTAAGAAAAGTTCGGTTAAAAGCTTAGGGGAAGTCATCTTCGGTTTTGGCGGACTCTTTTTAGGCTTGGAACTAATGAGTAATGGTATGAAGCCGCTCCGCTCATTGGAGGCATTTACGGATATTACGTTATCCATGAGTGATCATCCATTGCTAGGTGTCGTTGCTGGAACAGTTTTTACACTCGTCGTCCAAAGTTCAAGTGCGACTGTCGGTATTCTTCAAGGATTATATGCGGAGAATTTGGTTGATTTAAGAGGGGCGTTGCCTATTTTATTCGGTGATAACATCGGTACAACCATTACAGCCATTCTTGCAGCCCTTGGTGCGTCTGTTGCGGCACGGCGCGCAGCGGCCACTCATGTCCTTTTCAATGTCGTCGGAACGATTGTTTTCATGATTTTACTGTATCCATTCACGATGTATGTCGAGTGGATTAGCGGTGTATTGAATTTGGAAAGCAAAATGCAAATCGCATTTGCACATGGTTCTTTTAACGTTGCCAATACGGTTCTCCAGTTTCCTTTGATCGGCGCTTGGGCTTATTTCGTCACAAAGCTTATCCCAGGAAAAGATGTTACGATCGAATATAAGCCGAAACACTTGGATCCGAATTTCATTACGCAATCTCCCGCTGTCGCAATCGGACAAGCGAAGGAAGAAATTATTCGCATGGGCGATTTTGCAGTACAGGGCTTGGGAGAGACGTTTGAATATTTGAAGACAAGCAATAAAAAGCACGCCGAAACCGCATATCAGATTGAAGATGCGATCAACAATCTGGACAGAAAGATCACTGACTATCTAGTGGAGATTTCAGCGGTTAATATTTCACCTATTGAGTCTGCACGGCATGTCATGCTGATGGATACGGTACGTGATATTGAACGGATCGGAGACCACTTCGAAAATATTATTGAACTGATCGATTTCAGGGAAATGAATCGCGTCAAACTGACAGAGGATGCTTTGGAGGATTTGACAGAGATGTTCACTTTGACAATTGAAACAGTAGGCAAAGCCGTAAAGTCACTCGACTTGAATGACACGGAGCTTGCTCGGGCAGTGGCAGAGCAAGAGGATTTGATCGATAAGATGGAAAGAAAGTTCCGCAAAAACCATATCGTCCGTTTGAACGGGGGTCATTGCTCTGCACAGGCAGGTATCGTTTTTGTTGATATCGTATCCAACTTGGAGCGGATTGGCGATCATGCGGTGAATATAGCGGAAGCTGTACTAGGCAAGCGGGCATAAAAAAGGAGCGATTTGTATGGAATGGATCGGCTGGATTGTCGCGATCATCTTTTTTCTAGTGGCGTTCGCCGGATTGATCTATCCGATCATTCCGTCTGTTGTCTTCATAGTGGGTGGATTTCTGCTGTATGGCTGGATTGTTTCCTTTGAAGAAATGAATTGGCTGTTCTGGGTCATCCAAATCCTCTTTGTTGTCCTTCTTTTCTCTGCGGACACATTGGCCAATCTGGTCGGTGTCAAGAGGTTTGGAGGATCCAAAGCTGGTATGTGGGGAAGTACAATCGGGCTGCTTGCCGGTCCGTTTGTCATTCCGGTTGCAGGGATCTTGCTCGGTCCGTTTATCGGAGCTGTCCTAGCGGAGTTAATAGTATCGCGTTCCGGATTAAAGCAATCGCTTATGACGGGTATCGGTTCACTTGTCGGTTTCTTGACTTCTGTTCTAGCAAAAGGTGGTATCATGATTGTGATGATTGCCATATTTATTCTATTCGTTGCCAAATAGTTCATTTCAATTGATTGGATTTCTTAATTTTGATACTGTTAAATACGTAGGATAATTATTGAATCTATTGAGGAGGAATGGACAAATGGCTTACCAATTACCAGAACTGCCATACGCATACGATGCGTTGGAACCACACATCGACAAAGAAACGATGAACATCCACCACACAAAACACCATAATACGTACATTACGAATGTGAATAAGGCATTGGAAGGACATGACGATTTGGCTTCCAAATCAGTTGAAGAGCTAATTTCCGATATGGATGCAATTCCTGAGGATATTCGCACTGCAGTCCGCAACAATGGCGGCGGTCATGCAAACCATTCTCTTTTCTGGCAAATCCTTTCGCCAAACGGCGGCGGTCAACCAACTGGAGCGCTAGCAGAAGCAATCGATAAGAAATTCGGCAGCTTTGACGCGTTCAAAGAAGAATTTGCAAAAGCAGCTACTACACGCTTTGGTTCAGGATGGGCATGGCTTGTACTTAACAATGGCGAGCTTGAAGTCGTTTCGACTCCAAACCAAGACAATCCATTAATGGAAGGCAAGACGCCTCTACTAGGCTTGGACGTTTGGGAGCATGCATACTACCTAAACTACCAAAACAGACGTCCGGACTATATCTCGGCGTTCTGGAACGTTGTCAACTGGGATGAAGTTGCGAAGCGTTTCGAAAAGTAATAGATTATAGCAACCTGGCATACATCTTGTTCGTCAAGATGTATGCTTTTTTCTTTTTGAATGATATAATGCAATAGGTTTTAATGAAAAGAACGATTGGGGGGAGACTGGTGAAAAAGCCGATGCGCAAAACGGATCAGGCGAAAATACGGCAGCGCAAGCATATCGCGTTCAGAATGAACTTCTTGTTTTTTTCTATTTTCATTCTGTTTTCTTTACTCATTCTCCGTCTCGGATATTTACAAATTGTCAAAGGCGAGGATTATAAACGGTTGCTCGAACGGACGGAAGATATTGCGGTCAATACAAGTGTGCCGCGTGGCCGGATTTACGATAGGACAGGCAAGGTGCTCGTTGATAATGAACCGAAAAATGCCATTACATATACGAAGACGACGTCCACCACTTCGGCAGAAATACTTGAGATCGCCAAAAAACTTGCCGAGCTGATTGAGCAGGATACGAAGCGAGTCACCATCGGGGATAAGCGGGATTATTGGATTCTGCTCCATCCCGAAGAAGCGGCTGCGAAAGTGCCCGCCAAAGAAATAGCTAAAATTCGTAAAAAGAATGAACAAATGACGGATAAAGAGATTCAGAAAATCGTTAACCAATTGACACGCGATCGAATTACCGATGACGAATTGGATTCCTTCTCGAAAGAGGAACTGGAAGTGCTGGCTATCTATCGAGAAATGATGTCGGGTTACGCATACTCACCACAAATCATCAAAAGCGGCAACGTGACGGAACGAGAATTTGCATCGGTTTCTGAAAGGCTTAGTGAACTGCCTGGCGTCAATACGACGACCGATTGGGAGCGTGTGCGACTATCCGATAATACGATTATTGGGTCGACCACTACACCGATCCGGGGGATTCCTCGAAACCGCCTGGACTATTTCCTGGCGAGGGATTACTCACGGAATGATCGGGTTGGAGTCAGTTATTTAGAGCAGTATTACGAAGAGCTGCTGAAAGGCCAAAAGACGATTGTAAAAAACGTCAAGGACCGGACAGGCCGTGTGGTTGAAACGAAGACAGTACGAGAAGGAGAGCCCGGCAAAGATCTTGTCCTTGCCATGGACAGTGAATTACAAGAAGCACTCGAACAGCTTGTCTCCGACAAATTGTTGAATTTGAAAAAAATGAGTTCATCTGGCTTGCTGGATCGTGCGTTCGTCGTCATGATGGATCCGAATAACGGGGAAGTGCTTGCGCTTGTTGGCAAGCAATTAGTGCAAGATGAACAAACCGGTAAATGGGAAGTCCGGGACTATGCATTTGGAACATTCACATCTGCTTACGAGGTCGGTTCCACTGTCAAGCTGGCTACCGTTCTGACAGGATATAGCCATAACGTACTTAAAATTGGCGAAGTCAAAATAGACGAACCTATCTATATTGGCTCTCAGGTAAAACGCTCCCTGTTCAACCAAAACGGCAGAGTGGCCATCAATGACATCGAAGCACTCGGAAAGTCTTCCAACGTGTACATGTTTAAAATTGCCATGGCTCTTGGGGATGCGGTCTACCGTCCGCATAAAGGGCTTCCGATTAACATAGAAGGATTCGATCGGCTTCGCCAGTCGTATGCTTCGTTCGGGCTTGGCGTGAAAACAGGCGTCGACTTGCCAGGTGAATATGCAGGTTTTACAGGCACAGAGACCATTTCGGGTAAATTGCTCGACTTTGCAATCGGCCAGTTCGATACATATACGCCTTTGCAATTAGCCCAATATGTATCCACGGTCGCCAATGGGGGATACCGCGTTGCACCAAAAGTGTTGAAAGAGGTACGTGAGCCGTCTCCAGATGGAGAAACTTTTGGTCCATTAATTCAAGAATCCGGAACAACTGTCCTCAACAGAATTCCGAATACAGACGCAGAGATTGAACAAGTGAAAAAAGGAATGCAATATACGTATAGCCCTCGGGGAACTGCGCCTAATTTATTTGCGGGTGCGGACTACACAGTGGCAGGGAAGACGGGGACAGCTCAGTCTGCTTACTATGATGGCACGGACCGCAGTAAATATGGAACAAAGACTGTCAACTTGACCCATATTGGCTATGCGCCAGTCGAAGCGCCGGAAGTCGCTTTTTCAGTGGTCATTCCAAATATCTCAACAAATCGAAGCAAATATCCTCATACAAGCAATGAAATCGCACGGGAAGCACTGGATATTTATTTCGATCTTAAGAAGAAGAGAATGACGGAAGAGCTGCCTGTCACTTCGGATTTAAAGATTGACCGCCAAAAAGAAAAAAAGGAAGAAGATAATAAAAGCGTCGAACGATAAAATCGTCCGACGCTTTTTCTTATTTTGCCTTCGTGATGATGGAAGCGAGGGTCTTGAGGTCCATCGTAGAATCGACCTCATATTCGCCAACCTGGATCCGGCCGGATAACCCTTTTTCTTGCAGGTAGCGATCAAATTCCGCGGCACTTTCAATAATGCCAGCCCGTTCCAAGCGCGATGAAATCTTAGTGGAAACAGCTCCCGGCTCGATGGTAAGAATGGTTTTGGTCACTTGGCCATCTGAAGGGGTGGTTGCCTCCTCCTTAGCGGCAGTATCCTTATGCGCATTTGCCTGCTGGTCGACTGACGAAGTTCTCTGTGCGATCGCAAGCTCCCTTTTTACCGCTTCCAGTTCCTGTTCAAGGGCTTTTATTTTACCCGCCTCATTGGTTTGCGGGCTGTTTGCGGCGGAGGGTCCAACGAAATAGAGGATACCGCCTGCCAGGAGGCAGCCGATGCCTGCCGATCTTAAAATATCCCGCAGCATTTATCTAACCCCTCTCATGCGCAGCACTTCGACTACTTCCTCAGTTGTCAGGGAAGAGCGTTTTGAAATGTCAGCAATTGAATATCCCTGAGAGTGGAGTGATAGGATTTGATTGACAATGATTTCATGAACGGGTTTTGAACTGGTTTTTGTTTTGGGCCCAATGCCTGGAGTGACGTGTGTGACGCCACCGATCATCATTTCCTCTTCAACTGCTTTCAGCCTTTTTTTCAGCTGATTTGTTTCCTGATGCAAACTGATGGAGATGTTTTCAATATCCTCTGCATGTCTCTGGGAGGAGCGTCCAAAAAAGAAGGAAAGCAAAACACATATGATGCCTACGATCAACAAAAGCAATATTAGGTTGTCCACTAGTATTCCTCCGGTAAAATAAACCTTTTCCACCATAGTACCACAACCAAAGGGCTAAGGAAATTTCAAACTTTCCTCTGGACAAATACAGCAAATATGTTACAATTGAAAAGTCGTATAAATCATGCTCATAAAAGATTAAATGTATATTGCAATGAGTGGGAGGGACAACAATGCGCGTAAATATTACACTTGCTTGCACTGAATGTGGAGAGCGTAATTATATTTCGAAGAAAAACAAGCGTAACAATCCGGAACGCCTTGAAATGAAAAAATATTGCTCACGTGACAAGAAACAAACTTTGCACCGTGAAACGAAATAATGCTCATGCCAAAACCTTCACGGGTTTTGGTTTTTTATTTCGAAATGGGGGAATAAGATAATGGGTAAATCGGTTGCTCGAAAAGAGATCATGACCCTATTAAAAGAGATGGAGCGGACAGTGTACGAGAAAAAGTCCTCTGCCATTTGCAAAAGGTTCATTGAATCGGAGTTTTTTGCACGTGCCCATACGATTGGTGTGACACTTTCGCGTTTTCCGGAAGTGGATACGAGACCTATCATAGAAGAAGGATGGCGCTTAGGGAAACGAATTGTTGTGCCAAGATGCTTGCCGTCTACAAGAGAGATGGACTTCAGGGAAATTACATCATTTGATTGTTTAGAAACGGTTTACATGAATTTGAAGGAACCGATCGTCGAGCAGACAATTGCCGTCGATCGTTCGAATATAGATCTCCAAATTGTGCCGGGTGTCGTATTCTCAGACCAGGGATACCGAATCGGTTTTGGCGGCGGTTACTATGACCGCTATTTGCAGGAGTTTACAGGAGATCTTGTTTCATTGGCTTTCGCATGCCAGACAGGAAAGCGCATTCCGGTGGAACCTCACGACATTCCTGTCGATACCATTATTACCGAAGAAGGCATTATCAGTTGTGTGAGGTCGTGAATGAATATGAAAAGCTATTATGACGTATTACAATTTCTGAAACGATTCGGCACGTTCATCTATACAGGAGATTCGCAGTCTGACCTGGAAATGATGATGGCCGAACTGAAAGAACTACATGATAACGGACTTATTATGAAGGAAGATTACTTGAAAGCTATACTCATTTTACGGGCTGAATTACGGGACAAATGATATATTTCCGTAAAACTTTTGGAAGTTTCTTGTTCAAAACTGAAACTTTTTGACATGTATTCCGTCTATATAGACAGTGCTAGTACAAATGGTTGGATGAGTACATTAGATTTTACAAGGCTAGAAAGGAAGAGAAAGAATGAAAAAAGCAACCTGGCCCAAACATTCCGTACTCCTTATTGCTATCGTTGCAACGTGGATTACAACCTATATTGGTTACCATACAAGCTTTAATATGTCGATTGACAATGTTATGCAAGAGTTCATACTTTTCATGAACCCGCTCAGTTTCCTATTATTCATTTACGGAATTGCGCTTTTCATGAAAAGCAGGAAGCGCCGGAACATCTACATTTTTTCGGTCAGCTTGATCACCTCGATCCTCATGTTCGCTAATGCTGTTTTTTATCGTTTCTTTAGTGATTTCATAACATTGCCATTATTGTTTCAAACGAGCAACTTCGGTGATTTGTCTTCCTCCGTTACAGCAAATCTTCATTGGACGGATATCTTTTTCTTTAGTGATGTGATCATCGTCCTCTTGGCTATTAAGTTTTTGAAGGTGCGGGACACAGTATCCCTGTCCTCTGGACGCAAAATTGGCCGGAAATTGTATTTTGTTGTAGCCGCTACCGTGCTGATGGTTAACCTGGGCCTATCCGAAGCACAACGGCCCCAGTTATTGACAAGAAGCTTTGACCGTGAATTGCTGGTGAAAAATATTGGTACGTATAACTATCATCTTTATGATTTGTTTATTCAATCCAAAACACACGCGGAACGCGCTTTAGCGGATGGCAGTGAACTGACAGAAGTCGCTAACTATATTAATGCCAATTATGCAGAACCGAACCCTGAAATGTTCGGCGTTGCAAAAGGGCGCAATGTCATTATCGTTTCGCTCGAATCCTTGCAGAACTTTGTTATTAACAATGAAATGAACGGGCATGTCGTAACACCTTTCCTTAATGAATTGACGAACGATCAGGATACATTCTATTTTGACAACTTCTACCACCAAACTGGTCTTGGGAAAACTTCAGACTCCGAGTTTATTGTCGAGAATTCCCTTTATGGCCGGAATGGCGGAGCCGTTTTCTTTACGAACAGCGGTAACACATTTAACTCATTATCCGAAAGACTTGGGCAAAATGGTTATTTCACGAGTGTCATGCATGCGAACAACCGCAGTTTCTGGAACCGTGATATTATGTACCAGGCCTTAGGTATCCAAAAATTCTATGACGTTGAAAGTTATGAGATCGGGGAAGGTCAAGCGGTTAACTGGGGTATGAAAGATATCCCGTTCTTCGATCAATCGGTTGAAATTATGAAAGATATGCCGCAGCCTTTCGCAACGAGAATGATTACATTGACGAACCACCATCCGTTTGATTTGGATGAAGAGGATATGCTGATTCCGGCATACGATTCCAATTCAAACACATTAAACAAGTACTTCCAATCGGTTCGTTACATGGATGAAGCAGTGAAGACGTTCTTCGATGATTTGAAGGAGAACGGACTTTATGATAACTCGATTATTATCATGTATGGTGACCACTATGGTATTTCAGAAAACCATAATAAAGCGATGGGTATGTACTTGGACAAAGAGATTACACCATTTGACAACGCTGAATTGCAAAAAGTGCCGATGTTCATCCATATTCCTGGCTATGGTAAAGGAAAAGTCATGGATGAGCTGTCGGGTCAATTGGATTTACGGCCAACCATTCTGCATCTGCTTGGCATTGATACAAAAGAAGATATGCAAATGGGAGCAGACGTTTTCTCGAAAGACCATGAACCGTTCGTCATTTTCCGTGATGGCCGTTTTGTAACAGACGATGCGATTTATGCACATGAAGTTTGTTACGATGTCAAGACTGGAGAACCGACGGATGAATCGGTATGTGAGCCATATGTCAAGCGGGCTACGACTGAACTGGGGTATTCCGACTTGATCATTAATGGAGACTTGCTGCGCTTTACAGAAGATGGCCAAGAGAAGAAGCGGTTGAACGATAAGTAAGTATTGTCTACGATCTGCACGGACTCCTGCCGTGCAGATTTTTTTTACCAATTCGCGGAAGGGAGGGGAAAGAGTCTTGATAAAAAAATTCATCCCGCTTATTATTCTTGGAATCGTTCTAACGGGATGCACGAGTAAGGAAGTACCGCCTGATGTGCAGACATATCCAGAGACGGAACTGCCAAACGAGACGGGTCAATCGGCAAAAGACACTTTGCAGACATTGCATGTCCAGCCTGAGCATTTCCAGTATGTTGTGGACTGGCTGTCGGATACAGAAATTGTCTATGTAGAGCAAGAAGAAAATACATATGCGATAAAAAGTTTTAATCGGTTGACCGGGAAGAGTGAGTTGATAGACCGGGAAGATTCGTTTATCAATGATGTTCTTGTCCATCCCTCCAAAAAGTACCTTCTCATACATACGAGCGATGATTCGGATTCGGCAACAGTCAAGATTATTTCGCTGGATGGTACCGTCCTTCATCAGTTAGCGATTGAGTCAAAGGAACTGTCGGTTGAATGGAACGATATTGATGAAAATCTTGTTCTATTAACAGCTTTTCATGATGATTGGTCATTTGACCTGTTTTATTATGATGGACACGAAGAAGAAATGTCATCGTTATCACTGGAGGATCCATTTCCAAAGTGGCTCGGGACAGAACAGCTCTTAACTCTTAGTGAAAATGGAGCAGTTTCTGCCTATGATGTAAAAACAGACGAAACTTCACCTACGGGCATTTCGGGCGTTGTCCAATTTGAAACGTATTTTGATTCACTCCTGACGATGCAGCCGGGGGAGGGCGAGAAGGTCTTGCTGGAAATGAGAAATGGAGAGGGCAAGCTGATGGGGAAAGTCGAAATGCCGGCGGTATCCAGTTTTTCAGGTCTTGTCATGCCGGAGATGGATTGGCTGTCTGCCGATGAAGTGCGAATGAAGGTTCCGACGGCAGGTGGAAAGCTGGATGAAATGACCGCGCCCTTCCAATTGGCGGATATCCGAGGGGGACAAGTCAATGTATTGATGGATGATGTACCTGACGGCCCGCTTCACTGTTCTCCTGCAGGGACCTACTGCCTGACCGGCTACGAGGGAGAGGATGTATTGGATCTTGCGAAGAAGGAATTGAATAAGTGGTTGGAACAATAAAAAACATCCTTCAGCAAAGAAGGATGTTTTTTGTACCCGTCAGATCGTTCGGATGATTAATGAAGTTTCGGCGGATAACCTTGGTAAACGATTGTCGCAACGGTGAAGGCACCGAAGATGACAACTGCAGCCAAATTGAAAGCAATGCTTAAAATATTGCGTTCTTTGAAGCCTTGGACTGTACCGACCACTGCCAAAATAGCAACAAGACCAAAAATAACCATTAAAATGTTCATGTAGTAGACACTCCTTTCAAACAAGAAAAAATGAATGCCGATTAGCAATATTCCCTTTCTATTGTACTGGCTATTATGATTTTTGTCGAGGTTAATTCATGACGATTGTTTGAACTCGGTCCTCAACTTGAGTAATATGATTTTAAGAGGAGGAATTTATTCATGAAAGTACATACGTATCCGTTAGGTCCCATCCAGACGAATTGCTATATTATTGAAAATGATAAAAGAGAATGTTTGCTGTTCGATCCAGGTGAAGAGGCCGATAAAATTGTAAAAATCGTTCAAGACGCCAAGCTGACACCGATCGCAATTTTGCTGACACACGCCCATTTTGACCATATTGGCGCAGTCGACGAAATAAGAGAACGTTATAACATTCCCGTATACCTTCATAAGGCGGAGGCGGCATGGATGAATGATCCCTCACTAAACGGATCTGCGCGCTACCCGGGGCTTCCGCGTATTGTAAATCGTCCAGCGGATCACTTGCTTAGTGAAGAAGGGGAGCTGCGGGTCGGATCGTTTACGATGGAAATCCGACATGTGCCTGGCCATTCGCCTGGCAGTGTGCTCTATTCATTCCCGGAGGAACGGTTTGCAATTGTAGGGGATACGTTGTTTCAGCGAAGCGTAGGGCGTACCGATCTCCCGGGAGGCGATACAAAAACGCTCCTCAATTCCATTCATACGAAAATCCTGACACTGGATCCGGATTGTTTCCTATTTCCTGGACACGGCTCGTATACGTCGCCGGGTGAAGAGGAAGATGCCAATCCATTCTTGCATGGTTTCGAGTAAGGTGGGGCGAGAAATAAAAAAAACAGCCAATTGGCTGTTTTTTTACGCGCTCATTCGTGGCCGGCACCTGGTACGTGAATGAAAGTAGCATAATAGCTGAATCCGACCATGAAAATCATCAAGTAAGCGCCGAACATGTACATATACATACGCTCAGTAAGATTCAAGTATCCAAGCAACAGGAAGAAAATCGTACTAGCGACGAAGATGAGCGATGCAGGCAACATGCCGCCTACAAAGAACATAACTGCGAATACCCCTGTCCAGAAACCACATAGTTTGAACATGTTATCCATACGTGCGTCCCTCCTTAACGTAAAACAATACAATGATCTCACCATCATTATAAAGGATACGCTCTGCAAATGTAAACTTATATCGAATGGCATTGTGACAAAATGGTGTATTCTGCTATGTCATGCGAAAATCGGGATTTGCGCCAAAAGAGCCTTTGAAAACTTTGTTTTGGACGATTTCAGCCCTTGATAATTCGAGTTTGCCGAATACCATTCCCTAATCCTTGGAAGACATGTATACTGGTTGTGAGACGGAAAGCGATCTTTCGTCACTGAAAGAGGGGTGTTGAATGGATAATCAGCAAAATATGATTGAAAAGAAGTGCTTTCTGCTGTTGGAAACTGCCATTGGACAAGACGTGACAGATATTCATCTCGTCCCCCATGATGATGAATATGAAGTAGCTTTCAAACTTGGTGTGAAATTGAAGCGGACCGGCACAATCCCCCTCCAATTGGCGGCCCGTATGATTTCTTTTTACAAATACCTCTCTTCGCTCGATATTAGTAATCGGCGAAAACCTCAAAGCGGTTCATTCCACAAACAATTCAACAATGAAAATTTCTCGTTCCGAATATCAACCATTCCATCCATCCATTTCAAAGAAAGTGTCGTTATCCGCCTTCAGAAGCATGATCGCATCGTTCCGATTGACTCCTTGTGTATAGAACGAAAATGGGCAGACCAATTGCGAAATGCGGTTTCAAATGAACAAGGCCTTGTTATGGTGACCGGTCCCACGGGTAGCGGGAAAACGACAACTATCTATTCCCTTCTGGCACATTGTGTCAATGTATTGCATCGTCATGTCATCACATTAGAAGATCCGGTCGAAAACAATCATTCCCATTTGCTTCAAATTCAAGTGAACGAACAGGCGGGCATGACATATGCTGCTGGTTTGCGCGCCATACTCCGTCATTCGCCTGATGTCATTATGATTGGTGAAATTCGTGATGCCGAAACAGCAAAAACAGCTGTCCAAGCGGCATTGACCGGTCATTTAGTCGTAACGTCTGTCCATGCCAAAGATGCCGTTGGCTGCTTCTACCGAATGTTGGATTTCGGTGTTTCACTGGAAGAATTGAGGCAAACGGTCGTATGCATTTCCTCACAGCGTTTAATTGAAACAACGGAGCATTCTTTGTCCGCTCGATTTGACATTATGGACGCTGAACAGTTGGAACGAATCAAGGAATATGTAGCGAAAGGAGGAGGGATGGTGAGACCCGCAGAAAGCGATAATGTTTTTCTGAATTACGAACCAGGCAAACCATTCGTGAAACGATCCTAATGAAATGGAGATTTCGTACAAATGAGACTGCGCTCGTGAACCAATCGGCTTTTTTAAGGCGTTTGGCGGAATTATTGGATCAGGGATATACAATCCACGACAGTATAGTCATTCTGCTTCCTCATTATGTTCGTGATTATGAACCAATATTGAACCTAGCAGAGAATGCATTTCGGTCTGGAATGACCGTGACCCAGGTGCTGGAAGCGATTGGCTTTAAACGTACGGTGCTTTTGCCAATCGCGGTGGCGGAAGTGGATGGAACATTAATTATCTCTCTCAGAGAACTGGCCGGGCGATTGGAGTTGAAGGAAAAACGGGATAAAAGATTAAAACGGATTTTAATTTATCCGGCTTTCCTTTTCATCTTTATGGCTTTCCTCCTTCTCCTGTTCAGACAGTTTTTCCTTCCAAACTTTCAAGTTTTGGCTCAAACGCGACAAGCAGAAACGAGTTTTTCTACACTCTTGCCGGTCATAGTCGGCAAGATTCCAGATGTGCTGCTCCTTTCCTTTATCGCGGCGGCTGTTGGGCTTTTCATCGTTAAAAAATGGTATGCCAAACTGACACCAGCGGAGAAAATACGAAAACTGGTAAGGATTCCGGTGATCGGTTCATTTCTGCTGAAAACGAAAACGTCCGAATTGACCGGAGAGATCGGATCGCTATTGCGGAGCGGCCTGCCGATTCAGGAGGCGTTGGCCATGTTGGAAAACCAGCGATTAGACGTCTTGATTGCGGAAATGGCAAGCAATTTAAAACAGCATCTCATACAAGGCATCCCATTCGAACAGGCTATCCTTTTGACTGACGGGCTCGAATCCAACTTGGCATCCTTCGCAAAGCATGGATCCGACACGGGCCATCTAGCAGAGGAATTAATCCTCTACAGTGCGCACTCATTCGAAACGATGGAATCCGATATCTCAAAATGGCTGGCCGTCATCCAGCCTCTCTTATTTACTTTGCTTGCCATCTGTATTTTGCTCGCATACTTGGCGATTTTGTTGCCAGTGTATGGAATGATCGAAACGATGTGAGGAGGAATAGATTATGGTTCGAAAAGAAAAGGGATTCACGTTGATAGAGATGATGATCGTACTTTTGATTATCTCCGTTTTGGTATTAATTGCCATTCCGAATGTTACGAAACACTCGCGTTCCATCGATGAAAAAGGATGCGATGCGTATGTCAAAATGGTTCAGGGACAAGTGCAGGCCTATAAGATGGACAAGAAGGAGTTTCCAACCTTGGCCTCCTTGAAGGATGAAGGGTATGTAACCGGAGACCTCCAATGCCCGGACGGCAGGAAATTGAATCTTTCCTCTGAAGGCGAAGTAAAGCCAGACCCTCTGCCCGGCCAAGCAGGGGATGTAGATGCGGACTAAGGAAGCGGGCTTTACTTTTTTGGAACTTCTGCTGGTGCTGAGCATCGTCGTTATTCTGACGGTGCTCGCCCTTCCTTTTGGTGAAAAGTGGTTGTCTGGCCGGGCCGAGGAAGAGGCTCTGCAGGCGTTCATTGCCTCCGTTTATAAGATGCAGGCGCATTCCTTGGCGAGCGGCTATCCAACTGAACTGACTTTGAAAAATAATGGTGCCACATACATTATTACATCCAATCTCGAAGGGGAGATGGATCGGATGGATTTTCCTGCTGGCATGCGCATTAGCAGTACGGGGGCCATGCGGCGTCTTGAATTCAACGGGAATGGGCAAATTCGGGAGTCAGGAACCATAACAGTGAATATGACGAAGCGAACGGTCGAACTGCGCTTCCAATTACAATATGGGAGGATCATATTACATGAACGATAAAGGATATTCTTGGCCGGAAGCGTTGCTTGTCCTGCTTCTGACAACCATCATCTTCGGCACACTGCTGCCGTTCGCGACGAACATGATGGTGGAATTAGGGGAGAAGAAGAAATCCATGCTTGCGGCCAGGACGGCATTCCAGGGAGCAATCATCCATTCTGCCTATGGCACATTATCGGGAGTTGAGGAAGTAGAAAAGACGGCTTTTGAGTGGAGCATCCATGGCACATCCGTTTGTGTCAGCTATTTGAGTAGGGATGAGGAAATCATTTCATGCTACGGCTCATAAGGCGGGAATCGGGCTATACCTTATTGGATTCATTATTTCAATTGATCATAGCGTTCACTTTTCTGCATTTGCTCGTCCTCTTCTTTTATTGGAAGCAGACGATTGAGCATCAATATGGGACGGCTGCATCGACGGAGTGGGAGCTTTTTACGGCGGAACTGCAAACATCGCTTGCTCATGTAGAATCAATTAGTTTATCTGCAGACGGCCGGGCTTTGACGTATGTAAACGAGAGAGGCGTGCAAACGATCAGCCGAAGCGGGACGGTCATCCGTAGAACAGTGGACTTCCAAGGACATATCCCCCTTTTCACCAACATTCGTTCCATCCAGTTTACCTTGGAAGAGGAGATGGTCCGGTTGACGATCGTGACGTTGGATGAAAAAATAAAGGAAAGGAGATTTGCGATTGGGTTATATCCGGAATGAGAATGGCTCCCTGTTCGCGGCTGCATTAATATTATTATTTTTTGTCAGCCTCTTTCTTTTTACCCTCGTTTCATGGCATAGTAATTTATATAAAACTTACGATTCTCTTGAACAATACTACGAAAAGGAATTGATCAAGACATTAAATAGGGTGGATGAAAATGAAGAAAGTCTACTTGGTCGGATACATGGGCAGTGGTAAAAGTGCCATTGGCAAACGATTAAGCAATATGGTGGATATGCCTTTTTTCGACATGGATGCGGAAATCGTCAACGATACAGGGATGACAATTCCTCAAATATTTGAGACATATGGTGAAGAGCGATTCCGAGAGATGGAGACGGACTTCTTGCGACGCTTTCCGGATCAGTATTGCATTATTGCAACTGGCGGAGGCGTTGCGATGAAGGAGGAGAATCGGCGTATTATGAGGGACACGGGCCTGGTCTTCTTCCTGAATGCTCCGTTCTATGAAATATGGCGCCGTATCTCGACAGATAAAAATCGCCCCATCGTCCAGCGCTCAACCCGTCAAGAACTGGAGAGCCTGTATTTCAAACGCAAGCCACATTATTTAAAGAGCGCTCATTTCAGAGTGGAGACAGCGGGCCGCTCCATTTATGAAATAGCTGACTACATAGCGTTTCAGATTGGCAGGCTTAAGGAACCCGAGGAATGATCGGGATATATTGATAGGCTATCTAATTTTTTCTTGGTGCTAGAATCGACAGGAAACCCTCAAACACGAACATTAATTAATAAAAGTAGTTTAATGTTCGTAAAAAATACGAGATGCTAAAAATGATTGCGTATGCAGATTTGAAATGTTAAGATATAAGGCAATAGGGTACTGATTCGTCGGAATCTTACACATTTTGTGCAAGCAATTGAATATCGCGGATGACTGAGCGGGGAGAGCACGTATTAGGCGTCGCCGAAGGAGCAAGTAACGGAAGTTATGAATCTCTCAGGTAAAAAGACCCGTTCATGACGCATCTCTGGAGAGTGTCGATTCGATCGGCCACCAACGAGGAAAGCCGCAAGGTCAAACTTTCAGGTACACGGACAGAGGTTCCTTTTCTATAGGGGACTTCTGTCTTTTTTTCGTGGACAGCGAGCTGGCGATTGTCAGCGCGATCGTCTTGCTGCGGATTGCTTGCACAACCGAACATCGGGGAGATCCGATTTGTTCGGAGCTCTACTTTACTATTAGACTAGGGGGAAATTGGCATGGTTGAATCGTTGAAACGCACGGCCCTTTTCGATACTTATGCGGAATATGGAGGCAAAACGATTGATTTTGGAGGCTGGGAGCTGCCAGTTCAATTCTCTGGAATCAAAGCCGAACATGAAGCGGTGCGAACGCAAGCCGGTCTGTTTGATGTATCCCATATGGGAGAAGTTTTTGTCTCAGGAGAAGGGGCACTTGCATTTCTGCAAAAACTTGTAACAAATGATGTCTCCAAGTTGAAGGACGGGCAAGCCCAGTATACAGCGATGTGTTATGAAAATGGCGGTACAGTGGATGATCTCCTAATCTATAAAAGAGGAGAGAACGACTATCTTTTAGTCGTCAATGCGTCCAATATCGATAAAGATGTGGAATGGATGAAAAAGCATGCCTCAGAGGATGTCATAATAGAGGATAAATCAAATGAGTATGGTTTGTTGGCTCTTCAAGGACCAAAAGCACAAGAGGTTCTTCAGAAGTTGACTGACCAGCCATTGGAAGAAATTAAATTTTTCCGTTTCAAGGAAGGCGTAAACGTGGCGGGACATGAGGTTCTCGTCTCGAGAACCGGTTATACAGGGGAAGACGGATTTGAATTGTACGGTTCGCCAGACACAGTAGTCGCGTTATGGTCGGCCATTCTCGAAGCAGGAAAAGAGGAAGGAGTTCTCCCGGCAGGTTTGGGCGCTCGTGATACATTGCGTTTTGAAGCCGGACTTCCACTCTATGGACAAGAGCTATCCAAAGATATTTCTCCACTCGAAGCGGGACTTGGGTTTGTCGTCAAACTCAATAAAGAATCCGACTTCATTGGCAAAGAGGCGCTAGCTTCTCAGAAGGAACAAGGTGTTCCGAGGAAACTTGTCGGCATTGAAATGATTGACAAAGGGATTCCGCGCACTGGTTACAAAGTGTTTGTTGGAGACGAGGAGATCGGCGAAGTGACGACAGGAACACAGTCACCGACATTGAAAAAGAATATCGGGTTCGCCCTTGTTGATTCGAAACAGACAGAAGCAGGAAATGAAGTGGAAGTCGAAATCCGTTCGAAACGTCTGAAAGCGGTTGTCATCGCAACACCATTTTATAAACGATAATGAAATGAAGAGGGGATTTGTGGATATGAAGCATCGTTATATTCCGATGACGGAAACGGACCGCGATGAAATGCTAGCGGCCATCGGCATCGCAACTGTGGATGAATTGTTTGAAGATATTCCAGAAAAAGTACGATTCAAAGGTGAATTAGACATTAAACCTGCAAAATCGGAAACGGCTCTGATGAAAGAATTGTCTCATTTGGCGAGCAAAAATGCTGATTCCCGCCACTATACATCGTTCCTTGGTGCAGGTGTCTATGATCATTATAAGCCGATCATTGTTGACCATGTAATTTCCCGTTCTGAGTTCTATACGGCCTATACACCGTATCAGCCGGAGATTTCCCAAGGTGAACTACAGGCGATCTTTGAGTTCCAGACAATGATCTGTGAATTGACAGGCATGGATCTCGCCAACTCTTCCATGTATGACGGCGGAACTGCGCTTGCAGAAGCAGGAACGCTTGCGGCTGGCCATACACGCCGTAAAAAGCTGCTTGTTTCCGAAACAGTCCATCCGGAATCCAGGGATGTAGTGCAAGCTTATGCAGCTGGCCAATTCATTGAAGTCGTCACGATTCCACACAAAGATGGCGTTACGGACATGGAAAAGTTAGAACAGTTAATCGATGGTGATACTGCTGCGGTTCTAGTCCAATATCCAAACTTCTTCGGTCAAGTAGAAGATATCGAGAAGATCGGAAAAATTGCACATGATCAAGGCGGGCTATTCATTGTTTCGTCCAACCCGCTGGCGCTTGGCGTCTTGACGCCTCCAGGCAAACTTGGTGCGGATATTACAGTTGGCGATGCTCAGCCGTTCGGCATTCCAGAACAATTCGGCGGCCCGCACTGTGGATATTTCGCGACGACGACAAAGCTTATGCGAAAAGTGCCTGGACGTCTTGTCGGCGAGACGACAGATGAAGATGGAAGAAGAGGTTATGTTCTTACGCTTCAAGCGCGTGAGCAGCATATCCGCCGTGATAAAGCGACATCTAATATTTGCTCAAACCAAGCACTGAATGCACTTGCAGCATCTGTTGCGATGACGGCACTTGGAAAAGTGGGCGTCAAGGAAATAGCATATCAAAACATTGCCAAAACAAGATATGCAAAAGAGGCATTCGAGAAAGCAGGCTTTGATGTTAAATTTGGCAACGTCCACTTTAACGAAATCGTAGTGGATGTGAAAAAGCCGGTGGCTGAAGTGAACGAGCAGTTATTCCATAAAGGAATGATTGGCGGCTATGACCTTAGTTCCACATATCCGGAACTGGCTAATCACACATTGATCGCTGTGACAGAACAACGGACAAAAGAAGAAATTGATGCGCTCGTGCAGGAAATGGAGGCCCTTCATGCGTAATGAAAATCAACCGCTGATTTTTGAAATATCAAAAGAGGGACGGATCGGCTATAGCCTCCCTGAATTGGACGTACCGGAAGTCGATTTGACAAACTTGTTGCCTGAAACTTATATCCGCTCTGAAGAGGCAGAGCTGCCGGAAGTCTCGGAGCTTGATATTATGCGACACTATACTGCGCTTTCCAATCGGAATCACGGAGTAGATACAGGATTCTATCCGCTTGGATCTTGTACGATGAAGTACAACCCAAAAATCAATGAAGCGGTTGCCCGCCTATCTGGTTTCGCGAATATCCATCCACTGCAGGATGAAGCCACTGTTCAAGGTGCAATGGAAATCATGTATGACTTGCAGGAACATCTTTCTGAAATTACAGGTATGGACGAAGTGACGCTTCAGCCGGCTGCTGGTGCACATGGTGAATGGACTGCGCTCATGATGATCCGTGCATTCCATGAGTCAAACGGCGATTTCAATCGGACAAAAGTGCTTGTGCCGGATTCTGCCCATGGCACAAACCCTGCTTCCGCAACGGTTGCAGGATTCGATACGATTACAGTTAAGTCAAATGACAACGGCCTAGTCGATATCGACGATCTAAAATCTAAAGTTGGACCTGACACAGCGGCCCTCATGCTGACAAATCCGAATACACTCGGACTCTTTGAAGAGGATATTTTAACAATGGCTGAAATCGTTCATGGTGTCGGCGGGAAGCTATACTATGACGGTGCTAACTTAAACGCCGTTATGGCCAAAGCACGCCCGGGCGATATGGGCTTTGACGCTGTCCATTTGAATTTGCATAAGACGTTTACAGGCCCGCATGGCGGCGGCGGACCAGGCTCTGGCCCAGTCGGCGTGAAAGCGGATTTGGCTCCGTTCTTGCCGAAGCCGGTTCTCGTTAAAGAAGGGGACAGCTATACATTCGAGTATGACCGTCCGCAATCAATCGGCCGTGTGAAACCGTTCTACGGAAACTTCGGCATTTATTTACGTGCCTACACGTATATCCGCTCTATGGGGCCGGATGGATTGAAGGCAGTTACGGAGTATGCGGTACTGAATGCAAACTACATGATGCGCAGATTGGAGCCGTATTTTGATCTGCCATATCCGCAGCATTGCAAGCATGAATTTGTTTTATCAGGCCGCAGACAAAAGAAACTCGGTGTACGTACACTCGATATGGCAAAACGCCTGCTTGACTTCGGTTTCCATCCGCCAACGATCTACTTCCCGCTTAATGTAGAGGAAGGCATGATGATTGAACCAACCGAGACTGAATCGAAAGAAACGCTCGATTCCTTCATCGATGCAATGATCCAAATTGCCAAGGAAGTCGAAGAAACGCCGGAAATTGTCCAAGAGGCGCCTCATACAACGGTCGTTAACCGTTTGGACGAAACAAAAGCGGCACGTCATCCAGTTCTTCGCTTTAAGAAAAAAGAAGAGGAACTGGTTAACGCATAATCCGTATTAAATTTTGGCTGCACGCCGAATGTTTGTATCAAGCAAACATTTGGGCGTGCAGTTTTTTGTGTTGAGAGTTCCTGAAGGCTTTTCGAAGAGGCGGCCGCTAATGAAATAAACAACGGCCTGCTGCTCAGCCGAAGGAAGACCGGATGCATGCCAGGAGGCCCGAGGAAGCTCGAAAGCAGCCTGTAACCCGTCTGGATGGTTACGGGTGTCAAGGATTCTAAGGAGGCTGTCAGGAGGGATGCAGGCATGGGAGAATTTATTGTAATAGAAAAAGTTCCTCCCGGAGGAAGAACTTTGTCATCATTTGCTTCTAATTTTGCCTGTCCACGTACGGAATCCGCCTTGGAGGTGGAAGAGCTGTGTATACTCTTTCTTTTTCAAGAATAGAGCGGCTCTTGCACTTTTGCCGCCGTTTTGATCGTACAAGTAGACGGGCTTATCCGCACGGATTTCTTTATAACGCTGCCGGAACTGGGAGTATGGGATATTTCTCGCTCCGAGAATGTGGCCCGCTTCAAACTCCTTCGGTTCCCGCACATCGATAAGCTGCGCTTTCCGGTAACCGTTGATAAAATCCTCTTGCGTCAAGTTTGTGACCGCTTTACGCAGGCGTAACATCGTGATGACGATGTAGAGGATGAGGAGA
Organism: Sporosarcina cyprini; assembly: GCF_022048975.1. Taxonomy (GTDB): domain Bacteria; phylum Bacillota; class Bacilli; order Bacillales_A; family Planococcaceae; genus Sporosarcina; species Sporosarcina cyprini. The sequence goes on along the minus strand of NZ_JAKMHX010000030.1, from coordinate 328,382 downwards.
AGGACGACCGCCCCTAAGATATATAAATCCACTTCGATTTTCCCCTTTCTTTCTATAAGTCCATTATAAAGATTAAGTAGCACATGTTCAATGAGAATGATAAAATGAAATTCGTTGTAATGAATCGGCAAGCATAAAAGAATATTTCGCCGACCTGGACAAGGGATGCCGCTGCTTATTAGCATGGGCATTTTCCACTTCTAGGTCGGCAACATTGTTGATTGGAAGGGGAATTGGTATGGAAAAAGAGGTTTGGCATTTCATTAATTCCGGAAAGTGTTCGCCATCTTTTAACATGGCGCTCGATGAAGCGCTTCTTGATTGGCATAGCAGAGGGGAGATCGGACCGGTTCTGCGTTTTTATGAATGGCAGCCTGCCACCTTGTCGATTGGATATTTCCAGCGAGTGGAAAAGGAAATTGATATGGAAGCCGTAGAGAGGCATAATCTTGGCTTCGTCAGACGGCCGACAGGCGGAAGAGGCGTCCTTCATGAACATGAATTGACCTACAGTGTCATCGTAAGGGAGGATTACGAGGACATGCCTGAGACGGTGACGGAAGCATACCGAGTTATTTCAGGCGGCCTGTTGGAAGGTTTCCGGAATCTTGGTCTGCAAGCGGAATTTTCTGTACCGGTTACGGAGGAGCAGAATGAACGGCTGCGTAAACCAAAAAGTGCAGTATGCTTTGACGCACCAAGCTGGTACGAGCTCGTTGTGGAAGGTAAGAAGGTGGCAGGAAGCGCTCAAACCCGTCAAAAAGGTGTTATCCTTCAGCACGGCGCCATCTTGCTCAGTTTGGATGAAGAGAAGCTCGTCTCGTTATTTAAATTCGAGTCAGAAGAGGCGCGTGAACGTATGCGAAAAGGATTGCCAGAAAAGGCAGTGGCCATTGACCGGCTGACAAATCGTCCGATCACAGTGGATGAGTGCATTCCTGCCTTTGCAACTGGGTTTGAGAAGGCACTTGATATGACGCTTGAACCGCTGGAATTGACGGATGAACAACTGGAGTATGTCAAGGAGATCGAACGAACGAAATATTTGGCGGATTCCTGGACATATCGAAAGTAAAAATCGGACTTTCGTTTCATTTTTTTTCGACGAATACCGACGTTATCGGCTTTCTAGTTGTGAGAATATTTTTCTTCGTTGAACGTAGTTTCAAGATGTAGTAGATTAGGTTATATACATAATACAACATGTTGTGTTTTAGTGAATTAATTCGAAGGAGGACGCAAGCATGGTCATTGTTTCAAAGCACGACGAGCCGAAATTGGACAAGGCACAGTTGAACACGGATATTGCGAAATTCCCGCAAGTCCACCCGATCACGGACGATATGAGAATCGAGCATAGCGGTGTTTCGCGGCTTGTCATGATAGATAGATATTCTTTTAAGGATACCGAAAAGAAAACGTTAAAAGTGGGTGACTTTGTCGTCCTCACAGTGAAGGAAGACCCGAAATTTCCAGCTCGTGGCCTAGGTTTTGTGGTGGGCTTGGATAAAAAAGCGGGCAAGGCGGATATTTGGATTGAAACTGAGTATCGTTCTTCGATCGATGACCCAGAAGAACAGGAGAAGGGCATTGTGACACGTCCACTGGATGTTATCGAGAAGCCACTTGAAGTGTTTTATGAGCAGATTGCCAAACGAAACGCAACAGGGCTGGCATCCGTCGAACAAACGGAAGAACAGCGGAAGTCATCTTTTGACATGTTCTACAAACAATTATCTAACTTGAATTTTGTACCTGCTGGCCGTGTGCTATATGGTGCGGGGTCCGATACAGAAGTCACGTTCTTCAATTGCTATGTCATGCCGTTCGTTCCGGATTCCAGAGAAGGAATCTCGGATCACCGCAAACAAGTAATGGAAATTATGAGCCGTGGCGGCGGCGTAGGAACGAATGGTTCGACGCTGCGACCGCGCAATACGCTTGCGCGTGGAGTGAACGGGAAGTCTTCCGGTTCCGTCTCCTGGCTTGACGATATTGCGAAATTGACGCATTTGGTTGAGCAGGGCGGTTCAAGACGCGGTGCTCAAATGATCATGCTTGCTGACTGGCATCCAGATATTTGCGAGTTTATTATCTCGAAGATGCAAAATCCACGAATCCTCCGATATCTACTGGAAAATACGGAAGAGGAATTGATTAAGAAGCTTGCAAACGAGAAGTTGAAGTTCAAACCGCTGACAGCACAGGAAGAAGCGATGTATCAAGGGATCTTGAACTATCGGACAATCCCTGGTATGGGCGGCTTCAATGAAGCAATCTTGCGTGATGCGGAAATGAAACTCCGCGATGGCGGTACGTATACAGTTCATAATCCGGAATTTTTAACAGGTGCCAATATTTCCGTCACATTGACAGATGACTTCATGAAAGCTGTTGAGGAAGATGCTGACTTTGAACTGCGCTTCCCGGCGGTGGAAAATTATTCCCCTGAAGAAATGGAAGTATACAATGAGGAATGGCACAAGGTCGGAGATGTCCGGGAATGGGAAAGACAAGGCCATGAAGTGCGTGTCTACCGGACGATCAAAGCCCGTGCTCTCTGGGATTTAATCAATATCTGCGCGACATATTCCGCAGAACCTGGCATTTTCTTTATTGACAATGCCAACAAAGAAACGAACGCAAAAGCCTATGGCCAGCAGGTTGTCGCAACAAACCCTTGCGGGGAACAGCCGCTTGCACCATATTCTGTATGTAACCTGGCTGCGGTCAACTTAGCAGAGATGACAGATAAAGAAACAAAGACGGTAGACTATGAAAAACTAAAAGAGACGGTCCGTGTCGGCGTCCGCATGCAGGACAACGTCATCGACTCTACCCCTTACTTCTTGGAAGAAAATAAAGTCCAGGCACTTGGAGAGCGCCGCGTTGGTCTCGGTGTCATGGGTCTTGCCGATCTGTTAATTTATTGTGAAAAGGAATACGGTTCGCCGGAAGGCAATGAGCTGGTCGATAAAGTGTTTGAAACGATTGCGACGACTGCGTATCGTGAATCCATCGAATTGGCCAAAGAGAAGGGAAGCTTCCCATTCTTGATTGGCAAAGACGAGAAGGAAACAAAAGCGTTGCGTGAAGCTTATATTTCTACTGGCTTTATGAAGAAGATGCCGGAAGATATCCGTCATTCCGTGCTGGAGCATGGTATCCGGAACTCGCATTTGCTGACAGTGGCACCAACGGGATCTACGGGCACGATGGTCGGAGTATCGACAGGGCTGGAGCCATATTTCTCCTTCACATACTATCGTAGTGGACGTCTCGGCAAATTCATCGAAGTGAAAGCAAACATTGTGGAAGAATATTTGAAACGGAATCCGGAAGCAGATCCGAATCACTTGCCAAATTGGTTCGTTTCTTCCATGAGCCTTTCACCCGAAGCGCATGCTGATGTTCAGTGCATCATCCAGCGCTGGATCGACAGTTCCATCTCCAAAACGGTGAACGCACCTAGAGGATACAGCGTGAAGCAAGTAGAAAGTGTCTATGAGCGTCTTTATAAAGGCGGAGCAAAAGGTGGAACGGTTTACGTCGACGGCAGCCGGGATTCCCAGGTACTCACGCTGAAGGCGGAAGAAAACGTCATGGAAATGGCGCCGATGGAAGAGGAAATCGTCGAACAACGAAAAGTCGTCCTCATTAACACCATCCAAGATTTGCGTTCTACTAACGTCACGATCGGTTCAGAAGTCGGGAACACTTGCCCGGTATGCCGACAAGGGACAGTAGAAGAGATCGGTGGTTGCAACACTTGCACAAATTGTAACGCACAATTGAAATGCGGTTTGTAAAATAGCATAAATCAGGTGGAGAAAAATGAACGGTTTTTCTTCACCTGATTTTTTTATTTTACGTTTACGAGCGGTTTGGCAGAGGATACGAGAGGTTGCAAGGGATAATCGAGCGGTTCGCTAGATATATGAGCGGTAGCCGGGGAGATACGAGAGAAAGAAAAATTATACGAGCGGTTCGCCCGAGGATACGAGAGGTTGCGGGGGATAATCGAGCGGTATGAAAGATAAACGAGCGGTAGACGGAGAGATACGAGAGAATGAAAAAATATACGAGCGGTTCGGCAAAGGATACGAGAGGTTGCAAGGGATAATCGAGCGGTTCGATGGTTATACGAGCGGTAGACGGGAAGATACGAGAGAAAGAAAAATTATACGAGCGGTTCGCCAGAGGATACGAGAAGTTGCGGGGGATAATCGAGCGGTTCGATGGTTATACGAGCGGTAAGCGGGAAGATACGAGAGAATGAAAAAATATACGAGCGGTTCGCCCGAGGATACGAGTGGTTGCCAGGGATATACGAGCGGTTCGCGAAGAAAAACAAAAGAAAATCTAAGCAGGAAAATACCAATGCCAGCACTACCTATCTAGTGGATTTGGAAGATACCTCCTATTCATCACCAATAAAAAACTGCAGGTCCCCTTTTCAGGTGAACCTGCAGCTTCAATTAATTTGCTTGTATTGCGGAAGATGAAGAAGAAGAATCCGTAACCGGCTGGACTACTTCTACATTTTCAATGCCATGTTCTTCAATGTCGAGCAGCCTGTTGAAAGAAGCGATGGCGACTTCCACTTGGTCGTCTTCCGGTTCTTTCGTTGTCAGCAATTGCAGCCATAATCCCGGATAGCCTAAATATTTGAGGACCGGAATATTCCGTAATGAGTTGGTGAACTGCAATACTTCAAACGACACGCCGAGGACGACAGGGATCAATAAAATTCGATTGACGATCCGCAGCCAAAATGGATCGGCCGGAACAAGGAAATAAATGAACATCCCTACGATGACGGTGAATAACAAAAAGCTACTGCCGCATCGGTAATGGAGACGCGACTGGGCTTGTACGTTTTCAACTGTTAAAGGCAGTCCGTTCTCATATGCATTAATGACTTTGTGCTCCGCTCCGTGGTATTTGAAAACACGTTTAATGAGGGGAGTCATCGAAATTAACGAGACATAACCGAGAAGCAGGACTAATTTAAAGAAACTCTCCAACAATATTTGTGCAGTCTTGCCTGGAGCAATGGATTCGAACAACTGCGCCAAGAAGACTGGAACGAGTGTGAATGCAAATTTACCGAATAAAAACGATAGGACACCAACTGCGGCGACCCCAAGGATCATTGTCAGTTTGGATGTTTCTTCCGGTGCTTGCTCGACTTCCTCGCCAGGCATCACATCATACCGTTCACTGGCGAAAGTTAAATGTCGTGAACCAATTCCCGCTGACTCAATCAAAGCGACGATGCCGCGGAGAAATGGGATTTTTTTTAGTTTTTGCGCGAGTGGCTTCTGTTTTTTCGGCAGATAAAAATAATCAAGGGAACTATCTTTCCTGCGAATTGCTGTAACAGTATGATCACGGCTGCCGAACATGACACCCTCTATCAAGGCTTGGCCACCGTACGCAGGTGCTTGCTTTTTGCTCATAGGACTCCCCACACCTTCTTCTTAATTGACGGGTACACTGCTTTAGAACTTGTCCCATCTTTAATTATTTCTCTATTGTACTAAAAATGCGCCAAGGACTCCACAGAATAGGTTTAAAATTTCTTGATTGTCCCGACACTTTCCAATAGGAGGGATGGTTAATGAAAACAAAAACAATGGTATGGACATCTTTAGTCGCATCAGTAGGCATGTTAGTCGCATTGCGAGGCCTGCACTTTTTTCATTTTATCGATTGGTCGCCTGTCGGGTGGGCAAATCGCTGGGAACTGTTTGGTTCATCAAGTGCCTTTTGGAAGTGGACGTTGTTATTTATTCTGTTATTTATCATTACAATCATCTTCTATTACTTGATTTCCTTAACAAGTTCGATTCCGCCCACCATTACTTCGCTCATCGTTAGCATTATTTTAGCTTTTGCTATTGAATGGAGTATTCTGGTTCCTTCGACTCTGATGGAAGGGTTCCGTTCCATTTCTTATCCTTTTTTGGCGATTGTGGCAGTGGCCATCCGTTTTATCACAGGGACTGCGGTCTTTATGAAGAAACTTCCGAAAGAAGCGACGAAATAGGTTGCGACAATGGAACGATATGATAAAATGGGAAAGAAAAAGATGAGGGGAATGGTGCGTCGGTGAAAGTACTAGTTCTGAATGGACCGAATCTGAATCGGCTGGGAAAAAGAGAGCCGGGGATCTATGGGGCGGAAACCCTGGAGGATGTGGAACGCAAGCTGCGGGATGTCGCAGCCGATTCTCTAGTGGAAGTCCAGTTTTTCCAGTCGAATTCAGAGGGCGCGTTGATTGACCGTATTCATGATGCGGAGGATGAAGGCGTCGATGGCATCATTTTTAATCCGGGTGCATTTACCCATTACAGCATCGCGCTCCGTGACGCTGTGGCATCGGTTACTGTACCGGTCATCGAGGTTCATATTTCAAACATACATAGCCGGGAAGCATTTCGACAAACGTCTGTCATCGCCCCTGTTTGCATTGGCCAACTATCGGGCTTTGGCACAGATGGCTACGAACTTGCCCTCCAGGCGTTCCTTCTCCGAGGAAAAGGGGTCAAACTATGAAACTGGCGAAATTGAGAGATTTGCTAAAAGAAAAAGAGTTGGACGCATTACTCGTTACCAATCCATACAACCGTCGTTACATCACCGGATTTACCGGGACTGCAGGAGTTGCAGTCATTTCAAAAGAGGATGCTGTTTTTATTACCGATTTCCGTTATACGGAACAGGCAGCCAAGCAAGTATCAGGCTTCCGCATCGTTAAACATGAGAAAACGATCATTGAAGAAGTTGCAGAGCAAGTGAAATCAATGAATATCCATACGCTTGGATTTGAGAAGGACGATGTTTCGTTCGGCATGTATGAGTTGTATAAAGAGAAAGTGAATGCAGACTTACGTCCGGTTTCTGGCATGATCGAGACACTTCGGATGGTGAAAACGCCTGAGGAGATTGAAATCCTCAAGCAGGCGGCGAAAATTGCAGATGATGCTTTCGCTCATATTTGCACATTCATTAAGCCTGGCGTTACGGAACTGGAAGTGTCCAATGAACTGGAAATGTTCATGAGGAAACAAGGAGCGGAATCTTCTTCATTCTCTACAATCGTCGCTTCTGGTGTCCGGGGGGCCTTGCCACATGGCGTCGCCTCGGATAAAGTGATTGAGTCGGGTGACTTAGTGACACTTGACTATGGTGCATTGTATAATGGCTATATTTCTGATATCACACGGACGGTGGCAGTTGGTGAACCGTCTGCGCAATTGAAGGAAATCTATGAGGTGACACGTGTTGCCCAGCAGTTGGCTTTGGAACAGATCAAACCGGGTATGACAGGTATTGAAGCGGATGCCGTGGCTCGCGACTATATTAAGTCAAAAGGTTATGGAGATGCATTCGGACATTCCACAGGACATGGTATTGGCCTTGAAGTGCATGAAGGGCCTGCATTGTCCTTCCGTTCGGAAACAGTGCTCGTACCAAATATGGCTGTAACGGTTGAACCAGGCATTTACTTGCCAGGCATTGGTGGCGTCCGGATTGAGGATGATATCATCATGACCGAAACCGGAAATGAACGCTTGACACATTCACCGAAAGAATTAATTATCCTATAATGTTCAAAATGGAGGAAACAGCATGATTTCAGTAAACGAATTTAAAACAGGCTTGACAATTGAAGTGGACGGCGACATTTGGCGCGTTATTGATTTCCAACACGTTAAGCCGGGTAAGGGAGCTGCATTTGTACGTTCCAAATTGCGTAATCTGCGCTCTGGAAACGTGAACGAAAAGACGTTCCGTGCGGGTGAAAAAGTTGAGAAAGCACAAATCGACAACCGCCGTATGCAATACCTATATGCAAACGGGGATGACCATGTATTCATGGACAATGAATCGTACGAGCAAATCGAGCTGCCATCCAACCAGATCGAAGAAGAATTGAAATATTTAAAAGAAAACATGGAAGTGCACATCATCTCGTACAAAGATGAAGTGCTTGGTGTTGAACTTCCGTCAACGGTTGTATTGGAAGTCGCTGAAACAGAACCAGGCATTAAAGGTGACACTGCGAGCGGCGGTTCGAAACCAGCTAAAATGGAAACGGGCCTCGTCGTTCAAGTACCATTCTTCGTTAACACAGGTGATAAATTGATCATCAATACTGAAGAAGGCGAATACGTTTCAAGAGCATAATTAAGTACCCAAACACTTTGCATTCCTGACAGAGGGAGTGCGAAGTGTTTTTTTGTTTATTCAAATAGAAACCTAATGTGTGAAAGACGGCTTCATATTTCCACCCCACGCCTCATACGTTAAAACAGGAGGGGGAAACCGTTTGGAATTGAGCGATTTATTGAGGATTGCGGGCATTGGACTCGTCATCGGTTTTCTACATGTATTTTTTGAGCAAACAGGAAAAAAGGAATTCTCGTTTTTCCTTTTCTTTCTTGCTTACATATACATTGCGGTTGAAATGCTCCGTTTCCTGCGGATCTTTTTTGCAGAAATCGCTGAGTTTTTCCAATGGCTTTCGTTGGCGATGTAAATGTTCACATTATTCCAGATGATCGTCGTTTATGTTGTGCTGCTCATTATTGCTTATGTTGCGCCAGGATTAAAACCGATTTTGTATGCCGCCATTTTTTTCATCCTTCTGCTCTACATTTTCAGTATGTTCCTGTTGCCTTTTGGTCAAACAATCATTGAACTATTCGGTATTATGCCAGGCCCTTATGTCAAATTGCTCGTCGGAAGTGCCTTGCTCTTTATTCTGTCAGAATTGGTAGCGATGCATATAAGAGAGGAAGGATACGGATCAATCGCCTCCTTATCGCAGTTGGCAATGAAAATTGTCATTTTGACGTTATGGATCCCACACTTGAAAGCAATGATCGAAACACTCTCATCACTCATTACTAAATGAACGGAAGAAAATCCTATGCTGTCATTTTTCTTATCTGTCGTTAGCACTGTACTTTCCTCATTCATTATCGTATTGCTCGTTACCTTCATCGTCCTGTTGCTTAATTTTCTATTTCCCGCCTTTTCCAAGTGGACGAGGCTGCTTCTGTTTATCGTCGTCATTGCGGTTGTACTGCAGCCGGCATTTGATCAGTTTATCGCCATCCGGGAGATTACTCATACAGTCGCCATGACATTCATTTCTGTCTATCCGCTTCTAACAGCGAGTATCGTGGCATCCGGCGGAACATTCGGTTTGCTTAATTTTCAGCCGGCCATGCTGCTATTCGCGAACGGCATCGTCATTCTCTCGGAAAAGATTTTGATTCCGGTACTTGCGGCGGCACTCTTGTTTGACATCCTATCACGACTTCAGCCGTCCATGCCTTTTACCAAGATGTCGGACTTGCTGCGAACAGGCCTGCTCGGAGCCGTCTCGGCGATTGTAGCAGCCTATGCGATTTTCATTACGACAGGCGGGACGATGTCATGGGCGCTATCCGGCGTCACCAGTGAGCCGATCAAAGAATTGATTAAACAAAATATACCACTCATTGGATCACTGATGACCGACAGTCTCGGGGCGATGGGACGGTATACATCGGGCGCCAGCGTCTTTATCGGAGGTTGGCTGATTATGACCGTCTGGACGGTCGCTCTCCTGCCGACCCTTAAGACGTTGGTGACAGGCTTCCTCTATCGATGGACAGCGGCTTTAATTGAACCGTTTGCCAATGAAGATATTACAGGGACGCTTGATGATATCGGGAAGACGCTCTTTGTGCTATGTGCGATTTCCTTTTTGGTTGCCTTTGCTTTCATCTATACAGCAATCTTTTCGATTATCATTATCAAATTGATGACAAGCGTGAAATGAGTGGTTGCCATCGTACAGTTTATGAGTGGAATATTGCTGTTGTCGGTTCTATCTGTCGTACTGCCTTTATTGCTCCCTGATGATCTGGAAGACGATTTTCTGGCTATCATGAAAATTGCCATGGGTATTTGGATAATTCATTCGTTCTCCACAATTTTTGGTCATAGCCTGTGGTGACCAAGCATACTGTTAAACATAGATGACTACCCATATCCGGCTCAAAGAAATGAAATGGTGATGAAATGCAGAAAACAAAAAGAAAAACATTTCCTTTATTGCTAGGTTCCATTGTTGTTCTTGTCATCATATTCATCAACACGACACTAGGATCGTTTGGGGGGGAGAAAGGAAAGGGGGAGGAGAGCCGGGAATATGCAGAACTTGAAAAGGCGTTGATGAGTATTGAAGGGATTGGGGAAGTGATCATCTATCCTCATTATGAAAAGGGCGTAAAGCCTGCCGACCCGCTCTCGGACTATTTTTCACTGTCCAGCCGTTCCAATAAGACAGGCAATCCGCTGCAAGGGATATTAGTTGTGGCGGAGGGGGCAGATGATATGAGGATGAAAAACAGAATGAAGCAAATCCTTTCATCGGTACTGCAGCTGCCTGAACATCGAATTGTCATCGAAGAAATGAAGAAAAGGGGGACTCAACTTGAAAGCGAATAAACGAACAGTATGGTTTTTAACATTACTCAGCCTGGTAGCGGTCATCTCCATCTATTATTTAAACAGAGAAGCACCAATGCAGTTTGATGGGCTTGCGATTTTTGGAGATAAAGATTCTGATGCCATCACATTGACCAATACGAAAGACGCAACGAAGCCAGTCTTTGCCGAGTCTGTCCTATTTGAAGAAATGCGGATGCAAGTCCTGGACGAGCGAAGCAAGTTGAAGGAACAATTAGAGGCAAAGACACTTTCTTCGGATTATACGGTCGAGGAGAAAAATGAAGCATTTAATGCGCTGGAAGATCTGACGAAACAAACGTCAGCAGAAGCATTAATGGAAATGCAAATCAAAGCGCTGGGCTATCCGGAAGTGTTCGTCCGTAAAGATAACGGCAAGGTCGCTGTAACAGTGCTGGCCCAAGAAGGCCATTCGAAAGAATTGGCAGATGAAATCACCAAGTATATATGGGCGAACTGGGATGACACTCGCCAGGTAAAAGTGGACTTCACTGGAAATTAAGCATTTTAGGATTAAAAAAATATAAAAGGCTGTACACAACAGCTGGTTACACGAGAGAACATTGCCCTAATTCTCAAACTTTGGTAAGAATGAATGGCAATGTTTCGTTAAAAGGCCCATTATCAGGGTCTTTTTTTGTTTCTATCGGACATAATAACCTTTATCTATTTCATTCTTTCGTAAAAACGTCTAAAATAAAGGGGAAGGGATTCTAAATATATTGTAGTCAGGAGAATCGAGTCATGTTAAAAATCCAAGAAATTCGTGAAATAATTAAATTGATCGATCAATCATCCATTGAAAAATTTACATTCGAATCGGAAGGAACAAAAATCAAACTTGAAAAGGCTGGCATCCAACAAGTGACTGTCGCCCCGCAAGTCCAAAAAACTGAGCAAGCGCCAATCCAGCAGCCAGTAGTGGAGCAACCGGCTGCAGCGCCTGTTGCTGCGGCTCAACCAGAAAGCAAAGAGCATCAGCCGGCTGCAGCACCAGCTGAGAAAGTGCAAGAGGACGCTTCATTGCACAAAATTACTTCACCAATGGTAGGAACATTCTACAAAGCCTCTTCGCCGGACGCACCTGCATATGCTCAAAAAGGCGATCAAGTGAAACCGGATACTGTTGTTTGCATCGTGGAAGCGATGAAGCTGTTTAATGAAATTGAAGCAGAAGTTTCCGGAGAAATCGTGGAGGTTCTTGTGGAAGATGGGCAGCTCGTCGAATACGGACAACCTCTCTTCCTCGTCAAAGAGAATTGAGGAGGAGTTTGAAATGAAAAAAGTACTAATTGCAAATCGTGGTGAAATCGCAGTACGGATAATTCGAGCATGCAGGGAAATGGGAATTAAAACAGTGGCGGTCTATTCGGAAGCAGATCAGGAAGCCCTTCACGTTGAACTTGCGGACGAAGCGTATTGCATCGGACCAAAGTTGTCTAAAGATAGCTACTTAAACTTTTCCAACATTATCAGCGTTGCTAAATTAACGGGATGTGACGGCATTCACCCGGGCTACGGCTTTCTTGCGGAGAATGCGAGCTTTGCGGAGCTTTGCGAAGAAGTGAATATCGAATTCATAGGACCGACTGCTGCGGCAATATCAAAAATGGGTACAAAAGACGTTGCAAGAGAAACGATGCGCCAAGCGGGAGTTCCGATTGTACCTGGATCGGACGGAATTGTTGCTGATGAAGTCGAAGGATTAGAAGTCGCGAAACAGATAGGTTTCCCAGTCATTATTAAAGCAACAGCTGGCGGTGGCGGTAAAGGGATCCGCGTCGCAAGAAATGAAGAGGAACTTGTAAAAGGAATTAAGATCACTCAAAAAGAGGCAGCTGCCGCGTTTGGCAATCCAGGTGTCTACTTGGAGAAGTTCATTGAGGAGTTCCGCCATGTCGAAGTTCAGGTGCTTGCCGACAAGCATGGTAACACGATCCATTTAGGTGAGCGGGACTGTTCCATTCAGCGTCGCATGCAGAAACTTCTGGAAGAAGCTCCGTCACCGGCTTTAACGCCTGAATTGCGCCAAGAGATGGGAGAAGCTGCAGTGAAAGCGGCTGAAGCCGTTAATTATCGCGGTGCAGGAACAGTGGAATTCATATTTGATCATATTAATAAAAAGTTCTATTTCATGGAAATGAATACAAGAATCCAAGTGGAGCACCCTGTCACGGAAATGATCACTGGCATTGATTTAATAAAACAGCAATTGCTCGTGGCGGCAGGTGAAAAGCTGGCATACAAGCAAGAGGATATTAAGATTAACGGATGGGCTATGGAATGCCGGATCAATGCGGAGAATCCAGAGAAAAACTTCATGCCATCACCGGGGAAAGTGACAATGTATATGGCTCCTGGCGGTTTCGGCGTTCGCGTGGACAGCGCGATGTACCCGGGCTACTCCATTCCGCCGTTTTATGATTCCATGGTCGCTAAACTCATTGTGCATGGTGATACGAGGGAAGAAGCGGTTGCACGCATGAAACGTGCGCTTGGAGAATTTATTATTGAAGGCGTCAATACGACGATTCCGTTCCACTCGAACTTAATGGACCACGAGGTCTTTAAGTCAGGAGATTTTGATACGAAGTTTCTTGAAAAATATGATGTGATGAAATAAGGGAGATGCCGATTTCTTCGGCACTCCTTGGCATAGCATGATATCCGAGGAGGAGATTTGGTATGGCAGAAAAGACAAACCCATCATTTGTCGGAAAAGATCCGGAAGGCCATGCGGCACTTGGCCGTGTGCAGCTTGCGCCTGAAGTACTGGAAGTCATTGTCGGCATCGCGACAAATGAAGTGGATGGTGTAGCAAAGACAAAAGGCAATTTTGCCACAGGCGTTGCTGAAAAATTTGGCAAAGTGAACCATGGCAAAGGGGTTAAAACGGATTGGTCAGACGAAGAACTGAAAGTTGATATTTATTGTGTCGTCGAATACGGCCATTCCATACCGGAAGTCGCGACAAACATTCAAAAACAAGTTCGTCATGCCATTTACCATATGACTTCGCTCGAAACGAAAGAAGTGAATGTCCACATTACTGGCATCGACTTCGACGTGGCATCGGACACAAAATAGTGCATGCCGGATGATGGGATGCACTCATCACATCCATGACTGCGCTTCGAACAGTCCTATGGAAATCCGGGCAGAGAAAAGCATCGTCTTCGGATGATGCTTTTCAACTTGTTATGCTATATAAATACTCGCAGGATATGCTATGATTAAGCCCGAGATATACAGTAGTGGAGGAGAAGACTGAATGAAACGAAGAGAAGCCAGGGAAAAAGCGGTACAGACGCTTTTTCAGTTGGATAATACCGAATTGACTGCGGATGAAGCGATTGCTTATGTAGTAGAACGGCCGATCGATCCATTTTATGAGAAGCTCGTGCGCGGCACTGTGGAGCATTTGTCGGAAATTGACGAACAATTGATTGGCAAATTGGAAAAATGGTCATTGGACCGTTTGCCGAAAATCGAGCGGACTGTATTGCGCTTGGCAGCTTTTGAATTGCTGTTTGGCGGAGACGTGCCGCATAAAGTCGTATTAAACGAGGCAATCGAGCTTTGTAAGCTGTACGGAGATGAAAAATCAGGACGATTTGTAAACGGTGTTCTTTCCAAATTCGAAGAACAAGAATAATTATTGTCTGGAGGAATCAGTGATGACTGGCAAAGTGATTGATGGACGTGTAATCGGCAAGGAGATTAGGGAAGAGGTAAAGCAGAGTGTCGGCAAACTGGTGCATAAAGGGTGTCAGCCAGGACTCGCGGTCATTTTGGTAGGTGATAATCCTGCCTCGCAAACCTATGTGAAGAACAAGGAAAAGTCGAGCATTGAAGTCGGAATGAAGTCAGTCCTCATCGAACTTCCTGAAACAGTCTCGACGGACGAGCTGTTAGGAAAAGTAGAAGAATTGAATCAGGACGAAAGCATTCATGGAATTCTTGTGCAGTTACCGCTGCCGAAACATATAGATGAAGATTTAATTATCGGTTCGATTACTCCGGCGAAAGATGTGGATGGATTTCATCCGGTAAATGTCGGAAAGATGATGATTGGACAAGAGACATTCCTGCCCTGCACTCCACATGGCATCATGGCTTTATTGGAACGGTCAGGCATCGATCTCGAAGGGAAGCATGCCGTAGTCATCGGACGTAGCAATATTGTCGGTAAACCAATGGGACAGCTGCTGCTCCAAAAAAATGCAACCGTCACTTATTGTCATTCTCGGACAACAGATTTAGCCAGCTTTACGAAGCAAGCCGATATTCTAGTGGTCGCCATCGGGATTCCAAAATTTATTACGGCTGAGCATGTCAAAAAAGATGCGGTTGTCATTGATGTCGGCATGAACCGTGATGAAAACGGGAAGCTTTGCGGAGATGTCGATTATGAACAAGTGAAAAATGTGGCATCAGCTATTACGCCCGTCCCTGGCGGAGTAGGTCCTATGACCATTACAATGCTATTGAAAAATACATTGCAAAGCGCTGAGAAGGCTTGCGCACGCCACTCCTAATGCAGCAAAAGCCAGCGGAAGGCGGACGCTTTCCGCTCGAAATGCGAAAGCCATTCCCTTGTCCATTCTTTGTTGGAGGTGAAAAATGATATGACCGGTCTTCCATACTTATCTGTCAACGCGTTAACCAAATACATAAAAAGAAAATTTGACGCCGATCCTCATTTGCGGAATGTTTTCGTCAAAGGCGAGTTATCGAATGTCAAAGTCCATCCGAGCGGTCATATCTATTTCACTTTGAAAGATGACAAGAGCCGGATTCAATCAGCAATGTTCCGATCGAATGCATCCCAATTAAAATTCAAACCTGAAGAAGGAATGAACGTCCTGTTGACAGGCGACGTCAATGTCTATGAAGCGAGTGGCCAGTACCAATTGTATGTCCAGACGATGCAGCCGGACGGAGTTGGTGCCCTTTATTTGGCATTTGAGCAGCTGAAGGAAAGTCTTGGGAAGGAAGGATTGTTTGATCCTCGCTGGAAACAGCCATTGCCTCCTTTGCCCAAAAAGGTCGGTGTCGTGACGGCTCAGTCGGGTGCAGCTATCCGGGATATTTGTTCAACGATAGCCCGTCGGTACCCGCTAGCCGAAATTGTTCTGTTCCCAGCAGTTGTACAAGGACCGCAAGCAGCCCCTTCTATTGTAAAAGCGATTGCCCAAGCGGAATCTTTCGGTTCCATTGATGTCTTGATCGTCGGCCGAGGCGGCGGTTCCATTGAGGATTTATGGGCTTTTAATGAAGAAATAGTGGCAAGATCCATATTCTCCTCTAAAATACCAATTATTAGCGCGGTCGGGCATGAAACGGATACGACCATCGCTGATTTTGTTGCGGATCGCCGAGCTCCGACACCTACCGCGGCAGCAGAAATGGCTGTCCCTTCCAAAGAAGAGCTCTTCGAACGGATTTTAGAGAGAAAACGGTCTCTTTATCTATCGTTATCAAATCAGATTAAACATGAGAGAAGGCGCCTGTCTGTCTGTGAAACTTCTTATCCATTCCAATTTCCAGAGAGGCTCTATCGTCCGTTCACTGAGAAATTGAGTGTCTTAGAGGACAGACTCTATCGAAGCGGGAGAGAAATTACTACGAAACGGAAGATGGAACATCAACGATTGGACAGGATCCTTGCATTTTATTCACCTGCCCAAAAGATCAGCGAGGAACGGCGAAATATCGACCGGCATACGGACAGAATGAAACTAGCAGCAAATCGCTTTCTTCAATCCCGACAGGAGCGATTCACATCGTCCATCCGAATGTTAAAAGCGTTGAATCCACTCCAGATCATGGAACGTGGTTTTTCTGTCACCTACCAGGAGGGGCAAGTCGTTAAAAAAGCGGCTCAGCTTGAAGCAGGGGATCCGGTCCAAATTCGGCTCCAAGACGGCGTGGTTGAAGCAGATATAAAATCGGTACGATTGAACGACGAGGGGGAGAACTAAATGGAAAACGACAATCTTCGTTTTGAGGAAGCGATGCTCAAATTGGAAGAGATCGTCCAGCGATTGGAAACTGGTGATGTGCCCTTGGAGGATGCGATATCCCTATATAAAAAAGGAATGGAGCTATCGCAATACTGCCATGGTAAATTACAAGATGCGGAGAAACAATTGATTTCGGTCATTGATCCTGATGGGCAGCAAAGACCGTTCAATCCGGAAAAAGGGGCCGAAGCTAATGAATGAGAGACTCAAGCGGTTCATAGATGAAAAGATGCCAATAATCGATCAGGCTATGGAAGGCATGTTGGAGGAAGCGGGAATCCCTTCCTCACTGAAAGATTCCATGGCTTATTCCATCCAAGCGGGTGGCAAACGGATTCGGCCAATGCTCGTTCTCGCAACCTTGGAGGATCTGCAGGCGTCTTCTGAAGATGCAGTGGCCGTAGCCTGTGCTGTTGAAATGATCCATACTTATTCGCTGATCCACGATGATTTGCCGAGTATGGACGATGATGACTTTAGACGCGGAAAGCCGACGAATCATAAAGTTTACGGCGAAGCGGTTGCAGTTTTGGCAGGCGATGCACTGCAGACATTGGCCTTTAAACAATTATCAACGTTGAAAGAGACCGATCCGCAAGATGCCCTGCGCATTATTACTCTCCTGGCGGATGCCTCTGGACCAAGCGGCATGGTTGGCGGACAAGTGCTTGATATTGAAGGGGAACATCGTTCTTTATCACTTGAACAATTAGAGACGGTTCATCTGCACAAGACAGGCGCACTGCTATCATTTTGCATAGAAGCCGGTGCCATCTTAGCTAAAGCGAACGAAGAACAAATTGTGAAATTGAAGGATTATGCGAAAAATATCGGTCTCGCATTTCAAATAAAAGACGATATTTTGGACATCACTTCTACGACCGAGCAGCTTGGAAAGACTGCTGGCAGCGATGCTGAAAGGGAGAAATCGACGTATCCCGCCTTGCTGGGGCTCGATGGAGCAGAGGAGCGTTTGCGCAAGCATCATCAATCCGCTTTGGAATCAATTGAATTCCTCGCTGATGATCAGCCGCTTTTAGGTCTTTTCGCTGATTATATTGTCGATCGTAATGCATGAAGCGGAAAAGGTTTGAATTTATCTCATCCCTTCGGACCAATATGTTGTATTGGGGACCCTTCTTGGTATAATGAAGAAAGCGCTGTTGGAATCGTGGCAATCAATTAATGAAGGTGCGTGATAATGATGGATCTCACTCAGATTAAAAATCCATCTTTCGTTAAAAATCTCGATAAGGACCAATTGGCGGAGCTTGCTGCTTCGATCAGAAAATTCCTCATCGAGAATTTGTCTGTAACCGGTGGTCATATCGGACCAAATCTTGGCGTTGTCGAGTTGACAATCGCGCTTCATAAGATGTTCGATAGCCCGGAAGATAAATTCATATGGGACGTAGGGCATCAGGCATATGTCCACAAAATTTTAACCGGCAGAGCCGGTGATTTTAATACGTTGCGTCAGTACAAAGGGCTCAGCGGTTTTCCAAAGATGCTGGAGAGCGAGCATGATGTCTGGGAGACTGGGCATAGTTCGACGTCCCTTTCTGCGGCGATGGGTATGGCGGCAGCTCGGGATATCCAAAAAGGGAAGAATTTTGTTATTCCTATTATCGGAGACGGCGCATTGACTGGCGGGATGGCACTTGAGGCATTGAACCATATCGGCCATACACAGACGAATATGACTGTCATTTTGAACGATAATGAAATGTCCATTGCACCGAATGTCGGAGCCCTTCATGCAGTGTTAGGGAAGCTCCGAACCGCTGGCAAGTATAATTCAGTAAAGGACGAGCTGGAATATATCTTAAAAAAGATTCCGGCCGTTGGTGGAAAAGTCGCGTCAGCTGCCGAACGGGTCAAAGACAGCTTGAAATATCTTCTCGTTTCCGGAGTATTTTTCGAGGAACTCGGCTTTACCTATTTAGGTCCTGTCGATGGACATGATTTCAATGACTTGGAACGGAATTTGCAATATGCGAAAAAGATGGAAGGTCCTGTCCTTCTTCATGTAATTACGAAGAAAGGGAAAGGCTACCGTCCAGCAGAGGACGATAAAATCGGTACGTGGCATGGCACCGGACCGTATAAAATAGATACGGGAGATTTTGTTAAATCCGTATCAGCCGGCCCTGCATGGAGCAGCCTCGTTTCTGAAACGGTCAGAAAGATTGCCCGAAAAGATGAACGTGTCGTTGCCATTACTCCAGCGATGCCGGTCGGTTCAAAACTGGAAGGGTTTGCAGCTGAATTTCCAGATCGCTTCTTTGATGTAGGTATAGCGGAACAACATGCCGCCACGATGGCAGCTGGCCTTGCGACACAAGGAATGAAGCCTTTCCTCGCGATCTATTCGACTTTCCTGCAGCGGGCGTATGACCAGATGCTGCATGATATTACAAGACAGAACTTGAATGTATTTATCGGCATCGACCGGGCCGGCCTTGTCGGCGCGGATGGCGAAACGCATCAAGGTGTATTTGATATCGCATTTTTACGTCATATGCCGAATTTAGTGCTCATGATGCCAAAAGATGAAAATGAAGGACAGCATATGGTTAAAACTGCTTTGGAATATGATCAGGGTCCAATCGCTATGAGATATCCACGCGGTAATGGAATCGGCATTCAAATGGATGATGTGCTTAAAACCATTCCAATCGGTACATGGGAGGTTTTACGTGTCGGTACAGATGGTACGATTCTGACATTTGGTACAACGATTCCAATGGCATTGGATGCGGCGGAGCAACTGGCTGCTAAAGGCATGAATATCCAAGTGGTAAATGCACGGTTTATCAAACCGCTGGATACGGCGATGCTGGATTATTTATTCGCGGCAGGCAAACCGATCATCACTTTGGAAGAAGCTGTCTTGGCAGGCGGGTTCGGAAGCGCTGTCATCGAATATGCGCACGATACGCTAAAGGATCCGGCACCAATTAGACGAATGGGTATACCAGATCAATTTATTGAACATGGCAACGTAGATAAACTTCTTGAGGAAATCGGCATGACATCCGAAAATCTGGCCCGAATGATGGAAGATTTCATACTTGAACAGAAGACGGAAAGGGAAATCGTATGACAGGTCCACGAAAGGAACGGGTCGATATCCTGCTAGTCGAACGCGAATTAGCGGAAACCCGTGAGAAAGCAAAGCGATCCATCATGGCAGGTCTCGTCTTTTCAGGCGAGACCCGGATGGATAAACCGGGAGAAAAAATTCCGGTTGACGCTCCTTTGATCGTGAAAGGGTCTGCTCTTAAATATGTCAGCCGTGGCGGATTGAAACTGGAGAAAGCTTTAGAGGAATTCGATGTCTCGGTCGAAGGCAAAATCCTTTTGGACATCGGTTCTTCAACGGGAGGTTTCACGGATTGTGCACTGCAAAATGGTGCAGCACATTGCTATGCCCTTGATGTCGGGACGAATCAGCTGGCTTGGAAAATCAGGCAGGATCCACGGGTAACGGTTATGGAGCGGACCAATTTCAGGCATGCGACCCCGGATCAGTTTCAGTTGGGGCGTCCCCAGTTCGCAACTATTGATGTGTCGTTTATTTCCCTTGGTTTGATTTTTCCTCCTCTCAAGCAAATTCTCGAGCCCAATGGCGATGTCATCGCTCTTGTCAAACCTCAATTTGAGGCTGGAAAAGAAAACGTCGGGAAAAAAGGAATTGTCAAAGACCGCACGATCCATCTGGATGTATTGAGAAAAGTGGCTGATCTCGCGATGCAAGAAGGGTTCTCTCTTTGCGGAATGTCATATTCACCGGTAACGGGAGGGGAAGGGAATATTGAATTCCTTTTTCACTTGCGTTCGGAAGAACACCCGTCAACTCATTTTGAAGAAGGAAATTTCAAGGCGTTGATCGCAACCGCACATGATGAATTGACGTAACGCGCAAACTTGCGCGTTTTTCGTCTTATGAAAGAAAGCCGTACTTACTATGGTTATCGGAGTGATGAGTATGAACAAAGGACAACGGCATATCCGCATTCGAGATATTATAACGAACAATGAAGTGGAAACGCAGGACCAGCTGGTCGATAAACTGAAAAGTGCAGGCGTCGATGTTACACAGGCGACGGTTTCGCGTGACATTAAGGAGCTGCATCTTATTAAAGTGCCTTTGCCTGATGGCCGCTATAAATACAGTTTGCCGCAGGTCCATAAATTCAATACGGAAGATAAGCTCCGCCGGATGATGGCGGATGCCTTCGTGAGCATCGACAGTGCTGGCTATTTCATCGTCTTGAAGACCTTGCCCGGGAATGCACATGCTGTAGGTTCGCTCGTAGACAATTTATCGTGGGATGAAATGCTAGGCACCATTTGCGGCGATGATACGTGCATGATCATTTGCAGGGACGAAAGGGTAACGCAAGAAGTGAAGGAAAGATTGCTCTCCATGATCTGAACAAAACTGGGAGGACTGCCTGTTTGGCTAAACAAACTTTCCGCTTTTTGGTAAAAGGGGATTTGCCAGCTTTCGCTTCAAGGACGAGATCTGCATTTGTTTATAGGGCCAACGTTGTTTGGCTGTGCTTGAATGGAGAAGCTGCAAAATGCTCAGTTTCACGAACATTTAGTACTGTTAGGGGCAGTAGTAATTTGTATGACAGCTGCAAAAGGGGGGACAAGTGGTGTTACGGGAATTATCAATCCGGAATTTTGCCATCATCGATCATCTTGAGGTGACATTTGAGGAAGGCCTTACTGTATTGACAGGTGAAACGGGGGCCGGCAAATCGATCATTATAGATGCTGTTCAATTGCTTGCTGGAGGAAGAGGCTCACAAGAGTTCATTCGCCACGGGGCACCGAAAGCCGAGCTCGAAGGATTGTTTATAATGGATGACCCGAATCATCCTGTTTTTGATAAATTGCTGGAGGCTGGTATCGAATCTGACGAGGGCATGCTCATTTTACGCCGTGATTTGAATGCCAATGGGAAATCAACTTGCCGAGTCAACGGCAAGCTGGTCACAATCGGCATACTCCGGGAAATCGGTGCCCAGTTAATTGATATTCATGGCCAGCATGACAATCAGGAATTGATGATGGAAAAGCGCCATATCCATTTGCTAGACCATTTTGCGGGGGACGCGTTGAAAAAGGCGCATGTCAATTATTCGGAGTTGTATTCTGCTTATGTGAAGCTGAGGAAGAAGCTGGAGGCAGCAACAGAGAACGAACAGCAGGTGGCCCAGCGAATTGACCTCTATTCCTTCCAATTGAATGAGATTGATTCAGCCGGTCTTGTGATTGGAGAAGAAGAGGAGTTAGAGGCTGAACAGAACAAATTACAGCACTTTCACCGTCTTTTTGAACGGTTGAATACTGCTTATGAATCGATTAGCGGAGACATGCATGCCTTGGACTGGGTAGGATCTGCCATGAGCGATTTGGAAGACGCAGCCTCGGTTGATAAGACGCTGGCTGCACATGCAGAATCGGTAGCGACCAGCTTCTACACTTTGCAGGATACCGCTCATGATATTAAGAATTTGATCGATCAGATGGAATTTGATCCTGGCCGCTTAGATTTTGTGGAAAGCCGGCTGGCGCAGCTTCTTACGCTGAAACGTAAATATGGCAGTACTGTTGAAGAGATCTTGCTGTATCGAGACAAAATTGCAGATGAACTGGATCAATTAATAAATCGGGATGAACGGCTGGAAAAAGGAAAGGAAAAGCTTGAGCAGCTAGTCCAAGACCTTGCAGTGGAAGCTATGGAACTTTCCTTAATCAGGCAAGATGCGGCAAAACAGTTGGAAACCGCAATTTTGCAACAGTTGAAAGAGCTCCATATGGAAAAAGCTACTTTTGAGGTGAGGGTGACCCAACAGCCCGGCACTTTTGATATGAATGGTTTTGACGATGTCGCTTTCTTTATCTCAACTAACGTCGGCGAACCGATGAAACCGCTCGTTAAAGTCGCATCCGGAGGAGAATTGTCCAGGATCATGCTGGCTCTGAAAACGATCTTCTCCAAACATCAAGGAATCACATCGATTATTTTTGATGAAGTGGATACAGGTGTAAGCGGACGGGTAGCGCAAGCTATTGCTGAAAAGATCGCTATGATCGCGACGCATTCGCAGGTACTGTGCATATCGCATTTACCGCAAGTCGCTGCGATGGCGGACCACCATTATCTCATTAAAAAAGAAGTGAAGGATGACCGTACGATAACCGCCATTTCTGATATTACAGGAATGGATCGGACAAAAGAGTTGTCCAGAATGTTATCGGGTGCGGAAATCACTGAATTGACCTTGCAACATGCAGATGAATTGCTGTCTTTGGCAGACAATCGAAAAAAAGCATTCCGTCCTTAAATTGGATGGAACCGATAAGAAAACGTGCATACTCTTATGTGCGTTTTTTCTTTTGTCTGCAAATCGTTGACCTTGCCGCATTTAATCGTAAGGATGACTAAATCATGTGGATAGTGTATGTACTTTTACCTCATCCTATTATGGATAATTACAATGGCCATGCGTAAATCATGTCGTTTTGCTTGAATTACCCTCTTATAACATCCCCGCGAACGGACATACCATAAGTATCTTAAATGAGGAGGTGAACTATGGGATGGAATAGACGACTCAAGCTGACTGTTTCGTTTGCCGCACTGTTATTTTTATTGCCATTCCATTATGATAAAGCTGCTGCGGATAGCGGTTCAGTCATTCCGATGGGAGAGTCCATCGGCATCCAAATGGATTTGTCCGGCGTGTTTATAACGGGTGACGTGCTGATCAATGACGAAATTTGGTTGAAAGCCGGCGACTCCATCCGCCAGCTAGGCGATAAAGAAATCAAAACAGTGCAAGATGTAGAAAGCTTCTTACCGAAGGTTAAACAGGAACAGATCCGCTTGCTCATTGTCCGCCATGGCGAAGAGAGCGAAGTGAATGCCGATTCAAATGCCCTCAAACGCCTTTTCCCGTTTTTGAAAGACCGTACGGAAGGGACAGGGACCTTAACGTATGTCGACCCCCAAAAAGGGACATACGGGGCGTTAGGCCATCAAATCGTCGATAGCTCATTGAAATCACCACCTTCCTTTAAAGATGGAACGATCTATCTTTCGGAAATCGAACAAATAAAGAAGAGCGTTCCGGGAGTACCTGGCTATAAAATTTCTTCCATCGTTAAAGATGGGGATTATTTAGGAAAAATCAAGACAAACGGAATTTACGGCATATTTGGAACGTGGAATGATGCCTCAAAGAAAGTGTTAGCCGCTCCTTTAGAAATTATGCAACCGTCTGAGCTACAGCTAGGGGAAGCTGAGATCTATACGACCGTCAAAGGGACAGAAGTAGGAAAATTCACCATCAAGATCACAAAAATCGAGGAAGAGCAGTTCCATTTCATATTGACTGATTCAAAATTGCTTGCTGAAACAGGAGGCATTTTGCAGGGCATGAGCGGCAGCCCGGTCATTCAAAATGGAAAATTTGTCGGGGCCGTTACACATATGTTTGTGGATGAACCCAAAAAAGGAGCCGGTCTTTTCCTTGTCACAATGAGGAATGGTGAAAAGTAACCGCGGCTTGAGGCGAATTAAGCTATCCAGTTGGTTGCATTTAAGCTGTAAGGCGACAGGCAAAGGAAGGAAAATGCGTTTTCCTTCCTGCCGCCTTACATAATGACAGCATTTTCTTGCTGGCGGAAAAACGTTGAAGTTAGTCGAATTTTAGGGAAATCATAATACATAAGATGCATTTTTAAGTTCACGAGAGGATTCTTCAACCTTTTGTCGAAAATTTCCTAAGCACAGGACGATAAAATCAATATGGACATTATTTAGGGGGATTGGAATGGAGAAAGTAAAAATTGCAATTGCGGATGACAATAAGGAACTGGTTCGGACGATGAAAACATTTCTTGAAAACCAGGCTGAATTTGAAATTATTTGGACTGCGCACAACGGCAAGGTCTGTTTATCAATGTTACAAGAGGAAGTCCCGGATATATTATTACTCGATATTATCATGCCGCATCTGGATGGCATCGCTGTGCTTGAAACGCTTAAAACGGATGCAGAGTACAGTGATATGCATGTCATCATGCTAACGGCATTTGGCCAAGAAGATGTCATGTCACATGCAGCAAGTTTGGGAGCCTCCTATTTCATGTTAAAACCATTTGAACTCGATCGCCTTGTGAATCAAATATTTCAAGTGGCAGGCACGCAAAAACCTGCAAAACAAGCGAGTCAGGAAAATACAAGTTCAGAAGAAGGGCCAATTAATCAAAAAATGCTTGATACGACGATTACGTCCATCATTAAGGAAATTGGCGTCCCTGCCCATATTAAAGGTTACGCGTTCCTTCGAGAAGCAATCCAAATGGTATATATGGACGTGGATTTGCTTGGGTCTGTTACAAAAGTACTATATCCGGACATCGCTGAAAAGTATAAAACAACTCCATCAAGAGTGGAACGTGCGATCCGACACGCAATTGAAGTTGCCTGGAACCGTGGGAATTATGATGTTATCTCTAAAACCTTTGGATATACAGTACACCATTTAAAAAGTAAACCTACAAACAGTGAATTCATTGCCATGATTGCAGATAAGATTCGGATCGAGCATATGGCCAGCTAACAGCAATTATGAATATATTTATTATTTTTTTCTAAGCCGACGAGTGTGCATTTTCGTTGGTTTTATTTTTTTGTAATAAATATTGAAGTGAATGATAGAAAAACAGATGGGATTTCCTTTTATTGCTTTGTATCCTTTTAACTATCCAAATAGTCGGGTAAATCGATTATAATGAATTATAAACGTTGGAGGTGAGGAATGTTGCTGCAAGAGAACGAATACTTCGACTTGTATGTTGTGGATGAAGTGAATGTCTTTTTACGTTTGAAAAAAGGGGGATTCCCGATAAAATCCTTTGATCGGATCATCCAACAACATCCAAGAATAAAGATCCAATCATTCCCTATCCTGAAGAAAGCGCTTACGGAAGTAGGAAAAGAACATGTAATCGGCACTTATATTCCATTGATGGAGATTGAAGTCCAGTCCGATCGGATGAAAGCGCAGCTCTATTTGAATGTGACAATGGAGGAATTTGAAAGCAGACGACAGGAACTGCTCCGTCAAGTAGAAGAGAAAATAACTGATCTCGGGATACGATATGGAAGGGTATCACTCGATTCCATACCATTCATACCAGGGGCGCCCATCGACATTGCCATCGGCAAAGAGCCTGTCCAAGGAGCCGACGCAGAAATTACGTATATGGATCGTCCAGAACGGAAACCGGTTATTCGAGAAGACGGTTCCGCGGACTATTATGAAATGAATTTTGTTACACATATTAATCAAGGCGACTGGCTTGGTGAAAAAATACTCCCGCGAGAAGGGACGCCTGGAATGGATATCCTTGGCAACGAAATTCCAGCTCCGAGGGGCAGTGATGCCCGCTTTGAATACGATAGTAAATCCATCTTTGAAGTGGAGGAAGGAAATAAAATCGTGTTACGCGCCTCGCATAGCGGTGCGTTGGAATTTCATCATGGGGTTATTAGCGTAGGAGCCCAGCTTGTGGTCAATGGAGATGTCGGACCGGAAACAGGATCTATTACATTCGATGGTGCGGTTCGTATACTTGGCACGGTTCTAGCAGGATATTCAGTCAATGCAACGGGGGATATTTCAATCGAAGGCAAGGAAGGTGTAACAAACTCAAAAGAAATATGTTCTTCCGATGGTGATCTTTACATAAAAGGCGGTGTCTTCGGTGGAGGCATGTCTGTCATTGAGGCGAAGGGCGATATCTTTCTGAAACATGCAAACAATTGCAAAATATTTGCTTCAAATGTTCATGTCGGTCTCTATATGCTTGGGTGTGAAGTGGTAGCAGAGCGGGTACATGTGGATACGAACCGAGGAAAAATTATCGGCGGCCACATCGAAGCCATGTATACCATTGAGTGTGCATATGCTGGTAATCAGCATGAACGCACAACTCATCTTCATGCCAAAGGGGTGGATAAGGACTTGATTTATAAGGAAATTCAGCATTTGGCTCAAGAGTTGAAAGAAATTCAGGCAACCACACGTAAGCTTGAGGAGCACACTGGAAAGTTCGAAGCGACCGCTGGCCAGTTGGCTGGTCAACAAGCCGAAGCACTGCAGAAAATGCAGCAATCGGTTGAGACGGGGCACGAAAAAATGTTGGAGCTTGATAAAGAGATCCAACTGGGGATGAGGAAAATTAGAAATGCGATTCCGCCCAAGATTGAAGTATCCAAAGAAGCCTATCCGGGTGTTGTGATTCAGATTGGCCATAAATCGACGACGCTGACAAAGACGGCAAAAGGTGTCTTTGAAGTCTTTGACAATGTGCTCAATGTCTAGACCCCTCGTTTTCGCTCATCGCGGTGCTTCCGCCCATCGTTTTGAAAACACCATGATGGCGTTTAAGGAAGCTGCTCACCTTGGTGCGGATGGTCTGGAAATTGATGTCCAGATCACGAGTGATGGTTTGCCGGTCGTCCTGCATGATCCAGGTTTACAGCGAGTGGCCGGAAGGCGGTTGTCTATTTCTTCGGTGACTTCGAATGAGCTGCAGCAGATCCGGATTGGAAAAAGGTTTTGGAGGATATTCATGGGAAGTCGAATCCCTACTTTAAGGGAAACAGTTTCATTCTGTTTACTGCATCAACTCGCACTGAACATTGAATTGAAGGAGACTGTTGTAGAGAACCCAGAATCACTCCCGGGTATATTGGAAATGGCTTCTTTGCTAGATCAAGTACATTTTTCCTCGTTTGATTACGGAATTCTTCAAAAGGTCAAAGCGCTAGAGCCGAAGATGGAAACGGCTTTGTTGCTGAAAAAGCGTCAACTTGCGCCTGAACTTCTGAATAACTTTGAAGTGGATAGCTTTCATTTTCATAAAAGGCTTTGGAAACATCCTTTTCAAGAGATGCTTACTAACTCAGGAAAAATTCTTAGAATGTATGGAGTAACAGGCAAGGAAGTATCCCTGCAAGAGGATGGGCGAATTGCTGGCTGGATTACAGATTTTCCGGAACGGTTTGCCGTCCAAAAGGGGAATATCGTATAAAAAAGCAGTCGGATTGATATCCGACTGCTTTTTTGATTTCAATTGAAGAGCCTATGTAATACCTTTCAACCAGTCAACGCTTTTCCTGAAACTTTTCTTGAACGCGTCCTTTTCTTCGGTCGCGTCTGAGCAGAAACCCGGCGAAGAAGCCGAGGCCGGCAGCAAACAAGAGAAAGCCGATCAAAAACTGCAGCCAAATAAACGGAAAAGGACTGAATAAGATTCCGAACAAAGAATCCCTCATCAGTTTGATGCCAAAAGCTGCCATCAGACCTGGTATGAGAAGGACGATAAACGCCGCCAAACGGGCCATTGTTAACAACTCCTTATCGATTTTAATTTTACCGTGTCATCAATTATTGTCAAGAAAGGAGTTATGGTGTATGATAAAAATGGATTTGCAAAAGATTGCATTCTTGTTAAAGGAGATTGAATATCCTTGCAAAAGGTTCTTATTATTGGAGCAGGGAATGGCGGCTCCGCATTATTGCATCTCATTAGCAAATTAGATTTCATGCAAGTTTTCGCAATCGTGGACCAGGATGAAAATGCTCCCGGCTTACAACTTGCCAAGGAGCTTGGCGTTCGAACAGGGAAACAATGGGAAGCGTTTTTGAAGGAACCCGTCCACATCGTATTCGATGTTACAGGAGACCCTGCCGTTTTTGCGGAACTAATGGAACACAAACCGCCAGGAACCATGCTTGTACCTGGTTCAGTGGCTAATTTAATCGTTCATTTATTGAACGAGAAAAATCATTTTATTCAACAAGTTCAAACTGAGATTCATAAGCAGCAGCTCATCTTCGATTCCGTTGAAGAAGGGATGATCGGCATTAATGCAAAAGGAAAAATTGATTTTATCAATGAAAGCGCTTGCAGAATGCTGGGTGTCCAGAGCGAACGGATTATTGACATCCCAATCGAGGAGATTATTCCTGAAAGTAAACTTGTAAGGGTTTTCAATTCGGGGAAAGTCGAGTTGAATGAGGAACTTCAACTGCCAAATGGGTTGAAAATAGTCAGCTCCAGGTTCCCTCTTTTCACTTCAGATGGGGAAAAAATCGGCGCATTCGCTGTCTTTAAAGATGTCTCTGAAGTCTTGAAGCTGGCTGAAGAAATAACTGATCTGAAACAAGTGAAAACCATGTTGGAAGCTATCATCCATTCGAGCGATGATGCTATTTCGGTTGTAGACGACAAAGGCAATGGCATCTTGGTAAATCCTGCGTATACAAGGATTACCGGACTGTCCGAAGACGAAGTGGTCGGAAAACCGGCCACCGTAGATATTAATGAAGGCGAAAGCATCCATATGAAAGTGCTGAAGACGAAGAAGCCTGTGCGCGGAGTCAACATGCGTATTGGAGAATCCAATCGGGATGTCATTGTCAATGTGGCTCCGATTATTGTCGACCAGCATGTGATGGGCAGTGTGGGAGTCATTCATGATATAACAGAAATGAGAAGTCTTATGCGTGAGCTCGATTGGGCTCGATCTATTATCAGGAAACTTGAATCTACATATACCTTTTCAGACATCAATGGAAGTTCTCCGGATATTGAGCTTGCGATTGAACAAGCTAAAGTTGCCGCCGCTAAATCCTCGGTCCCAGTTCTCTTGAGAGGCGAACCGGGGACAGGCAAAGAACTTTTTGCACACGCTATCCATTCGGGCAGCGATCGCAAAAGCCATAATTTTATCCGGGTGAATTGCAGCATCATCGACCCGGCCATCATCGAAAAGGAATTGTTCGGTGAAGCTCAGGACGATGAAGGAGGAAGGGCTGGACTACTTGCGGAAACAGGAAAAGGGACGCTGTTTCTCGATGAAATATCGGATTTGCCGCCAAAAACACAAAAGCGGCTGCTGGATTATATCGTGAACAGAACGGACCAGCATCTATCCGATCAAAATGGACTGCATGCCCGTATCGTCACTGCTAGTTCGAAAAACCTTGAAAAAGCGATGCATGATGGCAAGTTTAACGAAGAGCTATATTATCATCTGAACCGATTATCGATCCACATTCCGCCATTGCGGACGAGAAAGGGCGATATTCCGGAAGTGGCCAATCATCTGCTCGGCAAATTGAATCAGGAATTCGGCATGAATGTAGAGTTAATCACAGCCGAAGCACTGGATCGGCTTGCCCAATATGATTGGCCGGGCAATGTGCGAGAGTTAGAGAATGTGCTCAGCAGGGCGATGATTTACATGCAGCCCGGCACAGCAGCCATTAAGGAAGAGGACATTCGGAAATCGCTCTTCTCAAATGATGCCAAAATAGAAGAGGAAGTTTCACTCGAGAAAAGCACACTTGCCTCCATTATGGATGATTATGAACGAGCTGTGCTCGAAAAGGCGATGCAGGAGAACGATGGCAACAAATCGCTAACTGCGAACCGTTTAGGCATATCGCTCCGTTCCCTTTATTATAAGCTGGAGAAATATAAATTGATTTGATAGGGAGTGATAATAATGGCGTCACTCGATTCACTTATTGATAAAGCGGCTGCTTCGGATACCCGGCCAGTCGTTTCCGTCGCCAGCGCTGCAGATAGCCATGTGCTTGGGGCTGTCAAAATGGCATTGGAGAGGAATCTTGCATCGTTCCGCTTATTCGGTGACAAGGAGGAAATCCGATCGGTCCTAGCTAAAGTTGATCCACGTCTTTTGGACAATGGCTTCATTGAAATTGAAGACGCGTCAGATCAGCGAATGGCGGCAAAACTGGCAGTTCAATCGGTGTCCGGCGGTCAAGCGGATGTTCTCATGAAAGGGAACTTACCGACCGCAACCATTCTGAAGGAAGTATTGAATCGAGATTACGGTTTGCGCAAGGAGACGATCCTGTCCCACGTAGCGGCTTTTGAAGTTCCTGGTTATGAACGGCTTCTATTTGTGACGGATGCGGCGATGAATATCGCACCAGATCTTACGGAAAAGGCTCAAATTGTCCGCAATGCCGTTCTGGCCGCGCATGCATGCGGCATCAGCAAGCCGATTGTCGCTCCCCTTGCTGCAGTTGAAACAGTGAATCCAGCCATGCAGCCAACCTTAGATGCAGCTGCGCTTGTCGCCATGAATCACAGAGGGCAGATCAATGGTTGCATCATTGACGGCCCGCTGGCATTGGACAATGCGGTTTCACGTGAAGCTGCAGAGCATAAAGGGATTGAAGGAGAGACGGCGGGCAACGCGGATATTCTGCTAGTTCCTAGTATAGAAGCTGGAAATATTCTCTATAAGTCCCTCATGTACTTCGCAAATGCGAAAGTGGGGGCAGTGATCCAAGGGGCCAAGGCACCTGTCGTGCTTACTTCACGATCAGATCGCATGGAAAGCAAATTGTATTCACTCGCGTTAGCAATACTTGTATCACAACATTAAACATATAACTGGAGGAATTATCATGGAACTATTCAAATATATGGAGAAATACGATTATGAACAACTTGTCATCTGCCAAGACGAAGCATCTGGTCTAAAAGCGATCATTGCGATCCACGATACAACACTCGGACCGGCACTTGGTGGCACACGCATGTGGACATATGCATCCGAAGAAGAAGCAATTGAGGATGCGCTTCGCCTCGCTCGCGGGATGACATACAAAAATGCGGCTGCTGGCCTTGATCTAGGTGGCGGTAAAACGGTCATTATCGGTGATCCGAAAAAAGATAAGAACCCTGAATTGTTCCGTGCGTTTGGACGTTATATCGAAGGTTTGAATGGCCGTTACATCACGGCAGAGGATGTAGGAACGACAGAAGAGGATATGGATTTGATTCACTTAGAAACTGACTATGTAACGGGCGTTTCCGATGCTGGTTCTTCAGGCAATCCATCTCCAGTCACAGCTTTCGGAGTATACAAAGGGATGAAAGCGGCTGCGAAAGAAGCATTTGGAAGCGACTCCCTAGAAGGAAAAACGGTTGCGGTCCAAGGTGTTGGAAACGTTGCGTATGCACTTTGCGAATACTTGCATGAGGAAGGCGCAAAGTTAATTGTAACTGATATTAACAAAGAGGCTGTTCAACGTGCTGTAGATGCGTTCGGCGCAGTTGCGGTTGATACGAATGAAATTTATTCACAAGACGCAGATATTTTTGCTCCATGTGCACTCGGTGCCGTCATTAACGATGAGACGATTCCACAATTGAAAGCGAAAGTAATTGCAGGATCTGCGAACAATCAATTGAAAAATCCGGAACACGGAGACATTATCCATGAAATGGGCATTGTGTACGCACCGGATTACGTCATTAACTCAGGCGGCGTCATTAATGTCGCAGATGAATTGGCCGGTTATAATAGAGAGCGTGCGTTGAAACGCGTTGCGGGAATTTACGATACAATCGAGCAGATTTTCGCTATCTCCAAGCGTGACAGCATTCCGACATATGTAGCAGCAGACCGTCTTGCGGAAGAACGCATTGCGCGGGTCGCTAAGTCTCGCAGTCAATTTTTGCAAAATGAAAAAAGCGTGTTAAGCCGCAAAAAATAATAGACAGTTCTCATATCGAAGGTAGGGTTGAAAATGCCGAAAGACATTTTTCAGATTCTGGTCATCAATCCGGGATCCACATCGACGAAAATCGGCGTATTTAAAAATGATGCACAAGTGATGGAAAGTACAATACGCCATTCCACAGAGGAGCTTTCTCGATATCCTTCGATTATCGATCAATTTGATTTCAGGAAAAAGGCGATCGTGTCCTCCCTTGAAGAGCATGGATTCCATCTTGAGGGATTTGCCGCCATTTGCGGAAGAGGAGGCTTACTGCGACCGATTGCAGGGGGCACTTACTCCGTGAATGACTCCATGCTCAAAGATTTACGCAAAGGGGTTTCCGGACAGCATGCCTCGAATCTCGGAGGCATTTTGGCGAACGAAATTGCGACGGATCTGAAAGTTCCAGCTTTCATTGTCGATCCGGTAGTCGTCGATGAGCTTCAGCCGCTCGCCCGGATTTCAGGCTTCGCTCTCATTGAACGGAAATCGATTTTCCATGCGTTGAATCAAAAAGCGGTCGCCCGTCGATACGCAAAACAAATTGGCAAGAAATATGATGAACTCCGCCTGGTCGTCACTCATATGGGTGGCGGCATCACGGTCGGCGTACATGAACACGGCCAGGTGGTCGATGTGAATAATGGCTTGCACGGGGATGGCCCATTTAGCCCGGAGCGTGCTGGGACGGTTCCAGCAGGCGATCTGATCGATCTTTGCTACTCGGGTACTTATTACCGGCAAGAGCTGATGGCAAATCTCGTCGGCAAGGGAGGGCTCGTCGGTTATCTCGGGACGAATGATGCTGTAGCGGTCGAGAAACGAATCGAAGCGGGAGACGATCGGGCAAAACTCATCTATGAGGCAATGGCCTATCAGGTCGCCAAAGAAATCGGCAGTGCGGCTGCCGTATTGAGCGGAAAAGTGGATGCCATCCTCCTGACGGGCGGGCTTGCTTATGGAAAAGCGTTTGTCCAATCTATCGCGGATCGTGTCGACTGGATATCCGATGTAGTGGTTTTCCCAGGTGAAGATGAACTGCAAGCACTCGCTGAAGGCGCATTGCGCGTCCTGATGCAGGAAGAACAAGCAAAAACCTATCCTTCTTGAAGGGTAGTGATGAAGGAGGCCATGTTCAATGGCACAGGAATATGACGTGGTAATACTTGGCGGAGGAACGGGCGGCTACGTGGCAGCTATCCGTTCAGCGCAATTGGGGCTAAAAACAGCACTAGTGGAAAAAGGGGCACTTGGAGGCACTTGCCTGCATAAAGGCTGCATCCCGAGTAAAGCACTTCTGAAAAGTGCGGAAGTGTACCATTTGGCCAAAAACGAAGCTTCCCATTTCGGAGTGGAGACGAGTGGAACCTCTTTGAATTTTGCACGTGTGCAGGCCCGTAAGGATGAAATCGTCAATCAGTTGCATAACGGCGTTAAGTCGCTAATGAAAAAAGGGAAAATTGATGTGTTTGAAGGCACAGGCAGAATGCTTGGCCCATCCATCTTCTCGCCAATGCCGGGAACCATTTCTGTGGAAATGAACAGCGGTGAGGAAAATGAGATGTTGATCCTCAAAAACTTGATCATCGCGACAGGATCCCGGCCGCGTACATTGCCGGGTCTTGAACTGGATGAACAACAAATCATGTCTTCCGACGGAGCGCTCGCAATGGAAACATTGCCAAAATCCATTCTGATCGTAGGGGGAGGCGTCATCGGTATCGAGTGGGCATCTATGCTTCATGATTTTGGAGTAGACGTGACCGTCATTGAATATGCAGACCGAATCATCCCAACAGAAGACGAAGACATCTCAAAAGAGATGAAAAAACTCCTATCGAAAAAAGGCATTACATTTGCGGTCGGTGCAAAAGTTCTACCTGACACATTAAAGAAAACCGCTGATTCCGTTACCATTTCAGCTGAAATGAATGGAGAAACAAAAGAATTCACTGCGGAGCGGATGCTTGTTTCTGTTGGCAGACAGGCGAATGTAGAAGGAATCGGCCTAGAAAATACGGAGATTCAACTGGAGAAAGGGTTTATTCAAACGAAACCTACCTTCCAGACGAAAGAAAGCCATATTTATGCAATTGGCGACGTCATCGGCGGTCTTCAACTGGCTCATGTCGCTTCCCATGAAGGTATTGCGGCTGTTGAGCATATTGCAGGGCAGACGGTCGAACCGCTTGATTATACTAAGATTGCTCGCTGCATTTACTCCAGCCCGGAAGCATCTAGTGTCGGTTTGACGGAAAAACAGGCGAAAGAACAAGGCTATGACGTGAAAGTCGGCAAATTCCCGTTCGCAGCCATCGGAAAAGCGCTCGTCAACGGGAATGCAGATGGATTTGTGAAAATCATTGCGGATCAAAAGACCGATGATATATTGGGCATTCATATGAT
This sequence comes from Sporosarcina cyprini, assembly GCF_022048975.1. Classification (GTDB taxonomy): domain Bacteria; phylum Bacillota; class Bacilli; order Bacillales_A; family Planococcaceae; genus Sporosarcina; species Sporosarcina cyprini. The sequence goes on along the minus strand of NZ_JAKMHX010000030.1, from coordinate 293,773 downwards.
TGGATCTCATGTTACCGATTTAATTTCTGAAGCGGGGCTGGCCATGGTATTAGACGCAACTCCATGGGAGGTCGCTTCCACAGTCCACCCACATCCGTCTTTATCGGAAGTGATGGGTGAAGCGGCACTTGCTGTAGACGGCAAAGCGATTCATATGTAAATGGCTGGGTATTCCGGAAGAAGCGGAAGCCCTATTGAAAAGGGGGAATTGAAAATGGCTCATTCGCGTCATGAAGAACTTGGATTGACGAATGAAGACGTGCTTCAAATGTATGAAACGATGGTCATGGCCCGTCGCCTTGATGAAAGAATGTGGCTTTTGAACCGTGCAGGCAAAATTCCATTTGTTATCTCGTGTCAAGGGCAGGAAGCCGCACAAGTTGGTGCTGCATTTGCTCTGAATAAGGAGAAAGATTGGATTGCTCCGTATTACCGTGATATGGGGGTTGTCCTTCATTTCGGCATGACGCCTCGTGAACTTATGCTGTCGGCTTTTGCAAAAGCAGAAGACCCGAACTCAGGCGGACGCCAGATGCCTGGTCATTTCGGCCAGCGTAAAAATCGGATTCTTACCGGTTCCTCACCTGTTACCACGCAGCTTCCTCATGCAGTGGGAGTAGCGCTCGCAGCGAAAATGAAAAAAGAGGATTTTGTTACGTTCGTCACGCTAGGCGAAGGTTCCTCCAACCAAGGGGACTTCCATGAAGGAATGAACTTTGCAGGTGTCCATAAATTGCCTACCATTGTTATGGTTGAAAATAACAAATATGCGATTTCTGTGCCGCTTGAAAAGCAATTGGCTTGTGAGAATGTTTCTGATCGTGCTGTCGGTTATGGAATGCCGGGTGTTACTGTAGACGGAACTGATCCGCTTGATGTCTTTAAAGTTGTAAAAGAGGCAGCAGACCGTGCCCGTTCTGGAGAAGGCCCAAGTTTAATTGAAGCAGTCTGCTACCGCCTGACTGCCCACTCCTCGGATGATGATCATCGCTTATATCGCGACGCAGAAGAACTTGAGCAAGAGCGGAAGCTTGATCCGATTCCTAAATTCTCAGCGTACTTAAAAGAGGCTGGCATCTTAGATGAAGCATCTGAAAAAGAACTGGAAGAGCGGATTTCAGCTATTGTGAACGAGGCAACCGACTATGCGGAAAAAGCCCCGTATGCTGAGCCGGAATATGCGTTACGCCATGTTTACAAAGAGGAAGGGGGCGACGAGTGATGGCAGTGCTTTCCTATATCGATGCAATCACCCAAGCAATGAAAGAAGAGATGGAGCGCGACGAAAACGTATTTGTCCTTGGTGAGGACGTCGGACGTAAAGGCGGCGTTTTCAAAGCGACGACAGGGCTGTATGACCAGTTCGGTGAATACCGTGCGCTGGATACTCCGCTTGCGGAATCTGCCATCGCTGGAGTCGGCATCGGGGCGGCTATGTACGGTATGCGGCCGATCGCCGAAATGCAATTCGCCGATTTCATTATGCCTGCGGTCAACCAAATCGTCTCAGAAGCGGCGAAAATCAGATACCGTTCCAACAATGACTGGTCTTGCCCAATCGTCATCCGGGCACCGTTCGGCGGTGGGATTCATGGTGCGCTCTACCATTCACAATCGGTTGAGTCCATGTTTGCGAGTACACCTGGATTGAAAATTGTCATCCCTTCCACACCTTACGATGCGAAAGGATTGCTGAAAGCGGCTATCCGTGACGATGATCCGGTGCTTTTCTTTGAACATAAGCGAGCCTACCGTTTAATTAAAGGCGAAGTGCCTGAAGAAGAATACGTCCTTCCAATCGGAAAAGCGGATGTAAAACGGGAAGGTGATGATATTACAATCATCACATACGGCCTATGTGTGCATTTCGCGCTCCAAGCGGCTGAACGTTTGGCAGAGGACGGAATTTCTGCACATATTCTTGATCTGCGTACGATCTATCCATTGGATAAAGAAGCGATCATTGAAGCGGCATCTAAAACAGGCAAGGTATTGCTTGTCACAGAGGATAATTTAGAAGGCAGCATCATGAGCGAAGTATCGGCCATCATTGCTGAACATTGCCTATTTGAACTGGATGCGCCAATCAAACGTCTTGCCGGACCTGACATTCCTGCGATGCCATATGCGCCGACAATGGAGAAATTCTTCATGGTCAATCCGGATAAAGTCGAAAAGGCTGCAAGAGAATTGGCAGAGTTTTAATTCGGAAGGAGGTTGAAAGAAATGGCTATTGAAAATATCGAAATGCCAAAACTTGGTGAGAGTGTCACCGAGGGAACGATAGAGAAATGGCTTGTGAAGCCGGGCGATCGAGTGAACAAATATGATCCGCTCGCCGAAGTGAATACCGATAAAGTGACAGCAGAAATTCCATCGTCTTTTGAAGGAACGATTAAGGAGATCATCGTTCAAGAAGGTGAGACGGTCGAAGTGGGTGTCGTCGTCTGTACGATAGAAGTAGAGGGCGGTAATGCCTCCCAAACAGCAGAGGCACAAACGGTTAAAGAAGAGCCATCAAAAGAGATGCCTGCGGCTGGTTCACAGAAACCATCTGCCTCTGTGAAACGTGAAAAAGGGAAGGCGGCAGGCCGCTATTCGCCTGCAGTCCTGCGGTTGGCACAAGAGAATGACATCGACCTCACGCTTGTCGAAGGTTCTGGAAAAGAAGGACGCATCACACGAAAAGATTTGATGAAATTGATCGAAAGCGGCGAGATTCCTACGGCAACAGCTGAATCCTCGAGCTCTTCTTCCTCAAGCTCTTCTGAAGTTTTTGCTGAGCCAGCAAAACAGGTAAGCCCATCTGTTTCTGCACGGACGCAGGAAGCAGTGCCCGTTGGAGCTGGAGATATTGAAATACCGGTCAGTGGTGTACGCCGCGCCATCGCAAACAATATGCTGCGTTCCAAACACGAAGCACCGCATGCATGGACAATGATCGAGGTGGATGTAACGAGCTTGGTTAACTACCGGGATTCACTGAAAACGGAGTTTAAACAGAAGGAAGGCTTCAACCTCACGTATTTTGCATTCTTTGTCAAAGCAGTCGCGCAAGCGCTGAAGGAATTCCCGATGATGAATGCAATGTGGGCAGGCGATAAGATCGTCCAGAAGAAGGATATTAATATTTCAATCGCTGTCGCTACCGAGGATGCGCTATTCGTTCCAGTCATCAAACATGCAGACGAGCTGACGATTAAAGGAATCGGCCGTGAAATCAATGACCTGGCATCGAAAGTGCGTTCAGGGAAATTGAAATCCGATGAGATGCAAGGCGGAACCTTTACGGTTAACAATACAGGATCTTTTGGTTCTGTCCAATCCATGGGGATCATCAACTACCCTCAGGCTGCCATCTTGCAAGTGGAATCGATTGTAAAACGACCAGTCGTCATGGAAGGCGGCATGATTGGTGTCCGTGATATGGTAAATCTTTGCCTCTCGCTCGACCATCGTGTTCTGGATGGTCTTGTAGCTGGAAGATTCCTCGCGCGGGTGAAGGAAATATTAGAGAACGTAACAAAAGAAAACACTTCTATTTATTAATTTTTTCATCCCCATGCCGTTTTGTAAGCATGGGGATTTTTCATGAGCGAATAGCTTTTCAATTCATTCAGGAAAATACGTAAAACAAAAACAGAAATAATGTTTTTGATGAAAATCGTAAGCCTCGCTTGTATGTGTTTATGCTTTAAAAGGAAAGAGATGTCAGGTACACTAGTAGATAGATGGTAGAGATATCGATTAGGAGGGAAACGCCCTTATGTCCATACATACAATGAAAAAAGGAACATTCGATACGCCCAAATTCGATGATTGGAAAGAGCTTGCCGCCGAATCTTTGAAAGGCAAGCCTTTTGAAAAATTGATTACAAAAACATGGGAAGGCATAGACTTGCAACCGCTTTATACGGAACCTGTACCGGCTAAATCTTCACAAATCATTCGGGCAACGAAGCCGGAGCCGGGCTGGACGGTGGCACAGCCGACCTTTGCCAAAACCGGCGCGGAGTTTGTAGAACGTTTGAAAAGCTCACTGCGAAGAGGGAATGAAGCGATTGTCTACTGTGGCTTTCCTGCCGTTCAATGGAATGATGAAGAGCTTAATGCGCTCGCTGAATTGCTTGTGGACTTTCCGGTCTTTTTCTTTTCATTGCAAAAAGATGACCCGATTTTGCGGGTGTTCGATTTTGTAAACCATGAAATTCGATCGAAAGTGAAGGGAGTTGTCCAGGCAGATCAATGGACGCTTCCCGTTGGTTATTCTGGCTTGCGCACGAAAGGTGCCGATTTGACATCTGTTCACCATCACGGTGCAGATGCAGTAACGGAGCTGGCGCTCGCCCTTTCCATGGCTGCTGGCCATGCAGAAAAGATAGAAACTTTCTCTGCATTTTGTGAGTCGTTTTATGTGAAGCTTTCGATCGATACTCATTTCTTTATGGAGATTGCGAAACTTCGTGCATTCCGCCTATTATGGCAAGCGTTTGCAGATGCACATGGAGAACAGGCGGTGGCTGTTCCAATTATCGCAGAAACCTCCTTGCGCTCGTTCTCGAAAATCGACTCGAATGTGAATTTATTGCGCGCTGGTAATGAAGCTTTCTCAGCCATTCTAGGTGGGGCAGATGTTATCACAGTATATCCGCATGATATCTTGACTGGTCCAACACCCAATTCACTGCGGTATGCGCAAAACATACAACTGGTATTAAAAGAAGAAACAAATGTCAATAAAGTGAATGACCCGGCAGCCGGTTCCTATTTCATCGAATCCTTAACGGAAACACTCGTTGAGAAAGCATGGAACCGATTCCTTGAAATTGAGGAAATGGGAGGAGCAGAAGCGTATTTGTCGACAGGCGAATTGAAGTCGCTTTGGAAGAATCGTCAGCAAGAAGTGGAGCAAACAAGTAAATCACTGATCGGCACAAATGTTTATGCGGATCTTCATAAGGATGCCCTTGAGGATTGCCAGCACATGAAAAAGTGGAACCGGCTTGCAATGCCATACGAGCTGCTGCGAGAGCAGTTTAGGGATGAACAGCCGAAAACAGCACTCTTGAATTTCGGGACGCTGAAAGCAGTAAAGCCTCGTGCTGATTTTGTCAGCGGTTTTCTTGCGTCCGGGGGTATCGAGAGTGAATGGAGTCCAATATTTACAGACGTAGAAGAAGCGCTAGTATGGGTGAAAAAGACACAGCCGGACTATGTAATTATCTGTGCGCCTGCCGATTCAACAGAAGAAATTATGGAACCACTGCTTGCGAACTGGCCAGCAGGCATCCTGGTGGATGTGGCCGGAGCATATGAAGCCCAAGCGGAAGCGAAATGGAAGTCGTTAGGGCTTAATGGATTTGTACATGCCAAGCAGAACCGCATCGAAAAAATGCAAAGTATTTTGGAACGATGGAAAGGTGGAATGCGTAATGGCGAAGCCTGATTATCAAGCGGTCGACGTAAAACGTGTCCTGCGGGATGCCAAGGAGACGAGAGGACCAGCACATAAATCGTTCATGACTAATGAAGGAATCGAAGTCAAACCGTTTTATACGGAACACGACACTGCAGGTGCATCCCATCTGAACGATTTGCCTGGGATTGCTCCGAATACACGCGGTCCTTACCCGACCATGTATGTATCAAGACCATGGACCGTACGCCAATACGCTGGATTTTCAACTGCTGAAGAAAGCAATGCATTTTATCGCCGCAATTTAGCAATGGGCCAGAAAGGTCTCTCGGTTGCCTTTGACTTGGCGACGCACCGTGGCTATGATTCCGACCATCCTCGTGTGACAGGGGATGTTGGGAAAGCTGGAGTGGCGATTGATTCAGTAGAGGATATGAAAATCTTGTTTGACGGAATCCCGCTAGATCAGATGTCTGTTTCCATGACAATGAATGGGGCTGTCCTGCCCGTTATGGCATTTTATATCGTTGCCGCTGAGGAGCAGGGCGTGAAGCCTGAACAGCTGGCCGGCACCATCCAAAATGACATACTAAAAGAATACATGGTGCGAAACACGTATATTTTTCCGCCAGACATGTCAATGCGGATCATTGCGGATATTTTTGAATATACATCCAAGAACATGCCGAAATTCAATTCCATTTCAATTTCCGGCTATCATATGCAGGAAGCGGGAGCTACTGCTGATATTGAGCTTGCCTATACCCTTGCGGATGGCTTGGAATATGTCCGGACGGGACTTGCGGCAGGTATCGACATCGATTCGTTCGCTCCACGGTTGTCCTTTTTCTGGGCGATCGGCATGAATTATTTTATGGAGATTGCCAAGATGAGGGCGGCGAGACGCATCTGGGCGCAAATGATGCAATCCTTCGAACCGAAAAATCCGAAGTCACTTGCTTTGCGCACGCATTCCCAGACATCCGGATGGAGCTTAACGGAACAAGACCCATTCAATAATGTGACCAGGACATTGATCGAGGCAAACGCCGCTGCAATGGGGCATACCCAATCTTTGCATACCAATGCGCTTGATGAAGCAATTGCATTGCCGACGGATTTCTCGGCACGAATTGCGCGGAATACACAGTTATTCCTTCAAGAAGAGACGTTTATGACTAAAACGATCGACCCTTGGGGCGGTTCCTATTATGTTGAATCCCTCACAACTGAATTGATGGAAAAAGCATGGGACTTGATTGAAGAAATTGAAGACTTGGGTGGTATGGCGAAGGCGATCGAAACGGGTCTTCCGAAGATGAAGATCGAAGAAGCCGCTGCAAAACGTCAGGCCAAAATCGATTCAAAAGCCGAAACCATTATTGGGGTTAATCAATACCGGCTTGAAAAAGAAGAGCCCATCGATATTTTGGATATCGACAACACGCTTGTCCGTCAAAAGCAGATCGACCGCATCAACCGGATGAAGGAAACACGTGATGACGAAGCAGTGACGCGTGCCTTGCAAAACCTGACAGAAGCTGCGCAAAACGGAGAAGGGAATCTCCTCGCATTGTCTGTAGAAGCTGCGAGAGTACGTGCAACGATCGGCGAAATATCCGATGCAATCGAAAAAGTTTCCGGACGCCATAAAGCAATCATCAGATCTGTCAGTGGTGTTTACAGCTCAAACTTCTCCAATCAGGAAGAAATTGAAGAAGTGAAGGAAATGACTGAGGAATTTTTGGAGAATGAAGGTCGCCGTCCACGGATTCTTATTGCCAAAATGGGGCAGGACGGACATGATCGTGGCGCGAAAGTTATCGCTTCCTCATTCGCCGATCTTGGCTTTGACGTTGATATCGGACCATTGTTCCAAACTCCGGAAGAGACAGCTCGCCAAGCGGCTGAGAATGACGTGCATGTCATCGGGGTCAGCTCCCTCGCAGCAGGCCATAAAACACTGGTCCCTGCACTGCGTGATGAACTGGCAAAAGTAGGACGAGAAGACATTCTTATTGTTGTGGGCGGCGTCATCCCCGCTCAGGACTATGAATTTTTACGGGCCAATGGGGCTTCGGCGATTTTTGGACCGGGAACAGTTATTCCAGTGGCAGCACAGAAAGTGATTGAGGATATTTATCGCCAGCTCGGTTACGAGGAAGTGATGGAGTGAGCGATAACAAAGACGGTGCGTTGCACATTATGGGCGGCATCGAGTCGGTCCATGACGGCATGGTCTCCGGTCCAAGAAAACGGTTTGTAAAAAAGAAGCGGCTGTTGGAAAAGGGGGAGTTGGCGGAACAGCTGAGATCCGGCTCCCGGCTGCATCTCGCAAAAGCTATTACGCTGCTGGAAAGCACACATGCAGAAGACAAGCAGGCCGGCCAGGAATTGCTGAAAGAGTTGCTTCCACAAACAGGACGCAGCATCCGAGTCGGCATTACCGGCGTTCCAGGAGCAGGCAAAAGCACGTTCATTGAAGCATTCGGACTGAAACTAGCAGAGGCTGGCCATAAAGTCGCTGTACTTGCAATTGATCCGAGCTCAACGATTACTGGCGGTAGCATACTCGGTGACAAAACGCGTATGGAACTGCTGGCGAAGCATCCTAATGCCTTCATCCGTCCATCGCCTTCGTCCGGTACGCTGGGCGGCGTCCATAAGAAGACAAGAGAAACGATGCTACTATGTGAGGCAGCCGGCTATGATGTCATATTAATCGAAACAGTCGGTGTCGGGCAAAGTGAGACAGTCGTTCGTGGCATGGTCGATTTTTTTCTCCTGCTCGTCCTAACAGGTGCCGGGGATGAATTGCAAGGAATGAAAAAAGGGATCATGGAACTGGCGGACGGTATTATTGTTCATAAGTCGGACGGGGAAAATGAACGGCTCGCCAAGAAAACAGTGCGGGAATACCGTCAAATACTTCATTTCCTCCAGCCTGCATCCCCTGGTTGGACAACGACTGCCATGCCGGTGTCTTCCCTAAAAAAAACGGGGTTGGATGATGTATGGACGACCATCCTGCAGTTTCAAGCAGAAATGGAAAAGAGCGGTGTTTGGAGCCGTAGGCGGCAAGAACAAACAAAGGATTGGTTCCACGCCTCCATTCAGGATTATCTGCTCGACCGGTTCTTTGCAGAGCCGGGAAGAAAAGAGCAGGTACTCCAGCTGGAACAAGGTCTGTTGGAAGGGAAGTGGACAGTGGCAGGGGCAGTAGAAGAATTGTTCCAGTCAAAGGAAAAGCGGAGAGGGGATTGACCCTTCTCCGCTTTACTTCCTTATTCAGCAGCTTGCAATTCCTTTTCTAACTCAGCTTCGAGTTCTTTCATGTAGTCCTCAAAAGAAATAGCTTCCTTCTTCACATCTTCAGGAATTACAATCGCTTTTACAGCGTTAAAGTTGCTCATCGTACCTGTCAACGTTTGAACAATTTTCACTGTAACATCGTCGATTGTCATGGAAATTTTAGTAGTGCCCTTCATGTCTTGAGGAAATAATGTCTTCTTGTCAATTGTTGTAACAAAGTACATTTCCTCGATTTCAATGCCTAGTGCGCTAAAAATATCTTCATCTAGAACAGTTTCATCAGCTGTGGCATCTTCTGCTTCTGTAGATTCTGTAACAGCTTCTTCGACTACTGCTTCTTCTGTTACAGAGTCTTCAGTAAGTGCTTCCTCTGATATTTCCAGCCCACCAAGAGCTGAACCTATCAACGATAGAGCTTCGCCAAGCATTTCGTTTAAATCCTCAGTTGTTATAGTTTGCACCATAACATAAACATCATCATATTCAAAAACGTGCACACCTTTCAGGAACATCTTGGCTAATTCAAATTGTGCAGTTGGATTAAGAGTAGCACCCACATCCGCACCAAGACCAAAATCATTACCATATGCAATCCATCTGTCGCCGTCATACTGATAGAATTCTTTTTCAGTCATGTAAGATTCACTCGTAAATTCGTCTTTTTCACCACCGAAATCAGTGGACACAGTCTGTTTCATATGAATGGCAACAGGCTCTTGTGTGACGTCCATTTCCATATCCATCAGCATGCCTATAACATCGGGATCATCAGTAGATTCCATTTTTTGATCAAGTGTCATTTTAGCTGAGTAGCTTTTTAAATCTGCGTTCATCATCTTTTTAAGAAATTTGTCAAGATCCTTAACTCGGTTCGTTGTAACTGAAACAGTCCTCTTATCATCGGATACCTTCAAATCGAAACCTTCCAGTTTGGATAGAAATGTCCCTGACACATAGTTTCCGTAGTTTTTTAGTGTTAACGGAAACGGAGTATCCGTTTTCTTTCCATCTACTGTAACCGAGCCTGCGGTAGCATCAAAGTCAACTGACAAATAAGTATTTGTCACGGAAAGCTTGCCGGTCTTGTCCTTAGACACTTGATAGCCCGCTTTTGTGAAAAGATTTTCAATTGGAATTAATACTTCCCCTTGTGACATAAACGGTTGTTCAATACCTTCCACTACCTCGCCATCCACAACAAGCTTCATATTGCTTGCAGCAGATGCGTTGCTTTGAGGTAATGCGAACGACAGAATGAAAATGAACGCTAGTGCCCATGTTGCCAACTTTCTCATGTAACTAACCCCCAATAAATATTTACTTGATTTTTACAAGTATATTAGCTTATACGTTAGTGATTATTGATAGTTTCATCTTTTTGAAATATTTTACTGTAATTTTTTATGTATCCCGCTTACTCCACATCCAAACACTCCTTTTGCAAGAAAGAAAAGCAACTGCTATGATAAGCCTATAAGCTGAAAGGGGAAAAGATGCATGACAATGAATTTTAACTTCTACATGGATGATATAGTGAACCAAGCACGGTCTGAAATGGAAACTAGCGGGTATGAGCAATTGAAGACAGTTGAAGAAGTGGACGCAGCATTTAAACGTCCAGGCACGACACTTGTTATGGTGAACTCTGTTTGTGGATGTGCAGGAGGCATTGCCCGTCCGGCTGCCGCGCATGCTATCCATTATGATAAGCGTCCAGATCATTTAGTGACAGTTTTTGCTGGTCAGGACAAGGATGCAACGGCACAAGCCCGGATGCATTTTGGAGAAGATCACATCCCATCCTCGCCTTCTTTTGCATTGTTAAAAGACGGTGAATTGGTAGCGGAAGTGGGCCGGTATGAGATTGAAGGACATGATCCGATGTCTGTGGTAATGAACTTGCAAAGTAAATTCGAGGAATATTGCGAGGAAGTATAATAAAAGAAGTCCAACCTTGCCATTCGTGGCGGGTTGGACTTCTTTTTCTTTAAACGTTATAAAATCATGCTGAGGCCAAATAAGATACTTGAAGCCACCATGGCTGCGATCATTAGGTAGACGACAATCTTTTGCACCTTTTTATTACTCATCGGGCAAGTCTCCTTACACTGTTCTATACCTCCATTTTAACAGAAAAGGAGGAGAACTCAACATGTAGCGGATTTATTCACGAAACGTTACAATAGGAAGAGGGAGGAATGACAATGAAAAAAGTCGATCATATCGGAATTGCCGTCAGAAGCATGGACGAGGCGCTGGACTATTATATACATACATTAGGTTTGGAATTACTGGGGATCGAAGAAGTGCCGAGCCAGCAGGTGAAAGTCGCCTTTCTCGATGCAGGCAACATTAAGATAGAATTATTAGAACCGACCGGTGAAGATGGCGCGGTCGCCAAATATATTTCCAAGCGGGGAGAAGGCATCCATCACGTGGCGTTTGGCGTATCCGATATTCGTAGCCGAATGGCCGAATTAAAGGAGAAAGGCGTCCAATTGCTGTCCGAGGAACCGAAACCGGGTGCTGGCGGTGCAGAAGTCGCTTTCATGCATCCAAAATCTTCTTTAGGTGTTCTGTACGAACTATGTGATAAAAGTGGCAAAGGGGACAAGTAATATGGATATCTACGATAAAATCAATGAATTATATGATAAAAAACGTGAAATTGAATTAGGCGGAGGCGACGATCGCATCGCCAAGCAGCATGAAAAAGGAAAGCTGACCGCACGCGAACGGATCGATCTGCTGCTCGATAAAGGCACCTTTGTAGAATTGAATCCCTTTGTGGTGCACCGGACCCGCGATTTTGGCATGGACAAGCAGGCTGGACCTGGCGATGGTGTCGTAACAGGCTATGGTAAGATTGATGGACGGCCAGTTTATTTATTCTCCCAGGACTTCACGGTGTTTGGCGGAGCGCTTGGAGAAATGCATGCGATGAAAATTGCAAATGTCATGGACTTGGCAGCGAAGAATGGAGCCCCTTTCATCGGTTTGAACGATTCAGGAGGTGCCCGGATCCAGGAAGGTGTTGTATCTCTGGACGGCTATGGTGAAATCTTCTATAGAAACGCAATTTATTCAGGAGTCATCCCGCAAATCTCGGTCATTCTAGGACCTTGTGCGGGAGGAGCGGTCTATTCACCTGCCATTACGGACTTTGTTTTCATGACTGACAAGACGAGCCAGATGTTTATTACTGGACCGAAAGTAATCGAGACGGTTACAGGAGAAAAAATTACATCGGAAGATCTGGGCGGTTCAAAAGTACATAATACAATTAGCGGCAACGCCCATTTCCGCGGGCCGGATGAACAGGCCGTGTTACAGGATGTCCGCCGACTGCTCTCCTACTTGCCTCAAAATAATGAGGAGAAAACGCCACTTCAGCAGACTGGCGAAGGAGATGATTACCGCGCGGATTTGGCAGATGCCGTTCCGTTTGAAACCATTCGCCCGTATGACGTGCGGAAAGTCATTGAGCTTGTTGTTGATCCGAATACCTTCTTAGAGGTTCAGCCGGAATTCGCTAGAAATGCCGTCGTCGGCTTTGCCCGGATGAAAGGAGAAACGGTGGGACTTGTTTGCAATCAGCCTAAAGTGATGGCGGGCGGACTGGATATCGACTCATCTGACAAGATTGCCCGATTTATTCGCACATGTGATTCTTTCAACATTCCTATTATTACGTTTGAAGATGTGACCGGTTTCTTCCCTGGCATCAAGCAGGAGCACGGGGGTATTATCCGTCACGGAGCGAAGATCTTGTATGCCTATTCGGAAGCGACTGTACCGAAAATTACAGTTATTTTGCGCAAGGCGTTCGGCGGTGCTTATGTCGCTTTGAACTCCAAAGCAATCGGCGCCGATGTCGTGTATGCATGGCCGAATGCAGAAATCGCTGTGATGGGGGCGGAAGGTGCAGCCAATATCATTTTTGCCCGCGATATCGCGAACAGCGCCAATCCGGAAGCGACCCGCGCAGAAAAAATCGAGGAATACCGCACGAAATTTGCCAATCCTTATGTGGCGGCTTCACACGGAATGGTCGATGATGTCATCGATCCACGCGAAACACGTATTAAGCTTTTGCAGGCGCTCGATATGATGCGCAACAAAAAGGAAACGAGACCTAACAAGAAACATGGCAATATTCCATTGTAAGGATAGAAAGGACTGTTAGCAATGAATGAAAAAAGACTGCTTGACGAGTTTTTCGAGTTGGTCCAAATCGACTCCGAAACGAAACATGAAGGAGCTATCGCTCCAATACTGAAAGCGAAAATGGAGCAGCTCGGCTTTGAAGTAATGGAAGACGATTCTGCTTCCCGCACAGGTCATGGCGCAGGCAACTTGATTGCCAATTTACCAGGCACCGTTGAAGGCGCCGATCCAATATATTTCACATGTCATATGGACACAGTCGTGCCTGGGCAAGGAATCAAACCTGTTCTCAAGGAGGATGGATACATTTACTCAGACGGAACAACTATCCTTGGCGCTGACGACAAAGCGGGTCTAGCCGCATTGTTTGAGATGGCCAAAGTGTTGAAAGAAGAGAAGATCGAGCATGGAGACATCCAGTTCATCATTACAGCTGGCGAGGAGAGCGGTCTGGTCGGAGCGAAGGAACTGGATCCATCATTGTTAAAAGCGAAATACGGATATGCGGTTGATAGTGATGGCAAAGTTGGCGGCATTGTGACGGCTGCGCCATTCCAAGCGAAATTGTGGACAACGATTCAAGGCAAGACAGCACATGCTGGCGTTGCGCCGGAAAAAGGCGTCTCGGCGATCAATATCGCTGCGAAATCCATCGCGAAAATGACATTGGGCCGTATCGATTCTGAAACAACAGCGAATATCGGCCGATTCGAGGGTGGCCAAGCGACGAATATCGTCTGTGATGAAGTGCACATTTTGGCGGAAGCCCGTTCTATCGATGAAGAGAAGCTGAAGCAACAAACGGCTCATATGGTGGAAACATTTGAACAGACAGCGGCTGCGATGGGCGGAAACGCATCGACAGAAGTGAAGCTTATGTACCCGGGATTCCGTTTCACAGAAGAAGCAGAAGTCGTTCAAACGGCAATCCAAGCAATTAAGAATGTAGGGCGGACTCCGGAGTTAATGACGAGCGGGGGAGGCAGCGATGGCAACGTATTTAACGGGGCTGGCGTGCCAACGGTTACCCTGTCGGTCGGATATGAAGAAATTCATACGAAGAATGAGCGGATGCCTGTAGAAGAATTGAACAAGCTGACGGAATTGCTCGTAGAAATTGTGAAGGTAGCAGCAAGGGCTGCGAAGGGGGAGTAACAATGGCGGAATTTAAAGCAGTCATCGTACAATGTGGAAATGAAGAGTATGCTATCGCAGTTGACTCTGTCGTTTCCATCGAGAAAATGGAAAAGATTAATCCGATTCCCCATCTTCCGGAGTATATGCTCGGATTGATGAAAATCCGCGGTGAACTTGTGCCTATACTGGATTTTGAAAAAATCTTATACGGCCAATCAGCTGCCAATATGCAGGAGGTCCGGATTGTCGTCGTACAAACAGAAGACTTGTATGTCGGTCTCGTCGTTCTGGATGCAAAAGAAATCATGGAAATTCCGGAGAGCAGCCTAACAACTTCTGGTTTGATGGCTTATTCGCGAACACCATATTTCACATCCGTCGCCAACTTGGATGAACGGATGATTACTATTGTGGATCCGGTCATTCTTTCCAAGACATTGGCCGGGATGGATGAAATCGGGGATTACGTCCACTCCCAAGCTATACAGGAACAATAATCATTACCGGGCAGTCCATTGCCCGGTTTCATTTTCTTGCAGCGGGGTGATTCTATGAACAGCGCCGGAAACTCGCAGGCAAAAGTGATCTTGCATTTGGATATGAATAGTTTCTTCGCTTCAGTCGAACAGGCGCACGATCCGTCGTTAAAGGGGATTCCGATGGCAGTCGCCGGAAATCCAAAAGAACGGCGCGGCATACTCGTCACCTGTTCCTATGAAGCGAGGGCACTCGGCATTTATACAACGATGACGGTTGGTGAGGCAAGACGTCTATGCCCAGATCTTGTCATCGTTCCGCCGGATCGGGAGAAATACTCTACAGCATCACAGGCGGTATTCGCTATTTTGCGCTCGTACACGGAACTGGTAGAGCCAGTGTCCATCGATGAAGCGTATTTAGACATCACAGACATTGGCGGTTTGACGCATGCTGTCTCAATAGCCGAGCAAATGCAGCAGCGCATTTTACGTGAGCTGGATCTACCTTGTTCCATTGGAATTGCACCGAATAAATTCCTGGCGAAAACTGCTTCAGACATGAAAAAACCGATGGGGATTACCGTTTTGCGCAAACGGGAAGTTCCGGCCAAACTATGGCCACTTCCGGTCATCCAAATGCATGGTGTAGGGCAAAGTACAGAAGCTAGATTGAAAGCAATCGGCATAACGACAATTGGCGATCTTGCCAATGCAGAAGAATCACTAATAAAAAGCGAGCTTGGTAAAAATGGAATGCGCTTGAAGAATCGGGCGAACGGGATTGATTCACGTCCAGTCGATCCAGAGGCTGCAGAGGAACGGAAAAGTGTTGGGAGTTCTACGACGCTGCCGATTGACGAAACGGACGAGCAAGCTTGTTTGGAAGTGTTTAAGCGGCTGGCGCAGCGTGTTGCGGAGCGACTGGAAAGAAAGCAGCTTGCCGGCACCTCCATTTCGATTCAAATCCGGACAGCAGATTGGCGAAATCAATCGAGGAGCCGGACGGTATTGAACCCTTTATATACAGCGGAAGCCATATACAAGGAAGCCGCCGATCTCTTCAGTCGCAACTGGAACGGAGATCCGATCCGCCTGCTAGGCATCACGGTAGCACAGGTCATTCCACGCAGTGAATTGCATGAACAGCTCTCGTTTGATACTTTTGAATATCATGCGAAGGATGCTAGAATGGAACAATTATTGCAAGAGCTGAAACAAAAATTTGGTCCAGATAAAGTTAGGCGCGGATTGGGTGAAAGGTAGGGAACAGCAGTGGAAGTCATCTTTTTAGGAACAGGGGCAGGCATGCCCTCTAAACAGCGGAATACCTCTTCGCTGGTCATTAATCTGGCTGCAGAGGAAGAGGGATATTGGATGGTGGATTGCGGCGAAGCAACGCAGCATCAATTGCTTCATACGACCATCAAGCCGAGAAAAATCAACAAGATATTCATCACCCATCTGCACGGAGACCATATTTTTGGTCTGCCGGGTTTCCTGGGCTCTCGATCCTTCTTAGGCGGCGATGAACCTCTCGATATTTACGGGCCCCCCGGTTTGAACGAGTGGCTTATGACTACTATGCGCCTGACCAAGACCCATTTGACATACGCATTGCGTGTCCATGAAATCAAAGAAGGCATACTGTTTGAAAACGATCACTTTACCGTGACGGCAAAGCTCTTGCAGCATGTCATTCCGAGCTACGGTTTTCGAATTGAAC
The DNA here is from genome assembly GCF_022048975.1 of Sporosarcina cyprini. GTDB lineage: Bacteria > Bacillota > Bacilli > Bacillales_A > Planococcaceae > Sporosarcina > Sporosarcina cyprini. The sequence goes on along the minus strand of NZ_JAKMHX010000030.1, from coordinate 277,539 downwards.
AGAAGCCGCTCTTAGGAAAGCTGCTGATCGAAAAAGCGATCGCCGCAGGTGTTCCGAAAGGGCCGTTGTTGCAAAAATTGAAGCAAGGAGAGGACATCACTTTGGAGGACGGCACGGTCGTTTGCAGCCAGGATGTAACGGGGGAACCGCAAAAGGGTTTCATCCTTACAGTGCTCGGTGACACCAGCTTTTGCGAGGCAACAATCGAACTAGCTGAGCAAGCGGATATAGTCATTCATGAGGCGACATTCGATAGTGAAACGGGCAAGTTAGCGGCGGATTACGGGCACTCCACTATTGTTGAAGCTGCGACGGTTGCAAAATTGGCCGGTGCGGACGCCTTGATTGCCAACCATATTAGTGCACGCTTTCTTCCAGGCGATTTGGCACTCCTGCAAGAGCAAGGCCAGTCGGTTTTTCCGAACCTCTTTATCGCAAATGATTTTTCAAAATACGCCTTACAAGACGGCCGTGTAATCGAATTGTAAGGAATTAACTGCTATCCCGCCGGGAGGCAGTTTTTTTGTAAGATGAAATAACTATTTTCACAGGTTTCATATAGTATGAGTTAATTCATTCTATAAGAAAATGGCAGCAGTTTCTGCAATACAGTACTACCTATATTTTAATCAGTAAGACCAAAAAAGCTCCGGTGGAGAAAGCAATCGTTTTCTCCACTGGAGTATAGCAGTCCATGTAAATTAAAATACCCAGCCCCGATCATATTGCTTTGGAACTTCCATTTCAACGTCAAGCTCTTTTGCCGCCCGGTAAGGCCAATACGGATCACGAAGAAGCTCACGTGCAAGCAAAATCATGTCCGCACGTCCATTTTTCAAGATTTCCTCTGCTTGAACAGCTGATGTGATCAAGCCGACTGCACCGGTCGGAATGTCCGCTTCCTTTCGCAGCAATTCTGCGTAAGGCACTTGATACCCGGGGAATGCGTCAATCCTTGCAGGCACAACTGCACCTGAACTGACGTCAATCAGGTCGACCTCCTGCGTTTTCATCCATCTTGCCATTTCGATATAGTCCTCTGGTGTCATGCCGCCTTCCGCGTAATCATGTGCCGAGATGCGGACGAATAATGGGCCATCCCAAACGGAACGGATTTGATCGATGATCTCCCGAAGGAAACGATACCGTTTCTCGCTCGATCCTCCGTATTCATCCGTCCGATGGTTGGAGAGGGGAGAGAGGAATTCATTGATAAGGTAGCCGTGCGCTGCATGGATTTCAATCACATCGAAACCCGCATTCTTAGACCGGATGGCAGCGTCCTTGAAAGCTGTTATCGTCTTTTCAATTTCTTCTTTTGTCATTCAGCAGGTGTTTTGTATTGATCGCTGAACGCTATTGCACTTGGTGCGTAAATGGTGCCGTCTACGGTCGCTTTGCGGCCAGCATGTGCCAGCTGGATGCCGGTTGCAGCCCCATGCTGCTTCATCAATTCGACTAATTCGGTTAACCCTTCTACATGGTCATCACTCCAAATACCGAGGTCCTGTGGGGAGATGCGCCCTTCTGGCAGGATAGCTGTTGCTTCGACGATGAGCAGACCGATTTGGCCGACAGCCCGCGAGCCGTAATGGATTTTGTGCCAATCCATTACTTTGCCGTCTTCTTTATCGCAGGAATACATACACATTGGCGCCATGACAATCCGGTTCTTAAACGTTACATTCCGGATTGTATAAGGTTCAAACAATAAAGCCATGAAAAAACCTCCTTGAATGCATTGCTGATTAGCAGGATCGTTTCGCTTTCAGTATATCAAATGTTTACTGTCAAAACATGGCGCCAAGCTCACGCGACCTGGCCTCTGCCCGGCTAATGCAGGCTGCGACCGCTTCCTTGAACATTCGTTCTTCGAGTGTCCGTAAACCCGCTTCCGTTGTGCCTCCTGGGCTCGTGACATTTTTCCGAAGCGCTGCCGGCTCACCGCCAGTCTGTTTTAGCATAGCGGCAGCCCCTTCAACGGTTTGGACAATTAATTCCCGCGCCACTTCCTTCGATAAGCCGTTTGCCATCGCCGCTTCTTCCAGTGCTTCCACCATATAATAAATATAGGCGGGTCCGCTGCCGGATAGGGCTGTCACCGCATGCAGTTCATCTTCTTCCACTTCTTTAACAATGCCGATGGATCCAAGCAGGTGAAGAATATGGGTACGTATCGTGTCGTCAACAAATCGATTAAAGGCGACGCCACTTGCAGATTTTCCAATAGTCGCAGACGTGTTAGGCATAGAGCGCGCAATTGGCCGGCTGCCAAGTCCGTTTTCCATAGTGTCTATAGATACACCAGCGATAACGGAGAGAACAGCGGCTCCTTTGTGTAATAATGGTGCGATTTCCTGCATGGCCTGTTGAATATCTTTCGGTTTTGTTGCCAGCACAATCATATCTGCTTCCATGAGCGCCCGTCTTTCCGGGCAGACGATTGCGACGCCGTATTTTTCTTTCATCTCCTTCAGCCGCTCGTCGTCCGATTTATTCATCACATACACTTGATCCGCTTTCATAACATCATGCTCAACAATGCCAGCCACAATAGCTTCGGCCATGGAACCGGCACCCACAAATACGATCGAATTCATTTTTCCAACACCCTTTCCGTGTCAAATAAAAAAACGCTTCCATCCTCCAAAGAGAGGACGAAAACGTCAGTTTCCGCGGTACCACCTTCATTTGCCGCAGCTGGCGGCACAACTCATCCTTCCTTAACGCGGAAGGGACGGCCATGTTTCCATAGCAGCTCGGAAGCAGGTTCGAACGGGGAGTGGGATGCAACGCTTGCAGCCGTTGACGTTGCTCTCTAGAATCCTTCACCCATCCTACTGATCTTCCTCAACGCTCTAAATATTGGAACGATTATGTCATATATTCAGAATAAAGTCAACAAGTTAAAATGCATCAAAGAAATACAAGACCACGGAAAGTACAGCCAGTGCCGCAAGTACAGCAAAGGACACCTTCCAGAAGCTAACCGGTGCTTGGCCGCTCACTTTTCCAGTTTGTCCATTGACAAGAAAACGATATACTTTTTGGTTGAATCGGAAAGAAGAAATCCATAGCGGCAGCAAAACGTGCTTATACGTAATGCGCCGATAGCTCGTTGAGACGCTCACAATTTGAACTTCATCGCCGCGTTCCTTGCTTAAGATTCCGTTTCGGATCCGGCTGTCGATGATGGATCTGGCGTCTTGCCAGCCGACTTTCAAAGGGATCGAATACCGTTCAGCCAAGAAACCGGAAACGTATTCCGTTTTATAATCCACAAGATGAGCAAGCTGGAACGGTTCCACTTTGTTAATTAGACCGGTGGCGACATTACGGGACGCTTTTACGAGGACGTCATCGAAAAACTCAGAGTAATTTCCATGCTGTGTTCGCCAGCGAATTTTTCGCACTTGCTCCGTCACTTGTTTCGGTTTGCCATCCTCATATACGGTTCTCGTCTCAGTCACATAATAATAGGTGCCGATCCGGACGGTGTAGGCAGAATCGGTTTGAGAGTCAAAGGTCCAGTAGGGGATGTACGCCCCGCTCAATCGATCCAGCTCGTAGGAATTCTTCAGTTTGGACGGGGCGAAGTATCGTTTGCCGATCCACGTCTTAAATTTGGCAACTGCTTCTTCCTGTGGCACTTTGAAAGGAACGACGAGAGATGGCTTGATGCCCGGTCGATTTTCACTCTTTGCTATATGGCTGGAACCGCAGAAGGAGCAGAAGTCTGCATCCGCATCGCGATCCAGCACGGTTTCGGCGCCACAGCTATCACAGCGGAAAACACGTTTTTCCTTGTTCCAGCTAATATCCTCCTGCTCCAATCCTTCATTAAAATCAAGCTCCACATCATTATGGTTTGTAGCTTCAATCAAATTTTCCGTTCCGCAAAAAGGACATTTCATGGAACCCGAAGCGGGGTCGAATACGGTATTTCCTCCGCAGCTGTCGCAAGTCAGTACTTCGGTTTCCTCTTGCTTTTTCGATTCCAAAACATCCATTTGTCCTTCCGTCATACGATCACCACCCGCATGTTAATTGCTCAAACCTTCGCCGCATTCGCCGCAAAACTTGGCGGAAGGTGAGTTTGCTGCGCTACAAGACGGGCATTTGATTTCTGTCACCTGCTTGGCGCCGCATTCCCCGCAGAATTTCGAATTCGCATTGATTTCCGCATGGCAACTAATGCACGGCACCTTTGGAGATTGTATCGTTTGGCCGCATTCCGGGCAGAATTTTGCGGTCGCCCGGATTTGTGATTGACAGTGCGGACAAGCGATTTTCTGTTCTTCAGCTGGAACTGCTGGGGCAGGTTGGGCTGAGAAGGCACCCGCCATCACATTGCCAAGCGCGGCTCCAGCGCCGAGGCTGGCACCTGCGCCAGCAAGCCCGCCTCCTTCATTCTTCGCAATATCCCGGATTGCTTCTGCCGCTTGGTATTGTTGGTACTGCGCCATATTGCCGAGTACGCCCATCGTCGTCCGCTTATCCATCGCCTCTTCAACTTCTTTCGGCAAGGATAGATTTTCAATATATAGGGATGTAATTTCAAATCCAAACTGGCTGAAACGTTCTTGCATTTTCTGCCGTCCAAGTTCGCTCAGCTCGTCATAATGCATAGCAAGGTCCAAAGCTGGAATTTGCGATTCTGCAAACAGATCCGATAAGCCGGATAAAATCATCTTCTTTAAATGGCTCTCAATGTTCTGCGTGTCATATGAGCCATTTGTCCCAAACAGTTCACGTAAAAATACGACTGGATCTGCTACACGGTACGAATAAATGCCGTAGCCGCGAAGGCGGATCATGCCGAAATCGCGATCACGCATCATAATGGGATTGGATGTGCCCCATTTCTGATCAATGAACTGCTTCGTATTAATAAAATATACTTCCGCCTTGAAAGGAGAATTGAAACCTGTTTTCCATGATTTCAACTTCGTCAACACAGGCATATTTTGTGTATAGAGAACGTGGTGACCTGGATGAAAGACGTCAGCAATTTCTCCTTCATTAACAAAAATCGCCACTTGCGATTCACGGACAATCAGGCTGGCACCCATCTTGATTTCATTATTTTGTACGGGAAATCGATAGACCATCGTATTGGTGTTCTGGTCGGTCCATTCGATCACTTCGATGAATTGGCTTTTGAAAAAATTAAAAATACCCATATGACTTACCCCTTCCATCCTTCTGTTGCGCTCATTATATCATACTACGAACGACCGATTGAAAGGTTTCAAGGTGGGAAGGATTCCGAAGAGTGACGGCATCGGGGAAACATTGTACAATGGACTGAACAACCATTCATTCTGACAAATAAAAGGAGTTTCTAAGATGATACATAAAATTGTACTGCCTACACCATTTGCTGTCGGAGATGTGAACGCATTTCTAATAAAAGGAGATACATTATCACTCGTTGACGCAGGACCGAAAACGCCGGAAGCCTATGAAGCGCTGAAAAGGGGACTGAAGGAAGCGGGATACTCATTCGGAGACGTGGAGCAAGTCATTTTGACGCATCATCATCCTGATCATGCAGGATGGATGGACGCATTCGACCGGGCGGAAGTAATCGGGCACCCATATAATGATCTCTGGCTGAAGAGGGATCAAGAATTCCTGGACTATCATGATCGGTTTTATTTACAATGCCTCCTCGAGGAAGGGGTGCCTGAACAGTATTTACCTTGGGTGGAAAAGATGAAGCGGCCGCTTGCGCTAATGGGCGACCGGACATTGAACTGCATGCTCGGCGAAGGGGATGAACTTCCCGGCCATCCTGGATGGACGGTTATGGAAGCACTCGGCCATGCGCAAAGCCATCTCGTCTTCTACAAAGAGAAGGAGCGCATGATGATTGGCGGCGATGTGGTGCTGGAAAAGGTGTCCTCGAACCCATTGATCGAGCCGCCAGCAAACCCGAATGATCCTCGTCCGAGGTCACTCTTGCAATATAATGCCTCTCTGCAACGCATCCATGAGTTGCCGATCGATGTTATCTATAGCGGCCATGGAAATGAAGTACGCGACATCAAGCCGCTCATTGAATCCCGGCTTGCGAAGCAAAAAGAACGGGCCCAAAAAGTGCATGGCATGATGAGAGATAGCAGGAAAACGATTTTTGAGTTGACGAGAGAACTCTTCCCGGCAGTCTACGAGAAGGAGCTAGGATTGACGTTGTCGGAGACAATTGGCCAGGTAGATTATCTGTTGTCTGAAGGGAAGATCCGGGAAACGGAAGAAAGCGGCGTCCTATTCTATGAGCAAGCGTAAAACGGTCCTGCTGACGGGGGCGACAAGCGGAGTGGGAAGAGAAGTGGCGACCCGGCTCCTTGCGATGCCGGAGCGATATCATCTGATTGCCACGGGCCGTTCCCATGGTGCTCTGCTTGAATTGCAGAACGCAGGCGCGACTGTCATTCCTGCTGATATGGCGAATGCTGAAGAAATCGAGGAATTGATTGAACAAACCGGCTCACCAGACATTGTCATCCATTCGGCAGGTGTGGGCACCTTTGCGCTGGCGCACGAACTGACAGACAGCCAAATTGAAGCGATGCTCGATGTGAACGTTCTGGCACCGATGAAACTGACAAAACGTCTATTGCCCGGCATGCTAGAAAGGAAAGATGGCCATATCATCTTTATCGGCTCCCAGGCGGGCAAGGTGGCAACGCCGAAGGCCTCGGTGTATGCTGCATCTAAACACGCCCTCATTGGGTACGTCAACGCTCTTCGGATGGAGGTTGCGCCTCATGGCATACAAGTTTCCGCCATCCATCCGGGGCCAATCGATACGCCATTTCTCGATCATGCGGATGCAACTGGAACATATCGTCATTCGGTCGGCGCTCATTTATTGACGACCGAAACGGTGGCAGAAGCAGTTGTAAAAGTGATGACTAAGCCAGTCAGAGAAATAAATCTGCCGGGTTACATGGGTTGGACGAGCAAGCTATATGGGCTGGCTCCCGGATGGGTTGAAAGACTCGGGAAACGTTTTTTTGATAAGAAATAAAGCAGGAGTCCTTTTGAAGGGCTCTTTTTTGTCGTTCATTCCATGGATGTATCCAAAAGGGAATTTGCGTAAACGCTAAGATAAGGGTTGCATAGTTTGGAACAAAAGTTTAAAATGTAAACAAAAGTTTCAATGTGATCAAGTAAGGAGGCCGGAAAGTTGAATGAAAAAGAGCAGCTCGTCCTCGAGTTGATCCGGAAAAATCCGTTTTTGTCCCAGCAGGAAATTGCAGATGAGATGAGATTGTCCCGTCCAGCGGTCGCCAATCTGATCTCCGGTTTAATGAAAAAAGGCATCATTACAGGACGGGCGTATGTCATCCCAGAGATGCAGAAAATTGTTTGCATCGGCGGTGCGAACGTAGACCGGAAATTTCATTTGAAAAATGAAGCGCAGCTGGGAACTTCCAATCCAACGACAGCGACTGTCGCAATCGGCGGCGTAGCACGCAATATTGCGGAAAATTTAGGAAGACTGGGCCATGCTGTCAAATTGATGACGGTAGCGGGGCAAGATGCGGATTGGGAATTAATCACAACGTATTCGGAACCTTTTATGGATTTGTCTGCTGTCCAACAGCTTCCCGGGGAATCGACCGGTTCCTATTCAGCAGTACTGGATCCGCATGGTGAGCTCGTCATCGCGATGGCGACGATGGATGTGTATGAAAGCCTCACACCGGATTATATTAGTTTGAATGAACGGCATATCGCACAGGCTTCTCTCGTCGTCATGGACCTGAACTGCTCTAAGGCTACTGCCGAATTCGTACGTCAGCTAGCCGTTCGGCATGAAATTCCTCTTGCCATCGTACCGGTTTCCTCGCCCAAAATGGCGAATATGCCGGATACACTTGAAGGGGTGACATGGTTTATTTGCAATGAAGATGAAGCCGAATCGTACACAGGCATTCAAATCGATACAAAGGAAGACTGGGAAAAAGCTGTCTTCGCCTTGCTGGATCGAGGTGCCGAACATGTTGTCGTCACGCGCGGATCTGACGGTGTGATGGCGTCTGATCGAAAGAGCAAAAAGATGCTGCATGCAGAAGCCATCGAAGGGGTGCATGTGGAGGATGTCACAGGGGCAGGCGACGCTTTCATCTCCGGTTTGTTGCATGGTGTCGTGACAGGCTGGCCAAATGACAAAGCTGTCCATGCAGGCCGAGTAAATGCCGCAAAAACATTGGAATCACCGTCTACAGTCAGACCAGAATTGACTGTAACACAACTAGAACATGAAATGGAGGAATACAAATGAATCAATATCTCTCATACTCAGAAGAAGTCAAACAAGCCATGGAAGCTGGCAAACCTATTGTTGCGCTCGAATCAACGATCATTTCACACGGCATGCCGTATCCGCAAAACGTTCAGACAGCACGGGAAGTCGAGCAGATCATCCGAGAAAATGGAGCCGTTCCCGCAACTATCGCTTTAATTGATGGCATGATCAAAATCGGACTTTCCGATGAAGAACTTGAAATGTTCGGCAACAGTAAAAACGTAGCAAAAGCATCCCGCCGCGACCTTGGCTATCTACTTGCAACGAAGCAGCTAGGTGCGACAACGGTTGCTGCTACGATGATTTGTGCCGACTTAGCCGGCATCCGCATTTTCGTAACGGGCGGTATCGGCGGCGTGCACCGCGGAGCAGAAACGACTATGGATATTTCAGCAGATTTGGAAGAACTGGCTCAAACAAATGTCGCCGTTGTCTGTGCAGGAGCCAAATCGATTCTCGATATTGGCTTGACGCTTGAATACCTTGAGACAAAAGGAGTTCCAGTCATTGGCTACCAAACAGATGAGCTGCCTGCATTTTATACAAGAAAAAGCGGCTTCCCCATCAACTTCCGTGCAGACGACGAAACAACGGTTGCGGACACATTACGCGTCAAGTGGGATTTAGGCTTGCAAGGCGGCGCAGTGATTGCCAATCCGATCCCTGCACAGGATGAACTTGAACCTGAGCTAATTGACGGCATTATCGCCCAAGCGCTTAAAGAAGCGGAGGCGAATGACGTGAAGGGGAAAGACACGACGCCTTTCCTTTTGGCAAAAGTGAAAGAATTGACGGAAGGAAAAAGTCTTGTCGCTAATATTGCGCTTGTCAAAAATAATGCAGTCGTCGGTGCGAAGATTGCCGTCGCATTTAACCAAGGTTGATTTTCAAAACGTCCATGTAAATGGGCGTTTTTTTCTGTCTTACTCCTTGGCGGGAATAGATTCCAACATACGGGGTAGAGCAAGAAGAGAACCATTTGGCAAGGGGGGTCTCTTATTATGAATACGGAATCTGGCCAGCATGAGCAAATTAAGACGAGCTTGACTATCATCGCGACATTTTTAATGGGGTTTATTGATGCGTATACATTTGACGAGCGAAACGGCACGTTTGCGAGTGCCCAAACAGGAAATATGATCATGCTAGGTGCGAAATTGTTCTCGGGCGAATGGCAGGAGTCGGCGAGCCATTTATCTGTGCTAGCCGGCTTCGCACTAGGGGTTTTTGGCGGAGAAGCGATTTCCTCGAAGTATTCCTTTCTCGGTTTACAGCAATACCGCGTATTCTTAATGACAGAAGCAGTCCTTTTATTGCTGCTGGCCTATTTTCAGACCTCTCTACCTGACTCCTGGATGGTTCTCTTCCTCGGAATACTTGCAGGGTATGTCCTCACCTTGTTCAGGACAATCAGGTCAACCGGGGTCAATAATGGCATCATGACAGGGAATACGAAAAATCTAATGAACAACCTATATAAAGTTATTTTTCAAAAAGACAAAAAAGCAAAAGAAGAATGCCGGAATTTGTCGATTGGCATCATGCTGTTTATCCTGGGAGTCGGCGCAGGAACCCTCACTGTGAAGCTGGATGCCCGCTTGAATTTATGGTGTGCATTTACTATCATTTGCCTGACTGCCATTTGGATTGAATTGAAATGGATTTCAAAAGTGAAGCGATTGAGAAGTTAGCTGTTTTGGTAGATGAATGAAGCGAAAGTCAGCTCGCTCTTTGCGGGAATTCGTCAAGCTCAAAGGAATTAGCTGGCAGCGAAGCGAATACACTCAAGAGGAAGGGGGCGTTTCACATGACGCGGGAGAAAACTCAGAAATACATTGAAACACCAGTGAAAACGATATTCAAGAAGTTTGCTGCGAGTAAAGATGTTACGCTTGTCTATGGGGAACCGATTGAACTCGGATTAAAAAAAGTGATTCCTGTTGCAAAAGTAAAATATGCCTTTGGGGGCGGGGGTGACGGCCAAGGCGGAGAAGGGGGCGGCGGTGCCTTCTCCATTAAGCCATTGGGTGTCTATGAAATTTTACCTGAACGGGTTTCGTTCATCGGAACGACCGACAAGAAAAAAGTGACATTGGCTGCCATCGTGACAGCTGGTATTGTTTTGGCTTTTGCGTTAGCCAAACGAAAGAAAAGATAGAACGGCACTCCTACATATGGCGTGAACGTCTGGCAGCTGATATGTTATAGACCGGTGAGCGGAAATGCAGAACGGGATCGTCGGAGCATTCGATGCCCTCAGTCAGGACGGTCGGATCAAAAACGAGTGATTCCGCTCCGTCCTCCCTGACCGAGTGCAAAGTGAGCACGCCAATTTCGATCGTTTGCCTGTCAGCAGGCCACATGCTACTTGGATCATCTATTGGATCTTCAGGTAGGGCTAACTGAATAAGAAGGCGGAAACGAACCGGAGTTCCGGCTTCCATCCGTTTGATCAATTCCGACTCCAGGTCGGCACGTGAACCATAGGAATGTTTTGCGTCGAGAGGTTCTAATGGTACCCATGAAAACCGCACTGCTTGCCTTGTTCCATCTTGTGAGACCAAATAGAAGGAGTGCAGGGCATGATAAGTTTCTGTCGCGAAACTGGCTGGAGGCGTTAAGCTCCTCAGCAGCTTTGGAATGGTTGCAAACTCAGGCTTTTTAATTAGAACTTCCAACTTTTCTGTTATGGATAACGGTTCCTTAGCCATCACCTGAACAAGCCGCACGAAAGCTTCGGGTGTTTTGGTTAGAAAAACAGGCACATTGGCCATCGACAAGTTAGTAAAGGCATTCCCCGGCAAAAGGAAACGAACCGCCATCCCTTTAATGGGTACGAGCAGTTCATGTGGATTCGGAGTCGGCCAAAAATGAGAAAAGCGGACAACCGCCTCTACCATCTCTTCTTGCAAATGCTTGGCGGTTGTCAGGTGCGAAGCCGCCCCGTTCGGTTGAAAAATTGCATCGAAAGCAATTCCTTTCGTATGCGCACGCCGCTGACCGGGATAAGTTCCCACTGCATCTTCAATCGAATCGACCGCTTCTTCAGGTGTTACCTCTCTTCGCAGCTTTTCATCCATCCAACACACTTCCTCTCAAACGAATACTTCCATAGTCAACGGATACCCATTCCCCGACTAACTTATTCCTGCGACTGTCTTTATACCTGACCCGTTATGTCTCCTCTTTTATGCCGTCTTCGTTCCTATAATCTATCTCCCTCACTATTTGTCAATGTTTCGTCAAACCGATATACTTTGGAGTGGAACTATAAATAAAGGATGATGACCATGACATTTGAAGAAATTTTGCCACGCATGAAAGCGGGAGAAAAAGTAATTCGAGAAGGCTGGGGCGGCGCAGAGCTATACGTCAAATTAGTCGGCGAGAAAGAACTCGACGGACTCAAATTAAACCCCTATTTCGTCATCAACGTAGAAGGGGAAGGCTACACAATGTTCACCCCGACAGTTTGTGATTTGCTGGCGGAAGACTGGAAAGTGGTTTGATCCATTACTTGCAGAGCGACTTAGTAGTATAAGTACTTCTAAATCAAAGATGGCAAAACGCAGGTAAACCTCCTGCGTTTTTTGTATGATCTAAAGAATTTCGAGTTCATTCTGGTTTATTGGCGTTCAGCGGAAGATAATGGCGTTCACCCTGAGTTATTGGTGTTCAGCGGGAGATAATGGCGTTCACCCTGAGTTATTGGCGTTCAGGACGAGATAATGGCGTTCACCCCGAGTTATTGGCGTTCAGGACGAGATAATGGCGTTCAGCCTAAGTTATTGGCGTTCAGCGCAAGATAATGGCGTTCACCCTGAGTTATTGGCGTTCAGCGGGAGATAATGGCGTTCACCCTGAGTTATTGGCGTTCAGGACGAGATAATGTCGTTCAACCCGAGTTATTGGCGTTCAGCGGGAGATAATGGCGTTCAAACTTTTTGCCAGTACCGGATTATCGGGTGTTACACCGGCTATACGAGTGCTCGATCCGGTTGAATGGCGTTGACCCCCTCTATTGCAGGGTTCAATACCAGCGAGCCTATGCATTCGAGTAAAAATCAATTTTGATACCGCATCTAGAAGTCCGTTGATAAAATTAAGTGGCTATATAAAAATGTCCACATAAAGGAGGCACAACATGAAATTCGAGGAGTTTGCAGGAAAGACGATATTTATTACTGGTGCTGGATCTGGAATTGGACAAGCACAGGCAGTTGCCTTTTTAGAAAATGGGGCAAATGTTTTTGGAATGGATGTACATACGACCGGCTTGGAAATGATTCAACGACAATATCCTTCTCGTTTTCATTTTGAGAAAGGGGATGTGCGAAGCAAGCGGGACATCCACGAAGCTGTGGACTCGGCGTTATCCCATTTTCAGGACATCCATGTTTTATTGAATACAGCTGGCGTGTTGGACGGTTTTTCGAAGACTCTCGAGACGGATGAAGAACTGTGGGACCGCATCATGGATACCAATGTGAAAGGGACCTACTTGGTGACTAATTGTGTGCTGCCCCATATGCTAAAACGGTCATCCGGAACGATCATCAACATGGCTTCGATTGCCGGTTTAGTCGCAGGCGGGGGCGGTGCTGCTTACACGGCTTCCAAGCATGCGATCGTCGGTTATACAAAGCAATTGGATTATGATTATTGCCGGTCTGGCATACGTGCGAATGCGATTGCACCTGGTGCGATCCAAACGCCGATGAACGCAGCAGATTTCGAAGGGGACGGAGCGATGGCGAAGTGGGTGGCTGAGGAGACGCCGGCCGGCCGTTGGGCACAACCATCAGAAGTCGCGAATCTCACCTTATTTTTGGCAAGTAAAGCGTCCGATTATATGCATGGTGCTGTCGTGCCGATCGATGGCGGGTGGATTGCGAAATAGCCGTATTCACCAATCCTGATTTCTGTTATACTACCGAAGTAAGCTTTTTCGGCTTGCACTACGGCACTTCGTTCAGATATAACATCTGACTTCCTTTGGCCGTAGTTATGACTAAAATGGCAAGACTGCCATTTTACAAAGGAGAAATCATGATGAATACGACTTCCTTCAAGGAAACCCCTCAATCCACTGTCAGTGAGGTGTCCAAAACTGCGATCGTCGCAGCTTTATACGTCGCTGTCACCCTTCTGCTCTCGGTCATCAGCTTTGGAGCCGTTCAGCTCCGCCTATCAGAAATGTTCAATTATCTAGCACTGCTGCATAAACGGTATATCGTTGCGGTCACTCTTGGCGTCATTTTGGCAAACTTTATGTCGCCAACGTGGATTCTTGATGTGCCCATCGGCGGTATTGCAACGTTTCTTGTTTTGCTGATCAGCCGGGCAGCTACGAAGAAAATCAAGAATATGGTTTTAAAATTTGCAGTGACTGCTCTTATTTTCGCTTTTTCTATGTTCACCGTAGCTGGGCAATTGACTGTCATGTACGGAGCGCCGTTCTGGCCGACTTGGCTAACTGTAGGGATCGGCGAGCTATTATCCATGACAGTTGGTGGAATGATTGTCTACTCATTGCAGAAGAAAATAGATTTTACAAAATAAAACAGAAAGCACATCCGTTGTTTGAGGATGTGCTTTTTACTATAAGTAGGACTTATCTAGTGACTTTGATATCCAAAATTAGCAATTCTTCTAGTCTATTCAACTCCTTTTAATAAATTGACTGTTATTTATATTGATTCTTATCTAATAGTTTGTGTATAGTGGGGAAGTTGTTAATTTAGAAAAGGAGTGGAATACATATGATAAAGAAATTAAGCACAATTGTACTCGCCGCAATTTTGGGTACTTCAATGGCCTCCTGCGGGAATGAAGAACAAGAGGATACAGCGAAAGGGAAAGACAATGTTACATCTGTTCAAGACAACAGTGATAAAGCGGACAAGGAAAAGCAAAGCAAGACAACTGCCTCAGAATTAAAAGAAGATCAACTCGGCATGGATGCTCAGCAGTTCCAGGAAGGTTTTAACAAGGCTGCTGAAAAAGAAGGAATCCAATACCGAGTTGATCATTCTGAATGGTCCGATCCGAGAAGAGGCTTTCAAATTGTAGATATTGAACTGGACGAAGACTATCGAATCCAGTTGTTGGGCAACGAAGGGAAAAAGGATGTTCGCGCTCTCATGTTGGGTGCGGATGAGATGGATGAAGCAGCAACTCAAATTATCATGACTTTGATTCGGACAGTTGATACACAAGTGACGGAAGAAGAGATGGACAAGATTCTGGGAGAGCTGAAGCTGGCAGGTTCTTCAGAAGAACAGGAATATGCTAATGCCGTTTCACATGGATATCGTTTTATGTTGCGGAATGCTTCGATGATGGAGTTTATCATCGCAAATGAAAAAGATCCATATATTACTGAAGAAAATTGGAAAGCTGGAGAGTTTTAACAAGGAAGCTTATCAGTAGTTCACCTGTATATCAGGTGGACTTTTTTGTTATTACAAAACCAAACGACTTATCCGGAAGACTGCCATCCATCCTCCAGCAATGCAAGCGCGTCAGACAGCAAATCCATGTCGTCGAGGATGACCGTCTTTAAAGTGGCGGGGGCAGCATGATATTCGTCGGCGAGATGCTGTAGTTCCCTTGTGAGTATATACTGTTCGCACTCTTTCTGCATATGCACTACCTCCTAATACACATCATACCCAGAAAAATGGTTTGGCAAACTCAGCCGCTACCGATCATGTAGTAGATTTCAAGATAATATATTATACTATTTAAAAGGTTTAGATAAAGGAGGGGATTTGATTGGAAATCATTGAAGTTCCATTTACAAAAATGCATGGCCTCGGCAACAGTTATATTTATGTTGATGCCTTCAAGCACCCCTTGCAGGAGGCTTGGCTGGCGCCGTTAGCAAGAGCTATATCAAATCCTAATACAGGCATCGGCTCTGACGGATTGATTTTGATTCTGCCAAGTGATGAAGCCGATGTTGGCATGCGAATCTTCAATAAGGATGGATCAGAAGGTCAAAGCTGCGGAAACGGATTGCGCTGCGTCGCTGCGTATGTAGTGGAACATGAGATAGTTACGGCACCAAGTTGTACCATTCAAACGAAAGCGGGGAGGACAGAGGCGGAAGTCATATCGAAGAGCGAGCACGAAAGTATAGTAAAGATCGATATGGGTCCACCTCTTTTGAATAGGCGAAGCATCCCGATGGTAGGAGAGGAAGATGCGCCCGTGATATCGGAATCGTTCCCGTTAGGCACTCATACATTAGAAGTGACAGCTCTCTTCATGGGCAATCCCCATGCCGTATTTTTTGTTGATGACATAGAGAGTGCTCCATTACAGGAAGTTGGTTCGGTTGTGACAGACGATCCGCGTTTTCCCGAAAGGGTAAATGTGGAGTTTGTTGAAATTATCGATTCAAAAGAAATGAATTTCAGGGTGTGGGAGAGGGGGTCAGGAATAACGGAAGCCTGTGGGACAGGTGCTTGCGCCGCAGTAGTGGCATCTGTTTTAAACGGCTTTGCCGACAGCGATCAAGACATCACGGTTCATCTGAGTGGTGGGGACTTGAGTATCTGCTGGGCTTCAGACGGACATGTTTGGATGACGGGTCCCGCTGAATTTTCAGCCAGTGGAGTGTTCTATTGGAAAAGGCAGTAATGAATAGCTTTGTACTAAAAGAACAAGGGGGGATGCAGGATGAAATGGAAGGCGTATCGGTTTCCGTTGCTGTTGTTGGCTTCGATTGTCATCGGTTCAGTAATTGGTTTGATTTTTGGAGAAAAGGCAAGCGTACTGAAACCGTTTGGCGAGGTGTTTCTGAATTTATTGTTTATGGTCGTTGTTCCACTCGTATTTTTCTCAATTACTTCAGCAGTTGCCAATATGGACAGCATGAGACGGCTGGGGAAAATCATGGGCTCCATGATAACTGTGTTTGTGATTACCGGAATTATCGCCTCGATTGTTATGCTGATTGCGGTCCTAGTATTTCCGGTCGGCACTGGGACATCGATTCCTTTAGTGGAACCGGATCATGTGGAGAAGTTGACACTGTCTCAACAGCTAGTCAGTACATTTACTGTGCCTGATTTTGTTGAATTGTTCAGCAGGAGGAACATGCTGGCACTCATCGTCTTCGCTGTGTTGGTTGGAGTGGCAACGAGTTTGGCGGGAGAAGCGGGACGGCCGTTCGCGAGGTTCCTTTCAAGCGGTTCGGAAGTGTTCATGCGTGTGATCAAACTGATCATGTATTATGCGCCAATTGGGTTAGCCGCCTATTTCGCAGCACTGATTGGTTCTTTCGGGGCAGAATTAATCGGTGATTATGCGCAAGCGTTTCTCCTGTATTATCCTGTTTCTTTTGCTTACTTTGCGATTGGTTTTACGCTATATGCGTTTTTGGCAGGCGGAAGGAAAGGAATCACCCGATTTTGGAAAAACATCTTAACACCGGCAGCTACGGCATTAGGGACGGGAAGCAGTTTTGCCACGTTGCCAGTGAATTTGCAGGCGGCCAAAGAAATTGGCGTACCGAAAGACATTCGTGAAACCGTCCTGCCGTTAGGAGCAACGATTCATATGGATGGTTCCTGTTTATCCGCTATGTTAAAGATCGCTTTTGTATTCGGCGTGTTTAACATGGACTTTACAGGCATCGGGACATTTTTAACTGCTATCGGTATTTCCTTGCTGTCTGGAGTGGTCATGAGTGGGATTCCAGGTGGAGGTTTCATTGGCGAAATGGTCATCGTTACGATGTACGGTTTGCCGCTGGAAGCATTGCCGATTATCTCTGCGATCGGTGTCGTCGTTGATCCACCGGCTACGATGGTGAATGCGACGGGAGATACTGTCGCAAGTATGATTGTATCCAGGCATGTCGAGGGCAAGGAGTGGATGGAGTCGGAAACAGCCATCGAATAATTACAATCAAGACCGCCTCTTTTAAAAGAGGCGGTCTTGTCAATCTACACCGAAAAAAGAATAGAACGGTTCCTTATTGAGCTCGTTTAAATTTAACTGAAAGGTGAATTCTTCCTTTGTTTTTTTATTCATTTGATAAACAACGAATGGAATGTGATGTTCATTTGCCACTTGTTGAATTCGAGTAGCTATTTTTATATCTTCCTCACTTAAATAGAAAGTATATGTCGTTTCCCGATTATCCACCGTTAAGAAGGTCATCTTCCAGTAAAAGTAAGTATCGTCGGTCGGGTCGCTTAATGAAGCATATTTCACAGTAGGAAGTACGGTAATCTCTTCAATGTCTTCATATGAAATGGTTTCTGTTTCGCCTTTCCAGCTGTGAGAAAGAAGACCCTGTTCCGCGTGAATTCCACGATAATCACTCCACATAATATATTGGTAAGAAATATAACCGATAACGATCAAGGCAGAAAGGGAGCCGGCTATCCATTTTCCTCTTTTTGATAAATCCATGAAGGGAAAGGTGAATATCAACAATATAAGTACAATAAAACCGACGGTAAGATCAGTACCTGATGCTTCCGAGTAAGATTCATACAGGATAAAATGCTGATTGGTAAACGTCTCTCTTTTCAACTCTTCGTAACCATCCAATGATAAAAAGAGCGCCGGTACGATAACAAGACAGTAAATGAACCCCCAAATGTAAAGAATGCCGCTCTTCCTGAATTGATCCCTTCCGATCCGAATCATTTGCCCCAGTATGTAAAGAGGCAATCCGATTAGAAAGACCCCGATGAGAGCCGCGTTAAAATCTGATGAAATGTCTAGAAGCGTTCCGACAGATATCAGCAAACTCAGGATAACTAGAAACATCCCTACTCGCTTATTCATCCTTCCACCTCCCTCTATACAAACATGATCTGACCTAACCCCAATCAGTCGTAGCCGATTGCCCTTTGTAAGTATACGATCCATATTCAACTCGGTTTCACAAAACATTGTGCAGAAAAGAAAGTACCTATGAGCTGTCCTTTAAAGGTCAATTCCCATAGGTACTTTTGTCGATTTATACTTGATTCGCATGCAAGCGGGCAAATGTCCCGCCCTGTTCGACAAGCTCGGAATAAGTCCCTTCTTCTTCAATGCCGTTCGGGGTCACTACGATCACCCGGTCAGCGTTCCGTATCGTCGTCAAGCGATGCGCGATGACAAGTGTCGTGCGGTTTTCAGACAACTCCTCGAGTGACTGCTGAATAATTCTTTCGGTTTCTGTATCAAGTGCAGAAGTCGCTTCATCCAAAATGAGGATCGGTGGGTTTTTCAGGAACATACGGGCGATGGCAAGACGCTGTTTCTGCCCGCCGGATAATTTAAGCCCTCGTTCGCCAATCTGCGTTTCATAGCCATCCGGCAGATTGGCAATGAACTCCTCTAAATGAGCCCGTTTAGCTGCTTCGTAAATTTCTTCATCGGAAGCTGTGAGATTGCCATAAGCGATATTTTCTTTCACTGTACCTGTGAACAGGAACACATCTTGCTGAACAATACCAATTTGGCTGCGGAGTGATCGTTGCGTCATGCGGCGGATGTCGAGCCCATCAATTTCGATTCGGCCCTCATTTACGTCATAAAATCGTGGGATGAGGGAACAGATCGTCGTCTTGCCAGCACCTGACGGACCGACAAACGCTACTGTTTGTCCCGCTTTGATCGAAAGGCTAATATTATTCAAGACTGGTTTGTTATTGTCATACCCGAAGGTGACATTAGTCAGTTTGACATCGCCATTCAAATGAGGGACATCGATCGCATCGGGAGCATCTTTAATTTCTGGCTCCTGATTGATTAACTCCTGAAATCGAGAAAATCCTGCCATCCCTTTTGGGTACAATTCAAGCAGTGCACTGATCTTGTCAATCGGTTTCGTCAAGATGTTAACAAAAAGTATAAAGCTGATAAGTTCGCCGTAAGTAAGCTTTTTATTAATTATGAACCAAGCCCCGACAACAAGCACGATGAGTGTCATAAGCCGGGTGGACATGTAAATGGAAGATGTGGTCCATGACATTACTTTGTAAGCGACAAGTTTTGCTAAACGGAAATTGCCGTTGTCCCGGTTAAAACGCTGCATCTCGAAATCTTCATTTGTGAAAGATTTTACAACACGCGAGCCCGAAACAGAGTCTTCGACACGGCCGTTTACTTCCGCTATTTTGCCATACATATTATGCCAGGCAGCGTTCATTTTCTTATTGCAGTAAGTGACGATAACGATAAGCAACGGCACCATGACGAGAGTGATTAAGGCAAGTTCCGGATTGATCGTATACATAATACCGAATGCCCCGGCAATCGTCATCACAACGATGAATGCATCTTCCGGACCGTGATGGGCAAATTCCCCGATATCAAACAAGTCTGTCGTAATCCGGGTCATGATATGGCCCGTTTTTGTATTATCAAAAAATCGAAACGATTGCTTTTGGACGTGTTCGAACAATTCCCTCCGCATATCCGTCTCGATATTGATGCCGAGTTTATGGCCGAGATAACTTACAATATACTGCAGAAAAGTGCTGAGGCAATAAACGAGCAGCAACAGGATGCTGACTGTTGTTATACGTCCCCAATCGCCGGACGGTAGCAGCGAATCGATGAACCACTGGACTGCGAGTGGAAAAGCCAGTTCAAGCAATGCAACGAAAACAGCACTCGAAAAGTCGATGATGAATAAACGCCGGTGTGGTTTGTAATAAGAGAAAAATTGTTTGAGCATGAATGATTCCTTTCTTAGTTAACGAGGCGACTCCAACTCTTCGTCGCGTTTATAGTTATCTAGACATGTTTGGCAGATGCAAGTCTTTCGGATTTCTTCTACCGGCACAAGCAAAAAAATGCCTTCCGGAAAGATTCTTTCAGTACACCAGCACGACCCGATGGATTTATCCTGATTATTGCAGCAGTGATTCGGGCCCTGGCAAATCGGACAGAGTTCCGCCATCAATTCTTCCTCCTTTTTCATTGTGGTGAAATTTCTTCTCGGATGCAGAGAAGGGTATTATCAAGATGTACATTCAGAAGATTCATTCCCTAATCCTTGTACTAGTCTACCATTTTTTGCAGAAGATTAGTGAGGAAACCGAAACTGCCACGGAAGCAGCAGAAGTGTTTGATGCAATTTAAGTTTCCGTATGGAGCGTCTTACCTGGAAGCGATTCTTGACGATGGAGCCAATGAATGATGAGTTCAGCCACAAGTATGCTGTACGCTGCATGACTGAGCGTCCAATAAAGCCAGGCTTCCACATCATTGGCTGCAGGTGGCTTGTCGGACAAAGCTGTTAAGAAATACAGGATGCCGCTGCCCGCTGTATAGGTGAGAAAGTAGGGGAGTATGCGCTTTTCCAAGTGAATCAAACGCAGTATGAAATAGAGACCGACAACACTGGCGATACAGAATACAAAATGAAAGGTAATTCCAACAATTGGAGTTGATTCCCATCTATTAAGAATTGGGATATAATCGACATTATATAAGAGGACGTACGCTTTATTGCCCGTGGCGACATACACTAATTTCAAGAGACCGGCAAGTAAAGCGCCGGCCAGAATCCCGATAATTACCAGCCTACTGATTACCTTCATAATAAGTCACCTCGCCATTTTTTGTACTAAATTCCCGGAAGAGAAAATAGTAAACATTCAACAGGAGGTAGTGTTTATGGATAATGCGTATAAGGAAACATTCGACCGTTTTGCCATATATCTGTTTGCTTCCTTTTTATCTCCCGTATTGTTCGCCGTGTGTTTTGCTTTATATTCTCAACTCACCTTGGACAATTCATGGACCTATTTATCAATGTTCATCTTGGCTGCTATATTCACCTTTCCTATATTTTTGGTTGGAGCCTTTCCTGTTTCCTTGTTTCTCGACTTTTCTAAAAGAGGTAAATCGATGTCAGTTCGAATGAAAGGTATTAGCTATGCTTGTAGCGGGGCAGTTATAGGTTTTATTGCAGGGATCTGGGTATTCGGAGCAAGTGAAGCATTCACGTATCTGTTAGCAGCTATTTATGGCGTCGTTGGGGGACTGCTTCATTTCTTCGTTTTGTTTTTCTTAAAGAGAATCTTTCGGTAAGAGAGTCATAAAGAATTTATTTTCGAATGAAAAAGCATTCCATTCATGGTAAGACGGAATGCTTTTTTATTATTATATGAGAGAAGGGATAGCAGCCTGCTTTTTAAATAGGCACAAAAGCCATGCCGGAAAGTGTTTTGTTAATTACTTGCTCGGCATCCTCTGCCCAGCTTGATTTCTTCTCAATCGGGGCATCCTTGTCGACAGGTTTCTGGAATTGTTCCAAACCCGTCACGGTTAATACCGGGCTCTCTTCTTCGTCGAGACCGATGTTAAGAATGTGTTTAATGATAAATGGTTTCTTAAAAAGCAAAAGGGCATCTTGCTGATCCAGTTCACCTCGAATGACATCGAAAGGACAGCGCAAATAAATGGTTACACCGCCCCGCTTGTACAATATTTTATCGAATAATCCCTGGTCATAATCCCAGTTCCCTAAGATTAATCCCTGGTCTGCGAAATGATCACATATTTCCCCGTAATAGGCCTGCTTGCCTTCCAGCTCTGTTTCTGTTAAAAATATCATTCCAATCCATCCCTTCGTTTGCTGTTTCTTCCGTCTTTACCCAATTGATAGGTTTATAAACTGCTAACTTGGTAGACGGCGATCTCCTTAGTAAAAGAAAGAGAGGATGTAGATGTTCAAGAGGGCTTGGTTGCGATATGATAGGAGGAAGAAAAGTATATAGGCCAAAAGGAATGAGTAAGATGACATTCAAAGAGAAACGAACAGTACAAATTTTACAAGCGGCTTATAAAGTGTTTGTAGAAAAAGGATTTGAGTGGGCTACGATGCAGGACGTGGCAGAGGAAGCGGGGCTTGGTGTTGCCACGGTGTTCCGTTATTTTCCAAAGAAAAACAAGCTTATTATCGCAGTGATTGTTAAGCTATTGCAGGAGAGGCTGACTTCCTTTGAGCGAATTTATGAAAGTGAAGGGACCTGTTACGAAAAATTTGAAATGCTGTTGAATCATTTCATTAAAGTGAGCGACTCCGTGCTTTGGAATGATATGAAGTTACTCGAGGCGTTCGAGACGTACGCTGCATTTGCACAGGAACCGCTGGAGGATATCGCAGACTACCACCAGGCATATGCGAATATTACCAACGTTATTGCAAAAATCATTGAGGAAGGCAAGCATGACGGCTCTATTCGTTCCGATGTGGCAAATGCGGAAACGCTTGGAGCCATCTCGAATATATTTGGTCTGTTTACACGAAAGTTATCTTTCTTTGAAAGTGTTCAAATGGGGGATATGGTCATTTTGCCGATTGAACAGGCCTTGCGGATTCGGGATATCTTCCTCGATTATTTAAAACCAGTTAATTGATAGGATGGGGGAATAGCAATTGAAGAAACAGGCAAGTCCCGCAGTCTCCTTAAGACGATTGGTCATGGAGGATTTTGAAACTGTTACAGAGTGGAGCCGGGATGAGTTGTTCTGTTTGGCGAATGGTTGGGAAATCAATCGGCAACCGGAAGAGATGCTCAACTGGTGGACACGATGTGTAGAAGGAATCTCTGAGGATTTTATTCGAAAGGGAGTAGAATGCGAAGGCCAATTAGTCGGTTATGCGGATTTAGTTATAGGCAAAGAGGAAAGCGCTGAGTTGGGCATTGCTATCGGTAATCGAATGCTCTGGGGAAAAGGGATCGGCGTTTTGGCATCGCAGTTATTGATGGATTATGCAGTGAAAGAACGGGGCATCCGTTCATTCTATGCAGAAACACATGAATCCAATGAACGCGCCCGCCGGATGCTGGAAAAGTTGCGTTTTCAGGAAGTAAGCCGAAATGGAATGGAAGAATATAATGGCGAGGTCAGCCGTTTATTGCAATTTTCGTTGGATACAAACGATTAGAAAGAGGGAAACCGGTGTGCATCGGTTTCCCTCTTTTTTGACTCGAAAATAAGTGTGGTGTTAAGACTTGTTATTCTACTTGAAATGTTAGACGGTAACGCCTTCAATTTCATTAATTTTGCCAGCAATCGCTTCAGTCAACTGTTGAGCAGTTTCAGGCACAAAATTCTTTAGAATCGTATTAATCATCGCGCCCATCATGCCGCCTGCCGTAATATCCAAATGGCCCGTCATGCGTGTCGCTGAATCTGAGATTCTTTCCGCTTCGAAATAGCCGCCTCCGGTGAAATTGTCGGAAAGACCTTTCAAGTCAAAAGTTACTTTGGATGGTTCAATCCATTCTTGAATGTCGATTTGGAGCTTGACAGTTTTCTTCATGAAGCCCAAATCTCCTTTGAATTTCCATGTAGATTGCTTCTCGCTTAAAATTTCGTGCTCAATATATCCAGGAACAAGTGGCGCCCAATTGTTCATGTCGCTTACAAAGTTCCAGATGTTTTCGATAGGTACTTGCAATTCTACTGTATGTGTTCCGTTTGGCATGTTCATTCACTCTTTCTTTTGTAATTATAAAGCTAATGCTTCCGCTTCTTTGATTTCACGTGCTTCCTTTGTGCCGACTTCCTTGCCGACAATATAGCCCATTGTCATGGCTGGTCCGATCGTGCCACCTGCACTTGTGTAGACTGGCCCTAAAATCCCCATTGCAGCGTTGCCCGCTGCGTAAAGCCCATCAATGACATTCCCTCTGAGGCTGATGACTTCACCTTTTTCGTTGATACGCGGTCCGCCATTTGTTCCAAGGGCACCGAGGTGGACAGGTATTGCATAGAAAGGACCTTTTTCAATCTTTCCAAGGTTCGCTTCGGCGTTTCCACCGCCTCCAAGAATGTTCTCGAAGTGGGTTGTCCCACGATGGAAGTCTGGATCTGCGCCGTTTA
The DNA here is from genome assembly GCF_022048975.1 of Sporosarcina cyprini. Lineage (GTDB taxonomy): Bacteria > Bacillota > Bacilli > Bacillales_A > Planococcaceae > Sporosarcina > Sporosarcina cyprini. The sequence continues at coordinate 253,358 of NZ_JAKMHX010000030.1, read as the reverse complement.
CCACATGCTCATTCCAACGGGCAACTGAAGCTTCCAAACCGTCTGGGTTAACACCGATTTGCTCCGCCAGCTCACGTAAGGAATCTGCGCGATCGACCCATTCAGGAGCCTCTTCGCCAGGCATCATAGTGATTATCATCTGGGAATCCTTCAATTGCTGATCAAAGATCATCCAGTTTGGCGCTTCGTTCGGATATTCAAGTGCGACAGGATCGTACTCAAAGAACGAACGGGGCAGGTCGTTGTATGTAGTGCCTTCGTGAGCGAAACGTTTTCCGTGCTTGTTAACGATAATACTGTTTGGACCAAAACGGCCGCCACCTGTCTGATTCATGATATGGTCTTCGTATTCAAACGTCGGATCTTGCATCGTCGGATAATACCAAGCCTCTGACATGTTGCCGAGTGCTGCACCCGCTTCCATTGCCATGATCAGTCCGTCGCCTTCGTTGCCAGGAGGAGACATTGGGTGGGTGACATGGCCCTTCAAGAATGTCTCTATCAATTCCTGATTCCATTCAAAACCGCCGGAAGCGAGAACGACGCCTTTGCGTGCGCCGATGAAGATTTTTTCTCCATCCTTCTCAGCGACGACTCCAATGACCTTGCCTTCATCATCAAGGACAAGCTCTTTACCTGGTGTGTTCAGTTGGATATCAATACCACGTTCAAGGGCACCCTTTAATAGCGCACCAATCAGTGAGCGGCCCATAGTGACAATATTGTTTTCCATCCGCTCCGCAATTTTCATGAAATCGATTCCACCTACTGCGCCACCTTCTGCAAGTGTGAGTGGAGGAAATACAGGGTTTTGGCGTACGAGCGGTCCCCATTCGCCAACTTGGTTTAAGTCGAACGGTTCTGGATCTAATGATCGCGTACCGTTTTTTAACGCTTCTGGAAGGTGTCCATAGTATTCGGAATAGCCCTTCGGCGTAGCAAAACGGACGGGTGTGTTTTCATGTAAATAGTCGATCATGACGTGGCCATTGTCGACGAAGAGGTCAATAAACTTTGGATCTGGCTCTTTTCCCTGTGTGAGCCTTTTAATAAATGTAATTGCGGATTCACGGTCATCCTCAATTCCCGCTTCTTTCATGTAACGGTTCATCGGAATCCAAGGTACACCACCTGAAAATGCAGTCGTCCCGCCAACTTGATGAGTTTTTTCCAGCATTAACACTTCCGCACCTTGATCTGCTGCCAAAACAGCAGAGACAAATGCGGCACCTCCAGTACCGAGTACGACGACATCGACTTCGTGATCCCATGTTGTCGGTCTTTTTGCAGGCATAACAATTCCCCCAATTCTTTACTATTCTAGTTTTTTCATAAATGATAGTGACGCTATCATTAGGTACAGTGTACTGCATCATATTCAGTAAAATCAATAAGAATTTGATTAAATTTACCTAGTTTGATTTAAGTATATAGACTTATATGTTAAGTAAATTTGATTTTTTCATACAAGTCGATTTTTAGTGAACCTGTTTTTAATCAGTGTAATCTACGGATAAAAAATGGAGGAATGGACAGCCTATCAATAGGGAGGAGATTGTATTATGTATTCTGGAGAAGGCAGTTATGTAAAAGGATTTTTTGTCAAATGGCTGATGACCCTCGCTATTCTTTGGATTGTCTTGACTGGCATTTATAACGTCCCTATTCTCAGTACTCTATTGATTAGCATCGTTGTAACAGGCATAGGTTATGCAGCGGATATCTTTGTCATGCCTTTTCTCGGAAATCCACTGGCGGCAGCCGGTGATTTCGTTTTAAGTGCGGTGATTATATGGGTGATGGGCTTCTTTCTGTTTCCAGTTACAGACGGACTTTTGCTCATATCCATCATTAGCAGTGCAGTGTTAGCTTTGGGCGAACTCGCTTTCCACCGCTATATGGCCACGAGTGTGTTTGATCAAGAGACGAACTCGGAGCCATGGGCGGATAATCATCCGTACTTTGATTATGACCGCAACTTGCGTGCAGAGTTTGGTGAGGAATTTGATATGGACGAAATGCGACGAGCTCATGAAAAACGAGAAAAAATAAAAGAAGAAAATGAAAAAGAGAAGCCGTAATATTGGGAGGCCACTGAAAAAGTACAATTAAATGGGCTTATACTAGAACTGTTGATTTACGTTCCGAGCGGACGCTTTCCGTGGGGCGGGCGGTGAGCCTCCTCGTCGCTTCGCTCCTGTGGGGTCACACCTGTCCCGCTCATCCCACAGGAGTCGCCGCTCTACACTCCAACTAACGAAACTCACCGTCAAATAAAGTGAAATTTACAACGGCGATCTATTTCCTTTTATCGAGGAATGGATCGCTGTTTTTATTAGAGTCCAATGATCTCTAATCAAGAAACTTTAAACCTCAGTCCTTATATGGCAATTTACGATATTGTCGTCCCAAATGATAATATGCTGCGTTAAATACACGAACTTGTGGATTTTACCTTCATTCTGAAGAGTTGAAAAGTAAATATTGCTTGGATATCGGTCGTAAGGCAGTTCCACCAATTCGCATGAATCGATGAGTCCATGAAAGAGAAATTAAAAAAGGAGCCAAGAGTAAAACGTATTCCGTCTCAATAAAGTCGACAGAACACAAGGACCAGTAAGCATTTCAAAATAGCGAATTGTTTAAGATAAAAGCGAAATCCCGCTATAAACTTGAAGCGAAGAATAGGGATTTAAAACAAATACACGGGTATGATGTAGTCACTTCCCCGGGGCTATTTGGCATGCAGATGCAGGGGGCTATGACGATATTTGCGGTCAATCTAAAGCAAATATTAACCTTATGGAAAGAAGCAGAGTAAGAATAACCAAAGAAAAAGGCACCGTTTCGTTCAAAATACGAACGAAAAATGGTGCCTTTTAAAATTTCAGAGTGCCTTGTAAAAAAAAACGTAAGTATTTCCTCTAAAATTGGCGGGTTCTCTCTTTTTGTTAGTGGATTTTTGGTAGTGCAGGCGTCTTCTGTTTGGCGTAGCGCATGGATACGAAAAAAAATAAGGCAGCACTGAGAAAACGAATTGCAGAATTGATATACATGGCCATATCGACACCAAGATGCTCCAAAAGCCATATCCCGATTTGCGGTGCGATAAACGCTACAAGCGACAGCAAGACATTGTAAGTTGTAATGCAATAGGTTCTCACTTGCTCCGGCGATTGTTCTAACAGGAGATTGAACAATAGCAGCACAACACCTGCGAGGAAAAATCCCGATGATGTTTGAATGAGAGTAATGTAGTACAAATTCGTAGACAACACCGTCAAAAATGGCGTCGTTGCCATCCCAATGGCGGCGTACACAAAGACAAGCGTATTCGATTGCCGTTCTGCCCATTTCTTCCAAAGAGGAAAGGAAAGAAACTGGGCAAGCATGCTGCCGACCGAGAACATACTGATCCAAAAAATTGTCGCTCCGACTACCCGGACATGATAAATATTAAAAATTCCCCATGCCATTTGCCAAGCAAAGTTGAAAAATAAAGCAGCGATCAAAAACCAAACATAATTCGAGTGCCGGAAAATAGACCAGTCCATTGTTTTATTTTTCTTCATCGGACCTTCTTTTTTCACTACTGGTTCTTCATGCTTCAGAAGCAGGAAGACTTCCAGCATGCCGAAACAAAAGGCGATTCCGAAGAGCACTTGGTAGGCGGTCGCATTCGAAGACGCATCTTTCATGATCAATCCGATCAGTAGGGTAGATACCAGTCCCACGATCGTTAGAAGCCGATTTCGGTCACTGAAAAAAGAGCCGCGATTTGATTCCTCGACCAACCCACTAATGAACGTCTGCCAACCTATGTTCGCGACAGTATTCGGCAAACTCATGAGTGCAATGATGACAAGGAAAATCCAAGCCTGCGAAGGGTTTGGAAAATAAACCGTCATAATTATTAAAATGAACAACAGCCGTGCAAATAAAACCGATATCGCAACAAGTCTTTTCTGTGCAATGGCTCGATTCAGCAAGATGGCGGCTGGAATCGTCATAAGCAACGCCATGAGCGGAGGGAGGGAACTGATCAGCCCAACCTGGTAATTGGTCGCCCCTAAAATGGTAATGGCGAAAATCGGAAAGAAGTTGTTGGAAAAGTTCAACGCTATGGTCGAAGCCATTCCATGGTAAATACTTATTTTCTCATTATACGTCCGCATGCTGCATCTCCATATTGGTAATTTAGTCAATTAACTCAATAGAATTATAACGCTGATTTTCCGGAAAACAAGAGTTTCTTGAATTGAAATGATTTATTGTTAAACACTGAAATCTAGTGTCGGAAAAATTTTTGGTGGAATGTTGAGTTTTTTGTGTATAATGTTGGAAGTATGACAATTTGCTGAAAATAGGAGAATTAGAAATGAATAGTTCACATCTTTTGAGATGTTTTGGTTTTGAACTGTCAGAAGAGCAAGATAGCATATATGCTTTTTCACCGGTATATAAAGTTGACAATAAAATAGTAAAACGAACCCAATATCCGATGGAAAGCGCAATAAATCTTATCAAATACACCACCTACTTAAAGGATGCAGGCATACCTGTTGTGACACCGGTAAACCTACAGACCAGCAACCCGCAACAAATAGAGGAAGAAGTATACATATGTTATCCCTATATTGATGGCGAAACTTATCAAGGTGAACGAACAGAGATAATGCAAGCTGGTGAGCTTCTTGGTGAAATTCATTCATTGTCTACAAAAGATAATGCGTTTAATTTAAACAAATATGATGTGTTTGATTTTACTCATGAGGAAGTTGATGAACACTTAAAAGAAATCGCTAAAAATGCTGCAACTTGGAACATTGATTTTGATATTCAAGGTTTACGAAATCTGTTATTTACAGCGGTAGAAAATCAAGAAAAACTAAAGAATGCTTCGTTAATATGGATAGAAACTCCTCACGACTTTAAAGCAAATAATTTAGTATTCACCAAAAAACCTATAGTAATAGATCCCGATAATGCGAAGTGGATCCCACGCATATTTGACTTGGCTCTAGCTTTATTATTATTTCATAATGAACTCTCTTCAGCGCCAAATAGGCTATTTACGCCAATAGAATGGCAGCTCTTTCTCGAAGGATATAGTGGATATCAAACCTTGACATGGAACGAAAAAGAAATGTGGCAAGCAGGTTTAATACATGTATTTTTAGATGAAGTCATGTGGTTGTTAGCTGAAGTACAGGAAGATTGGATTCGAGTTGAACAAAGAGAGTTGTTTGTGAGTTTATTAAATATGATTACGAACGCTGAAGAGTACAGGCTGATTTAATTAAACTTTACAAAAAAATAATTTGAGTGTTGATAAGAATAAAATATATTAGGAGGTACAAGTCCAATGGTAAAACACCAATAATACGAGAAAATCTCTAGTTTATCGCACTTAGAATATACATGTAGATTTTCTCATTCAGAAAAAATTAGAATTGAGGAGATAGAACATGTTAAAAAAATTAAGTGACACCATATATTATTTGCCGAATCAAAATGATAAAGAACGGCCGACATTAGGATTAATCTGTGGGGAACAATACAGTTTGTTAATAGATGCTGGAAATTCGACTAAGCATGCGGAAATTTTCGTAAAGGAAATTGAGAAGTTAGATGTGCCGCCAATCAAATACTTGGTGATCACTCATGCTCATTGGGATCATTTTTTAGGTATGAGTGAAATCAATGCTACGATCATCGTCAACAGGGAGACAAATCGGCGCTTACAACAATGGCAGACGTTTTCCTTTGATGATCAATCCCTCCAACATTATGTAAATAGTAATGAAATGAGTGATTTTTGCCGGAAAATCATTCAGGAAGACATACCTGAACGAGATCGTTTTACTGTGAGGTCTCCCGATATTATATTTGAGAATTCTCTCGTGATAGACCTGGGGAATAAAATATGCCATCTCGAACAAATCGCAAGTACGCATACAGACGACTCAACCATTGTGTATATTGCAGATGAAAAGGTAATATTTTTAGGCGACAGTGCATATGGCACCACCACAAATTCTTTATATCATTTCAAACAATCATTATTGCTTCCTATGATTAAAGATATTCAGAAATATGACGCCAAATGGTTCTTGCTCGGACATGAATCGATTTGCGATGTAGAAGAAATGGATACGTATTGGAGAGAATTAATTTTGGCTAGCGAGGCCGTGTTGACAGACTCGATGCAAATATCGATTGACAACTTTACTATAGCAAATGAACGAGAACCCAATGACAATGAAAAGTTTTTCATACAAGCCTTCGTAAATGATCGTATTCTTCAAATGCGGAATGATTCATGAAGATCACTTGCCCTCTCATAAGATCTTAGTGGAGGTGTCTTTTTAGTGGGAGCGGGATAATACTTTCAAGTTTCTAATTGATAAATGCTTTCAATTAGGTTATGATGTAGTGAGAATAATTCTCAAGACATGAACTGGAAAGGGTGGCTAGAATGATCCGTCTCATATGGGTTGCGATAATGACTGGAATCGTCTTTGGGGTATCGACGGGGTATGCAGTAAATGGTTGGGATATGGAAGGTGCCATGGCTGGCTTGTTATCCATTGTCATACTTGCTGGCGTTTCCACTTTTCTTTACGCGAAATATCGGAGAACATTACAAGGAAGCCATTCGTAATAGGATATAGAGGAAAAACATCAGCGCTTGCTGATGTTTTTTTATGGTTATACTAAAAATGGGTCTCATTGATCATTTCAAATTGTGTATAAATCAGCTACAATTTGTTCTATTGCCTAATGAGTGCAAGATTGACAAGTGCAGGAGGTATTTATGTTTTTTATTGAAGCGAAACGGATTATAGTCGTAATATTCGGCTCTTTGCTATTGGCGATTTCATTAAATTTCTTTTTGATTAACGCTAATGTCTATGCAAGTGGTTTTTCTGGGGCAGCCCAACTTGTATCCAGTATTTTAAAGGACCATTTTGATATTTCAGTGAGCACAGGAATTCTGCTGCTGCTCTTTAACATCCCTGTTTTCATTCTCGGATGGTTCAAAGTGGGCAGGGGTTTTACGATTTACAGTATCGTGTCTGTACTATTCGCAACGTTGTTCCTCGAATTGCTTCCGGTATTATCGCTTTCGGATGATATCATTTTAAACGCAGTTTTCGGCGGTGTCATTGCTGGGGTTGGCGTCGGATTATCGTTAAAGCTCGGTGCTTCTACTGGAGGCATGGATATTGTTGCAATGGTTCTCTCTCGGCTGCAGGATAAGCCGATCGGTACGTATTTTCTCCTACTCAACGGAGTCATTATCGTCCTGGCGGGATTTTTATACGAACCCGAGAACGCACTGTATACGATGATTGCCCTGTATGTGACTACAGCTGTTATTGACATGCTGCATACTCGCCATGAGAAAGTAACCGCGATGATCATCACGCGCAAAGCTGATGAATTGCAGAAAGCCATTCATGAAAAAATGGTGCGTGGGATTACGATTCTTCCTGCAAAAGGAGCGTACTCAAAAGAAGACAAAAATATGATGTATCTCGTGATCACGCGATATGAATTGTATGATTTAGAAAAAATCATTAAAGAAGTCGACCCACAAGCGTTCACCAACGTTGTCCAGACTGTCGGGATTTTTGGTTTCTTCCGCAAGGACGGGGAAGACGTGCAAAAGGCAGCGGCGAAATAATAAAAAACCAGCAGACGCTGGTTCAGACTATAGACAAAGTCACTTTGAGATGAATAGAATTGCATAAACCAACCGGCAGGGAGCGCAACTTCGCTTTCCATGGGCTTGGCTTCAGCCTCCTCGTCACTCCGTTCCTGCGGGGTCTTCAGCTCAAGCTATTCCCATAGGAGTCTACGTTGCGTTCCCTGCCTTTAATACAATTTTTTAATTGTTGAGTAAACACATGAAGACTCTCTAAACTTCTTGTATACGAGGTCTATCATACTAATGATTAATAACAACATACCTTGTTAGCAGAACATCCGTTGATTGGAGCGGAAGGCGTCGACTCCTGGGAGCGCAGCGGACGAGGAGGCTCACCGCCCGCCCCCCGGAAAGCGACGCCAGAAGCGGAAATCAACTTTACTAGGAATCTAAATGTAAGTAGTAGCGGTTGTATATTATTTTTATACGTCACAACAAAATAATACGCTTTTGTCAACGCTCTAAAACCAGCAGAGGCTGGTTTTTTTTGTTTTTCATTGTTATAAAGAGAGCAATTAGGGGCGTTATGCTCTTCCCTAGCGTAACATTCTCCGTTACTTCATTTCAGCAAGTCAATACTTACAGTCATCTGCTCCGTAATGTCACCCTCTTCAGTCGACTCAGGAGGGAAGACAAACGACCAAGGCATAGTGGAATTAGGAGGGATGACCAGCGACTCATCAAAAATATTTTGCGCTATCCTCTTTTTTTGGTCATACAGCTGGACTTGTACTTTTTCTAACGTAACTGGGTATGCAGTTACGTTTTGCAGAAAGACGGTTGCCACGATGCCACCGTTCCTTTTCCGTTTGACTAAGAATGGGGAGGCGCCAAATGAATGGGAAGGGGACAGGGCAGTAAAAGCGGCTGTTAGTTCAGATTTGCTTTTAGACGGCAGCGTTTGTTCCCAAACCGGATGGAAATGCAACTTCATACTAAAGGACCTCCTTTTTTTATTGAATGCTTTCATTTTAACATAAAAGAAGAATTGAATTTTTTGTACAAAAAACAGGCAAAGGGAACATGAAAGTTCTCCTTTGCCTGTGTCCTCATTATTTATTCCTTTGCTTCGTTATCTTTTGTGGTATCCGCTGCTGTATCGACGGTAGGATTCAAAAACTCGTCGATGGCCTGGATGTTTTTCTCGAAATCAATGTCAAGAACTTGCCCTACATTGACATCGCGATCCACGAAGGAATGATCCACAGGAATCCGCATCGTTTCAAGTGATCCGGTTTTATTTTCTAACATGCCTTTTGCAATGGATAGGATTGTTTTCTTATCTAGGTTCGTGTTTACATACGCGTCAGCTGTTCCAAGCAGTTTTGGCAGGTTGACTAGACTATGGAAGCCGACTGCTTCGTCCTTTAACTTAGAAAGAGCTTCCTGCTGTCGTGCTACACGTCCAAAATCGCTCATTTTGTCATGTCGGAAACGAACATATCCGAGCAATTGTTCACCGTGCAATGTCTGTTTTCCTGGTTGTAATGTCATGCCGATGCCGTGCTGCATGGTATACGGAATATCCACTTCAATGCCGTCCGGTGCGATAAGGTCAACCATTTTCGGGAATCCATTGAAATCTACAATCGCATAATAATGGACATCTAAATCGAAATTCTCTTTTAGTGTTTGTCTGACCAGTTCCGGTCCGCCAATGGAAAAGGCGGCATTCATCTTTTGTTTGCCATGGCCTGGAATAGACACATACGTATCCCGCATGATAGAGATGAGTTTAACTTTTTCTGTCTTTTGATTATAGTTGGCTACAATTAATGTGTCCGACCGGCCGTCCTCGTCTTTACGGGCGTCTGAACCGAGGAGCATGACGTTAATTTCACCGAATTTTGGTTCTTCCCCTTCGAATAAATCAAATTCCTTGTCTTTTACGGTGCTATCAACGGCTTCCGTAAAGCCTTGATTGTACTGGTACACCCAAAAAATGACCCCAGCTCCAATGAGCAGAAGGAGCGAAAGGAAGATAATGCCTTTTTTCTTCGTCCGTTTCTTCTTGCGTGCTTGCATTCTATTCATAATTTATCACCTAACATTCTATATGATGAATTCCTATTCTTTATATGGATGAACTCTAAAAAAGAGACTTCACGTTAAAATCTGCCCATCGTATGAGACGCGCTAACTGGCTAAAAGGTTTCCCGAACACCGTATTATAGCATTAAATAGGCTCTTAACATATATCCAATTTGTGTTTATTGACTTTACAGAAGAGGGAAGAGGTATAGTAGTTCGTTTATTTAGGAAGGAGTGGCATACATGAGAAAGGCAGAAACATTACAAGACTTTCAAGCTTTAGCTGAAGACGCCGTTCAAAATAACAGGGAAGGTACAATTTATCTCAACCAGTCAAACGAGCATTTTGAAGAACCAATTTTATCAGATGAAGATACGGCTGGACGCGCTCCAATGCAAGTGCTTCGGTTCATTTTGAAAACAGAACTTGAAACGATAGTTTGGGAGTATCCTTTTTCCGAAACCGCTGAACTGGAGGAAGTGAACCTCCAGCTTGAACCAATTTATGAATACTTTCCGAAGCGTGTAATCGAATTGGACGAAGCAAAGCGCATGATCCATGAAGATGAAAATCGCTAGTAATATTTTCATTGGTACTCTATTGAAAAAAGAAGGATTTTTGATTCCAACACTTCTCGGACTTTCTCTTTCTTACTACGAAACTGTTAATTCAAAAGTGGATGTTTATGCCTCTCTGTACAGGAAGGGAGGTTTGACATTTCACTTTTTTCATTCCTATACAGTGTTTCGAAATTTTACTGGGACACTGGCTAAGACATGATAGGCACGTACTATGTCACCGATACGCTGCGATGTCTTTAGTTGAATACCGAGAAGGCAAGAAGGATAGAATCTCCCCTGTACTATTTGAAACCATTCTGTTACTGTTCTGCCACGGCAGCAGGTAGGGGTCTACGTCTGCCGGCTCGGTACCATTGGTGGAAGAGAACGATGATTACCAATAAATCGACCGCATCCCCTCCGTAATACATGAGCATGGCACCAAGGCGGGCATCTTCTATTTCTACCCCTGCCGGTGGATAGGCGTACAAATACTTGGATAGGATTCCATGCCCTGCGAGTGCCATGATAAATACCGCTGTTCGGAAACGGAAAGAATGCCGGTGAGCCAAGGGATAGATATATATCATAGAAATAGTAAATAAATAACCAGCCGCGAAAACGTGTATATGCACAAAAATATGAAGTAGCCAATTGGAATGCATTACTTGGAACAGTCCGGTTGTGTAAAGTATCCAAAGGCCACCGATGTTTATCAGGAAAGCTGTGATGGGATGAATAAAAAATCCTGCCACTCGGCTTGAAAGGAATCTGGTCATACGTCGGGCTCGATTCACGTCCAAAGTCCTCAATACAAGTGTCATAGGAGCTGCCAAAACCATTAGCAACGGTCCAAGCATACCGAGAAGTAGGTGTCCGGTCATATGCCATGTAAACGAATGGCGTGAAAGGGCAGCAAGCGGTCCCACAAGGGCAGCCAAACAGCAAAAAACCCCTGCGAACCATAAAATTGTGCGGTGAACTGGCCATTTGCGAAGCCTTTGAACCCGGTTCGTTTTATATACTGCCCAGCTATAAGCCAAAAGCGCGACACATGCTGGTAAGCCAAAAAATAAATTCATCAGGGACCAAGCTGCCTCATTATGCATTATGGAGCACCGTTCCTTTAACCATTCGTTGATTTTGCTTTGCATTTCGTATCAGGAGAGTTCCAGCAATGATCATAATGACAGCTGTTACGTTCCAGACAACATCATATGGCACAATATCGACATGATATCGAATTTGATGAATACGCATCACTTTATGCTGGATCGTTCCATCATATAGCTGAAACGCACCTCCACCAATCAGTTTGCCTCCCCACCACACTTTATGCCACAACGCATTCAAACGCCGGAGATCTGCCACTAAATATAAGCCACCCACGGTCGCAAACCAACTAAATGCATGAAACAGTCCATCCGAAACTAGTCCGACCGCTACTGTCGATTTATCATAAAACTTATGCCAGTGCAGCAATTGATGAAAAATGGTTTCGTCAATAAAAGCAACAAATCCGAGACCAAACAAAATTCCTGACCAGAGATTCTTTTTATAATGAAGTTCACGGTTCTTTAATTGCTGTAAATGTTTGGAGTCCGTTTTCAAGCAAACCCCCTCCCGCCTATCATAATGCATTCGTTATGTAGAGTATTACCGCTAAGTCGGTTGCGTAAACCGACTCTGGCTGCAGAGAGGGTGGCTTGAATAACTTGCATACAGCTTTTTGTGAAATGAAACGCTGAATAAAAGAGAGTTATGCAAGAAAAGCTAGTTTAGTACAAGGGAGGAACCCTAAAAATCGCTGAATGCTCAAGAAAGTTGGAACATAAGAAAAACCGTCTGTACAACAGAGATATGACTCTCCTCTTATTCCCGGGAGCCCTTAGAGAAACATTGATATTGGAAGGTAATATGATCACAGGTCTGTTTGGATAGACTAACTTTTACAAATAGATTTTATAGATACGAAAAATTTGAATGATATCTAGCTGATTTATGCAATCTTGTCAAATCAAAAACCATATTTTGATCAGCCCATGTTATAATAAGGCAAATTCATTGTGAAACGAAAGGTGACCGGTTATGAAAACAGTTACGGTGGGCGATATAGTAGAGCGATTCCGATTTGAAGTATTGGTGGGGGAGAAAGAATTGCATCGGCCATTGAAGCATTCGAAAGTCCGCCGCCCCGGATTGGAATTCATGGGCAAGTTTGATTTCATTACGACTGAGTATGTCCAAATTCTTGGCACAAATGAAATCAATTACTTGCATACGCTCTCTGATGAGGAATGCAAGATGCGGATCAGCAATATTGTGACTTATGATCCGCCGTGCATCATCATCACGTCCAATCAGGAAGAACCGCTTGGCCTTCGCCAGTATTGCACGGAAGAGCATATTCCTGTTTTGCGGACAAAGGACTCCATGAGCGAGCTGATTGCCAAGCTCGATGCGTATGTCATCAAGGCGATGGCACAGGAAATAGCTATTCATGGCGTTTGCGTAAATGTTTCAGGGATCGGCATTTTGCTGCGTGGAAAATCCGGCGTTGGAAAAAGTGAAACCGCTCACACCCTAATTGGACGCGGGCATCGCCTTGTTGCCGATGATATTGTTGTCCTAAAGAAACTGAGCCCGCAAACATTGCTTGGCAGCCATGACGAGAAAAATAAAGAGTTCCTGGCCTTACGTAGTATTGGCCTTCTCAATGTAGTTCGTTTATACGGCCGCGCGGCTTTCCAGGAAGAAACGAGAATCGCACTCGATATCGAGCTGACGGAATGGCAGGAAAATGCGCTTAATAATGAACTGGAACTTGATCAAAAATACAAATACTACATGGATGTTCCGATTCCGCATATCCAGATCCAGTTGCAGCCTGGTCGTGATGTGGCAGGACTCATTGAAGCTGCGGCCAACAATTGGTATTTGCAGCAGCAAGGGTACAGTGCGGCAGAGGAATTCATGAAGCGGCTTGAATCAGAGTTTGAGGAAGAGCCTAAAAAGTAATATCAATGGATTGCCCCTTTATATTGAGTTTAAAGGGGCATTTTGTAATGCTTTAAATAATTGTAATAGCTTGATTGGGTTACGTTAGCGTTAGTGTTATTATCATTGGATTAATTGATAACTTTATGGGATTCATATAATAGCATTGAGTAAGTCTCTCCTAACTCTCTTAATACATTTAAAAGGTCTGTGGAGAAAATCGGTTTGTCGAATAGATGCATCATCTAGCAAAAGTGAGGAGCAACGTATGAATAATGAAAAAGTATTTACTATCGACTGTGGAGACATCCTATTAAGAGAGTTCTGTATCGACGACGTGGACGCTATTTATCAATTGACATCGGAACCTGAAGTATCCAAATTTTTGCCGGATTGGCGATCCACGAGGGAACAACGGCTGGAGTGGGTCACTCGTTTTGAGATTCCGGACAACAAACGTTTTTTGGAGGCTGTTCCTAAAATCGGGCATCACTTCTTAAAGCTCGGAATCATTTTAAAGGAAACCGGCGAGTTTATCGGTTTTTGCAATACCGGTATTAAGGAGGAATTGTCTGAGCCGAATAGGGAGGTTGCTTACGCAATGTCCTCAAAGTATTGCAATAAAGGGTACACTTCACAAGCTGTCAAAGGGTTGGTAAATTATTTATTTACGAATACTGATGTTACTCAAGTGAACGCTGTCGTGCTTCAACACAATATAGCATCGAAAAGGGTAGTCGAAAAATGTGAATTTCAATGGCTTGGTGAGGTCTTCATTGAAGAGGAATTATTTGATCGATACGTGATTCGTGAATTTACGCAAAAATGAAACTTCTATCGTTACTATTCGTATAGATGGTAAGGGGATGTCCACTTTCTGGATTGTGAATACAGTGAGGTGAACACAAATGGCGGGCAGATTTGATTGTAGTTTTAAGAACAAAGAAGTTCGAATGGCAATATATATAATGGGACCGTTTTTTATTGTAGGGCTAGTATGGCTCTGTAATATGCAAAACAAATACAATCCAATCGTCCAATTGATTCCGCTTATCGCATGGACCATCTATTACATCTGGCGCCATTCCTATCGAAAGAAAATGAAGATGGAATCGTCACAGCAGTAAAACCTTTAAACGAACCGTCCAACACCGGGCGGTTCGTTTTATCATTTCACAACGGTCTTACGGAAAGAGCCCGGATTCTCAACATAGCTTCCAAGAATCCATCCGCAGTCCGTGCATATCAAATGAATCAAGGCTGTCCCAAACCCTAATCTTCCATAGGGAGAAATAGTTCCGTAGCCACTTTGTTTTCCGCGTCCGATCTTTGTTCCTCCGCATTGTGGACAAGGATCAACACCATATTCTCTCATTGAATCACTCCTTGCCTTATTTACGTATGGAAATTGAAACGGATTCACATAATACCAATTTTCCCTAAACAATTTTGAAAAAATACTATATAGTTAATGAAATACATATCGAATGGTGGAGGGATTTAAGTTGGATCAATGGCAAATTGTCACTTTTTCAATCGGAAAACCGAAAACAGTTATCTATGATGAGAGCAAGGAAATGGTAACAGGCATTTGCAAAGACCAAATTGAGGAGGCGTTCCTATCAAAGGACGGATTCCATGGAGATGGCGTGGCGGATTTGCGCTTTCACGGGGGTCCTGACAGAGCAGTATGCGTCTATCCGTTTGAGCACTATGCCCAGTGGGAAGACGAGTTTGAACAGCCTTTGCCACGTTCCACGTTTGGAGAAAATCTGACGGTCTTGAATATGCTAGAAAGTGATGTCTATGTAGGGGATATTTATCAAGTTGGCGAAGCAGTTATCCAAGTAACACAAGGAAGGGTACCATGCAGCACAATTAACAAACGGACCGGCTTGCCGCTCATCATGAAGCGAATGATTGATACAGGGTATACCGGCTATCTATGTCGAGTGATTAAAGAAGGGATCGTCAAAAGCGATTCCACTATTACTTTACTCGAACAGCATCCAGATCGGATCTCCATTGCCTACTGCAATGATGTTTATTTCCGCGGTCAAAAAGATGTGGACGCCATGAAACGAATTGTAGCCGTTGAACCGCTCGCTGAAGAATGGCGAAAATCTTTGCAGAAACGGATTGATAAATGGGAGACTGTGAAAGGGTAAGTTTTTTAGTTTGCCGATCGAGTGCAAATATAGTTGATTGAGGTATATAAATGAACTGTAAAAACTGCAATGGAAGCTCCTTTATTCAAGCAACCGATTATATTAATCTTCGTCCTTTGGATAAAAAAATGGCTGTTGGATCTGAAAAAGTGTATACCGTTTGCTTGGATTGTGGGGAAGTAGCATCGATTAGAATAAATAATCCGGAAAAATTGAAATAAACAATTCTTCCTGTTAGTTTAACAAAATTAGTATTGAGTACTATTGTTGTATGAATGAAGTCAAAACAAATGTCTAGACTACCTGAATAATCGGATTTTCTCTATGGATTGACAATAAAATAGCGAGTTTTGTATGATTAACGGGTCGGTTTTTACTGACCCGTTCTGAGGAGGGAAACTTACGGCAAAATCGGAAACCAATTATAGCGCCAGTGCTGGGGAAATCGGACGCCCACATTCCCAGCAGACGAGGTGGAGGAGTATCGAAACATTCGGCGGATGCCTCCCGATCGAAATGCCCGATTGTAACTTTTGCCCGCAAAACATCCGAGCGATTGGATGGACAACAAGGCAAAAAGGCTAATTCTAACAAGTGAACGGCAAACACTTCGGACATCCCGAGGTGGGCTTTGCCATTTCTTCAAGAGGAGGAAATCAATATGTGTGGAATAGTCGGTTATATTGGAGAACAGGATACGAAAGAGTTTTTATTAAAAGGGCTTGAAAAGTTAGAATACCGTGGATATGACTCAGCAGGCCTTGGGTTGCTCACTACGAACGGTGTAAAAGTTATTAAAGAAAAGGGCCGGATTGCAGATTTGCGGAGTGCCGTCGACCCGTCTATTGAATCAAAAACAGGAATTGGCCATACGAGATGGGCGACACATGGAATTCCAGATCAGAAAAACTCCCATCCACATCAGAGCGAATCCGGACGTTTCACGCTTGTGCATAATGGGGTCATTGAAAATTGTGTTCAGCTCCAAAAGCAATATTTGCAAGGTGTAACAATGAATTCGGATACCGATACCGAAGTAATTGTGCAATTGGTTGAGGTGTTTGTCAAAGAAGGTATGACAACGGAAGCTGCATTCCGGCATACACTTTCCTTAATGCATGGTTCCTACGCAATCGCGATGCTCGATTCCGAAGACCAAGGTACGATCTATGTAGCGAAAAACCGCAGTCCATTGCTTGTCGGTGTGGGAGAAGGCTTCAATGTTGTTGCATCCGATGCCATGGCGATGCTGCAGCTGACAGACCAGTTCATCGAGCTGCATGATGAAGAAGTTGTCCTTGTAACAATGGACGCAATCCGCATCATGACACTCGACGGCACAGACATCAACCGTGCGCCATATACAGCGAAACTGGACATGAGCGATATTGAAAAAGGAACGTATCCGCACTATATGCTCAAAGAAATTGATGAGCAGCCAGGTGTCATGCGTAAGATATTGACAGCTTATACAAAAGGGCAAGAAGAACTTACAATTGATCCTGCGATTATCCAAGCGATTCAAGACGCCGATCGACTTTATATTATTGCAGCAGGCACAAGCTACCATGCTGGTTTGATCGGCAAGCAATATTTCGAGAAACTTGCAGGCATTCCTGTCGAAGTGCATATTTCAAGCGAATTCGGCTATAACATGCCACTGCTCTCGAAGAAGCCGTTGTTTTTATTCATCACCCAATCAGGTGAAACCGCAGACAGCCGCCAAGTGCTCGTCAAAATCAAAGCACTCGGCTATCCGACAATTACAATGACCAACGTTCCGGGCTCTACATTATCACGTGAAGCCGATCATACTTTGCTGCTTCACGCTGGCCCGGAAATCGCAGTTGCATCGACAAAAGCATACACTGCACAAGTGGCCGTACTTGCGATTACCGCATACGTCGTCGCAAAACAATTGAACAGAGAAATCGATTTTGATTTGAGGCAAGAACTCTCCATCGTGGCTAATGCCATCCAAACCCTCGTTGACTCGAAGGATGAAATGGAGCAGATTGCGGAAGAGTACCTGGAAACAACACGCAATGCTTTCTTCCTCGGCCGCAACCTAGACTTCTTCGTCAGCCTGGAAGGTGCACTCAAGCTAAAAGAAATTTCCTATATCCAAGCAGAAGGTTTTGCAGGAGGGGAACTGAAACATGGAACGATCGCCCTTATCGAAGAGGGCACACCAGTCTTCACACTCGCAACTCAAAAATCCGTCAGCCTCAACATTCGAGGAAACGTGAAAGAAGTTGTGGCTCGAGGTGCACATCCATGCATTATTTCCATGGAAGGTACTGAAGAGGAAGGGGATCGGTTCGTCTTGCCGCCAGTTCATGAATTATTGACACCGATCGTTTCCGTTGTGCCATTGCAGCTGATTGCGTATTATGCTTCCTTGCATCGTGGTTGTGATGTAGATAAGCCGCGGAACTTGGCGAAGAGTGTTACGGTGGAGTAATATTTGTGATGGGATGTATGCTGTACCGGAAAAACTAACAGCTAACATTGAAAATAATAAATAATTGTTCTTTTAAGCGAGTGAAAATAGGAAGTTTATCTTCCGTTTTCCTCGTTTTTTATTAATTTAGAGGTTGCTGAAGTGAATGAGAACGCTACATTCAAATGTAAGTGTATTTGTCTTATATTCCATTACTGTTGACACGGCGGGCTAAACATATTACGATTTTTTCAAATGATAGTTTGTAAATGGTAAAGGGGTTTTACTTATGTTTAATCAGTTTGAGCATATTCATAATTCGCATCAAAAGATTGTTGAGGTTGCTCGTGATTTATTTATGGAATTAGGCTATAGAGCTGTTTCAACGCGAAGAATTGCTGAAGAATGCGGGATTACACAGCCAACCCTTTATCATCATTTTAAAAACAAAAAAGCTATTTACGTAGAAGTGCTAAAATCAGAGTTATTTACTATGCAGATGGCATTAAAGCGAATTATTGAGCGATGTGGAGATGATCTGGAAGAGTGTTTGTTTCAAGTTACCTATCATATATTGATTAATAAGCCGTCTTCCATGGGACAGATGTTTCAAGATATCGCAAAAGAGTTAGACATGGAGCACCAAAAGAAAATAAAAGATTGGTGGGTCGAAGCATATCAAGAACCGATCGCTTCTATTTTTGAAAAAGGAATCAAAGAAGGGCAAGTAAGAAATCCTGCGGAATTTGGTTCATATCCGATTCCCTCTGCTTATTTACTTTTGAACTTGATTTCATCGAACCATACCGAAGAGCAGGAGGATGCAGCAAAACAGCAGGCAAGACTTTATACGAATGTTTTGCTGTATGGATTAGCTTCTCCTGATCAAAGGAAAAAGTAAGTATAGGCATACAATACGCGGCTTTCAAAGTACCATTTCATTGTGAGGAAATTTTTTTTTGCGCACTGATCAATCGATCGATAGGGAAAAAGTAAAAATAATCCAAATAAAAAAGACAATGGGAGGTTAGAAGATGGACTTTTTGACGAAATTCAGTTTGAAGAATGCTATGGCGGTCTTTATCATTTCATTTTTACTAATACTTGGCGGAGTTTATTCTTTTTCAAAATTAAAGGTGGATCAATTTCCAGATATTGAATTCCCTCAAATCTCTATAGAGGCGGTGTACCCAGGTGCTTCGCCAGAAGATGTAGATGAGCAGGTCGTATCAAAGCTTGAGAATCAGATGAATTCGATTGAAGGCGTTACGAAGATCACAAGTTCTGCATATGACAGTATTGGAATAATAACGTTGGAGTTTCCGTTTGATACAGATCTGGACAAAATTGAGCAGCTCGTTAGTTCAGCAGTAGATGAGGCGGGCTTGCCTGATGAAGCAAGCGTTAAGTTAAATCGTTTATCGTTTGGTTCCTTCCCAATCTATAATATTTCTTTTTTCAGTAAAGACGGAGAAAGCATTGAAGAGTTAATGAAGGATGAAGTGATCCCTGAGCTGAAAAAAATCAAAGGGATTAATAACGTATCCGTAGCCGGCTTAACGAATAATCTCGTGCAAATTACAGTGAACAAAGAAATGGCTGAAAGTGCTGGTCTTTCGCTAAGTGGGATAAAGGAGCAAATCAAAGCGAAGTATCTATCCTTCCCAGCTGGTGAATTATCAGAGAATAACGAGCAAATTCCTATACGAGTAGAAGAAAATCTTGATTCGCTTTCAAAATTGGAAAACTTAGAGCTACAGCCTGTTTTCGGATCAGTTCCTTCTACAGAACAATGGGGTGCCCAAGGATCCTCACCTCAACAAGGCGAAGTCATTCGGTTAAAGGACATAGCTACTATAAAAAAGATTACGGATCAAAATGAAATCGCCCGATACAATGAAAAGGAATCTTTGGCCATGGCGATTACAAAGAAGCAAGATGCCAATACAGTAGAAGTCGCAGATAAAGTAATGAAGGTATTGAAGAAATATGATGACAAGATAGTTTATGAGATTAGCATAGACTCGGCAAAAGATATCGAGAAGTCCGTTAGTACGCTAGTGAAGGAAGGATTATTAGGTGCTCTGTTTGCCTCTATAGCCGTGTTAGTTTTCTTGCGCAACACAAGAGCAACCATTATTGCGGTTGTTTCAATTCCGTTGTCTCTGCTCATTGCTGCTATTTTCTTAAATCAATTCGACATCTCGTTGAATATTATGACCCTTGGAGGAATGGCGGTAGCTGTAGGGCGGGTAGTGGATGATAGTATTGTCGTTATTGAAAACATATTTAGGCGTGTTCGGATATCGAATGAAGGCATGTCGGATAAAATTATTTTAGAGTCCACTAAAGAAATATTAAAGGCAATTACGTCGTCTACGCTTACAACGGTTGTTGTATTCCTTCCAATCGGATTTGTTGGCGGGATCACGGGGAAGTTCTTTTTACCTTTTGCCTTAACGATAATTTTTTCATTGTTAGCATCCTTGCTCGTTGCCATTACGATTGTTCCTATTTTAGCTAAGTTTTCATTCAAAAAAGTTCCGGCTGAAGAAAAGGAAGGCGCCTTGCAAAGGATATATGGGAGAATTATAGAGAAGTCATTAAATCACAAGATCATTATCTTAGTCGTTTCGGTTTTATTACTGGGTGGATCGTTTGCGGTCGTGCCTTCATTGGGATTCACGTTTATCCCTAATGAAGAATCCAAAATATTAACTGCTTCCATCGAGCTTCCATCATCCACTTCTTTAGAAAAGACAAATGAAGTCTCATTGCTTGTCGAAGACATGTTTAGCCAGCAAGATGAAATTGCCGATGTCACAGCGTCTGTCGGGGCAAGAGATTTTGCAACAGGGCTTCGACTTAAAAACAAAGCCAGCTACTTTTTAAACTTGAATAACAATGTGGATGTAGAGAAAACGATCAAATCGTTAGAACAAAAGATCGAAATGATTTCGAAGGAAGAACAGGCTGATTTAAAAATAACGGTTCAAGAGTTAGAAACAGGCGGTCCTCCGTCAAACAATAATGTTGATGTCGATTTATTTTCAAATGATTTAGATGCTCTTCAAGAAGCATCCAAGATGGTAGAAGAATTTCTGCAACAAAATAAGAACCTGAAATATGTCACAAATAATTTCAGTAAAAAACAAAAGCAATTTTTAGTTGAGATTGATTCTGAAAAAGCAAGTTATTACGGGTTATCTGGCTTCCAAATCCTTGGGACGATAAGCGAACAAACGAAGCCAGTTAATGTTGGTACTCTGACGTTAGATCGTCAAGAGCAAGAAGTTCAGATTTCCTTAGATGAGACGCTTCAGTCCAAGGAAAATCTAGAAGGTGTGACATTATTCTCGCAAAAAGGACCAGTTAAGCTGTCCGAAATCGCCAGTGTGAATCAAATTGATGCTTTTACATCTATCCAAAAATTAGACAGTAAAGTATACGCTCGGGTTTCTGGCCAGGTAAAAGGAAACGATGTGCAGGCTGTATCTTCAGAGGTGAAGAAGGGAGTGGAGAAATTAAAACTTCCGGAAGGCGTCTCCTTGACTAGCGGAGGGGGCAACGATGATACAGTAGAAATATTCCAATCACTTGGGATCGCAATTATTGTGGCGATCGGGCTTGTCTATTTAACGATGCTAATTACATTTGGGAAAGCCCGCATTCCATTTGTGATCTTGTCCTCTCTTATTTTCGTGCCAATTGGCTCACTCGTTTCACTCTATCTAGTTAAAGAGCCGTTATCTGTTAGCGTAATGATTGGTTTTTTAATGTTGATTGGAATTGTGACGACCAATGCCATTGTGCTTGTGGACCGAATTGGCCAGAACAGGGGACGTGGCTTAACGATAAGAAATTCCTTAATAGAAGCTGGAAAAACAAGATTGCGCCCCATCCTGATGACTGCTTTTGCAACGATTGCGGCGTTAATTCCACTTGCTTTGACAACTTCGTCAGGAACACTTATTTCAAAAGGTTTAGCTGTTACAGTAATTGGAGGTTTAACTTCATCTACCTTGTTAACCTTAGTCATTGTGCCTGTCGTATATGAATTGTTCTTCTTTAAGACTTCTAAGAAAGAGAGAAGAGCAGTAACTAAATAAACGTCGGTTCTATAGTAATCTCCCTTTGGGCTTTTCAGTCCAAAGGGAGATTTTTGTACTTGCCGGCATAGCATTTCCTAGACTGTGAATGTCCAGTACAAGCTTCGCCTTAAAGTAGTTACCAATGTCCATCCATCATCAATTGTTTAATGGTCTTCCTCAATGGGAAAAATACACTGCAAGGACTTGCCGATTAAATAAGCTGCTTTCTAAGCAAATTCGCTCCAGACTACATAGAATTTGAACGGGGCACCGCTTAAGATCAGCATTAAATACAACGCAAACATGAGGAGACCTGCCTACCATGGAAAATAACCCATCCTATTTTTATCAGTTTCTAGAACCGATATCCGATGATCTATCCCAAATGGCAAACGGGCTTGAAAAGAGCATTTATTCCAGTCCGCAGACGATGTTGATGCATGCCCGGACATTTGTCGAAGCCATTTTACAACGGGTCATGATTGCAGAACAGTTGTCAGGGGAGGATAATCTGACACTGAAAGAAAGGATTGATCTGCTGGAGAAGAAGGGGTTACTGGAAAAGGAAGTCCTGGATGCGCTACATCAAGTGAGGATGAACGGAAACTCAGCGGCGCACGAAACGAGGAATTTCCGATATTCGGAGGCACTCCTTTCTTGGGAGGCGATCTATATGATCGTTCGGTGGTATGTGAAGAAATACTCGCCTCAAGATGTGAAAGTGCCGGCTTATCAGGATCCGGAGCCTCGTAAAGGCGATGAAACCGAAGTGTCCGAATTGGAAGAGAGGCTGCAAAAGATGGAAGCCTTAATCCGTTCCAACATTCAACAACAGAAAGGTCTCACGGAAGAAATGGAGACAGCTGCGAGTTCAGGTTCGCCTGAAGACGCACTGCCGGGTCTCGCATCGGTTCGAACAATCGTGTATAAAGACCGCAGCTTAGAAGTCCCGCATTTTCTTCGGGATGCCTTCCTGCTGCCCCAACGATTCGAGAAGTCAGAAAGTTACCTTTCCATGCTGGGAGCCGAAGAGGAAGTTAGGGTTATGAGTGAACTGCCGAATAATCTGGAAGGACTACATGAGGATGTAGAGGGGTTCAGTGAAGAACATGACGAGATGTTATTTACAGAACTGAAGCACTTTATTAAAGAAGAAACAGCCAGACGTGAAGTGGAGCTTGGGCATCCAGGAAAACTCATCCTGTTTTACAAGTCGGATTATGTCATCGTTAACGACCCATTGGCGAATATTTCGCTCTCCGAGGAAGAATTCGACGGCAATCCCGGTCTTTTCCGCCAGCTGCAAGAAGACCAGATTGAACGGGTAGGACAGCTTCCCAAAGACCTGGCTACTTTGACTAAATATGACGACGTGGGTTTAGCGGAAGTGGAAGAGCTATTTGGGCAATTGAAAGGGAAAAAAGCTAAATAAAATTGAAAATGATTCGTCTTAGAGCAAATAAGGACGGAAACTTTATTGGGCATTAGTTGCGGAAGAAAGCATTCCTGTTTCTATAGGCTTCAAATAATAACTCGCTCGAAATAGATTGATCACGATTTGCCGTTAGTTAAATTGTATCTGTACTTATAATTAAAAAAAAGCCGATTCTTAGTTCATAGAATCGGCTTTTGAGTTGCCGTGAACTCAAGGAAAGAAGCAAAAGGAAGTGTATGTGGGAGTAAAGTGTAAGTGACGACGAAACCGTTCGTTTCGGCAGATTATTTTAAACTCAAATGAAACTAAAAATTATTTATTGTTTTTGACGTGAATATATGTTCATTTTGAGCTATGTGTTTCATGTTCGAGAATTATCTTTACAAACAGGTTTATTAAGAATGCACCTTAAAATCACTTAAAATCGTCTACTAATGATTATCGTTGTATCGCCTCATTACTAGTTAGTTTATCCTGAATGGTTTATTGTAGTTATGTTGATAATATAAAGTTATGCTGCATGTTGGACAATTTATCTCGAATTAGGAGTGAAAAAATGAATGATTTTTTTAAAGCATTAAGTTATGTAAATAAGGTTATTTATGAGCCGAATCGCTTATTAATACATTCAGCACAAGAAGAAAAGCAAAATTCTAAATACGGTGCTGGTACATTTCAATTAGCATCTAAAACGATTCGTTTCAGAGTTGCCAACGAAACCCCTGCTAAAGAGGGGCAATTTGTTGCGTTTTGGGAAAAGAGCGAAAATAATAAGAATCAACCCTACTTATACGAGGATGCTCCTGATTTATTGGTAATAACTGTCTTTAAAAATGAAACTGAGTTTGGTCAATTTATTTTTCCGAAAGATATACTATTAAAAAAGAACATTCTTAGGTCTACTTCAACCAAAGGGAAAATGGCAATAAGAGTATATCCTAGCTGGGATAGTCCGGGTAGTAAACAAGCGATGCAAAGTCAAAAATGGCAGGCTCCTTATTTTATTAAATTTTGTAATCCAAATCCAACACCGATAGATAAACTAATCGAACTGTATTCCCTTTAATCCTTTGTAAATAGATGCGGCTGCAGAATCTAACGTTTTATCTTCGTAAGAAAATTATTGATTTCTACAGAGGTACGTATGAAAACTCATTATTATCTAGGATCGTTTACTACATTTATTCCGGAAAAATTGAGAATGGCATTACGGAATGATATAACCGATAGAAAATCGGTGGTTATGATTAGCTCAAATCCATATTTATTCGAAGAGGATGACGCTACTGAACGTTCATAGCTGGATTAGGCTGACATTGTGTTTAAGGAATTATCAATTAATTAATTATCGCGTACAGAAAGAAGACGCCCAAAGGTTGATTCAACAGGCATTCGTCATCTTTTTGTTAGGTGAAAGCACTTTTAACCTTAACCGTTTTTGATGGAATATGACTTGTCAGAAAGCATCAGAAACAGCAAGGTCATTGTATTAGGAGTCAGCGCTAGCTCAATAAACATGTCTGCCAAATGGCTATGCGCAAAGAACTTAGGCTATGACGCTGAAAAAAGTTTTGTTTTCGGCGGGATCGGACTAGATGATTTTTCTATCCTGTCTCATTTTGATTTGGAAAAAAGCATGGCGCTTGTTATGATGAGCTGTCTCCTCTTTTAGAAGAAATGAATGTTTTTGCCTCGAACAAAGATTGCATAGTAAGGGTAAAGGGAGACCAAATTGATATTTTCGGCCATGTCTATTTAATCTCCCGTTCTACTATCTTGAAATTAGAAGAAACCTCAACGTTTTGATGAATGGCTACTGAATTAATTTTTGAGATTATGATATTGTCATTTCAATTTCCTTTTGCTAGTTAGTAAAGGGAGTGTTCGGAGGTTATCTGTTTTTGATACTTGATTCATGCCAAATAGAATGGGGGATTTGCTTGATTCGTTTATTAACCGAAAATGATGTGGCACAGGCTGTTTCAGTGATTGCAATGGCTTATCCAGGAATGCAACTTTCTACGGTAGAAGCTCAAAATGCTTTTATGGAAAGGCTGCGAGTGGAATTGGAGGCTGATAATAACCTGAAGTATTATGGTTTATTTGACGAGCAGGATGAGCTGCGAGGTCTATACAAGCTTCATGAATTAAACGCTAATGTGAATGGAAAACTGGTACGGACGTGGGGCATTGGTACGGTTGCCGTCCACATTCATTACAAAAAAGAAGGGATAGCGAAACAGCTGCTGCAACACTTTCACGAGCTTGCGAGACAAGAGGATATTGGGATTGTTTCGTTATATCCTTTTCATACTTCCTTCTATCAAAAGATGGGCTATGGGTATGGTCCTACGCGATATCAATATAAGTTCAAGCCTTCAAGTTTTCCAAGTAGCGGTAATCGAAAAAAAGTTGTCCAGCTATCGAATGCCTATGAGGATGAGATGGTCGCCATTTACAATAAATTTGTTTCGATGCATCATGGAATGATGGAAAGGACTTGGCTTGAACGTTTTCAAATCAAAAAAAGCGTTTCGTATTATGCTGGAGTGTATGAGGATAATGATTTAGTGGGAGTACTTTCTTATATTTTGCAACCTGTCAAGGATAGTCATTTTCTTAATCATGAAATGAATATTCTTGAATGGATATGGACGAAACCGAGCGCTTTTCGTGATATGTGTGCATGGATACATTCCCAGCAGGATCAGGTAGACCGCGTAGTTGTTCGGACGCATGATGAATCACTCATTTATCAATTAGATGACCCTCGAAACGACAGCAATCGGCTGATTCCAAGTGTCTATCATGAAATAGGAACGGCTGGCACGGGGCTAATGTACAGAATGACATCAATCACTTCATTTGTGCAAGAGACCAATTTCCATTCGCTGGATCGTCCAGATCACCCAGTAACGATCACTTTATTCGTTCAGGATACTTTTCTTCCAGAGCAAAACGGCTGTTACCAGATCACATTCAACGAAATTTCTTGGAGCATCAAAAAAGTGGAGGATTGTATGAATGTTGATCTGCGTCTCATGGTTTCAGACTTAAGTTCCTGGTGGATGGGCTGTGTCAGCTTGGAACAGCTTGTTCAATATGGGAAAGTGGAAGTGAAAAATTGGCCGGCAACACAAATGGATCGATGGTTTATGCCTAGAACAAAGCCTGTTTGCTTATCGTCGTTCTAATCAACTTTGACAACGCTTTATATCCTATTACAAAATGAGGGATTGCCAATGAATATTACGTATAAATTGATGTCTTCACTAAGCTTTGATGAAGCACATCTCCTCTTTAATCGTGGCTTTGAAGGTTATATGATGCCAATGAATTTACCTCTCGATACGTTCATCGGTCGTTTTGGGAATGATGGAATATCTCCGGCATTATCCATCGTTGCTTTTGATGGTGCTAAACCGATCGGCTTTGTACTACAGGGGATCAGAGAAGTGGACGGTAAAAAGACTTCCTGGAATGGCGGAACGGGTATTATTCCTGAATATCGGGGCAGAAAATTGGGGGCTGCTTTGATGGAGGAAGCGGAGAAAATTCTTATAGAGCATCGTGTTTCTACAGCGACCTTAGAGGCTCTTTCTGAAAATAAGGCCGCCATTGCTTTATATGAAAAATGTGGATATAAAAAAGTGGATGATTTGCTCTTTTTGCGTTCAAACGGAATTGTAGATGCGCAGCTGCCGAATCTTGAAGGCTATGAACTGCAAAGGATTCCGGCTGTTCAATCGATTGGATCTGATTTATTTCCAACTATGGTCCCTTGGCAAACAGATCCGAGTAACACGCCAAAAGCAGGCGGGGAAGTTGTATTGATAACGGCGAATGGCGAAGTACAGGCAGCTTGTTTAATTCGGAAAAAATGTGTGTTTGGCAAGGATACGGAAAGCATTACACTATTTCAAGTAAGAGAAAATGGGAATAATGATGCTCTTTCTAGACTACTTGAGCATGCATTGGAATATGACCGTCCCATCACACGAACAACGTATAATTTCCTAAACGGAAATGGCCGTGTTGTTTCTTGTCTATTAGCTCGAGGTTTTGAAAATACGACGGTATCTCAAGTGTTTATGACAAAAAGTCTTGGATTGTGATTAAACATATAAATTATTTATTGAAATTTTGTAGGATCTTATAATATAAGATCCTTTTTTGTATTGTAATAAATTTCTTCCTGTTACTTTAAATGCAGTTCTATTAGATATTAATTAACATATCAAACTAAATGTTAGGTCAATAAAGGATATATTTATAAAACTTTTTAACTATTTTGCAACTTTAATCAAACCGTTTATACTTTTACTGCGTTTCCTTACATAACACGACTAAAAACATTCGAAATGGAGGAAGTGCGATGAAGAAGACCATGTTACTATCAGTTCTGCTTCTCTTTGTCATAGCGGCTGCAGGGTTGTCAGTCTATGCAAAGAAGGATAATAAACCGGCACCCCAGGGGGCAACAAGCCAAAATGATCATGTCATTCGGGTGTATGGACCAGGTGGGCCACTTGGACCAATAAAGGAAGCTGCTGAAAAATTTTCAGCTGAAACGGGAATCCAGGTGGAGGTAACAGCTGGACCCGAGGGCAAATGGATCGATCAGGCAAAACAAGATGCGGATATTATTTTCGGTGGATCAGAGTATATGTTGCAGAATTTCATCTTTACATATCCTGAAGTGATCGACACGAAATCGCGTACGGAGTTATATCCTCGTGCCGCTGGAATATTGGTGAGGAAAGGTAATCCTAAAAAGATTGAAAGCCTTGAGGATTTAACGAAAAAGGGAGTAAAAATAATTGATGTAAATGGAGCTGGCCAACTTGGTTTATGGGAAGATCTGGCGGGAAGAAAAGGGCTGATCGAAGGCATATCTCAAAACATTAAAGTTTCCGTAAAATCGAGCGCTGAAGCAATTGATCTATGGAAATCAAATTCTAGTACAGACGCCTGGATTACATATGAATCGTGGCATTATCGTCTACAAGATGTGACCGAGTTGGTCGAACTTCCGGAAGAAGATAAGCTCTATCGTGGAACGCCGATCGCCGTTACAAAGATCACCGATCAAAAGAAAGAGGCGCAGCAATTTATTAATTACTTAAAGACAGAAGAGTCTCATGAAATCTTTCAAAAATGGGGTTGGAAATAAAAACAGGGCCTAAATTTAAAAATATTGGAGGAGTATATATGAAAAAAGTAATTTTCACCCTAGCGTTATTTTCAATTGTGTTGGTTCTGGCTGCATGCGGAAAAAACAGTGAAGGAAAAACTGAGACGGATCAAGCCGAACAAGCCGAAACAGAACAAGCGCAGGCTGGTAGCCTCCAGCTTTTGGAGAGTGAGCAAGCAGGAAAGTACCTTGCGGATCCGGAGGGGAAAGCTTTGTATTACTTTAAAAACGATGAAGCAGGGAAAAGTAATTGCACAGGAGACTGTCTAGCAAACTGGCCGGCATTTACCGGGGAGGATTTCTCAGTCCCTGAAGGCTTTGATAAAAATGATTTTGATACAATTACGAGAGAAGACAACGGAGAAAAGCAAGTTACTTACAAAGGATTTCCTCTTTATTATTTTATGAAAGACCAGCAAAAAGGAGATGTAAACGGACAAGGGGTTAAAGATGTTTGGTTTGTTGTAAATAATGAAACAACATTTGAATAAGCATGCCGAGGGAACGATCTAAACAGGTTGTTCCCATCTTTACTTGTGTAATTGTATAATGATAATACATTTTTATTCAAAAGCAGGAAGTGACCTATGAAAGAAAAAAATGCTGCCGAATTAATGAGATTGGTAAATGAAAAGCATAATGAGGCATTAGAAGAGCTATATGAACGGTATATCAAACTGGTTTATGGCTTCGTTATGAAGTTTTGCAATGGTGATGAGGAAATGACTAAAGAAGTGATCCAACTGGTTTTTTTACGACTATGGACAACAAACAGTCATTACGATCCTTTGCAAGGCGGCTTTGTAAATTGGCTCCTTACCATTACGCGTAATATTTGTATTGACTATCTTCGCAAAGAAAACAGGCATACACAGCGCCATCAAGAAGAACACGAAGAGATTGCCGAGCCGGTCAATGTAATTGATCAACGAGTAAATACCAATGTAATTGAGAAAGCAAAAAACAAATTGCCAAAAGCGCAAAAAAAGCTGATCGATTTGCTTTATTGGAAAGGGTATTCACTTTCAGAGATAGCACAGCTGGAACAACAGCCCATTGGCACGATTAAAAGCAGGCTGCATCAGGCGCTTAAAGGATTGAGGAAACAGTTGGAACTGGAGGATTTGAAATGAGAAGGGATTGTGATTATTTAATTCCCTATATCGCAAATGAGCTCAAGGAGAGCGAAAATGTGGCTTTTGAAGAACATATGAAAAATTGTGCGGAGTGTCAGAAAGAATATAAGGAATTGGCCAAGGCTTGGAACGCGTTGCCGTTTGAATATAAAGAGATTGATGTGCCAGAATCGCTAAAAGGGGAAGTGTTGGGGTTTGTTTTTGAACACGATAAGGGAAGCAGTGAAGAAGCATTCATGGCTAAGATAAGAAAGCTTTTTGTCCTGTTTAAAAGCCAGTTCACTCCAGTTTCAACAAGTATTCTGGCTATCTTATTGTTAGCGATTGTTGGTCTTGGAATAGCGAATGTACAGGAAAGAGGCCATCAAGCTCAAAATAACCCTATCGAAATAGTAGCGACCATCCCAATAAAATCGGCCAATCAAAGCCATTCAGGACCAACCGGCATCGCCTACATTGTACAGCAGGGATCTGAAAAAAAGCTGATCTTGCAGGTTCATGAATTGTCTGGCGTGGAAGGTTCACAGGTTTATCAGGTTTGGCTGCTAAAGAATGGTTTGAGGGAGAACGGTGGAATTTTCAAGCCTGATGAAAACGGATCCGGTGTTCTTACCTACCAGTTAGCCGAAGGGCAGACTTTTGATCAAATTGGAATCACTGTTGAACCTGACTCCAATAGCACCCAGCCAAGGGGCGAAAAAGTAGCAGGATCATAAGTGGTAGCAGATATCGAATTACCGAGTTGATATCCGCAGGTGGCGAAATGATTGTGTCAAAGAAAGCTTACGGAGATTTAGTAATAAGAAAATCATCTCAGCAATCGTGAGGTGATTTTTTTTTGAGAATTGTACTCAGACGAACAAAACAGTATAGTTGAAAGGGAAGTTAATAACTGAAAATTGTACAAATAGAGGGGGATACGATGATCAAAGGATTCGGAGGAGTATTTTGGAGAACCAAAAATATGGAGTCTGTAAAAAGGTGGTACAGCGAAGTATTAAAGCTGGATCTGGCGGAATGGAATGGGACTGTCATTAAATCACAAGCTGGAAATGAGACTGTTTTTTCACTATTTGAAGAGAATGATCCCTATTTTCCAACAGATCAGCAAGTCATGTTAAATTTCCAAGTTCATGATATGAACGAAACGATTCAGCATCTAGAGCATGTTGGAGTGCCTCTTGTTAAGCAAGAAGAAAATAACGAGTTTGGTAAGTTCGTTTGGATTCATGATCCAGAAGGACGATTGATCGAACTTTGGGAGAAAAACGACCTTTAAATCCCGATTACTTACGTTACAACAGGCTATAGTAATTAATACTAAGGGGGATACAATTGATATTTGAAATGACTACACAAGTCCGGGTTTCCGACATGAAGGAAGGACAAGAGTGGTATCAAACATTGCTGAATAGGGAACCAGATTTTGTTCCCCATAGTGGATTTGTGGAGTGGGAAATCATTCCTGGATGTTGGCTGCAGGTGGCAGAAGGAGTTCCAACGGTGGGGAATGGTCCCTTGCGCTTAGGAGTTCGTAATTTGGAAGCTGAAAGGGATCGGCTTGTTGAACAGCTGAAAATTGATGGCTTTGAAATTTTCTAAAGACCCGAAGTATCAGCTAAATGGTGTACGTTCTCAGATCCGTGGGGCAATCAAATCGGATTTTTTGAGTACTTGGATAAGAAAGAGGAACAAGAAAGGATTGCTTCCATACTAGGTCTTGAAAAGAAGTAAGACAGTATAACGAGAGCTTCAAATGCTTTGAAGTTCTCGTTATCGGATAATAATGAAGTCAATTATTCATACATAGAAGAGAAAAAACAACTTCAATCACATACTTGGTATACTAAACAAAGGATATCGGATACACTTTCATATATTGAGAAATGAATTGAACTTTATCCGATGTTAGCTAATGGTCATACTGGGGTACGTACGTAAGTGATTAGAGATCATTAGGAAAAATTCATGAAATCGCTTGGGGGCAAACAACCTATGGCCTATATTTTATTACTTGTTGGATTCGTGCTGTTAATAAAAGGAGCTAGTTATTTTGTTGACGGATCCTCTAATATTGCAAGGCTGCTTCAGGTTCCACCTATATTGATCGGATTAACGATTGTAGCTTTTGGAACAAGTTCTCCTGAAGCGACAGTCAGTATTCTGGCTGCTCTCGAGGGAAGTTCAGATGTTGCAGTAGGAAATGTCGTCGGAAGCAATATTTTCAACATCACGCTTGTTGTCGGTCTGACTGCTTTTCTGTATCCGTTAAAAGTGGAAGCGGAAACTATAAAAAAAGAAATCCCATTTACGTTACTTGCAAGTGTGTCTTTGCTTATTCTAATGAGTGACGTTGCATTGCAAGGGTTTAGCGAAAATATGATTACACGAAGTGACGGATTCATCTTCCTCCTGTTCCTTTGTATTTTTGTATACTATATTATCGAGGTTGGTCTTAAAAGCAGAAAAAACGCAGTGAATGAACCGGCCCCTGAAAATATTAGCTGGGGTAAAAATATTTTTATTACGATAATAGGTCTGGCAGCGATCATTTTCGGTGGAGATTTAGTTGTGAACAATGGTACGAAAATCGCGTACTCTCTTGGCATGAGTGAAACATTAGTCGGCCTGACGATTATTGCGGTTGGTACCTCTCTTCCTGAACTTGTTACGTCCATTTCGGCAGCATTGAAGAAAGAGAGTGAAATAGCGCTCGGGAATATTGTAGGAAGCAATATTTTTAACATCTTATTTGTACTGGGTGCATCGGCTGTCATCTCGCCATTACAAGTAAATGACAAGGTGTTTATGGATGTTGTTTTAATGATTGCCCTGACTGTTATTTTATTGATTTTTTCAAGGACCGGTTATAAAGTCGGAAAGCGGGAAGGAATGGTGCTTGCCGTGGTCTACATTATTTATTTAGCGTATATAATTGTCCGGAATTAGTGGATGTCGTTAGCAATACGCCAAAAACGGATTCGAAAGCCATTGAACTTTCGAATCCGTTTTTTTTGCCGCGAATTAAGTCTTCTCCTTAGAGGCATTGAAAGAAATTCCTTTAAGCACCTGTGTAATGATTGCCAGAAGTGGCAGTTCTAATAGGGGGCCGATTACTAGTATTAATGCGATGAACGGCTCATTTGGAAAGGCGGTCATCGCGATGGCCAAGGCAATCGGGGAGTTTCTTGCTAATGTCGTAAAGCTTAAGCTGATCCGGTCGGATGCAGGGAACCTCATGAGCCGGCCCGCTTTTTGGTTGATCAGAAAGAACAGCAGAAAAGGCCCGTGGGTCCTCTCTCATTATCCATGCAAGGGAGATATTTTGCAAAGCTGCCTGGAGGAAGTTTGGAGAAATAATATGGCGAACGTCATGCTGGATTGTGTATTATTCCAGTACTTCCAAGGTCTGAAGCATTAAGTCAAAACGTGCTCCATGTCCTTCGGAAGCTTCTAGAAAAAGTGTTTCGGTTACTAAAAAAGATCCATTTGCGCCATCAGAGAGAATCATTACTGTCTTCACTTCGCTATTCCAGTCTTGACCAGCGACATGATGAAGACGGAATCCATTGAACGGAGTTGTGATAGGTTCCGCAATGTCTGATACTTTGAATTCATCTTGCCAAGTGGCGGTTACCTCTTTCTTCAACTCATCTGGAGATCGGTGAGTCACATGTTCGACTCGAAGGCTCACTTCCGGTATCCTCTGAGACATTTCATCTTTGTCGTTTTGGATTGGCTTAATCACATCTACACCGTCCTGGACGGTTGCAGTATACCTCGATGGATCGATGTAGATGACAAATGAACGTTCAATCCCCTCATGGCGTTTCAACAGCACTTTCTCCTCAGTTCCTTCGATAAGAAGTGACACCTCGATTTCTTCGGGATTATACCGCGGCTTGTCTTTATCTATCGTCAGGTCCTTCGTATCTGATGGCCAGAGGATTAAAGTTGCCAAAGGGATCCCCAAAATTACAAACAGCCATCCCCAAAATCGTTTGGTTAGCATGCTGGTTTTTCCTCCTGACTTGTATTTAGGCTGTCATCGTCTACAACTAAGCAACGGTAACGTCACCAATGTCTGATATCTATCAAGTAAGTATTGATTCAAAAAGGAGTTTAGTTTACAGGATAAAACGGGTGACAAATTATCATATGAAGATTCATTTGTTATTGCTCAAATACTAAATGGGAAATCTTGATGATGCAATAATTCCAGAGAAGTGAAGGTGAAGGAGCACATGTACCCGGCGATACGTTGGATCTGTGAAGCAGACTAAGATGATCTAAGTCTTTTCGATTTAACTTTTTTACATACGAAATTATTTAAGGCAAAATCCTTTAGTTATAGATAATATAACATGGTAATGCCTCCCATAGTCTGAACATTTTATTTTCTGTTATGTAAATCAATGAATTAAAATATTGTTGACGAATATTTCAAACTACTATAAGATTGAAGTCCTGCCAACAAGTTGTTGGCGTCTAGGGGACTTTTAAAAAGTTCATTCTTATTTTGGAGGATGGATCAGATGAAGAAAGAGCAGTTAATGGATAGTGCGCGTAAAATCAAGTCAGCAGCGTATGTCCCTTATTCGAAATTTCCAGTAGGGACGGCACTGTTGTTGAATGATGGTACTGTCATTAATGGGGTAAACGTGGAGAATGTCTCGTTTGGGGCTACGAATTGTGCTGAGCGTACGGCTATCTTTACCGCAATCGCAAATGGGTACGGGAAAGGTGACTTTCAAGCCATTGCAGTTGCAGGGGAAACAGAAGATTTTCTACCGCCATGCAGTATTTGCAGACAAGTGATGGCCGAGTTCTGTTCACCTGACATGCCTGTCTATTTAACGAATGAAAAAAATGACATCCTGGAGTTAACGCTCCGTGATCTACTGCCGTATGCTTTTACGGATTTAGAAATGTAATTGATTTAAACGCTATAGCCATTCTATTGAACAAATCTTGTTCTTTGGAATGGCTTTTTGCATGAGCTTATATTCATAAAACGGACATAAAATATGAACAAAATGAAACTCGTTTAATTTTTTTATTTGCAAACAGCGAACAGATTTTATACAATTTCCTACATAGTTTAATTAGAGTACTTTAATTAAACCAGGAGAGAAAGGAAGTATAATATGAAGTTCACACAGTTTTTAAAGAGTAAAGGTGCCACTTCCTCAATCTTTATGGGGATTTTTTATGCGGTATGTATGTTGGGGATTTTTCTGCCGGGTTACACGGCGATTCCTAAAAATATTGACCAATTGTCGATTGCGATTGTCAATGATGATGCAGGACAAATTGGTGAGCAGATTGAAGAGAGTCTGGCTAGTCAACTGCCATTTGACAAAATAAAAACAAATCTTTCGAATAAAGAAGCCATGCAGGCGCTGGAAGATAATAAGCTGGCGTTGGTAATCCATATACCTACAACATTTTCAAGCGACTTACAAAAAAATGCGGGTCCCTCCAGCATAGATTTTACGCTAAATGAAGCAGGTGCCACTGTTGTTTCTTCTACAATGAATCAAGTTATTTCCCAAATTAACTCGCAATTGCAGGAGCAATTTTCACAGCAGACGGCAGAAGGGGTTCTGATGAATCTTAACGTGCCTCAGGAGCAAGCGGAGGAATTGGCGACTAAGATTGAAAAGAGTTATGTCGGCAATGTTGTAACGATCAACGACGTACCCGATGGTATGCACAATAATATGCTACCCATGTTTTTGACGATGGCATTATACGTCGGCGCAATGATTGCCGCCATGCAATTGGTTGGTGCCTTTAGGGCGAACCGTGGCAAAACGACGAAAACACGCTTGTTTATCTATGTTCAATTGACAGCAATCCTTGTTGGTATACTGGCAGGTCTCGTTTCTGCTGGAATTGCAGTGGGCATCAATAATCTACATGGTGAACAATTCATACAAATATGGGGACAACAAATCTTGAATTATTGGGTATGCTTCAATTTCACTGCCATTGTAGTGTTTTTAATTGGAGAAGCAGGAATGGTCTTGAACATTCCGATTCTATTAGTGCAAACGATTGCGAACGGCGCGACAATCTCTCGCGATATGATGTATGCACCATATGAATGGGCAAGCCATATCTCGCCAATGTATTATTCCGTGCAAGCCTATTTTGCGAATCTCTTTGGCAGCACAAGCGCCAGTCCCTATCTAATAGGTCTTACTGTGGTCGGTCTTGTCGCCATGCTGCTTAATATTGTGATTGTTTGGCTTCTCCATAAGCCGGTCGACCTAGCGGAAAGTCAGGAAGCGGAAACAGTAATTGGGTGATCATAGCTGAAGGAAATACTTAGTTTTGTTACAATAAAACTACTATTTGCCCAAGGAGCTGAAGCAATGGCAGTTCAAATTTTCATCCTGACGCAGCTGATGGAAGAAGATACGTATCCATATAAATTAAAAAAGCAGTTAGCAGATTTGCAGCCGTTGGAAAAGATAAATGGTTTAACGGAAAGCAAGCTCTATTACCATTTCGAATCGCTGGCGAAGCAAGGTTTGATTGAAGCGAAAGAAATAATTAAAGAAGAGCATCGACCGGACAAGCAAGTTTTCGGCATAACGGAAAAAGGGCGTGAGATACTGCCCAAGAAGATCTATAAGCTTTTCGAAAGTGCCGAAGACATCGGGGACATGGTGATCGGGTTAGCTAATATGAAATATGTCGATCGTGGTACGGTCATCGGCCTACTAGAAAAAAAGATAGACAAGATTCATAATTCGCGCGAGCAGCTTTCCCAAATTGATGCATCACATTTAATAGGGCCAGAACATCAGGTGTTTGCCGAGTTTGTGGATGATTATGCGAATTATAAGATATCCTCTAATCTCTCATTTTTAGAACGATTGATTAAGCATATAGAGAAAGAAGAAATTTGAGAAAAGCTGTTGCTTGCTGATTATCTAAAATGGTATAATTTTCTTAACAACATCGAAGGGAGTGAGTTTGTGCAATGACTAATTTAATGAAGATCACCTTAAAAATTACATGTCCTGCCTCTCACTCTTACGGCTTTACTCGGTAGCTTTTTTGACTGCGAGTCAAACTGCTTATAGTACAGAACAGAAGCTGAGCTACAAGGTAATTTTATCTACCTTGTGGCTTTTTTCTATTTTTCTGGTCTTATATGATTGAGGCAAATGTAATTCCGGGTGATCCTTCCAC
This sequence comes from Sporosarcina cyprini, assembly GCF_022048975.1. Classification (GTDB taxonomy): domain Bacteria; phylum Bacillota; class Bacilli; order Bacillales_A; family Planococcaceae; genus Sporosarcina; species Sporosarcina cyprini. The sequence goes on along the minus strand of NZ_JAKMHX010000030.1, from coordinate 216,382 downwards.
GGAGATAAATGATTGGAATAACGGTAGTGCTTGTACACAAAGACCAAAAAGAAAATAGGGAGTGTCTGTTATGTTGAAATTGAAATATTTATTTAATCATGTGGATTTGGCAGAAATGCTGGTAAGGTATTGGGGATATGATGAATCATCACTTGAGATGTTCAAGTATTATCGAGTTTCCTCCAATGCAATCTATCCATTTCAGAAAGATGGAAAAACTCAGCTATTGCGTTTTTCTCCAAGGTCAGAAAAGCTTCGTGAGAATTTATTGGCTGAACTTGATTTTATTGCGTACTTGAAAACTCAGAAGTTTGGTGTGTTGGAAGCGGTTGTTTCAAAAGAGGGGGAAAAGCTGGTAGAAGCAAATACGCCTTGGGGCGAGTACTTCGCTTCTGTATTTGCCCGGGTACCCGGAGTGCAGATGGGAGATACCGATTTAAACGATCGTATTGTATTTAAGTATGGGGAATCATTAGGGTTGCTCCATCAGCTGTCCAGCAAGTTTGAATCATCTGTCAGCAAGCGCTGGTCGTATAGTGACGTATTGGATTGGGTACAAACGATAATTATGGAGCATCCAAATGAAACGGAGGCTTTAGCGGAAACGGAAAAATTGCGGGCTTATTTTGACTCAATCCCTAAGGAGCTAAGCAATTATGGGCTGATTCATTATGATTTTGAATTTGATAATGTTTTTTATGATGAAACGAGCAGATCCTGCTTTGCCATCGACTTTGATGACTCTATGTATCATTGGTATATAATGGATGTCGTGCAAGCGATGGATAGTTTGGAGGACTGCATTCCACCTGAACAACTTCAACAGAAAAAACAATGCTTTCTGGATGGCTACCAATCGCAGTTTGATATTTCAAAAGACACGTTCGACTTAATACCTGCCTGTAAACGATTTGCTAATTTATATAGTTATGCGCGTCTTCTGCGAACTACAGAAGAAGAGTGGGAACACGAACCAAAATGGATGGTCGACTTGAGACAGAGACTTATTGGGGCTATGAAAAATTCTTCCATGAATTTCGGGGAAGATTTATAAGAATGCCGCAAAAGCGAGTTAAGATGACTTCAGAATGTTTGAGGTCATCTTTTTTGGATAAAAGCTATGTATTTCACTAAAGCATCAAATTGATTTTAATGGTAAGCTGGAACAAAGGAAAAAATGAGCATCCATAGAAAGAGAGCGTAATATGAGTAAACTTACATTGTTTCTAAGGCAGGATAACAAGATTAGCAAAAAATTGATACTCCTGTTGTTCTGTCTGTGCTTTGGAACTTACAAACTATTTTCTCAAGAGACGGGCCAAGTATTATCTATTATGTTAAGTGTATTTTTCTACTTGGCAGCTATATTGCTTACGAGAGATATTATTTTGCAGGTAAAAGCCTATCGCCAACGAGAGGCTGCAAAGTGATTACCAGGTGCTTGCTTAATAAAGTAAGCACCTGGTTTGTTTGATGTACCGTTATATTCATGACGAACAGCCACTGCACGAGCTACAAGAGCTGCAGGAACTGCAACCGCCGCCGGAGTGGGTGGATTGGGTTGTTGCATTGGAGCCAGATTGATATTCATTCACGTCACTAGCCAGATCATACCAATTCTCATTCTGCTGCTTGTCTTGATCGGCACTGCCTGCGTAGCCAATACCATCTCCATTATACCCGTCATGCTTGCTCTTTCGCTCTTCGATTTCAATTGCGCCATATGTCCCAACCCCGAAGAGAGCCGCTCCATACCAATAGCCTTCAGGTTGCTGAACCCGTTGCGTAAGTTTATCGTCTTTTCTCTCCATGAGATCCTCTGCAAATGTGAGAAATGCATCCATCGTCTCAAGCGTAGGAGCCGCTGCACGGAGTTTGCCAAGCTCCGATTTTAATTGTGCCGATTGGGATCTAATTTGTTGCATCCATCTTTCATGCTCTTCTCGTTCCTGTAAAAAATCACCCCATAAATGGGAATAATCTGAGATGGGGAAAAAGGAAAGATACAGAATATCGAACCATGCGCGTTCCGCAGGCAAGTGTTTCGGCTGGCCATGCGGATGATGTTCAATTCGCTCACCAATAAATTCAGTACAGAACTTTTGATATAAAGTGTCTTCTTCAAGAAATAGATGCCATATGTCATCAACCTTTTGGGAGAACATGGGCAATCCTTTTGAAAAGCTGGCTAGCAGCAAAAACTTCTTTAATTCGTACCAGCGTGCCTGGATTTCATATGGGGGCAAGCTGCCATCTTGTATACGGTATCGTTCATTCACAACCTTTTCTATTTCATTAGTCCATGCTTGATTAAATTGCTTGAAAAGTTGTTTAGTCGCCCCGTCAGCCCAGATTGGCGGGCTCAACTTTGGTGAACGCCTTGGCCGTTTCAACCGATTCGATTTCATTATTAAGGCGTAAATGAGGAACACGACAGCAACTGTTAGCATCCATCCGCCCATTTCATCAACTCCTACTCTATTCTTCCATTTTAGCTATCCCTTGGTGGGGGTTCAAAGTGGGACTCTATTTCGTTACCCTGCGATTTTATCGATCATAACTCGATGACGCTGATCAAATTTCCATTTACATCTGTCATATCAAACCGTTTTGGTTCCCCCTTGCGCAACGGTGAGACAGTCACGCCCTTAGCAAGCAATCGACTTCGCGCATCCTCCAAATCACGTACAACATAATTGAATGGTGTGTAATTTGTAATAGGTTCGAAGCCGGGGGTCTGGACAAGGTGAAACCCGCAATTCGGTGCAATGACAAGACCACACATTCTTTCATTTTTCCAACGCAATGCAAAGCCGAACACATTCTGATACCATGCCAATGATTCCTCCAGATCTCTCACGGGAAGAAAGACAGCATCTATTCGATCCACCCATTGTTGTTCCTCCTGTTCGTTCACGTTCAACACCCCCTTCCTATGTAGTTCTATTCAGAGTCCGGTTCTCCTCTTTTTGACTATTAATAAAGTATGTTTCTATACATATTGAAAAATAATAAGTAATACACTAGCCAGTTTTTTTAAAGCCATTAAACTCAAGAGGAATAAAATGGTTATCATTAATTTACGAGCTTTACTATGAGCAAAAACTGGAAAGATTAGAGATTAGAAATAAACCCTTTTTCAGAGCTTCTTCTTTACTGACGGTAAGCCAAATGCTCGTTTTTAAATGTAAAATTACTGTGACGCCAACATGTGATCAGAAACAAAGAAAGGATCTGATACTAGTGAAAAAAATTACGTATGTAATATTTGCAACTGGAATTTTATTGTTATTAGCTATATTCATTTATCAGAACTTCATATATTATAAAATCCCTTTTAATCCTATCAAGGAGTACGCATCCGAATCTCTAGTTGACTTCCGTCTGACTAAAAATCTCTCTGGTGGAGAAACAGTAAGCGCAAAGAGTCAACAATCCAGCACTTGCAACTTAATTTCAGATTACTTTAGTGAGCTGAAATTAATACCTTTAAAGGAGCAAGATGCACAGAGAATGCTCAGTAAGAAAGAAATAATAGTAGAGAGATATTATTATCTGACATATTTTTAGATACCCCTAACATTCTATATATTGGCTGGTGTGAAGACGGTTTGGGCCGGCTCATGCCAGCCAATTTTTGTTAGCTCCATTTTTTGTCGGTCAAAATTTGTTCCTTTCAAACATTGCAACGTTTAATGTCACATAATCAATATGTGAAAATTGTGAAACTTATTATTCAGTAAGTACGTATCCTTAGTAAGACATTGATAATATAATGGCAACAATCGTATCAAGTGAACCGATTAATAAAGGGGGATACGAATTTTGAAGAAATATTTCATTTTTATTTCACTACTGCTAACCGTATCAGCTTGTTCATCAGCAGAGAACATAGCATCGAACGAATTAGAAGGGATAGAATTAGAATTATCCATCAATAAACTTGAATATTCACCAAACGATGAAATCATTGCTACAGTAAAATTAACGAATCATAATGATTCACCACGAACAGTCTATGCACCCATACCAGCAGATGCCGAAGAAGGGATTTCTGCTGTAATGGCTTGGAAAAAAGGTGAAAACCAGTGGCAATTTTTGAGTCCACAAAATAATCAAGACATCTCCAATATAAAAGAGCGTTCGTTTTATGATTATGTTCTAGTGGAATTAGATGCAGATGAAACGATTGAACAAGAGTTTAGTTGGAATAGGGAATTGTTTAACGAAGAAAACGATGAAAACTTCAAAGCGGATAGCGGAGAATATATGTTAAGCACCTTTGTTGTTTTGGATGAAATTAAAACGCAAGAGGAATATTTTGAACCTAAAAAGCAGGTGATTTCTAAAATTAACATCAAATTAAAATGAAAACGTCCAAAAGGACCGGAAAGAGGTCCTTTATCTACAGTTAGTTTTCATTAGCCTTTATTAGCGATAAAAGATTCATGCCGAAAGAGGAACTGGTTCAGTCCTAATACTATTTTGCTAATATGAAGAAATTAAGTAAGGGGTGTTTTGCATGTACGAACTCAAAGATTCCTATTTCATCATAATTGATCCACTAGCTATCATCATTTTTGTCGTCACCATTTTGCTGGTCGTGACTGGTATGGTTTATTTTCGAAAACGAACTCAAAGGGACAGGTAAAGTACGGCCATATTAAATAGTTGCTTTTCTTCGCTCCAAATGAAGCAAAGCAATGTCGACAGAAGTCTCGATATACCCAATGATCTGCTCGAGCGAAAATACCTGCAGCCTATCCTGTCTTACGATATCTTGGTCGACTGACAGATCAGATACAACGTAAGGAAGGAAATTTAATAGATCGGTTCTTTTTACTTCCACTAGATCCGGGACGGCAAAAGGCTTCTCAAGATGATCCAATAATTCTTCACGACTGCCATAATGCTCAAGTAATAAACCATTCAACATACGGAAATCGTTGTGATATCGTTCATAAAGACTCTCGTCCGCATTCATGCGATTTTTTAGCCATGCAAGATAGAAGCCTTGCAGCCAAACATCGTCCGCGATCAAATGAGTGTAATACCCGAGCAGATACGGGTCTTCCAAAGTTGAATCATAGTCATTGCGAAAGCTGTTAAAGTCTATGCTTCTCGTGTATTTTTCTGTTTCGCCAATAAAATAATGTGACAGTTCTTTTGGGATTACCGCATCCGGAGCAATCCCACCTAACAACAATCCAGTTTTGTTTTCAATTGATAAATGCTCCGCGATTCGATTCGCAATCAAGAGATGCATGATTCTTGAACCCATTCTGTTCATCCTCTCCTTACGTATTAAGTGGTAGATTAGTTTTGACAATTCAATCTTATCCAACTATGCTAAATTTGTAAAATTGATTTATTGAATGATTTCAAACGAAATATTTGATTGTCAGAGGTGGACATAATGGATTTTGAGCAAGTTCAAACGTTTATTGCAATTGCTGATAAAAAGAATTTCACGAAGGCAGCTGAATCTCTACATTTAGCTCAGTCAACTATTACTGCGAGAATAAAAGGACTGGAACAAAAGGTTGGTCAGCAGCTTTTCGTTCGGACGAACAAGGAAGTTTCCCTGACAAGTGCAGGGGAGATGTTCTACCCTTTTGCCAAACGAATGATGTCGCTCTTGCATGCAAGCATGGAGCAGATTCAGATGGCTGAACGTTTTAAAGGACGCTTAGCCATCGGAGGTCCTTCTTCGATTTGGAACTATCGGCTTACCGAAAACATATTTCAGTTGCAACAGAAGCATCCAGAAATTGCGTTGGATTTGATGGCGCATACGAATGAAAACACAATCCAAAAAGTAATAGACGGAACGATCGATATAGGAATTGTATACTCCAAACCAACCCATCCGTCCATTGCATTCGAATTATTCGAGGAAGATCGTTTTGTGCTGGCAGGAAAAAAATTGGGAAAAATTATCACAGTAGACTCATTGAATAGCAACCAATTTATTTTTATTGACTGGGGAGTTTCTTTCATGAATTGGTTTCATGAGGTGGCCGGCCCTCATTTCATACCAGCTTTCAAGATGAATCAGACCGCCTTACTTGTCCACTATTTGAAGAAAGGCGACCTTTTCGGATTTGTTCCAAGATCCTTTGTTTCCAAGCAACTTCAGGATGGAGAGCTTCATGAACTGGCGCATCAGATCGAAGGAGGGGTGCCGGTTTTTTCAATGTACATCATTTATCATAAAACTAAAAAAGATGAGTCGGCGGTCCGAATAGGTTTGGATATGCTGCGTATTAGTTGAAGCAATTAACGTGAGCGGTTTTAGGTGGGAGGAGGGGCAATGATGTTTGTTAAGGTTTATCAATACCATGTCCAAAAAGGAAAAGAGGATGTGTTTATAACAATTCAAGGTAAAGTCACAGAAATTTATAAACGATATTTGGACTTTGATTCGATTTATTTAAACAGCAAAGAAGATACAACAAAATGGATGGAAATTGTAAAGTGTAGAGACGAAAATGAATATAATCAGGGGCTTGCAATCATTAATGAACAAAAAGAAATCCAAGACCTTTTTAAAGAGTTCACATCCATATTATGTGATCAGAGTGAAATTAGAGAAGAAAGTTTTATGGAAAGATATAGTTTTGAATCACTTCACAGTAACTAAGAATGCGCGACTTTCAAGATAACTAGCATTATTATGCTGCATCTGATTACAAAGATAGGGAGATGAACTGCATGGGATCATGGATATTTTCGATGCAATTATTTACTTTATTAGTCTTATTGCCTATTGGAATATTGATTGTGTACACGGTAGGTACTCTGGCCCAACGTTTGCTAACAGGTAAAAAAAAGAGTAAAGAGGGAGGGCGCAATTCTAGTATTTCAAATTATTATGATTCTTAATAGGAATAATTCAGTTATAATTGATAGACAAGGAAGTGGGACAACCTAACCCCACTTCCATTTTTGCATCCAAAGGAGGAGGTAACTGAATGATTTATATGGAAACCCAAAGATTGCGATTGCGAGACTGGGAAGAAAACGACTTTGCTATATTCAGTCAAATGAATATGGATGAAGAGGTGATGGAGTATTTTCCAAAAACCTTAACCGCTGAAGAGTCTCTTCAATTTAACCAAGCTATTCAAACGGAGCTAAAGGAATGCGGTTTTGGATTATATGCAGTGGAGGAGAAGGAGCAAAACGAGTTTATCGGATTTATTGGTTTTCACAAGGCGACATTTGAGGCGGACTTTACCCCTTGCGTCGAAATCGGATGGCGACTCAAGAAGGAGGCTTGGGGGAAAGGATTTGCAACAGAAGGCGCTATGGCATGTTTACATTATGGTTTCACTGTATTGGGATTTGAGGATGTCTATAGTTTTACGGCTGAAATTAATGAGCCTTCCCAAAATGTTATGAAGAAGATTGGCTTGGAGTTCAAGCAATTCTTTGAGCATCCAAAACTTCCGTTGGAAAGTCCGTTGCGAAAGCATGTATTGTTTCATATAAATCGACATGACTATTTGAAAAGAGGGGAGTAAATGAGCATTTATCCCAATTGTCCGCAGACTATTAGAAAGCTACAAGTAGGTGGGTTTACGAAGAGGCAGCTAATGGCTGAGCTGAATCTGAAAGCAATTCACATGAATGCGCTGGGGAAACAGTTACTTTCAGATGAACGATTTACCCTTTCTGAACATACATATCAGCTAATTACTGTCGAACTAAGCGTCAGGGATCTTGGATTAACAGAAGGGGCTTCACTCGAACAAATTTTTGTAACGGCAGAACAGCTCGGGCTGCAAATCGGTCCTATCGAAATAGGTCCATATATACGGCTAGCTTATCTTGATCAGCCAGAGGGATCAGCAGGAAAGCCAGCCAGAACACAACGAGCTCCGTACGGTTCAATCACGATTGCAGCAGAGATTATGGACGCGAGTGATGAATTTCCAAAGGGTTTTTATCTTCGGCGGATCAATGGAGAACTTTGGCTGCGTGGCTACGTTACTGACAATGAACATATATGGGATCCGGATGACCGGTTTGTTTTTGTCAATGCGTGGATACAGATATCATGAAATGAGGTAAGTAAGTAATTTTGGGTAAGTTTCTACTAAGGTCACCAAACGATACATTTGTATATTATCTTGATACTGGCTTCCTTAAGTACATCTACTCTTTTCAGTCGAAGTATCCGGGATAATGGAAGGGCAGGAATAAAAATGTAATAAATTTTTGCGATTGAATTATTATTTCCACCTTTCAGCTTGTTCCATTTGCTTTCGTATCAACTTAATTTCTCTTTCGATTTCCTTCTTCTCTCTCTTGTTTTCTTTACGAATGATTTTTGTGGTGCTTGGTTTTTTGCCTATTGATTTTGTTGACTTGTTCTTTTTAAACCAGTTTTTAAACATCCCTCATCCTCCTCTATGCAAGGTCTCTTATTCAGTATAGGCAATTAACCTTGAAAAGGTGCCGGGGTTGACTGGCTTCATCTCGGATTTAGAATCTTATAGGACAGCAGATGAGGTAAGTGCATTTATCTGTGCACTTGACCTCGTTGGCGTACCATCAACTTCAATCATTCAAGCCTTTCCCAGCAAGGATGTCAGGTATGCATTTCTTAATTCGTGACTCACGAGTTTTAACTTGTTTTGCCTGGGAGAAATAGAAACAATATGCTCTTTGTCGGCCGGGAGTAAGTTTTTCAAAAGCCGTTTTCAAGTCAGCAATCTCTTCAAATTTGGCTTGCAGTTCTTCTGGTATGTTGATTTCTGTCTTTTTTGTCACTTGCAAACCGGCCTTTTCCACGGCAATGGCTTGTTTAATATAATCCTTTAGTATCTCTTCTTTTTCCAGTACTTCCACCAGCTGCGTGAATCGGATTTGGCGAGCGGCTTGTACATTTTCAGTCTGTTGGATGAGGATACCCATCGGATCTTCCATCAAAGCTCCTTTATGGAATAAAAGCGCACAATAATCCTTAAAGCCATGTATTAACACAATATTTTTTCCTTCAAATGTATAACAGGGATGCATCCACTTGAACTCTTCGGTCAGATCGCAATCCAGTGCTATTTGTCTCAGCTTCTCAGACTCTTCCTTCCATTTTTTCGCTTTGCTCAAATATTCATCGACTTTTGGATTGGTTCTGCTTTGTACCAATAAAATCTCTCCTTCTCATTTGGTCATACTTCAATATTAAACATCCTTTCTAATCCTAAAACGAGGCGCACACTTTAGTGAAGAGAAAATTTGTAGATCTTTTGTTTGGACAAGAGAAGAAACAGGAAGTCGAAGTAAATCTGCTTTCGAAAATTCTACTAAGATGTATAAAATATATCCTTCAGGAGCTGAAAATGCATCGGATAATACAATTCTCGCGTTATTGGAATTTCCACATCGATTTATTTTGTTCAAAATGATCGGAGCCTCTCTTGGATAGCCATCCTCATTTCTTCAGGCATTTCATTTATTTTTATATCGCGTCCCAAAAACAGCAGCCAATTAATCATCATTATTCATCTGGTACTCCCAGGTTTACAAATTATCAGGATATGCGGAACAATAATGAATGAATTTCTGAAAAAAAGAAGGATTTTTCTGTCTAATATCGAAATAGAGCGTATCTATTCTTGTTACCAATCATGGAAATTTTGTCTTGTAAAGTTGGCATGTCAACCTAATTTTACAATGAAAACCTAATTAGTGCTTGTAAATCTCATTCTAATTTTAATCATTGTGAAAAGCTTAGAATTGTAATTAGAGAAGTAAGAAGGGAGAGGATAGAATTATTAACTAAAAAATCCGAAAAATCTGCTTTAGTAATAGCATAACAAAACGACATATTATTATCACTAATGGGGGAGATGGAAATGAAAAAAAATGCAATTCTTCTTGCGGTACTAGTCGTGATGCTAGTCGGATGCAGTACTCAGACATCACAACAGGAAACTGACAAGAAGGTAGAGAATGTTCAAATGGTTGAAGGAAGTGGACTGGAAGGTAAAGCGGATAAGGTAGATCAAATAGATTCAGAAGAAATAGAAAATGAGCAGGAGTTATTAAAAGATTATTTCCATGAAATGATAAGTGCAGTAGATGAAAATAAAGTAGAAAAATTTCTTGCCTATATAGATAGTTCTGATGAACTATTTTATAAAGAACAGCAAGGATGGATTGAATCATTAGAGCAAAAAAGAATAGAAGGTTGGGAGGTTACCGTTTCGATAGATAATATAACGTTGGAATCGATGGATTGGGGGAGCGTCGATTTAATAATTAGTATGAAAAATAAAGATCAATATAAGAACAATCGTATTACATATCCAATAGGTAAAAATAATGGAATGTGGAAAATAAATGAACTTCCGTTCAAGAAATTATCGAATGGACCCATAAATTTATACTACTTACCTTCTTTAGAGTCAAAGGCTGATATGATTCTTGCAGATATCAAAGAGTTGGTTGATCTTTACAGTCAAACATTTGGCTGGGATCCACAAGAGCTAAACATTAAACTGTACGACACGCCAGAAAAAATTGCAGCTTCCGTTGGCTGGCCAAGTTTATATGGAGTTGCTGTTCCATTCGTATCTTTAAAATTTGTCGTGGAGGGAGAATACTCGGTTACATATGGATTGATGAAACATGAGATTGTCCATATGATGCTTGCAGATCTTTCAAATGATAATGCACCGATGTTTTTGCAAGAAGGTCTTGCCATATTCGTATCAAGTGCGGTTGTAAAGAACGATACAGAAACACCGCAACTAGATTTTACTAAGGTTAAAGAGAAAGAAAAGATAATAGTAGCAAACACGAAAGAAATAAAGCCAATCTCTGAGCTTAATGAAATAAACTATACAGAGAATTATATAGATATTTATAATGTTGGCTTCCTTATTACAGACTATTTAATTCAAACACATGGAATTGAGAAATACTTGGAAATGGTGGAATTGTTGAAGGAGAGCGATATTATTGAACATGGCAATCCAGATAGAGATAATATTGTTTATCAACTTACTGTAGAAGCAATAGAACAAATTTACGGATCAATTGAGAAAATATCGGATGCATATATAGAACATTATAAAGAGGAATAAAAATTGTCTCTATGGTACTCTCTTAAAATAATGTTCAAACTAATTATCGCTAGGCATGAAAACAATTGGAGTAACCCGATTAGCTTTGCCAAATGTAAGCCGTCAAATTAAAAATGATTAGAATTTTCTTGAGAAGTTACGCCTATTTGGATAAGATTGTCTGAAGAGGTTTTTTGTGTCGGGATATTAGGAGGTTTCAGTTTGGCAGTAGTGTATGATCTGAACATGAATGTAATTGCATTAATTGCGAAAGCAATTGGATACGCATTACTAGTATTATTGGTAGCGCGACTTTATAAAAAGCAATCTAAACAGTCGCCATTTATTGCGGTTATTTTGGTCGTCTTAATCGGTTTATTTTCTTTTACTATTAACATACCAATTAACGATTCAATTATCTCTTTATCCATTTTGCCGCTAGGTGTTTGGATTTTATTTTTCATTTTAAAACGTAAAGAAGGACGTTGGGCTACCTATCGATCGTATGCCTGGCTTGGTTTTGGTGCAAATTATCTCTTCCTTGCCATTCAATTGTTCGCGATCCCAATCCATCATCTTGTTTATCCGGAAGATAAGCTGGAGACTTACGTTGCCGTTGTAGAGAATACCGCTATTATTTCGACTCACCCTTCAGGAAAGGAAGCTTGCTTGGATGAAAAACGCCTGATCAAACAAGTAACGACTGCAAAGGAAGAGCCGTTTTATTCAGAAGAATGGTACTATGAAACGTTTGTCGGCTCAGAATCCGGAGGAAACGAAAGGTTTCCATATTTATTAATAGGCGCGGGTCCGAAATGGGGTAGCGGACTGCATGCTCTCACCTTTATCGAGCAAGATGGAAAAGGCGTATTAGTCTCAACGCGTAAACACCAGCTTTATTATCGAATGGAAGATTCGGTTTTCTGTCGGTAAAAAAGGAATGGATCTTCACTTACTCTTTTAGAATGGCTTTTTTATGAATATCCATTACAAAAACAAATGCAAACAAATAGACTGCTGAAAGTAATAATGAAAAAGCGTCATAACTTAACCCAACTAGGTAATTCATCCCGAAAAATGGGGTCACGAAAATCAAATAAAAGGGATACTGAATTGCAGCTAAAATATCTATCATAGCAATCTCAGTTAACGAGGTTAAAAAGTTAACAGTGTAAACCATTAAACCGGATATAAAGCCAATAAATAACGTGTTTTTTACTACGACATTTTGGAAAGAAGTCATTTTTATAAATGCGCTCAAAGCAATAACTAGTAAAGTTGAGGCGAATAAATGGATTATCGTCATCGTTGAATCTGGATGTTTAATTGAAGGGATGAGGTTGATGACGAATGCAATCAAATAGGAACAACAAAGTAAAATAAAAAGTTTGCTTTTCACGCTGCTACCTCTTCTCATCGTTATAATAATCTGACAAATGCTATATATCAAATGTACCATAAAACGAATTAGAGGCAAGTGCAGATCATCTCCTATTGATAAAAACTTAATTAGGTGAATGTTCAGCGTCGTGATGATACTGGGAGGTTTCCTTTTAATCTTGACGCTAGTAGGGGGAGGCTGGTTGTTAATCCATATGTTTTTCTCGAATTAAATTCTTATCCATGGGGAGGAACGGCACATGAAAAAGCGTTTAGTTATGGGTTTGGCTGCCTTTCTTGTTTTATGTATCGGATTCATATATTGGTTTTACTTTTCAATTCCCTCTTCATTCCCTACAGATCAAGAAGTTGCAGAAAGAATCAACAAAGCTTTTCCTGGAGCTGTTGTATCAACCGTTTTAGATAAACTTCCAGCCGATGAGCGTCATCTCGTTATACCATTTATTTCGGAAGAAGATGATTATGGTCTAAGCTACTGGGTATGGGAGCAGCGGGAGTGGAAGATAGCTGAAGTGGATGGCGGAGGCAGGCCAAAAATCTGGAAGGTTGATGTGAAGGATCCATCTTCCTATCGAATTGTCTGGAATATCCGGCCAGATCAGCAAACTCATTCGGTATCTTTTTACGCTGTTCAACATCGGAATTATAGTTGGGGAGATGAATTTGAGCGATATGTACCTAGAGTACAAATGGAAAAGGAAGTACTTCTCTCATCCTCGCAGTATGGCATGATAGCATTTCCGGAAGAATGGCTGAGCTATCTGGAAAGCGAGCAGCAAGCGAGTACCTCTACTAGTCATGGATCAACGTTAACATCTATGTATATGGATTCAACACTTCAATTTGGATGGAACTTATATGATGAAGCGAAAAATGAAACGCATGGTACTTGGGGCAGGCGGTCGGGGGAATCATATTCTTTCGAGAGAGAGAACATTGAGTTTCTCTATTCGGTATACAAATCGGAGCTTGAATAACAGTAATATTGAAATTGACTGCTGAGTTCCGATGCAATTCTTTGATCGGTCGATGCACATAGATGGTTATGTAATATAAGCCTCTTCTCCTTAGTAGATAGAGGTTTTTTGATCCGTGACAAGTGGCTGTATCCATTGAATATGGGGAGTGTAAGTTGAAGGTGTTTTTCTAGATGTTAATTATTATGAATAAAGGAGAATTTTATGAAGAACAAACGAAATGTAGTATTGTTTATTGCTTCGAGTTTAGATGGTTATATCGCAACAAAGGATGAATCGCTTGAGTGGCTCTTTTCCGTCGAGGGGGAGGGGGATAATGGCTTCTCGGAGTTTTATGATACGGTGGATACTGTAATCATGGGCAAGAGAACATATGATTGGATCATGAATCAAGACTTAAAGGAGTTTCCTTATGTAAACAAAGATTGTTATGTGTTTACAAGGTCTGTAGTAGAAGACACTGAAAATGTGAAATTTGTGAGGGGCGATCTTCCTAAATTAATTAACGAACTTAAAAACCAAGAGGGAAAAAACATTTGGCTAGTTGGAGGGGGAGAATTGTTACAAACATTCTTGGAGGAAAAGTTAGTTGATGAACTTATTGTAACCGTTGCCCCAGCTGTTCTTGGTAAAGGGATACCACTGTTTCGAGAGGGGGATTACCAATTAAATCTTTCAATGAAAAGCGTGAGGACCTTTAACCAGTTCGTTGAAATACAGTATGAAGTGAAAAAATAAAATGTGAGAATGGGCTTTTCAGAGATCTACTATAATAATGCGAGTAGGGGAATGGTGATGTCCCTACTCGCAATGTTCATACTATGTCAATTGGATGAATTACATGGCTACAGCTGACATGCCGCCGTCCACAACGAGTTGGGCACCTGTAACATATTTTGAAGCATCCGAAGCGAGATAGACGCAAGCGCCAACAAGGTCGCTGGGGCTGCCGAGACGGCCAAGCGGTGTATTTGCCAATACTTTCTTCACTGTTACTTCTTTTTGTTTCGGATCCTTCAAGAGGCCTGTGTCAATGAATCCAGGGCAGATGGCGTTGACATTTAAGCCATACTGGCTCAAATCGGCTGCCATTGTTTTAGTCAGCATGAGGACGCCACCTTTGCTGGCATTGTATGGTGTTGTATCACTAAGGGCCATGAATCCGCCGACAGATGCCATGTTAATGATTTTGCCATACTTGCGTTTCACCATTTCTTTACTTACCGCACTGGACATAAGGAATTGGCTATGCAAGTTGACGCCAACGATTTTTTTCCAATCTTCCTCAGTTACATCCAAGAATGGTTTTTTCATATTGATGCCGGCGTTGTTGACGAGAATATCGATTTTGCCAAACTTGGCGATGATCTCTTTCACCATTTCATCGATTTTGGCGCTATCTGTAACGTCTATTCCGTAGCATACCGATTCACGGCCAGTTTGATCTAGAATCATTTGTGCCGTTTCTTTCAAGTTATCTTCCGCTAAATCCACGAGAACGAGCTGTGCGCCAGCTTGTGCTAGGCCGACTGCATATGCTTGGCCGATCCCCCGTGCACTTCCAGTAACAATTGCAATTTTATCTTCAAGTGAAAAAATGTCTAACATTTTCCTTCATCCTCTCTTCATTTGAGTTACATTAATCCGATCAAATACCAATACGGGATGGCGATGAGTGCCAAGAAAATAACATTTAGCAGCATTTGAATCGTAAAGAATTTGAAAAATTGTTTGTATGTCATAAACATATAACTGAACAATAACAATGGCAGTGTTGATTCATATGGCAACAGTAACTGATAAAGCCCATGAACGAGTGAATAAGCTAGTGGGAGCGGGCTCATATCCAGTGAGTTTGCCAGTTCTGCCAGCGGAATTGCCAAGGTTGCGGAAGCAGCGAAAGGCGTCAGCACAAAGTTGATGCCGACCGATAAGAACCAAGTCGCGATGACCGTATAATATTTTCCGCCAAGAGACATGATAGGTGTCAACGATTCGGCGATGAACTGTCCCGCACCGACAATGGTGGACACTTGTCCGATTGCCATCGTTGCGGTAATGAAGAAGATCATCCCGAAATTTGTTTTCTTCATCGTGCTGTCATCTGCCAGGTTAATACCCGGCAAGAACGCGAGGAATGTGATTCCGATAAAAATCCAACCGATGGCAATGCCGTGCATGGAACTCGTCGCAAGCAAACCGATCAACAATACTAAGAGGACAGACACCTTTTTTTCTTTGAAAGAAAAACGGCCGAGCGCTTTGTATTGCTCTTGGAAATACGCTTTCCCTTCAATTGGCTTTTCAGGTTTGAAGATTTTCGTAATGACAAAGGCCATAATGTATGTCCAGATGATTGTAATCGGACCGTTATGAACGATATAGCCTAACCACGACACACCTTCTTGCCCAATGCTCGCCAATTGGCTATTAAACACGAGCATCGGCTCGATTCCTGTCAAACTGATAAAGGATGCAGTGACTGCAGCATTATACGCGCCGAATAATAGTCCAACTGCTCCTTTTGAATATTTTTCAAAACCGACTGCTTTAATAATCCCAAATGCCATACTCGCAAAGATTGCGATGCGGGCAAGCGATCCAGGTACCAAAAACGCAATGATGAATCCTGATGTCGACAGGGCATAAATGATACCGCTGTATGAGCCACCGCCACGCAGGATGAACCAATATGCCAATCGTTTCATCAAACCTGACTCATCAAGAACTGCAGATAAAATCAAAGCACCGAGCACAAGATAAGGAAGGTCTTGTGACCATGGCGCGTAAACATCTGCGGGGGTCGCAATGCCACTTAGTATGAAAGCAACAGGCAGTGCCAGTGCAACAACGATTAAGTTGATCAGCTCAAGTGCCCACAAAACGATAGCGATTAACGTAATGACAAAAAAGAGTTTCATGTCTTCGGTATATGATTCGGTCGTCGGTATGAGATACACGATGATCGCAGGAAGAAAGACTAGAATGTATTTCAATAACGCATTTTTATTGGACTTGTTTTGAGGTTGTAGTGATTCGCCCACTTTTCTTCCTCCTTTATTGATAGAATGAAAATGAACTTGAGCCAATTAATTTTCTGAAGAAATCTGTAGCTGTAAATGGTTATGAACTAATGCGCATTAGTAAGCAAAAGCAGTGGTATTTCTGATACCGCCTATGCATGAAGTTATTCTTCGAAAATAATAACAGAAAGGATCGTTCGCTCGTTAGAAATTATGTCACAAAAATGACATACTGAAAAATACCTTTTTTATTATCAGGTACATAGCCGTTTTGTTATACATGAGAACAGACAGGCATTCAAAGAAGGAAGGTGGATGCAGTTGAAGGATTTACATACGAATTATTTGAAAGCGATTGCGGAGCATGGGAGCATCTCACAAGCGGCAAAGGCGCTATATATTTCACAGCCGTATTTAAGCAAATACATTAAAACTCTGGAAGAGGAACTGGGTGTCGAAGTGCTAAATCGACAAGTGACGCCGATGGAATTGACGTATGCGGGGGAGCGCTATATTCATTACATGAATGACGTAGAAGACACAATTCAAACGATGTTGAATGAATTGCAAGGGATTTCTAATTTGAAGCGGGGCAGGTTGCGAATTGGAATCAGTCCCATTTTAGCGACATATACATTGGACAAGTTTTTGCCTCACTTTATGAAACGGTATGAAGGCATTGAAATTGAACTCATAGAGGAATCTGCAGCAGCTTTAGAATCATTGCTGTTGCAGAATAAAATTGACGTCTGTGTTACATCTCTCCCGATTACCAATCAAGAAATTCAGTATGAGTTTTTATACGAGGAATATAATTATATTGTCATTCCATCCAACCATCCGCTTTATGAAGAAACGCCTCCGGAAGAGCTCAACCTTTCGAACTTGGATGGACAGAAATTCATCTTAGCGAAGCCAGGTATGGGATTGCGGCGATTCACCGATACAGTGTTTGCCCATTACAACATACGTCCCCAAATCGTATTGGAAACGTTGAATGTGGAAAATGCTTTGCGCTTGGCGAATAAAGGGATAGCGATTACCATCGTCCCGCAAAGTGTGATTGAATGTGTGGTTTTAACAGATAAGGCCAATTTATATCCTCTGAAAAACCCAGAATTCAAAAGCCATATTGTCGTCAGCTATCAGAAAAATGCCCGGTTAAGTCCTGCTTCCTTAGCGTTTATTGAAATGGCGAAAAAAGAAACCAGCTAAGGAAAGAAGATCGAAGAGGCAATTATTAGTTATAGTTGCATCATTTCATAAAGAGGGGAGACCGGATAGACAGCTGGTTTCCCTTTTTTTAGTTCTCGTTTTAATTCATTTTAATAATTTCATTACAAACAACATGAAAGCTGGAAATTTGATACAATTGGTTGTATTACCTAAGTATGGAGGGGATTTTACTATGGGGAAAGTGTTGACAGTAGTATCACCACCTGAGTTGAATCTGCTAGTGTATTTAGAGGCAATCAACGAGAAAAAAGATTTTCCTGGAATTCAGTTTAGTGTTGATGACCAAGAGTACGAAAAGATCAAAGAGAGAATAAAAAATACTTGGAATCAAATAATAGCAGAGTCAAAACAATTTAATAGTGTAGGAAGGTATGATGAAATTGTAAACAATATCCTAGCAAGCTTATCAGAAGCGAAAAGAAAAGAGATTATACATTGTTTTAAAACGTGGTGGTTACAACAACCAAAACACGGTTTTGGATATATGATGGAACAACTAGTTTTTCAGCTTGGCCGTGATGAGTTATTAAGAATAAGTGGGAGTCAGCACCATACAATTGTATTGGTTTTTGATGATCCTCCTGCAAATTGTCAACAACAAGATGAATCTGGCTTTATTATAATGCCCTTACATCGCTTTTACTTTACTTTTTTTGAGCATCCCAATTATAGTAGCGCGATGAATAAGAAAAGTGACAACAAAAACTAGCAGGCAGTACTGTCCAAGATGAAAGTAAGCATGCAATTAGAAGGAATCTATATACGAAATGAAGAATCTAGCTCGAACATAATATGAGAGAATTAAAGTACCGTTCAACTATATTCCTAGTAAGGGGTAATCTTGTGTATTCTCACTTTTATAGCAATCCAGGTTCTACTATGCTGCTATTCTTATTCTGGTGGATGCTTTTGCTCGTGTTTCATCGCATGATGAATCGTTATCCAGGAAAAAATAATCTTAAGAAAGACATCATATTGACCTTTATTCAAACTGTTGCGGTCTTCATATTTCTGCCAATCATTTATTATCTAGTTGGATCTTAAATACATGGATATAGTTCACGATGTTATGAATAATAGTGAACCTCTGTTTTGGTCTTATAAACGAAAAGCAGCGAAGAGAGCTAATAGCTACTCTCTTCACTGCTTTTTATTACTATTTATTCCGGAAGAATGGTGTCTTTTTCAATGCTATGCAAAGCGGTATAGCAATGACCAAACCGACAACGCTCTGAATGAGGTCACCTGGAATGGATGCTAGTGGCGCCACCCAGTTGTTATACATGATGCCTTGCCCGATATAGTATACTGCTAGCATGACAGGTGTGGACGCAACAGCTGCCAAAATGTTGAGTTTTACGCTCTCTCCACGATATCCTTTCGACCAAGCTATCTTCCCGACGATATAGCCTTGCAAGGCACGAGCTATGATGGTCGTCGGCGCCCAGATAATCCAGCCTCCAAAAATATCAAACAAGCCCATCCCGATCGCTCCAGCAAGCGCTCCCTTTTTGGGACCGAATAAAATGGCAACGATGAAAAGTGCTGCTGTCCCTAAATGGATCAGCCCCCCCTGGCCAATCGGAAGCTTGATGTTAATAAATACAGTTGATAATAATACAATTGTCGACAGAATGGCTGTCAGCACTAAATCCATCGTCTTTGTACGAGTGTGGGTCGGTGTTTTACGTTGCAACAGCACTATATTATCTGTCTTAGTTTTTGCTATGGTTTCTTTGTTACGTTGTAAAGTTTGCATAGGCGTATCCATTTCCTCACTTTATGGAATTTTGATTACTTTTATATTACCGAATGTCTGACCATCACAAAAGTGTCAGTTCGACGAAAAATATAGAGGTCAGATATAGGGAAAAGAAATTGGGATTCTCTATATTCTTGCTTTCCGTATCTTGTGGTACGATGGAAGAAGTGCAAGTACCGAAGAGTTAGGTGGGAAATCAATTGAAAAAAGTTGCGATCATCCAAGATATGTCTTCTTTCGGAAAATGCTCGCTCACAGCGGCCATCCCGGTCTTATCTGTCATGGGGGTGCAGCCAGTCCCTTTGCCGACTGCCATTTTGACGTCGCAGACAGAATACCCTAGCTATTTTTGTGAGGATTTAACGTCGAAGATGACTCATTTTACAAACGAGTGGAGCAAGATGGGTGTTGCATTTGATGGTATCCATACAGGTTTTGTGACAGGGAAAGAGCAAATAGAAAATATCTTTTCTTTTTTACATACATTTTACAAGGAAGAGACAACGCTTCTCGTAGACCCGGTAATGGGTGACAGGGGACAGATGTATGATGTTTTTACTGACGAATTGATTAGCTATATGAAGGAATTAGTAAAGCGTGCAGATCTTATTACACCTAACGTGACAGAATGCTGTTTACTGACCGGTCTGTCTTTTGACAAATTGCAATCGTACAAGGCGAACGAGGACTATTTAGTCGCCATCGAAGAGGCTGGCCGTCAGCTGCAGACAGAAACAGACGCAAAAGTTATCATAACCGGTTTGAATCCACCGGCTCTATCTGAAACAAGATACGT
Organism: Sporosarcina cyprini; assembly: GCF_022048975.1. GTDB lineage: Bacteria > Bacillota > Bacilli > Bacillales_A > Planococcaceae > Sporosarcina > Sporosarcina cyprini. The sequence goes on along the minus strand of NZ_JAKMHX010000030.1, from coordinate 196,112 downwards.
CGGTAATATGTATATTGATGGTTCCCACTCGTATCACAGTCTTCAAGAATATAACGGAAGGAGTTATTCCGGAACGGGTGATTTATTTGCCTCAGTCATGATGGGCGGTATGATGCGCGGTCAGAATACCGTAGAGACGATGGAACTCGCAGAGAAGTTTTTATCGGCCGCAATCAAGTCGACATCGGAAGAGCAGATTCCAACAGTTGCCGGTGTGAACTTTGAATCGTATTTGCGGATGCTGCTATAACAATATAAAAAATCATTAATTAAGCTGTATTCTAATTAAGTGTATATTATTTATATCCGACAGTAACTTTTATCAATGATAGTACAGTTTTTAATCTAATGTAATTATGTATCCAAATGTTGAAGGAGGGTAGGAATGGAACCGATTATTCATGGTGTTTTGCTCGCGTTCGGTCTCATCCTGCCCCTTGGCGTGCAAAATATTTTTGTCTTTACACAGGGGATTACACAGCCGACTCTCCTCAAAGCAATCCCGGCGGCACTTACCGCTGCCATTTGTGATACTGTCTTGATCGTTCTTGCTATTTTAGGATTATCTTTGATCGTTTTGCAATTCGAATGGCTGCGTCTCGTCTTAATTGTGGCAGGCATTTTGTTCCTTGTTTATATGGGAAGAGTTATTTGGACATCTCCAGCAGCAAATCTTGAAGGAACTGTCGCGATGCCGGCGAAACGTCAAATTCTTTTTGCGCTTTCCGTCTCATTATTAAATCCGCATGCCTTATTGGATACAATTGGGGTGATTGGAACTAGCGCAGTAAAATATAGCGGGCAGGACAGACTCCTTTTTTCTCTAGCCTGTATCGCAATATCTTGGTTGTGGTTTTTCGGATTATCCACTTTTGGATCCCTGTTGAAAAGGATTCAGATCCCTTCAGGCATTTTTATTTTGTTTAATAAATGTTCGGCTGTCTTCATTTGGGGAACAGCAATCTATTTATTTATTGGATTATGGCAAGAGTTACAATAGAAAGGGAGGCGAAACAAAATGGCAGCAATTGAAGACTTTTTACAATTGGATATTCGTGTTGGTACTGTGATCCATGCGGAGGCTTTCCCAGAAGCGAGGGTTCCAGCCATCAAATTGCAAATTGATTTTGGTGAGCTTGGGATTAAACAATCCTCTGCAGAAATTACAAAACGGTACCTTCCGGAAAAGTTAATCGGGGAGCAAGTGGTCGCCGTTGTAAATTTTCCGCCGAGACGGATTGCTGGGTACAAATCAGAAGTGTTAGTCCTAGGGGGCGTGCCGGAGGAAAGCGACGTGGTGTTGCTAAAACCGGATATGCCTCTTTCAAATGGTACACCGATCGCATAATAAGCCAGAAGCCATTCACCTGAAATATCAGGCGGTTGGCTTCCGGAAAAACTTATCGTTTCTCGGCATGTACATAATGGATTGTTTCGAATGCGGACAATTCATCGGATCTGTTTTCAAAAAATTGCTCTTGAATGTCGACTGGAGATAAGTGTTCATAAATTAATAAACCTGTTTCCTCCAGTAACCGCTCTAATTCCTCGAACGAAAAGCATGACTTCATTGGTTCGCCTGTGGCAGAAGCCAGCTGGACCATCTGCTGTACTCGATTTGATCTTCCTTTTTCCCTAAACAGCTGTTCATCAGCATAATCAAAAACAATCGAACTGCCTGCTGGAACATCAGCAAATAACGCTTTCAGCAATTCAGCAATTTCCTCTTTCTTCAGATAGTAGGATACTCCCAGCAGACTGAAAAAGGTTTTTTTATCAGGTGAGAAACTAGACTCTAAAAGACCTTTACAATCATATCCCTCACTGAAATCCATTGGAACAAAATGCAAGTGGCTTGGTATGGACCAACCGGCTTTCTGAATCCTTAACTTTTTGGATTCTTGTGTAGCGGGATGATCAACCTCATAGATATCTAAGTTGCTTACATCTGAATGGCGAAAACTATACGTATCCAAGCCGGCACCTAAAATTACATACTGAGTGGTGCCCAATAGAATCTCATTGTGCAAGACTTGTTCGCAATAAGCCGAGCGGCCAACTGATGTAGGAGCCAATTGTAAATGATTGATCCAACGAAGGATTTTATCGGGACAGTTTTGATATTTTTCTTTAATGGATGGATTGAAAAAATCAATACCATTTACCATGTTGCGGCTAATCTCCTCAAATTCTTTCTCAGCGATCAAGTCATTAACAAGAAAGTCATCAAAAATTTTCGGTGTATCGAAACGACTGTGGTAGGCACGTCCGAAAGCTGTCAAGACGGAAGTAAAGCTTGCTTGTTGATTCTCCAAATACATTATCCTCCCCAATAAAAAAAGATTCCCCTGGCCAGGAGAATCTAATTATACACATCTATTATATTTTTGTAAATTATAGCATAAATAAATATTTTTGTCAAATTTGAAGCGTTGCGAATAGTAGAGTTGACCTGTCATGAGATGTATTTGATGGTTAAATATGTTAGAGTGTTCTTATTATAGTAAAATTGTAGACTATGAATCATCATTGATAGGAAGCAAAAAAACTAGCTATTATTATGATTCAAAATGGGAGGTCATAAAATGTCTTTTAGCTATTATGGAGAACTTTGTACAGAAGTGTACGATATCACAAAGCCGGTCGGCCATTCGTTTGGTGAAGAGATTCCCTATTATATAGAGAGGCTAAAAAGCTGCAAAGGTCCGATTTTGGAAGCGATGGTTGGTTCAGGACGCTTTTTAATCCCCCTTTTAGAGGCGGGTTATCATGTGGAAGGTGTAGATTATTCAGCCGATATGCTGTTGTCCTGCCGTGAGAGATGCTTGGAACGAGGGCTGACTCCTGTCTTATATGAAGCTGATATAAAAGAGCTATCATTAACGCAACAATATGAGGCCATTCTGATTCCTGCTGGTTCTTTTCAATTGATTGAAGAACGGAATGAAGCTATAGAGGTATTAAAAAGCTTGTATGGACATCTGGAACCGGGCGGCAGATTGATCCTTGATCTGTTTCTTCCGGAAGCACAGTTTGAAAAGATTGGTAGGTAGTAGCAAATTCCACGTTTTCCTTACCCAATGGTGACACGATCACGATGGAAGAAAAATTAATTGAAGCAGATTTGTTTCGACAGAGCAAAGTGTCCTATTTACGATATGAAAAATGGCGTAACGGCGACTTAATGCAAACGGAGTTGCAACGTTTTGCGATCCGTTGGTATGGAGTGGAGGAATTCAGGCTTATTTTACAAAGTATCGGTTTTACAGATGTAGTGGTGTCGGCAGATTATCAATATGGAACCATGCCTAAGAGATACGATCAAACCTTTACATTTGAGGCAGTAAAATGAAGTTTACATGATGAAGCAAAGGTCTCTTAATTATCCTTGCTTTTTAAGAGACATGAGAGTAGGGGATATTTTTGGATACTAGAATAACAAAACCTGTACAGCACATATTAGACCACTACCTAGCTTTATTCCTACAAAAATTACCTGAAACGTTCGTTGGTTTGTATATACATGGTTCAATTGCATTTGATGCCTATCAAGAAGGTTCCAGCGATATTGACTTCATGGCGGTGGTCAACAAACCATTAGGGGATGAGGAAGTACAAGCAATCAGCCACATCCATCAAGAATTAAAACGGAAACATACGATAGAGATGGATGGCAGTTATGTTCTAAAGAATGAAGTCGGTCGAAATTCGGATCATATAAGCGATTGCCTTTATGTTAATGGTGGTAATACTATGCGCAGCAAGCATGAGATGAATCCAGTCACATGGTGGATGTTGAAGAACAAGGGCATCCGTGTGACAGGCCCGGACATTTCTTCGTTCTCCATAAAAGTAGAAGAAAGTGAGTTGACTACTTTTATACTCCAGAATATGAACCGATATTGGGCTGGGCGAATCAATACGTTGAAGAAATATAAAAGAGTCGCTGTTTTCTTGCCGAATCGATTTATTGAAAAGGAGTTGCTTTGGACTGTTCCAGGTGTGTTGCGTCAATTTTATACGTTACAAGAACGAGCTGTCACTTCAAAGATCAAAGCATGCACATATGCTTGTGATCACGTTCCAGAAAGATGGCATCCCCTTATTAACGAAGTGATCAGCCTTCGGGAAGGCAGGAGAACGGGATATGCTAAATCGAAAAAGCAAAAAATTGATGATCTTTTGCAATTCATGGTTAATATTATTGCGTATTGCAATGAAAAGTATTCTGCTTAGTAGAGACGGAAACACGGTAGAAACGGAGTAATTGGCTAGAAAAGAAGAAGTGGACTGAAGGCACTTGATGAAAGAAGAGTTCCTTATTGGCAATCTCACAATGCTTATCTAAAAGGAAATTACAATATACCAAGAAGGCGGCAAATGGTCGTAATTCTCTAGCAAATTTATCCTTAAATGCACTGCATGCCTTCAGCTTCTTTCAAGCAAGAGAGAACTGCTCCAAATCGCATAGTTGCAAGGGAGAGCGGTGAAGGGCTTTTCACTAGGGGGGTTCGTTCGGAATTACTTGAACACTTCTATTAAATATGCGGATTTTTGGGAATCCAAGTATGTCGCCTATCGAAAAAAGTCATCATTGACCTTCACAATGGCCCAAATTACATTGCTAATCGGAAAGAGACGATGACTGGTTTGGATTGGGATTCCTGTACAGTAAACAATTCAACTTATTCATTGCAATTGCCAAAGCCATATAGTCAGAAAAAGAGTTGGAAATTGAATCGATTTTCAACTCTTTTTCTTTACCATCTGAAAAAAATATGAGGGAGGTTGGATAAACTACTTTTGCGGATAGCAAGCTCACTCTTATATCTTGCGATTTGATTGTGACTAAAAATTAAATAGTAGGAATTTATACAGCTTGTATCGGCTATGATAAAGGAAGTGGTGTGCTGACATCGTCCTATTATCTAATAATATCCTAATTAATATTATGTTAAGAAAAAGATTGCGACACGTAAACTAAAATACGAAATGCAGTAATTTAGTTAGAGAGTGTTGTATTCCTGTGGTACAGCAATTGTGCAGGATTAGGGGTGAGTAATATGGCAAACGATACAGCAAGTGATTAATTAAGGAATAGAAGATTGTCTACTATAAAGTACTATTTTAAACATAAAGGGGTTGGAGACAAATGGTGAAAAAGTTGCTAGGTGTTATTGCGATAATTGGATTATTAACGGCATGTAGTAACGAGGGAAGTCAAACAACTAATAATCAAATGAACGATGATACGAATGATGCTGAACAAGAAGTTGAAAAAGAATCCGAAAACAATAAAAATCAATCGAATTCAAAAGATGTGATGGAGGACAATCAATCTAACATGGAGCCTCAAACAGGATCCACCGAAACCCTAATTAGAAATGTTGAAGGTAGGGACCAGGAAGTCAAAGTAATTAATTATGAAATTCAGCCTTATGCCATTTCTTATCGATTGGATGAAATGTTCGGTGTCCCTGAAGTGAAGCAAAACCAAATTACTTATTCAATTGATGATGCTAATTACCACATTTCTTTAGAAATTATAGAGCACACAACTCTCGAAAATGCTGTCTCGAACCTTCAGGAACGGTTTGAAACAGAAGGATACGACGAAAGTTTTGATTTGGAAGACACACCAACAGAAGAAAATGCGTTGAATGGAAAAATGCAGTTTTTTGATTATCCGATAAAAGGATTTATTGCTTATGAGGTTGATGAACACGTACTGGCAATTACTTTTCGATATCCGGTGGAAGGTGGGGATAGTATGTACCCACTTTTAGGAGACTTGCGAAAATCGATTCATGTACAATAATTATTTAACAGACAAGATACCACAACAGATGATCTGTTATTCAATATCTCCCAATAACTTTAACATAGTTTTTGTATTTATAATCCTACAAGTTGATCTATAAAAGCGTTAGAAAGAGGAAACCTTGCTTTAACTGGAATAAACAGCTCTATTACTCTATAATTAGTACCTAGTAATATAACAAGATAATAAAAAGGTGATTATATATGTATGCTGTTGTTTCAAGGATTGCAAAGCTTCTATTAGGAGTGTTAGGAAAATATGAAGTGAGAAATAAGAATTTCCTTCCTTCTAAAGGAGGCTATATTGTAACTTGTACCCATACCGGGTGGCTGGACGTTGTCATATTGGCAGTGTGCTTGCCAAGACCCATACATTTCATGGCGAAACAAGAACTCTTTCACATCAAGCTCCTATCCGCTTTCCTGAGAAAACTGAACGCCTTTCCGGTGAACCGAGAGAATCCTTCCCCGAGTAGCATCAAAATTCCAGTGAAATTATTAAAAAGTGGAGAAGTGGTTGGTATTTTCCCCGGGGGCACTCGAACAACTGAAGATGTCGCATTGAAGCGGGGAGCGATCACCATCGCTAGTCTCGCAAAGGTGCCGGTTGTCCCTGCAATATACGAAGGTCCTCGAACCATTCGGGAACTGCTGAAAGTGAGGAAAGCAACAATAACTTTCGGGGAGCCGTTCTATGTCGAAAGTAAAACGAAGGAAGAACTCGCGTTGTGCACAGTTCAACTTTCGGAACAGATGAATGCACTGCAATCCGGCAGGCTTGTTGCTGTCGAAGAATAATACAAAATGCAATGCATTGAACATTTTCATTCTCAATAACAGCCATTGGAATAGGGAATGGGTAAGCTTGGTCAACAAATCAGTGGTAGGTAGAAACGGGCAGTCTGGAATACATGAGCACTCTGGCATACGGGCAGTCACTGGAATAATTGAGCACTCCAAATAAGAATAAACTTCTAAACAATACAATAATAATGGAAGTAGCTGGCCCCTTTGGTTATGATCAAATCAAAGGGGCTTTGTTAATGAGCAAAGCTAGAACTATGGATACTAACCATGTGCCAACAATCATCACGATTCATGGGATGACTAACTGCTTCTAATATCGAGCAGTAACTATATGATTCAAGGGGGGAATTGTAGATGGAAGTTGAAGTGCGAAACTTAGCTAGACAGGATTATAAAGCGCTTGTTCAGCTTTTCGAACAGTTAGGCTATCCAAGTTCTTTGCAGGAAATTGAAGAGCGCTTTAACCTTCTAGGTGAACAGGAAGCCTATCATTCCTTTGTAGCAGTCAATGAGGGAAAAGTGATTGGCTTTGCAGGTGTTTGCCGCATGTTTCAATTTGAAAGGGATGGCAGTTATGTAAGAATTCTAGCCTTTGTCGTTGACTCGAAAGTGAGGAAGCTAGGCGTAGGCACCATTTTGTTGCAATCGATCGAAGAATGGGCTAGAAATAATAATTGCAATAGTATTACTTTGAATAGCGGAAACCGGGATGAACGATTGGCGGCTCATGCTTTCTACAAAACAAACGGATATGTAGTGAGGAGCTCCGGTTTTTCTAAAAGTCTAGAGTGAAAAGGGGGATTTTGAATGGTACAGCGACGTATTGCCGTAATCGGCGGAACAGGAAAAGTGGGGAAATACATAGCGGAAACTGGGTTGGAAAGAGGCTATCGTGTAAGGATGCTTGTACGGGATCCGGAGCGCGTGCATAAGCATCTGGAAGGAGTAGAATTGATTGTTGGTGATGCATTAAATGCCGAGTCGATCGAAGAGACAATTCAGAACTGCGATACAGTCATAAATACATTTGGACAGCCTGTTAGAGCGATGCCGCTCTATAGTGAAGTTACAAAACTGATTCTATCTCAGATGAAGGAGCAAGGCATTCAAAGGTATATTGGCGTGACAGGTGGTTCTCTTACACTAGTTGGAGACCGTAAAAACCTCATTAATCGATTTGGAGCAGGGGTATTTGAGATTTTATTCTCAAAGATGATGGTAGATAAACGGAAGGAACATGACATGTTAAAACAATCCGATTTAGCATGGACACTTTTCCGGTTACCTTTTGTCTATGAAGGACCGGAACAAGGTGAAATACGAAAAAATCTGATCGATATGCCAGGCAGCAAAATTTCAAACAGGGATATTGCCCGTTTTCTTGTGGAACAGATTGAAAAGAAGACCTATTTTCATCAAACACCATTTATCGCTGGGAACTGAATGCTTGGTTTATTGAAAGGAAGCAGTTCCGCTAAATATTTTTATACTTTCTAAATAAAGATGTATAAGAACAACATTTTTCTCATAACAAGGAATCCTTCCCACATCTAGCGAATAGGAATGGATAAGATCTGTTAAGGGGAGAATGTCAATGAGGCTATCTGAAATACATCCATTTTTTTATCATGCTCGCATTGAACAAAAGCGGCTGTTCCGGGGGCTGGCTAATTGGAGAGACAGGAAACAGTTTGCTACTAAAAAAGAGCAAAGCACGTATCTGTTTACTTGCAAGAAGCACCAATCGTTATTGCGGCGAAAGCTCGGCAGCAGCGATCCACAGCTGCAGGAGAATAAAGTGGTTAATCTTAAAATTGCTTCCGATGCTATTGATGGAATCCTTATACGACCGGGAGAAGTGTTTTCGTTTTGGCGAGTTGTTGGACGCGCAACGAAGGCGAAAGGCTATATTGAGGGGATGCAACTCTCGAGAGGCGAAGTGAAAACCGGAATCGGCGGAGGCGTTTGTCAGCTTGCCAACTTATTGTATTGGATGGCACTGCATACGCCGCTCACTGTTGTGGAAAGACATCATCATAGCTTCGATCCATTTCCGGACGAAGGTCGTGTATTGCCATTCGGCAGCGGGGCGAGCGTTTTTTATAATTATGTAGATCTGCGTTTTAAAAATGAGACGGAGAATACATTTCAAATTAAATTGTGGCTGACAGATCGTCATTTAAAGGGAGCCATTTATTCCAATGTTGAATTAGACTTTTCCTATCATATTGTTGAAAAAGCGCATGCCTTTTATCAACAAGATGGCAAAAATTATCGGCGGAACGAAATTTGGCGGAAAACGGTCGATAAAAGAACAGGCGATGCTATCAACGAAGAAATGTTGCTGAAGAACAATGCGGAAGTAAAATATGAACTTGAATTGTGTGAAGTATAATAATATTATTATGTAAACTAGAATGAATGATTCATTAAAAACGGAGCTTTCCGGATAATATCAAGGAGGGAACCAAATGAAAAATGCGGTTTTTTTAGATCGGGATGGAGTCATCAATGAAGTGCTCACCGACCGGGTCAAATTTGTTAACCGTCCTCGTGATTTTTACTTCCTACCCGGCGTACCGGCAGCTATAAAAAAGCTGAATGCTCATTTTGACTATATTTTTGTCGTGACGAATCAAGGTGGTGTCGGCCTCGGTTTTATGAAAGAAACTCAGCTCCAGGCGATTCACGACCATATGATAGAAGAGTTGCGGAAAAAAGGAGCTATTGTCCACGATGTAGCATACTGCCCGCATAAGCCAAAATCCGGGTGTGCTTGCCGCAAGCCGAACAGCAAGCTGATCGAGGATTTGGCTAACCGATATCAAGTCGACTTGTCGAAATCCTATATGGTCGGAGATACGGACACTGATGTCATGGCTGGCAAAAAAGCTGGAACGAAAGGTGTGTTCCTCGGCCAATCTGATCCGCTTGCGGATGCTGTTTTTCCTGACTTACCGAGTGCTGTGGAATGGATGATTCAAGATTCGCAAAACGAATAAAAGCCCGCGTTTTCCTGCCGCGAGGCTTTTTTGGTTTCATCCTATTGTATTCATTAGCTGAAAAAAGTACTCCGGCTGCTGGGTTTTGTTTAAATCATACCATGCAGTCAATGTATCGGTCTGAAAGACATCCAATGACAACAGAACCTCTCTGGCGAATTCCAAAGGGGCAATCCCCGAAGCGGTTATCAGGTTTTCGCTTGAAACTACGCTTTCGTTCTCGAAATACATTTCACCTTTATACTGGGGGCTGACCATTGTTAAATAAGCCAGGTCATTGCTTGTATGTCTTCTCGTGTCGAAGTAACCGATATCTGCAAGTCCTATAGTCGCTCCGCAAATCGCCGCCAGTAGAGCACCCTGCTCTGCAGCTTCCGTAGCTTTATCTAACATCGGCAGATGGATTGCTTCTCCCCACGTATTGCCGCCAGGTAGAATAATCAAATCCTGGCTTCTAAAAGTACATTCATCTAGTGTGAAATCTGGCTTAATTACCAAGCCGCCCATCGTCTTAATCGTTTCTTTTGATAATCCGATTGTCCTGACTTTCATGGGGTCCATACCCTTTTTAAAAAATCTTCCTGAGTTCAATTCAGCAATCAAATACCCGTATTCCCAGTCAGACATCGAGTCAAATACATACAAAAATGCACTTTTCGTTTCCATAATAAACACTCCAATTCCAGTTGATATGGCCCATTATATAAAAACTTCCCTGACAGCTGCCGTCAGGGAAGTGAAGAAGATTGATGGAAATGAAGTAATTCGCTTAGAACCTCAATTAATTTTTTCTGTAAACTTTTCGGAGCAATCACTCGTATTGATGTGCCGTACGGTAAAAGAAGGTAAGGCACAAAAGTATTAATCATCTCTTTATCCAGAAGGAAGACTGCGTGGCCATCCTCCCGTTTTTGTAAGTAATGATTTAAAAACCAATGCCTGCAAAGATCGTCTATCACTTTTGGCTTTCCTTCAATGCAAAAAGTCTCGATTCCTTCACTCGGTAATGCCGGCAGAAGGTTTTCCATAAAAAAATCTTGCGGAGAAAAGTCTTGCGGCACACTGAATGAATGATCGGTGACCGTTAAGCTGATTAGCCGATCAACCCGAAAACTGCGGTTCTCTTGCCGCAGATGGCAAAATCCGATGACGTACCATCTTGAATTCCAAAAGATGACTTTGTACGGGTCAATCATGCGATCTAATGGCTGTCCGTTATCTCTGACAGGATATTGAATGGCTATCGATAAGCATTTCGCAACAGCTGTTTCCAAATCCTTTAAAGATGATTCGATTGAGTGGGAGCCGTGTCCCTTCATGACTTCCAGAGTGGAAGCGTGAATGTTAATATGTTTTTCCTGTTTTTCATTCACATAGTTGCGGAGCTTTTCCATCGCTCTTTGGAGCGAGTCCCCGCCATAGTAGCCCGCTTCTTGGGCAAAGCGAGCCGCATGGATGAGGGAAGTTTGCTCTTCAGCATCGAAAAAAAGAGGCGCTTCCTTAAAATGATCTAATAGGCTATAGCCGCCGTGGTGACCAGGTTCAGACACGATTGGCACGCCACTTGTCGAAAGGGTATCGATATAGCGATAGACCGTTCTTATATTCAGCTCCAGTTTCTCGGCAATTTGTTGCGCTGTGATTTTCTCACCTGAACGCAGCAACCATAGAATGGCGAGCATATTGTCGATTGTAGGCATAATTCATCTCCGATTCTGGCATTTTCACTATTATACCTTGTGAGCTGCTCAGATTGTGAGAATGCAGGAATCCGCCTTATTTCTTTTTCAATTTATCCTCATAGAAGACATGAAAGTTAGGATCGACCGTTCCGATGTTTAGGTGTCTCGCTTTATAGTCCCGCAATAAGGCGAAGAACTTTTTGCTTAGGATTAGCAATATGACAAGGTTGATGAAAGTCGGGATGGCTGTCGTAATATCTGCGAAATACCAGACGGCTTTACCTGGAAGGTCATAAGCGACTGCATAAACGACCATTAGAAGTCCAGGTATCGGATAGAGCCATTTATAGAAGTTGAGTGTCTTATTTTTCGTTTTGATCTTGCTTACGCCACCGAAAAGATGACGCAAGATGATTTCATAATACGTATACCAGCCGGTCGTAGTTGTTAAACCGAATAAAAAGATGCAAAGGGTTAGAATCATCCGTCCAGATTCTCCGATTCCAGTTTCAAAAGCGGATAAAGTCAGAGCGGCTCCATCAAGACCCGACGACCAAGCACCTGTAATAATAATGGTGAAAGCAGTCATCGAACAAATGACAATCGTGTCGATGAAAACTTCAATCGCTCCCCACATCCCTTGCTTGATCGGATGGTTAGTTTTTGCCGTTGAATGGATCATCGGTGAAGTACCCCAGCCAGCTTCGTTACTATAGACTGCGCGCGCAACGCCCATCCGGATCACTTGAGCGATAACTGCTCCTGTGAAGCCGCCAACCGCAGCCATGCCTGAAAATGCACTCTCAAAAATTAGGCCAAATACCGGACCAATTTCGGAGAAATTCTTAAAAATGATAAAAAGCGATGCCAAAATATAAAAGATACTCATAAAAGGAATAAGCTTAGAGGCAATTTCTCCGATTCTCTTAATGCCACCATAAATAATGACATAAATAAGAGTGACGTAAATGAACGACGAAGGTATCATCCCGATTTTAAAAGTAGAGCTGACTGCTTCGGATACAGTATAGTTCTGAAGTGTAATGAAAAATGTTGTAAAAATCCCGAAACCAAAAAGGAAAGCAGGTATTTTCCAATATTTGAATTTCTTTTCCTCGCCTAATCCCTTTTCCATATAATACGTGGGTCCGCCATAAGGATTTCCTTTTTCATCTGTGCTTCTATAATGGACAGCTAGTGAAACTTCTACAGTTTTCGTCATCATTCCTAGAAAGGCAGTTACCCACATCCAAAATACCGCTCCCGGGCCGCCAACCGCTATCGCTGTGGCCACCCCGCCAATATTTCCGACTCCCACGCTTCCGCCAATCGCCGTACTCACTGCCTGGAATGGGGTTAATATCCCTTTTTCTTTGTTACTATCCTTCTTCGAAAATAACCTGCCGAACGTTGCTTTGAAAATATGCGGTAGGTAGCCGAACTGAAAGAACTTACTGCCAATTGTAAAGTAAAGACCAACGAATAACACGGTAAAAATCAGTGGCAACCCCCATAGCCAGTCCACAATTGTTTCTAAGATGGTTTCCATTTTCCTTGCCTCCTTTATTTGTTATCTGAAATGTTTGAACCATTCTATGAGGATATATTGGCTTTGATTCAATGAAAGAATATTAAATTTGAAGCTGAATTGAACGTATGTTCGTATTGTGGTATGTTGTTAGGTGACAACTAGATATACTATGGAAGTTAATATATAGAAAAGGGGTATGAGGATGAGGAGAATACAAGATTCATGGTTTACAGTCACTCAAATCGATGAAGAGACATTTGCGATTAGTGAATATGGGCATTGGGAAAAAGTCCATTCCTATTTGCTGTTAGGAAAGGACAAGGCTGCATTAATTGATACGGGACTTGGTATTGACAATATGAAACGAATAACCGATCAGCTTACTGATTTGCCAATCGTCGTGTTAACTACACATGTCCATTGGGATCATATCGGGAGTCATGGGGAGTATAAAGAAATTTACGTTCATGCGGAAGAAGAGGATTGGCTAATCAATGGAATTGAAAAGCTGTCTATTGAGCAAATCAGAAAGGATGTTGCAAGAGATATCACAATTCCTGTGCCATTCACGTTTAATCCGGACACATACACTCCTTTCACAGGAAACCCTGCAGGTATAATGCAAGATGGTGATGAAATGAATATTGGCAATCGGAACTTGGTTATATACCATACGCCTGGCCATTCACCTGGTCATATCTCCATTCTCGATGAAAGTAGGGGGTATTTATTCACGGGGGATGTTTTATATGATGAAACACCAGTCTATGCGTTTTTCCCTACAACCGATCCTGGTGTGTTAGTACAATCATTAAAAAAATTGTCAGGTATTCCGAATGTGAAAAAGATTTATGGCGGCCACAATACAATTGGCTTAGAACCAGATATCCTGGAGGAAGTAAAAAATGCAATGGAGCGTCTGGAAGAAGAGGATTTGGTTCGTCATGGGACAGGAATCCATCGTTTCGAACGTTTCAGTGTCCAATTTTAAAGCAAAAGGTTTGCTAAAGCAGTTGTGTAGCATTCAAGCTTATTCTTTACGATATAGAAACACAGGATCAAATGATTTATGAAGGGTGCAGTTCTATGGGAAAGTCATCCCATCTCGTGGCGGTGATGACACTTACAAGATTGGAAAAATAAAAACGGTTAACTCCTATATGGTTTGGATGGATCTTCTAAGGGAAGAGAAGAAATGAAACTTCTCGGAGGTGAACCATATGGAATCTAAATATGCGGAATGTTATCGGATTTGTCTGGAATGTTTGGAAGCTTGCAACAGTTGTTTTGATGCCTGTTTGAAGGAAGACGATGTTAAAATGATGGCGGGGTGCATCCGTCTTGATCGGGAATGCGCTGATATTTGTGCTTACACTGCGCAAGCGATCTCACGAAATAGTCCGTTTGTCGAAGATATCCTATCACTTTCCGCCACGATTTGTGAACGCTGTGCAGACGAGTGTTCAAAACACGATCATGATCATTGCAAACACTGTGCAGACGTTTGCAGTAAATGTGCAGCTATATGCCGAGAAATGACGGTAGCATAATTTAGTGCTAAAAACACTCAGGGTTTCCTGAGTGTTTTTTGACGTATTCATATACAGATATAATTTTTCTCCAACAGTTCTTTTGCATTAACTCAAATATTTTTCACTTGCTTTTTATAATAATAAACGATCAATTGAGCGAGAAATATAGCGAATGATAAAAACATGAAATAGCTATTTACATTGAAATATTGACTGTTAACATGCAACGACATAAACGACGTGATCGTATCAATATAGCCCCAATCTATATGGCCAACTTCTTTTTTGTATGTTTCCGCCAAAAGAGTTTTGTACTTCAAGAAAGAACTCCTTTGGTAGAGAAAAGAAACGACCACGTGAATAAACGTAACGGTCATTCCTATAATATATACAGCAGGTCTCATACTAAACTGATTACATATTGTTACCGTTAAATAGACTAGATATACAAACATACAAGCAAGAATAGGGAAAAATAATAGTGCTGGGTTTCCATTTCCTGATTCATCATCAGGTGGTGGAGTTAGTACATTACCTATCCAAAATAATGGGATGGCAAGAATCATGATTCCAATAATAATAAGAATCCTTCTTTTCAATTTAACTCACATCCACTTTCCTCAATGCATACTTTATTCTTCATTTGATTTTAACACATTTTTCCTTATGTTTTTCGGCTTCAATTAAAAAAATGCATAAGGGTAGTTTCCTAATATAGAATAATGATGAAGTTCAAGTTTGTTGTATCTATAGGTTAAGTTGATTCCCGTGAAAAGCCCTGAGAAGAAATTCACGTTGTGGTACTTGTAACTCTTCGTAGGAAGCTAAAAACGTAGTATTATCATAAACAGCTTCTTCAAGGTGAACTTCGATTCTTAAGGGAGTCATCTCCACAATCGCATAAGGAGCCGTTGGTCTTGAATTGCATCCTAAAGAACCAGGGTTTAAATAAATTGTCGTTTCATTGCTGAAAAAGTGGACGGGGTGGTGATGTCCAAAACAGATCAAGGCTTCCTTGTTGTCCCTGAACAAAGCAGCGACATGAGAAAGACTTGGCTCCACGATTCGACTAAATGGATCTTGGCTAATCGGGGCTGTCAGTTTGTTTGGATCGATGTGATAATGTGTAAACAGTAAGGAATGTCCATCCATCCATTGATGATGCTCCCTAGCGTGTAAATGGCTTAATGGATATTCATTATCAGTCAACAGAGCTAATACGGCTTCATCATGATTGCCAGTGACCATGGAGATATCATCTCTTTCGAACAAAGTATACAGTACTTCGTTTGAATCAGGCCCAATTCCAATCATATCCCCGAGACAGTAAATATGGTCAATATCCAGGCGATTGTCCAGTTCTACAAGAACAGCATGCAAGGCAGAGGAATTCCCATGAATATCTGTCATTATACCAATTTTCACAATTTCACACCTTCTTTATTTTTATGATAAATTATATCATATGTAGAAGTAGATAATCTTTAACTAAAAAGAAAGGAGTGGAATTAGAATGACGCAGTTTTATTATGTTTGCTCAAAGTCGCCGTTGGATACTGGGATTTTTGGCGAGGAGAAAAAGGAGTCAAGAAAGGGGCATATGACATACGAGACAGAAGTAGATGAGGCGTCCATTACAGTGAAACTTTTAGATGGTAAAGGTCATGGCCATTTGTCGTATCCCTATCAGTATGAAGTGGATTCCAATATAGGAGATTTCGGTACCTACAAGCCTATCTTGAATGAGCTCGATCAGAAGTGCCTAAACACTTTGCTAAGCTATATAAAAGAAGCGGTTAATCGCAGTTTTGTTATTGAATTCTATACCGCCTGGGCAGGGGAAGAAGATTTGGAGCCCATCCAAGTGACTGAGCTGGCATTGGAAGAGTTGACTTGTGAAGCATTGCAACTGAAAAATCTGGAGAAGCTGAGAATCTATCGACGTCTGGGATATTAAAAACCCAATTAATCGGTCAGATTAATTGGGTCAGTGCTTAATGTATAGATGCAATAATCCCTTCGTTTCGATCAAACAGAAGGCGAATGCCTGCGGCAAAGGGATCTTCTTGAAGCATTTCTTCGATCCAAAGCCGGATCGCTTGAATCATTTGAAAAGACGTAAGTGAGAAGGTTTCTCCTTGGATAACAGCCTCAGCTGAGAATACTTCTTCGTCATATGCCAATTCCACTTCAACGTCTACCGGCTGGACCGGATAATTTTTAGCCGCATATAGACAGATGGCATTGACGATATCCTGCTCCGACATGGTCAGCTCCGCCATGGATTTACTTCTTCCTTCCGCTTTTTGAATGAAACAAAAATTTTCCGGATGATGCTGATGATCAAGACAATCGCCAACATATTAATCATAAATCCAAGAAGTGAGCCAAGGATCCCCATGTTGGCAAACAGACTGCCGAATAAGAGTCCCGCAAGACCGCCCACGAACAATCCTCTCATTAAGCCGCCGGAGAAAAATCCTCCCTTTGAAGAAGCGGGCTTTGCTTGTTTGTTAAAGGAAGCATTGTCTTCTTGTTTCTTATCCACTTTAGCTGGTTTGTTATAAGAGTTGTTGTTTGTGTTGAAGCTTTTCTTGCCAGACTTGTACCCTTTTGCCTCAACAGTTGTCGCATGGTCATTGAATAGTGTGCTGCCGATCGGTGACATGATGATTGTTACTGCAAGTAGCGCCGATACTAGTTTTTTCAATTCATTTCCCTCCGTTTTGGGCACTCTTTTGTGCCTTACCGTTATTATAAATGATTTAGCGCTAAAATAATAATCAATTGCATTGGTATAATTGTGAATAAAAATGGAAGGTAATAACTTGAAATGAGCCGACAATGAAAGAAACCTCGATATGTAAATACGATAGGGAATTGGTGGATGGTAGAATGTAGACACTTCATAACGAAGAATGATGCCTATTGACAGAAATGTTGCGATTTACTATAATTCAAAAAAGCAATCAGATAGTACGGCGTTGAAAAGGACATGAATCATTTCAAAAGCTTTACCAGAGAACAGGACCTTGGCTGAAAGTTCTGTAGTGGAAGAAATGGTTAACCACCTTTGAGCTATCATAGGGGACCGCGCTTGGCGGGAAACTATGTTCGGGAGACCGTTATCGCTTGAGCGACATGCTTTTTAAGCATGTCGGAAATTGGGTGGCACCACGACCGCATTCGTCCCTTTATACGGGGAGGAATGCGGTTTTTTAATTGAACAGGAAGCATTGAAAAGGATACGAATCATTTGGAAAGCTTGACAGAGAACAGGACCATTGGCTGAAAGTCCTGAAGTGGAACAAATGATTTACCGCCTTTGAGCAATCGCAGGCAACCGCAATTATGCGAAACTGCGATCGGGAGACCGTTATCGTTAGAGCGTCATGCTTTTTTGGCATGGCGGAAACAGGGTGGCACCACGACCGCATTCGTCCCTTACATAAGGAAAGAATGCGGTTTTTTATTTGAATAAGAAAGCAATGAAAAGGACATGAATCATTTTGGAATCTTGCCAGAGAACAGGATCATCGGCTGGAAGTCCTGTAGAAGAAGAAATGATTTACCGCCTTTAAGCTGTTGCAGGGAATCGCGAGATTTGCGTGAAACTGCAACCGGGAAACCGTTATCGAATTGAGCGTCGTCATCCTTGTGAATTGCGGCGGAATCAGGGTGGTATCACGACCGCATTCGTCCCTATATCTAGGGAGGAGTGCGGTTTTTATTTATATACAAAATAGGAGGAATTAGTATGTCAGTCAATCAGGAAATCGAAAAAAGGAATCACCGTAAACTAGGACAGGAGCTTGAGCTATTCATGGCGTCAGAAGAAGCACCGGGCATGCCGTTTTATTTGCCGAAAGGGATGATTGTCCGGAATGAGTTGGAACGATATTGGAAGCAAAAACACCAGGAAGCAGACTACGAGGAAATCAAAACACCGATTATGATGAAGCAGGAGCTATGGGAACAATCGGGACACTGGGATCATTATCATGAAAACATGTACTTTTCGAATGTCGATGAGCAGCACTATGCTTTGAAGCCAATGAATTGTCCGGGAGCCATGCTCATTTTTAATCATAAACGGAGAAGCTATCGTGAATTGCCAATCCGCTATGCAGAACTGGGATTAGTTCATCGCCATGAGTTATCCGGTTCATTAAATGGAATGTTGCGGGTTCGTGCCTTTACGCAAGATGATGCCCATCTTTTCGTCCGGAAGGATCAAATTGAAAAGGAAATCGACAGAGTGCTGGATATGGTCCATGAGATGTATTCAGAATTCGGTTTCGAGTATGAGGTAGAACTGTCGACTCGGCCGGATCATTATATGGGATCGCTGGAATTATGGAACGAAGCTGAACAATCGTTGGAATCCGTACTCAAACAGAGGGGCATGGATTATCGGATTAATGAAGCGGACGGAGCGTTCTATGGGCCGAAAATTGATTTCCATATACTCGATTCGCTCGGACGCAGCTGGCAATGCGGCACAGTCCAGCTAGATTTCCAAATGCCTGAGAAGTTCAATTGTCGCTATGTAAATGAACAAAATGAACTTGAATACCCGATCATCATTCATCGCGCTATCTTTGGGTCAGTTGAACGTTTCCTTGCCATCTTAGTCGAACATTATGGGGGAGACTTTCCAGTATGGCTGGCGCCGGAACAAGTGAGAATTGTCCCCATCTCTGATCAGCATGTTGAATATGCAAACGAAGTGCGACAAAGGCTTGCAAAAGAGGGCATCCGGGTCAAAGTGGATGATCGAGCGGAAAAAATGGGTTTGAAGATTAGAGAATCCGAAAAGCAAAAGGTGCCATATATGTTGATCGTAG
This sequence comes from Sporosarcina cyprini, assembly GCF_022048975.1. Classification (GTDB taxonomy): domain Bacteria; phylum Bacillota; class Bacilli; order Bacillales_A; family Planococcaceae; genus Sporosarcina; species Sporosarcina cyprini. Next base: position 176,891 of record NZ_JAKMHX010000030.1, on the reverse strand, counting down.
GAGACCAGGAAGTCGATAAACAACTTGTCTCTGTACGTAGACGTAAAGAAGGAGATTTGGGGCAGATGCCGATGGATGAGCTGCTGGAAAAAGTACAAAGTGAACAGAAGAAATAGGAAAATTCTCTGTTTAATTGAAAGGGTATCTGCTACGATAGTGTGGAATACATCCCAATGCATATGGAGTGATGAGTTTGTTCATACAAATAAGAAATGGCCGTGTAGCATAGGGGACGACTGCCGATGTCAGTGATCCAGGAAGAACACCAACTAGTGGGAGATGGAGAGGTCCGTCTCACAGTGGCTGTGACAAATTGAAAAGCAGCCGTGGTTCGGATGCCAGGATGGAATACGCCTGGTTGAAGCAGGAACTAGCAGTAATCGCCGGGTAGAGCCAGGCGGTGAAGAGGTCCCTTCTCCCGGAAAGCCTGAAACTACAATGTAGGAAAACAAAACGGAACCCTGCCTCCAAAGATGAAAAAACATCTTGGAGGAATGTACATGGGCCGGAAAGAAGAAAATACAGGATTTATCTGTGAGCAATGCGGAGCAACGATTGATCCCTTAACGAACGGGAGCTTTCGAAATCATTGTCCTTATTGCTTATACTCGAAGCATCTTGACCATAAGCCGGGAGATCGAGCGAGTGATTGCCTTGGATTGATGAAACCCATAGGATGGGACTATTCAGCGAAAAAGGGCTATCAGCTAATTCACCAATGTGAAAAATGCGGGAAAATCGGGAAGAATAAAATCGCCCGATGTACTGTGCAAGAAGATGATTGGATATCCTTTTCTTCAAAAGAATTCACGTTCTAGCATGTATTCAATGAGAGCCAAGCGAATGGGATTGCTTGGTTCTTTTTTTGATGAAAATACAGTTGTAATGCTATTATTCCGGTGAAATCATTTAACATAATTTTCTTACCAGTGGTACAATATGGGAAGGAAAAGGGGGATTATCATATGTGGAAGCAACGAATTATCGAAACAAGCAGAGGATCTTTTGAGTTGTTTGAAAAAGGAGAAGGAGAACCTCTTGCTGTGACTCACCTATATAGTGAATACAATGAAAAAGGGAATACATTTGCGAATCCCTTTACTGCTCACTATCATGTCTTTCTCATTAATTTACGCGGAGCCGGTAAATCAGTAGCTGCGGAATCAGAAGAGCAGTACAGCATGGAAGAATCCGTGTTGGATCTGGAGGCAATTCGTGAAGCGCTACAGCTGAAAAAATGGGGATTTGCAGGACATTCGACGGGAGGGATGCTGGCGCTAGTTTATGCGACGATGAAACAAGAATCCTTAACGAAAATCATTTGTGGTGGTGCTGCAGCCAGTAAAGAATATGCTGCTGATCCTGGAAGTATTTATTGCCGGGAAAACCCGAACTTTGAGCGGATTGTAGAAATAATGGATCGCTTGGATACGCAAGATGTCCCTCTAGAAGAAAGACGCTCGTTGGGACGTGAATGGAATTTGATGTCTTTTCACTCTGAAGAGAAGATGGATGCCGCAACGTTGAAACCGAACAGTGGAAGGACCGTAGGAGATCGATTGTCATACTTCCGAAAAGTAGACTGCAAAACGTATGATGTCCGGGAGTCATTGAAAAGTGTACATATTCCTGCCTTTATTTACTCAGGTGTTTATGATGCGCAATGTCCACATAAATTTGGCGTGGAGATAGCGGATTGCATGCCGAATGCCTATTTCACCAGCTTTAGCGAAAGCAACCATTATCCGTTTGCAGAGGAAGAAGAGAAGTTTGATGAATTTGTTGATAGCACGCTGAGAGAAGCAAATCAGGCAACTACATAATATGTTGATAACCGGGGGAGAAGAGTCGTTTCATCTCCCTCGTATCACATGGCCGCTCCTTCGTCTGGACTCTAATTGATCAGTTTACAAAGTATTTTCAATAAATGCGAGTTGAGCGCCTGTGCTACCTAGTCGAAAGTGGAAGTTGAAGGTTAATCACCAATGTCCTGAGTGGAACTATTTGAACCATTTTATTTGAGAGGGGAAAATATGATGGGAGCAAAAACGTATACACCTGCGAAACATTTTGTTTCTGCGGCGACCATTGTTCTGAACGAACAAAATGAAATATTATTAATTAAAGGACCACGTAGGGGTTGGGAAATGCCGGGTGGCATCGTAGAAGAGGGGGAGTCGCTGAAGGAGGCTGCCATTAGGGAAACGAAAGAGGAGTCAGGTATTGAGATTGAAGTGATTCAATTCTGCGGGGTATTTCAGAATGTCCAAAAATCCATCTGCAATACGCTGTTTTTGGCAAAGCCGATCGGTGGTGAATTAACCACCTCACCAGAAAGTGTGGAAGTCGGGTTTTTCCCGGTCGAACAGGCATTGCAAATGATCACGATTGATAACTTCCGGCAAAGGATTGAGTACTGTCTTGATAGCAGCAAACAGCCATTCTATGTGGAATTTTAGCTATACGAGTGTAATAATGAGTTGCGTTAAGTCAGACGCATCTCTTTTTTATTGGAGAAATTCGGGACTGTCCAAGCTTTGTTTACAATACCAGTAACTACAAGGGAAGGGGGATGGGAAATGAAGTATATTGAATTAGGAATAGGAAACAAATGGTTAATAAGAACAGAAACAGAACTATGTGATGGAACAGAAGTTGAGGAGAAGGGAATAAAACGCCCGATTCATTTCAAATCAATTTATGTAAGAGTTTGGGTAGGAAAAAAAGTTATAATCATAGATTCGAAGGAGGGACTCAAAGTCGGAAGGAAGGATAAAACTAAAGTGAAAATAATTCTTGGAGTCAAAAGTTTATAATGAATAAAGTTCGTCGGATTGTAGTGGATAAAATCCGATTTACACTTTCTAATACATAAGGGGAAAAAGTATTTCTTTCAATTGAATATATTAGGCATCATTAATAAAGATTATCACATCTCAATGAAGAGTAGTTATCACTACGCCCCAGGTCTTACCAAGATTACACCCTTAGCTCGTTTTGAATAATAGCTCCTACTGATAAACTAAAAACAAATAGCTGAACCGCTTCCCAGTGGGGGGAACAAGCGGAATCTTTCAAGGTAAAGGGGTTTTTCTAGTGGTAATAAGACTATCGATGTTGAGCTTAACTCTTGCATTAGCCATAACGGCTGTCCTATTGGGGGCAAAATATCCAACAGGGCCAAATACAATTTCATTTGACCAGCCCATCCTTCTCTTGATATCGATTGGAATGGTTGTCGCGTTATTTTTACCGCCACTCATTTTGGCTTTCTTTGATCATACCGTCGTTCGAATCATTTCAACTATTTATCAAGCCTTTATCGTTTTCACTTTTGTCGTTCTCATTCCGGTTGGTTTTTTCATTCCGAGTGTTTGGGTCATAGGGGTTGGCATTGCAGGCGTGCTAGTTTCAACAGGCAGTATACTTGCTACGGTAGTAGAGGGAAAAAGGGGAGTATGCAGACTTCGTCCTACTGAACGCAAAAGTCCTGCGAGGCGGTATTTAGTAAAGGGTACAATTAATAAAGCAGGCCAGTTCATTGTAAACTGGCCTGCTTGTTTTATTTCTTTGATTTTCTTGCCCAATAAGTTGCAAGCAAAGGCCCGGAAATATTGTGCCAGAAGCTGAAGATGGCGCTTGGCACTGCTGCGATCGGACTAAAATGAGCAGCAGCGAGTGCGGCTCCCAGCCCGGAGTTTTGCATGCCGACTTCGATGGAAATTGCTTTTTGGTCCGGATAATCCAATTTGAACAATTTGGCGATCAGGAAACCGAAGAGGTAACCGAGTCCATTATGTAAGATGACGACCGCGAAAATGAGCAATCCTGATTCCACTATTTTTTCCTTGCTTCCCGCGACAACAGCCGCCACAATCAATACGATTGCAATAACGGAAACAAGTGGCATGATATCAACACTCTTTTTTGCCTGCTCCTTCAAGAAGAATTGAACGATCAATCCGAGTACGATAGGGAACAAGACGATTTTTACTACAGACATGAACATATTGGCTGCCGATACTTCAAGCCACTCACTCGCCAAAACATAAATAATTGCGGGTGTAAGAATGGGGGCAAGCAAAGTGGAAACGGAAGTAACCGCTACGGACAATGCTGTATTTCCTTTCGCTAAGAAAGTCATGACGTTGGAAGCAGTCCCTCCAGGACAGGAGCCGACCAATATGACACCAATAGCGATTTCTGCTGGCAAATTCAAACCTTTCGCAAGGCCGTATGCAAGCAGCGGCATAACGATGAATTGAGACAAGACACCGATCAGCACGCTCTTCGGCTGGCGGATGACTTCTCCAAAATCCTTTAACGTCAATGTCATTCCCATGCCGAACATGACAATACCTAGCAGGATGGAAATATATTTTCCAAGCCCTACAAACTGGGCTGGCATGAAAAATGCGAGCGCTGCAAAGACTAAAACCCAAATCGCAAATGTCTTTCCAATAAACTGACTAAATTTGATAAAAGATTGCATAGTTTTTCACCTCCTATCGTTATATATTATCATGGAATAGAAAAATGTCACTCTATTTTTTATATTGGGAGGTTTCTAGTAATTGATTGCTAACCTTGTCAGGATTTCACTTGAAAATATGTCCTATTAATTGAATTTGAACACATGTAGAATCTTCAAATCCTAATCTAATACAAGGCACCAACTATTTTTCTATTCGAATAAGAAATATATATCAAAAAGGACCTGTTCAACATGAACAGGTCCAATTCGTTAAATCATATTATATCCCCACAACATTGCGAACAGCGTACCAAAAATAGTAACGAGTCCGACGAAGAGGGCATAGGCGATGTTGGTCATGAGAGAGCGCTTATCTTCATTTTCATTCACATGCATGAAAAGGAAGAGCTGCAAGCCTGCTTGAACCAATGCGGTAACGCCTAAGATAGTCATGCCAGAAGCGAAAGTCAGATCAAACTTCACAACAACGAGCGCAATCAGTGAAAGGAGAAGTGAAGAAACAAATCCGATCACATGCGGGATAGGAAATAGCTGTTTCATATCACATCATTCCTTTCAAGTAGACGAAGCTGAAGATGAAGATCCAGACAACGTCTAAGAAGTGCCAGTACAAGGAGAAGATGAATGACTTGTTCGCTGTTTCAGGGGTTAAGCCGCGTTTTTTCACTTGATATAAAATCGCGCTGCCCCAAAGGAGACCGAATGTAACGTGGGCTCCGTGTGTTCCGAGCAATGTGAAAAGGCTGGACAAAAATGCGCTTGTCTGGATGGTTGCCCCTTCATGTACGTACGTCACAAACTCTGTAATTTCAACGCCGAGGAAGACGGCTCCGAGAACAAGAGTAATGCCGAAGAACGTCATCATTGCCTTCTTCGCTCCGATCCGCATCGCATGGATGCCGAGACCGATTGTGAAACTACTTGAGAGGAGCACGATCGTCTCTACCATGACCGGTGTCAATTCAAAGATATGACTGCCGGCTGGGCCGTTCCCCGTCCGGTTCACAAGTGTGAAGTAGACGGCGAACAACGTGGAGAACAAGACGATTTCCGCGCCGAGGAAAATCCAGAACCCGAGTATCTTCAGGCGGTTTTCCTCTGTACTGTATTCAAGAGGCTTAGCGTGATCTATTTTCATGACTGTTCACCTCGCAATGCTTTTTCAGTCCGTTCAATTTCCTCAACCGAAATGTGATGGCCATGATCCTGCTCAAACGTCCGGTAGGCCATTGTGCCAAGGACGACGAGACCTGCGATGATAGCAGGGATCCACCAGCTAAACACCATGAAGAATCCGAAGAAGAAGAAAGCGACTCCCATGATGAAAGGCTGGCCGTTGTTGTTCGGCATGTGAATCGGCTCATAGTCTCCATCATCAGTCAATGGAGTGTTTTCCTTTTTCGAGAACCAGAACGCATCAAGTTTAGTAACGACAGGTGTTTTCGCAAAGTTGTATTCAGGCACAGGGCTTGGCGTGCTCCATTCAAGCGAACGTCCATCCCATGGATCGCCTGTTGTATCGCGCTTTGCATAACGAGTGCTCCAGTAAATGTTGTAAACAAGCAAGATAAACCCGATTGTTAAACCGACTGCTCCGACCATGGACAGCATATTAAGCGGTCCGAAGCCTGTGCTTTCCGAGTATGTGTACATCCGGCGTGTCATACCGTTCAGTCCTAAGATAAAGAGAGGGAAGAACGTGACGTTGAATGAAATCGCAATGAACCAGAACGCCCATTTACCAAGCTTTTCATTCAAGCGGAAACCGAATACTTTCGGGAACCAGTAGTGGTATCCTGCAATAACTGCGAACACCGTTCCTGGAATCAATACATAATGGAAGTGGGCGACTAGGAACATCGTATTGTGATATTGATAGTCGGCACTTGCCATGGCTAGCATAACCCCGGTTACCCCACCGATTGTGAAAATCGGAATGAACGCCAGGGCATATAGCATTGGAGTAGAGAAAGTGATTTTCCCTTTACGCAATGTAAAGAGCCAGTTGAAAATCTTAACCCCGGTTGGTATCGCAATTGCCATTGTCGTAATCGAGAACACGCTGTTGACCATGACACCATGTCCCATTGTATAGAAGTGATGCACCCATACGAGGAACGATAGCATGGAAATGGCGACCATACTGATAACCATTGACTTGTAGCCATACAGATTCTTACGTGCAAATGTTGCAATGATTTCACTGTAAATACCGAATGCTGGCAAAATAACGATGTACACTTCAGGATGTCCCCATACCCAGAACAGGTTCGCCCAAAGCATATCCATACCGCCGTTTTGCATCGCAAAAAACTGAGTTCCAAATTGACGGTCAAGCATCATTAAAGCAAGCGCAACTGTCAATACAGGGAACGCGAAGATGATGATAACGCTAGTGATCAAGATGGACCAAGTGAACATTGGCATTTTCATTAATGTCATGCCAGGTGCACGCATTTTCAAAATCGTGACGAGGAAGTTAATACCTGTCATCAATGTACCAATCCCGGCAATTTGCAAGGAGAGTGAGTAATAGTTATTACCGACAGTCGGGCTGAATTCCGTGCTCGCAAGCGGGAAGTAAGCCGACCAACCTGCGTCAGGTGAACCGCCGATGACGAAAGACAAGTTCAGCAACATCGCTCCAAAGAAGAAGAGCCAGAAGCTGACTGCGTTCAAACGAGGGAATGCGACGTCGCGCGCCCCGATTTGAAGAGGGATGACGACGTTCATCAAACCGATGATGAATGGCATCGCCATAAACAGAATCATAATAATTCCATGTGTTGTAAAGATTTCATTGTAATGCTGTCCATCGAGCAGTCCGTTTTCCGGAACCGCAGTTTGTGCCCGCATAAGCAGGGCATCAACGCCGCCACGGAACAACATAAGTAGCGCCGCGATAATATACATAACACCGATTTTTTTATGGTCAACAGTCGTCAACCAATTGCGCCATAGGTAACCCCATTTTTTAAAATAGGTGAGACCTGCTACGATCGCAACGGAGACAAGAACTATCGAGACCATCGCCGCGTAGATCATCGGCTCGCCGGTGACGAAAAATTCATCCCATTTCATAGATGTATACTCCCTTCGAGTAGAGGATTATTTATGGTCTTCCATATCCATGTCCATATGGTGTGAAGAGTCTGTTTCCTCATCACTGTTTCCATGATGGTGGCCAGCATGCTCGCCTTCTGGAGCAGGTCTAAACTCAAGATGCGTAGATGAATACGTCTTACGTCCAAGGACGCTAGGCTCAATCAATTCATCAAATTCGGATTCTGTCAAAGTAGGAGCTGTCTCCTTTACTTCTTCCACCCATTTTTCATAGTCCTTCTCAGTCATGACTTGTGTTTCAAACTCCATATGGGCAAAATCTTTACCGTTAAAGTTTGAGTTTTTACCAATATAGGATCCCGGTATTTCAGCAGCCAGATTGATCTTTGTCACCATGTCGCTCATGGCATATTTTTGTCCGGCTAATTGCGGAATCCAGAAGCTGGTAATCGGTCCGAAGGAATACAGACGGAACTCGACTGGACGATCTTCCGGGATGTTAACATAGTTCACTGTTTCAATGCCTTCCTCTGGATAGCTGAAATGCCATTTCCAGTTGGAAGATGAAGCGTAAATAACAAGCGGCTTTTCATTCGCATACGCAACCGGCTTGTTTTCCACTTCAGATGTTGTTCGTACTGTTACAACAGATAGAACAATGACGATAATGACTGGAATAACTGTCCAAGTGATTTCCAACCATTTGCTTCCTTCTTCATGCGGCGGCTCGTAGTTGTCGTCCATCTTGGATGCCCGGTATTTAACGAGCATGAACGTAAATAGGATATAGACAACGAGAAGGATGCCTGCCATCATGATGATGGAAAAGATAATCGTATCGGATAACGTCTTCGCTTGCGGTCCTTTTGGATCGAATACGAGCAACGAATTATCACAGCCTGATAAAATCAGAGAAAGCGTAAAGAAAATTGATAGTAAGAACCATTTCGCCTTCAATGGTTACTCCCCTCTCTTCAGTTAAAATGTAAGAAATTCACTTACTTAGAAGCTGGAAAATATTATTTGTGTATAATATTTAATTAGCTTATGTTTACAGTTTAAGTAAGGGAATTCCCTCGTGTCACATATAATATTCCTTTCAACCTCTAAAAACAATAGTTTAGAACCGTTGTCACAAAAGGTTCTAATTTGATTTTTATATATTAGTAAGAAATATAATTGATAGAAATAGTACCAAATAGAAGGAAATATGGAATGTGAAATTATTGTGAAAAACTATGTATTATAAGGTTTTAAACTTGACTTTTCGGATGGCGTAATATTTTTCGGGGGAGAGGTGAAATTGAGGAAATAAAAAATCCCGCTCCGAAGAACGGGATTTCCCTTATTAGTACATCTTCATATAATGTTCTAATTCCCAAGGATGGACGGTTATTCGATAGCTTTCCCACTCGACATGTTTCGCTTCTGTAAAATTAGAGTAGATATGTGCCCCGAGTGCTTCTCGAATTACTTCATCCTCAGAAAGTGCAGCTAAGGCATGATCCAAGTCAGTTGGCAACGTGCCGATGCCGCGCTCCTTTAGTTCAGCTTGCTTCATTTCATAAATATTGCAGTCAACAGGCTGTGGTGGCTGTAAATTCCGTTTAATCCCATCCAGTCCTGCTTTCAATATGGCGGCCATCGCGAGATATGGATTTGCTGAAGAGTCGACAGAACGCACTTCGATTCTTGTGCTCATCCCACGTGAAGCTGGAATGCGAATAAGGGGACTGCGGTTTTGTGCAGACCAAGCCACGTAGCAAGGAGCCTCATAGCCAGGGACAAGACGTTTGTAGGAATTGACGGTCGGGTTTGTAATGGCCGTAAATCCACGGACATGATCCAAGACGCCAGCCATAAATTGATAAGCTGTTTCACTTAATTTCCGTTCTCCATGTTCGTCAAAAAATACATTTTCTCCATTTTTGAAGAGAGAAACGTTGCAGTGCATCCCTGAACCGCTTACCCCATAAATCGGTTTCGGCATAAAAGTAGCGTGCAAACCGTGTTTCCGTGCAATCGTTTTAACAACGAGCTTGAACGTTTGAATATTGTCACAAGCGGAAAGAACATCTGCATATTTGAAGTCAATTTCATGTTGCCCAGGTGCCGCTTCATGATGAGAAGCTTCCACTTCAAAACCTAGCTCCTCCAATTCCAAAACAATATCCCGTCTGCAATTTTCGCCAAGATCCATCGGCGCTAAATCAAAATAATCCCCATGGTCATTTAATTCCATTGTTGGATTGCCGTTAGCGTCTAATTTAAATAAGAAAAATTCCGGTTCGGGTCCTAAATTGAACTCAGTAAAGCCCATTTCTTTCATTTCTTCAATAATACGTTTTAGATTTCCACGGGGATCGCCGGAAAATGGTCGACCGTCTGCTAAAGAAACATCACAAATGAGACGGGCCACTTTACCCGTTCCGGACGGCCAAGGAAAGACCATCCATGTATCCAAGTCAGGAATTAAATACATATCCGATTCTTCAATCCTTACAAAGCCTTCAATGGAAGACCCGTCGAACATCATCTTATTGTCCAAAGCCTTATCGAGCTGGCTGACCGGAATTTCCACGTTCTTGATCATGCCAAAAATATCGGTGAACTGAAGACGGATAAAATTCACGTTATCCTCCTTAACAAACCTCCGGATGTCTTCTTTTGTATAATTCCTCATCATGCCTCACTCCTTTAAGTAACATTTTATTATGATAAAGCATGTCGAATACCATTTTCAAGAAGAAATTTACTTTTTTTATCGAAAAAAATATGTTTTTATTCAATTGTCATTTTGTAAGGGCTTTCAATGGAATTGATAATTCGAAAAGGAGAGGGAACGATAAAGGGGGAAACAAAAGGAGGGAAAACAATGAAGCAAAATATCGGTACAGTGAATTCGATGATTCGAATCGCGGGGGGACTGACTTTGCTCGCTTGGTCCATAGCAAAAATGGCCAGGGAACAACCAACAGGCGCCCAACTGTTCGTTAGCATGATGGGGGCACAAAAGGTAGCGGAGGGCATGACACGTTATTGTCCGTTGACTGACTTGCTGAATTTGGATGAATGACAAAAAGAATTGGGAGTGCAGCAGGTCACTTTGACCACTGCACTCCCAAACAGGATGATACCGGCTTAGTCCTCCGGCTTGAACGTTTTGCAGTCCGTTTCTTCGCTGTCCGCTGCTTGGCTTCCGTTTTGGCTGACGACATAGATGACTTCAGCATGACACTTGTTGCCGCTGCCCCAGTATGTGCAATTATTCACTTCACAAAGAATACGCTGATCCAATTCGTTCACCTCCTGTTGTCTTAGAATGCCTCATACATGAGGAATGATTCATTCTCTATGCATTCTGTTCAAGCATTTAATTTCATATTCAACTTTGTATATAATGAAGGGAATGCGTTAACAAATCGGAGGATATAAAGGATGGAACGATTGACTGAACATGTAATTGTCATTTCTTTTGACTGCTTATCCGCAAAAGACTTTGAGCAGATTCAAAAATTGCCGAACTTTCAACGGCTCTTGGAAGGAGCTTCGTACTGCCGCAATGTCGAGACGATTTATCCTTCCGTAACCTATCCGTGTCACACATCGATTATTACGGGAAACTACCCAATGCGACATGGCATTACTGCAAATACACTTGTCCAGCCTGGCCGCGATTCTCCCGATTGGTACTGGCATCGGCGCCACGTGAAGGGTACGACAGTATATGACGAAGCGAAAAAAGCAGGCATGTCGACTGCTGCATTACTGTGGCCAGTAACGGCTAGAGCGAAGATTGATTTTCATATTCCTGAGATTTTCGCAAACCGAAAATGGCATTCCCAGACTGCTGTTTCTTTACACAATGGCAGTTTCTTCTATACATTTGAAATGAATCGCAAGTTTGGCCATCTCCGACAAGGAATTCAGCAGCCTTGGCTGGATGATTTCGTTACAGCGGCAGCTTCTGATACCGTCCGAACGAAGAAACCGAATTTGATGCTAGTTCATCTTGTCGACTTGGATTCGCAACGACACCAACATGGGTTTAACTCGCAGGAAGCTATGGATGCTTTGAGGAGACATGATGAAAGGCTTGGAAAACTTTTAAATGCGATAGAAGAGAGTGGAATTGCTGAAAAGGCTACTGTCATTGCGTTAGGAGATCATAGCTCACTTGATGAACATACGGTCATTAAGATGAATGTGCTGTTTAAAGATAGCGGGTTAATTGGCATTGGAAAAAAGGGGAGAGTCACTTCGTGGAAAGCCTATTGCCAGAGCAATGACGGTTCTTGTTATATCCATGTCAGCGATCCACTTGTGAAAGATCGTGTGCAAGCGTTGCTTTATTCTTTAGTCTCAAACCCGAAGAATGGCATCGAAACAGTATACGATTCAGTGGAAATGCAGCAAATGGGGGCGAACGGAGATGCTGCGTTCATGCTTGAGGCGAGGGAAGGATTTTACTTCTCTGAATCACTGAACGGAGATGCTTTTGAATTGATTCAAGATGTCGATGTGGCTTCCGGTTTATACACAAGAGCATGCCATGGCTATTCTCCAAAAAAGTCCGGGTATGAAACGGTCTTTATCGCAAAAGGGAAGGGGATAAAGGAAGGTGTCATCCTACCCGCGATGTCGCTTGTGGATGAAGGACCGACCTTCGCCCGTTTGCTTGGGCTAGATCTTGGAGAAGTAGATGGCCGTGTGCTGAATGAATTGTTGGCAGACTAAAGGGGAGAAAAAGACTTCTCCCAAGGATGGTTGTTGGAGAGAAGTCATTAGGTTTATTCTAAGGGACGGCGGTCTCTCGCCAATTGTTCCTGTGCCAGGCGGATCATTTCTTTTACCATATTCCCGCCGATCGGACCGCCGACTTTGCCTGCTTGCCGGGAAGTCAAATCTCCATTATCTCCAGTTGATAAGGGGATGCCGAGTTCCTCTGCAATTTCAAATTTAGTTTTAGGGGTTTCCGATTGCACCCCTTTATCTTTGGATAAATCATTCGATATTGAATCTTGCTCGGTACTTGCTTCAGGGAAAAGTGATTTTGCACGTCTCATCATGCTTTCCTCTCCTTTCGCAAGTAGTATGTCCCTCGAGGAAGGAAAGCACGGTGGAAAATAAGTTGGGATTTATCAATTCGCAGGGACTTTGTATTTGTTTAACAGTTCAACGGGGATGAACAGCCCGACTTTTCCGTGTTCATCGTGTTCTAACGTGGCAAAAATGACACCAATTACCGAGCCGTTTTCATTGATGACAGGACTTCCGCTATTGCCTCGATAGACTGGCGCTTTTATCATCATTACATCTTCATTCCAATCGCTTAACCGAGTCGGTCCAATCACTACACCCTTGTTGGCAATTCCTTTAAAACTCAACGGATTTCCGATGAAACGAATAGCATCCTCTTTATCAATCGCCCCGTCCTTTTCAAGCGTCAGCTTAGGTAGGTCTTCACCTTCGATTTTAAGAACGGCCATATCAATAGACGGTTCTGTCTGGACCACTTCCGCTGCATATCTTCCGTCCTCTGGGAAAACGACAGAGACTGTATTATTTCCTTCTACGACATGATAATTCGTCAAAATGGTTCCATCTTCCGAAATCGCAAACCCTGTTCCTTTTCCATCCTCTGTAACTACCACGACAACCGCCTTTTTGTAAGCTGCAATATCCTCATGCTGTGATAATTTTGCGGAAGTTAGTAGAAAGTCAATGGCTGTTATCGAAAACACTTGAAATAGCCCGGCGAATGTACTGCAGATCAGCACAAGGGAAAGCAGCCACGCAAACCACTTAGGAACCCGGCGTTTTGGCTGGGCGGGCTGTTCCCGTCCCTTTTCCAGTGCTTCCTGGCGAGCCTGCAAGGCAAGCTCATTCATCTCTTCCTCCGTCAAATCTTCATACAACGGATGGTCTTTTATATCCTGATCCCGATCCATTCCATCCACACCCTCTTTATAAAATCCAAGGAAATTTTCATTACTCTATCTATTATAGTAGCAAGAGTGACATCTTTTCGAAAGCAAACCTTATTTCTGAATCGACGAAGGTATATCTAGAGTGAAATTGCTGAGAATATATGATGAGGTGGATTACTAGCTGTTGGAGATATTTGAATGCATATGCTATGTACAGAGACGGAACTTTTATTGGCTGCTTCTTCGACGTAAACCCAAATGTCTTTAAGAATGAACTTCACGTAACCGCTCGTATATATGCTGTAACCACTCATATATTCTGCCAACCGCTCGTATCGGTGAACAGACCGCTCGAAATAATTCTGGAACCACTCGTATATTCCAGTAACCGCTCGTATATTCTGAGAACCTCTCGTATATTCATTCATACCGCTCGTAACCAAGCTAGCTTTCATTTGCTAACTGCCACTGCTCCATGCAAATCGGCATGTTTAGCTACAAACCGAACATGAATCACATTTTTGATTCTCCGCCCATATGTATAGGAAGGAAAGGGGCGGTGCAGATGGTAACAGTGACTCCGTTATTTTTGGATGGTCATCCGTTTACAGCGGTGACAGTATTTTTGCCGAAAACGACTTTACTGACGGTATCGAATGACAATGGGTATATTATGTGTGGTGCTTTGGATGTGGGGCTATTGAATAATGTGCTGGCTGAAAGGAAAATAGTGGCTGGCCGTGCGGTCGGCGTGAAGACGATTGAGCAGCTACTTGAGGCGCCGCTGGAATCCGTAACTTTAGAGGCGGAAGAAAAAGGCATAACGGCCGGCATGATTGGTAAAGAGGCGTTGCTAAAGATGATTTGATAAGTGCGGGCTTGGTGAAAGATGCCAAGCCCTATTTTTGTGGATACGGCTGATGTCACGCTTATTTTTCGTCATCTTCGGGTATACGAAGGGTAGGAAGGAGGAATTTACGTATGCTTGTACATATCGGCGTGTTTCTGATCGCAATTTCGTTTGCTATTGTATCCATTTATATAGCCATCATGTTATTGAAGACGTCCCGTATTCTTTCTACTGCCGGAAGAAGTGTTTCATTAATGGAAGCCCGTGTTGATCAGATGATTGGTGAGATGGAGGATACCTTATATGTGGCCGGCAACACGGTCAATGACCTGGATGTAAAGTTGGATTCGATGACCAGCGCCTTCTATGTGGTACGTGATCTTGCCGACACGAGTGAAACGTTAACGGAGGGTATCTCAGGTGTTACCCAATCGTACGAACAAGACGACACATTAAAAGGGACTGGCCCGTTTGTCCGCATCATTCAGTTTTCCGAATTTGCAGTTGGAATAGTTAAATCGTGGAAACAAGGAGAACGAAAAGGAAAGAGTAATCAAGGAGGAGAGGGAAGCCTATGAGTTTGACTGGATTGGGTGTTTTATTGATCGGCGTAGCCTTTTTACTGCTTGCCATCTTTCTTGCACGTGTGCTGAACAGGCTTGCAGGTGTCTTGAATGGTGTAAATGAAACCATGGAGGCACTGCCTAAGCAAATGAATCAACTGCTTGGAGAAACCGGCAACTTGATTCATACGAGTACACAAACGTTGGCAGACACGAATAAAAAACTGGAATCCCTGACACCATTATTTCAAATTGTCGGTGACATAGGGGATACGACAAGAACGTATTCTTCCTCATTAGTAGATGTGGTGGATTCAGCTAAATCTAAAGTGGAGCTGGCCGACGAGGCGAAGCGGAACCAGAAGATCGGCGGAATATATGGGATTGCCGCACTCGGCTATTACACAGTCCGTAAAAGGAATGACATTAAAAATCAAAAGACGGTTCGTCCGAGAAAATTGTTTGTGGCGGGAGAACAGCGTACTTTCGATATTGAACGGATGAAACAAGAAGCAAAGGAAGCTGCGACAATCGGGAAATATACATCAGATGATAAATAAAATAAGGAAAATGTCCGTGATCATTCACGGGCATTTTTTTATGTTCAAAACGTTGGGAAAGGTTTTGACCCGCTTCTTGGCGAATAAAAGAACAATAGCGGGTAAGGGGAGTGTATGAAATGAATGAAATCGTTACTTATTATAATCAATTTGATGAGTGGGGAAGGTTGGAACGGGAACCGATCGAGTTTCGTGTGAATTGGCACTTTATAAAAAAATATTTGCCTCCAAGCGGTTCGATTCTAGATAATGGCGCAGGGCCTGGAAAGTATGCAATGGAGCTGGCGAAAGGCGGTTATCAAGTTACACTGACTGATTTAACTCCCAAGCTGGTACAAATTGCAAGGGAGAAAGCTGCTGAGCTTGATTTAGTAAGCCAATTTGAGGCATTTCATGAAGCGGATGCGAGGAATCTTGCCATGCTTGAAGATGAACAATTTGAAGCTTCTCTTATGCTTGGCCCTATGTATCATTTGCAGAATGAACTGGATCGAATCAAGGCAATTCAGGAATTGCATCGGGTAACCAAAAGAAATGGAATTGTGTGTGTGGCTTTTATGCCTAGAATTCGCCATCTACTCACTTCTCTTATCCATCCAGAGCATTGGAAACCGAACGATAATATGAATACAATTACTCAATTTGATGAAACGGGATGCTTCAATCATGCAGAAGAAGGACGCTTTACAGGCGCATATTATTTTAATGTGAAAGATATCAATCCTTTTATGGAGAAAAATGGTTTTGAATCATTGGAATTGATAGGTTCAAATATAGGTGCAATATTACCCCCAGCAAGTTGGACCTACTGGAAAGAGAAAGGCGAGGATGAGGTAGAAAAGGTTTTTGAATTTATTCGAGAAAGAGCAACAGATTCATCGATTTTGGGCATATCTTCACATTTGCTTTACGTTGGCAGAAGGAAATAAAGGAAGATGAAAAAATGAAAACGCGTAACGGCTCATGGCCATTACGCGTTCTTATCATCTTTTGTTGTCATTTCGACCGGTGTAGTCGCAATTTGCTTTCGTTCCTTTAAAAATTGAAAGAACGATAGTACGCCGAGTAATCCCGCGTATTTTTCTTTCTGAACAAACTGTTTGGCGACTGACGTTTTTGTTTTCCATTCATTCGCCTTATGAAGCGCGGTCGTAGTCAATTCATGGGACGCTTCACCCACATCACCAATGATCGTAAAATACGGGTCAATTTCTTTTGCTGACTTATTGACCTGTTTTAAAGTTGAATTTCCATTATCGAGTAATTCAGCAGTTTTTTGTGAAACATCTTTCATTAAACTTGGTAGTTGGTCGGTCGTTTTTTCCACGTTATTCAGCGTTGCTGATAGTTTATTGATCGGTTTAATCAACAGAATTACTAGTACCGCGAACGCTACGCCTATAATAAGTACTCCAATGCCAAGCCAGTCCATTTCATCACCTCTCTACATGATTCATGCCGTTTTGGCTATACATTTCAATTTGCCGGGAAGGCGGGAGGGGATCCCGAACTGCCTCTTCCTGTCTTGCTACCGGTTCGCTTGACCGTTTTTTAAAGATCGAATAAATGCGGGAAATGGTTTCGGTCAGCACGGTCGCTTTTTCCATCAAATCGACGTATTTTTGCGGAGGCGAAGCGATTTCTTTAGATAGTTCGTTGAAGGAACGATTCATATGTTCGGTCGTCTTGGATAGGTTGGCTGCTGATGCTTGCAAGCCATCCAACGATTTTACTTTCAACTCGACATCTGCCGCAATATCGTTAGTTTTTGCCATTAGGCGCTCTGATTCGGTGGTTACTTTTCCAATTTTCGTTTCCACTCGTTTCATCGTTTCCGACATATCTCCCAGCATCTGTTTCGCGCTTTTCAATGTAACGATGACAAAGATGGCGATTAACAACAGAGACAGCGCGGCAATAATGGCACTGACATATAAAAGGATTTCCATATTAAATTCCACTCCAATCTGACCCTATTCCTTCTATAGTTGTACCACTTATTGAATAAACCTAAACCACACGTAATATTAATCCAGAATCAGACATCCGTTTCAATTTTAGAACAAAAAATAAAAATGTTTTACTATTCTATTTATATTGTATATTATGAAACTACCATTCATATTTATGGATAAATCGAAGGAGGGGTGTTAAATGAACGAGTTTGTCAGTCTGTTAAACGATATTTTGTGGAGTACGCCAGTCATTTATATTTTACTAGGGGTTGGATTAGTATTTTCTATACTAACCCGCTTTTTGCAAGTGCGACATATTAAAGAGATGGTTCGATTAATGTTCCAAGGCAAAAGTTCGGAAGCGGGTGTTTCTTCCTTTCAAGCGATGTCTATCGCGTTATCCGGACGTGTCGGAACAGGCAATATTGCAGGTGTAGCAACAGCTATTTTCTATGGTGGTCCTGGGGCTGTATTTTGGATGTGGGCGATCGCATTCATTGGAGCTTCCAGTGCATTTGTCGAGTCAACTTTGGCACAGATTTATAAGGTGAAGCAAGATGGGCAATATCGAGGTGGTCCGGCATATTTCATCGAGAAGGGAATTGGCTGGAAATGGTTTGGTATGACGTTTGCAATTGCGGCGTTAATTGCAATGGCTGTGTTAATGCCAGGCGTTCAATCGAACTCCATTGCGGCTGGTATGAAAAATGCCTTTTCTATGCCGACTTGGGTAACGGGTGCGGTCATCATTCTATTGCTCGGATTCATCATTCTCGGAGGGGTTAAGCGGATTGCCAGCACGGCGCAAGTCATTGTTCCGTTCATGGCACTTGGATACATCCTGTTCTCCGTCATTATTATTGCAATGAATATTACAGCACTGCCTGAAGTCATTGGTCTTATATTTAAAAGTGCATTCGCGATGGATTCCGCATTTGGCGGCATTATCGGGATGGCCATTTCGTGGGGAGTTAAACGAGGCGTTTTCTCGAATGAAGCAGGGCAGGGAACAGGTGCCCATGCAGCGGCAGCAGCTGAAGTATCTCACCCGGCAAAGCAAGGACTTGTGCAAGCGTTTTCAGTGTATATCGATACATTACTTGTCTGTTCGGCCACGGCATTTATGATCCTTTTCACCGGGGCTTTCAATACACAAGCAGAAGATGGCAGCTATATCGTTCATAACTTGGTCGATGTGGAACAAGGACCTGGTTATACACAAGCGGCAGTAGATACGGTGATGCCTGGTTTTGGTGCTGGGTTTGTAGCTATTGCGTTATTCTTCTTTGCTTTTACAACAATCATGGCCTATTACTATATCGCGGAAACAAATATTGCATATTTGTTCCGAAACCGAAATTCCAAAACGATCATGTTCGTGCTGAAGATCATTATTTTGCTAACAGCATTCATCGGCGCGATCCGGCCGGCTGAATTAGCATGGGCGCTTGGTGATGTCGGACTTGGCATCATGGTATGGCTGAATGTCATCGCAATCGTTATCCTTGCAAAACCGGCGCTCGTTGCGTTGAAGGATTATGAACGGCAGAAAAAGGCCGGATTGGATCCCGTCTTTAATCCGAAAAAACTTGGTATTAAAAATGCGGATTTTTGGGAAACGGATTATATTCATGACGCTGAACGCAAAAATAAATCGTAAACAGAAGCCCCATCATCCATTGATGATGGGGCTCATTTTATGGCATGTAAAACTCTTCATGCTCGACGGAATCAATTCGTTTTTCACTGAGCAAACCGGATACAGTACCAATGGCCAGCCCTTTTTCTTTAATGCCTTTTATGAGTCGGTCCATACCTTCCGCAGTTGGTTTTGTTGGGTGCATCAAAATCATCGAGCCGTTCTCGACTTTTGAAAGCACACGTTTTACCATCTCATCCGAGTCGGGTTGTTTCCAATCAACTGTATCAACTGTCCATAATACAGTTAGCATTCCTTCATCCCTTGCGATGGCGATAGTATCATTCGTGAAACTGCCGCTTGGCGGACCGAACCATGTTGGTTTTACACCGATTGTTTTCTCGATGATTTCATTCGTCTTTCTTAACTCATCCCTCGTTTTTGAAGAAGTAGACTTAGCGAGATCTGGATGACTATAAGCGTGATTGCCAATTTCATGGCCTTGTCGATAAATTTCTTTTACAAGATCTGGAGTTTTTGCAGTCCAGCTTCCGTCAAGGAAGAATGTGACCTTGACATCGTGCTTGTCCAAGACATCGAGCATAGGCCGTATAAATTCATCCCCCCATGCCACGTTAATTAAAAATGTGACCATCGGTTTTTCTGGATTTCCCTTGTAAATCGGGGATGGTGGCAAATCTGCCAATCGGACCGCTGGCGGCAGCTCCTTATAAACGACTAATGATTCGTCAAACTTGCCACTTGGTGCCATACGATCAAAACTTGCCTCGACATCCACGGTGAGACCATTGTAACCAGGAATTGCTTTCCAAACTGAATCCACAATCGCATTCTCGGGTTTAATCCTCATTGTCTTCGCATACGAATCAATAATTTGTCTCAAATCTTTTTCGCTAGTGAAAGCTGTGGGCATTTTTACTGATTCGGTCGGTTCGGAACGTAGTGGGGTGCCTAAAAAAACTAGGACGCAAAGCGTGAGAATAAAAAGAAATTGTTTCATACTTTTCTCTCCTCAATCATTTCGGTTAGCGTACCCCAAGGCACTCAAAACATACGTAAAAGCCCGTGATAAAAAGAGATCACAGGCTTGTTTGAAGAGATTTATTAGACGCTCTTAAGCGGTTCTGGCATTTTCTTGTTTTCTACGCCATTTCTTGCACGTACTTTCTTGATATCTGCTTTAATAAGCAGAGAGATGATGAATGCAACAGCAAAAAGTCCAGCGAAGAACAGTAGACTGCTTTCATAGCTTCCCGTCGTATCTTTCATCCAAGCAGCGAACATTGGACCGGCAATCCCTGCCGCTGACCATGCAGTTAAAATATAGCCGTGGATGGCACCAAGCTGCTTCGTTCCAAAAATGTCTCCGATATAAGCAGGTATGCAAGCGAAGCCGCCGCCGTAGCAAGTATAGATGACAGCTAACATAACCTGGAAAATAATAGCGTTCGTCGTAAATGGCAACAGCGCGAACAAGGCAAGCTGGATAACGAAAAAGGCAGTGTACGTATGTTGTCTGCCGATATAATCGGAAATCGATGCCCATCCAAGTCGGCCGGCTCCATTGAACAATCCAAGGACTCCGACAAGTGCCGCCGCTTGAACTGTCGTCATACCAATACTTTCAATGGCCAGCGGTTTGGCAGCAGACAAGATTGCGATGCCACATGTGACATTGATGAACAGCATAAGCCATAAATAGTAGAATCGTTTTGTCTTAACAGCTTCGTTTGCTGTCAATTGAGCCAAATCCTGTTTTGCTTCCACTTTTCCAGATTCCAGTTTTGCTTTAAAGCCTGCAGGAACCCAGCCTTCCTCTGGCTTTTCCAAGTAAAGCGATGAAAGGACCATGATGATGAAATAGGCAGTTCCTAAAATGAAAAACGTATTTTTTAAGCCGACGGATGTAATCAGTGCCTCCATGATCGGACTGCTAATTGCGGCAGCAAAACCAAAGCCCATAATCGCAAGGCCCGTTGCAAGCCCTCGCCGATCTGGAAACCATTTCACCAATGTAGAAACAGGGGAGATGTAACCGACACCTAGCCCTATTCCACCGAGCACCCCATAGAACAGATAAAGCAAAGGTAGTGAGGAAGCGCTTACAGCAAATCCCGCGCCAATTACACCCGTACCAAAACAAATCGCAGCAAACAAACCTGCTTTGCGAGGGCCGTATTTCTCAACGAAATGACCAAGAAATGCTGCAGACAGACCAAGGAAAAGTATAGCGATACTGAATGTCAATTGCACCTGGCTCGTTGACCAGCCAAATTGCTCGATCAACGGGTTCGTAAAATTGCTCCATGCATAGACGGATCCAATTGAGATATGGATTCCTACGGCAGAAGCGGCGATCAACCATCTGTTTTTTGTCTTTTTCACTTTTCACGTCTCCTTTTTGATAAAAGTATGATGGACAGAAAAGATGTCTCGGTCCGGGTGACAGAACTGGAAGATAGAGACATAGGTTTGTCACATTTCCGCCATAATACCACCAAAAAGTTTTCGTGTCACTAAATATTTTTTAGAATTTGAATTATCCGTCAGTTATGCGTTCGGCATGCGAGTAGACATTAAACGTATTGCGGCGAATAAAACCAACAGCAGTAATGCCCAATTCATCTGCGAGTTCAATGGCTAAATCCGTCGGTGCTGATTTTGAAAGTACAACTTCACAGCCAATTTTTGAAACCTTCAAAAGGATTTCAGAAGAGATGCGCCCACTGAAAACAACCACTTTATCTTTTACCGGAATGTTTTCGCGCAAACAATGGCCATAAATCTTATCCAATGCGTTATGCCGTCCAATATCCATTCGCCGGACTACCGCTCCTTTTGGATCGCAAAGGGAAGCGATGTGCACTCCGCCCGTCTGATGAAATAAATCCGCATTTTCATCCAGCTGAGCCATCAATGTAAAGCAATCCGATGCGGTGAGAAGTACATTCCTCGTTTCCACTTTCTTGGCGGCAAGGGCATCATTGGCGAACACGAAACCTTGCCGGCTCATCCCGCAACAGGATGTGATGTATCGTTTGTTTTGCAGTTTTTCATAAAAGGGAAACGTTTGCTCCGTTGTTACATGGACAACTCCTGGCGATTTCTCCCAGCGTACATCTGTTATATGGCGGATATCGGTAACGACTTTTTCGGATGCTAAAAATCCGATGACCATCTCCTCGATGTATTGAGGTGTGCAGACAATCGTAATAAATTCTTTGCCATTTAACAGTACAGTGATCGGGTATTCCACTGC
The DNA here is from genome assembly GCF_022048975.1 of Sporosarcina cyprini. Taxonomy (GTDB): domain Bacteria; phylum Bacillota; class Bacilli; order Bacillales_A; family Planococcaceae; genus Sporosarcina; species Sporosarcina cyprini. Next base: position 154,556 of record NZ_JAKMHX010000030.1, on the reverse strand, counting down.
CACTTCATCCATTTTTGAAACAAACTGGCCGTTAGAATATTTTACAATGGCCCGTTGACTTCGAAGTTCCACTATTTTCTCTCCTTCCTCACTCAATATTCCGATCGAATAAGAAAACGGAAACCGCAATGTCGTCATCCACTTTGATATCGGAAAACAGATGGACGAATTTGGCTCCAATCAGCTCTTCTAAGCCGTCGGGGGGTGCAATATCATATACTTCCTGGATCATCCGAGTCCGGGCAGCGTGCACCATCTCTTTTCCCTCTGGTGTTCCGGCAATGAATTTTTCCGTTGGCGTCAAATTCCCATAGAGCGTGGAAATGACCATATTATCAACAATGACGGAATGGATCCGCTCCGGCCCCTTGCCGAACAAATCTTTGCGTAGCTTCCGGATAATCGCATTAAATTCATGGATTTTCTTCGACATTCAACCACTCCTGTTCTTCGTAATTAGAATAATCAAGAAATTATCGAAAGACTAGTTGTATATTACAATTCCATGAACTATACTAGAATGCAAGAGGGTGCTTTTGTATGTCATGCATCGGCACTATCTTTCTCATTTATCTTAAATTTGGATTGGTTATTTAGCAAGGTCTGCTATTGGACTATTTCCACTATGAAAGTTTGTATGCCGGCGTTTTTGGCGTATTTTTCATAGTGGATTTTTTTATGAAAGGGGACTCGGAAGAACATGTCAATTAAGATTAATGATTCACGCCATGACTTCGATGAAGGCATGACGATTCTCCAAGTGATCAATCAAGCAGGTATTGCACATCCTCAAATCTGCCATTTGCCAGAAGTCGATCCAATCGAAACATGTGATACATGTATTGTGGAAGTGGATGGCAAACTGGTCAGATCCTGTTCGACGCGTGCTGAAGCGGGGATGAATGTGCAATTGTCTTCCCCACGTGCTAAGGCGGCACAGACAGAGGCCATGGATCGCATTCTCGAAAACCATCTGCTGTATTGCACAGTGTGCGACAACAACAATGGGAATTGCAAAATACATAACACTGTGGACATGATGGAGATTGAGCATCAAAAATATCCTTACGAGCCGAAATGCACAAAAGACAGCGTTGATTTGACAAATCCGTTTTACAGATACGATCCGAACCAATGCATTGCCTGCGGGCAATGTGTGGAAGTGTGTCAAAATTTACAGGTGAATGAAACACTTTCGATCGACTGGGAACGGGAGCGACCAATTGTGTTATGGGATGGGGGCGCAAAAATTAATGATTCCTCCTGTGTCAGCTGCGGACACTGCGTCACAGTATGTCCTTGTAACGCGTTAATGGAAAAGTCAATGCTTGGCGAGGCTGGTTTCATGACAGACCTGGAAGATGACATATTATCACCAATGATTGATTTGGTGAAAGACGTAGAACCTGGATATAGCGGAATCATGGCGATTTCAGATGCCGAGGCTGCAATGAGGGAAACGAGGACGAAAAAGACCAAGACTGTCTGTACGTTTTGTGGTGTAGGCTGTTCCTTCGAAGTTTGGACGAAAGACCGCAAGATATTAAAAATCCAGCCTGTTTCAGAGGCACCTGTCAATGCGATCTCCACTTGTGTGAAAGGGAAGTTCGGCTGGGATTTCATCAACAGTGAGGAACGTTTGACAAAACCTCTTATCCGGCGTGGCGAAGCATTTGAAGAAGCGAGCTGGGAGGAAGCGCTCGATTTGGTTGCTTCCAAATTGGGCGGCATCCATCGGAAGCATGGCCGTGATAGCGTAGGTCTTATCTCTTCTTCGAAAATCACTAACGAAGAGAACTATTTGATGCAGAAGTTGGCAAGGCAAGTGTTCCAGACGAATAATGTGGACAATTGCTCACGTTATTGCCAGTCGCCAGCGACGGATGGCCTGTTCCGCACTGTCGGCATGGGAGGAGATGCCGGGACGATAAAGGATATTGCAAAAGCGGGTCTTGTCATTATCGTTGGCGCGAATCCAGCAGAAGGCCATCCTGTTCTCGCCACCCGAGTGAAACGGGCGCATAAGCTTCATGGACAAAAGCTTGTCGTGGCAGATTTGCGAAAGCATGAAATGGCGGAACGCTCGGATATTTTTATTAGTCCGAAGCAAGGAACAGATCAAGTCTGGCTGATGGCGATTACAAAATATATGATTGACCAAGGATGGCATGACGAACAATTCATCCGTGATAACGTTCACTATTTTGAAGAATTGAAAGAAGTGCTGCATACGTACACAATGGATTTTGCAGAGCATATTACCGGCGTGCCGAAAGAGAAGTTGATCCAGACAGCAGAAATGATTCGGGATGCAGATGGAACATGTATTTTATGGGGAATGGGCGTTACGCAAAATACAGGTGGATCCGATACGTCCGCCGCTATCTCCAATTTGCTTCTGGCTACAGGGAATTATCGACGTCCTGGAGCTGGCGCTTATCCATTGCGGGGACATAACAACGTGCAAGGTGCATGCGATATGGGAACGCTTCCTGGCTGGTTGCCGGGGTACCAGCACGTCACTGATGACGCTGCGCGAAAGAAGTTCGAGAGGGCATATGGCGTTGAGATCGAAGAGAAGCCTGGACTTGATAATATTCAAATGCTTCATGCGGTCGATCAAGGAATTATGAAAGGGATGTATATTGTGGGGGAAGATATGGCGCTCGTCGATTCGAACGCCAATCATGTCCATGATGTACTTTCCAAGCTGGATTTCCTTGTCGTTCAGGACATCTTCTTCTCTCGAACAGCCCGATATGCTGATGTCATATTACCAGCTGTTCCTTCGCTTGAGAAAGATGGAACTTTCACCAATACGGAAAGACGTGTGCAACGATTGTATCAAGCATTGCCGGAGCTGGGTGATGCGAAAGCTGATTGGAAAATCATGCAGGAGATCGCGAACCGTCTTGGAGCGGATTGGAACTACAGTCATCCAGGTGAAATTTTTGCCGAAATGGCAAGTTTATCTCCATTGTTCGGCCAAGCGAATTATTCAGTCATGGAAGGGTGGGACAGTTTCTTCTGGGGTAGCTTGGGCGGTGAAAGTACACCGCTTCTATATATGAATGGTTTTAATTTCCCGGATAAAAAAGCCCGATTCGCCCTATCTGATTGGGTAGAGCCGGCTCAATTCCCGGATGAATTTGATTTGCATATTAATAATGGACGTATGCTGGAACACTTCCATGAAGGAAATATGACGAATAAATCTGATGGAATCCAATCTAAAGTACCAGAAATATTTGTGGAGGTATCACCGGAACTGGCGAAGGAACGCGGTGTTGTCAGCGGTTCAACCGTACGACTCGTATCGCCGTACGGTGCATTGCGGCTACCTGCGCTCGTCACGGACCGAGTGAAAGGAAATGAACTGTTCCTGCCGATGAATTCAGTGGAAAAAGAATCAGCCATTAACTTCCTGACGGGACCGGCTGTTGACCAGAGAACCAACACGCCAGCCTTTAAGCAGACAAAAGTACGGATGGAAGTAATTCGGAAAGAAGGCAAGAACCCATTGCCAGCATCTAATCCGCGAAATAAGAAAAGACATCCGCAAAATGGAGTGGAAGTGGAACGGAAATGGGCAAGACCAGGCTATGAGCATTTAACCGACGTGGAGAAAGGGTGAGTATAGATGGCTGCGCCGATTACAACGATAAACAGAAGAGAATTTTCTCAGGAGGAAATTCAAGAAGCGAAATTAAATGAATTGCAATCTTTGCTGGCGGAACAGGAGCAAGCTGTCAAAAAAATACTCGCCATCACAAATGAATTAAATGAGGCAGGCATATTAGATGCAGTAAAAGCAATGGCGGAGGCGCGGGAAAAGCTGGCTGGCATTGCCGTATCACAAGCTTCCCGGGAGCCAGTTACCAATATGATCAACCATCTGACGAATGCGGCAGGCATGCTTTCTTCCATCAACCCGGAAACGACCTCCAAGCTCGCTGCTAGTGTGCAAAGCGGTTTGACAGAGGCTGAATTATACAGAGGCAGTGATACGAAGGTCAGTGTATTCCAAATGTTGACCGCTTTGAATGACCCTGATATTAATGAAGCAGTTAAATTCTCTCTGAATTTCTTAAAAGGAATGGGGAAAGAATTGAACCGCAGTTAAGTGTTTTAGAGGAGGAGCCATCCTCCTCTTTTTTTGATTCCAAAGGACTGAATCTCTCTTTTCTTCTCTATCGTTTTACCCTTTTTAGAGAATGATTGAAACAATTCTTCAAGATAATCGTATAGTGATGGCAATACATAGAAAATGGAGGTACAAAATGAACACAGTAGTAGAAAATCATCAGCCAGTTCCTGAAAAGTTGAATCCGTGGCTGTCCATTTGGGTTCGGCCAAAAGTGACGGCCCGGTATGCGATTGAAAAAATGCCAATGAGCTACCTTGTTGTGTTAGTCTTAATTGGCGGCATCTTCGAAGTGTTGGACAAAGCTGTTACCAAAAATATGGGGGATAATATACCCACACCGTTTATCTTTTTGATCGCGTTAGTAGCGGGCCCGATTTTTGGTTATATTGGCTGGTGGATCGGGTCAGGAATCGCATACATTATCGGAAAATGGCTGGGAGGCATAGGTACCTATAAAGAATTACGTGCTGTCTTTGGAATCGTAAATATATTCTATATCATTGCCGGCATTGTTTGGATTCCCGATTTAATTATAATTGGAAGCTCTATCTTCTCTTCTTATATAGAAGGAGGATTTGGTGCTACTATATGGCTGTTCATTTCAGCCTTCCTAAGTATTGTTTTTGGCATATGGGGATTCATCGGAACATTGTTTTGCGTTGCAGAAGCACACCGTTTTCCAGTATGGAAAGCTTTGATTACGATTCTCATACCGACAGTTATTCTGCTTATATTTGTTGCCATCTTCGCATTCATTGTTTTGTTAATCGTGTAAGGGGATTATAAATAGTGAAAATGAAAGACGAGGGAGTAAATGCTTCTTCGTCTTTTTTATGTGAAACTATTGGCTTGATGAAACTCTATATAATAGAAGGAACATTTTAGAAAGGAAGTGGGTCTCACTGGGATGGAGCCTTCTGTTTTTATCCGTGCCTTTCCTTATTTTCGCGCTAGTCCTTTCAAGTGGTAAGGGCGCAGCGCTTCTGGCGGGTTATAATACATTGTCTGAGGAAGACAAAGCAAATTATGACGAGCCGGCATTATGCAGATTTATGGGTAAAATTATGTATGGGGTTTTTTTTAGCCTTATCTTAATGGGAGCAAGTGACATGCTTGACTCCTTAGTATTTCTTATAGTTGGCATCGTTTTACTCTTGTTGTTAATTGTCTTTGCGATACTCTATACAAACTCAGGGAATCGTTTCAAAATAACATAATGAAAAGCCGGATCCTTTGGAATCCGGCTAGAGTAGCTTCTTAATGATCATCCTCGACGAATTTACCATAATCCGGAACAGCCGTTTTGCGAAAATTAGCGGCAAGTTCTGTCAGTTTCTCTTTCAGCCATCTGCCCTCTGCCGGCTGGCCATGCCCTGTGATAGCGACGTGCGGGTCTAAGGCTTGAAGAATTTCAACGGATTGCTCGGAATTCTCCCAGTCGGTTGTCAAATAACGTGGTGGGCCACTTACTTCTTTCTCTTGCGTTATCACTTTATAAAGCGCATCTTGGCGAACAGTCACAAAAGCATCACCTACAATCATTGCATGGTCATTTGCACGGAAGAGGGAAATATGTCCTTCCGTATGCCCAGGCGTATGAATCCATTTCCATTCGGGCATAAAAGGCACCATATGGTCATTTGCGAGTGGATGGACGTTATGGCCAAGATCGATGCCTTCATGGGGAAAGATGAATGACAACTTTGCAACCATTCCTCCCTCGACAGACATATCTGGTTTCGGATAATCCTTTCGCCCTGTTAAATAGGGAATTTCCAATGGATGAGCGTAAACAGGTACATGCCAAACTTCTAACAGATCTATCAGTCCGCCGATATGATCAAAATGTCCATGTGTCAAGATGATTGCTTTTGGCGGATTGTTTTTGCCAAATCGATCCTCGGCTGCTTCTCTAATCGCATCAGCTGATTTAGGCATCCCGGCATCAATTAACACCCAATCATTACTCTCACCTGCATGCCCATAAAAAACGACATTGACGATTTGGATCGTCAGGCAGTATAGATCTGGTGTTACTTCCAATCCATCTCCGCTGGAAATGGAGGTCAACGGTTGAAATCTTTCGGTAGATGAACTTCTCTCCATGTCGTAACGGCCTCCTGTCAGAAATGTATTACCCATCTTTACCCCTTATTGAGAGGTCGACACTTTATGAATCTTCCTGTTCGCGTTGGTCTTCGGCTTTCTTCATCTCACGGTATGATTCGATCATTGCGTTGCGGTAATCGCCCAGGGAGGCAAATTCATGAGAGAACTCTTCGTAGCTCTTTAATCGCAGTTGTTCTTGTTTTGGCAAAAATCGACGTTTGTCTTGATCTGTCATCAGTATCGCTCCTCTTACAATTCGCTTTTATTAGTGTGCCTCACTTGGTGGTACTCATACTTAATAAAATAGAAGGAAACGGATACATTTTGGTGATTTTCATATTGATTAAACGTGGAAACTGTTAGAATGCTAATATAAATCAAATAACATGAAACAGAATGGAGGCTAACTGAGTATGTACATACCAAAATATTTTAAAGTAACCGACATGGAAGAAATAAAAAGTTTTATCGAAAAGCACTCGTTCGCCATGCTGGTTACTACAAAGAATGGAAGGCCAATCGCCACCCATCTTCCAATTCTTTTCAAACAAAATGGAGAGGATTATTTTGTGACGGGTCATATGGCGTACGGTAACCCGCAATGGAAATCTTTTAAGGAAAGCGAAGAAGTTCTTCTCGTTATTCAAGGACCGCATTCCTATATTTCTTCTTCATGGTATGAAGAGGAAAACGTACCGACATGGAATTACCAGGCTGTACATCTTTATGGCGTGCCAGAAATAGTAACTCAAAAAGAACTTGTCCAAGATCTGACGCATTTATTAAAGAAATACGAAAGTCATCGTCCAGAAGGTGTCGTATGGGAAAAGCTTTCAGACGGGTTAATTACGAAAGAACTCAAAGGTATTGTGGGATTCAAGATTAAGGTGACCGAAGTCCAAGCTGCATATAAATTAAGCCAAAATCGAAATGACAAGGACTATAAAACGATCATTGAGAAGTTGTATTTAGAGGGTGAAGGGCATAGTCAGCAAGTGGCGGAAGTAATGGAAAGGCAGCGGAAGTAGTCAATGACTTGATAAAGGGGATAGGGTACATGGGTGAAAAGATGATCACAAAAAATCATGGATACGAATGGGTGGAATTCATTCCGCTGACCGAAAAAGAAATAATGCGGTATCATCCAATTGCCGGCTCCTTTGCAATTGTTGAATGTGCCGGTAAATATCTAATGTGCTATAACACATGGAGAGAACAATGGGAAATCCCTGCTGGACAGAGAGAAGCTCATGAAACTGCCAGGGATTGTGCGATTCGGGAGCTTTATGAGGAAACAGGACAAAGGGTAACGGAAATGCAGTTTAAGGGCCTGATGAAGGTGAAGAACCTGGCAACTGAAACACTGAAATATAACCCCGTATACTTCACGAGCATTAATCAATTACAGCCCTTTCAGAAGAATGCTGAGACCTCAAAAATCATCCTTTGGGATGGTGAAGAAGATATAGGGTATGTCGATGAGGTTGATTTGAAACTTTTGAATTGGTTTGGTAGAGAATGAGTTGGACAATATGATTGATTTAAAGATGGCTTTGTACTTTTGGCCATCTCATTTTTTGTGTTAATTTGACCGGGTTGGTCAAATGTTCTATACTGGAATTGACCAACCTGGTCAAAGTGGAGGGTTTTGATGAATAACTTGTGGGATATGGACATTGAAAAACGCAAAAAAATCATGAATGCGTCGTTTGAGGAATTTGCAACGCATGGTTTTTCAAATGCCTCAACCAATCGTATTATCAAACGGGCAGGAATTTCGAAGGGCTTGCTTTTCTATTATTTTCAAAACAAACAGCAATTAGTTTATTTTCTTCTTGAGTTTGCGATCGATTATGTAAAGGACCACTACGTCAATAAAATGGATACAGACATTCGGGATTTTTTTGAAAGGTATAAGCAGCAGCGTAGTTTAAAACATGCCATTTATCAAGAAAATCCCTATTTATTTAGTTTTCTTTCTAGTTACTATTACCAGTTTAGAAATGAAATCGAGCTGCCGACAAAAATGGGTGAACAGCTAACTAAGCTTGAAGAGGATATTTTAAGTAAGCTTCATGACAACTTGGATATGGATTTGTTTCGGGATGACATGTCCACGCGTGAGGTGTTTACCTATATTAAGTGGATGCTTAATGGGTATGAGGCAAATTTATTGGAAGAGGTGGGTAATGACCTTGCCTCCGTTGACTGGAACTATTATTTTGAACGAGATGTAGAATCAATAGAGAATCTAAAGAAGCTTTTTTATAAGAAAGAATACCATTAGGGGGAAGTCATGAAGTTTAACGTATCGGGGAATTCAGAAATGGAAACGATTATATTGCTGCACGGCGGTGGGCTTTCAGATTGGTCCTTGAAAAGACAAGTTGATTATTTATCGAAAAAATATTACGTGGTCACACCAATTATAGATGGGCATGGCGAAGATAGCGAAACAATCTTTAAAAGTATTGAGGATTCAGCAGATCAGTTGATTACGTTTATAGATACGCATTGCAACGGTCGGGTATTTGCCATATGTGGGTTGTCGTTAGGTGCCCAGATCGTCATGGAAGTGATTTCAAAAAGGAAAGCCATTACCCGGCATGCCGTTATTGAAAGTGGGTTAGCTATTCCTATCGAAAAACTGACGAAAATGTCATTAATGGCTCAAAAAATGACCTACGGATGGATTCGATGGAAGTGGTTTGCAAAGATGCAGGCTAGAACGTTGCAAATAGAGGATAATTTGTTTGATCAATACTTCGAAGACAGTAAAAAGATATCAAAAGAATCACTGATGAACATCACATACAGCAATGGAAACTTTCATCTGAATAATAGAGTGAAGGAGACAAAGGCGAATGTATTGATTATTGTCGGCTCTAAAGAAATACAACTAATGAAAAAGTCGGCGCGGCTGTTGAAGGAAACCATTGCTCATAGTACTCTATTTATTGCAGAGGGCATGAATCATGGGGAAATGAGTTTGGTTCATACTGAAAAATACCTTGATTTGATAGAAGCATTTTTTCAAGAAAATGTGATTTTTTCACAATCAATTACTTAAAATTCTTAAATAAAAGCCGTCTCTAAATAAGAAACGGCTTATAATTACGTATTTTATTGATAGGAAATTGTTTCGTTACTCTCAATTATTCTTTATTTGTTTCCATCCTGTTTTGCTTTTTCAAGAATGGGCGATTTAGATTTCTGGGTTGTAGAAGGATTGTTTTTCATTGGTTCGCCATAAGCAGTCCAAGTATTGAAATCTGTTTCTTTCTTTAATCTCTCCTGTAATTAGCTACTTCTTTTGCAAACAGTAAAGGATCATCAATTACTTGACGGAGTTCAATCTGACCTTCCCCAAAGCCCTGTGGGTCCGGCATCCGCATTGCCCATTCGATAGCTTCTTCCCTCGACTTCACATCAATCAATATGAAGCCGGCAATCAAATCTTTTGTTTCAGTAAAGGGACCATCCGTAACTACTTTTTCTCCTGGTCTCGGAAACGAAATGCGAAGCCCATTTGAACTTGGATAGAGTCCCTTAGCCGCAACCCGCACACCTGCTTTAACTAATTCCTCATTGTAATGACTCATTGCTTCATTGAGCTCTGGATTTGGGAGATTTCCACATTCTGAATTCTGTGAAGCTTTGACAATCAACATAAATAGCATAAATTTTCCTCCGAAATTCATACTTGGCCTCGTAATTAGTAAAACAAATAATAATTAGAGTCAACAAAATAAATGGATTTATTGACACGATAGAATAGTTAGTTTCGTTGCATAATAAAAAATTCGTTATTTGCTACGTTGAATGTCTGTTCATTAGAACATGAATTCAGATTAAAGTTAAAGTCCCTCTTCTAACTACGAATTCAGCCGGAAGCTACACCCTGCCTAAACGAAAAGCCGCGGTAGACTGCCGATAAGTCAACGAGTGACGTTATGACAATAAACCGCGGCAAAGTGCGCTATGGAGAGATATGACGTCCCAGGCAGGATTCGAACCTGCGACCTACGGCTTAGGAGGCCGTCGCTCTATCCCCTGAGCTACTGAGACATGGTTTAAGAAAACTATAGTTAATAGAGAACAGTAAAAATTATATATGACGAATCCGTTCAAAGCAAGCTAATCGGATTCATTTCTATTTCATTAATCCACTAATTAGGCTTGAATAGATATAAATAAACGCGATGACTATTGATATGGATTTAAATTTGTTCGGCCATTCGATATGCTTGTATCGTTAATTAAAGAACACCAAGCATTTATTCACTAAAAAGTTGCGGATTGGGTGCGGCTGCGATCGATCAAAGAATATTGGACTCCTATTAGCTAATTATCCGGCTAGCTCGTAGGTGTGCTCTGCTAGCAAGTTATACGTACCGATGCGTTAACGCAAGACATCATTTGTACGTAAATTACTCGCACACTGAAAAAACGCTGCAAAGTCGCAGAAGGGCATAAAGACAAATCTGCGGGCCTGTCGCCGAACAAGCAACATACCATTACTTGTAATCCGTACGATGTGTTAATTCTTGAAGCATGAACATTTACGTAAATTAATGCAATAGAAAACGTACAGAATGTAATTGGCGACTCGTGTGAGGAGATGTCTGGTGTATTTGACGTTGGTATCGACCGATTGCTCGAGTCATATGATGTAATAAACTTCACGGAATGGCGGGAAAAGAGACTTAGTTTACAAGTCGAAAACGTCGACTACTAATCGAATGCGTTTTAGGTTTCATCCTGTGCAATTTTAAGTTTCTAGGAAGCTAAGCTATTCAATTTTCACAGGACTGTACACGTGGTTTATTGCGGTCAAAACTATCACTTGCCTTACAATTTCCTCGTTAGAAAATTTCAATTTGTTATGAAAAGAGGAAACTAAATGAAAACAAAATGGCTTTTGAGCAGCAGTGCCGTGATGATGGGATTGATAGGGTTGGCAGGAACCTTTATGTCGGAAGAAATTTCCGAAATTTTAGGTGGCTCATCGCCTATTAGTCTGATTCTACTGCAAATCATCGGGGGACTCTATTTAGGATTCGCCATGTTGAACTGGTTTAAACGCTCGGCCCGAATCGGCGGCATCTATAACAAACCTGTCGTGTTAGGAAATCTTATACATTTTGTTGTTGTACTTTTTGCTCTAATCCGGCAGTTGGCCGAGCAGTTTGATTTTATGTTCTTTATCCTGTCATTAGTTTATCTTGGATTTGCCATTTGGTTTGCATTGGTTATGCGCTCGAATCCTATAAGTAATTAATCGAAAAGGTCTGTCTTATAGTAAACGGGGAAATATATTGTATGTCTTTATTTGTGGGTTGACTATAACTGAACTAGTCATTGAGCAAACTTAGTATATTAAAATCCTAGCTTCAATATTGAAGTAAGGTTTTTTTCTTTTTGTACCTTGACCTTTTAACAATCTGAATCGATTGCTGAAGTAGTTGTACCGGAACTGTTATGCATTCTCATATGAGTTTCTATTCTTTCTGCCGTATGAAATAATGGTAATCTACTATAAACAAATACAGGAGTTGAGGGAATGAGGAAGCGTGTGTTCGGGGAGCACGAAGAACAGACACTACGGCAGTTTGACAATTGTTTGAATACTGGCAATGTGGTTGGGGGCGTGCTATGTGCAGATGGGCATTATGGGTATAGCCAGCCCGTTGGGGGAGTCGTTGTTTATGATGGTCAATTATCTCCTTCGGGGGTTGGCTATGATATAGCGTGCGGCAACAAGGCGGTGCGCACAGATATGAAGTGGCATGATATACAAGAAGACATCCCAAAGATTATGGATGCGATCGCATCCCGGATTTCCTTTGGGATGGGTCGAAAAAATGCCGAGCCTGTCGATCATTCACTGTTTGAAGATCCAGACTGGGATGTTTATAAACGAATCGGCCAGCAGGAGCATGACCGGCTGAAGAAGCTGGCGTCTGATCAGCTTGGCACAGTTGGCGCGGGTAATCATTATGTGGACCTTTTAATTGAAGAAGAGACCGGAGATGTGTGGATCGCAAATCATTTTGGAAGCCGGGGATTTGGGCATAAGACGGCAAGCGGTTTTCTCAATTTGGCGAACGGCAGAAAGTTTTCAGATCGGGGACCGGGCGAGAGTATGGAGCAAGCACCTACTTTACTGGATCTAGAAACGGAACTGGGAGATATGTATTACCGGGCCATGACGCTTGCTGGGAAATATGCGTATGCCGGCAGAGATGTTGTCATGGATCAAGTGCTGAATATCTTAGGGGCGAAATCTTTGATGGAAGTCCATAACCACCATAATTTTGCCTGGAAGGAAACTCATGAAGGGAAGGAACGGATGGTTGTCCGTAAAGGTGCAACTCCGTCGGCTCCTGGCCAATTAGGCTTCATTGGCGGAAGTATGGGGGATATTTCGGTCATTGTGCGGGGTAAAGATAATGAAGCGAATAAGGATGCCTTCTATAGTACCGTCCATGGAGCCGGTCGAATTATGAGCCGTACACAAGCGGCAGGTAAAATGAATTGGAAGACGAAAAAACGAACTGGCGGACAAATATCTGAAAAGCAGATGGCCGATGCGGTCGCTCAGTTCGGAGTCGAGCTGCGCGGCGGGGGAACGGATGAAAGTCCTTTTGTTTATCGTCAGCTGCAAACCGTGTTGGATGCGCATGAGGAAACGATTGAAATTATACATGTGTTGCGGCCAGTTGGCGTTTGTATGGCCGGAGCAAACGAGTTTGATCCATATAAAGACTAAACAGCTGCTTCGCCAATTAGAAGGCGAAGCAGCTGTTTTGTTGTTATTCATTGCTTTTATGGGTTTCCTCTTCTTCGCTTCTTCCATGCTTGATAACAGGTTCATGCGAAAATTCATCTTGGTATGCACTATGCTTCATGCCGGTTTCAGGAAACATGCCCTCAAGATGTTTACCATCGCCATCTTCGCTTACAAAGCTAGGGGAAATGTCAACGTCTTCGATTAGCTGTTTATCTGATTCGGTTATAAAGGAATCCTTATCTTTTTCTTTTTGTTGCCGTTCACTTTCCATGAACATTCTGTTGTCCGTTTCTTTTGTCATGTAAAATCCTCCTGTTCATGTTATATAGAAGCTTCCTTTACTTTTCCTGATTGTCGAGGCATATAAACTCCGTTGTTTTGAGAGTGAAAATATTTAACATTTCGACTATCATGAAGCCTCTTCACAAACTTTGAAACGCATGTTATATTACTAATACGTTAACGCGTTAAAGTGATGAAGAGAAAAGGGGATTGTATAATGAAACGCAAAATTACTTTTATGATGATAACCATTTTGACCCTCGGTTTGCTGGCGGCCTGCGGAAGCTCCAATGCTTCAAAGGAAGCGGATAGTCAACTGATTATTGGTGTAGATGATAAATTTGCTCCTATGGGTTTCCGGGATGAAAAGAACGAATTAGTAGGTTTCGATATTGATTATGCTAGAGCTGCAGCAGAACATATGGGAATGGACGTGAAATTCCAGCCGATCGACTGGAAGACGAAAGAGACTGAACTGAGCAGCGGACGTATTGATTTGATCTGGAATGGGTACACAATCACTGAAGATCGAAAAGGCAAAGTGCTCTTCACAAAGCCGTATTTGGAAAACGCGCAAGTCGTAGCTACTCTGGCAGATTCGCCAGTGAAGGAATTAAACGACCTTGAAGGGAAGAAAGTCGGACTTCAAGCCCTCTCTTCCGCTGCGGATGCTTTGGATGCAAATCCGATCAAATCTAAAATCAAAGGTACTTCTGAGTATGCAGACAATGTCCTTGCTTTGACAGACCTGAAAACAGGGCGCGTTGATGCTGTGATTATCGACCAAGTAGTCATCGATTATTACATGTCCAAAGAAGAAGGCACATTCAAAGTGCTTGATGAGACACTCTCCCCTGAGCAATATGGGATTGGTGTTAAAAAAGGTAATGATGAATTGCTTGAAAAGCTGCAGGCTGCGCTTGATAAAATGAACGAAGACGGCACGGCTGCAGAAATTTCGACAAAATGGTTTGGTGAAGATAAAGTATTGAAATAATCAAGTCGGAAGGGTTTCCGTGAGGGGCCCTTTTTGATTTTACTGAAGGAGTGTCAACTATGTCTTTGGATTATTTGCTGACGATATTAAAACCGATGCTTGAAGGAGCACAAGCGACGGTTCTGCTTTTTTTAATTGCGATCATCGCTTCCATACCACTCGGATTTTTGCTCACCTTAGCGGTACGGAGCTCTGTAAAACCGGTCGCATGGCTGGCTCATGCCTATATTTATCTAATGCGAGGCACTCCGCTCTTGCTTCAATTGCTTGTGATTGTATTCGGATTGCCATTGCTTCCTGTAGTGGGCGACTATCTTGTACTGGACCGATTTGTTGCAGCATGTATCGGGTTTATCTTGAATTACGCTGCGTATTTTGCAGAAATTTTCAGGGGCGGCCTGCTTGCAATTGACAAAGGGCAATACGAAGCAGCTCAAGTGCTCGGGTTAAATCGCTGGCAGACGACAACCAAGGTCGTTTTGCCTCAGATGTTCCGAATTGCTTTGCCGGCAGTTGCTAATGAGTCGGTTACACTTGTTAAGGATACAGCTCTGCTTTATGCAGTTGCAGTCCCTGAATTGCTTCACTTTGCACAAACAGCTGTAAATCGTGATTTCACGATTGTCCCATTTTTTGTAGCGGCCCTCATTTACTTGCTCATCACCATGGTGTTGACGTTCTTTTTCAAATGGTTGGAACGCCGCATGCGATTTGAATAATAGTATAAGGAAAGGGAGTGTCCTGCATGGCAGTCGTTGAAGTGAAAGACCTAAAAAAATCATTTGGGCCACTAGAAGTACTCAAACGGATTTCTTTTGAAGTAGAGCGTAATGAAGTCATTGCGGTGATCGGTCCATCAGGCTCTGGGAAAAGCACGATGTTGCGCAGCTTAGTACACTTGGAAGAAGTGGAAGGCGGGACGATCGCCATTCAAGGAGAAAAACTAGTACAGGACGGGCAGTATGCAAAAGCAAAACAACTGAAAGACATCACATCTAAAATGGGCATGGTTTTTCAACAGTTCAATTTGTTCCCGCACTTGACGGTTATTCAAAACCTTGAACTAGCTCCAAAACTAGTAAAGCAGCGAGCAGAAGAGGGATATCGGAAGCGGGCGATGGATTTACTAGCAAAAGTGGGACTATCCGACAAAGCTGATGTGTTTCCTTCGAAGCTATCAGGCGGGCAGAAACAACGTGTTGCCATTGCCCGGGCGTTAATGATGAATCCAGAGATTCTTCTCTTTGATGAACCGACATCGGCGCTTGACCCAGAGCTGACCGGGGAAGTACTGGATGTCATGAAAGACCTTGCCAAGGAGCATATGACAATGATCGTCGTCACGCACGAGATGGAATTTGCACGAGATGTTGCAGATCGTGTTTTGTTCATGGACCAAGGCGAAATAGTGGAAGAGGGCAGTCCTGAAGAACTCTTTGGGAATCCGAAAAAAGAAAGAACAAAAGCCTTCTTATCCAGAACGATGCGCAATCGAAGGGCTGAGTAGTTGAATTATTGAAATAAAGCATGACTTTCCCTCTGGCATATATTATGATGTTGCTACCATGTCATTTTATTTTACTAGGGGGGTTGGTTGAATGAAACTTCGCGTTTCTGCTGTGCAATATCATCTTCATTCTATCCGTACGTTCCAGGAATTTGCTAATCAATGTGAGCATTACATCCGGAACGCACAGGAATATGATGCCGAATTCGTTTTATTCCCAGAATTTTTCACGACACAGCTGCTTTCTATTGGTGATGCGGATGGAAAAGCATTGACGATCGAGGCGTTGCCGGGATTCACGGACCAGTATCTCGAATTGTTTAAGAGGCTGGCCACTCAATATAATATGCATATCATCGGCGGCACTCATGTCATAGAGCGTGAGGGGCGCCTTTATAATGTCGCGTTCTTATTCTTCCCGGATGGCACAGTGGAAGAACAGGCGAAGCTGCATATCACACCATTTGAAATCGAAGGGTGGAATATGGCGGCAGGCGAGGATTTGAAAGTGTTTGATACTGAAAAAGGCCGGATTGCCATTCTTACCTGCTACGATATTGAATTCCCGGAAATTGTCCGGATGGTGAAGGCTGCCGGTGCGGACGTTATTTTCTGTCCATCTTGCACGGATGATAGGCACGGATTCCATCGTGTCCGCTATACGAGTCACGCAAGGGCTATCGAAAACCAAGTCTATGTTGTCCTGACTGGAACAGTAGGTTCCTTGCCGACCGTTGATTTAATGCGTGCAAATTTTGGCCAGGCCGCCATCATCACGCCCAACGACATTCCGTTCCCTCCGAAAGGTCTTGCGGCGGAAGGGGAATTAAATAATGATATGCTCGTGACAGCTGACTTGGACCTTTCCTTGTTATACGAAGTAAGGGAAAAAGGATCCGTCACAACATGGCGTGATCGACGGACTGATTTGTATACTGATTGGGGGACAAATGCGTTGCGAGGTGCTGGCAATGATGTACCGCAGTGACATCTTGGTGCCTGTCGAAGGGAGTTTTATCCCTGTAGTTGTACGAAATTATTCGATGCAAGACTCCGTTGCAATGATTCAATTGCAAAGTGAATGTTTTCCTCCCCCTTTTCCCGAGGAGCTTTGGTGGAATCGTGAACAGCTCACGCAACATGTCAACCGGTTTCCGGAAGGTGCGATTTGCGTAGAATATAATGGCCGGATTGTTGGATCCATTACAAGCCTATTACTATCTTTTGATTGTGATCATCTAGATCATACTTGGGAACAGGTAACAGACAATGGCTATATCCGCAATCATGATCCTAATGGAGATACGCTATATATAGTGGATATTTGCATCCATCCTGCTTTTAGGAAAGCCGGGCTGGGCAAAATTATGATGCATGCCATGTACCAGCTTGTCGTTAAGCTTAATCTGAAGCGGCTGCTTGGCGGCGGTAGGATGCCAGGATATGGAATGTACTCCAAGCAAATGACGGCGGAAGAATATGCAGAAAAAGTAGTGAACGGAACGTTGCGTGATCCGGTTCTCAACTTCTTGCTCAAATGCGGCAGAACGCCTCTCCGTGTTATGGAAAATTATTTGGAAGATGACGAGTCAAAAAATTACGCTCTCTTAATGGAATGGAAGAATCCGTTTAACTCAAAAGAATGATAATAAGGGGATAGTTGAGAATGGAATTTACACGAATCACATCGATAGAAGATCCGTTGTTCGCAAAAATGCACAATTTATTAGGTGAAGTTTTTCCGCCAGAGGAAGTGCTGGAATTTAATCTTTGGAAAGAGCCCTTGGAGGATCCGGGCATCCGTGTCTTTGTAGCAGTCGAAGAGGGGGAAGTCGTCGGGGCTACCGAATATCGTTATTATCCGCAATGGAATATCGCGATGACTGATTTTACGATCATTGGATCTTCCGGTAAAGGGATCGGTCATTTTCTTGCCAAGCAAAGGGAAGAAGACTTGAAACGGTTAGCTAAGGAAAACGGCAAAGAACTGTTCGGCATGTTTGCTGAAATTTATGATCCTTACGAACGGGAGGACTTTGATTTTGGTGGCATCATGGCCATGAATCCTTTCGTTCGTCGTGAAGTGCTTTCCCATTTGGGGTACCAGCGTTTGGATTTCAATTACGTGCATCCTTCCTGGAAAAATGATGGGGAAGCAGTTGAAGGGCTTGATTTCTGTTTCATGCCATTGGAAGAAACAAACGAAATCCCATCCACTCTAATTGTCGATTTCCTTACTGACTATTACTCTGTCTTATCAAATAAGCCAGAGAGATGGATTCAAATGATCGAAGGGTTGAAGAACAAGGAAACGGTCCGTTTGTTGCCTTTATAATATAACCATCCCTCGAACTTTATTGTTCGGGGGATTTTTTACAGTAGGCTACTACATCTCCAAGGCTTACAGACACGGCTGCTAAACTGGCAGCAGACCGGGCCAATTGTCCTGCGTGCGGCTCTTGGCAACTCAATGGTCTACCGTAATGAGACTGACAGAAAGGATAGCCTCGGAAGCCTAAACAGGTAGTTCTGTCAGCTGTGCAAATGCATGGTAGACTCTGTCAATTTGTTCAGAGACAGCTGTCACAAATTCAGTTATGAAATTGAATCATGACATCCCTGTGAACATTCGTTCCGCTGTGGTTAATCTATGATAAACTGAATGCAGCTGAAATTTTTTCAGGAATGAACAAACTTCGAGGAGTTGTGAGGAAATGAAATCATATACAGGGGGAGAGTCCTTTCGAAAACGGAATTATAAGCCGCTGATCATTGGGATTTCTGTTGTTTTAATTGGAGCCATCGGTCTCTTGTCCCGTCTTCCGGGCGTCGAGGATTTTCAAGCTTTTGATGTAACGATACTGCCTTTATTGAATGCAATTTTTAATTCGTTTACGTTTCTCTTTCTAGTGGCGGCACTAGTGGCAATCAAAAAACGGAATATTACCGTGCATCAGCGTTTTATTAACGCAGCTCTAGTCACTACGACTCTGTTTCTTGTTACATATGTAGCGTTCCATTACTTATCGCCTTCCACGCCATATGGGGGAGAAGGGGTGTTGGCGGGGATCTATTATTTTGTCCTCATTACCCATATCGTCCTAGCTGCTGTCATCGTTCCGCTTGTGCTGACAACTGTAACCCGTGCCTGGAACCGTGAGCACGACAGGCACCGGAAAATCGCAAGATGGACAATGCCATTATGGCTTTATGTCAGTTTCACAGGTGTCCTAGTATATATTTTAATCTCGCCATACTATTAAAAAAGAAAGGGTTCTCCGCAAATGGAGAACCCTTTTTCATATTGTTTAGACAAGTGGGCGATCTGGATATTCAGCACGGTGATCAAAATCAGTGTATTCACCATCAACGAGAACTAGGATTTTTCCTTCATCGAAATACTGGTTATATCTCTCTGCCTCATCTTCTGGGATACCCATGCCGATTAGTGCGCCGGCAAGTCCACCGACACCAGCGCCGGCTGCAGCGCCGGTAATTCCCGCTACAATCGGGCCAGCCGCGATGATCGGACCGACACCTGGAATTGCGAGAGCACCGATTCCAGCAAGTACACCGCCAAGACCACCAAGGACTCCGCCTGTCGCTGCGCCTGTTGCGGCGCCATCAGCAGCGTGTGTTCCTGTCTCTTCCTCAATATAATCTACTTGATGCTCGTTTTTGCTGATGATTGAAATATCATTAGAGTTGTAACCTTGTCGTTTTAAATCCTCGATTGCTGCAACTGCTTCCGCTTCCGTATCATAATAACCAACTACACGTCTTTGTACCATAATTATACGCCTCCTGGTTTATTAATAAGTTTATCGAACTGACAATAAAATACCCCTCCATACGAAACTGAAACATTACATGACGGTTACAAGCTTGTTGGACAATGTTTCAGTTTGCTGCTTGCTGTGTCAGATCGGCTGTAAATGGGTACCTATTTTACAAGGCAGAATAGGAGGTTCATCTAATGGATTATGTGATTAATGGATTAAAACTCGTTACCGGTTTAATCGCGTTTATGATTGTCATCCGTGCACTTGGGAAAAAACATTTGGCCGAAATGACTCCTTATGACATGATCTATTTATTGATGTTTGGAGGGATATTGGAAGAGACCTTATATAACCCCAAGATCTCCATATGGCAATTTCTTTTCTCCTTAGGTGTATGGGTTGTTGCGATTTACGTGATTGAAAAACTAGTAACAAAATCTAATAAAGTCCGGATCCTGTTAAAAGGGGAACCCGATCATCTCATTGTGGACGGAAAGATAAATCTGCACCTAATGAGGAAAAATCAATTGGAGATGGAACAACTGCGCTCAATGCTTCGGCAACAAGGCATATTTTCTCTTCGAGAGGTGAAAGATCTCTTTCTTGAACCAGGTGGAGACATTTCTATTAACCAATATGCAAAATATAAACCTGTGACATGTGGGGACTTGAAGATAGACAAACAAGAAGAATATCCAAGTGTATTGCTGATAGATGAAGGGCAAATTCAGCAGGAGGTCTTGCATGCTATTGGAAAAACAGAATCGTGGCTGCGACAAGAATTAACAAGAGAAGGGTTTCCCAATCCCCATGACGTGATCTATTGCGAATGGTCGAAATCGGACGGATTCTTCATTAAATAACATAGTCGGAATAGGATAGAGAATTCGATAGTGGAGAATTCTCTATTTTTTTAATTGGCAATCTCACTCGTTTTTGTTATACTTTATATATAACAAATGAGGTGGTTTGTATGAGAAGAAAATACTTGGCCTTGCTGTTGATGGCATTTGCTTTAGTGGCGTTGACTGCATGTGGAAAAGAAAAAGGGATAGAAAAACCAATCGAGGAGGATGGCAATTTGAGTTCACTTGAAGGGATTTGGGATGGAGCGATTGACGCAGCCGGCCAATCTTTGCCAATTACTATATCTATAGATGAGAAAGGTGGACAGATCAGTATCCCTGCACAAGGATTACATGACTATAAGTTGTCAAAAGTAGAGCTGAAGGATTCTAAGCTGACAATGGAAATGACCCTGCAAGGGCAAAAAATGACGTTTCAAGGCGTAAAAGACGAAACTGGATTATCCGGAACATTTACGCAAGCCGGGCAAAAGTTCCCTTTCCAATTGAAGCTTCGGGAGCCAGAATTGGGCCAGCGGGTTGAAGTGGATGTGACAGGAGGGACAATGTCAGCCTTGCTTGTTGAACCGAAAGGAGAGGGGCCGTTTCCCATCATGGTCATCATTGCCGGCTCCGGTCCAACTGACAAAGATGGGAATTCCGATGTAATGGCAGGCAACAATGACAGTCTTAAAATGGTTGCCCAATCATTAGCAGAGCAAGGCATTGCCTCCATCCGTTATGACAAGCGCGGTATTGGCGACAATCGTTCACTCATGACCAAAGAAGAGGACATTCGTTTGGATGATTTTATTGAGGACGCTGCCGCATTCGCTGAATGGGCGAAAAAAGATAGCCGTTTTAATAAAGTCGGCATCATTGGTCATAGTGAAGGTTCTCTGGTCGGCATGGTGGCTGCAAAGAAAGCAGACACCGATTTGTTCGTCTCCTTGGCCGGCATAGGAAGACCGATGGATGTCGTGTTGAAAGAGCAGTTGAAAGAAGCATTGCCGGATGAATTGCAACCGCAGGCGTTTGATATTTTAGATCAACTAAAAGCGGGCCATACAGTGAAGGATGTACCTCAAGAATTAGCTGCGGTATTCAGGCCATCAGTCCAGCCATATATGATGTCTATGATGGCGTATGACCCGGTCGATTCGTTGAAACAGCTTTCCATTCCAGTACTCATCATTAATGGAGACCGTGATCTGCAAGTAGTTCCTACAGACGCGGAAGCCCTTCATAAAGCGAAACCGGAGTCCAAATTAGTCATTGTGCCGAATATGAACCATGTATTAAAAGATTCTTCCGAAAACCGGGAAGAAAATCTCGCGACGTACACCGATCCTGACTTGCCGTTAGCTAAAGGATTAATGGAAGCAGTTGTTTCATTCATTAAAGAATACTAAAGAAGGGTTGCCCTTAGTCAAATGAGACAGGGGCACCCTTTTTTGCTGGAAGTAGAACAATCTGCAATGATTTTATTGAAAAATTGTTGAAATCAATGATTGGCGAAGAACGTGGTATACTGTAAAACGAAATTATTTGTCCGTACGGAATGAGGTGATGGGATGAAACATATAGCAGGCGGATTGCAATGGGCCGTGTTCCTGATTGCCTCTTCGATCGCTGCACCAATTGCGATTGGTCATGTATTTGGAATGGATGCGGCGGAGACTGCTCTTTTTATCCAAAGAACGATGTTTGTCCTTGGTTTGGCCTGTATTGTACAAGCGGCCATTGGGCATCGGATGCCAATCAATGAAGGCCCGGCAGGTTTATGGTGGGGGATCTTCGTCGTCTACGCAGGTATGGTCGGCGTGTTGTATTCTACGAAGGAAGATGCGTTGCAGGCACTGCAGAGCGGAATGATCTATAGTGGCGTCTTGTTCATCCTGCTAGCGGTTTTGGGACTAGTCAGCAAGATGAAAAAACTATTTACCCCGGCAGTCACCTTTACCTATTTAATGCTGCTGATTTTGCAGTTAAGCGGAACATTTATCAAAGGAATGCTGGGCATCGAGAACACCGGAGATGCGATTGATATCCGTGTCGTCATTGGAAGCATTATCATTGTCATCCTTATGTTTATTATGATGAATCACAAAGTGGGTTGGATTTCCCGTTATTCTGTTTTACTGGCGATTTTAATTGGCTGGCTGTTGTTTTTAGCTATCGGGAAAGCCCCGGCTATTTCAACGGTTTCCGGAAAAGTGATTGATTTTCCTGACATACTCGTTTATGGTAAGCCTGTTTTGGATGGCGGGATGCTCGTAACGGCATTTTTTATAACATTATTATTGATTGCCAACATGATGGCTTCCATTCGGGTAATGGAAAACCTTTTAAAGCAGTCGTTTTCGATTGAAACGACTGATCGTGTTAAGCAAGGCTCAATTGCTTCAGGTATCAATCATATGCTCGCTGGCTTGTTTTCAGCGATCGGGCCAGTGCCGATTTCCGGTTCAGCAGGATTTGTCGGAGCGACTCGGATGGCTTCATTAAAACCCTTTATTATCGGCAGTGCAATTATCGTTGTTATGACATTGTTTCCTGCTGTCATGGCAACGTTCGCTGCATTGCCCGCACCGGTCGCTTATGCGGTGACCTTCGCCATCTTCTCAAAAATGGTGGAAATGGCATTCCATGAACTCGCGGCAGATCCACATCAGCAGCAAGCGTATAAAGTGGTGGCAATTGGTCTAATGGTTGGTGTTGGATTGATGTTCGTCCCTAGTGATAGCTTTGTCAAACTTCCAGGGCTTGTTGCCGCCATTTTATCCAATGGTTTGATTACCGGAACGATAGCGGCCGTCGTCATTGAACAGTTTCTCTTGTGGAAAAGCCGCAGAGCCGCTCGGATATAAACAGCTGAAATAGAAAGCGCAATTTCGTTAATGGAGTAACGAAATTGCGCTCTTTTTATGGTTTGATTGGAATCATTATTTCAAACAGGATGGGGAATCAGATTTCTATTTGGTCACTGAAGCCACTGCCGATTCATAGATGTCTGCCACTTTTGCAAGCGCGTCCTCCGTGTCGGCAGCATGGACAACGATCGCTTCGCCTGGTTTTGTGGATGCGGAATGCTCATAGCGTGGATCATAGTAATTCAGCAGCAGCAGTTCAACCGCTTTTTTAAATTCCTCTTTCGCTAAATGAGTTTCGATCTCGAACGCAAGAGCTGGTTTTACTCTTTTCTTGATTAATTGGAAAGCATCGAGAAACTCGTTCGGTGAGTTCCAAGGCTCGTAATCGTCTAGAATATTTTGTACCCGCTGTTCCATCGGCAAATGGATGATGACATGGCGGCCGTTTTCTTTTTTGTTGAACAGGAAAGGCGGGAGAAGCACTTTTCCAATCCGTTTACTTTCTCCTTCAATTAATACAAAGCGTTTGTCCTTCAGCTTTTTCATTTCATGTACAAGGAGAGAGTCAAATTTCTTTTGATTGTTCGGCTGCAGACCGATTTGGCCAAAAATAGAGCCCCGGTGGCCCGCCATTTTTTCGATGTCTAGAATCGGCAGTCCTTGTTCGTCCAGCTTCCGAAGAATGGTTGTTTTACCGGTGCCCGTATAGCCGTCCAACACAATTAATTCAGGAGGAAATTCTTCTTTCTCTAGTTCTTTAACAACCCATTGGCGATAAGAACGAATCCCTCCGCTCAGCCGGTTCACA
This sequence comes from Sporosarcina cyprini, assembly GCF_022048975.1. Taxonomy (GTDB): domain Bacteria; phylum Bacillota; class Bacilli; order Bacillales_A; family Planococcaceae; genus Sporosarcina; species Sporosarcina cyprini. Next base: position 130,413 of record NZ_JAKMHX010000030.1, on the reverse strand, counting down.
TGGATGCCCATCAATTCCAAAACAGTGGCAGCCGTTTTACTCCGCATGCCGCCTCTCCAGCAGAATACAGTGGTGGGTCCATCAATCTCTTTAAATGCTTTAATGAAAGAAGGAAGTTTCTGTGAAAAAATTTCCAACCCGCGTTCTTTAGCCGCTTCTGGGCTTACTTGTTTATAAAGAGTGCCAATTTCAGCACGTTCCTCGTCATTAAAAACCGGAATGTTTCGGCTTCCCGGGATCGTCGCTTCTTCGTACTCTTTCGGAGAGCGGACATCGACGGTCGTTATCCGCTCTTGTTGTTGCATTTCCATTAAATCTTCTAACGAAATATCTCGTATCATTTTTGTTCACCTTTCAATTCGCGTACCCTTAGATGACTTCAATCTTCTTCCGATTCTCCGCAGTAATCTCTCCGATAATATGAGCGTCCACGCCTTGTTTTCGTAAGTCTTGCAGCAGATTCTCCGCTTTCTCGTTCTGTACCGAAATAAGTAGTCCGCCGGATGTCACCGCATCACATAATATATACCGGTCAATTGAATCAAGTGTTTCTGCAAATGTGATATCGGCCTCCACATGAGCCAGATTGTTTTTCGTACCTCCAGGAATCCTTCCTGCCTCAGCAAGTTCGCGTGTTCGAGGAAGAACAGGCACTTGTGCTGAGAAGATTCGAATACCGACATCGCTCGCTTTTGCCATCTCTGTAGCATGTCCTAATAATCCGAACCCTGTCACGTCCGTCGCAGCATGAACTTCATATGGTGTCATGACTTCAGCGGCAGTTTTATTCAACGTAGTCATAACGGATGTCACTTGTTTTATTTCCTCATTGCTTAGGGCACCATGCTTCAAGGACGTCGTATAAATACCGACACCAATCGGTTTTGTTAAGATTAACCGATCGCCAGGCTTGGAGCCGGCATTGCTTTTTACATGCTTAGGATGGACAGTTCCTGTTACAGCTAATCCGAATTTCGGTTCTTGGTCATCGATAGAATGGCCGCCTACGAGTGTTACTCCGGCCTCTTTCAATTTATCGGCTGCGCCTCTTAAGATGTCTGTCAGTATTTCTTTGTCCAGTTTAGAAATCGGGAACGCCACAATATTTAGAGCGGTTAGCGGTGTTCCTCCCATCGCATAGACATCGCTGATAGCGTTAGTAGCAGCAATTTGACCGAAATCATATGGATCATCGACAATTGGTGTGAAAAAATCCAGCGTCTGGACAATTGCCAGATCATCTGTCAGCTTATATACACCTGCATCATCGCTTGTATCCAAACCGACGAGTAGATTCTCGTCAAATGGGGCAGGAGGAAGTGTGCGAAGTACCTGAGATAAATCTGCAGGACCTATTTTGCAGCCGCATCCCCCTTTTGTTGTAAGTGTTGTTAGTTTGACTCCGTTTTTTTCCATTTTACTGCCTTCTTTCTCGTTCATAGTTAAAATGATGACGTCCATAAGGGTCGTCTATCAGGCTAATGTACACTGTCATACACTAGCGGGATAAACTAAGTGTAGCATACGATTTGCGTGTTTCGCCGAAGAAAGCATCGGTAATGATATACAATAGGTCCTTACGCATAACTATTATTTTTAGAATGTAAAAAGGGTGCACGATAATGGGAATAGGGAAAGTAACAATGATAAAGTAGAAGAATGGAATCATGAAAAAGGAGGAGCTTGAATGGAAACATATCCTATGATCATAAATGGAGAAAAGACAGGTTTAACCTTACCGGCAATAGACGTGGAAAACCCGGCTACTGGTGAAATAATCGCTACGGTTCCACGAGGCGGCGCGAAAGAAGCGGAGCTCGCTGTGGATGCAGCGCACGCGGCATTTAAAGAATGGTCTTTATTAACAGCCTACGAACGGAGTGAACTGCTGCAACGATGGTATTTCTTGATCCAACAGTTTACGGACGATCTGTCTAAGACAATGACAGAAGAACAGGGGAAGCCGCTTGCAGAAGCAAGGGGGGAAATTGCCTATGCCAATGGATTCATCTCGTGGTATGCAGAAGAGGCGAAGCGTATTTATGGGGAAACAATCCCTTCCTCAAGCCCGAACAAGCGCATTTTTGTGCATAAACAACCGGTTGGAGTGGCAGCTGTCATCACGCCTTGGAATTTCCCGGCTGCCATGATTACAAGAAAAGTGGCGCCAGCACTGGCGGCAGGTTGTACGGTAGTGATAAAACCTGCAGAACAAACGCCACTTACCGCAATTAAACTGGCACAGCTGGCCCTGGACGCAGGGATTCCAAAGGGAGTAATCAATGTAGTGACAGGAGACGCAAGCGCAATCGGCGAAGCGTGGCAGCAAGATAAGCGAGTCACCAAATTAACATTTACGGGTTCTACAGAGGTAGGGAAGTTGCTCATGAGGGGAGCTGCAGATAATGTCAAGAAAATCTCCTTGGAACTCGGTGGCCATGCCCCGGTGATCGTTATGGACGATTGCCAGATCGAAAAAGCGGTGGATGGTGTCATGGCAACCAAATTTAGAAACACCGGCCAAACTTGCGTATGCGCCAATCGGGTATACGTACATGAATCCATTGTTGAGGAGTTCACCAGCCGTCTTGTCAAAAAGGTACAAGAACTGAAAGTGGGCAACGGGTTAGAAGAAGGGGTTACAATCGGCCCGCTAATCGATCAACAGGCTATTGCGAAAGTGCAAGATCATGTGGATGATGCCAAGGCAAAAGGGGCTAAAGTAGAAGCGGGAGGTTCAGTAAAGGAAGGATTATTCTATGAGCCGACCCTATTATCCGGAGTAACCGATGACATGTTATGCATGCATGAGGAGACATTCGGCCCTGTGATGCCAATTGTAACGTTCCAATCGGAAGAGGAAGCGATCCGCAGAGCCAATGACTCCGACTATGGGCTGGCTGCCTATGTCTTTACTGAAAACCTAACAAAGGGCATTCGCATTTGCGAGCAGTTGGAATACGGAGTCGTCGGACTGAATGACGGCCTCCCATCCACGCCACAAGCTCCATTCGGTGGATTTAAGCAGAGCGGCATCGGCCGAGAGGGCAGCCATTACGGCATCGAAGAGTACTTGGAAATAAAATACATTTCAGTTGGTTTGTAACTGACTACTCGACACCATAGCTGTTCCGCGTATATACGATCGGCTCCGGGTTTATATTAGCGGTTCGAAGACAGAATCGATCGGTTCTGCGTTTATACGAGCGGTTTGAAAACAGAATCGATCGGTTTCCCAGTTATACGATCGGTTTGAAGACAGAATCGGTAGGTTCCTTAGTTATATGTGCGGTTCGGAGACAAAATCTTCCCCAGTTATGCGAGTGGTACGAAGACCGAATCGATCGGTTCTCCAGTTATGCGAGCGGTTAGAAGACCGAATCGATCGGTTCCCCAGTTATACGAGCGGTTCGTAGACGGATTCGATCGGTTCCCTAGTTATACGAGCGGTTCGAAGAAAGAATCGATCGGTTTCCCAGTTATACGAGCGGTTCGAAGACGGATTCGATCGGTTCGAAGCTAGAATCGAACGAGTACACAGAAAAACGAGTGAGAGACGGTGTTTTGCTTATTAAACGCCGTCTCTCACTCGTTATTTCATTTCCAAACCATCCACTTTCTTGTCGATTGTTTCCTTTTTTTATTCATTTTCCTAGAGCCTTAGAATTAGTTTTAATATGAAAAAAGTTCTAGGAATCTATTTATCAATAAATGATTACATGGTAAACTGTAAAGGAATGACAATTGAGAAGGGGGAATTGAGGTTGCAACGTAGAGTACTAGTTGTCATCTTATCTATGTTTCTATCAATTGGCGTTGTGTTCACGCCGATAACAGAGGCATCCGAAGTACAAGCCGCCAGCACGTACCCAAATTTAGAGCGGTCCATTAACTTGATAATGTCGGATAGCCGCATGAAGGCGATCAATAGCAGTGTGACCATTAGAAAAGCATCAACAGGTGAAATTATCTATCAATCGGATGCAGATAAAAAGATCACACCAGCTTCAACGCTAAAATTATTAACTTCTGCCGCAGCTCTGGATACACTCGGTGAAGAGTACCGGTTCACGACAGAAGTGCTGACGGATGGTACGATTTCAAAAGGTGTGCTGCAGGGAAATCTATTCGTACGAGGGCAGGGAGACCCAACGTTGTTGAAACAAGATCTAGATCAGTTTGCGTCCCAGCTGAAAAAGCAAGGGGTCACTAAAATCACCGGAAATCTTGTAGGAGACGACTATTGGTTTGATGATGTCAGACTCTCCCCGAGCATTGACAAAAGTGACGAATCTCGTTACTATGCGGCTCAAATTACAGGTTTGACACTTTCTCCGAATAAGGATTACGATGCGGGAACTGTCATTGTGGAAGCTGTCCCAACCAAAAAAGGATATAAAGCAAAAGTTAAAATGACACCAGAAACCGGGATTGTTAAAGTGATCAACCGTACCAACACGGTTCCAAAAGGTTCGAAAAATACATTATCCATTAAACGACAAAGCGGGACAAATAACATTATCATCTCAGGTAATGTTCCCGTCGGCAGTTCTGGCAAAAGGGAATGGGTGACCGTTTCCAATCCAACTGCTTATACATTGGATGTGTTTAAAAAGTCTCTGGCAAGCAAAGGCATCAAATTCTCTCCGAAATCTGTGGTGCGTCGAGGAGTGGCGCCGGCAGATGGACAAGTTCTTGCAGTCAAAACATCCATGCCGCTCAAAGACCTGATGAAACCGTTCATGAAGCTGAGCAACAATACGCATGCTGAAATTCTGGCTAAGACGATGGGTCGTCAAAAATACGGAGAAGGCAGTTGGAATGCGGGATTGCGCGTAATGCGCGAATTTGCAGATTCTATTGGGCTTAACAGCTCGGAATGGCGATTCGAGGATGCGTCAGGCATGTCTCATTCTAATAAAGTAACTTCGGCGCAAATGACTGAGCTTTTATTTCTTGTTCGTTCCGCACCATGGTATTCGACTTACGTCCAAGGGCTTCCGGTCGCAGGGGCGAATGACCGATTTATAGGCGGAACTTTGCGCAATCGTTTGACATCGCCATTGGTCAGAGGAAAAGTAGTTGCCAAAACGGGAAGCTTAAATCGGGTAAACAGTCTGGCGGGATATGCAGAAACGAAAGACGGAGAAACCCTGATCTTCAGCATTTTGACGCAAGATCAAAAATCAAGCACGATTCCATTGATTGATAAGATTGCGACTGTGATTGCAACATCTGCGAACTAACTTAAAAACGCCTTGCGATTTTTCTCGCAAGGCGTTTTCTCATATTAATAGCTCAAATAAGGTACTGTCCTTGTTCACTTCTTTAAAAGGAAAACCATTTTCCTGCATCCGATCTAGCAGTCCTGGATAATCTTCTTTCCGCTTCACTTCGATTCCAACAAGTCCGGGACCGTTCTCTTTATTGTTTTTCTTCGTGTATTCAAATGTTGTAATATCGTCATCGGGACCAAGCACTTTATCAAGAAACTGCCGTAAAGCACCAGCGCGCTGAGGGAAGTTGATAATAAAATAATAGAGCAGCCCTTCATGAATTAATGACTTTTCCTTAATTTCTTGCATCCGGCCGATATCATTATTGCCTCCGCTGATTACACAAACAACAGACTTGCCTTTGATTTGATCCTTATAGAAATCCAGTGCGGCAATTGGCAATGCGCCAGCAGGCTCAGCAATAATGGCATGCTCATTGTACAATTCAAGGATGGACGTGCATACTTTGCCTTCAGGCACCCGAATGATATCGTCGACATATCGGTTGCAAATTTCAAAGGTCTTCTGGCCGACACATTTTACAGCTGCACCATCGACAAATTTGTCAATCGTATCTAGTGTGGTCACTTCATTATTCTCCATTGCTGTTTTCATACTGGCGGCTCCGTCTGGTTCCGCACCGATCATTTTCGTATGGGGTGAAAGATTTTTAATATATGTGCATAAGCCCGACATAAGTCCGCCTCCACCAATGCTGGCGAAAACGAAGTCCAGCGGTTCCTCGATGTCATTCATCAGTTCAACTGCTACCGTGCCCTGACCGGCGATGATATCTTCGTCATCAAACGGGTGGATGAATATACGATCTTCAGCGAGCGCGCATTCATTTGCTTTTTCAGAGGAGTCGTCGAAAGTATCTCCGATTAAAATAATATCTACAAAATTTCGGCCGAACATCCGCACTTGGTTGATTTTTTGTTTTGGGGTTGTTTGCGGCATGTAAATCTTGCCATGAATTTGCAGATGGGCACACGCATACGCGACACCTTGTGCATGATTGCCTGCACTTGCGCAGACGATTCCTTTTTCGCGGGCTTCTTCTTCAATCCGCTTGATCTTATAATAAGCGCCACGCAATTTAAAGGAGCGGACATGTTGCAAATCTTCTCTCTTGATGTAGACATGGCAATCGTATTTTTCAGAGAGCCGTTCGTTCTTTTGGAGAGGGGTATGGACGACAACATCTTTCAAAAGTTGATTGGCAATCAAAATATCTTCTACGAAGACTAGCTTCTTTTCGTTTTGTTCTACCATAGTCATTTCTGTATTCCTCCGCATCTTCATAAATATTTTCTAATAGTAACATGATTTCAACAGAAATGACATATGAAATATCCTAATTGTCCATGAATTTCAATGAATCGACACATACAAAACTTTCCGATTACTTTGTAAGCGTTTTCTTTATTAAAATAAGAAGTTATGTAGTCAGGAAAGATATTATGGAAGGTACAATTTGGATGCTTGCTTCTGATTTCCAGTAGATTTCTCCATCCACAACGAGGGGCAGTTTCCGATTTGCCACGATCCGAACTTCCTTGCCAGATGCATACATTACTTCTTTCGCTTCGATTATTCCACCCCTCAGCAAAGCTGGGAAGAGGGAAAATAGGATTCTCCAGCGGGAAGCGCCGTGCAAAACGGTGAGATTCATCTTGCCGTCCAATGGATCAGCCTTTGGGCAAATTTCAAGACCCCCTCCGTAATATTTCATATTGCCGCAGGACATGAGCCAGGTCACGGGAAATTCGTATCCCTTCCCGTCTACAATCAACTTGCTCGAATATGGCTGAAAAGTCATAAGATCGAGAACGGCGGCTACGGAATACGTTAAGCTACCCAGACCGATTTTGTTGAAAAATGATTTATATCTGGCGGTTTCCGCTCTCTCACCAATGGAAGCATCCAGACCGAAGCCTGCGACGGTAAGACCGTATATTCCATTCACCGAAAGGGCATCGAGTTGTACTTCGTTATGCAGAAGCAGCCGCTCTACAAATAGAAGCGGATCTTCTGTAATGCCCAGATTGCGGGCAGAATCATTCCCGGATCCTGAAGGCAGGAAGGCGATTGGCACTTGAGATGGCACGCATATTTGCAGTACAGAATGTAACGTGCCATCCCCGCCGATAATGACAACTGCTTTGCAAGACGCGACAAACTGCTGTAAAAACAAAGCTGTTGCGTTTGCTGAATCACTGATTAAAGCGTGATATGCGATTTTCCGCCCGTCCAGCTGCCGCTTAACTACTTCGAGTTTTTGAAGGGCAGAGGAATTGCCAGCGTTTCGATTGCAAATTAGTACATACATGATTACCCTTCTTTCCCGAACACATTATCTTGAATCCAAGTCCCCACGTTTACTTTTAAAAGGGGAAGGGAACCATTTACATAAGAATCTATTTGTGAAAAGGAGTGGCACACATGGGTTGGTACAGACCGGATGGTCGCGGTCAATGGTTGGCATTTGGGGCCTCGCTTCTCATTATTTTGATTGTCATTTTATGGGGGCTATTTTATTGAAATAACTGTTGAAATGAAGTTCCTGTCGATGTACAGGGACTTTTTTTATGCCAAAATAGCCCGGGTTTACTGAATACCGGCTCCAAGTCCAGCATAGTAATACCATAGAGTGATATTACATAAGTATTAGAATCTTCATAACTATAGTAGTGGATTTCATGTATAATGAAAAGAACTAGATAGCTGAGAGAGAAGGTGCGAATGATGATAAAAGCCAAAGAAGACCTTGTTGCAATGTCGTTGCTTGATCTGGACGTTCATGACCTGCTGAAATTACTCGAGAGTGGACAAGTGAGTTCGTCCGATGCAGTGGAACAGTATATTCAACGAATAGAAAAAGTAAATCCAATTGTAAATTGTGTAGTAGAGGAACGTTTTGCAGCTGCCCGTGAAGAAGCGATTCAAGCTGACATTGCCAGAGAAGAAGGAAAAGGGAAAGGGCGATTGTTTGGCGTCCCGATAAGTGTGAAGGAATCCTTTGATGTAGAAGGGATGGCAACGACCGGTGGATTACTTCGCCGCAAAGGATTTATTCAATATGAAGATGCCGAAGTCGTGGAAAGGTTAAAGGCAGAAGGAGCCATCATCCTTGGAAAAACGAACACGCCGGAGCTTTGTTTTTGCCAGGAAACCGATAATAAATTGTATGGAAGGACGAACAATCCTCATAATGTAACCCGAACGGCCGGCGGATCAAGCGGCGGGGAGGGAGCGATGATTGCAGCTGGCGGAGCGGCAATCGGAATAGGTTCAGATATCGGGGGCTCCATACGATTTCCAAGCCATTTCAATGGAGTAGTCGGGTTCAAATCGGGAAAGGGTAAAGTATCTCAAAAGGGAAGCTATCCATTTGTGGAAGATTCATTGCAGCAAAGGATGCTCGGAATAGGACCGATTGCCAAATCGGTCAGGGATGCCGAACTCCTTTATCATATTATTGCTTACGAATCGCCATCGCCAAAAGAATTGGAACATTTTACCGTTACTGTTTTCAGGACGACGGATTATCCTCTATCTTCGGAGACTACGCGGCTGTTGAACGAAGTATATCTTGCCTTGCGAGAAGAAATGACGACTGAACGTGAACCTATCCCATATTTTGATGAAGCCGCCCAAATTTGGCAAGAAATCATGTCAATCGATGGTGGTCTGAGCAATGCCAGAGAGGCGTATGGGGACGCACCTGTTACACCAATTCGTTCTTATTTTGCCGAGAAGACACGCGGGACAGGGGAAATACACAGCTATCTATCGTGGGCATTATTTGGTGCTTCCTTATTCAGGCCGTCTCCAAAAAGAATTCAACAAATTCATGAATTCTTGGCAAGCGGGGAGGCTGCATTGGAAGAGTATTTGGAAAATCGGATTGTCGTCTTGCCGGTGTATCACTGTGCCGCACCGAAACACGGAATTGTTTATAAAGAAGTCTTCTCCATCCGAAAAACGTTCAAGAAATATTTGCCTTATATCGCTTTTGCGAATACTTGGGGATTGCCGTCCCTTACGATTCCTCTTGGAAAAGATGCGGATGGGATGCCGATAGGACTGCAGTTGATTAGTAAGAATGGAAACGAGGATGCGCTGTTCTCCCTCGGAGAAAAGCTTGAAAGCCGTTTTCAAGGATACGAACGAGCAATGGTACACGTGTAAGGCAGGACAACGAGCGCAACATTGTTATCTTGGAGTTAGAAGTGGCTAACATCCATGAAAGCAGATGTGGCGCTCTTTTTGTCCGTTAACTTTCAGAATATGTGCCTGGAAACGTAAATGGTTTTCTGGGAACGAGCCAGTGCAGACGGTTTGCAACCATATGAACAGAGTCTAGAGCTAGCGTGATTTTAATAATATATTCATTCTCCTAATGCTCTGTCTAACTTTTGATAGATTTGCAGTAATGACTTCTGTTCTTCGGGTGACAGATGGGAGAAAAACTGGGTGTGCAGTTCTTGGCCGTCCTGCTGGGCTTTTTGAAGCAGCTCTTTCCCTTGTTTCGTAATTGTCCAATAAGTGGTGCGTCTATCGGCCTCATCCTTTGTGCGGGTAATCAAGTCCATTTTAACCAGTTTGGTTGACAGGTGAGTCAATGAGGCAGGGGTCAGATGCAGGAATTTCGCTAAATCAGATGGCCTGCATTCTCCTCGTGACTGCAGTTCGTGCAATACAAGAATATGGGTAATCCCCAAATCGATATCAGAGGATTCCCTCCAATGCACGAGCATCTTGTAGGTTACTTTTTCAATGGTATGTATTAAATCAAAAATGGTCTGTTCCGGCATGATTCATTCCTCCTGCTTTCGCAAAGCATACAGTATCTATCCGTTATAGCAGAACTTAAGAGAAAAGACAAATTGTAGGGAGAAATATGTTCACTATAATTTAAGATTTAGTACACTAAAGTACTTTTTTCATAACTAGATTTAAAGTAATATAGACTATGTACGAAGAAATAATTGACAATTGAATAGAGGAGCGAACTACCCCATGAAGATCAAACAGACACTGACATTTCAACTAGGGGCCATTATCGTTGGCATCCTGATCGCTATGCTGGCGATCACTTCGATAGCCACCTATAAGACCGCCTATGAAAAGCTCTATGATGCAGCAGGGATCGAAGCATACGGCTGCGCCAACATTACGACCGGTTTAATTTTCTCCAAGGATATTGATCAGGCACTCGCTGGAGACGCATCAACGATTGAAAGGGTCGGCAAAACGCTGAATTGGACAACGGAACATAAGACTATATTTCATGCTCAATACATACTGGATTTAAACGGAAAAATCATTGCTCTGGATGACAATCTAAAAGCGGATGGTTTTCAAGCCGGCGATCAATTCATGATGGATGAAAAAGCAGTCGCGATGCTAGTCGATATGAAACATCCGACGTACTCAGAACCGTACACGTTTGGCGGAATGAAACGCCTATCAGGCTATGCGCCGATTTTTAAAGATCATGATCCGTCCAAGGAAGTTATCGCTGTGAGTGTCATCGACTTTGACGCGAGCATTGTCGGTGATCGGACATGGGACGTTGTGAGAAATGGAATCTTTATCAGCCTGATACCGATGTTGATCGCTGCGGTCGTGACTATTTATCTTTTACGTCGCAAAACACGTCCGATTTCCTCGATGATCGAACATGCGAAGGAAGTGGCTTCTGGTAATTTGGCTATTGCAGATCTGCCATTCGACAGCCGGGATGAAGTAGGAGATTTAAGCCGGACTTTGAATCAGATGACGACCAATTTGCGTACGATGATCGACACCATGAAATCAACTTCTGATCGATTAATGGAGAATGCTGTAAACAGTTCGAGTACGTTAAGAGAAATGGAAGAAGCGATTCAAATGGTTGCACATAATATGGGGGATGTCGCTGAAGGAGTTACAGATGGAACCCGACACGCGGAACATGCTTCTTCTATTTTAAATTCGTTGGCAGAAAGCTTGCAGAATACGAAGGACAAAGCCGACGTAACTGTTGAGAATTCCAATGTGACCATGTCCATGGCGCAGGAGGGGGAAGGCCGCGCGAAAGAAATAAGTAAGGACATGACGGAAATTAAAGCATCTTCTGTGGAAACGAATCAAACGATTCAGGCATTGATCGAGTCGGCGCAAAGGATTCAGGCAATCACCACATCCATCGCCACAATAGCATCCCAGACAAATTTGCTGGCCTTGAATGCATCCATTGAGGCTGCAAGGGCAGGAGAGCATGGGAAAGGTTTTGCAGTGGTGGCGGAGGAAGTTCGTAAGCTGGCAGAGCAGTCGAATGCAGAAGTAGCGGAAGTAGAGAAATTGGTAAGCGATATTACAACGACTATCCACCAAGTCGTTTCCTCCACAGATGCAAGCATGAGACGGATCGAAACAGGTACAGGAACTGTTAAAATGACAGCTGATTCACTGCATGAAATTTCAAATGCTGTCTTGGGGACAGTAAAAGACGTCAATCTTATTTCAGATCTCATGACTACTGAAGCGGATAAATCAAATCAAGTCGTTCAGTTGATTGATCATCTAAAAACGATGATTTACGAGATCGAAGAGAAGACGACCAATATATCATCCGCTACCGAAGAGACGACCGCCTCGATTATGGAAGTGGCGAGCCGTTCAGATGAAACAAAAGGAATGGCGGAAGAATTGAAGAAGATTGTCGATCAATTTACGACCCGATTAGATAATCCAGATAAATAAACAATTATTACAAGCTGTGAGCCGGACTTTTTTTGTAATGAACAATCAGGCTTGTGGTATAATCATTATGGAACGAAAACTTTTGATCGAGGAGCTATGCATATGTTACTTAAAGACTTTTTTATCGGCCTATCTCAAAACCAATTCCTTAATAGCGCAGCGAAGAAGTATGGTTTGCGTATGGGCGCGCAAAATGTAGTGGCAGGCACAAATATTGCCGAGACGATTGCAAGCATCAAAGAATTAAACAAGCATGGCATTTCTTGCACAGTCGACAATCTTGGAGAATTCGTTTTTGAAAAAGAAGAAGCGACTGCTGCAAAAAATCAGATCCTGGAAGTCATTGAAGCGATCCATGATAACGGAGTCGATGCACATGTTTCTTTGAAGCCTTCTCAATTGGGCTTGGATATCGATTATGATTTCTGTAAGGAAAACTTGCGTGAAATCGTTTCGAAAGCTCATTCTTATGGCATTTTTGTAAACTTCGATATGGAAGACTATGCCCGTCTACAACCGTCCTACGATTTGCTGGACGAGCTGTCCAAGGACTATGACAACATTGGAACGGTTATCCAAGCGTATTTCTTCCGTGCAGAAGAGGATTTACACAAACATAAGGACTTCCGCCTCCGTATTGTTAAAGGAGCTTACAAGGAGCCTGCTGAGTATGCATATCAGGATAAATCCGATATCGATAAAAACTTTGTTAAATTGATCGAATGGCATTTATTAAACGGTAAATTTACTTCCATTGCGACTCATGACCATAATGTTATTAACCATGTGAAGCAATTCGTGAAAGAACATAATATATCGAACGACAAATTTGAATTCCAAATGCTATACGGCTTCCGTCGTGACATGCAATTGGAACTTGCGAGAGAAGGGTACAATTTCTGTACGTATGTTCCATTCGGCCAAGATTGGTATGGATATTTCATGCGCAGATTGGCGGAGCGTCCGCAAAACCTCAATCTTGTCGTAAAACAAGTATTTAACAAGAAAACGAATACGGCAATTGGCCTTGCAGCAGGTGCATTCCTGCTTGGAAGATTGACGAAGCGTAAAAAATAATAACTTCACCCAATTCCCGGTAAGTAGTTCTTACAAGAACTGCCTGCCGGGTTTTTATTGTTACGACATGGTCAGCGAGTTGTCACAATGACAATGAAATAAAACAACATAGCGATCAAACCAAGTGGCAATCCAAAACGAGCCCACTCTGCGCTCGTAATGTTTAATTTTCCTGCCACGATAATGTTCGGGATATTACCAGGGATCAGCATGCCTCCGCTTACTAACAAGCCAAGCAAGACAGAACGGATCGTATGGGAGTCCATTTGGATGCTGATTTCTGCAGCGGCGAGTGTAGCGTTATCCAGTATGGCCGATATCATATTGATCCAATAGAGAATCAAAGGATTTACTCCGATTAAAAAACGTTCGATGACCGGTTCAAATCCTGCACCTAGCATTGTCAATGCCATCACAAATACATACACCTTTACTCCTCGCCAAAGTATGCCTGCGGCAGATTCCTCGCTTTGACGTTTCCTGGATAGAGACATGTTCTTTACAGGTTCAATGCACACAGCCCCTAGAATGCCAAAAATCAATACGCCAAGTATAATATCAGATCCTATGAGATTGAATAAGTAAAAAAAATCAGCGTTCAGTTTACTCGTCGCAATCGTGCTTAGAGGCTCGCCAATCGGTGTGAGGACTGCACCTAACCCGATAGAGAAACATGCCAGGATGACAAAACGAATTTCAGACTTCCTATGGAGGTTGACCACCATTGTAATGGAAGCGAGAATGATCGCTGCAATAATGGCGGTAATGATGCTGGAAAGCAGACCTAAAACGATAATAATGATCGGGAAGAAAAGCCGCTGGGGAAGAAGTTGCATTAATTTTGTAATTCCTGCTTCGAACGGATTGCGGATCCATTTGAATAAGAATCCGGCAGTCACAACTGCTATTGTAATCATCGCAGGATCTTCAATGGCTTTCAGCAATAATCCCTTGTCCAAAACACCGCTGCAAATGGCAGCTGACAACCCCATTACAAAAAGAAACAACTCCAAGTTTCTTTCAATAGTTGGGACGAGAAAGGGCAGCAGCAGTACGGAAAGTAAAATGATCAATAACAAAATATACATGGAATCCCTCATCTCCAGTTCGAATTGACAATACTTCATCATATCGAAAAGAAGCGAAAAGTATTAATCAGATCGGTATGCATTGTGAGTTTTTTAGAAAAAAAAGACTGCAGCCCAACAGTAAAGTTGGAAACTGCAGTCTTAGAATGAGATTAGTGTACGCCACGCATGAATCGTTGGATAATCGGTGAAATCGCGAAAAGCAAAATACTTAGACCGATGGCGACACCGCCGATTACTCCGAAGTACATCATTTCTGTTTCTGGGGAATAGAGTTTAACTAATTGTGCATTCAAAGCTTGTGCTGCTGCGTTTGAAAGGAACCAGAGACTCATCGTTTGGGCCGAGAATGCTGCCGGAGCCAATTTTGTCGTTGCGGACAAACCGACTGGAGACAAGCACAATTCACCAATTACGACAGTGAAAATACTTAGGACAAGCCAAAGTGGATTCACCAATGCATCCGTTCCTCCGAAGTAAGAAGGTACGAGGATGACGATAAATGAAATACCGGCAAACAAGATACCAAGCGAGAACTTTTGTGGAATGGATGGCTGGCGGTTGCCCAATTTCACCCATAGCCACGCAAATACCGGTGCAAAGGTAATAATGAATAATGGATTCAATGACTGGAACCAAGCCGGAGAGATATGGAAGCCCATGAAATCCAGGTTGGTGCGTTTATCCGCATATAGCGCTAAAATCGTCGATCCTTGTTCTTGAATTGCCCAGAACATGACAGATGCAAGGAACAAAGGAATATAAGCCAAAATGCGCGAACGTTCCACGTCATTCGTTTTCGAGCTGCGGTACATGACGATAAAATAGGCTGCAGGAATCAAGAATCCTAGAATACCAACGATTGCGATGAACGAATCAAAAGTTAACCAGCCTTTTGGAATGGCAATCGCAACGAAGATACCGATTACAATAGCGACAACCGCAAAGATTGTGAAAATTCTTTTCTTTTCAGATGCAGAAAGTGGATTTTTTACTTGCAATCCTGCAAGTCCTAGGTTTTTCTTTTTTGTAGCAACGAATATGACGAGACCAATAAACATTCCAATCGCTGCAACTCCAAAGCCTAAGTGAAAACTTGTCTTCATCAATTCGCCAACAATTAACGGGGAGATGAAGGCACCCATGTTAATTCCCATATAGAAAATACTAAAGCCAGCATCACGACGATTGTCGTCCATTGAATAAATATCGCCGACTATACTCGATACATTCGGTTTCAAGAGGCCTGTCCCAATTACGATCAACACCATGGAGATCAAGAATAATGCGACATTTCCGGGTATTGCAAGTGCAATATGACCGAGCATAATAAAGACTCCACCGAAGAACACAGCCCGTGATGTTCCGAATACACGGTCAGCGAGCCAACCTCCGATGATACCGGACATGTAAACGAGAGATCCGTAAATGGACATGACGGATAATGCGAGTTCTTCGCTTAATCCAAGACCGCCTTTAGAGACTTCATAGTACATATAGAAAACGAGGATGGCCCTCATTCCATAGTAAGAAAAGCGCTCCCAAAACTCAGTGAAAAATAATGTGAACAAACCTTTCGGGTGCCCAAAGAATCCTTTTTGTGGAACACTTTCGACAATTTGTTCTTTAGTATACTCCGACATTTCATTTCCTCCTTTATATTGCTCTATTATATAAACAAACATTTTTATTTGTCAAAAATAATTTATTTCCATTTATTAATTTGATTCAGACTTAATAAATAGCGAGTTTTCTTTCGAAATTGTCTATAAAGTTTTATTTTCAAATAATATTAAACAGTAGTTAATAAAACAATTTTAAAATCTTTCCGTACACTGGATACCCAGTTCACCTACCGCTAAACCTCTAACTGATCTTTTTCGCGAAATAACAATTTCTTAAGCAAAATATGGCTGTCTTAGAAAGATTCCGATCAAAACAACTTATATGCACACTGCACTGCTTATGAGCTATGATAGTAGTATGCAGTCAGTAGAAATGGATGTGGTACAATGAGTCAATTAATTATAGAGAACCTAACTAAAACCGTAGGGGAGAAAACGTTATTTAATAAGATTTCCTTTACAATAGAGAGCGGAGAAAAAATTGGATTAATCGGCATCAACGGGACTGGCAAATCGACGTTGCTGTCGATTTTGGCTGGGCAGGAGCCGGCAGATGAACTGACAAAAGATCATCCCAATAAATATTCGATCGCTTATTTGCCGCAAGAGCCATTTGTCGATCCGGATAAAACAGTCATTGAAACGGTCTTTACGAGTGAGGCACCGATCATCAAGCTTAATTTGGATTATGAGCATGCCCTCGCTTCTCTTTCGGAGGATCCGGAGTCGGCTGTACATCAGGAACGTTACGCCCGGCTTCAGAATGAAATGGACGCCACGTCTGCTTGGGATCTAAACACAAAGGCCAGAACGATCCTCACAAAATTAGGCATCGATACATTTGATAAGAAAATGGGTGAGTTATCCGGCGGGCAGAAGAAAAGAGTATCCCTAGCCAAGGTGCTCATTGAACCATCCGATCTTTTGTTGTTGGACGAGCCGACCAACCATTTGGATGTTAAGTCGATTGAGTGGCTTCAAGATTATTTGAACAATGAATCAGGTGCTGTGCTGTTCATTACTCACGACCGTTATTTTTTGGATGCGGTGTCAACGAGTATCTATGAGCTTGCCGATAAAACCCTATATTCACATAAAGGAAATTATGCCGATTTTCTGGAAGCGAAATCATTGCGGCTTGAAATGGCGCAGGCAACAGAATCCAAAATGCGCAATCGTTATCGCAATGAATTGAAGTGGATCAGACGTGGTGCGAAGGCACGTTCGACAAAGCAGAAAGCGAGAATCGGCCGGTTTGAAGAACTAGAAGAACAAGTGAAAAAAAATGATACTGCTATGGACTTGGATGTTTCTTTAAAGACCTCCCGTCTTGGTAAAAAAGTAGTGGAGATGGAAGGAATCGCAAAAACGTATGCAGACAAAGAAGTGATTCGATCTTTTTCAGCCATTCTTCAGACGGGTGACCGCATTGCGATCGTCGGGCCAAATGGGGCAGGGAAAACGACATTATTAAAATTGATATCAGGTGAACTCTTGCCAGATCAAGGGGCGATTGAAAGAGGGTCCACTGTTAAGCTTGCTCATTTCCATCAACAAAATCCTGTAATGGATGAGAGCAAAAGAATTATTGAATATATTAGGGAAACGTCAAATGACATAGAAGATTCGGATGGCGTCCGTGTTTCGGCCACTCAAATGCTGGAACGTTTCTTATTCCCATCATCCAGTCACGGAACGCCAATTGGTAAATTGTCCGGGGGAGAGCGGAAGCGTCTTTACCTGCTGAAGCTATTGATGGAACAGCCGAACGTTCTTTTATTGGATGAGCCGACCAATGATCTAGATATTGATACTCTTTCTGTATTGGAAACCTACATTGACACTTTCCCGGGTGTTGTCCTGACAGTTTCGCATGATCGATTCTTTCTGGACAGGACCTCCACGAAATTGTGGGCTTTGGACGGTTCAGGCAAGGTTAATATCATCTTCAGCGTATACACAGATTATTTGAATGAGATAGCAGCAGAAACAAAAGGACGCATCGTGGAGGCTAAAACTGAGCCGGCCCCAGTGAAAACGGATCCGCAGCCAGTAAAAAAACGAATGACATATGCCGAAAAGCGCGAATGGGA
Source organism: Sporosarcina cyprini (assembly GCF_022048975.1). GTDB lineage: Bacteria > Bacillota > Bacilli > Bacillales_A > Planococcaceae > Sporosarcina > Sporosarcina cyprini. The sequence continues at coordinate 112,501 of NZ_JAKMHX010000030.1, read as the reverse complement.
AACAATTGAGGCGGATATTGAAAAAGTGGAATCAGAAATCGAATTGACTGAAGCAGAAATGGTTACGTCCGGTTCGGATTATGATACATTGCAAGTATTGACAAAGAAGCTCGATGAGTTAAATGCTGCGTACGAATTGTTAATCGAACGTTGGACGTATTTACAGGAAATTGCTGAGTCTTAAAGAAAAGGAGGTATCCGTCATGAAAATAGTGACAATTGAGCCTACACCTAGCCCAAACTCGATGAAAATCGTATTGGATGCTGAATTGCCGGCAGGTGTCAGCCATAACTACAAAAAAGAGGATGCGCACGATGTATCCTCACCTATCCGTGAATTGCTGTCCATTCAAGGTGTGAAAGGGATTTATCATGTCTTGAATTTTATGGCTATTGAGCGTGTGGGAAATGTCGCATGGGAAACGATACTTGCTTCTGTTCAAGCTGTTTTCAACGAGGAAAGTGAGAGTGTGCAAGATGCAGCCCCGGCGGCAGATGAACATTTTGGAGAAGTGTATGTCCATGTACAAACGTATAAAGATATTCCGCTGCAAGTAAAAGTGTTCGACAGTGAGTCTGAACAAAGATTCGGTCTGAGCGATCGTTTTCGTAAGGCAATGGATAAAGTACATGGCGCTGAAGTGGAAAACTATATCTTGCTGCGGAAATGGGCGGACTATGGTATTCGCTATGGTGATAAAAAAGAGATTGGAGAAACTGTGGCCTCGGAGATTGAAGCTGCATACCCGGATGAAAGGCTAGCGGATATCATTAAACGAACTACAGAACAAAACGACAACTCTGCAGGCAAAAATAAGAACAAAGTGTCCGTAGAAGAGTTTTGTGTGGGTGAATGGGAAAAGCGTTTTCAATTGCTCGACCAAATGCCTGATCCTGATGTATCCGATCTTCCTCTTCTAGATGCTGCCTTGGATGATGAAAAAATGTCCATCCGCCGGCTGGCGACCGTCTATTTGGGAATGGTGGAAGATGAAGCAGTTATACCGTTAGTGGAAAAAGCACTACAAGATAAAAGCTGGGCAGTGCGCAGGACTGCAGGAGATTGTATGAGCGATCTTGGATTTGAAGGGTTTGAACAAGCAGCAATTGAGGCGTTGAAAGACAAAAACAAGCTTGTACGCTGGCGCGCAGCGATGTTTTTATATGAAACAGGTACAGAAAATGCGCTTCCAGCTTTACATGAAGCGGAGAACGATCCTGAGTTTGAAGTCAGACTCCAAGTTGGTATGGCAATTGCCCGTATTGAAGAAGGGGAAGATGCCAAAGGTTCGATCTGGAAACAGATGACTGAAATTCGAAATGGTTAATTACAAAAGCAGGTGGCATTCATGTTAAATGGATGTCACCTTTTTTATTTCAAATAAAATAATCGTATGAGATATGAGGCTGAGTGAGTCTAATATATAGAGAAGCATCTACATGTCGGAGCTGTTCGTAAACTGATAAAGTAGAACTCCAATCGACATTTTTACGTCGGTTTTTTTATTTTATTTTTTTATTAAATGATAAATGTATAATTGGAAAAAACATTGCATAAAAAGTGAGAGATAAAACGCTTTCACTGTAAATATTGATGCTGGATGAAAATTTAAAATAAAATATAAAAATTGGTTTAATCGTTGATTTGAATGGTTTAGATGAATGTAATTTAGTTAGGTAGAAGGAAAAATGGCAGATATGCAGTTGAACTGAAAAATTTCCTATGTTACTCTGGAAACTATCAAACTTTCGGGTTTGATGAAAATACTAAGGAGGTCAATTGTGAAGAAAATCAAAGGTATTGTTGTAGCCATGGGAATTGTTTTATTGCTGGCCGCATGCGGGAATGGAAAATCCAATTCATCTGCGGCAGACGGGGATCTGTTGAAGTCCCTGCAGGACAAAGGAGTTGTAAAAGTCGGTTTCGCCAATGAGAAACCGTACGCGTATGAAGAAAATGGTGAATTAAAAGGCGGTGCAGTCGCAATTGCAACGGCCGTTTTTGAAAACCTTGGCATAGAGGAAGTCGATGGGCATTTGTCTGATTTTTCGCAGCTGATCCCTGGATTAGGTGCTAGGAAATTTGATGTGATTACAGCAGGAATGGCCATTACTCCGGATCGTTGTGAAAATGTGGCATTCGGCGAACCGGAAATGCAATACGGAGAAGGGCTTATCGTGAAGACAGGGAATCCGAAAGACTTACGCAGCTATAAAGACATTGCTTCCAATCCAGACATCAAAGTTGCAGTCATGAGTGGAGCTACAGAAAAGGATTTCATGCTCCGGGAAGGGGTTAGTGAGAAGCAAATTATGATGGTGCCAGATATTCCTGCATCTTTTGCAGCGGTTGAATCCGGAAGGGCAGACGCAACGACAGGCACCGAAATGACGATCAAGATGGCTTTAGAATCGGCCAACAAAGATAAATTGGAGTTTGTAGGCGACTTCGAACAACCTGAAATCGAAGGAGTTCCCAGCTATGGTGCAGCAGCATTCCGAATCGATGATGATGAATTGCGCGAAGCATACAATGCGGAGTTGAAAAAGCTGAAGGAAAGCGGGAAAATTGCGGAGCTGATTGAACCGTATGGTTTCACAGAAGAGCTGAATGTTGTTGACCTGGAGTTGACGACAGAAAGTATTTGCAGCGGCGAAAACTACTGACCACAAAATATGCGGTTGCCTTGACTCGGTGAGTAATTAAAAAAGTGTCTTGCGCAATAACAGAAATTGTCGAAAGTTTCTCTGAACAAAACCCCCTCTATTATCAAGTGGGGGACTGCTGCTGAATCCAGCGATTAGTATAAAAACGGAGTTGTTTCAATGAGTTCCATTACAGATATTTCGATCGTTCTTTTGAGCGGATTAAAGATAACATTGATTGTTTTATTATTATCGATTGTTTTTTCCACGCTGATTGCTCTCATAGCAGGCCTATCGAGAGTTTCGAATCACTTGCTTGTTACAAAGTTTACCGGTTTTTATGTTGAAATTTTCCGCGGTACCTCGTTAATCGTCCAGTTATTCTGGTTCTCCTACGCATTGCCCGGTTTGTTCAATATTCACCTCGGAAGTGATATATGGGTTGCGGTACTAGCGATCTCATTGAATTACGGCGCATATATGTCGGAAATTGTTAGGGGTGCCATCCTTTCCATACCAGCCGGTCAGACAGAAGCTTCGATCGCACTAAATTTCACTGGATTTCAACGGATGCGTTATGTCATTTTGCCGCAGGCCATCCGAATGATGTTGCCTGAGTATGGAAACTATATCATTCAAATATTAAAAGCGACATCTTTAGTTTCATTGATTGGTTTAACGGATCTGTTGTATTACGGAAATATTTATCGGAGCACTCATTTGTCTGAAGCGCCAACCGTGTATTTGTTAATCTTGGTTGTCTATTTCCTTCTGGCGCTGCCACTTATCTTTCTCACTAGACGTATGGAAAAATTTGCGAAGAAGGGAGTGGTACACGGATGACTTGGAGTTGGGATGTGTTTTTTCATGTCATTCCATTAATTTTTAAAGGATTATGGATTACACTCGGTTTGACCATTGCCTGTTATGCATTCGCTATGATTTTCGGCTTTTTCTGGGTGTTCATGAACCGGATTACGTGGAAGCCGGTTAACTGGTTGTTCAAATGGATAGCTGAATTCATCCGGTCAACCCCGCCTCTCGTGCAGCTTTTCTTCATTTATTATGCTTGGCCCGCCATTCCGGGTATCGGTGTTGCTTTAAATCCGTTCGCCGCTGCCATACTCGGCCTCGGTCTCCACTTCAGCACATATACTTCAGAAGTGTATCGTTCCGGAATCGAAAGTGTGGAAAAAGGACAATGGGAAGCTGCGACCGCTTTAAACTTATCGGTAAAGCAGAAATGGTTGCATATCATTTTGCCGCAGGCAATACCTCCCACGATACCGATGTTGGGGAATTATCTCATCATCATGTTTAAGGAAGTTCCTCTCGCTTCTACAATTGGAGTGGTCGCGATGCTGCATATCGCCAACGACTATGGCGCGCAATATTATAAATTTGTCGAACCTTTAACGGTCGTCGCTTTGTTCTTCCTTTTATTAAGCTATCCATCCGCACTGCTAATCCGCAAGCTCGAAAGGAAATACAATCGCAGATTCGATAAGAGAACAGCAACTTTATAAAGATGGGGAGTTTTAGATAATGAATGCACCAATTGTGCAATACAAAAATGTCAGAAAAGCTTTCGGAGATGTAGAGGTTCTGAAGGGGATCGATCTAGATATCGCGCCTGGAGAAAAAGTGGCATTGATTGGTCCTAGTGGATCAGGCAAGACGACCATTATCCGATTGCTTATGACATTGGAAGAACCAACTTCTGGTGTGATTGAAGTAAATGGTGAAAACCTTTGGCTAATGGAAAAAGGGAGCAAAATGCTACCTGCTGACGAGAAACACTTGCGGGCTATCCGCGGAGACATTGGCATGGTATTCCAGCATTTTAACCTGTTCCCGCATATGACGATATTGGAAAATTGCATGCTTGCCCCAACTATTGTGAAAAAGAAGGATAAGGCAGCTGTCCGCGAAAACGCCCTGGAGATGTTGGATAAGGTTGGGCTTTCCGATAAGGTTGATTTGTATCCGAGTCAATTGTCAGGAGGCCAAAAACAACGGGTCGCAATGGCGAGGGCACTGATGATGAAACCTAAAGTTATGTTGTTTGATGAGGTAACATCTGCGTTGGACCCGGAACTTGTCGGTGAAGTTTTGGAAGTAATTCGTGGACTGGCAAAATCCGGAGAAATGGCGATGATCCTTGTCACGCATGAAATGGATTTTGCGTTGGACATCGCCGATCGTGTGCTTTTCCTAAATGAAGGTGTTATTGAAGAAGAGGGACATCCGGAAGAAATTTTGGTGAATCCGAAGAGTGAACGGCTGCAAGATTTCTTAAGTCGCTTTACTAGTAGTAGATAATAATATTATGTAAACTTAATAATGTGTTTGTAACACGGGGAGAAAACATGAAATAGCATATCAAGCGGGGACGCAATTCGCATATGAATTGGTGTCCCTGTTTTTGTTGTTATATCAATGATATGGCTTAAATTCAGATGACTTGGTATTCCTGTTGGCGTGGAAATTCACAACATCGCATAAAATTATGTAACGAAGCGAGTTATAGTGCTGAGTGTATGGTTAAAACATCTGTTGTTATATTCCGATTAGATGTTAATTGAAGTGCTTTTAGCGAGATGAGTTGTTAGTTTAAAATGAATTACTATTGTTAATGGAAATGGATAAATTTTAAAGGACTTGGAGAATTCCGCCCGAATAATAATTCACTAAAGGAATATTTAATGAACCTTATTGTTTTATGATACGTATAACAAATAAGGTCAAATTATTAAAGGGAGAGTTGTATGAAACATATCAAAAAGTATTCAATCACATTCATGTTGATTTTTCTTTTGGCGGGCTGCTCTTTCCTGTCACCGAAAGGTCCATCCGATGCAAGTTTAAGCATCAAGCCGTATACATTGAGCGAACATGAAGGGTTATTGTTTGCAAGGGCAGGAGCGGACATTCCGCAATTCTTTACAGTGAATGGAAAAATCGCTGAAGATGAAGATCTCAAGTATTCCGTCGAGGTATACCATGAAGGAAAATTCAAAGAGGAATTGCTGTTGACTTCTTCGACGGTTGACAAGCAGTTTAAAGGGGAGTTGATTGCATTTAATGTAATGGAACTCGATGAAAAACAAGCGGAAATCTTGCTCAGTTACCCTTCAGGAAGCACATCGACGACATACCCCATTGAAGTTGCAAACTTATCCCGTTCATTCGGGAATCTCGTAGGAACAGATTTCACTCTTCTTAAAGACAAACCGACCTATCTTGCCGTTTGGGTAGGGACGAAAGGCAGCATGCTCCGCAGTGTCACTCCTTCAGATAACGGCGGGTTGCCTGAAGATCTTGAAGCTTATGATATCGCTTTTCTGTACAAGGTCGTCTGGACTGATGCGGGACGGGAATGAGGCAAGAAGACAATAGGAAAATACCAGATTCTAAAGAGTTTAGAAAACAGGGAAAAAACATTAAATAGCATACAAGTGGGGACGCAATTCGCATATGAATTGGTGTCCCTTCTTTTGTTGTTATATCAACGATATGACTTAAATTTAAGATGAATCGGTATAACTATAGGCGACGTAATTCATAACAACATCGCATAAAATGATGTACCGGTACAAACATCTTTTAATTAAATGCCGATTAGGATGTTAATTGAAATGCGTTTTAGCGTTTTCTCCCTATCAACCGAACCCGTAATATACGTAAAACAACCCTCCAGTTCTGTTTCCATGAAATAATATCTAAATACATGTAAAATAAAACGGGAAACGAACAGACATATTGGTAGGGAAGGGGATTTCAAATGAACGCATATGATGAATACATGAAAGGCATCGTAAAACCGATGCGGGAAGAGCTTGTCCTTGCTGGTTTTACCGAGCTGACAACAGCCGATGAGGTAAAAGAAACGATGGATAATCTTGAAGGAACGGCAATAGTCGTCATCAATTCCGTTTGCGGATGTGCAGCCGGATTGGCCCGGCCTGCAGTCAGGGAAGCATTGGGGCAAGCGGAGCATCGACCAGACCGCCTATTGACCGTGTTTGCCGGCCAAGATAAGGAAGCAACTGAGACGATGCGGAGATACTTTCCGGAAGTGCCGCCAAGTTCACCTTCGATTGCTTTTTGGAAGGATCAAAAACTTGCGTATTTCATCCCACGGGAGCAAATAGAAAACTTTGAAATGGAACAAATCAAGGAGCATATTTCCGGGGTGCTCGATCAGATTTGCGGAAAGTGAAAACCATCATTACAACTGCCGGAAGGCCCGATGAGGAAACATATCGGCTGGCAGAAGCGGCAAGTCAAATGCTTGGCCATCCGGTGATAGAGCGAAGAAAACGATCAGTCCGCAACATGCAAGAGACCTATTCGGCACATGTCCTGGTTACCGGGAAAAATCGATTTGAATATTTCGTGTTTGGTTCGGTGGAGCCGTTTTTCTTCCATCCCAATTCGGCGGCGTTTCGTTTAAAGCGGATGCTTAGGGGTGAAACAGATCCTTTAATAGAAGTAAGTCGTTTTAAGCCGGGCAATTCCTTTTTTGATTGCACGCTTGGGCTCGCCTCAGACAGTATTATCGCTTCTTTTGTTGCTGGCGATGATGGGCGGGTGGAAGGAGTGGAAGCGGATCCTGCGGTTGCCTTCATTACAAAGAGAGGTCTTCAATCGTACGAGGCTACAATTCCTGAATTAGATGCAGCAATGAAACGCATTCATGTAGTTCAGGGAGACGCTATAGAAATATTGAAACAGCAAGCAGACAGGTCTTGGGATATTGTATATATTGATACGATGTTCAGCGCTCCAATCGAGGAATCCACGAATTTCACTCCTTTGCGCTCGGCAGGCGTCCATTCCACGTTAACGGATGAATGGATGGAGCAGGCACTTCGTGTTTCCCGTCAGCGAGTAGTCGTGAAAGACCATTATGACTCCAGTGTATTTGAACGATTTCACTTGAACCGGATCGTCCGGCCCAATACAAAATTTCATTTTGCCTATGCCGAAAGGTGAAAAAGCCGTCCTTTAATTGAAAGGACGGCTTTTGGTTCATTAGTTATAATAAGTACATAAAAAATATTGCAGGCGGCGGAATTTCCGCAACCCGGCTCCCTTGATCAGCCGGATCATCTGCGTGACACGGATAAAGGGAGCGCTGAGGTCGTCCAGGTTGTATAGCCAATTCGTCAGGCTGACCTGTACTCTTTTGATCAATGAGTAAAATTCAAGGAGCTTAAATAAAGAATGAGTCCGAGCATTCCGATTCCAATCCATAGTTGAACATCCATTGTATAAAAACCTCCTTACATTACACTCCAAATCTTCATGGTTTTATTGTACAATGAAAAGTAGAAATATGAAACCTTTTCAAGTTGTTTTCGTCTTACTTAGTAAGAGTGTTAGAAAATATACACAAAAAAGACAAAAATATCGTAGTTCATCGGACGTACGATCAAGCGGGTGAATGAAATGAGACAATACTTACAAAAACTCATGATGGCAGCCGTTGCGATATTGACCTTAGGCGTCATATCGCCAAGCCATGAAATCTGGACAAACTTAAATCCGAAAGACGATGCTCGGGAAAGCGATCATCCTTCCGTTAGCCAGGAGTTTGATTTTGGTCTTGAAGACAGCTATTTTCAGTCAGAACCTGGACTGGAAGAATCTACGGACATTGCCGCGTTATATACCTCGGCGAAGGATCTGTCTTATATGAAGTTTGGATCCAAAATCGGTCCGGTTATTCAAGATGAATTTGATGGTGTTATTTTCCCTAAAATCGAAGAAGTTATTCAAAGTACTTTGGAAAGCAAAGGCGATCTCCATAAGAGAAGACTCGCCATCACAGAAACGCCATCTGGAAACTATGCAGAAAAGATCTTTCATGTTTTCGACAAAGATGAAGAAAAGGATTTGATCCGTTTTCATGTCCGGACTGAAAAACGTCCGCAAGACGGGTTCTTCTATAATTTTCACTATCACACAGCAGAAGATGATTTTATAGCACATCACTCGATCGGAGACATCTTCTGGTCGAAGAATACACCGCCGAAGTGGTTGTCTTAATACCATTTCGGCGGTTTTTTCGTTATACTGGCTATAAGAACAAGGAGGCTTTTAGAGATGAAACAATATTTGGATTTATGCAAGCATATTTTATCAGAAGGAACAGTGAAAGAAGACCGCACAGGGACCGGAACGATCAGTATTTTCGGTTATCAGATGCGTTATGATTTGAATGAAGGATTTCCTTTAATGACTACTAAAAAGACTGCTTTTCGCCTGATTGCCTCCGAGCTATTGTGGTTTTTAAAAGGAGACACTAATTTACGCACCCTGATTCAAGACCGGAATCCAATTTGGGATGAATGGGGTTTTGAAAAGTGGGTAAAGAGTGATGAGTATGCTGGACCCGATATGACGGATTTTGGCAGGCGCATCCAGCAGGATGAATCCTTTGCCGAAACGTTTGAAACGGAGATGGCCTTATATAAGGAACGTGTTCTGACGGATGACCAGTTTGCGGCAAAATATGGTGACCTCGGCCCGATCTATGGTAAGCAGTGGCGTTCTTGGACAGTCGGGGATCGTACAATCGATCAGATTACAAACCTGATTGATGGTTTAAAAAATAAACCAGATTCAAGAAGGCATTTAGTCAGTGCTTGGAATCCTGCTGAAGTAGACGATATGGCTCTTCCACCGTGCCATACGATGTTCCAATTCTATGTTGCGGATGGTAAGCTCTCCTGCCAGTTGTATCAAAGAAGTGCGGATGTGTTTCTAGGTGTGCCCTACAATATAGCGTCTTACGCTTTATTAATCCATCTGATTGCACATGAGTGCGGCTATGGAGTAGGGGAATTTATTCATACGATTGGCGATGGACACATCTATTCTAATCATGTAGAGCAAGTGAAAGAACAGCTGTCACGCACACCGAGAGAATTGCCGACGCTGCGGCTGAATGCGGAAGGGAAATCCATTTTTGATTTGACGTATGAAGATATTCAAATTGAGAACTATAACCCTTATCCGAAAATCAAAGCACCGATCGCAGTATAAAGGAGTGTTAGTCAATGATTTCTATGTTAGTCGCGCATGACCTGAACCGAGTGATTGGTTTCGAAAATAGAATGCCATGGCATATCCCTGAAGAACTCGCTTATTTCAAGAAAATGTCAATGGGGAAAGCAATCGTCATGGGCCGGAAAACATTTGAGTCCATTGGAAGGCCGTTGCCTGGAAGATTGAACATTGTCGTCACGCGAAATGAGTCGTATAAAGCGGATGGGGCAGTAGTTGTCCATACGCTTGAAGAAGCCATTGAAAAAGGCAAAGAGTTCTCAGAGGAGATCGTAATTATTGGGGGAGCCCAACTATTTGAATTGGCAATCGAATTCGCCGATCGCATTTATGTGACGGTTATACGGAAGGAATTTCAAGGGGACACGTATTTTCCTGCCTACGGTTCCGGATGGAAGCTCGTCTCCGAATCCGAAGATCATTTCATGGAAGATTCCACACCGTTTTCTTACTTTATTTACGACCGGGAAAATACAGAGGAATCATAAGCATACAGAAACGCCTCCGTCGATTCGAAGGCGTTCAAGCATTAACAATATAATAAGACGCTAAAATACATGGATGCGCTGCCTGCCAGCACAAATACATGCCAAATTGCATGATTGTATGGAATGTTCCGGGCAGCGTAAAAATAAGCGCCTGCAGTATAAAGGATTCCCCCTGCAACAAGCAGGATGAAACCTGGGAGAGGAATATTTTGATAGAGGGGTTTAATGGCGAAAATGATGAGCCATCCCATGACGATATAGAAGACGAGCGATACATATTCGAAGCGGTGAATGAAAAACACCTTGAACAATATGCCGGCTGCCGCCAGTCCCCATATGATGCCGAATAATGTCCATCCCAGCGTGCCTTGGATTGTAACAAGCAAATAGGGTGTGTACGTTCCGGCAATCAGGATATAGATGGCAGAATGATCGAAGATGGAGAAAAGACGTTTGTACTTTTTAGGCATACTGTGTAGCAGTGTGCTCATAAGGAATAAAAGGAGCATGGAAACGCCGAATATTGCAAAGCTTACTACGGCAATGGCTTTCCCCTTTTCGACGCCTGAAAGAATGAGGTAAATGAGCGCCGGTATGCTGACAGCAAACCCAATCCCATGGGTGATTGCGTTCCATAATTCTTCCTTGTCGTTTTTATAATCAAAAGCCTCAGTCATAAAGATGACCCCCTTTCGTTTTACTATACTAAAATAAGAAGAACGTTGCCAATATGAAAAGGGAAGTGTAATACATGAAGAAGATTCATATCGTGACAGATTCCACTGCGGATCTCATCGAGGAGTATGTGGATCAGTACGATATCCACGTGGTACCTTTAACTATTCAGATTGAAGGGAAGACATATCAAGACGGGGTTGATCTCCAACCGGAATCTTTTCTTGACCTCATGAGGGAAGCAGAGGAACTTCCGAAAAGTTCACAGCCGGCAGCCGGCGTTTTTAAGGAGCTATATGACCGGCTTGGCGCAGATGGAAGTGAAATCATTTCCATCCATATGACTGGCGGAATGAGCGGTACGGTAAAATCTGCCGAAGCAGCAGCTCAGATGACTGATTCATCCGTGACAGTCATGGACTCTATGTATATTTCACATGCCCTGACCTTTCAAGTGGTCGAGGCGGCGAAAATGGCGAAGGAGGGGCGCTCGGTCCAAGAAATTGAAGAACGGCTCTCTGTTGTGCGAAAAAACACGACGCTTTTTGTTGTAGTCGACATGCTTGATAATCTCGTAAAAGGCGGCAGAATCGGAAAAGGAAAGGCGATGATCGGTTCCTTGCTTAATATTAAGCCGATTGCCACTCTACAGGATGGCGTCTATACGCCGGTGTCAAAAGCGAGAAGCCATAAACAAGTCGTCTCGCAATTAGTAAAGGCATTTAAAGAAGAAACTGCCGGTAAAATAATCAAAGCAATTGGTATTTCACATGCAAATGGGTTAGCGATGGCAGATCCTTTAAAACGAATTATTGAGGAATCGGGATGGAAAGACGTAAAATTGTCATTCACAACACCGATCATCAGCACGCATACAGGTGAAGGGGCAATCGGTTTTATGTATTATACGGACTGATGCTTCACGAGTTATAGTTAGGGTACAGCTCGGCATTCTGCATGCCATTCTTGTATGTAAAATCGCCCCCACAACTCTGGAAAGGACTAGTTTCACTTACAAAAAGAAATGAGGAACTGTGTTTATGAGAAGGTACATTGTCTTCATGGTCATCTTCTCGTTTTTATTGGCCGGCTGCCAAGCTGATGAGAATCTGGAAGGCGGCGCTCCTTTCTCCGGACGGATGGATCCCGCCTTCACTGACTGGTATGTACCGGACTATTTCATTCCTGAAACGGTCTATGTAGTCGGTTTAGGAGACTCGTTGACAGAAGGTGTTGGAGATGAACGAAAAAAAGATGGCTATTTTGGCCGGATGACAAGAGACATGGAGAGATGGAAAGGCGTTAAAGAAATTGAGAGCAACAATCTGGCGAAACGAGGAAAAAGAAGTGACCAGCTGATTGAACAGATGGAAGACCCAGAAGTTCAATCAGAAATAAAGAGAGCGGATGTTATCTATTTGACGATTGGCGGCAATGATATTATGAAGGTCGTCAAAGCCAACATTTTCAAATTAAAGATGAAACCTTTTTATGCTGAACTTGGTGAATTTGAAAATCGTTTAGATGAAGTCTTTAAAATCATACGCGGATTGAATGGCGATGCGATCATCGTTATCGCTGGACTGTATAATCCTTTTTCCATTGTGACGGATGAACCGAATGAGTTTGAGACAATCATAGAGGATTGGAATGAAGCCATCGAAGTGCAGGCGATTATGGATGAAAAAGCATGCTTTGTCCCTGTAATCGATCTATTTGATTCAAACGAGGATTTAGTTTATCATACCGACTTCTTTCATCCGAATGCAAAAGGCTACGATACGATGGCGGCCCGCTATAAAGCATCTATTCAGAAATGCGGTTTGGCTGAGCTGTCAGAAGGGAAATTGGATTTTGGGGAGTGATGACGCTTGAATTTTTGGAAAATCGCTTTTTTTACATTGTTAGGGGGGATTGCGGCTCTATTGGCCGGGCTAATCTGGTTTCTAAGTAATGTCGAGGATTCTGAACCTTTGCCCAAAGTCCAAACTTATAATTCTGCTGGCAATAAATTGACTGTGAAAGCGACGAAAGAAGATTTAGAAGGGATCGCTAACGGTTTTATTAGCAAAGCGGTCAAGCAAGACACGATGCCTGTCACTATGCAGGTAGGCGATGATGTAGTCCTGCATTCGGAAGCTACTGTATTTTCGTTTAAATTGCCTGTTACTATGCATTTTGATCCGGTTGTCAGGGAAGATGGCAATTTGATATTGAAGCAATCTTCAATGGAGATCGGCAATCTAAATATTCAGCCGGCGACCATACTGAAATTTCTTAAGGACTCCGTTAAATTGCCGGATTGGATTATTGTACGGCCAAAAGAAGAGGAAATTTTTATTAATCTTTCCGAAATACCGATCTCCGGCAAAATACAGCTGAAAGCAAAGACTTTCAACCTGGCAGAGGATAATATTGAATTGGAAGTCATCATTCCTGATTGACGACAAAGGAGGAGATGGACTTGGCTATAGAGAAAGCTACATTTGCAGGCGGATGTTTCTGGTGTATGGTTAAACCGTTTGATCGTTATGAAGGGGTTCACTCGGTTGTGTCCGGCTATACGGGCGGCGACATCGAGAACCCGACATACGAAATGGTATGCACGAACTCAACAGGTCACCGGGAAGCGGTAGAAATCACGTTTGACAATGAAGTGATCAGTTACAAACAATTAGTCGATATCTTTTGGCGGCAGATTGATCCAACAGATGCAGGCGGCCAGTTTTATGATCGAGGAGAATCATACCGAACCGCCATTTACACGCATTCCGAAGAACAACAAAAAATTGCCGAGCAATCCAAACGAGAATTGGAAATGTCGGGGAAGTTCAATAAACCGATTGCGACAGATATTAAACCTGCAAAACCATTTTATCCCGCCGAGGAAGGGCATCAAGATTATTATATGAAAAATCCTTCCCACTATAATCGTTATGCCATTGGATCTGGACGCGAGCAGTACAAAAAAGATACTTGGGGGGATCCATCATGAAAGAGGATTTGAAAAACAAACTGACTGAGATGCAATATTATGTCACACAGGAAAGTGGGACAGAACCGCCATTTCAAAATGAATATAATGATCAGTTCGAAGATGGCATCTATGTTGATGTTGTATCCGGAAAACCACTCTTTAGTTCAACAGATAAGTATGATGCGGGTTGCGGATGGCCAAGCTTCACAAAACCTATTGAGGAACAAGAAGTGACGGAGCATTTTGATCAGAGTCATGGCATGAGACGCACTGAAGTGCGCAGCAAAACAGCAGACTCTCATTTAGGCCATGTCTTTCCGGACGGTCCGGGACCTGCGGGTTTGCGCTACTGCATCAATTCCGCCGCTTTACGCTTTGTTCCGTTTGACCGGCTGGATGAGGAAGGCTACGGCGAATACAAAAAAATATTTACAAAGTAAGGGGCTACTACTATGGATCGTTCCTTCTATCATTTCGTCCTAACCTTCAGAGGAGGACCAAAGAATGATGCGAAAGCGGTATTTGCCGAAGCGATGTTCCTTGACCACAGCTTTCCGAAGCAAGAGAGCTCGTTTGACAGTCTTTCTCGATATCTCGAAGAAAAAGCCGATGGGCAGATGCCGATTACAGTGTTTGATGAGCTGTTTGAGCGCTATCAGGAACAGAGCCGTTAAATGGTCAATTATTGCATAATAGGCCGTTTAACTGTATGATGAGTAAAGTAAAACTGAAAGTGAGGCGTGACGATATGAGCATACATATCAATGCAAAAAAAGGCGAAATAGCAGATACAATTTTGTTGCCAGGGGATCCTCTGCGTGCAAAATATATCGCGGAAACATTCCTAGAGGATGTCACTCAATATAACGAAGTACGTAATATGTTCGGTTTCACAGGAACATACAAAGGAAAACGAATTTCAGTTCAAGGTACAGGTATGGGTGTTCCATCCATTTCCATTTACATAACGGAACTGATGCAGGAATTTGATGTTCAAAAATTGATCCGTGTTGGAACATGCGGCGCTATTCAAAGAGACGTTAAAGTCCGTGACGTCATTATCGCGCAAAGTGCAACAACAAACTCTCCGATCAACCGTACATTCTTTAATGGTGTTGACTATGCACCGACTGCTAACTTCGATCTTCTTTTGAAAGCCTACCAAGCAGGACTTGAAAAAGGATTGAATCTGAAAGTGGGCAATGTCTTCACGGAAGATTTCTTCTACAACGAGCATGCTGAGCATGAAAAATTAGCGAAATATGGTGTGTTGGCTGTGGAAATGGAAACAGCTGCACTCTATACACTTGCTGCCAAATACGGCCGTCAAGCACTTGCTGTCTTGACAGTCAGCGACCACATCCTGACAGGTGAAGCGACTTCCTCGGAAGAGCGTCAAACCACATTCAACGACATGATCGAAGTCGCATTGGATGCAGCAATTCAATAATGTGGCATCGAAGGACCGCTCGCTGCATATAAGCGGTCTTTTTTTGGATTAAATCAACAGTATTTGACTTTATGCTAAAATGCTGGAAGGAAAGAGGGGGACTTGTATGGAAGAAAATGAAAAGAATACCCCTGGCAACGAGGAACAGAAAGAATATCAGCCACCTGCCAACCGATATATTAGACTGAAACCATTTACTTTGGTCATGCTGATTTTCGGTTTGGTACTCGCCAGTGCGGCAGTCACGTTTTTTGCACTGACGACAGGCGAAGAAAAAGTGGTGGAAGTTGTCAACCCTCAAAACGCTACGGTGAGCGAGCGTAAAGAATTTAAGAAATTCTATGACGCTTACGATGAAGTGAAAAAGAACTACTATGATGATATTGATGAGGAGAAAATGATCGATGGGGCCATCAATGGCATGATTGAGTCCTTAGGTGATCCATTCTCAGATTACTTGAATGAACAGGAAGCCCAGCAATTGAATGAAAGCATTTCTTCTAGCTTTGAGGGAATCGGTGCAGAAATTCAGGAGGCGAATGGCTATATTAAAGTCGTTTCACCAATTAAAAACTCCCCTGCTGAACGCGCTGGCCTTTTGCCGAATGACCTCATTACGGCAGTGGATGGTAAAAGCATTCAGGGGATGTCTTCATCTGAAGCTGTGCTGTTGATCCGTGGTGAGAAGGGGACGACTGTCACCTTATCTGTTCGCCGTGGTGAGTCAGCAGAACCATTTGACGTGAAGATTGAACGAGATATTATTCCAATCGAAACGGTGTACGCTGAGATGTTGGATGATGGTGTTGCTCATATCCAAATTACTAGTTTCTCAGAGCATACGTATGATGAGCTGCTTACAGCTCTTGATGAGATGGAGAAAGAGGGAATGAAAGGCCTTGTGGTGGATGTGCGCCAAAATCCTGGTGGTATGCTAAGCACTGCGATTGATATTTCCGACCTTTTCGTCGAAGAGGGGAAAAATCTCTTCCAATATGAAGGAAAAGATGCCATGCCTGAAGTATATGTTGCTTCCGATGGCAGAAAAGTAAAGGTTCCTGTATCGCTTGTGGTGGACGACGGCAGTGCATCTGCTTCGGAAATTTTGGCTGGCGCCATGAAGGAATCTGCTCATATTAAATTGGTTGGGATTAAAACGTACGGTAAAGGGACTGTCCAGACACCGAAAGATATGAAAGATGGTTCCAATTTAAAATTAACGACTGCGAAATGGTTAACACCTGACGGCAATTGGATTCATAACAAGGGAATTGAACCGGATATCGAAGTGCCATATCCTTCTTATGCTTCATTGCCTTATTTGGATCCTTCTGAAGAGATGAAGACAGGTATGGTTTCTCCTGTCATTCAATCTGCAGAAGAAATGCTTGAGGCAGTTGGTTACAATCCAGGCGAAGTAGATGGCTTGTTTGACTCGAAGACCGAGCAAGCTGTACAGCAATTGCAAAAGGACCTTTCTTTGAAGGTTACAGGCGTTCTAACTGGAGAAACGACATTCGGCTTGATGAACAAGCTGCGTGAAAAAATCAAGACGGATGACCCGCAATTGCAGAAGGCAAAAGAGGTCGTACTAGAAGAATTGAAGAAGTAAAAACTTTATTCATCTATACCGTTGGATTGCAGTTAATAGCAGTAAAACGACATGACAATTGGCAGAGAGGCGACTCTCGTAGGCGACCGCCCGCGAAAGTGCCTTTCTGCCTTTTTCATTTAGTTTAAATATTATTGGAAACAGGAGGCATCATCCAAATGATCGACGTATACCTTTTCAGTGGCTTTCTAGGCAGCGGCAAAACTTCGCTGTTATTGAACGCAATTCAAGAAGTGAAGAAGCAAGGCAAACAACCCGCCGTGCTAATGAATGAATTTGGTTCTCTCGGGTTTGATTCCGACCAGGTTGGCCAAGAGGGAGAGATTCCATTAAAAGAATTGCTAAACGGGTGCATATGCTGCACAGGTTCCGAAAAGACAGAAGCCCAGCTGCAGGGACTATTAGAGGACTATGATCATATTGATGTTATCTTCATTGAGACATCCGGCGCCGCACATCCAGTAGAAGCATTAGATGCAGTCTATTCGCCATTGTTTGCAGATCAACTTCGGATACAAGGGATTATTACGGTGGCAGACGTGAAAAGATGGATTGAACGGGATAGCTTGTCACCTAGAATCCGTTCACTTTTCATAGAACAGATCAGACATGCGAGCTTGATTTTAGCGAATAAAGCTGATCTAGTGACCGAATCGGAGCTTGCCAGCGCGACAGTTGAGTTATCTCAATTGAACAGTACAGCACAGATTATCCAGACGGTTAACGCCAAAATTCCCTTTGCTTTTATCGAAAAAACACTAAACGCGTGCCAATTCAAAAAGAACACAGAAATTGTCTCCGGGAAAGGCGTTCCGCTTAGCTCAAAACTGATAACATTCGATGAGCCGGTAGATCAGGCGGATTTCGAGGATTGGGTGAAGTCACTTCCAGAGACGGTTTACCGGATGAAAGGCTATGTCCCGATCAAAGGATCTGGACATCCGTATTTATTCCAATATGCTTACGGATTAGTCCATTGGCTGCCAGAGTATGTGAAAGTGCCGCCACGTGTCGTGGTAATTGGAGAAGGGGTTCAGCAGATCGAATACCACCCCCGGTACTCCTGAAAACACCTACTGTCAACCCCATCAAGCTTGTAATAATATGAGAGACATCCAATCATGACCAATCAAGACGTTTTCATTTCCCTTCGTTCACGTATTTTTGACGGAACTGGATAGGTTGGCAAGTGTTGGGGATTCTCGTTTCCTTCCTTACGTTATGATAGTTTACGAAGGGAGGAGTTATAAGATGAAAAAATCGATGGCAGTCATCTTGCTCGGTTCGGCTCTACTTATGTCGAACAACCACTATGCTGAGGCTTCTTACTATAATAACGAGAAGGCTCCAACTAATGAGGATATCAAAGTTTATGTATATGAAGGTAACAATGCATATAGCTTCTCCAACCAAAAAGAAGCACAGGAGTTCCTCAATAACTATAAAATTCAATGGGAAAACTATTTCTCAAGCTTCCAAGGGAATAAACCAGTTTTCAATAAGCCGGTTCAACAGCAGAAACCTGGAAAGCCTGTAGAACAACAAAAACCGACAGTACCAAGCAAACCAGTTGAACAGGCGAAACCGGTTGAAAAACCAGATACAACAGTTCCTAACAATCCGAATCAAAACACGGATTCTACTGTTACCAATAAACCAGAAACACCACCAACAGCAACATCTGCTTCCGCTATTGAAAAAGCAGTGCTTGACTTGACGAATGCTGAAAGACAAAAAGCAGGTCTGAAGCCGTTGGCGATGGACGATAAATTAATGAAGTCAGCGCGTGCTAAATCTGCAGATATGGCATCTAAAAAGTATTTTGATCATAATAGCCCGACATACGGTTCTCCATTTGACCAAATGAAATCGTTCGGCATCTCTTATCGTTCTGCTGCTGAAAATATTGCTATGGGTCAACGTTCGGCTGAAGAGGTTGTCAAAGCGTGGATGGAATCACCTGGCCACAGACAAAACATCCTTACACCGGGCTTCACACATATCGGTATTGGATATGATGCAAACGGCAACTATTGGACACAGCAGTTCATTCAAAAATAATAGAGTTAAAACCCATAAACAGGTGAAGGAAAACTATTTGTTTTCCCTCACCTGTTTTTACTTGTACAATGTAATCTGTTTGGCAGGACAAACCATTACTAGCTATGAGCATCGTCAAGTTGCTAGGAAGAAGGCAGTTGGGATGCGAACATGCTCAGAAGCATTATCTTATCTCTAAACGGACCATCCGTTTTTCCATGCGTACCATATCCATATGCTGACGCATTACATATCTATAAATGAAAAGGCCATTCCCGGCTTTCGGGAATGACCTTCTCAGATTGTAGAAAATCGACGCTGCATGATGCGTAGCCTAATGCTTAAAATGATGGCACCAACCGTCAAACCGGCTATGAGTCCGACCCAGTAGCCAAGTGGCCCTAAGGTAGTGAATGTCGCAGTTACATAGCCAACAGGTAAACCGATGAGCCAAAATGAGACAATGCCCATCACAAACGACACATTGACATCCTTATAGCCCCGCAGTGCACCTTGTATGGGAGCTTGTACAGCATCCGACAACTGGAACAGTGCCGCAAACAGGAAGAACTGCATAGATAGTTTAATAATTGCCATGTCTGTCGTGTAAAGAGAAGCAATCTGTTCACGGAAAAGAAGCAGAATGGCGATGGATAAGAAGCTAAATGTAATCGCAAGACCAATTCCAAGATAGCTGTATTGCTTGGCATCATAATATCGCGATGCGCCTGCAGACTGTCCCACTAAAATCGTGGCTCCCATAGAAATGCTCAACGGAACCATATAAAGCAAGGAAGTAAAATTCAGCGCAATTTGATGAGATGAAATTACTTCGGTAGAATATTTGCTCATGAATAGAGTAACAACCGAGAAAATGCTTGTTTCAACAAAAATGGAAAGCCCGATTGGCACCCCGATTTTGAGGATTTCCATAATTTTTTTCCAGGAGACGTGTTGCCAGCTGGTGAAAAGGGAAAAGCCATGGAAGGGCTTGCGTTTCCACGCAATATAAAAAGCAATGGCTAATACGATCCAGTATGTAATTCCAGAGGCATAGCCAGCGCCAGCGCCTCCCAGTTCAGGAAATCCGAAATTACCATAGATGAGTAAATAGTTTAGCACAATATTTATGGGTGCAGATAAAAGAATGATGAACATTGACACCCGTGTCGCACCTAATGCATCGAAGAATGAACGCAAGACCGTATACATGAATAATGGGATCAGTCCGACACTCATACCGGTCAAGTATTCAGCTGCTACTATCCTAACCGGCCCGTCAAGCGGCATATGATGTAACATCGGACGAACGCCGAATTGGATTACGACGAAGACGAGTACTGCCAGCAAAATGGAAACGTATAAACCTTGCTGGACATTCGGACGGACTTCCTCTTCCTTTCTTCCGCCGATCAATTGGGCAATAATAGGCGTCAATCCAAGCAGGATGCCGGAAAGCCCGGTATAGACCGGAACCCAGAAGGAGGAGCCGATTGTGACGCCAGCCAGATGATATGTATCGTAACGCCCAGTCATCAAAATATCGAAGAATGTCATCAAATAGAGTGCGACTTGCGTTATAAGGATCGGCAGGACGATTTTAGCAAAGATGCCTGTCTTTTTCTTAAGTGTGATCGATTCTGCCAATTGGAATCCCCCTTTGTCAGTGGCAGTGATAGTTTTTAAGTTGTTAATTGGAGAAAGCGTCAATCGACTACTATTGTAACACGTTTTTTTTGCTATAATAGCATGGAAGTACGAATAAGCATTTACTTGATAATTGAGGTGAACGGCCAAATGAAACGGCCAATTGTTGTATTAACGGGCGGAGGAACAGCGGGACACGTATCTGTTAACGAAGCTCTGATTCCAGAATTCCTAGAAAGAGGCTATGAAGTCCATTATATCGGTTCGTATGACGGTATCGAAAAAGAGCTGATCGGACAGGGACGTCCCGAAGTAACCTATCATGCCATTCAGAGCGGCAAGCTCCGAAGATATTTTTCAATGAAGAATTTTACGGATCCGTTTAAAGTCGGGGCCGGGGTTATGCAGGCTTTCTCGATCCTCCGAAAGCTTAAGCCGGACATCGTCTTTTCGAAGGGCGGTTTTGTTTCCGTTCCTGTGGTCATGGCGGCCAGAATGGCAAAAGTGCCTGTGGTTGTACATGAATCAGATGTTACACCGGGGCTGGCCAATAAATTAGCCCTTCCGATGTCTAACCATATTTTCACTGTTTTTGAAGAAACGCTGAAGTACGTGCCGTCTGCGAAATCGACATGCACGGGTCCTGTCATTCGTCCTGAGTTATTTCGGGGTGACCGAAAGGAAGGCTTGCGGATAGCTGGCTTGTCTGGAGAAAAACCGGTCATTCTCGTGATGGGAGGCAGTCAAGGGTCTGTTGTGCTGAACGAAGCGGTTCGAAAAGAACTGGACTGGATTGCAGAGAGGTTTGAAGTCATACATCTTTGTGGAAAAGGCCATAAAGATATGGCCAAGGAGCAAGTAACAGGCTATACGCAATTTGAATATGTTACGGATGCATTGCCGCATTTGCTCGCTGCGTCCGATTTTGCTGTGTCAAGAGCCGGATCGAACGCAATTTTTGAAATGCTTGCTGTTCAAAAACCGATGCTTCTCGTTCCTTTATCTGCTGCCAAAAGCAGGGGAGACCAGCTATTGAACGCTTCATTATTCAAATCATTAGGAGTCGCTCACGTTATTACAGAAGAAGAACTGGAAAAGGCGCGGCTCTCGGACTTGATTTCTAATTTGGTGTCAGAAAAGGATGTATTGATCGCCAATATGAAAAAGTATAATCAGACGAAATCCCCTGAATCGATGGTAGATTTGATCCTGTCGTATAAAAATTAGCTGGAACTGCTTATCAAAGGTGCCTGGCTGTTAGAAACAACAGTTGCAAGAAGAAAGAAACAGGTGTATCCTTGGTGACGGTATAAATATGTATATCTTAGTATTAAACCCTTTCAGTTGACTGTTTTGAATGGTATTATTAATACGGATAAACAATATAACACAATATGCCTACAGGCAAATGTGGAGGTCATTTTACATGTCGAACAATGTTGGTTCCCATCGTTCACCATACTCGGTATTCTCGGGGCCGAACCTTGGGTATGTTATGGAGATGTATGAGAAATTTAAGACATCCCCTGAAGCGGTTGATCCGCAATTAGCGGAAATGTTCAAGACCTACGGCGCTCCAGTGATGGAGAACGGAGATGTGGCTGTATCAGCTTCTGCAAGTATCCCTTCCGGAGACTTCAGCAAAGCATTGGCAGCCTACGCGTTAATAGAAGCGATTCGCACGCATGGCCATTTGGCGGCTGATATTTACCCGTTGAAGGACCATCCACGTGACGCTTCAAGACTAGAGCTTGCTAAATACGGCCTTACTGAGAATGATCTACGGGCTTTGCCAGCTTCCTTGTTCTTGAAAAACGTTCCTGCAACAGTGGAAAACGGTTTGGACGCAGTCAACTACCTAAAAGATTTGTACACAGGTAAAATTGCGTATGAATTTGCCCACATCGTAGATGATGAGGAACGAAACTGGATTCAATCCAAGATCGAAAACAATGAAGTAGCAGTCAACTTATCAAACGATGAGAAAAAAGAACTGCTGGAGCGTTTGACAAAAATTGAAGGGTTCGAAAAGTTCATCCACCGGACATTTGTCGGTGCAAAACGTTTCTCCATTGAAGGTCTCGATACACTTGTCGTGTTCCTTGATGAATTAATGCGTAAATCTGAGGAAGCCAAAACGAAGAAAGTACTTATCGGTATGGCTCACAGAGGACGTTTGAACGTTCTTACCCATATTTTAAATAAACCATATGAAATGATGTTTGCAGAATTTGCAGGTGTGCCTTCACTAGAATTCCTACCGGAAGACGGTTCAGTTGAAACGTCCCGCGGTTGGTTTGGCGATGTGAAATATCACTTGGGTGCACTTTATAAAGGGAAGTCAGGCACAGAGCGTTTCCTTGCTTACAACCCTTCACACTTGGAAGTAGTGAATCCTGTTGTTGCAGGTCAAACAAGAGCCGCGCAGGAAAACACAGATCATCCGGGTATGCCAGAGCAGGATATGAATGCTGCATATGGTGTCATGATCCATGGTGATGCTGCTTTCCCTGGTCAAGGCATTGTACCGGAAACATTCAACTACAGCCGCGTAAGAGGATATCGTACTGGTGGTACGGTCCATGTGATCGCGAACAATACGATTGGTTTTACGACAGAGTCGTATGATTCCCGTTCTACTTTATACGCATCTGATCCGGCAAAAGGCTTTGAAGTACCAGTGCTTCATGTTAATGCAGATCATCCTGAAGCAGTAATTGCTGCTGCTGCACTGGCGTTCGAATACCGCCAGAAGTTTGAAAAAGATGTATTAATCGACTTGATCGGATATCGTCGTTACGGCCATAACGAAATGGATGAACCATTAGTGACGAACCCGATGATGTACCATGTCATTCATAAGCATCCGACTGCACGCCAGTTGTATGGCGCTGAATTGGTTGAAGCGAATCTGATGACTAAAGAAGCGGTCGACAAGATGGATGCCGATGTCTATGCAGTGATGCAAGCCGCTTATGACAACGTGAAAAATCATTCCGCAGACGTCAAGAAGCCTTCAAACGCTACACCTGAATCCGTTTTGGCCGGTATGCCGAGAGATGTAGAAACAGGGGTGCAGGAGGAAAGACTTCAACGAATGAATGAAGAACTTCTTACATACCCAGACAATTTCACGGTATTCAGCAAGCTGGATCGGATTTTAAAGCGTCGCGAAGAACCTTTCAAAGGAAAATCGAAAGTGGATTGGGCGCATGCTGAGCAATTGGCATTCGGTTCTATTATTCAAGACGGTAATCCAATCCGTTTGACAGGCCAAGACGTCCAGCGCGGAACATTCGCACATCGTCATCTTGTCTTGCACGATGAAAAAACAGGAGAGGAATTTGTGCCTCTTCATCATATCAGCGGAGCAAATGCTTCATTCGTTGCGTACAACAGCCCATTGACTGAATTTGCGGTTGTTGGTTACGAATTCGGCTATAACTTGGAAAAAGACAAGGCACTCAGCATTTGGGAAGCACAATACGGCGACTTCGCTAATATGGCGCAAGTCATGTTCGATCAGTTCGTATCTTCCAGCTATTCCAAATGGGGCCAGCAATCTGGATTAGTCATCTTGCTTCCACATGCGTATGAAGGGCAAGGTCCTGAGCACTCCAGTGCACGTTTGGAGCGTTATTTGCAGCTTTGTGCAGAGAACAACTGGACAGTTGCTAACTTATCGAGTGCAGCAAACTATTTCCATATCCTGCGCCGCCAAGCGAAAATGCTTGGAACTGAAGCGGAAAGACCGCTTGTCATCGTGTCTCCTAAATCATTGCTTCGTCATCCGCTCGTTGGAGCAGAAGTATCCGACTTGTCAGACGGCCATTTCAAAACCGTTCTTGAACAGCCTGGAACTGGCATGAAGCCTGAAAAAGTGAAGAAAATTCTTTTCGCAAGCGGAAAAATGGCAATTGATCTGGCAGAACAAGTGAAAGACGGAGAAGGTTTCGATCACTTGCATATCGTCCGGGTGGAACAATTGTATCCATTCCCTGCTGAAAAGATTGCTGAAATCGTGGCACGTTTCCCGAAAGCGAAGGAACTTGTCTGGGTTCAGGAAGAACCGAAAAACATGGGATCCTGGTCATTTGCCTATCCTTACTTGCAAGAAATCGCGGAAGGCAAGGCTATTTCTTATGTCGGACGAATCCACCGTGCGAGCCCATCCGAAGGAGACGGCGAATCCCACAAGAAAGAGCAGAACCGGATCATCGAAGAAGCTCTTAAAAAATAAAATCTGTAGTTGCTAGCTTTACACCGGAATATCGGTAGAACAGAGGAGGAATTTATTGTGGCAGAGATCAGAGTACCAGAACTTGCGGAGTCGATTACTGAGGGAACAATTGCAAAATGGCTAAAACAGCCAGGAGAAAGTGTAGAACAAGGCGAATTCATCGTTGAATTGGAAACAGATAAAGTCAACGTTGAAGTCATTTCTGAAGAAGCTGGCGTCATCCAAGAGCTTCTTGCTGCAGAAGGTGATACAGTTGAAGTCGGTCAAGTGATCGCTATTGTTGGAGCAGGCTCCGGGGCACCAGCCCAATCCGCTCCAGCTCCAAAAGCGGAAGAAGCACCTGCAGTTAAAGAAGCACCTGCTGAAACACCAGCACCGGCAGCTGCTGCAGCGACTGAAGAAAGTTCATCTGATCGTACGATTGCAAGCCCTGCAGCTCGCAAATTGGCACGCGAAAAAGGCATCGATCTAGCTTCTGTATCGCCAGTCGATCCAATGGGACGCGTCCGTGCACAAGACGTTCAAGCACACGGAACTGCACCAAAAGCGGCTGCGCCTGCGAAAGCACCAGCTGCTGCACCGGCACAAGACGGCCGTGAAACACGCGAAAAAATGACGCGTCGCCGTCAAACAATCGCTAAACGTTTGCTAGAAGTGAAGCAATCCACTGCAATGTTGACTACATTCAACGAAATCGACATGACAGCGGTAATGGAACTTCGTAAACGCAAGAAAGATGAGTTCTTTGAAAAGAACGATGTCCGCCTTGGCTTCATGTCTTTCTTCACGAAAGCGGTTGTTGCGGCACTTAAGAAATATCCATATGTCAACTCCGAAATCGACGGAGACGATCTCATCATGAAACATTACTATGATATCGGTATTGCCGTTTCTACTGAGGGCGGCCTTGTTGTTCCGATCGTCCGTGATGCGGACCGCAAAAACTTTGCGGAAATCGAAGATACAATCGGTGAGCTTGCTAAAAAAGCACGTGATAACAAATTGACTCTTGGCGATATGGCTGGCGGTTCATTTACAATTACAAACGGCGGAGTGTTCGGTTCCTTGCTCTCCACACCAATCTTGAATGGTACGCAAGTCGGTATTCTTGGAATGCACTCCATCCAAAAGCGTCCGGTTGCTGTAGGAGATAACATTGAAATCCGTCCGATGATGTATGTTGCATTATCTTATGACCATCGTGTTATCGACGGTAAAGATTCTGTTGGCTTCTTGAAAATGGTAAAAGAACTAATTGAAAATCCAGAAGACCTTCTGCTTGGATCTTAATTAGCATCCAGTAACATTGATCGGTCCGCCTTATGTCGGACCGATTTTTTTCCATTCAATAAAGGAGGGAACTTTCATGTCATTTACAAATTGGCTAACTGCCCCAACGATTCGAACCGTCGTCTGTAAACATGCGGATGCGGAGAAATATGTAGTAACCAATATGCTAACCCCGGGGAAAGAGTATGAAGTGAAGAATGAGACGGATGAATTTCTGTTTATTATTGACAACAGCGGGAAAGTTGGCGGCTTCTACAAAACTTATTTTGAATAATTGCATTGTCTTTACTTAATAACCGGTACATCTCTTTTATGATGTATCGGTTTCTTTAGCAGGGAGGCTAGAGCATGAAAGAGTTTATTGAAAAAGAACAGGAGCGGCGCACCCAGACTGTCTATACGCAGGAGGATCAACGGCTGATCCAGGAAGGCGGCTATGTCTCACCGACCCCTTATTTGTGGGACGATATACTGATTGCTGTAACGCTAAAGAAGCCTGTCCTATTAAAAGGGCCATCTGGATCAGGCAAAACCAAGTTAGCGCAAAGTGTTTCCCATTATTTCCACCAGCCGATGCAAAGCGTCAATTGCTCAGTGGATCTGGATGCCGAGTCGTTACTTGGCTTTAAAACCATCGTTACAAAAGAAGGGCAAACCCATATTGAATTCGTGGAAGGGCCAGTCGTCCAAGCAATGAAAAAGGGGCATATCTTGTACATAGATGAGATTAACATGGCGAAACCAGAAACGTTGCCCATCTTGCATAGCGTCTTGGATCATCGCAGAATGCTGACAAATCCGTTGACCGGGGAAGTCATCCAGGCACATGACAATTTCTCTGTTATCGCAGCGATTAATGAAGGCTATGTAGGTACTTCTCCCATGAATGAAGCACTAAAAAACCGCTTCGTCTCTTTTTCGATCCCGTATTTAAGTGATAAACAATTGAATTCACTTCTTGTATCAACTTATCCTGAAGTGGAAACTCAAAAGCTGCAAGCGTTTCTTTCCATCCACGGTGATTTGAAAAAACAAGTTATGAATGGACTTTTGTCGGATGAAGCCGCTTCGGTCAGGAGTTTGTTGGATGCCGTCCAGCTGTCAGTTCATATTCCCGAGAAAAGGGCCATTCAATATGCAATTGCTGAAAAACTAGAAGATTCCATGGAACAAAAACTCGTAATGGAACTTGTGGACACATGGATTCCTCCTTCGTTGGAAGAAGGCTCACATCCATGGTGAAACGGTTCATCCAATTCAATGATGAAACGATAGATGCCAATCAGCTTTTACTATATGAACGCTTGGGTCGTGCATTGGCGGATGCCCCTTTTCTCGAACTGACTGAGAGGAAATTAATGGAGTTACGGCCTCGTGAAGTTGCTGTCTCCATGAGTGTTTTTTGGCGGCATCGAACGGAACAGATGACACATCTGGGTCGGTTATCCGATCTGTACTTGTTAACTTCGGGATTTTGGAAGGACTTTTCAGTGCAAAAGTGGCTAACGTATCAGAAGGAATACCGGACTCATCCCTTTCCGCATCTCTGTTCGGAGCTACTGCTCATGCTTGAGGAGTTCAGGCTAATTGAAAAGATTCAGAAGGAGCGGCCAGGTACGGCGGTCGCTTTTGAAGCAAGGCGTGAAGCAATGATCGCTTTCCATCGTGACAGCCTGGCTTCCAATGTCCAAAAGAGTTTCTTTGCGGATGCGCTGCTCAATAAATTATTCATTTCCCTGTATGAGGGGATCTATGCCGATCAAAGCTGGAATGGGGAAGGGCTGCTTGACTTGGGGCCGCTGCTCCTAATGATCGGCCAGGCATATGACAGCACAAGCACAGAAGAAAGCACTTATCTGGCGGAGCGTGTCATATTCTTTGTAGAGGAAGAACTTGAAAGGGATTTGGTTCACCAATATTACGCTCTCGGTGATTCAGTTACAGAGGAAACGGTTACGTTTCATTATCATGAAGGAATGACAGACGCCGAGCAGGGAGATGAACAAGTAAAAGATACGATCGAAGAACTGTTCCGTACATGGCATCGGGAATCCGAAGACGAGTCAGGAATCCATCTGGAATACGAATTGGAGCATGGCCGTTCCGGTAAGGGTGATGGGACAAATGCGGCGGAAGGAAATGACGGGGCAGCTATCGAGGAAACTGGCCATGGACGGTCTACCGGCAATGAAAGCGAGCAATGGCAAGACAATGCGAAAGAAGATCGGCAGGCCGCTCAGCGATACGTTGCCGGCCATGAATTTGGCCGCGAACATACGCATGTCGTGTACGAAGAGGAGCGGATCGAAGGCAAGCCGTCTAAAGAAAATATGGAAAAACTCATTGCCTGGCGAGAAAGGCAGAAGCCGATTGTTCGGGCGTTAACCGAAGAAATTAGGAAGCGGATTGAATTGAAAACCGAATCGCGGAGAGAAAGGCTTCTGAAAGGCCGGTTGTCCTCAAAATTGACGACCATGCTTGTCGATGAAAGACCGAAGCCATTTTATCGGAAACAGGCACCTTCGGCCAACCTGGACGCAGTCTTCGGGCTGCTTGTGGATGGATCGGCTTCCATGCTCGATAAACTGGATGAAACCAAAATGGCGGTGCTGTTATTTCACGACGTCCTGAGAACGTTGAAAATACAACATGAAATCTCTTCTTATTATGAAGATGCCGAAGAAGCGTCAAAGGAATCCCAGCTGAATAAATTTGGCATGATGCATACATTCTACGATCGCCATAAAGACAGCGGGCTGTCGATCTTATCATTTGAAGCGAATGAAGATAACCGGGATGGTTTTGCTATTCGGTGGATGAAAAAAAGATTAATGATGCGTACGGAAAAACATAAATTTCTACTCGTCTTTTCAGACGGGGAACCATCTGCTTTTGGGTATGATCGAAATGGCATTCTAGACACGAGGGAAGCCGTCCTCGAAACGGAGAAACAGGGAATATCTGTTATTCATCTTTTCTTGTCCACTGAAGAGCCGACAGATGATCAAAGGGAACTGTTCAGCAGCATGTTTGGCAATAAGACAGCTTCCGCCCATTCGGTGGAAAGCTTTGCGGATCAAACATTGCGCATACTACGCAAACTGCTTGCCATTGTCGTCAAATAAGAACCATAGAAAAAACCGCCTTATGATGGGCGGTTTTGTGTTCTTTCATGAACAGAGAGAAGTCTTTGTTTTAATTCTTCTTCCATTCTCGCGATTTCTACTTCAGCAGCTTTCCGCTTCGCACGGCCATCCGCTTGAATGACAAGGGTTTCTTCGATAGTTTGAATTAAGTTTTCCTGTGTTTTCTTCAGTGTATCAATTTCGATGATGCCTCGTTCGTTCTCTTTCGCTGTCTCGATGGAATTAACTTTCAGCATTTCAGAGTTTTTTAGAAGAAGATCATTTGTTGTTTTCGTTACAAGCCGCTGTGATTCAACTGCCTTTCGCTGACGGTTCAACGTGAGGGCGATGGCAATCTGGTTCTTCCAAAGCGGAATCGAAGTCATGATCGATGATTGGATCTTCTCTGCAAGCGTCTGGTTCGTTTGCTGAATCATACGGATTTGCGGTGCGCTTTGAATAGTGATTTGGCGGGATAGCTGCAAATCATACAATCTCTTTTCCAGTCGATCAAGAAACTGTGCCATGTCATTCACTTCTTGAAATGCCATTTGGTCGTTGGATGCTTCCGCTTTTCTTCGTAATTCAGGAATGGTCACATTCGCGATTTCATCCCGTTTCAGTTCTGCAGCAGCGATGTAGACGTTCAAAGCTTGGAAGTATGTTTTATTCTGCTCGTACAAACTTTCCAGCATGTGGACGTCTTCCAGCAAGCCCCGCTTGGAATGCTCCAATTGTACACCGATTCGATCAATTTGTGTGCTCAATTTTTGATACTTTGTCATCATCTCTTGAATGGAACGTGTCGCCTTGCTAAATAAACGGCTGAGGCCTGACTTCTTTTTATCGCTCAAATCCTCAGGATCAATTTCAGAAAGTTTCCCCATCAAATCACTGAGTACATCTCCAACCGGACCAATATCCTTGCTTTGCACGTGGTCCAGCATCTTATGAGAGAAGCGGGATAATTCGTTTTGCGCATTTGCACCATACGTAATGATCGCTTCATAATTGCCTACAGGAATCTGTGCAGCCAATTGTTTCGCCTTTTCCTGTTCTTCTGGTGAAAGGCGGTCCATCAACTTTATAGAAGTGGATGCAGCAGGTGTTTCCATCTGCATTTCTTTTGGCAGCAATGGTTCGTTGAATGGGTTTTCCAATAGGTCATCGAATGATTTCACTTCATCGATCGTTGATTTGTTTTCTGTCATGAGGCAAGTCTCCTTTCATATGTAGCAACGGCTTATTATGATTCATCGTTACATCGACATAGTCGAGTTCCAACTGAAGCTGCTCAATATCCGTCGCCAGGGCGCTTCGTAAATCTTGCTCTAATTGTTTATTGACGTCATTTAACGTTTCTCTCGTATGCTGGAGCGCCACCCGCAATTCTTGGTCCTTCAGTGGCTGATTCACAAGCATGGAATATTTGGAAGTCAATTCTACAGCAGAATCCAAATGTGAATAGAAGAAACGCTCCACATGGTAAAACTTTTGAGGGTTGCTGCGTACAATGGATAAGATCCGTTTCGCCAGATTGTTCATTTCATATACTTGTTTAAATGCTTGAACGGATCGTACCTGACCGTACAGGCTGTTCAATCTCTTAATTTTTCCCTTGGCCTCTGCAATCTGCGTCTTTATATGGTGGTATTCAGATCTCGACATGCCGAGTTTTTTAACGTTGGATGAGAGTTGAATTTGTTTGATTGTAAATGTGCCTCCGAGATAAATGGCGATCATCAGGCCTGTTGCAGCAAAGAAATTCATGCCAACTCCCAAAAGGAAGATGAGCCAGGAACCAAAACTGACTGGTGCGGTAATGAAATGTCGAATGAAAAATTGTTTTACTTCTTGCATGGCGCATTCAGGCCTCCTTCTGTATATATAGTAAATACGTTTCAAGGAAAGGAAAGTTTCATCCGCTTAGTACAATTATACCTGATTCCTATCAGGAAAACATTCCTTTTGAACGGTCGATATGAAACGCTTGGATAACGAGAAGGAATTTGCTAAAATGGGGGACATTCACGGCATATGGCGATTGGGGGGATTTGGAATGTATGAAGTAATCTATATGAAAGCGGATTATGAGCCGTGGTGGATGTTCGACGATTGGAGAAGCATGGTCGTGACATCTCAGTCGTTTGAGTCAAAGGAAGAAGCCAACACGTATTTTCGTGATTTATATAACAAACTTGAGAATGAGCATACATTTAATGAAAAAAGAAAAAATTGTTTTTTTGCGTTTTGGTCAGAATCAGAGAGGGTATATTGTGATGGGTGCGATGAATGCTTACAACTATACCATGGGATCATAATACTGCAAGACGGCAATCCATGTGGTGAAGTTTTGAGCAACAATTCGAATAGTTAATAATGTTATGTTGACTTTATTGAAAAATATGGTATAGTTACAGTAACAATAGAGTGAGATTGACCGAATGAAACGTATTCACGTATTACAAAAAGTGATCGGTGCTCATCGGTACTTTTTGTAATATGTGAATTTTTTCATTGTAGGGAGTTCACG
The DNA here is from genome assembly GCF_022048975.1 of Sporosarcina cyprini. GTDB lineage: Bacteria > Bacillota > Bacilli > Bacillales_A > Planococcaceae > Sporosarcina > Sporosarcina cyprini. The sequence continues at coordinate 80,704 of NZ_JAKMHX010000030.1, read as the reverse complement.
TATTAGTTAAGTATTTATTATTTGGAGGTAGTAGGATGAAACAAGGTACGGTAAAGTGGTTCAACTCTGAAAAAGGCTTCGGATTTATCGAAGTAGAAGGCGAAGATGATGTATTCGTACACTTCTCCGCAATTCAGGGAGACGGATTCAAATCTCTAGACGAAGGTCAACACGTTGAATTTGAAGTAGTAGAAGGCAACCGTGGACTTCAAGCAGCTAACGTTGTAAAACAATAATCTGTCAAACCAAGAGGCGCCTCAAAAGGCTGCCTCTTTTTTATGGTTGTGAAACGGATTCTAATGTAGAGGTCATGACCAGACGCTCGCCATCAGTGGTTTTCATGATAGATTCCCGTTTCACTTCTCCGAATCCTTCCACAAAATACTTCCTCACAATATACGCCTTGTTTTCTGCGCCAATGATCGGTTCTGTCGATTGAAGGACGAATGCGTTGTCGAATTTCTTGAAATATGTTTCGACAGGTACATCGGTTTCAACAATTTCCCATTGTCCGAATAGCTGCCCTTTCTCAAACGGTTTGTGAAGATAGACGCCGACAGGTTCCATCTTTTTTATTTCATCCAAGGTAGGGAAGTCAGTTGTGGAATCAACTAACTCATAGCTGAGAGTTGTGATTTGTTTTTCGCCGATTTGATAAACATATCGGACAATCGCCTGGCCGTTGCTTTCATGAACTATGACATAATTTTCGTAAGGCATCGCAAACTGAACATCAAGCTCAGAAAAATTCTGGCCTTCCCCTCGGAAATGGGCTTTCGCTCCGTCTGCTAGAAAATAATCAAGCAAGCCTTTATCCACTTTCTGCACACCCGATGTTTCATTTGACTTGAGAGGCTTGCCAGAATTACCTGAGTTGTTTGGGACTGTATTCTCTTTTCCTGAAGAACAGCCTGCCATGATAATCGCGAACAAGAGGGCTGTCAGGAAAATAGCAGCTTTTTTCATGCATTCCACTCCTTTTTGTTTAGAATGCCCGAACGAGTACCGATTATCCAAAAGAAAAACCGCTTTCCAGTAAAGGAAAACGGTTTTTCAGGACATTTAATTCGAAACAGCTTGTTGATCTTTCCACTCTAGGTATTCATCATATTGCATCATTTTATCGAAAATAGTGCCGTCCTCACGGATTTCGATTATCCGATTGGCAACTGTCTGTATGAACTGCTGGTCATGTGACGTGAAGACCATTGCCCCTTTGAATGCGATCAATCCATTGTTTAACGCTTGAATGGATTCAAGATCCAAGTGGTTCATTGGTTCGTCAAGCAAAAGAACATTGGCGCTCGTCAGCATCATTTTTGAGAGCATGCAGCGCACTTTTTCGCCACCGGAAAGAACGGAAGGTTTCTTCTTCACTTCTTCACCAGAGAACAGCATGCGTCCGAGGAATCCACGTAGGAAAGTCTCCGTTTGATCCTCAGGGGAATATTGGCGCAGCCATTCCACAAGAGTCTCTTCCGAACCCTCGAAAAACTCGCTGTTGTCAAGAGGGAAGTAGGCACGAGATGTCGTGACGCCCCATTTGATGGAGCCTTCATCCGGCTGATCCTCTTCTGCCAAAATTTCAAGAAGCGCTGTTTTGGCAAGCGGATTGCCAATAAGAATGATCTTATCCTCTTTACCCATTGTAAAAGTAGCATCCTTTAGAAGCTGTTTGCCTTCTTTTGTCTTGGAAACACCTTGTACGGAAAGTACATCATTCCCGATTTCACGGCCGATTTGGAAATTAACGAAAGGATACCGGCGGGAAGAAGGTCTAATGTCATCCAATTGAATTTTATCCAAGGCTTTCTTACGAGATGTCGCTTGTTTTGATTTGGATGCGTTCGCACTGAAACGGGCAACGAATGCTTGAAGTTCCTTGATCTTTTCTTCTTTTTTCTTGTTTTGATCCTGTGCCATCTTAAGCGCCAATTGGCTCGATTCATACCAGAAATCATAGTTGCCCGGATAGAGCTGGATTTTAGAGAAATCTAAATCGGCAATTTGCGTACATACTTTATTCAAGAAGTGACGGTCATGGGATACAACGATGACTGTGTTTTCAAAGTTGATTAAAAACTCTTCAAGCCACTGAATTGCTTTCAAGTCAAGATGGTTCGTCGGCTCATCCAGCAAAAGGACATCCGGCTTGCCGAATAATGCTTGCGCCAAGAGAACTTTCACTTTATCTGAACCAGTTAACTCGGATAATTTTACATGGTGCATGCTTTCGGGTATGCCTAATCCTTGAAGGAGGATGGCAGCTTCCGACTCAGCTTCCCATCCATTTAGCTCGGCAAATTCACCTTCCAACTCGGCAGCACGCATGCCATCCTCGTCTGAGAAATCTTCTTTCATGTAGATTGCGTTCTTCTCTGTCATGATGTCATACAGTTTCTTATGGCCCATGATGACTGTATCAAGCACTTCGTTTTCTTCATATTCAAAGTGGTTCTGTTTCAGGACGGCTAACCGCTCGTCTTTGTTCATAATGACATTTCCTGTTTGCGGCTCAATTTCGCCAGACAAGACTTTCAAAAATGTTGATTTACCTGCACCGTTCGCTCCGATCAAGCCGTAGCAATGGCCTGGGTTGAACTGTATATTGACATCTTCAAAAAGTTTGCGATCACCAAATTGAAGACTGACATTACTTACTGCTATCATAGATAATCCTCCTAATTTCACAATGCTCCTATTATAGCATGAACCCAAGGGAATAGGGAACGAGGGGCATTGAATTCCAGCGTTTTTCGCCAGAAAAATTCCTCAGGAGGAGATCGTTGAATTTCTTAGCCTTTTACGGTTACGATAGGCTTGCAGCGTGCCTAGCTCTTTGTTAAGCAAGTATTCCATCCGGACGTAATCTTTTGGGGACGGGATTTCATTCACATCTATTCCTGAAGACGAAAATATGAAATAATAATCAGCGACTCTTCGAAACAGGAAGACAGTTGAAGGGTATTTATCGAAAACACATTTGATTTGGTATTTACGGGCATAGGCCCAATGATCAATCTTCATTTCTATCATCCTTTCACTTTGTAATTATACGTGGAAAAGGATGGAAACACAAGTTCGTAAGATGAAGGAGCACTCCCAGAATGACAAAAAGAAAACAGACCATCGTTATTATTCTTGGTATTTTTATGGTAGCCATCAATATGAGGCCTGCCATCACTTCTATCGGTCCCATGCTGGACACGATCCGGGATCATTTAGATCTTTCCAATGCGCAAGTCAGCTTGCTCACCTCGCTGCCGGTTCTCTGCATGGGGATATTTGCCTCTTTAGCCCCTGTTTTGAATCGAAAGCTCGGGCTTGCCAATTCTGTATTATTGATGCTTTTTGTAATCGGTCTTCTCACTGCAGTTAGGGGAGTGAACGACAGCTATAGTATTTTGCTGCTGACCGCTTTTGGAATCGGCATTTCTATAGCCATCATCGGACCATTGCTTTCCGCGATGATCAAACAGAAATTTCCTGAACGCGCCGCTTCTGTTATTAGTGTATACTCATTCGGCATGGGGGTTGGCGCTTCCTTAAGTGCTGGCCTGACAGCATTTGTCTATGAGTCGACAGCGTCGCATCGGATGGCGCTCGGAATTTGGTCTGTTCTTGCCGTACTCGGCATCCTGTTTTGGCTTGCTGCGACTAGGGGGGAAGTACGCGTTCGACAGCAAACGAAAGAAAACGCCCAAACGGTTGGAAGTTCACCTTGGAAATCTCCGAGAGCGTGGATACTACTCCTGTTTTTCGGGTTGCAGGCATCCACATTTTTCTCGATCGTCACCTGGTTCGTTCCTGTTGTAACGGACAATGGGTTCACTTTGCTTCACGCAGGTTCCATGCTCAGCATGATGACGATCATCCAAATCCTGTTTAATTTACTGTTCCCGCTGTTGATCGCTCGCTATCCGGTACGTCGGTTCTGGCTGCTGATGATTCTGCTGTTCGGTTTAATTGCCATCGGATTTATCGGAACGGGTAGCACTTCGCTGACATGGGTTGGCGCTTTTGTCCTCGGAATCCCTCTTGGCGGGTTATTCCCAATTGCTCTGCTTCTTCCTTTGGATGAAACAGAAACGGCCGCCGAAACCAACAGTTGGACTGCCATGATGCAGACAGGCGGTTTTATTATGGCCGGGCTTTTGCCTTTGTTGATTGGTGTTCTCTATGATTTGACGAGCAACCATCAAAATACTCTTCTGATCATAGCTGCTTTCTTCCTTCTGATGATTGTCTTAGCCTTCTTAATCGGAAACGGGAAGAAGCAAGAACAAATGTAAAAAGAGCAGGGGCCGGTAGATCGGCTCCTGCTCTTTCCATTATTTCTCCCAATGTTCCGCTATGAATTCATCCCGGCCTGACTTGGCCCGATCCTCTTCATAATGGTTCTTTTCTTTTCGGTAATAATCCTGGTGATATTCTTCCGCCCGATAAAACCGTTCAACAGGGCGGATCGGTGTCACGATAGGCTTGGTAAACCGGCCGCTGTTCTGCAAAGCATCCTTTGACTGTTCGGCCAGTTTCTTCTGTTCTTCCGTATGATAGAAAATAGCAGTGGTATAGGAATGACCCCGGTCATGGAATTGACCGCCCGCGTCTGTCGGGTCCACTTGCTGCCAAAACACATCCAGCAATTGCTCATAAGGGAAAACGGCAGGATCGAAAGTGATTTCTACCACTTCTAAATGTCCGGACTCGCCGCCTTTTACGTCTTCATATGTAGGGTTTTCCAAATGACCGCCCATATAACCTGAAACGACATCAATAATGCCATCCCACTCTTTAAAAGGCTTGACCATGCACCAAAAACAGCCGCCTGCAAATGTTGCCTTCTCCCATGTTGTTTCTGTCGACATGCAAACAACCTCCCATATCTCAATTCTGTTTTTATTGTACCATGTTTCCATTGCTGAACTCATTTTAACATACGAAAACAAGGACGCTCCATGCGTCCTTGCAAGTGAAAGGCGGTATTTGAATAAATGGTCTCCGATTAACAGATATAAGCGGCACCCACGATGATCAACAAAATAAAGAGGACAACAATTAGCACGAAAGACGAGCCGTATCCTCCTCCGCAGTATTCATTTCCCATATTCAACACCTCCTTTTCTATTATCGTATGCAGAAGGGTGTGTTCAGGAAGTGATAAATGCCTTGTAGGCGTAGGACATGCTATACTATTCGTAACGACGGAACCCGTCCAACCCTCATTCGTCCTACTTTACATACTGAAATTATAGTTCGGAGGAGTCAATTGAATGGAAGAACAATATGAAGGGCCTTTACCACGGAGAAGAAGAAGGAAGAAGCTCCGCATCGGCAGGGTCATTCTGACGCTGCTTATCTTATTCCTTCTCATAGCAAGCTGTTACTCCTATTTGCAATTCAATGCAGGCAAATCGCTCGCAAAGGGACATGAAATTGATCCTGGGCCTTTCAAAGGGGATATTGCGGATCCACAAAACCCTTCTGTCGAGAACTTTCTCCTGCTTGGCATAGATGATGATGGCAGCGGACGCTCACGTACAGACACGATGATGGTGCTGTCTTGGGATAAAAAAGAGGGGAAGATGCGTCTTATTTCGTTTATGCGGGACATCTACGCTGATATTCCCGGGTATAAATCTTACAAGCTAAACACGGCCTATTATTTAGGCGGCGTGCAGACAGCGAAGGATACGATTTCAGGCATGTTTGATCTGCCGATCCACCATTATGCGATCATTGATTTTGATAATTTTGAGTCGATCATTGATACTGCCTTCCCGGACGGCATTGAGATGGATGTAGAGAAAGAGATGTCAGAGAAGATTGGCGTAACGCTTACGCCAGGAACCCATCAGTTAAATGGCAAGGAGTTGCTTGGCTATGCCCGTTTCCGCGCAGATGCGGAAGGGGATTTCGGCAGGGTGGCAAGGCAGCAGAAGGTGATCTCTGCAGTCAAAGAAGAAGCGATGCGTCCAGGGATGCTGCTGCATGTGCCAAAACTTGCAGGTTCCGTTTCCGGATTCATTCAAACGGACTTAAGCACGAAGGATGAATTGACACGAGCCCTTACTGTCCTGATGAACCGCGGAGCAAAAATTGACACGATGACTGTGCCGGTGGAAGGCTCCTATTCGTTTAACTCCTATGCACACGCAGGTTCCGTAATCGAACTCGATTTGCAGAAAAATAAAGATGCGATCGCTGAGTTTCTTCAGCAATAGGAATAAACAAGGAGAGGGCAGATGGAATGTTGAACGATCAAAATAAAGCTCAACCAAGCCGACAGACAGGCACCCATCGGATCATCGCGTTTTTAGGAGGCCGCAGCACGTTGTATGTACTCGGCCTTCTTTTGCTCATTGGTCTGATTATTCTTGTCTATAGTAAGGTCTCGTTTGTGTTTTACCCGATTAAAGTATTTTTCTCTACCGTTGTTTTGCCGATCATCCTCGCGACGATCGCCTATTATATTTTACGGCCCATTTTACGGTTGCTGGAACGGCTTCGCATTCCGAGAGTATGGGGCATCCTCATTATCTTTATCGGTCTCATCGGGCTCATTACATTGCTCGTCGTTCTTGTTTTTCCTTTTTTAAAAGGACAGTTTGCCAACCTGGTCGATGAGTTTCCGACTTATTTTCAGCAGATGGTAATCAAAATAGATGCGTTTCTGCGAACTTCCATCTTCTCATCCTACTACGAGGGGTCGAATTTCAACGTTAATACACTGCTGGATAAGGGACTGGGAGATCTCGGCCGCATGGTCACTGAAATGATAGGCGGCATCGCGACCGGCATCACCTCATTTATTTCCATGCTGACTGGCTTAATCCTCGCGATTGCCACTGTCCCATTCATTCTGTTCTATTTACTAAAGGACGGGGAAAAGCTGCCGGCGTTCATTAAAAAATTGCTGCCGCCACGCTTTCGGGATGACGCCGAAGCGATCTTCAAGGATGCGGACCACCAGATCAGCGCCTATATTCAAGGTCAAATTCTTGTCGCTATTTGCATCGGTATCATGGTGTCGATCGGTTTCCAAATCATCGGCATGAAATATGCGTTTCTGCTTGGCGTGCTAGCCATGTTTACGAGTGTCGTACCTTATTTGGGTCCGATTATCGCAATCACACCTGCAGTCATTATCGCCATTGTTACATCGCCCTTCATGCTCGTAAAATTAGCCGTCGTATGGACCATTGTCCAACTAGTGGATGGAAAGTTCATTTCGCCGCAAATCATGGGGAAATCGTTGAAGATCCATCCGATTACAATTATTTTCGTCCTGTTGTCGGCCGGTTCCTTATTCGGAGTACCGGGAGTAATTCTTGGTATACCGGGCTACGCTCTGATAAAAGTCGTATTGACGCATCTATTTAAATTGTATAAGCTGCGTTATAACAAGTTTGAATATGATGAAACGATGTATTATGAAGATGTGAAAAAAGAATCCAATTAAAAGAAGGAAGCACGTGGAGGAGAATCCTAGCCACCGTGCTTCCTTTTTTATTCTGTCTCATAGAGGATTCTGCCCATAGCTGATAAATCGTAGCCGCCTAATGATTCCAGTTCGCTTCGAAAGCTATCCGACTGCAAAACTGCTTGCAGCGATTCACGTAACGCTGCATTTTCGTCCGTCTTTAACATGACGATATCATACTGTTCCTGAATGAGCGGCACGAAATCAACCCCAGTCATTAAGGCTGCTTTTTCGATGCCAACCCCGACATCTGATTGTCCTGCAGCAACTTTCGCGGCAACGGCAAAATGATTTAGCTCTTCCGTTTCATATCCCAGAATCGACTTTCCTGAAATGCCTTCCATTCGGAGCTTCTCATCGAGTAATACTCTGGCGCCAGATCCTTTCTCCCGATTGGCAATCGTCAGGCCGGGTGTCTTAAAATCCCGCCATCCACTCAAGCCTTTCGGATTTCCTTTTTGTACATAAAGGCCGGCAGTGCGGTACAGCAGATTGACAACCATATACGAATGGCCGACGAGCAAACGTTTAACATACGGAATATTGTAGGTGCCCGTATCGCCATCGAATAAATGGAGGCTGACGACATCGGCCTCTCCGCGGTACATGGACACGAGACTGTTCAAACTGCCCGAAAAAGAGCGAAGCGGACGATAACCGCTTGATCCTTTCTCGATAGCATTTGCGAGCAGATCAAGGCTAATATCCTGGCCGCTTATGATCAATTGGTGGGTCGTTCGCGGAAGGGGAGAGACGGGGATCGCAGAAACAGGATGAGCGGCCGGCGCCTGCACTATTTCCGGTGACTGATGGCTTCGCTCGGCCTGGCCACTTTTCGAGCTTTCTTTATAAGCGTCCAAATCTTCTTCATCTATCCTCATTTGTCTACCGACGCGGTAGGCACGCAAATCCCCTTTTTTAATCAAATCATAGACGGTCAGTTTAGAAACCTTTAACATCTCCGCAATTTCTTCTGTCGTATAGGAAGCCGTTTGATTATTCATTCTCCCATCCTCCTTCCGTAATTATGAGATACGAGTGTATATTCTCATTCTCTCTTATTTACTATGTAAAAGTAAAGAGAACAGTCTAATAATATGTAAATTCGTTTAATTATAAGTAGATATAAGTAGTTATAATATGTTATAAATGATGTGTTGTAGTTACATATAAAGATAGGGAGTGGGATGTAATGCAAAGAACTCTATTTTTCTTACTAATGAGCTGCTGCTTTGTATTGCTGGAGGGGTGCGGCAAGGAGGAAGGAAATGATCAAGGAGCAATTGAGCGGAGCGAAATCATGGTATCCGCCGCTGCAAGTTTGACAGACGCCTTGACAGAATTGCAAACGACATTCGAAAATGAACATACGGATATTCAAGTACGTTTCAATTTTGGCAGTTCCGGTAAACTGGCAACTCAAATTGAAAAAGGGGCACCTGCCGATGTTTTTTTATCTGCCAGCGAACAGGATATGGACAGGCTGGAGAAGGCCGATTTGATTAATCCAGAAAGCCGGATCAATTTTACGGAAAATACATTGGTCTTGATTGCAAACGAGGATGCTAAAAACAGTGCCGTCTCATTTGAGGATATAAAACCTTCCTCGCTGCAGCATTTTGCCATTGGTGATCCGGAGAGCGTGCCGGCCGGCCGCTACTCTAAAGAAGTGCTAGTGAAGCTCGGCCTGTGGGAGCTACTCCAAGGCAAACTTGTCTACGGCTCGGATGTTCGGCAAGTACTGACTCATGTGGAAATGGGCAATGCGGATTACGGCATAGTCTATTCCAGTGATGCGGCTATTTCAAAACAGGTCAAAGTGCTAGCATCTGCCGATGAATCCTGGCACACACCTATCGAATATCCAGGAGCGGTCCTTTCAAAAACGGAACACGCGGAGCAAGCACAAGCTTTTCTAGACTTTGTACAGGGGGAAGAAGGCAAAGCAGTCCTTCGTAAATACGGTTTTCAATAAAAGGGGAGGTGTTAGTGGTGGCACCCTCGGATTATACACCTTTGATCTTATCGCTAAAAGTGGCGGCAATTTCCACGACAATAGTTTTCGTTACAGGCATCTTTTTTGCTCATCTATTTGCAAGGAAGCAATTTTTTGGTAAGAGTCTCATCGAATCGTTCTTTTTGCTGCCGCTCGTCCTGCCGCCAACTGTTGTCGGTTTCGGGCTGCTGCTATTATTCGGGAAGAATGGATGGCTGGGCAAATGGCTGCTCGAGTGGTTTGACGTCCAAATCGTCTTTTCCTGGATCGGTGCTGTCATCGCTTCCATTGTCGTCTCCTTCCCATTAATGTATCAAAGTGCAGCTGCGGCATTTGAGAATGTGGACGGCCGCCTAGAAAATGCGGCCCGGACAATGGGGGCCTCCAACTGGCGCGTCTTTTGGACGATCGCCTTCCCACTTGCATGGCCTGGCCTGCTCGCGGGACTTGTCCTGTCATTCGCAAGAGGACTAGGAGAATTCGGAGCAACGCTTATGCTCGCTGGATACATACCGGGAAAAACAGATACGATTCCAATGGCAATCTATTTTGCTGTGGAGTCGGGACATATGGAAAAAGCCACTTTCTGGGTCATTATTATTGTGGCGCTTGGTTTCAGTACGATTACGTGGCTGAATTGGTGGAGCAAACGGAATATGAGGCGTTTTGCAAATGAAAAGGGCAGGTGAAACCATTGTTGGACGTTCAAATTCATAAAAAGCTCTCTCATTTCGAGTTGGACGTGAATTTTACCGCGCATCATGAGATTGTTGTCCTATTTGGACCGTCTGGATCAGGCAAGACAACCATTTTGAATTGTTTGGCGGGACTAGAGCAGCCGGACAACGGAAGCATTCATTTAGAAGGAAGCTTATTATTTGGCGAGGGGAAGTCCGTTCCGGTCCAAAAAAGGAAAGTCGGTTATCTATTTCAAGACTATGCGTTGTTTCCTCACATGTCCGTCGAAAAAAATATTTGGTACGGCGTGCTGAAAAAAGACCGGCCGAACAAGAGAGAGGTTATTGAACAGCTGCTTGATGTATTAGGTATCCAGCATCTACTCAGAAAATACCCACACCAAATATCAGGCGGCGAAAAACAGCGTGTTGCGCTTGCTCGGGCTCTTGCCACCGAACCCTCCTTACTGCTCCTCGATGAACCGTTATCTGCACTCGACGAAGAGACACGGCTCCAGTGCCAGGATGAATTGCTTCGACTACACGAATTGTGGAAGGGCGTTCCTTTCCTGATCGTCACACATGATCGGAAAGAGGCCGAGAAATTGGGGGATCGAATTCTGCATATGAATTATGGGAAGTTGATTGACGAATGGAAGAATGAACGATAGATTGAAGAGAGTTATAATTATGTGTGCTGAAACGACAAAGACCTCCAACTGATTTTGCAGGAATGGAGGTCTTTTTTATTACATTGCCGCTAGTAGTACTACAATTTTTCAGCGATTTACATAGCTATTCAGCATGGAATATCCTGTACTTTACGTAGGTATTCACTTTATTACCAGCCTAAATTCATTCGTAAACGACAGCAGCTGCTTTGCGAATCATTATTGGCAAAATCGATACGAAGGCCGTCCGGTGTGTAAAGCAGCTGATACGATACGGTGACGCCTGTAGAACGGATGAGTCGGTCAACTTCCCCTTGGTTGGAAGCCTGTGCCGCTTCTTTCAGCTGCCGAGCAAATTCATCTGAGGCGATCACTTTGCCAGTAAACAGATCCGCCTGCTTCATAATCTCACGGAATCGGCGAGCGGATAAGTTGAATTGCTTTATATCGACTGGCGGGAAAGGATCTCGCTGACCCGGTGGCTGGATGGCCAAGTGAGCGGGTGTATACGCAACGAGATTTGGATACCGATGATGCTGCGCAGTATAAGGCATATAGGGATATTGATAGAAAGCCATAGGAATTCCTCCTATCACGGAATCTTCTGTAGCATATGATAACGAAAGAGATTTCGTGTTTGAGAACTTCAGTGAAAGAAAGACGTCTATAGTAAAGATCAATTGCAGGTGAGGGTGAAGGGTATGCAAACTAATGAATTTACAATGTTCTCAGCAGCACACCTAAGTGTGATCATCATTTTCTTTATTTTGGTTGGCTACCTTTATGTAAACAGGCATCGTTTACGGGATCGAGTGTCAAATTTACGAGGGGCGGAACGTTCGTTCGCATTCATATTATTAGCGTTTGAAATTGGGTTTCATTTATGGATGGTAGGGACAGGAAGGTGGCGGCTTCAGGATTCATTGCCTTTAGAACTGTGCAGCATTTCATTGCTCGCGACTATTATCTTGCTTTGGACCGGCAAACGTTCGATTGCGAATTTCGTTATCTTTGCCGGCATCGCCGGGGCACTACAAGCAATGATTACTCCTGTATTAGACATGAATTTCCCTCACTTCCGATTTTTTCACTTTTTTGTTACGCATGCGGGAATCATCTTGACCGGCTTGTACTTTGTCTGGGTGCGAGGCTATACGCCGACCTTGCGCGGCGTCTTTCAAGCTTTCCTTTTGTTAAATATACTTTTGCCACTCATCCTCTTCATTAATAAAAGTGTGGAAGGCAATTATATGTTCTTGGCCCGCAAACCCTTGAATGGGAGCTTACTTGATTATTTAGGTCCGTATCCTTGGTATATTGCCTCCCTCGAAGTCGTTGCGCTCGGCATGTTTTTAATCATTTGGCTGTTGCTGAGAGAGAAAGGCAAGCGGCAACTTTCTGACTGAATTTACATGCTATTTCCTTTTTTGACTGGACAGAGGATTTATATCAATGGTAAAATCTATTAACCAAGCACGAGGGAGGAAGCCCGCATGTCAACTACCCCAGATAATCAAGCAAAAGCGAAAATGAGTTTGAAGGATGCTGTGAAACAACAGTTAGAAGCGAAGAAAAACAAAGCCAATCCAAACCGCACGACTGGAAATTCAATGCAACAAACACCGAAAATGAAAAGCCAGCAAGCGAAAAAGGTATCACAATCCCGTAGAAAAATGGGCGTGTAACAAAGCAGGCGTTATGCAAAAAGCAAGTAAGCAGATAATAAAATGACCACACAAAGCGACGGACAAACGATACGTTTTCTCGTCGCTTTGTGTGTTTTACTAGTTAATCAAAGGGCCACTCGACTTAGAAAGGAACTGATACTATTGAATGAACAGATCACCGAGTTGCAGTCAGCCGAGGAACTGCTGAAAGGGTTTCCGGTTATGCGTCAATTGCGGACGCATCTATCAGAGGAGTCGTATCTCCCGCTTGTTTTGGAAGCGCAAGAAAAAATGAGCTACCGGCAGCACGCATTGCTCATTGATGGACAGATCGTTTCGATCATCGGTTGGATGCCCATGACCACCCTCTATTACGGCAATTATATTTGGATTTGTGACCTTGTGACGGACGCTTCTTTCCGCTCCCATGGCTATGGAGAAATGCTGCTGGATTTTATACAAGAATTATCTCATGAAATGGGCTATGGCACTGTTGCTTTATCTTCGGGACTAGGGAGAACAGAGGCACATCGTTTTTATGAAGAGAAAATGGGATATGAAAAAGTAAGTTATGTTTTTAAACATGAACACTGACAAGTCATTTAGATGAATTAATGAAGGCAATCGCCTATACTGATAGTGGGCCAGAAATGAATGGGTGGCGGGAAGGCGGAAGAGATGTGACAGAGGCAATCCATAAACGAAAGTCGGAACATATTAGCATCACCTTAAACGAAAAAGTGACAGGCACCAACATTACGACCGGTTTCGAACGGGTCGGATTCATACATAATGCATTACCTGAAGTAGATTTCGAATCAATTCAGTTACAAAGTACGTTTGTCAAACGGACATGCGCGAAACCATTCCTGATCAGTTCGATGACAGGCGGCGCGGCATTTGCGGAGACCATTAACCGAAATCTGGCGATCGCAGCGGAAGAGCAGGGCTGGATATTAGCTTTAGGCTCGATGCGTGCTTTAATCGAAAGTGAACAGCATCGGGAATCGTTTCAAGTTAGAAAGTACGCGCCGAATGTGCCGATTATCGCGAATCTCGGGGCAGTGCAGCTCAATTATGGGTTCGGTGCGGAAGAATGCATAAGGATAATAGAAATGAGCGAAGCAGATGCGCTTGTCCTTCATTTGAACAGCATCCAGGAAGTGATCCAATCGGATGGCAATACGAATTTTAAATCGTTGCTCCAAAAGATTGAGCTCCTATGCAATTCACTGTCTGTGCCCGTCGGAGTAAAAGAAGTCGGATGGGGAATTGACGGGGAGACAGCTGGAAAATTATGTGATGCAGGAGTCCAATTTATCGATGTGGCAGGCGCTGGCGGCACATCCTGGAGCCAGGTGGAGAAATACCGGGCAGATGATCCGATTAAACGCAAAGCGGCTGAAACATTCAGCGGGTGGGGAATACCGACTGCAGAAAGCATCGTTGCCGTCCGTCAGCATGCAGGAGATTCACAAACTGTTATCGGCAGTGGCGGCATGCACACGGGGTTAGACGCAGCAAAGGCAATTGCTCTCGGCGCAGATCTCGTCGGTTTCGGTAAATCGATTTTAAAAGAAGCAACAGAATCGGTTGATGAAGTATTACGAGTCATGCAAACGATTGAGCTGGAACTAAAAATGGCTATGTTTGGAATCGGTGCTTCCTCGATAGACGAGCTGCAACAAACGGACCGTATTTATTTCAATTAAAAGCCTATTAGGGAAAAGATCATGAAGACAGCCATTTCCATGTGAATGACTGTCTTCCTTTTTTTGAGTTTGTTGCCTTACTGTTTTGCTACCTGTCTCATCAGATTGCCCATTTCAATGGCCGAGGTACCAGCATCCCAACCTTTATTACCAGCTTTTGTGCCGGCTCTTTCAACGGCTTGTTCTATGGAATCGGTCGTTACAACACCAAAAATGACCGGTACCCCTTCAGATAGATTAATTGAGGAGATCCCCTTCGCCACTTCATTACATACGTAGTCGAAGTGGGGAGTAGACCCTCTGATAACTGTACCTAACGCAATAATGGCGTCATACTTTTTGGAAGCGGCCAGCTGTTTTGCGACAAGGGGTATTTCGAACGCACCAGGCACCCAAGCGACATCTACATCATCTTGTTCTACGCCGTGTCTCCGCAATGCATCTTCCGCACCGCTCAACAGTTTACCAGTAATAAATTCATTAAAACGTGAAACGACAATTCCAATTTTCAGTCCGGTTCCTATTAAATGACCTTCATATGTTGTACCCATTACATTTTCCTCCTTAAGCTTTCAGCAAATGACCTAGTTTTTGTTTTTTCGTTTCCATGTAGACGCTGTTTTCTTCCCGGACTGGCAATTCGATGGGGATGCGCTCGTCAACCGTAATTCCGTATGCTGTTAAGGCATTTATTTTCCGAGGGTTGTTGGTCATTAAAGTTATCTTTTTGACCCCTAAATCCTTTAGCATTTGTGCGCATTGGAAATAATCCCGTTCATCATCCTTGAAGCCTAGCTTCTCATTTGCTTCCACCGTATCCATGCCTTGTTCCTGTAATTGATACGCCTTGAATTTATTCACAAGGCCAATGCCGCGGCCTTCCTGACGCATATAAAGCAAAATGCCTGTCCCTACGTCTTCGATCTGACGAAGAGCAGCTTGAAGCTGGGGGCCGCAATCACATCGGTAGGATCCAAAAATGTCGCCAGTCATACATTCAGAATGGATACGGACGAGAGGGGCATCCACCTCATCGGGTTTGCCTTTCACAAGCGCTATATGTTCACGGCCAGTCAATGTTTCGGTATAGGCAGTCGCTTTAAAGTGACCGTACGACGTAGGCAAGTCGATATCGGCAATGCGTTCTATGAGTTTGTCATTTTTTTTACGGTAGGCGATCAATTGTTCGATTGTCAGAATAACAAGATCAAAACGTTCGGCAAGTTCAGTTAGCTGGTCGCCGCGAGCCATCGTTCCATCTTCGTTCATAATTTCACAAATGACACCCGCTTTTTTTGAATCGGCAAGCATAGCCAGATCTACCGCTGCCTCTGTATGGCCAGCCCTAAGCAGGACACCGCCGCCGTTTGCGATGAGCGGAAAGATATGTCCAGGTTGTCTGAAATCAGAAAGGGAAGCTTGTGGCTCAATCATTTTCATGATCGTCTCCGACCGTTCAAATGCTGAGATGCCGGTATGGGAGCCAGCATGATCTATACTTACCGTGAAAGCCGTCCCGTGGGTATCTGTATTTTTTTGAACCATAGGAAATAATCCAAGCTGTTGGGCTATTGTTTCAGCAACAGGTACACAAATTAATCCACGTCCTTCAGTTGCCATGAAATTGATCATTTCAGGTGTGGCAAATTCGGCAAGCGCTACAAAATCGCCTTCGTTCTCGCGGTCTTCATCATCGACAACGATAATCGGTTTACCGCGTTTCAATTCATCAATTGCTATTTCAACTGTTGTATACATTTGCATCTTGTCCTCACTTTAGAAATCCGTTAGCGGCTAACATGTCCATTGACAAGCCGCCTCCCGGTGTCACGCGATGTCGTTTGAAGAGTAGTTGCTCCATATATTTAACGAGCATGTCGCATTCAATATTTACATTGGATCCGACCTTTTTTCGGCCGATTTGTGAATCCTTTTGTGTTGCAGGAATTAGAGAGATCGTAAACATATCGTCCCTAACTGCAAAAATAGTGAGTGATGTACCGTCAATTGCAATCGATCCTTTTTCCATAATGTAAGGCAGCAGCTCATGTTGCACACGGATCTCCAAATAGACCGCGTTTGAGGAGGGCTTGATTGATACAATTTCACCGACCTGGTCCACATGGCCGGAGACAAAATGGCCGCCAAAACGTCCATTAGCGGAAATGGCACGTTCCAGATTTACCTGGCTGCCAGTTTTCATTGCCGAAAGGGTAGTGGAGGTAAACGTTTCAGGCATAACATCCGCTCGGAAAAAGGTGGTTGTAAATTCTACAACCGTAAGACAAACACCATCGACAGCGATGCTATCTCCTTTATTTACGTCTTCCAGCACTTTTTTGCAATGGATTGTCAATTGCATAGAGTGGGTGCCTCTCTTTATTTCTTGTATAACACCAATTTCTTCTACGATCCCAGTGAACAAGGAACTGACACCTCCTTTGAAAAGAGGGCGTGCAACCGAATATCGGGTCCAATTTGTTTCACCGACAGAATTTGTAAAAGCTCAGATTCCGTGATGGACGTTCTTCCGTTATTTTCGAATAGGGAAGGGCCATTGCCTATAAATTTTGGCGCCATGTACAAGTAAAATTCATCTGCAAGTCCCTGATCAATGAAACTTGAATGGACGTGGCTGCCGCCTTCAACAAGTACAGTCATAACGCCCATTTTTGCAAGACGGGTTAATACTTCTTTCAAAAAATCGGCATGTTCGGGAATCGTTTCAACACGAACAAGCGGGAATTCACTAAACGCATCAATGCCTTGAGCACTCTCAAGTGTAAAAAGGATCGTTTGTGATGCGCCGTCTGTAATGACATGAGCGGTTTTCGGCGTCCGGAGACGTCGATCTAAAATAATTCGAATTGGATTCTTTCCACCATGGGGCAAACGGGTGGTGAGGAAAGGGTTATCTTGAAGAATAGTTTGTACGCCAACAAGAATTGCGTCATGGGTATGGCGGAGGTGATGGACATCCATTCTTGCCTGCTCAGATGTGATCCATTTGCTGTCCCCATGCTGCGTTGCTAATCGGCCATCCAATGTGGCGGCAGCCTTAAGCGTGACGTACGGCTTTTGTTGTTGAATAAAATGAAAAAATGCCCGGTTACTGAAATCTGCCTCTTCGTTTGGAATCATCGTTACTTCAATACCTGCATCTCGAAGAAGCCCGATCCCTTTGCCACTGACGGCAGGATTCGGGTCAATTGATGCTACGAAAACACGGCGAATACCACTCGCAATAATGGCCTCTGTGCATGGAGGCGTTTTGCCTGTATGGGCGCAAGGCTCCAAAGTCACATAAAGGTCGGCGCCTTCAGCCAATTTTCCTGCCATTCGCAGTGCGTGGACTTCGGCATGCGGCGTTCCAGCCTTCACATGAAAGCCTGTACCGACAACTTGTCCATCTGCAACACAAACAGCCCCGACAATTGGGTTCGGAGAGGTATGCCCAGTGGCGGTGCGTGCCAACTGGACTGCAAGCTTCATATAATCATCATGTTTCATGTCATTCCCCCTCTCAAATAAGAAAGGGCAGATCAGTAAGGGCATAGCAGCAATCTATACAAAAACTTCTCCCATCCAGACTATACTGTCGGTGCCGGAGTTACACCAGCTCCACCGTTTCCATGCGGAAAACGGGTCACGGACTGACGAGCTATATGCTCGATCACCGCCGGTAAGGAATTTCACCTTGCCCCGAAGATTTGTACAATTGTGCCGGCCTAACCGTAACATAGAAAAACAGACGCTGCCAATCCATTAAATGGCCTAGTCATGGAAAAAGGGGAGATAGACCCTTTTAATTGGTTCGATTGGCCTTTTGTTATTGGATTTTTCGTTTTATCCCATAAATAAATAATTAGAAAGGATTATTTGGAAAATAATTAGAAAAAGCAGCTTTATGGTTTGTCGAATAGTAATTTAGGTGGAAACACGAACGTATATTCGGTTATAATAAAAATAACACTAACTAAAGGAAGAGTGATATGGCGAGGATTAAAGGGATAACAGACCAAAAAATAATTGAACTGTATGAAAGCGGTATGAGCTACAAAGAAATGTGCCAGCTTGTAGGTCTTTCGGATAGGGCGATACGGAATGTGCTAAGTAAACATGGAATCCAAATGCGTCCAACAGGTCGTCCGAGAATTCATCAAGTGAATGAGGATTTCTTTAAGAAGTGGACACATGAAATGGCTTGGGTACTTGGTCTTATTATTACAGATGGGCATGTTAATAAGGATTTGCACTCAGTTTATCTGGCTCAAAAAGATGTTGTGGTTTTGCAAAAGGTTGCAACTCTCATGGAAGCTTCTGAAGTAATATCAGAGCCAACTGGAACGAGGAAAACACATTTGTTGATTATTAATTCGAAAGTGATAAAATCTGATCTTGAAAAGCTTGGAGTCACGCCGAACAAATCAAGAAGTGTTAGATTTCCTGATGTTCCAGAGGAATTTCTTCCGGCATTTGTGCGTGGAGTTATTGATGGAGATGGGTGGGTTCAAAAAGAAGGATATCAAATGAACATCACCACAGCTAGCGAGTCATTTGCCACATCTCTTATGGATGTTTTTAGAGCTTGGGAGCTTATGCCGACGTGTGAAATGCGATTCAGCGACTTGAAACGTCCATACTTCAGAATAGCTGTTAGTGGAAAAGAACAAATAATGCAGTTGGCAGAAATTATTTATTCGGGCTCAAACGACTTATGTGTAAAGTCCAAAAAGGATCGGATGTTATTACACGTTAACGGCAAACCAATCGCTGAGCCATATGAGACGATACATGGCAGATTGAGATTTAGAACAACGATCAGCAAAGCGATTTTGTTGGAGCTAAAAAACATGGCAGCCGAACGAGAAATGCATATTAATCACATATTAGAAAATTGTTTAGAAAAAATGCTGAGTGAAACAAATGGAGTTATCATTTACGAAAAATCACATCGGCCGAAAGATCGAGTGCAATATAAAACAACATATTATAAATCGTTGCTAGAGCGAGTTCGACAATGCGCAAAAGAGAATAATTTGAACATCAATGATGTAATTGAGTATAGCACTAGATATTTATAATTTATGAGGCAACTGACAGAAAAGGCGATACGTAGAATGCCTCTTTTTTTCTTTTTGTTTTTTAGTTTACATAATATAAATTATAGGAAGTTGCGTTTCTTAGATAAGTATACTTGAGATATTGAGATATAACGTATTTTTTATATAGATCGCAATGTTATCTGTAAGTCGATATTTATCTTGATTTTAAAAACGAAATTTAATTATCAAAAGCCAAACTCCAATCTATTTGAAGCAGGAATTTGGCTTTTGATCTAAAACATATCTAGTTATTTATAAACCGATTTTCGCTTTTCCTGTGCATTCTCCCTAAATTCCCATATGTTTTCTGAATACTGATACACAACAAGTTTGAAGTGTGCTAAATCTTCCTTGGATAAGTTGTTTTTTAAATAACTTTCAACCTTTATTATGTCTTTTTCATCGTAAACTGACACATCCAGCACAGGTTCAGTGTCACCGATCATTGTACTTTGAACATCATATTTATCCCATAAGGAGTCCATCACCGCCACTGTACTGTAAGGTTCTTTTTTCATTAAGCCAAATAGTACAATTCCTATGATGGCACATGCGGAAATGAACATTCCAACTGTTGTTTTTAATTTCATTTTTCTCCTCCCTGTAGCTTTTCACGTTTAACGAGTCCGGATTGCTGATAATTACTTCTTCCCATACGTTCCATTATTAATGGCTTTACGATATTTTCCATCTTCCTCAATAGCAATTGCTTCATCCGTTTTTATGTCTTTTATTGAATAAAGTCTAGTCCCTTTTCGATACTTGTTTGAGAAGTTGCCTGAGTATGTCCCTTCCTTATCCGAATACTTTGTTACCTTCCCGATTTCTTCATCTGCTTCCTCGACATATTCATTGCTGATTTCATACATATCACCATTCCATACAACAAATGCTGAATTCCAGTCTGCATTTGAAGAACAACCATAAAGGCCACTCAAAAGTATTGAGAAAATGGCAAAGCACCTGATAGAACTTGAAATCTTCATAAGATACTTCCCTCCTCTGCGTATGCAATATGGAATCATTATGGGATAATGCCGTATATTAATGGCTTTTACTCATCATTAGTTGGCGCCAAATTGCTGTAGGCTATCTTCCTATATAACCGCCTTCTGATTTAATAACCTGACCAGTAATCCATCCTGATTCGTCACTCGCCAGAAATTTTATTAACCTGGCAGCATCTTGTGGTGTTCCAACATTTCCAGTAGGAAAAAGACGTGACAAGGAATCTTTTGTTGCCTCATCCATCCAACCTGAATCAGTCGGTCAGGGTCAACTGAATTTACCGTAATCCCAAGAGGTGCAAGTCCAACTGATAACGGTTCCGTTATTGCAATCAACATACCTTTTGAGGCAATATAGGCAAGATTGTTGGGATCTGGGCCTTTCGAGACAAGGTTAATAATCCTTCCCCCACTTTTTTCGGGAAAGGCTTTCTCAAACCTCTTGGCAAATTCAGTGCTTAATAAAATTGTTCCTCTATTATTCACCATATAGTGATCATCCAGTACTTGTGCATCTATGTTTCGAAAATCAACTAGTTTGTCATATGCTGCGTTATTTATCAATAAACTTGGCGTTCCAAGTTGTTTTTCACACCTATTCAGAATGGCCTTTTGTGTTTCCAGCTCTGATAGATCAGCCTCCATATGTTCACAGCGTACACCTGATTTTTTAATGATCTCACTTAATTGATTCGGAAAATCACTTTCTAAACCATTCCCCTCATTTTCATCATAATCGCTCCAATGAGTGAAAAAGATATCGGCACCAGATTCTGCAAGCATTAAACAAATTGCAGCCCCAATCCCTTGAGAACGACTTGCTCCTGTTACTATTGCAATTTTTCCTTCTAAAATCCGCATATTATCCCCCTTGTTAATGCTTCGCAATCTATCCCATATATAAACGAATACCATCCCTTTTGTCGCTTGGCGCTCATTTAGAGAAAATAAATTCAGAAGCGTTTGCCAATTATTGAAGACTTGTTTAGAATATTCAAGCTGCCCATCATCCACAACTTATTGAAAAGTACTTTAGTCAAAATGAGTTAACTTTTCCGTAGCAGAATGTAAAAAAGCTTTTTCAAATTTAATATAGTATTTTTCATTAATCATAACATCTTTCTTTCCCTCGATTAACGATACTAACTGTAGAGAACGAATTTCTCTTTTATCTTCAAAAAACTGCTTTATTGGCATATTCCCTTCTACTGTATTATTATATTGTATCTGTGAAATTCCATTTTTGGTTTTATTCATCACATCACTTATAAGGTTTAATAAGTCTTCATCATCCAAGTTCTTTCCAACTGTTGCATCCATTAATAATGCTAAAACCTCTTCTCCATTCAACCGATTTATTCCCTTTTGGAATTCGAATGCCGGTTGAGAAATAGCTCTAACTCTAATTTCTTCCTTCAGTTCATGATCTATTCCACTTACAGAATCAATCGCTTGTGAAAATGATTCCAAATCGATAACCGCATAATAGTCAATTGGTAAATCAAATAGTTCAGACACAGTATTCTTTACACTCTCTGCCCCAGCCCCCTCCATATAAGCAAAGGTCATTTTATCATGTATTATCGTACCATCCTTATTCTCTATTGGAACATAAGTATCTCGTGGAATAGATAACACTTTCACCTTTTCTTTGGCTTTATTATAAGAAAATAAAAAGTTAATAGGTATTCTATTCGTTTCATCTTTAACGGATATTAGGGTTGTTATGACTTCGTCAACCTTTGACGCTGATTCACTTGCTGCTATGTCCTTCTTCATAGGAAAAACGCTTACAGACGAAAATAATGGTGTAAACAATAAAACACATAAACCTACTACTAATAAAGAAATTGTAAGCGGCGCAAAAATTCTCGTGGGAATTCCAACTGATTTCTTGTTAACATTCTTTTCAAGTTCAGCAATCTTTCGAAATACTTTTTTACGATCTGCACTTGTAAAATGTAATTCTTGATCTGCCATGTATTTTTCTTCAACGAATTTACCTTTCATGAAGTTCTGCCTCCCTTATCAATGGCTCCAATCTTTGCTTTGCTCTTCTTAATCGAGTTTTTATAGTATCTACTGAAACGTCTAAAACTATGGAAATTTCCTCAGTACTTAAGGATTCATAGAAATACAAATAAACTACTTCCCGATAAATCTTTGGAAGAGAAAAGATCGTATCTTTTAGCCCTTTATTATTTTGTTTATCGATAACTGTCCTCTCTAAAGATGGTAATATGGACTTTGTTGTTTCATTAATAAAACTTTTCACCTGCACCTTTTTGTAATTCCAACTCTTTAAATAATCTTTACATTCGTTAATTACTATTCGATAGAGCCAAGTTTTCAGTTGAGAATCTTTCCGAAATGACTCCAGGTTGTTATAGCATTTGATAAACGAATTTTGAACCATATCCTTAGCACTCTCAATATCTTTTACATAGGAAAATGCTAATCTTACCAATTCATCTCCATATCGAATCATCAGTTTTTCTAACATAAAGTCCTTTTCTTCTTTTTTCAATCTTCTATCCCCCCTTCCATCCTTCTCTAATTCAGCAATTAGACGATTATCAAGTCATATTGGGTTCAAATTAATGAAGATCCCTGATTTTTATTAACTTTTTTCACTTGGCATAGGCAAATCAGGTTATAAAAAAACCCTAAATCGTTAATTACAAAGTAATCAACGATATAAGGTTAAGTAATTGGACTGAGTTGATTATGGGTGTGTTAGTATAAGTTAGTAGTTACCAAAAAGATAACATCTCATCTTTTCGATCTTTTAATGTCTTAATTACAAAAGTTCGATACTCCACCAGCTCCGGAAACTGATAAAAGAAATTCACTTTCTCTTCTGCTACCGTTTGAGGATCGTTATTGTATGGCGTTAACATAAAGAATGTAAAAGACTCTGTAATATCTTCATAAGGATTTAAACTGGCGTAGATCGTAATAAATGACTCTTTTTGATCCTCATAAAATGCAATCCTATCTTCTACAGACTCATATCCGCCCTGTAGCCATTGCTCCTCATAGTTCTTCCAATAGGTTTGATAAAAGTGGTTCATATAGCTGTCAGGGTTATAACATTCCCCACCATGCGGCTTGAAATAAAATTGTTCTTCTGGACAGGTATCCGAAATGACAAAATCCGCTTCATTCCATGTTAACAGATGCCCATATTCATGAACTAGTATGGGTAAAGTATGAGATTGAAGCCACTGCTTGACCAAATTAGAAGGAATATACAATTTATCTTCATAAGTATTTACATGCATATAAATATCCTCTTGAAAATCAATCATTTTGACATTTATTTTATTTCTATTGAATATAGCAAGAACAAGGTCGGCTATGCCTGTGAACATACTTTCTTCTTCGCCTTTCGTCAAAATAAATTGATCTTCTTTTATTTCATAACGTGCGACAATAGGAACTTCCTCTTTCATTGTATTTTTAGAGAAAACTGACTTATCTTCTTCCGTGTATATATTTAAAGACGACATTCGATTAGACGCATTGAGCCCACCTATGAAATCATAAAAAAACTCACTTCCATATTCATCCCCCAAATCACGGCATTCTCCGATTGTTTGACAAAGTTCTGAATCGATCGCCTGGGACCAATACTTATCGGCAGCTGTTTCTACTTGCTGTATTTCTTGACCCCTCCCTTTCTGGGGCAGGTCAGCATTTGCGTCCGTCTGCTCTTCTTTCTCACAACCCCCAAGTAGCGCCGCAGTAGCAATCAATCCAAATATCACTAATCTTTTCATTCAATTTCCATCCCCTTTTATCCCGTTTCCCGTTAATGATGTTAGTTGTGATGCATATACTAATCAATTTCTTCAGATTGTCCCACCCTTATTTCTGGGGTTACTGTTAATTGTAGAGTTAATTGGAATTATTTTATTTTATACTTCAATTATATCAGATTATTTAATGGGTGTATTGCAGTCAATGACCATAACTATAGTCGATAATAATTGAATAATTTTAATAATATATAAGTTTAATGTTACAATAGAGTAAATGGTTCATACTGTAAGGTAAGTTAGGGGGAGGTACAGATGTATTGCATGTAAGTCAGCATGTAGAATATTGATAATGGAAGGAGCGCGTTGAAATGAAAATACTTTCAAATCCCAATTGGATAGTAAGTAGACTGGCTATAGCATCATTTATTGGGAGTATTACTGGCATCTTTGTCGTGGAACGTGAACTAAATCTCACTTTCGTACTCTGGTATCTGTCCGTCGTTGGCTTCGTAATAGCTTGTAATTGGATTTACGTGACCTTCAAAAGAAAGAAGACTAGCGATAAGATAAATGCCCATGACAATACCGATAGGTCTTAAGTAGAGAGATAAAAATAAAAAACGCACTCTATATGTGTTTTTTAATGGACGTTTCCTCTTTGTAATTCAACTCTAATTGAATTTGGGAGTTATGTCTGTGTTGTTCTTCACAATCAATTACTGTTCCGATTATCAAATCGAAAAATCGTCTGATATCCATTAAATGTTTCTCCGTTTATCTCAGTGAAGGCTCCTTTTGTATAATTGGACAAGCACTTTCTCCAAAATTTCTGTCCCGCAATGTTTTTCTCGAACGGGTTAGTAAACAGCTCCCATTTCCCTTTATATTGATCAAATACAATATTGGCTGCTTTTTCCGCAATTCCCTTCCCTCGTAATGATTGAATTAAAAAAAATTCATTAACAAAAAAATCAATTCCTTTATTGCAATAAGGCGGAGTAGCAATGAAGATAAAACCTGCCGGCGTTCCCTCTGATAAAATTAAATAAGGAAAAAGTATGTCGGGCTTCTCCCACCAAATATTTTGGATACCATACTGCTCCTGCAAGGTTTTAACTTCGTCACTTTCCTCATAGATTCCATGGACATTCGGGAGCCTTTCATAGTGCCCAGACAGATCATATAAGTATAAGGGATATAAGTTTTTTATAATGTAGGCATCACACTTTTCAGTTAAGCGAACTTCTATTTTCATAGCCTTCTCCTTTACCTAGTTGGATTTGTATCTGTCGTCATTGTATAGAAACAGGCAAATGAATGATAGATAATACACGATTCGTAACTGTTCTTTACATAAAAAAGTCACACCAGATTTAGCCCAGTGTGACAAAACCATTCTATTTTTTTGTATATACTATTTTCTTAATACTGTCATGAGAAAGAAAAAATTGTTTGGAAAGTTGATCAATCGTGACTCCGTGAGAAAATTGTTGTCGGATTGCATGGTTCCTAGCAGTTAACTGTTTTTTAATCCCCGAACACTCGCCCCATTGCTTATGTAAATTCTTTGAAATAGGGACGTAAATCATTTCTCCATTTACATATTTCTGTAATTCCTCCACGAGTTCTTTTGGTAATATACTCTCTGCATTAATATATTTCATGTTTCATTTGCTCCTTAAAAATATTCTTCTTTTTAAGGCAGCAAAGTCATTACTACAAACTGAATACTTCTTTGGCGGAAATCAATTCCTAGCCCTATACAAACAACCGCCGTTGTTCATAGTGCAAACTTTGCATAGAGCAGTTCTGTAACTTTCCCTTATTTTGTGCCATGTATATCCTCACTCCTTTCAGTTCAAATTTCTCAGATTCTTCATGCTTTGATTAGAATTCAAATTCAAACGACATCAATCGATGCGAATAGTTAAAACCCAATTTTTCTGCAACCCGTTTGGAAGGTTCATTTGATTCATCAGTCGTCCAATATACACTAAACCCACGTTCCAGGCACTCCTCAATGTATCGTTGTCCTTATCATAACTATCTTTTGGTAACGTGACGATCAACATGCAGTCCTCCACTTCAGGGTTATTTATTGGTAATTAGTTTAGCAATACTTGATCTTCTTTATAATTCTTCTCATTACGAATACAAACTTTCCTTAAAGTTTAACACTACCTGTTTAGTAATATCAACCAAATATGAAATCATCTAGTAACAAACGCCTCAAAATCCTACCTCTTACTCCATTTAAAAAACCGCAAAGAGTCATACACTCTCTGCGGTCACTACCGGCTCAACCGGCTGCTGTTCTAATATAATCTTCCGTTTCTTCATCATAAAGAAAAATAGTCCTGTCAACGTGATGCTGATGATGCTGAAAGTAATCATCATAGTTTGCAAGCCAATTAAGTCCAAAAATGCCCCGGCCGTTAATAAAACGACTTGGAACACGACACGTTCCAGCATATTCCGGAATGAGAAAAAGCGTCCGTGGTACTCTTTGGGCATGCGTTTTTGGAAGATGACCATGGCGGTAGGGAAAAAACAGCCGAGTGAAAATCCTAGTACAGCAAATGAACTTAATATCATGAATAGATGATCTGCAAAAAACAACATGAATTCAGACAAGCCAACGATCATAGCAAAAAAGAATAAGATTTGAGTCGTACTCCAGCGCTTGGCTATCAGTTTGATGACTACCGAACCAAGCATGAAAGCGACGCCTTCAAACGTATAAATCAATCCTTTGATGGAGGCCATCTGCTGTATTTCACTAACATTGATGACAATTAGGTTAAATGACCCTAAAAACAGTAATGGTATGAGCGTCATAACTAATGTCATTCCGACGGCTGGAAACTTTTTTAACACCGGAAATACTTCCATGAAGCCGCTCTTCTGAGGACTGGCCCCGGGTGCCTTTTCATTGCCATTTTCCTCGTCAATCTTCAACGACATCGTAAAGAGGAGTAAAATTCCGTAAGCGATGAGTGAGATGAAGTAGAGAGACGACAGCGACCAATAGACGAGCATGACGCCTGCAAGCGCAGTCCCTGCCACTCGGGCAATGGTTGCCACATTCATATGCATGCCATTCATCGTCAGCAAATCCTGCTCTTTGACGACTAAGGGGATAGCGGATTGCAAGGCTGGAAAATAAAAAGTGGCCGACAATTGAATCCCGATGACAAATGCGATCATCCAAGCGATAGATCCGGTTTGCAAAGCAAGCAGCATGAGCAATACACTTGCCAGCCGGCCAATCCCGGACACGATCAGGACGGTCTTTTTCCTGGACTGGTCAATAATTCTTCCTGCGAGCGGTCCCGCCAAAATACCTGCTAATAACCCCACTGATAAAATCATAGCTTTCACAAAATCAGATGGTACTTTCTCCTGCATGAATTCCAAATTCCCTATTATTCCCGTCCATAGGCCTAATCCTGCAATCATCTCGCCTGACAAGATGATCCAGACATTGCGATTCCTCCACATATTCCCCACCCCAGCCTTAACTATTTCGATTCTCGAATTATTATAATCGAATCCAATGAAAAAGTCACGGGCCTTTAGCCCGTGACTACAATTAATCGATTTGTACTTTTGGTTCTTTGTACAGACGGACGGCTTGGCCATCTTTTTGTTCGTCTGTAATGAAGCTGCCGTTCGAATAGCGATCGACCAGCCGTAGTGTACCGGCTGCAAACGGTATTTTCTTCCCTTGGGCCGTCATCAGGATGAGTTGATCATCCGTTTTTGCTAATGCCGTACCTATAATTCGGTGTGGATGGCTCTTCAGCTCTTTCAAGACAACGAGTCCTCGCTGCGCCCTGCCCGCTGTTTCGAGTTCTTTTAATGCCATCCGTTTCACTGCACCGCGTTGCGTTGCAATGACGATTGACTCCGTAGGATCTGTAACAGTTTCAATTGAGACGACAACATCATCCGGCTTCAAATTGATCCCCTTCACACCAGCCGTTCGGACGCCGGTTTGTGAAAGCTCTGTTAGAGAGAATCGCAGGCCGTATGCTTGCTGGGTGATTAAAATAACATCCTCGTTGCCTTGGACAATTCGGGCATCCACCAGGCGATCGCCCTTCTTCACGTTCATCGCCTTGAAGGTACGTGAATAGCGTTGTACTTGGAAATCGGCCAGCTGTGAAATCTTGATATTTCCTTGCTCTGAGACGGTAAGTACCGAAACATTTGCTTCAAAAGAATCAAATCCGAGTACAGCTGACACTTCTTCGCCAGGCTCAAGCGAAATGATACTCGAAATATGCTGTCCAAGATCCTTCCAGCGAATGTCCGGCAGTTCATGAACTGGCTGATAAATGTAATTGCCGTGTGAAGTAAAGAGCAACACATGATGCTGTGTATTCATGACAGATTCCATCAGGCTGAAATCCGACTCTTTCATCTCCTGGCCTGCGCCATTAGAAGCCGAGTAGGACCGCATGCTCGTACGCTTCACATACCCGTCCTTCGTGACAGATACTACAACCTCTTCACTTGGCACAAGGATATCGAGATCCACTTTGATACTTTCAATCTTCTCTTCAATTACAGAGAGTCTAGGCTCTGCGAACTGCTTGCGAACTTCTACCAATTCCTTTTTGATAACCGATGAAAGTTTGCGGTCACTCTTTAAAATCGCATCCAATTGGTCGATTAATTTACGAAGGGATTCATCTTCACGCTGTAATTCTGTGATATCCGTATTCGTTAAACGATAAAGTTGCAAGGAGACGATCGCTTCCGCTTGAACTTCTGTAAATCCAAACTGTGCGATGAGATTGTTCTTTGCATCCCGCTTATCTTTCGAAGCACGGATCGTTTTGATCACTTCATCCAAGATGGATAATGCCTTCATGAGACCTTCTACAATATGCAGACGGTCTTTTGCTTTTTGAATATCGTACTCAGAGCGCCGTGTCACAACATCTTTCTGATGATCAATATATGCATCTAGCAGCATCGGAAGAGACATTAGCATCGGACGTCTGTTTGAAATAGCCACCATATTGAAATTGTAGGTAATTTGAAGGTCTGTATTCTTCAATAGATATTGCATGATTCCATTGCCGTCAATATCCTTTTTCAGCTCAATAACGATGCGCAAGCCGGTACGGTCCGATTCATCTCGGACGTCCGCGATTCCGTCCAATTTACGATCCAGACGTAATTCATCCATCTTTTTCACTAGGTTTGCCTTGTTCACATCGTACGGGATTTCCGTCACAACAATTTGGGATTTCCCTGCTTTCAACGATTCGATTTCATACTTGGCCCGTATGACGAATCGGCCTTTCCCCGTTTCATAAGCTGTTTTAATGCCGTCAGTTCCTTGGATGATACCGCCTGTCGGAAAATCAGGTCCTTTTAATACGGTCATCAATTCTTCTACCGAAACGTCTGGATTGTCCATCCGCATCAACACAGCATCAATCACTTCATGGAGCGCATGAGGCGGAATGTCTGTGGCATATCCAGCAGAAATTCCTGTCGATCCATTTACCAAAAGGTTCGGGAATCGGGCTGGCAATACAGTCGGCTCCGGCTCCGTATCATCAAAGTTTGGAATGAAATCCACTGTATTCTTTCCGATATCACGTAGCATTTCACCAGCAATAGCGGAAAGTCTAGCTTCTGTATAACGCATGGCGGCAGCTGGATCGCCGTCTACTGAACCATTGTTTCCGTGCATCTCCACCATCAGATGACGCAATTTCCAATCCTGGCTCATCCGGACCATTGCATCATAGACAGAGGAATCGCCATGAGGGTGGTAATTCCCGATGACATTCCCGACAGTTTTTGCCGATTTCCGGAATGCTTTATCATGCGTATTCCCTTCATGGAACATCGCATACAGGATACGCCGCTGAACGGGCTTCAGTCCGTCGCGTGCATCAGGCAATGCCCGGTCTTGGATAATATATTTACTGTACCGTCCAAATCGGTCCCCGATGACTTCTTCCAGTGGAAGGTCTTGGTAACGTTCTGTTGCTGTCATTCAGAGTCCCCCTCATGGAGAAATTCATTTTCCAATATATTTTGGTCTTCTACGCCGAAATCGACATTGCTTTCAATCCATCGGCGGCGTGGTTCAACTTTATCACCCATTAACGTCGTGACACGGCGTTCCGATTGGGCGCCGTCTTCAATCGTCACCCGGATCAATGTGCGTGTTTCAGGATTCATCGTTGTTTCCCATAACTGTTCCGCATTCATCTCACCGAGACCTTTGTAGCGTTGCAGCATATAGCCTTTGCCAATCTTCTTAATAGCCGCATTCAAATCCGCTTCGGTCCAGGCATACTCGACTTTTTCGGTTTTGCCTGCCCCTTTGAATACTTTGTAAAGTGGAGGCAATGCGATATAGACTTTGCCTGCTTCGATGAGCGGCTTCATGTACCGGTAGAAGAACGTAAGGAGCAAAACTTGGATATGCGCTCCGTCCGTATCGGCATCGGTCATAATAATCACTTTGTCGTATGCGATATCGTCAATATGGAAATCGGCCCCGACTCCGCCACCAATCGCGTGGATAATCGTGTTGATCTCCTCGTTTTTCATAATGTCTTCGAGCTTTGCCTTTTCCGTATTGATAACTTTACCCCGAAGCGGCAAGATAGCCTGGAAAGTTCGGTCTCGTCCCTGCTTGGCAGAACCGCCTGCCGAGTCTCCCTCAACTAAGTACAATTCATTTTTTGAAGCATTCCTCGATTGGGCAGGTGTCAGCTTGCCGGATAGCAGCGTATCCGATTTCTTTCGTTTCTTTCCGGAACGTGCATCTTCGCGGGCTTTCCGTGCAGCTTCTCTTGCTTGCTGCGCGCGAATTGCTTTACGGATCAGGTTGGCGCTCAATTCAGCGTTTTCCTCAAGGAAATAGAGGAGCTGCTGTGAAATGATGCCGTCTGTTGCCGTCCGAGCTTCGCTTGTCCCAAGCTTGCCTTTCGTCTGTCCCTCAAATTGAAGAATTTCTTCCGGAATACGGACGGAAACGACAGCTGAAATCCCTTCTCGGATGTCTGAGCCATCTAAGTTTTTATCCTTCTCTTTTAAAATGCCTGTTTTTCTCGCATATTCGTTGAATACGCGGGTCATCGCGGTTTTGGCACCCGTTTCATGCGTACCGCCATCTTTTGTCCGGACGTTGTTAACGAAGGACAGAATAGTTTCCGAATAGCCGTCACTGAATTGGAAAGCGAATTCGACTTCAATTTCTTCTGCAACGCCTTCTAGATAGGCGACCTCATGAAGCGTGTCTTTTTCCTCGTTCAAATAGGAAACGAACGCTTTGATCCCTGACTCATAATGGAATACATCCTTCTTGTCGGTGCCTTCCTCCGCCAGAACTATTTTCAAGCCTTTTAAGAGGAACGCAGATTCCCGCAAGCGTTCCGCCAATGTATCGTATTGATATTTTATTGTTGAAAAGATAGTTGGATCTGGCTTGAAGTGAATGAGCGTCCCTTTTTCCTTGGACGTACCAATCTCTTCAAGTGTGGTAGCTGGCTTGCCGCCATTTTCAAATCGCTGGCGAAATTTCTTGCCATCACGATAAATGGTTACTTCCAGCCATTCGGAAAGCGCGTTGACGACTGAAGCGCCCACGCCGTGCAAACCGCCACTTGTTTTATATCCGCCTTGGCCAAACTTTCCCCCGGCATGCAAGACGGTGAAAATGACTTCTGTCGTCGGCTTCCCCATTTTGTGCATTCCGGTAGGCATACCACGCCCATAATCCCGCACACTGACGCTGCCGTCTTTGTGAAGCATGACGTCGACTTCATTCCCGTAACCCGCCAATGCTTCGTCCACTGCATTATCTACAATTTCATAAACGAGATGATGAAGCCCTCGTGCATCAGTGGATCCGATATACATCCCTGGACGTTTCCGTACCGCATCAAGACCTTCCAATACACTGATCGAATCATCATCATACGTATACACTTCTTGATTCTTCGTCAAATTGCAACCCCCATCAAACAAATGTTCTCTTTTTTATATATCGTAACGCTACTAGAAAAGCTTGTCAAATCAACGTTTTCATGTAGCTCGCTCAATTTATTGTATAGAACAAAGCTGTAATATGCAATGACAAGAGGAATTTCCGTCCAATTGGCAACAACTTAACTACATTCTTTTCTTAACAGGAAAGACACATTTGTAAATCTCATTGTCCCCTTCCTGACGTTCTGCTAAACTAACAGTAACGGAAATATGTAAAGGGGACCATTATGGAAACAGCTATTTTACTACTTCTTGCGTATCTGCTTGGCTCTATCCCTTCCGCCCTTTGGATAGGCAAATTATTTTTCAAAACAGATGTCCGCGAGCATGGAAGCGGCAACTTAGGGGCGACCAACACATTTCGTGTGTTAGGCAAAACAGCAGGTTTGATCGTCACCGTTCTCGACATATTGAAAGGCACTGCAGCTGTCCTGCTTCCATTACTTCCTTACTTCAGTGATGTGAACATCCATCCGCTCGTAATCGGGTTCATGGCGGTGATCGGGCATATCTTTCCTGTATTCGCTCGCTTCAAAGGAGGAAAGGCAGTGGCCACTTCCGGTGGGATTCTATTAGGCTACAATTGGCCAATTTTCCTCATTGTCCTTTTGACCTTCCTGATCGCCTTGAAGATCACGAAAATGGTTTCATTATCCTCTATGATCGTAGCAGCCGTTGCTTTCATTTATACGGTCATCTACTATTTCATGACAAAGGATATATACTTGATGATCATTGTCGGGCTTATGGCCGTATTTATTTTTTACCGCCACCGCGCAAATATAACGAGAATCAAAGCAGGAACCGAGCCAAAGGTGAAGTGGTTGTAATACAATAGGACAAACCGAAAGGCGGGATGCTGAATGAAAATCGTTTTATCAGAGGAAGCTTTGGAATGGTTTCATGAAGAAATGGATGTGGAACCAGGTGATGAAATCAAATTCTTTGCACGTTATGGCGGTGCGAGTCCATTGCATGAAGGATTCTCATTAGGCATGAGAAAAGAAGGCCATGATGAAATTGGCGTGGAAACGAAGCAAGACGAAGTCCTTTTTTACATCGAAAAGCGTGATGAGTGGTTTTTTTCAGGGCATGACCTGCATGTAACGGTTGATCCACAATTGAATGAACTGCACTTCTCTTATGAAAAAGCGTAAGCCTCTTGCGCTTTTTTTCTTTCACTAAAATTAACTTTACATAATATTATTATACCACACCAATTACTCTTACTCACCTCTTTTCTCCACTCCAACAATTGGTTGCCTGCATGGTAAATACCTGAACATTCCAGTTGTAACCTTTGTAATGCAAATGTAAAGAAACACGAAACCTGCTGTTATAAGAGCGTTTGTGCGAACTGGTAAAATTCCACGGGATTAATTTCCTGCTAACCTTGCAATTTTTCTATGATACTGTAAAGGCGTTCCGAAACTTTGCATACATACAAGGAGGAAATTATGAATAAAAAAATTATATCGGCTGCATTAGCCGCCACAGTCACTCTTAGCACATTAGCCATCCCAGCAGTTAATCCGGAGCCGGTAGCTGCTGCTACTCTTGCATCGCAACCTACTACAGCGGCTGTAAATGCGAAAGCAGATCAATTGATTTCAACAGCGAAGAGCCTTATTGGAAAAGCGTCTTACAGCAACACACAATATAAAGATACATATCCTTATAAGTTTTCTTGCGCTTCATTTCTTATGTATGTATTTGAGAAGAACGGCGTTGACCTTGGTACGTATAACGAGGATTATATGATGAAACAAGGGACATACGTAGCAAAAGGACAATGGAAAAAAGGCGATCTCCTCTTCTTTAAATCAAAGAAAACAGGTACAGATCCGGACCATGTTGTCATGTATATTGGCAATAACAAAGTCATTCAAATGGCAGATCCTAAGCAGAAGATTGTTATTACAGATATGAATAGCAAACCCTATTATAAAGATAACTACGTTACGGCTCGTCGCGTCCTACCGGGTTTAATGTCATCATCACCTGCAACAAAGGGAGATAAAATTGTTGAATCGGCATATCAACTGCGTGATAAGGCGACAATCGGCAGCGTGACGAATCCAAGTGCGATGAAATTTACGAGCCTTGGATATATCAATTATGTTTATAAAAAACAGAACATCACCCTTCCGGCTACGTCTCTATCGGCTTTGATGGCCAAAGGTACAACGGTCTCACGCGCCAACTTGAAAAAAGGTGATTTAGTATTCTTTAATAGTGTGAAAGGATCGAAAACGCCTAGCTTGGTCGGGATCTATGCCGGTGAATACCGCATTATTATTCCAACGTCCTCTGGTGTCCAATCTCGTGTCCTGCTTGTCGACTATTATAACTCGCACTATATTACAGCGAAACGCTTCATCTCAGGCAACTGATCCGAATTATCAGGGGCTGAACCCGGCTTCCGGGATCCAGAGGTGCCGTAGTCGCCAATATGCTTTGTGGTTTACTATCGCTCCATGATCATAACTCTTGCCAAAAAGGCGAAGGAAAACTTAACGGTTTCCTTCGCCTTTATTTTTTGGTCATGCAAAATGCCCTAGAATAAAGTTTTGAGCTAGATTATTTCTTTCTCAATCCTTTAGCGAACTCGATCAGACCTTTACTTGACATGGGGCCTTTAATCAGGACAATCGTATTTTGATCTAACAGAGGAGCGACAATTTTCTCCACACCTTCCACCTGTTTGAGCATTCGAATTTCTGCCTGGCTGCCTGCCCGTTTCGCCTGCCTGCCGATTTCCTCCGCCTTGCTGCCGATAGTGATCAATAAATCAATCGGCTGTTCCGCAATCAGATCTCCGATTTCCCGGTGATATTTTTTCTCAAAACGGCCGAGACGGTTAATATCCCCCACGACAAAAATGATTTTTTTCTCTTTCCCCAGTTCTTTTACTACTTGCAATGCCGCTTTGATAGACGTCGGATTGATGGTCCACGTATCGTCAATGATGGTGCTGCCAGAGACCCCTTCAAAGAATTGCATATGCCGCTCGGGATTCGAGAAGGTTGCCAGCTGGTAGATGGCATCTCGCTCAGCCAGTCCCATTTCAGTTGTCGCCGCAATCGCTGCCAGTGCATTGTACACTTGATGTGTTCCATATCCTGGCACAAACGCTTTATAGGAATCACCCGCATGGATCAGCGTAAAGGACATGCCTCCCTCTGCGTACCGTATATCGGTTGCTTGATAATCCGCTTCTTCCTGGATACTAATATATATGATTTTATTGCCTTGAAACGAGGAAAGACCGACTTTTTTTGTGTTCTCGTCGTCCTTGTTTAAAATGAGCGTGCCGCCTTTGGAGATGCCTTCTACAATTTCGCCTTTCGCACGAATATAGCCATCGAGATCATTGCACCCGTCTAAATGATGGACGCCGATATTCGTCAGTATACCGATAGTCGGTTTATAAATCATACATTGGTGTTTAATGTTCCCTGAGTTGCCGAGCCCGTGTTCGAACACAGCTACATCTGTCTGTTCGTCCATTTGCATTAAATAAGGGAAGGAACGCCGCGGTTCATTCTTGCTGCTGATCGAAGCGACAACATGATATTTCGCACTCATAATGTGGCGGATCATGTCCTTTGTGGTCGTTTTCCCACATGTGCCTGTAATTGTGACAACAGGAATGGAAAACAAGCCACGGTAATAATCGATGAACGTCCAATATGCCTGTACGAGGCTCGGAACTTGTAAAACTGTTACATCGGGGATGTCTTTCTTCATTTGATCTGCCGGCTTATCTGTAATGAGTAGGACGGGAGCTTTGGAACGGATTTCATTCCAGTTGACCGTCTCATTTCGATGGATGAACATCATTGTATGTGTACGGGTCAAATCATGGCGCTTATAGTAGATTACATGCTGCACTTTCCAATTGACAGGTCCATATATAAGTTCTGCCTTTAGAAGCCTCTTGATGGTTCGCACGTCTAATGGTTTCATAGGTTACCTCCCTTCCCTAGTTGCAAGAATTCATTTTATCTCTGTCTTCTGAGCTGCATAATCGTCCGGTACATCTCTTTGTCTTCAAGTGCATGGAACATAGACAAATCTGGCACATAATTCCCTTCCAGGATATATATACTTCCACATTGAGTGATGCCAATATCGAACCCAATGATGTCTGGCTTGGGACTGACTTGCTCCAATTGTCTAGCGGCCGCAAGACAAAGCCTTTGAATTCGATCCTTCACTCTCCGGACGCCGAATCGTGCAACAGAAGATTGTGGTATGGCTTCTTCAAATGTCATTAATTCCTTCGCAACATTGGTCACAAAAAAATCCGAAGCCGCCACTTTAACGAGCATCCCAGTAACCATCCAATGATTTTGATTTCTTTGGACGACGACCCTTATATCGAATGGACAAGCCTCAATTTCCGCTAATCTCAATTTCTGCTGAACAATATACGGTTTTTTAGCGAGCTCTGCTTGCGGCAATAGCTCCCATGCTTCAGCGAAAGAGCTGCAGCTATGGATCTCATCCCATTGATGGAGATCAATACGATCATCTGTCTGACGGATAATCTGAATGATGCCTCTCCCTTCCTGGCCGATACACGGTTTCAAGAGGATTTCCTTATACCGTTCGAGGAATTGTTGGGCAGTACCAGCTGTATAGATTTCTGTAGGCGGTAAATACGGCTGCAATCTGATTTTATTTTTCAGTAGTGCATATTGGCTCCATTTGCTATTGCGGAAGTGAAGTCGTTTTTGTTCCAGCTCCACTCGGCCATCTGAATTGCATGTAACGTTCAGGACAACGGTTTGGCACTCCTTATATCTTTCTGCAGACTGCTCTGCAAACTGTTGCAGTGTTGTTCGATTTCTGGCAAACCGCCAACGAACGAAAACGTGAGGTGCCGCAGCGCCGTCCATCTCAATGATGGAAGCGATTTGCCACGGCAACTCTACATTATCCCGATGCATGGTGACGATGTAACGCTCATCAATCTGCCGAACTTTTATTGTCTCGGACTTTAAATAGGTTTTCAGCGACTTAACATGCTCTGTCATTCTCCACATTCGCTTCACCACTTTCCGAATCAAGCAAGTTTCCCAATCAGTTCTTTGACTTACTTACAGCCGCGAGCCTCAATGGAACCTTGCTTGACTGGAGCAGCCCCCAATTGGTCAAAGAAATCGTAAATCTCGAATTCCTTCACCACATCGGCTTTTGCCATTTTGGAATAATCACTGAAGATGGCTTGAAAGCCATACGTGATTCCATTGATGACGCCCGTGCCTTTGACCGTCACATCACAGCGATAGTCTCCTCCGCAGCAAGTCACTTGCTTAAAGGAAGTTGCATGGAACGTAAAATTCCGTGCACCGTTATTCTCGGTGTCAACGAAACGCAATGTCAGCCGTGAACTGCTTGGTGTGGACACACAGACATTTGCGGTATAGGTGATCGTCCCGCAGACGGTGCCGGGTACACCTTCAAATTTGACCCGATTATGTTGCGACACTGCATTGACGCGTACGCCACAAGGGCAAACAATACCCATTAGAAATCCCTCCCTTCACTTTTATACTGTAGAATATTAACGGCCCTGCGATAGCGGCTTGGTGTTTGTCCATCATGGCCTTTCAATAAGGGGTGATCAGCTTTTCTTCTTTAGTGAGGCTGCAACCAAATTTACCGATTTGCTATACATATCGCCTTTAACAAGGACGACAGACTGGTCATCTATCATGTCCTGGATAAATTCAATTGCGCGGATATGGTTATTAAAAGCCATGATCTTCTGTTTTTTTCTTGTTTTTGCTACGGTTTGCGCCATAATTCGCGCATGCTTTCCAATTGTTACGAGGACATCGATTCCACTATTGGCGAGTATATCCCCTGCATTTTTATGAATGATATATCCCCAGGAACCAAGGTCGGTGATGGTGCCGATAATCGCAATTTTTTTCTTTCCCCGCCCGATTTCATTTAATACATTCAGTGCTGCTTGCAAGGAGGTGGTCGTTAGACTCCATGTATCATCAATTAAGATCGATCCTTTGATGCCTTCTTGAACTTGCAATTGCTTGTTCAATGGCGAGAAGGTCTTCAGACCGTTTGCCGCCTCACGCAGTGATATGCCGATTTGATGGACTGCCGCTATAGCTGCCAAAGCATTGCTCACTTGATGGTTTCCATATCCCGGCACAAAAATGGAATGCCTCTCACCCCCATGGTCTAAATAGAACCGCATACCGCCATCTGTAAATTGGACATCTTTCGCGGCATAGTCGTAAGCTCCGTTGATTCCGACAGTGATGATTTTCCCTTTGTAATTTCGATATACTTTGCGGATGGTCGGATCGTCCATATTCAATATCATCGATCCTGTCTCTCCGACTGCAGTGAACAATTCACATTTTGCTTCAATATAGCTTTCCAACGTCGTGCAATAGTTCAAGTGATGTTCCCCGATATTGGTGATGATGCCGATGGTCGGCTTGAAATACCTGCCCGCATTTAAAATATCTCCAGGAGCGCCGACAGCCGTTTCAAATACGGCCGCTTCGGTATCTTCATCGATGCTGAGTAAATAATGCAGATGCGCTGTTCGGGAATTATTACTGCTGTTCGTGCTGGCAATCTTCTTTCGAGCTGATAATATATGCCGGATCATTTCTTTAGTCGTCGTTTTTCCGGATGTCCCTGTAATGGCGATGACCGGGAGATCCAGCAAAGACCGATAGTAATCGACAAAAGACCAATAAGCATCATTGGCATCAGCAACACGGATAATTGTCAAATCGGCGAGATGTGTATTGTTTCCTTCCTCCGAATCCGTCACAAGGACGAGTGGAAAATAGTCTTTCAGCTTCTCCCAATCGACAATATTTTTTCGCATGAATAAGATGGTATGCGGTTGCTTTAGCTGCTTGATTCGATATGCGCCATGCTTGACAATCATTTGATCCGAGCCTTGAATTAATTCGCCCCCCAGCCTCTTTCTGATTTGGCCCACGGTTAACGGTTTCATCGTTGTATTTCACTCCTTTCGCATGTTTCAGTATATGCAAACGACCTTCGGATGCTTGGACTAACACCTTTTTTCATGCAATGAAAACCTTCAGACATCAAGATACTTGACCATGTACCCAGCACAATCCGACATACGATAGAAAGGAATGGTTTTCGCTTGATCAGCTAAGGAGTGGACTTTTTGAAAACAATCATATTTATTGGAACAAACAAATCCGGATCAAGCCGTGAGGCAATCCGGGCGGCCGGGGACCTCGGTTATTTTACAGTGCTCTTTACAAGTAATGAAAAGCAGTTGCGGCAGCGGGAAGAGTACAAAGATGTGCATGAGATGGTTCAAATTGAGACGACGGATATCAAAGCGATGAAGAAAAAAATTGCAGAGCTCTCCGACCGGGGGCTGGCTATTAAATCGATTCTTAGCTTTGTCGATTCGTACGTGCATATTGCGTCTGCATTACAGGATGAATTTTGTACAAATGTCGCTTCGACAGTCGCAGTAACAACGATGGAAAATAAAGCGGCAACGAGAGAGTTGCTGAAAAATTATCCATTTACCCCGAAGCATTCCATCATCCAGCCTGAAGAATGGGACACCTATTCAACTGACTCGATGAATCTTGGTTATCCAGTCATCGTCAAATCCCCACATTCCACTGGCTCGAAAGATGTTCTCTTGGCAAAGAACAGTAAACAGCTCGCCAAACATATGAACAAACTGCATGACAACTCTCCGGAGAATCCTATCATTTTGGAGGAGTACATCGAAGGAGAACAATATTTAGTAGAAGCACTCATACACAAAGGAACAGTGAAAATTGCCGGCTTCATGAAACAGGAAGTGACGGCTGGCAAACGTTTTATAATTACCGGCTATGGCGTGATGGTCGATGTTCCGGAAATGATGAAATCACCTGTTGAACAAATTATCAAATCGATTGTGAAACGCTTTGGTATGGAAAACGGAGCGATGCATCTCGAATTGCGACGTTCGCCAAAAGGATGGAAACTAATCGAAATCAATCCCCGGATTTCAGGTGGGGCTATGAACAAGATGCTAGAAGCTGCATTCGGTTTTAATTTGGTGAAAGAAACTATCCGGCTTTACACAGGGGGCGTTCCAAACATTACCCCTTCAAGGAAACAGCATATTTACACTCATTACGTCATCGTTTCGGAAAAAGGAAAGCTTGAAAAAGTGACAGGCAAAGCGAGGGCACGGAAAGCGCCGGGAGTCGTAGAAGTGTATGTGAAGCCGCGGAAAGGCACCGTGCTCATTCCACCACTTTCCATGGGACACCGTTACGCATACATTATTGCGACTGGAGACACCTTGCTGCAGGCGAGGCGGAATGCTGAAGATGCCGCGAAAGAAATTACATTTCATTTGTCCGAGGAAAAGTGAAAGCACACTTTTCCTCGTTTTTTTATGGCATGAAAAAACCGTTCCCCGAACGTCGGGAAACGGCAGTTCTTCCTACTGTTTAAATTGCTGATCCAGAAATTTAACAGTATCAAACATATTCGTTTTGCTCGCTCCTTTGACAAGAATCGTATCGTTCTTGCGGACGAGCTTCTTCAGCAAGTCATGCAGCTTTTCTCGATCGGTGAAATGATGAATATTTTGTGCTGGAAAGCCAGCTTTTTTCGCAGCAGCTCCCATCTCTTCGGTACGAAAACCATACGTAATAAAGAGATCAATCCCTAGCTTTTTCACATATTGACCGACCTTCTCATATTCCGCTTCACGCAGATCACCGAGCTCACGCATCTGGCCGATAATCGCCACTTTCCGATGTTTCGCAATATTATCGAGTACGTCAAGGGCCGCCTTCACGCCTTCCGGATGGGAATGGACCGTATCGTCAATGACCGTAATGCCGTCTTTCAAATCATAGAGCGTCAACCGTCGCGGCGGTTTCCGGAACAACAGGCCAAGTTTAATTTCAAGCGCTGTAAACCCAAGCAAATCGGCTACCGCAATCGCATTCAATGCATTATACACATGATGCTCCCCTAAAATCGGGATGAAGAATTCCATCTTTTGACCTTGCAAATTCATTTTAAATGACATGCCTTGCTCGGAGTATTGAAGATCAAACGCACGATAATGAGCCTTTTCGGTATGAATACCGACGATATAAATCTTGCCTTTGAATTTTTGCGTCTCCAAAAACCTTGAATTCTTATCATCCGCGTTGACAATCAAGATGCCATGCTGATCCATGCCATGAATGATTTCGGACTTGGCTTTTGCGATACCGCGGGGATCCCCGTTAAAATTACCAATATGCGCATGCCCGATGTTTGTGACAATGCTGATTGTCGGCTGGATGATGCTGCAATGCTCCGTAATGACGCCAGGATACGCCATCCCATATTCCAGTACAGCCGCATCGTGTGAAGGAGTGAGTAACGCGGCGTGCTGCTTCGTATGCTCGGTCGTATTCCAATAATCCTTCGACTCGAACACATTCCACTTCTTCGACAGGATGGAAGCGACAAACGCTTTCGTTGTCGTCTTGCCTGCGCTTCCGGTAATACCGATGACTGGCATTACACCTTCCTTATTCAAGTTCCTGCGCTTTACTTCTCGGATTTGCTCCTTCATTTTCCGTTGATTTTTAGCCACGTACATGGCGTAGCGAATCCCGTTAATTACTACATCCAACTCCAAATAAAAAGCAGGCGGGCATCCGGGACGCCAGTTCACTTCATAGATCCACAGCTTCCTGTTTTCATCCATGCCGATATCGACACCAATTTCGTCAATCATTTCTCCAAATTGGACCATTTGCAATTCATCCAAGTGGCGGGCTAGGGACAATGAAAAAAACTCCAGCGTCTTTCGGATATTAAAGGCATCCGTGCCGAATTCCTGTTCTAAAAATGGATCCAGGTAATTGGTATAGCCGCCATTGTTAATGTTGGCGATAATCGATCCATGCGGGGCTACGCGTGGATAAATGGTCGTGATCACCCATTCGCCTTCTCCGTTTTTCTGCACATGCAGCCGAAAATCGAACACTTGCCCAGACTTGGTCACTGATTGGATATACGGCTGCAAGATGAAAGGTTCTGTTTTCAGCTTGGTTTCAATGAATTTTGCAAGCTGCTGCTCTGAATACCATTGCATCGTTGTATTAAAAGTGACCGCATAGCGATGATCTTTCTTTTCTATAAAATAAATCCCTTTGCCTTTTCGGCCATCGACCGGCTTAAATACAATTCGCTGAAAAGCGGTCATGAATTTCAGTAACTGATCCACATCTTTTACAATTTCGGATGGAATTAAGTAATTCGCAAACTCCTTCCCTTCCTTCAGACGGTTGGCGACGCTCCACTTATTGCCGATGGAATGCGTCGTAAACGGGATCTCACTTTTTAATTTGGCAAGCACTGTTTTGGATTTGGCTAATTTTTCAGGGCTCCCGGCATTATAAATAACGTCTGGAAAAGGCATAACCCTTTCCACCCAATTTCCATTTTCATACACTTGTCCCCGGATGGAACGATTCACGAAATTCACTTCTCCCGGTGAAAAATAAAAAAATGTGGCGCCTTCCGCTTTCGCCACAGCTGCATAGGCGTATGATTTGATGACAGTGCGCGGATCTTTACGATGGTGCAGCATCCCTATTATTGTCATGATACCGAATCTCCTTTGCGTAAATGCATAATCTATCTCTAATACATTCAAACAAAGACAGATTGGCAACGGACAAGTGTGTAGTTGACAATATCTTTTATCCTTTTTGCTCCCGGATCGGCAAGGGGCGTCCTACGCATTCCAGCGGAAGAGCCTCTATGCTGCAAAAACAGCACGGGACAATGGTCACGCAGCTATCCGTTTTTCGAAGCGTAAAAAACTGATCAGCCGGAAAGGCGTGATTCCCTTCCATATCCAGCGGTTCAAGAAGTGTCAACACCACGCAGCCGGTCTCCTCGTCTATCGATTGCAATGTGAAAAATGGTGTCGGCTTCCCTTGGTGAAAGGCATGAAAACGACGGTTGGCAGTCGATAACGTGAAGGGAATGCAATCGTAGTCCTTCAATCGTTTAATAAATCGAAATTGCGTTTGTTGACAAGTTAACAATTCTTGCTCCCTTTTCAGCTCTTGTAAAGCGGAACATATCGAGCACTGTACCAATCGTTTCCTCTCCTTCCGGCCAGGTGATCAAATTTCTTCTATATAAAAAGCAATGAGGCGAGCCGCTTCCATTGCCCGTTCCCTTGCCAGCTCCACACTGTCTCCGGTCGCCATCACATAGCCATACCGCTGGCCCATCGACATCGCTGGACCTACGATGTCACCTGTTTTTACAAGCAGCTGCGCGGCTTTGACGCCAGGTTGAGCCGCAGCTTCCTCTAAACCAGAAATGCCCCGGAAGATGCCGCATAGATCCGTTGTCATACAATATGTATATACGGCACATTCTTTAATTTTCGTTAAGAGCGGGACTTCACCTGCGTACAAGCGCACAGTTTCTTTTGCTAAATTAATTCCATACGCTTCACCAATCATTTGGTTCATCGTAAAACCCGCCATTCTTGGATTGAGTTCAATCAGTTTCCAGCCCTGAGACGTAAGACGCATTTCTAAATGAAACGCAGCATTTGTTATATGTAACGTCCCTACTATTTCTCCGACCAACTTCAGCAGTTCATCATAATCCTTCTTTGGAAGGACATTGCCGATGGAATAGCCCGTTACGATAAACTTCCCGTCGCCAGAAACTTCTTGTTCGGCAACTGCCACGATTTGAGGCAAGTGATCTC
This sequence comes from Sporosarcina cyprini, assembly GCF_022048975.1. Taxonomy (GTDB): domain Bacteria; phylum Bacillota; class Bacilli; order Bacillales_A; family Planococcaceae; genus Sporosarcina; species Sporosarcina cyprini. Next base: position 36,803 of record NZ_JAKMHX010000030.1, on the reverse strand, counting down.
GAACCATCACTTCTACCATGTACTGAATTCCTTCCATGTAAGTTTCTAGCAGTATAACTGTGTCCGTATGTCTGGAAGTCAGCTTATAGCGGGCAGTAGCCAGCTCCTCAGCTGTCCGGATATAGTAGACGTCACGGGATCCCTTAGAAAAGGATGATTTAATGACTGCCGGGAAAGCAACTGCACGATGTAGCTCTTCTGTTATATCGAAATAAACCGGGTTAACATCCAACGATGCAAGCGCGTGTCTCGTATGGAGTTTATTCTCCATACAGCTAAGTGCATCGGCGGATAAGACAGTTTGACAATATTCATTCGACAATCGGGCAGCCAAGGACACATAAGGTTCGACGAAGCTGATAACAGCCTGCAAGTGGTGTCCCTCTTTGCGCAGATGATCCAATACATCCCGAATTTGCGTTTCTGTGAGTTCGACGTGAAAGATCAAGGCTGTACTGCCCCATTCGTGCGGCATATTAGCAATCGATCGTTTTTCCGTGAGAAGAATAGGAGTGTATCCCAGCTGCTTTGATGCTTGGAGTGCATCTCTCGCCGCACCGAATTGTACGCTTTCGATAAAAACAATCGATGTCATGCAGCTACTTCTCCTTTCTCAGTTCCCTGTATACTATGCCTTCAGCCTACCTAACGTTCGAAGTCTGTCGGCAAGAAAAAAGACACTATCATAATGACAGTGTCTTCTGTATTTACAACGATCAGGATTTGGCTATTTCTGGATAGAAACGATGAAGCTGTTCGATCTTGCCTTCTTGCTCGAGAATGGTCCGTTCTTGCTTGCCAAATAAATCGTAATGCGGGTAGTCTTTCCGGTGATCAATCCACTCAGGCTTCAGGCCGTACTTCTCGCCCCAACGGATCAGCTTCGGAAGATCAGAACAGCCCACTTTCGTTACCGTCTTGCAACCAGGGAAGCGGTCGTCCAGCCAATAATGCGTTAAAAAAGCGATATGTCCGTTTTCGACTGCCTTTTTCCAGGCCATCAGCTCCTTGCGGTCAATCCCGAACGCCATCAGTCTGCAACCCGTTGAATTTCAGTATATTTGGCATCCCAGACAGGATCAATTTTACTGAGGGCAATCGGCCGGAAGCTGTCTTTTTTCACTAAAATATGCTCAGAAGTCGCGGTCGCCGCCACGGTTCCATCCTCATGAAGGATTTCATAGCCATACACCGTACGCAATTTCCCGTGAGATTCCACCCAAGTTCGGACCGTCGCAACTTGCCCATAACGCATCGCCGCTTTATATTGAATGGATAAATCAATGACCGGTGAAAGATAACCCTGTTCTTCCAAACCGGCATATGTAAATCCCAGCTCACTAATCAACCGGGTCCGCCCAATTTCCATCCACACTAAGTAATTCGCATGATAGACGACACCCATTTGGTCGGTCTCTGCGTATCTAATTTCAATTTGCTTTTCTGCAATAAACAATAGGATCACCTCTTTGTCCATTATACAAAAGAGGTGAGGGAAATGCTGTTCATTCAACTTTGAATAAGGACTGTGCATTTTTCCGATTGTAGTCAGTAAGGTAAAACTCAACTCCCGCTTTGTCCACTCCGCAAAATTCATCGTGCTCTATAAGGGATTGCAGTCTCTCGAGGCTGACCCAGCCAATCATATCCGTTTCATCACCTTTTTCTAAAAGACTGCCTTTTGCTTTACATCGAAAATAAACCCCCATGGAATCGACAGGTCCATCAATTGTCTGATAAACAGCAAAAGGTCTCATACATTCAACCTTAAAACCATCCTTCGCTACTGTCTCCACGAGATCAATCGGATCGAGAATATTCTCTATATCCAATCCGGTTTCTTCTTTCAATTCCCTTTTTAAACAATCAAGAAGTGATTCGAACTGCTCGATTCTTCCTCCTGGCAATTCAAATGGCCTCCCTTTTTCATGATCCTTCACACGACGTTGAATTAACACTTCCTCGCCTGCTGGTGTTTCTTTTACGATGATCGCCCTTACATTCACATAAATCACTTGCTTGTTTTCTCCTTTCATTTAGCTAATGGTACTATTACATTTTCATTTTGAGCAAATATATTTACATTCCACCTCAGCTATTAAAAATGTAGAAAACAAAACAAAACTTATTCTGACTCTAGCCTAATGAGTATCCCTCGCTGGGCGTAATAACGGTTGAAAACCTCCATCTCCAATGAAACATTTTCCTGACTCGCAGTAGTGTGTCCCGAGGGATTATGAAAAATTATCTTTTTGTCGAGAGGATCTTTCGCGAAAACATACACCAGATGCCCGCCTTTTTTAGGAGGAAGGGTAGTAGGCGTTCTGATACTTGGATGAACTGATGCTATGAATACATGACCTTCTTCTAAGAGATCATACATCTCGTTAACTGAGATATTTTCTTTAACTTCTGCAGATAGTCCAAATTTGTCTTTTACATAAGATACAAATGGATGATAATATAAGCCACTTACTTCTTTTTCATCATCTACTTTGTATCCTCCGTAGTCCCTGCATTCCTTCATAAGTTCTAAAATCGGTACTACTTGGTCTTTGGTATGCGCCAAATGCATTTTTAAACAGGCCATCCCGCAAACATTCGGGCTCCAAAACGCATACTCTTCTGGCGTTTCTGCACCCGATAATGCCCATAGAGGATCTTCAGCTGAATCCAGTTTTCCTGTTAAAAAGTCTGCAACTAAATCACGTGATTCCCATTGTGCAAAATAAGGAACGTTCATCTTTCGCTCTCCTTTCTACTGGTAGCCTTTACAACGGAAAGACTTGAATAACTACAATAAATGTTCAGCCTCACGAATTGTGACACCTGATAATTACGAGTTATTTTCAACCATATCAACAGGCAAGGGAGCAACCAACTCCACTTTTATCCGGTCAGGATCTTCAAAGTAAACGGCATAATGCGTTTCGCCACCTGCAAAGGGATAGCGTTTTTCGTATAAAATGGGGATGCCTTTTTGTTTTAGCGCGCTTGTCATGTTATCAACCTGTTCGCGAGAGCTTGCATGGAAAGCCAAATGATTTAATCCGACACGGCATCGATGGTACGGAATGTCCAAAAATCGTTCCTCTGCTTGCACAAAGACGATATACGAATGGTCTAATTTCCAGCTGCATCCCTGTTCCCATTCTTGAAAAGGTTCATAGCCCAATTCCTCAAGAAACCAGCCCCAAAAATCGCTCGTTTTCTTCAAATCAGATACATATAGCTCAATATGATGAATCAATCCTTTTGTCATCTCTTCCACCCTAGCATTTGCTCAGTTGTCAGGATGGTTGCGAATTCCTCGTGCAGCGTGGCGAGTGAAACGTTATGTATGGTTTCAGCATCATAGTAAATTCCATTTTGGTCCTGTAATCCGAATGCAGCTGTCGCATCCGAAATGAGGAATGTTTCAAAACCTAGATTTCCACTCATTCTCGTTGTCGTTGCTACACAATGGGGAGTCGTTAACCCCGTGATGACGATTCCTGTTATCCCTTTCTCTCTCAGGAGTTCCTCCAAGTTGGTGCCAATAAAGCTGCTATTGACCTTCTTTGTTATGATTGTTTCGCCTTCAATCGGGGCAACGATCGATTGAATCGAGTAACCTTCATGACTTGGATGAAATAAGGAGTCGGGGTGATCTGATGTATGCTGCACATGAATAACGGTCCCCTCCTTTTCTCTCCAATGCCAAAGAAGTTTACGGATATTTTCTTCCGCTTGTTTATTATTGCGCTCCCCCCACTTTTCGTCTTTGAAAGCATTTTGCACATCCACAATAAGTAACGCTCGTTGAACTGTATTCATTCCCATCACCTCTTCTAGTTATCTCATATCTTCCTGCTTATCTTACTATAAAGTTCGAGATTTACCCGGTTCAATCAGCCGAATATGTACCCGATTCGATGATCCATTCGTGATGTGTTGAGGGATAGCAGATACATCCAGCAGTTCTGTCAAATTCACCCGTCGCTCTTGCTTCGCATCAATCGTTATTGGATATGGGCCATTTGTATTCATGAGCGATTCCATTCGCATGCCATCTTCCAAATCGTTTGAATCAATAAATTCCAATGCAAACGTTACTGGCTCATTGCTTCGATTCTTCAGGACTATACTGCATGTTCCTTCGAGCAACGCTTCGGATCTTTCTTCAAATTGACATGTCCCGTCGCCATTATAAGTAACCGCATTAATTCCGCTTGCCAACGTATCTTGATAAAATGCAAGGAGATATTTTGGTGAAAAAGTAAACAGCAGAATGACGAGTAGAATGGTTCGGACATGATACTTCTTCAATCCTTTTGCCAGTAACACGAGTGCGAGGACGAAGAGGATGGATCCTGCTATTCCAATGAGTCGAAAGCCTTGCGAAGTCTTAATGGGAAACGACATAAATGTGGCGGTTGCATCAATTAATTGGTTATCCGGATACGGAAACATTAAATACATGCAAACAGCCAAGAGAATTGCGGAAAAGAAAAGGGCTCTTTTATTTTCAATCATTCCATCACAACTTTCCTCTATTGTACTTCTATCCTATTCAACAGTTTGGATTCCAAACCCTTTAAATGAATGAACAAATAAATAAAGGGAGGGCGATCATCCACCGCTCTCCCTTCACATAACCTCATGCACAGCGAGTATTCCATGGTTCAAAACTTTTACTTATTTCTCTATAAGTAAGTCAGTTTTTATTACCTTCTTGTTCTAGCTTCCTTCTAATAGGCAAATCAGTCGTGACTGACTGCTCTTCCTGTATCCTTCTCTTTTTTAAATCAAAATAAATATCCAATGCCTCCCTCGCTAAATCATTGCTCCATTTAGAAGTATAATCGTTCCGGTCTGTTGAGACGTTGGGAATGACGATGGAAAACGCGATTTCAGGCGTATCGAACGGTGCAAACCCAACATGTGTTAAGTTAACCGTCTTTGTTCCGTACTTGCTTCGATCGGTCCCGTCATAATAGGCAGATTGGGCTGTCCCGGTTTTTCCGGCAGCCGTATACTCTGCATTCGCAAACAAATTGGGTGCCGTTCCTCTTGGCCCGTACGTATATAGCATTCCTTTTTTCACTTGTTCAATTTCCTCATCTGTATTCTTCACTCGATTCAGCACAACTGCCTCTGTTTCCTGCACTAACACACCAAAGACGGATCCATCCGGTGACGGTTCCCTGATTTCTTTTACGATCCTTGGCGCAATCCGGTAACCGCCATTTGCTACAGTAGATACATATTGAGCCATTTGCAACGGTGTATACGTATCAAACTGACCAATCGATAAATCAAGAAGTTTCCCAGATATCGTTTCAGTCCCAGGATATCCTGCATACTCGCCCGGTAAATCGATTCCTGTTTTCACGCCTAATCCAAATGAGGCATACGATTCACGAAGCCGGTCGAACCCTTCTATGTTAATAGGTAATGGCTTATTAGGACGATATACAGCATCTCCAAGTGATATCGCTATTTTGAACATGTACACGTTAGAGGATTTCCCTAAAGCTTCAATGTCATTGATTGCTATTCGATTGCCCCCTCGGTTAAATAGAGATTGTTTAACGGATGAACCGGCGATATAAATGGGTTCGTCGATTTTTACTTCACCGATGCTCAGGACATTCTCACTATAGCCAGTCAGAACAGTTGCCAGCTTAACTGTCGAACCTACTTCGTAAGCGGACGTAAACGTACCAAAGGCATAATCCTGGACGATCCATTTTCCAGTGTCTTTATCTTGTACGAGCTGCTTGCCAATAAGAGCCAGTACTTCTCCGTTATTTGGGTTCATCATGACAAGAAAAGCACGGTCCAATAGCCCAGACGTCCTTACTTGCTTCCAGGCGAGCAACTTGTCTGATACAATTTGCTCCAGGGTTTCATGGAGTTCACTATCCAGTGTCAAAACAAGGTCCTTCCCCGGTTCTCCTTCCCGAACGGTGACGGTCTCTACAACCCGTCCTGTTCGGTCTTTAACATTTTTCACAACCGTCTTTTGTCCCCGTAACAACTCCTCATAAGATTGTTCCAAATAACTGATTCCAACTCGGTCATTCCGTGAATAATCCCTTGCCAAAAAATAATCGAGCCTTGTACGGGGAATTCCTTGCAAAGGGGTTGTTGTAGATCCGATCAATGTATTATCCGATACCTTTATACGATCCCAATCTGTCGTCGTATCGACTCCCGGCAAATCGTTTAATCTCTCGGAAACTCTTGCAAATTCTATCTCTGTTACATTATCACTCTTAATAATCTGAGGCGAATAGGCATAGCCTGACATCATTTCACGATAAATCGCCAAAACTTCGAGATCTTTTTTTGTTAAGGAATCCAGCTCTTTATCCGTAATGCGGTCACGAGTCATTTGATTAATTTCTTTCTGGATTTCTTTTTCTGTCCATGTGTCATGCTTTTTGCGTAACGCTTCAATTTCTTCGGCCGTGACCTTCTTCTCTGCTTTCTTTGGATTTAGCAAAATCCAAAAATCTCGCTTATCACCAAGAGTAATTCGTTTTGTATCCTGCTCAATCAATTGGGCGAGATCTCTGGCTATTTCTAGCATTTCCTTGGAAGTCGTAGACGTCGTTTTTGTATAAGTAATAGCGTTTTTCGGTTCATTATCAACCAGCACATTGCCGTTTCGGTCGTAGATTCTTCCTCTCGGGACACTTGTATTGACTGGTATTTCCTCTTTCATTTCAAGTAACAGGGTGTAGTCCTTGCCTTTAACTATTTGTAAATAGCCAAGACGGAAGATTAGTAACGAAAATAGGAAAAAGATACAGAAAAACAATAGATTCATCCTGAAAGCGATATGTTTTCGCTGACGCAGTCGCACTTTTTCTGCCTGACTGATCTGTTTTCTCATTTCCACCCACCCTTGCCAGAATAAATGTATATCATATCCTTTTCATTATAGCATTTCCAATTCTGAAAACACACTTATCTCCTTTTTAGATATGTGTTACGATGGAATGATAGATTTGATGTTTTGAAAGGAGACAGCAATGAAAAAGAAGATTATTCTTTTTGCACTCGGCATCTTGGTAGGTCTACTGCTTTCCCACTGGTTCCATACCAGACAAAAGGTTTCAAGAGCCCCCGAGGCGGCACTCGCTTCAGTTGAATCAAATTCACATGTTCTGACTATGGCAGATTTGGAAATACCGGTAAAGGACCTTCCGACTTTTCAATCTTATGTAAGTGAACAGACCGATCCTAAATCGGAAATCGAGCGCACTCATTACGAAGAGATCGAAACAGACACAGAGGAACGTTTCTTTCTATTGCAGTACAGCTGTGGCAATAAACAATGTGACAGTTTACTAATCAAAGTACATAACCGCGAAATAGAATCCCTTCCATTACCAAAAGGGATCTTCCAAGATTATCAGCTAGCACCCGATCAAGATAAAGTACTTTTTCGGTATGCTTATAACGAGGGCGGACAAATCATCCGGCATGTTATCGTTCCTGTTGATTTGGTTAAGTTGGAAAGTATTCCAGTTGCATCTGAAGAAAACAGGATACAATTTATGGATGACCCCACATGGCCAATATTGGAATACGAGTGGATTTCCTCCAACATATTCCTTCTCGTCACCGCCGATTTACCATCTCCAGATTTTAATAAACTAAAAACTTGGTATGCTTCTGATGTCAAAAAATCTAAGACGGTAGATATCTTGTTAGATGAATAGAGCATGTAGAGAGCCACTACTATTACTAAAATGTTGTTTTCATAGATTATTGGTTAAATTGAATGAAAATATTTATTATAGGAAAATGGACGATGGGAATTAAAGGTAAGCCTATTAATGATGAAACTCCTTTTAATCTGTGAAGTTGATTGTAGGGTGAAGACTTTAGAAAAGATTTAAAAAAATCTATTGAGAGGAGGGTATAATTGAAAATTAGGGTTATAGTCGTGGCTGTTATTGTGAGTATTTCCATCACTTTAGTTGTTTTTTTCAAACGACATACAGGAGAGTCTATAGAACGGTTATTCTCCGAGGAAGATATCACTTACAAAAACATCGAGAGTATAGAATTGCTTGAATATGAAACAAATAATCAAACGTTAACTGTTGATAAGGATTTTATCAAAGAATTTTCCTCTGCTTTGGAAAATTTAAAATCAGATAATATAACGACTTCCAATGATATTAGCGAAAAACCACTCTATGTAATTTACATTAGTAATGTCGGATATTATCCTGGAGGTGGGATTGGCATCTACAGCCATCACATAGAATATAAAGGCAAGACCCAAACGATTACCTTAGAAGAATCATCAACACTCATTAAACTTATAGAAGATGAAATCCACGAAGAAAATCATTAAGTATGACTGTGTATTCAGTAATTAACCACTTTTCACTTTTAGTTTGGCTGACAGGAAACAAGTCCTGTTCATCGCAACAATGTGATTTGTTCTGATTTTGGTAATTTACTTAAGTCCTCGTATATAAACAACCACATCGTCGAACGCCTTTAAAAAGAGACAATTGCGTCGGCGTTCGTCTTTTTTATCCGGATCATAATGGTACCAGGTCAAAACAACAGCTACGATTGCAAATAAATAAGATCGATTGCCTTAGGAACTGGCCATGATGAGCGTTGTAAGTGAAAAAATAATATATCCGAGAGACATTGACATCCAAAACGTATTGCGAGCGGTATCTTCCTCCCGCTTCACTTTTTTCATAGCAGCTACTAGGTTGATGCAAAAGACTATCGCTAAAATGGGATTTAATAAAAATCCAAAAGTGGATAGTTCAATCATTAGTTAATCCCCTATCTTTCTAGTATTTTCATTCTTATCATTATTTCCGTATGTCCTCCATTTTTCTGATGCTATCATATAAAAAGAATAATTGCCATAGGAGTCATTTTTACCAAAGCATGCTGTTTTTCACTTCATTTTCTCGGCATAAGTCTAGATCTGATTTTAATAATATATTATTTCAACTCTTCAAACGTTTATGCGTATAATAATAGTAAATAATTTACCAATTGGAGGCGGTATGATTGAATAAAGCCCTAAAAGCATTCGCACCGTTTCTTCTGTCCGTGCTAATATTATCCGCTTGCAACACATACAGCCACAAATATAAATTTTCTGGCGAGAGTGAGCATTGGGAAGCAGAGATCTTATTCAACGGAACTGAAGATAAATATTCTAGAGGGGATTCAAACTATGTTTTTACTGTCACATACAAAGGGCTGCCGGAAGAACTGGCTTCCACAGATGAAATTACGTATTCTTTTGAAACGGATTTAGAAAGTTTTAGTGGGACTAAAAAGCTTTCCGATCCACCAACGGAAGTATCGTTTACTTCCAAAGGAGGTTCCTCTGGCACTGTTTCCGCAGACGAGCAAATTGCCGTTAATGTGAAATGGAACGGCTTAGAAGAGTCTTTTGAGCTAGAGAATATATCGAAATAGACGTGAAAATCCAATTCTGCATGAAAAAAGGGTGTCCGGTTTTCCGGACACCCTCTTTTTATGATTAGTTGTTTTTCATTTTGTCGCGAAGGACCATTTGAAGGATTCCGCCGTGACGGTAGTAGTCGATTTCGACTTCGGAGTCGAAACGCGCTAATACGTCGAATTCTTTGACGGAGCCGTCTTTTGCAGTCGCAGTCACTTTTAGGATGTCGCGTGGTTTTACGCCTTCCGCGATGTTAACGCTAATTTCCTCTTCGCCTGTAAGACCAAGGGATTCCGCGCTGTCACCGTTCAAGAATTGAAGTGGAAGCACGCCCATCATGACAAGGTTCGAACGGTGGATCCGCTCGTAGCTTTCCGCGATTACTGTTTTGATGCCGAGCAAGGAAGTACCTTTAGCAGCCCAGTCACGGGAAGATCCCATACCGTAATCTTTACCAGCGATGATTGCAAGACCTGTACCATCCGCTTGGTATTTCATAGCTGCATCATAGATTGGCATGATTTCTTTTGTTGGCCAATATGTTGTGAAGCCGCCTTCTGTACCTTTTGCGATTTGGTTACGGATCCGGATGTTCGCGAATGTACCGCGCATCATAACTTCGTGGTTACCACGACGGGAACCGTACGAGTTGAAGTAACGAGGCTCTACGCCGCGCTCGCGCAAGTATTTTCCTGCTGGTGTATCTTTACCGATCGCACCTGCCGGAGAAATATGGTCCGTTGTAATGGAATCGCCAAACTTCCCGACAACGCGAAGTCCGGACAATGTTTTGATATGGCCTGGTTCTTTCGAAAGACCTTCGAAGAATGGCGGGTTTTGAATATATGTTGAGTTTTCATCGAAATCATACAAGGAATCGTCTGTTGTTTCGATCGCATTCCATGCTTCGTTTTCCGTGAAGACGCGAGCATATTCTTTACGGAAGAGTTCAGGTGTTACTGTCGATTTAACGACTTCTTTCACTTCTTCCGTTGTTGGCCAGATGTCTTTGAAGTATACATCAGTACCATCGTTTGCTTTGCCGATTGGGTCTTTTTCGAAGTCGATATCGACAGTACCAGCAAGTGCATAAGCAACAACTAGTGGCGGTGAAGCCAAGTAGTTCGCTTTTACAAGCGGGTGGATCCGTCCTTCGAAGTTACGGTTACCGGAAAGTACGGAAGATACAAGTAGATCGTTATCTACAATTGTCTTCTCGATTTCAGGCAATAATGGACCGGAGTTACCGATACATGTTGTACAGCCATAACCGACCAAGTTAAATCCGATTTGTTCCATGTATGGAAGCAATCCGGAATCTTTCAAATAGCCTGTAACGACTTTTGATCCTGGAGCGAGTGACGTTTTCACATAAGCCGGAGGTGTAAGACCTTTTTCGACAGCTTTCTTCGCTACAAGTCCAGCGCCAAGCATAACGTATGGGTTGGAAGTGTTTGTACAAGACGTAATTGCTGCAATGGCAAGGTCGCCCGTCTTCATGCCGACTGTACGGCCGTCTTCAAACTCAACCGTTCCAGATTTGTCGAATTCTTTCGGATTCAAACCGAAACCTTGGTTCCCTTCTGGTGCCACAACAGAATCTTTGAAAGAACGTTGTAGGTCAGAAAGAGGAATTAAATCTTGTGGACGTTTCGGACCTGCAAGATTCGCTTCAATTTTCGTCAAGTCGATTTCGATTACTTCTGTATAAGTTGGCTCTTCTTTGTCCGCTGTGAAGAACATGTCGTTCTCTTCCAAGTACTTTTGAACGACTTGGATATGTTCTTCGTCACGGCCTGTCAGACGCATGTAATCAAGCGATTCTTCGTCAACTGGGAAGAAACCGCAAGTTGCGCCATATTCAGGAGCCATGTTTGCGATTGTACCACGGTCTGCAAGTGGCAATTTAGAAACGCCAGGTCCGAAGAACTCGACGAATTTGCCTACTACGCCATGTGCACGAAGTGTTTGTGTCACTTTAAGCGCAAGGTCAGTTGCAGTCGTTCCGTTTGGAAGTTCTCCAGTAAGTTTGACACCGATTACTTCTGGAATCGGGAAGTATGAAGGCTGGCCAAGCATTCCTGCTTCTGCCTCGATACCGCCTACACCCCATCCAAGTACACCGATACCATTGATCATTGTCGTATGGGAATCCGTACCGACAAGTGTATCTGGGTATGTTTCAAACGTGCCGTCTTCATTTTCAATCGCATGGACAACGCTAGCAAGGTATTCCAAGTTTACTTGGTGGACGATACCTGTTGCTGGTGGAACCGCACGGTAGTTATCGTACGCTTTTTGTGCCCAGCTAAGGAACTGATAACGCTCTGCGTTGCGTTCGAACTCAAGCTCCATATTCTTTTGAAGCGCTTCGTTCGTTCCATATTGGTCTACTTGCACAGAGTGGTCGATAACAAGGTCAACCGGGATTTCCGGGTTGATTTTGTCAGGGTCTCCACCCATTTCTGCCATCGCGGAGCGAAGGGATGCAAGGTCAACGACAACCGGTACACCGGTGAAGTCTTGAAGGATGACACGGGATGGCTTGAATGGCACTTCCGCATCCTTATCCGCATCTTTTCCCCATTTCGCAAGATTTTCAACATGTTCATCTTTGATTACATAGCCGTCATGCTGACGCAAAACGGATTCAAGTAGCACCTTGACTGAGTAAGGCAGTCTGGATACATTTGCGATGCCAGCTTCTTCGAGTGCTTTCAGACGATAGTAGTTATACGTCTTTCCGTTCACTTCGAACGATTGGCGGCTGTTATGCAAATTACTTTTCGCCATTGGTGAATTCCTCCCTTTATCTACTGAAAAGGCCGTAAACGAGCATCTTTTCTCTACTCCATCATAATATAGCAACGTTCATAAGTAAAATACTTTAAAATTATAGTCTCCCATAAGAAAAAGTGATGGCCTTCTTGTCCCGCTTTGTTCCGCTTTTCAGGGACAATACCCCATTTTCTAATGAAATATACTAACTACGTAATAAGGCGGAATAATGACTAGTGAATTTTTCTAACGAATATGGCATGATAGGTGTAATGACACAGTAAGGAGTGGGATCAGTGAAAAAAGCGTTGCTCGTAATTGATTATACAAATGACTTTGTTGCAGAGGACGGAGCGCTGACATGCGGCCAGCCCGGTATTGATTTGGAGAACTACATCACTGGATTAACCGAGTCTTTTTTAGACGGGAGCCATGTTGTCATCATGCCCGTCGATGTGCATGAGAAGGATGATCCTTATCATCCGGAATCCAAGCTGTTTCCGCCCCATAATATTAGAGGCACTTCGGGTAGACATCCGTATGGCAAGTTAAATGAATTATTCGAGAAACGAAAAGAAGAAATCATCTGGATGGACAAGACTCGCTATAGCGCTTTTGCGGGAACCGATCTGGATATTCAGCTGCGCGCGCGCGGCATTGAGGAAATTCATCTGGTTGGCGTATGTACGGACATTTGTATTCTGCACACTGCGGTCGATGCCTATAATTTAGGTTACAACATCGTCATTCATGAACGTGGAGTGGCAAGCTTTGACGCAGCCGGGCATGAATGGGCCCTTCGTCACTTTGAAAAGACACTTGGTGCATCAGTTGTTCGCTAATTGATAAGGAAAGGGCGTTTTCCCCAATAGGAATCCGCCCTTCTCCAGTTTAAAAATCAAATTTTTTGAGTGAGTCCATATGTGAGGCAATTAGCGATATGATCGTAATGGCCTCTTCTTGACTGAAGATGAAATAGGAATCATCTTCGACAAGTTCACGATCTGCCGTTTCAAAGCGATTGATTCGCCGAATGATGCCGTCCCCTGTTTCCTCAATGAGTCCGAATTGATAAAGCACTTCTACATCATCTTCATTCGTATAAGCCACGACTTCTCCTGTTTTCCATTCTACCTCGACCTCGTACTCATCTAAAAATTCCTCGCCGTCCTCTTCTTCCCACTCCTCGTCGTCAAGAAAATCATGGAAGGTTTCATGCACTTCATCAATGATATCCTCGATATCCGGAAGGACCACTTTGGAGAGCCGATCTGTGTCAAATTCGATTGTAGTAATGTAAAACTCTTCATTGCATGGATCATAAAACAGCGTGAAGAAGTATTCGCGCAAATCCTCTTCGGTCTCAAGGAAAAATTCAATTCTGGGATGCTTGGCCGCTCTGACAATTGTCATATGCCCCACTTCACCATATTGATCACAGATGGATTCCAGGTGATCTTGCAATTCCTCACATACCCGATCAAACCAATCCATTGACATGCCGCATCCCATCCTTTTTCATGTAGTCCATCCTAGTATGTCAAATTGGCCGATCAACATTCCTATTTATGCAAAAATCTTTGGGATTTCATATTATCTCCATTTAAACTGCAGTAAAGTCACGGTTATAAAAATTTCAAGAATAAATAATGTTCAAGATCGCAAAAATTCCAATTAAACGGTAAATCTTTTCCATACACTCTTGTACTCACAACATTCTTAAAGTATAGTAGAAAGCAATTGATTATTCGGAAATGGAAAATAAATTAAAATATACAAATTAAAGAGGGGAAGCTGTAATGAACTGGAATTATTTAAAACATGAATTTCTAATTACAGCAAGAAGCAGAAGGACAATTCCTTTTGTTTTTTTCGTAGCCGTTTTACTGTTCAGCTATTGTTTCATCATATGGCCATACGCAAATACAAAGGAAGCTTTTAATAAAAAAGAGACGGAGGAGTACCTGGCTTATTTGAACGAGCAGCTAGAACTGCGAGAAAGCATCGGGAATACCGGTCTGGTTTTTAATAGGAAAATAATTCACACTTTCTTGCAGGTGGGTAATCCTGTTTATGCAGATCTTTCCTATGAGCAAGATTTGTTTACCTCTATGTTACAGTCTTTTGAAGATCGAGACTTTGATCGAATGCTCCATTTAAGGACCTTCTATTTGCAAAATAATCCAGATGAATACTTAAAAGATCGTTTTTTATTTCAGACTGCCCCATTTCCTATTAAAGACAGAGAACATGCGTATCAGAAAACGATGATGAAGTATGAAGATTATCTTACTAAAGATCATCCCATTACATTTGGTTTACTGTATGAGAAAACCGGGTTGCAAACATTGCAGAATTTCTTGCAAAATTATGGGATGTACTTCTTATTATTTTGCGTCATTTACTTCAGCAGTGATAACTTATCAAGGGACCGAAAACATCGGTCGGTCCTTCAAGGCTTGCCTTTATCTTGGTATCGCCAGCTTAATATGAAATCCTTGGCGGCCTTTCTATATTCCATGGCATTCATTGGTTGCCTTCTTGTTGCCTGCGTGCTCCTCATGACCATTCAGTTTGGATTCGGGCATTTAGATTTGAATATCCCGATTCGAATTGACCAACGAACGGCTAGTTATGGTGTCATTTCTCTGGCCGCTTATTTAGGGAAGACACTCGTCGTCCTGCCATTGTTCGTCCTCATGTTTGTAAGGTTGAATATGGTTTTAGGTTTACTGTTTAAAAATGAATGGATTGTTCTATTTTGCAGCAGTTTGTTCTTGTTCTCAGAACGCCTTTATTTTACTCGCTCGACAAGGGAACTGTTCGGCAAGGATATCAGCCTGTTCCCGCAAACCTATTTTGATTTCGGAAAAATCATTAATGGAGAAAAAAATTATTTGCTGAACACGGAAACAATTCTCTATTCAAAGGGCATCCTCGTGCTTTTAATTACGTACCTCGTCATTGAGATCATCCTGTTTTTTGTATCTTTGATCATAAACAAACGGCGATTCTATTTAGCACGGTAATAACGCCTAAAGGAGGTAGGATATGTTCTGGCATTATTTTTTATTTGAAATGAGATTATTGCTCGCAAATAAAAAGAATTGGCTGTTAGGTTTTGCGCTCATTCTCTTTTACCCACTTTATTATTCCCATTATAGCCAATTAGATTTCGTTAAGCTGAGCGAAAAGAAACAAGAAGAAGCCGAAAAGTTTCTCGAAGTGTTCGATACATTCCCCGGTACTGTTTGGGAAACGGAAGAAGGAAAAGAAATCCTCGATAATTTAACTAAGCAAACTGGATTGATGAACTGGCAAACGCTATATTTACACAATACCGGGAACTCTGATGGGTATTTTGGTGCAGGCCCTAACTTTCACAAGTTTTTTGATACTGGACTG
This sequence comes from Sporosarcina cyprini, assembly GCF_022048975.1. Taxonomy (GTDB): domain Bacteria; phylum Bacillota; class Bacilli; order Bacillales_A; family Planococcaceae; genus Sporosarcina; species Sporosarcina cyprini. The sequence goes on along the minus strand of NZ_JAKMHX010000030.1, from coordinate 21,172 downwards.
AAGTTAAATGAATTACGTCTTGATTTGCATCGACGAGGAAATAAAGGGATAAAGCGGGACCTAATAGTTCCGGTAGATGAGATTCTAAAAGAAAATGCGCTCTATCAGTATCATGTAGAGAATGATCTACCCCTCATTCATGATCCATTTAAAGCGAGCAATTATATACCTGTCGCATTGAATCTACTTAGCGGATCATTATTTTGCATATTCGTATTGCTTGCGGGAAGCAGCATGCTTCTCAATGATCAGCAACATCCTTCCGTCATGAAAGGATTTCCTATTTCGTTCATGCAAAAAGCTATTAGCAAGGTCGGGGTTCATTTCGTTCAAATCATGTTCATGGTGTGTGCGAGTATAGGGATTGGCAGTTATTATGTAGCTAAAAAAACAGGATGGGGAGACTTTAGAACACCTGTACTCATCTATCAGAATGGAGATTTCATCGCCGTATCCGGTTTGCGGTATTTAATTTACATGCTGATCGCATTTGGTTTAATAACCCTTTTACTTTTGCTCACATTCCTGTTCGTTAATCTTGTGACGAAAAACTTGTACGCCGCAATTGTCATAATCCTGCTTGTATTGCTGTCCCCCCAGCTTCTTTTAGCTGCAGGAGTGGAGACGAATTGGCTTTACCCTCTAAAATTCATCGATATTGGAGCGATTTTAAGCGGGGACGCTGCTAAAGAATATGGACTGGAAAAACTTGATTTTAAACATGCGTATAGCTGGCTTGTCATCCTTAATTTGCTTGTCATCTCAATTTTATACGCGAGGAATAAGCTCATGCATTTCCGGAAAGTGGAAGTCTCTCCCGTAAAGTTAAAAACGAGTTAAATGTCTGGAGAAAATAGTGACACGGATGCTCAAGGAAATAGATGCCTATCGGGACAGTAGGGATGGTGAAGTAGTATGAAAAATAGTGAGCAATATCGGTTTAATGCCAAGAAAATTGCATTTAGCATGTTCATCTGCCTGTTCATTTTGTCAGGTTGCCACAATTTACAAGGATCCAATTCAGAAATGAGAAGCGCTTACGCGGACAACTTCGAAATCAGCGGAACGACAAAAGAGGAAATCATTGGAACGGTCCATCCGGCCATTTTCACGACAGTCGATCGGAGTAATAAAGAAGCAATTAGGAAGTACGGACCGGTTTCATCAAAAAATGGAATCAAACTAAAGACGGGTGCGGGAAGGTATGAATTGTCGGGATTTCCGACAGGGACTATCTCTATTTTCGATCAAGATAACAACTTGCTTCTCCATGAAATCGTAGGAGATAAAGCAGGCTCGCCCACAGTAACAGCTGATATCGATTCAACGTTTTCCATACTATTTGACGGCGGATATAATGCAATAACGCTACAGCCTGTTAAGACAACCCTTTCCACTGAGTTGACTACTGGCATATGGGATGTCGGGTTAGATATTGAACCGGGAGACTATACAATAAGCATCCCGGAAGGTCACGGGTTTGTCCATATATTCGAGCAAGGAGAAGATCCTCGCCTCTATGAATTATTCGGAGGCGGATTAACAAACACCGCAAGCACAGTTCAGTTGAAAAAAGGGCAAAAGGTGCGTGTGTCAAAAACTTCGACTGTTTATTTTGAACCTGTAAAACAAGAATCCGCGGATCGTTGAACCAGTGTCTGTTACACACGAAAATGCAGTAAAGAAGCCGCTCTTACCGGCTTCTTTTTTTACATTCACGAGCCACTGCTCCCCTCTCATGCAGTTCCTCCTGAAATTGTTTTCCTAGCACCCACCTGCTCATCATAACCATCCGCTTGGACAAGTGGTCCTTCCTCAAGGACTTTGTGAGTTGCAATTTTTTTACTTAGAATTCGTTTTACCCTTTAGAATAGCCACTTTCCTAGCCTTTCATTTACTTTTGCTGTCAACTTTTTTTCGGCGGGATGTTTGAGGTATTGAAATAACGGATATTACAAATACTACAGAGGCAATCATAACTTTTGAAAAGGAGATGGATTACATGAGCTTTATTTGGTTCTTAATTATTGGAGGCGTAATTGGTTGGCTAGCTGGCCTTATCCTAGGAAAAGATATCCCAGGAGGCATCATCGGTAACATTATTGCTGGTATCATTGGTGCTTGGATCGGTGGCATGCTGTTAGGAAACTGGGGACCGAAAGTATCTGATTTCTATATCTTGCCTGCCCTGTTAGGTGCGATCATCTTGGTATTTATTGTGAGCCTCATTATGAGATCCATGCGTAGAGCTTCGTAATAGCCCTATGAATGGTTGAACCCGTTATCCCTAGTGGATAACGGGTTTTTTCAATAAAAAATGAGCCTGCCGGTAAGGCTTGCTCACTTTTTACTGGATGGATCGCCTGTATCATTTGCGTTGGCGAGTCGCTGAGATTCAAATTCATTGAAAAACCATAGTACGTCCTCCACATACTTATCGCTATGATTGTAATGGAAAATCGCTTTTTCAATATCACCGTCGGCTGCACCACTTTTCGATAAGTAATTTGCCGCACTGAAAATGGCGTCTTCAATGTCAAATGGATCCGCGATGCCGTCGCCATTCGCGTCCACCCCATAGCCGCCATATTTCTTAATGACAGCGGGATCGGTTTTGTCTCCATCAGGAATATTTCCTTTGCCCAGTCCATGGCAGCCCGGGTATCCCCACCCGACAAAGGTGCAAGGCATGAACTGCATATGGCCTTCTGCTCCGGCCGGAGAAACAAGTGGATCCATCGTTGAAAAACGAGTCTCCACCCGGTGATGGGCCGCAAGCAGCGTCCACGGGATGCTATACTCTTCTGCAGCTGCTTTGTAAATCGGTATATACTCCTCCGGGATGATGGTGGCCGTATGACGGTCTTGGAAATCCATCAGCCCGCTTGCTGACTTTTTAATCAGCTCCGGGTTTTGGATGCCTGTCCAGATAATCGCGGTGAGAGTGAATAAAGTGACAGCGACCGGGACGAGAAGCACGATCAGAATCGCTTTCGTCTTCATAGATAATCCTTTATTCGGCTTTCGCTTTTTCTTCACTCTCTCACCCTTTCCGCTTACTCCGCTCCTTGCTTAATGAGCGCTTTCATATCTTTAACAATTTGGTCGTATGGGACTTCTTCCGCGCCGGAGTAAGTTTTTACGACTTTTCCGTCCTGATTAACTAATCCGAAGCGTGATCCATGAACGACTTGATCAGAGTTCTTAATTTCAGCTACCGGCATTTTAAACCCAGCTACTGAAAGTTTATTGATCTCATCTATTTTGTATCCTGTCAGCATAATCCATTTGGATTCATCCGGCATACCGAATTGCTCCAAATATTGCTTTAACTTTTCGGGCGTATCGTGATCTGGGTCAACACTGAATGAAACGATTTTATAATCTTCCACGCCTTCTTTTTCTAACATGCCCTGCAAATCGCCCATGTTTGACATCATCGGAGGGCAGACTGTTGTACAATTAGTAAAGATAAATTGCGCGAGCCAGACCTCGCCTTTCAAATCATCCAATGAGACGGTCTCTCCATCTTGATTTGTGAATTCGAATGGCTGGATCGGATATTCGTGATCCGGCTTGAAACCGCTTGAGCATGCCGCAATAAAAAGCAAGCCGGTCAACATTGCGGAAAACAGTATTTTTTTAAGCATATCGAGACTCCTTCACATTCTTTATAACTTTATCATAGATGAAGATAAATATTCAAACAAGGTTGCCAAACTTCGTTGTATGGCAAAAGAATGACGTTTTTGTGAAATTCACTTCACCTTTAATGTGACGAGCACATCATGGATCGCTTCCAACTTCATCTCAAGACGATGCAACAGATAAAACGATACGAATACCGGGAATCCGATCTCTTGTATGAAATTCAACCATGTTTCCATTCATCATGCCCTCCTTTTTCTAAGTTAAAAACCCGCCAGCATGAGACTGGCGGGCAGACTGCTCTTTGTTACGCAGTCGTGAATTCGGTCACGGTTCTTTCTACGATGCGTGCACTCTTCGGTGCGGAGAACGGCGAGCCATCCACTTCAAATGCTCCCGATGCGATAATTTGCTGCATGGCGGCTTGGATTTGCTCAGACGTAATATCACTCCGTGGCTCGTCCACTGTCAGCATAGATGTTTTCCCTGCTGCTGTTTCAAATGTAAGTTGCAATGTCCTGCTCATGTCTTACCCTCTCCTTTTCGTTTTAATTGACGACTTCCGATGTTTCGACCTTCTCCATTCCCACGACGGCTCGCTCCGAAAACTGCGCCAGTTGTGATAAGGCGTTGTACAGATTTGCCGCGTTCACCCCTTGCGCGATATTGCGATATGACTTGGCCTTGCGAATTAACTTGCCATCCTCCGTCAGCCCTCCGTCAAAAAACACCTTTCCGATAGCGCCTCTGAATTCCAATGTTGCCATGTGCTCCACCTCCCTTCACCTGTTATATAGAAACAGGCAAAGGAAAAGGATACATTGTTAATGAAATTTTTCTCAATTCCTTTTATAATAGGGGAAGTGAGGAAGAGGTGAAGACAAATGCAGGATTGGTTTATGTGGTTCATCGTATTCTGGTGTATCGTCCTAGTCGGTTTATTTGGCATCGGCGGCTACTTCATGTTCCGTAAATTCTTGAAGGTGTTTCCGAAAGCGGATGGCAAATCGACGCTTGATTGGGAAGAACATTATGTTAATGAATCCCTTCATCTTTGGAATGAGGATTCCAAAAAGCTTCTGAATGAGCTTGTTAGTCCTGTTCCAGAATTGTTTCGCGATGTAGCCAAACAGAAAATCGCTTCCAAAATCGGGCAGATTGCCCTGGAAGATCGTGCGAAGACAATTGATTTTGACCATATTATCCGGGGATATATTGTGGCCACGCCGAAGCGGGATCACAAATTCCTGATTAAGAAATTGACATCCATGGAAGTGGATATGAAGCCGTACGAGCACTTATTCGAATAAGCAGAAAGAGGCAGTCCAGAACGTCGATCCATCGATGTTGGACAGCCTCTTTTCTTTTGGGCACACTGTTGATTCTCTGATGCATGTAAATATTGCTATTTGATTCTGTCGCTTTATCTTGATATTCTCAATCAATAACATAATCGAAGGTGAACAATGAATAAGGCGTTACTCTATTTTAAATCTAGGAAAAAATCGTATCTCGTAAACACATTCCTTTTCATTACAGGCTTCATCGTTGTAATTTTTTTATTTGGGCCACCCAAGCATTATGTTGTCCCTATTTTATCAATGATAGTGTCTTATGGCTTCGTAGAGCTTGTAACCTTTCGAAGTTGGAAAAAGGAAAACGATTGAGTTTTGATTCCATCAGTAAAAATAACGAATTCTCTACGAATCAAATATTGAGCTAAAAAAATCGTCCCCTCTTCATTATAAGAAGGGACGATTATTGTTTCTGAAAATCATTCTGCTGTTCGGTTTCGAATTCTTACATATTTAATTAACATGCCGATGCGCCAAGGAAGAATCATCGCAAATGCCAGCAGGAAGAACATTCCGCCCAATTCACCCACATCGATGGAACTGCTCAATATGAGCTTGGCCACCAGACGGATGACGAGCAGGCTCAAAAGAATGACAATGAATGCTTTGGACTTCTTCACATACAACAATCCATCCTTCTTCTCAAAGTTCGTTGTTTTAATCAAAATAAGAGAAAACAACAAACCAACTGCCACTGCTTCCAACACTTGTGGAAGAGGCACACGGAATTCTTCAAATAGGAACATCAATGCGCCTGTCGACATGAAGAGCGGCGGAAGAATGATCCGTTTGGCGGAAATCGGCCGCTTGGCTGCTCTTGTTCGGACAATAAATGCCATGGTCCCCATAAAAAGAAAGATAACCGTTGATCCGACAATTAAATAAACTGATGGAATCGTGTTGAAAACATAGTCAATCCATTCCTGAAGTCTAAGCATCTTCCTTCCCCCGTTCCACGAGCTCCTGCATGCGGCGTGTGAGCTGGTCCATCTGAACAAAACGGGCGAAGCGCGCCATTTCTTTACCGTAATGATAAAGCAGTACGACGGGAGCAGTAAATAACGATAACTGTCCCGCAATTTCAGGCACACGCGCTGCATTTACTTGATAGAAAGGAAATGGGAATTGATCGTCGAGCGCTTTCACTTGCGGATAAAGCCCCTCACAGACGGAACAATGGTCCGTTTTGACAAAAAGAAGGAGTTGCGGCTCTTTTTCTATAATTTCATTCCATTGCTCATATGATCCGATTTCATTCATCGGTTGTTCCTCCTATCCAATCAGAAACCTTGGAAATCACCAAAAATCGGGCTCAGCAAGCTGGTGAGATACGTGATTCCATCGAAAAACAACAAAAATCCGAAAGCAATCATAACATAACCGCCAATTTTCATCATCAAATTACTATGCCGTTTGATCCATCCGAGACGGGTAATGAAAAATGATAAAATAAAGAACGGGATTGCGAACCCTAATACATACATCATCATATATAACATGCTAGAGCCCGGATTTGCTGCAGCCAGTCCAATGATCGCTCCTATGATTGGCCCCATGCATGGCTGCCAGCCCGCTGAAAATGCAAGGCCGATCAATGCAGTTCCCAAGAAGCCGGCCGGTCTGTTTTTAAATTGCAGACGTCGCTCTTTCATTAAGAAATCAGGCTTGAACAAACCGATGACCATTAGTCCAAACAAGACGATAAAGATGGCGCCCGCTTGGCGGAGTATATCCTTGTACTGCACAAAAAAGTTACCAACGAGCGATGTGCTGAAACCAAGGAAGACAAAAACGACCGAAAATCCAAGCAAGAAAAAGATCGTATGAAGCATTCCATTTCGGCTCATCCGCTTGGAATCGCCTTTCAAATCATCGATCGACATGCCTGTAATATACGATATAAATGCTGGATACAAAGGCAGCACACACGGTGAAATGAAACTTAAAAATCCGGCACCGAACGCCAGAAACACATTCAAATCAGTAGTCATCCTTCTCTCCCCTTTACTATTCTCTCCCCATCGTACCAAATCCATAGCGGAAATACGTTGATTTTAACTGTGAACAGTTTATGACATTCGGATTTTCAATTTGCATGAAAGCGAGAACATGGCCTCTTGTTTGCAGTAACTAGTTTGGCACTCCTTGCCGGAAAACCATACCTCACTCATCAAAATATGAAGGCATCCGTACCATATTACCTTTTCGCCAAATTACATCGTCAGCTTGCCACTGCGGCTTAGCTCAAGCATGCCAAATCAGTACAGCTTTGCGCCAAATTACAGGTCCAACTCGCCAAATCACTCCTGCTGCGTGCCAAATTACATTGCTACCGAGTCATATCGGTATGTTGCATGAAAAAATGAGCTATTACGTTACACTTGAATGCATATGACATGCAACATTCCCCCGGCCGCTTTTCGCTTTGTTCTTCCCAATAACAATAAGGCGGCAAGCAAACCCTTAGTTGAGTTTGCTTGCCGCCTGAAGTATGTCTTTCAAGGTACTACGATTTAGATGGCATCATCCAGCAATCCATTTTGCAATTGGTACATCATGTAATACAGCCCTTTTTGTGCGAGGAGCTGCTGATGATTGCCCCGTTCGACGATTTCTCCTTGGTGCAGCACTAAGATCAGTTCGGCATCCTGGATCGTACTCAATCGGTGGGCGATTGCAATGGTCGTCCGGCCTTTTCGCATTTTTTCCAAGCTCGCTTGAATAGCGACTTCCGTTTCCGTGTCGATGTTGGCGGTCGCTTCATCCAAGACAAGTATTTTCGGATTGGTTGCGATTGTGCGGGCGAAGGCGACGAGCTGGCGTTGACCGCTGGAGAACGTTGATCCGCGCTCTGTCACTTTCTGCGAGTATTTATCTGGCAATTTTTCGATAAATTCATTCGCATGAACAAATTCCGCTGCCGCACGTACTTCTTCCCCTGTCATTTCCTTGTTGTGAAGACGGATATTACTTTCAATATCCCCGTAGAACAGGAACGGATCTTGCAAGACGAGACCGACCTTTTGGCGGAGCTCCTCTTTCGGATAGTCTTTCAGCGAGATGCCGTCCACCAGAATTTCCCCTTGATTATACTCATAGAAACGCATAAGCAAGTTGATGATAGAACTCTTTCCGCTTCCGGTATGGCCGACGAGGGCGACCGTTTCCCCTGCGTTTGCAGTGAATGAAATATTCTTTAATACATTATTTTTGCCGTCATAGGAAAACGTGACATCGCGAAATTCGATAGTCCCTTCTTGGATCGGTTGCTTCGCTTGATCCGTCTGACTCGGTTCCATATCCGTATCATCCATCAGCTTGAACACACGGGATGCAGAAACAAGTGCTTGCTGGAAAATGGATAGACGCTGCATGACTTGCTGAACCGGCTGGAACAACCGGCCGATTAACGTAGTGAACGCATAGATGATCCCTACATCTACGGCACTTTCCAGAGACATAAAACCGAAATAGCCGAGGACGAAGACGATCGCGATAGCGTACAGCAAATCGATGAATGGCCCTAGCAACACGCTGTCGAATTTAATATTCCGCATACCGGCCCGGTAATGACCTTCATTGATATCATCGAATTCCTTCGCTAGCCGTTCCTCTTGCCGGAACGCCTGGATCATGCCCATGCCAGACAGCGACTCCGCTATTTTGGCGTTCAGTTGGCTGAGCCGTTCACGGATATCCTGATAGAAATCCGCACTATACCGGCGATAGACAATGACGATGATCATAAATAACGGCAGCAATCCCATTGACATGAATGCAAGTTTCACATCAAGGGAGAACAGCGCGAAGTAGACGCCAATGATGACAAAGATCGCTTGCAGGAACGTTACAATTACACTGACAAACATTTCCTTGATCGACTCGGTATCGTTGGTTACCCGTGATACGATACTGCCTGCAGGCGTTTTGTCAAAGTAGCGCATGCCAAGTCCTTGTACTTTTGTAAATACATCAATCCGCATTTGCTGGATGACCTTCAAGGCAATCGCCTGGAACCGTAGCGATTGGAAATACGAGACAACGACTATGAACAATTGAAGCCCGATGTAAATAAGCGCCAGCGTCATAACTTCTTTCTTTGGAAAATCGAGCGGCGTCAGATAATTATCGATAAATGATTGGATGAGCAACGGGCCTACGATGCTTCCCGTTACCGTCAAGACGAGCAGGATCAGCGCGACCGTAATGCTTGCCTTATGAGGAATGGCGTATCTCAATAACCGCTTGAATACGATCCATTGATCCTTTGCTGTCAGTTTAGGCTGTTTTTCAATGGACATTATTCCTCACCCCCTTGTTCAACGAGCACTTCGAGTTGCTGCAAGTCGTACATCTCTTTATACTTGCCTTCTAGTGCAATCAATTCATCATGAGTACCAGCCTCGATAATAGTCCCTTCTTCCAAGACGATGATTTTATGAGCGTGTTGGATGGCACTCAGGCGGTGAGACGTGATGATTGTCGTTTCGCCGGTACGCGTCTGCTTCAATGCTTCCAGAATCGCTTCCTCTGTCTTTGCATCTACTGCTGATAATGAATCGTCCAAAATCAATAATTCCGGCTGCATGATCAGGGCACGGGCAATGGAAATCCGCTGTTTCTGGCCACCCGACAGGGAAACACCCCGTTCTCCGACGACGGTTTCGTAGCCTTCCGCAAACCCCAAAATATCCTCATGGATGTAGGCGAGCCGAGCTGCTTCGTAAACTTTCTCACGATCGACCTTTGGATTGGTGAATGCGATATTTTCTGCGACAGTCGTTGAGAAGAGGAAGTGGTCTTGCGGCACGTATCCAATGGAACTCCGTAAACTTTGCTGTTTGTATTGATTGATCGGATGTCCGCCGTACACGATGCTTCCTTTGTATCCTTCAAACTCCCGTAGTAGAAGCTTCAGGATGGCGGTCTTCCCTGAACCGGTCTTGCCGACAATCCCGAGTGTTTCTCCCCGTCGTAATGTAAAATGGACATCACGCAAGGCAGGTGCTTCATCCTCCGGAAACTTGAATTCATCGATATCAAAGTGCAAATCGCCTTCTGGCCGAACAGCAATCGCGCCTGCCACGTCTTGAATTTCAGGCGTGATGGAGAGAAGCTCTGAAATCCGGCTGTACGAGGCGTTCCCGCGTTCCACGATATTGAACAGGAAGCCGAACGCAAGCATTGGCCATATCAACAGCCCAAGATATGTACTGAATGCCACCATATCCCCGATTGACATATCTCCCGCAATGATGAATTTCGTTCCGAAAAAGAACGAAAGTATATAGGATATTGCGAAAATTCCAGTGATTGTCGGATCAAATAATGCATCGATTTTGGCCACTCTCATGTTCTTTTCGACTACATCCGTTGATAGTTCCGTAAAATCCTGGATGTCTTCCTTTTGCTGCCCAAATGTCTTGATTACCTTAATGCCCGAAATACTTTCCTGTGTCTTATCATTTAAGCTTGAAAAAGCTTCCTGGGCAAAACGGAATTTCTTTCGGAGCAGCCGCCCATAATAACTTGTCAGGAAAATCATGAACGGAAATGGAATTAAAGCGATCACTGTCAATTTCCAGTTAATCGTCAAGGCCATCGTTAAAATGACGAAACCGCCAGTTGAAATGGAGTCGACCAGTGTCAAGATCCCCATTCCGGCCGTCTGTTGTACAGCATTGATGTCATTTGTCGCATGCGCCATCAAATCCCCGACACGGCGTTTTTGATAGAATGACGGTGACATTCTCGTAAAATGGTTAAATAATTTTTCCCGCATCGTCCTTGATAACAGGACGGCGGACCCGAAAATCATGACACGCCAATAATAGCGCGATATGTACATGAGCACGCCTGCCGCTGCCAAGATGATCAGCCATTTGATCAGTTCGGAAGAGCTTAACGTCCCTTTTGTAATATCATCGACTATGAAACCGATGATCTTCGGCGGCAGCAACTGCAGCAAGGAAACGAATACAAGCGCAGCAATGCCGAGACCGTACTGCTTCCTACGCTGCTTAAAAAACCAGCTTAGCTGAACTAAAACTTTCACATGACTCCCCCTACCCTTTTCTCTCTCTTTCTATGTTGTCCTCAAATAGTCTACCAAAAGTCTGAACAATAGAAAAGGTACGAAACTTAAATTATTCGATTTCTGAAATACTTTTTATATCGACAAACGGCACGCAATGTGCCTTCCCTGGTTCCATGCCGATTTGAAGCACCCCTTGCAGGCTGTCGGACTTTTGGATAAACCCTTGTGCCTCTTTGACATCTGTCCCTTGCCAAAACTCGATAGAGACCGCCATTCCCCCTTCCATTGCGTTGCTGATCTTATAATCCCACTCCTCCAGCTGCTGCTCATCTGGCGTTTCCCTTGCCAGCTTTCCATCTTCCGCCTGCCAATCCCGCAATTGCTGAATATGCTCTGGAAGCATCATAGCTGTCCATTTAATGTTTCCTCGATCCCGAATCATTGTTGTTAGCTCCCTTCCTGTAATTGGCAGTCATATGATAAGATAATGAATAGTAGAAAGAGAGGTGCCCCATCATGCCGCTGGATGTAACAACCTTCATCCTGACCATAATTTTTGCTTTTGTCCTCTTTTCTTTTGTCTTGGTCTGGGTCGTTCGCAGCGCCATTCATTCCTCCGGCTTAATGGAGAAAATCGAAAAGCTGGAAGAGGATCTGGCCGACCTAAAAAAATCACAACGGGACTAACCGATGTCTTTCATTCTGCAACCCCTTTCCGACTGTCTGTTGCTACGCATTTGGAAAGTACTTTTATCATTCATTAACAAGCGCTTTGCCTAATAGAAAAGGAGGTAGGAAAAGCAGTGTAAGTCTTCTCTTTTCATCAAAGAACCAATTTGATTGAAAAGGGGCTGCAAATGAATGAAACATCGATCTTTCCGTTTTTTATGGATGGGCCAGGCGATTGCCGATTGCGGTGACATATTCTACATCGTGGGGCTGATTGCCATTTTATATGGGCAATCCAATTCGCCTTTCGTGCTCGCTCTCGTTCCATTCGTCAATATGATGGGACGCTTTGGAAGCGGCTTCCTTTCTCCGCTTCTGATCAACCGCTTTTCGTTAAAAAGATTGCTCGTCACGTCCCAAGTATTGAAAACGATCATGCTCTGGTCGCTAGCCTTCTATGCCGCCGGGACGACAAGTGTGACTGTCTTATTAAGCTTTGTGTTTGCCATTGCGTTTCTTGACGGCTGGGCGGCTCCCGCAAGCCATGCCATGTTGCCGCGACTTGTGCCAAAGGAGGAATTGGTGAAGGCCAACAGTTTCTTCTCTGTCGTGTCCGAAACCGTCAATTTAGGCGCCTGGGCTGCAGGCGGAGGCATTGTCGCGTTGACAACGGGCCCGTTCGCCATTTTGTTGACAGGTACGCTGTATCTGTTCGCCATTGCCCTGCTTGCCGGAATTTCTGATCCAGTCAAATTTACTCCGCTCAAACGGGAAAAAAAGGCCGCGGGTGAATTGACGGCAGGCTGGCGTCTTGTATGGAAGCGGCCTTTATATCGGACGCTGCATATTCTCATTGCACTGGAAGCACTGGCTAACGTCGTCTGGATCGCCTCCATCCTCTATGTGTTTGTGACGGAAGTGCTCGCCAAAAACGAGGCTTGGTGGGGATATATCAATACCGCTTTCTTCATCGGCATGCTGGCAGGGGGCATCCTGTGCGCACGTTTTGCTCCACTTATCGAGAGATCCTTGCAACGGGCCATTTTGGTGTCCTCATTCGGCATCAGCCTGCTGACCGCCCTTTTTGGGATGACAGCCTGGCCATGGTTCGCCCTCGTTCTCGTCGGATGCACGGGCGTATTTCAGCAGTGGAAAGGCATTTCAATCGATACATGTTTGCAAAAATCGGCTTCGGCTGAAGAATTGCCTGCCATCTATGCCGTGCAGCAAACCATCGTATCCATTTTGTTCGCGGCGGGATCCTTGGCTTTCGGGGCGATTGCCGAATGGGCGGGCGCGCGTTTTGTGTATATGCTGGCGGCCGCTTTACTTGCCCTTTCGGCTCTCTGCGCATGGAGATATCGCCGCCACTTGCAAACGAATTAATACTTCGGCCGTCCGGCAGCTTTCCGGACGGTCTTTCTATTTATAATGCCCGCCGATGAGTTTGGCCCGATGGACCGCTGTTCCTGCCTCTGTATAGGACACCGCCCGCAATAATGCAGTGGAACCGTATTTATTGCGCAGCGTATCCATCGTGGCACCGAGCTTGCGATCCCGCCATTTCCGTTCATCGAAGAAACTGAGCTGCATGGAGTGCTCATCCTCCAAATTTGTCAAGCTGATGCCCAGCCGTCGAACCGCACGTCCGTCATGGAAACGATCGAACAGCTCCGTGCATATCCGATAGATGCCCATCGTGTCATTAATCGATTCACTCACAGAAGCGGAGCGGCTGAATCCGCCACCGAGCGAGCGCTTGGAATAAGCGACGGACAGGTGAACGGTACGTCCGGCTTTTCCTGCCTCCCGGGCCCGCTTGGCGACATCCTCGCACATTTCGAGCAGAACCGCCAGCACATCTTCCCGCTTTTCATAGTCCCTAAACAGCATCTGGCCCTTCCCATAGCTGATCTGTCCTTCGACGAGCGGAGCTGTATCGACGCTTGAAAAATCGAGACCGTGGGCATGATGGTATAATTGATTGCCCATGATGCCGAATTTTTTCTCCAGTTGCTCTAAAGGGGCATGGGCCAAATCGCCGACAGAGAAGATGCCCATATTGTTTAGCGTCTTTTCCATCCGGCTGCCGATGCCCCACATTTTGCTGAGCGGCGCGATCGGCCAAAGCTTTTCGGGCACGTCTTCGTATGTCCAGCGGGCAATGCCCGTCTTTTTCGCTTCCAAATCCAGGGCGAGCTTTGACAGCAGCATATTCGGCCCGATGCCGCAGGCGGACGGCAGCTGGAATTGCTCAGCCAGCTCGTCTTGGATGCGCTGCACCGTATCCTCCAGAGGCCCCCAAAGCCGCTCCGTACCTGTCAAATCGACAAAACTTTCATCGACGCTGTATACATGGATGGCTTCTTTCGGAACAAAGCGATTCAAATGGCGCGTAATCGCCATGGACACATCCAGATAAAATCCCATTTTCGGCTCAATTAATCGGATGCTCGGATCATCCGGAATTTCAAATAACCGCATGCCGGTCTTGATGCCAAACTCTTTTTTTAAGGGCGGAGATGCCGCGAGGATGACACCGCCCTTGCGTTCCATGTTTCCCACCACCGCAATCGGCGTCTCCATGACATCCAGCCCTTCGATGGCAGCCGCGCAGCTGGCATAAAAACTTCTCATATCCAGGCAGACGATCTGCCGGTTCGGTAAATTTTCATACATCACGCACACCTCCTACGAACGATTGTTCTCTTTATAATATACCCCGAACACTTGTCCGTATTCAAGGTTTTTTATTTCCAGCTCTGTAAAACATGGGATATGTAAGGAAAACATCATATTTTCCCATAAAAAAACGCCTTCCCTCAAAAGAGGAAAGACGCTCTGGTTATTGAAGCTGGTCGGGTACTTTGAAAGGATCGATATCATTAAAATAGCTATATGTAGCATTCAATTTTTGTCTCGCGCGATAGGAAGTGCCGTCACGGAATGACCGCATATCCGCTGACATTTTAAAGCTCGTCACATAAGAAGTGCTCTTATTGAATGTGATAACTAAATCCATTTTATAAATGATTAGGAAGCCGTCTTGCTCGGGTCCGAGATCCGGAACGAGCTGTTTAAATCGCTCGAATTGCTCCCGATTCAGACTTAATGTCAATGCATACCCGTATTCAATTGGTTCCAGGATGAAATCATCCTTGAATTCATCAAACAGCGAAAGATCGAGCGTCGGGTTGGAACGGGAAACGAGTGTGCCAAACAATTTTTCGAGTGTTTCCGACGACGCTTCTTCCCACTCTTTGTTGTTTTCATCGGAGACAAAATTCCGGTCGCCCAATCGATAGAGATTCATTTTGTATGATTTGATGCCTCGGGGCTGTACAAGAGTCTCTTGATGCATTTTCATAGGATTCAAGAAAGCATCGGTTTGAATATCAAATTTGGCGCCGCTTTTTTCAGGATTCTCAAAATCCCCATCATGAACTGTCACTTTATAATCATCGTAGACGATATGTGAATGGACCGCGTCCAAAGATGACGCCATTTCCTTCTTGGACTTGTCCAATAGACGTTCAGCCGTCATTTTCTCTGTCGCTCCGCTGGAATTGCAAGCGGCGAGGAGCAAAACGAGTGTGCCGATCGTCAAGGATTTAACTAATTTTTTCACGAAAAACTCCCTCTCTACAAAACCTATGTTCATTCTACTGGAAAATGGCTGCTTCATCAATCCATTAGACGGAAATTCAATGGATGAGGTTGCACAGGCATGTGACGGGAGAGTGCCGCTACAAGTGCAGAAATCTTCGGGTCAAGTGCGAAACAGCTCTACATATGCGGAAACACCGCAGTCCGCGGCGTCCTGCCCTCAAGAGAAAGGAATAGGGAACGACGGCCCCTATCCCTCTTTCCGAAATGTCCACTTATCGGTCATGAAACGGTCAATACTTTCAATGTCCGGCTCATAGCCGATGCCGGGAACGTCCGGCACATTGATGTAGCCATCTTCCATGACGACCTCTGGCTGGATAATATCCTTTTCCCAATAGCGCGAAGAAGCGGCCGTATCGCCTGGAAGTATGAAATTCGGCAAGGAAGTCAGGGCAATGTTATGTGCACGGCCGATTCCTGCCTCGAGCATACCTCCGCACCAGACGGGAATTCCTTTTTCCATGCAGTAATCATGTATCTTTTTCGCTTCTGTCAAGCCGCCGACACGGCCGATTTTGATATTGATGATTTTGGTGCTGCCAAGCTCTACCGCCTTGCGCGCGTCTTCCAACGAGTGAATGCTTTCGTCAAGGCAAATCGGTGTTTTTAGGTCGTTTTGCAAAATGGCATGATCGATAATGTCATCCGAAGCGAGCGGCTGTTCAATCATCATGAGATTAAACTCGTCAAGCCGTTGTAAAAGCGCTGTATCTGCCAGTGTATAGGCCGAGTTAGCATCAGCCATTAGAGCGATGTCCGGGAAGGATTGCCGGAGTGCCGACAGAATCTCGATTTCCTTGCCAGGTTTTATTTTCACCTTAATGCGCTTGTAGCCTTCCTGCAAATGCTGCCGGACGACTTCCGTCAGCTCCTCAACGCTTTGCTGTATGCCGATGCTGATGCCGACCTCAATCTGCTGGCGGGTGCCGCCTAGTGCTTTGGCCAGTGGCATGCCCTGCTGCTTTGCGTACAAATCCCAAACAGCACCCTCGACTGCCGCTTTCGCCATATTGTTTTTCCGAATTGGTGAAAAGAGTCCACTCACTTCATCAGGATGCGCAAGATCGGCATCCAACAAAATTGGAATGAGAAAGTCACGAATCATATGCCAATTCGTTTCGACCGTCTCCTCACTATACCAAGGCGCATCGAATGCAACCGATTCGCCCCATCCACTGCGGCCGGATCCGTCTTTTATTTCAATCAATAAAAAATGCTTGTCCTGCATTGTCCCGAAACTTGTCGTAAACGGCTGTTTCATCTTCATTTTCATCCGTCTGACAATAATTTCTCGAATGTCCATGCTACTCCCCCGTTTCATCACAAAGGTATCGTTCCTCGGCGAACCAATTGATAATAACAGATGCCTTCCTCACTGTCCGAACGCCTGACACCGACAGCCGCATAACCATCCGCAAACAGTTGCTGAAAAATCGCCCGCAGCTGCATCCGCCAATCATACGCCAGCGAAGGTTCTGTCTTCTTCAATTGTTGAATATTGGACGGAACCGGAATTTCGTAGCCGTCCGCACCAGGGCGAAACTGCCCCGCAACTTCCCTAATTTGCGGTTGGCCGCTCGCTGTGTAAGAAATGCTGCAAGGACGCTCAAATTGAATTTCATCCGGCTTCCAAGCCGACTGCACCCGCTCGCTCCGAATCCACCATTCCACTTTGAAACGGTCCGATGGCAAGCCTTGATTCAAACCGTCCGCCATCTCCCCGTACCAATTTTCAAGATAAGTGGAACAGATTCCATGCAGCTTTGCCAAATTCAAATAGGCATTTCGGCTTTCCAGCGGATCAAAAGTCCAGACGATCAATTCATAACCCATTCGCTCGGCTTCGATCAGCTGCTTCTCCTTCAACTTCCTCCCAATGCCTTGGGAACGATAATCCGGATCAATCCCAAGCATGTGGGAACATAAAAAGACAGATCCATTCCGAAAACCCGGAAAGCTGTATGAAAATCCAATCAGGCGGTCCTCATCAAACGCGCCGATGAGCAAGCCGCCATTTTGAATGGCCGTATAGAGTTGGTGAAGCGGGACGGCCGCCGATTGCCACACTTTCTCTTCCAGCGGCTTAATCAAATGAACTTCTTCAATAGTGGTCAGTTTTCGAATGGCTATTTCCATACATCAACCACCTTTCACGTAGAATGAAACTACCTTTACTCGGGCACATTCACGCGCCAGCCGAATGGATCCTCCAGTTTACCCGTTTGGATGCCGGTGATCGTATCGTAAATCCGTTGCGATAAAGGCCCGATTTCTCCGTTGTTAATCGTCATTTTCTCGCCATTCCAGAAAAGCTCACCAATCGGAGAAATGACAGCAGCTGTTCCTGAACCGAACGCTTCTTCTAACGTCCCCGCCTGGGAAGCCGCATGCAATTCTTCCATGGAGAGTTTACGTTCACTCACCGGGACATCCCAATGACGAAGCAATTCGATGACGGATTTTCGCGTTACACCTTCCAAAATACTGCCGTTCAAGGAAGGAGTGACAATTTCACCGTCTATTTTAAAGAAGACATTCATCGCCCCGACTTCCTCGATATAATGGCGTTCTTTCCCATCCAGCCACAGCACTTGGGAGTAGCCGTTTGCTTCAGCAATTTCTTGCGCTTTCATCGCGCCGGCATAGTTTCCTGCCGTTTTGGCGCTGCCTGTACCGCCCGCAACCGCACGGACAAATTCGGATTCAACCGCAATCTTCACCGGATTCATCCCTTCTTTATAATACGCCCCGACAGGCGACAGGATGATCATGAACGTATAGGTTGCAGAAGGCGCGACACCTAAATAAGGTTGCGTGGCAAAGATAAACGGCCGTATGTATAAAGAAGTCCCTTCCTTATTCGGTATCCAATCCTTATCGATTCGAATGAGCTCCTTCAGTGCATGAAGCGCAAACTCCTCATCAATTTCAGGCATGCAGAGTCGGTCATTCGATCGGTTCAGGCGTTTCAAATTTTCTTCCGGTCTGAACAGAACCACTTCTTGATCCTCCGTCACATAAGCTTTCAACCCTTCAAATACAGTTTGTCCATAATGAAAGACAATCGCTGCCGGATCCAAGCTGATCGGTTCATATGGTTTGATTTTCGCATCATGCCATCCTCTGCCCGCTGTATAATCCATCGTAAACAGATGGTCCGTAAAGACGGTGCCGAATGCAAGCTGGTCGGTTGCCGGCTTCTCTTTTGGATGTTTAGTTAGTTCAATCGTCAGCTGTAAATCGTTCATTCGAATTCCTCCAATTCATATAATTATTCCATTATACACGGATTTTTTCGATTCGACAGACAACCGCGTTTTTGGGGATGCTAAAAACGAGCAGGCTTGATTGCCAACTCGTTAGGGCTCTCCTATTTAGGAATTATTTCACCAATCCACCCCATCCTCTTCATCTACGATTTGAAGAGTGAATGCGCTGGCGGATAGACCGTAATGGCTTACTGATTCAAAAAAGAATGCTTGGATTTCTTTCACTGCAGCTGCAGTGGCCTCTTGATTTGTCAGGATATATTTGACCCGAATATCGTCTGCTGAATAGACCGCAAGCAACATTTGATATTCAAAACCTCTTTCTTTTAACCCTTCGGCTATCGCTTGTAACGGACCATCCTCTTGGAAAAGCAAAGTAGAGATTTCTTCAGCCTCTTGCAAATTCTTATCCTGCTCAGCTAGTATGGCGGGGCGTATTGAGGGATCCAAAGAGGAAGTCATGCGGGCCTCCATAATCAAAAGAATCCCTGCACTGACAAGCAGGATAGCTCCAAGTAAAGCGATTTTATCCTTTCGTATTAGGTGCACTTCCTTTTTAACAGTACTATACGAATAGAATAAAGATTGTAGACTACCATTTAATTATTTGATAAATAAGCTCCACTTTCCCTTGCCTTATTACAAACTGTAGATAGCAGGAATCAATAAACCAAGCGCAATACACCCAACTGCCGCTGCCTTGGACTGTTTGGCAAGACGCATGTCATCGGCTTTGACATATTGGAAAAACGTTAAGGTGAAATAAAAACAAAGAATAAAGAGAATCAAAGAAAGGATCACAGCCCATCCTGGGACGGATTCCATTATGTAACCCAAACAAACACCTCCCTGCATGCCTTATACTTCATTGAAAAGCAAAGGGGTCTTTTTTGTCAATATTATCACAGGGAAGTATTGGAACAAAAAAGATGCAACTCCCTGAGGAATTGCACCCTGTTCTCATGATTTTTGCTTTGGTGTAAAGAATACGGGAGCGCCGTCGACATTTTTCAGCCAAATGTACTCCTGACCCGATAGGCCATCCCGTACCCACACATCCCCTTTTGTTTGCCCCGTCTTCTTTCTAAACCAGGTCAAGTAAGAGCCAACGACTTGAGGCTGTTCGTCCATTTCATTTTCACCGGGAAATGTGAGTTGATGCTGCTTACCTGTTCTGATGTCGATCGCAAAGAGTGAGGTGTACATCGTCGGGACAGGCCCTTCTTTCCACGCTTTGTTCTCCTTCGCGCGGGCTACAATTATCAAATCTTTGGAGTACCATTCGAGACCCAGGTCCACGAAACCTTTAGGAGTATATTCCTGTTGCTGCTTGGCAATCGGAATTTCTGAAACCGTCGTATTTTTGTTCTCGACAAAGAATCGGCCTTCCCCTGAAATGTACGCTAGCTCATTGGCTGAAGGCGACCATTTGAACCACTCCTTAAACGACAACATTTTCCCTACAACTTGAAAATTAGTTCCTTGTGAAGACAAAACACTTAATGTATTGCTGTCCATGGCAAAGGAAGCAGTCGGTATTACTAAAAAGCTAACCCATTCACCATTTGGACTCCATTTAAAGAAATCAGCACTAATCCCGAATAAATCTGTTTCATTCGTAGGTATTGTATAGAAGGGTTCTATTTTGTCCTTCGAAAGATTTGCGTCTGCCTGAATTCGAAATAGCGGAATGGGCGTCCATCCTGTCGGAAGCAAGGTGGAATCGGATGAAACAATAAATTCCTTGCCGTTCGGAAACCATTCAAAGCCACTAACACCTAATGCGACATTTTCAAATCCTTGCGGCCGTCCGTTTTCTGTTTTTGTTACATCCAAAACGCCATAATTCGTATAAGCGATCTGATTTTTATTCGGGGCCCATTTAAAATCTGATGTAACGACCTGCACATACGATTGGTAGCTTTCTTTTTCCTTCCGATCGTAAATATATAAATCCGACTTCTTCCCTTTTTCATCCCCATCAATATATCCAATGAAACGGCCGTCATACGACCATTTCGGCGAATAAATATATCGATCCTTCGTCAATTGCGTTTCTTGCTCCCCTTCTTTGATCCACAGCTGATGGTCTCGGATAAATGCAGCTGTGAAGGGAGCTTCCGCACTGGCCAAAGACGAAAAAGAAAAAATAAGGAATGTCAGGATGAAAAAAATTTTAGTTCTCACGCCCATCCTCCTTTTCATATAGATATCATCCGTATTTTGCCCAAATGAACAACTACTATCCTAATTCAATGAACGAATCCAAAATGAAAAGGCGCAAATCCATTGTATGGAGATGCACATCAGAGCGTAGACAAAAGCATATTAATTTGTTGTCGCGTATAAAAATAATATACAACCGGTACTCACATTAGATTCCTAGTAAAGTTGATTTCCGCTTCTGGCGGTCGCTTTCCGGGGGGCGGGCGTTGAGCCAATCGAACAACGAAGAGTTCGATTTGCCGTATTTCTGCGTTCTTTGCAGAAATTAAGGCATCCTCTTCCTGTTGATTAGCGATTCA